>CAKQUG010000022.1 GCA_934277545.1 uncultured Alphaproteobacteria bacterium | reverse complement strand
GTGATAGTGGCAGGTACGCAAAAGTCCTGCCCTCCCATACGGGAGTCATCGCCCCTCGACAAAGTTCCGGATACTTCATGCTCCAGGTCAGTGCCTCCTTCTCCGGGGAGACATCCGTTGCCTGAACCCTGTACCGGCTGGGGCACAACCGGGTCGGGTATTGATATCCGGGACGTAGTGCAATGATATCCACCATCGTAAATGGATCCCATCACCCTGAGTCTAGTCAGCGCGCCCTTTCGGGTGCTACTGCTAACTTCGCATACTTTTCAGCATGCTCGGTTATTCAATAGCCGAGAAGCTGACACTAGAGTGTTATGAATTTGACTGTTTTTCAGTCATATTTAATATGCCATTTTTTCTCGAAAAAGTTTGAACAAAAACAAACTTTTTTATTTTTTCTAAAAAATCCGGGCAAACGCCCGGATTAACAAAAAAATATAAAAAAATGAGGGAGAACCTGCCAGCCTGAGAAATACATGGAAACCTGGCTGGCAGGATGATACCGGGATGTGTCAGCCCGATATCGAACTTATGAAAAACGTACTGGATACTATCCAGACATATTTAATATGTCATTTTTTCTCGAAAAAGTCTAAACAAAAATGAATTTTTTTATTTTTTTGCGGAGGTGAGTCATGCCCAGCTGGAAAGATCAAAAACCAGCCAGGCATGTCGGCTTTCCAAAGGCCGATAAAGTACAAAAAGGCAGCCATCATCTGGCCACCTTTAATATGTCAGATCCGACGCCGAAAAGTCTGAACAAAAACAAAAAATCCAGGCTACGCACCCGGATAAAATAAAATTAAGGAGGGCCTGCCAGCCAGGAAAATAGCAGCTGCACTGGCAGGCCGGTTCCGGATATCGCGCTCCGGAGCCGAATTTGTAATGAAGCAACTGACCTTTCGGTCATATTTAATATGTCATTTTTCAGCCCAAAAGCGTAAATAATATTACATTTTTTGTTTTTCTTTTGCAAAATCCAGACAAATATTCGGAATGTCTTTTATTTTTATAGTAGTAAGCGCAGTTTTCCCTGTCAGCTCCATCAGACTTGAAATGTAATACTGCTGCTCCAGTTCTTTATCTGTTACGGTAAGCGGGCCGCCTTTTTCATCCAGGCTTTCGCAGTATGCCCTATTCAGGATCTTTACAAAAGTATCCAGATCTGCATTTGTATGTATCGTGCAAGTTCCGCTCTCATGATCTTCTTCCAGCACTTCCCAGTGGTAAAAACTACGGATCATTACTTTTCTGATATACTTTTTATGTTCTTTCTTAATTTTATATCTGTACATCTTCTGCCCCCTTTTAAGACACTCGGCGGGAATTCTCGGTAATTCCATTACTGGGATGAAAGCAACATGGCTCTTTGAGCCATCAGCCTTTCCCCAGAGGTTTTCTTGCTCCAATGACCCAGTTCCCACAGTGATGCAGGATCCTGAGCTTTGACAGGCTGACCTGGTTATATTTTCCGGATGTACGGATGTAGTTATCCTCTGCATCTTTCATATAACAGGATGTTCCGGTAAACCCGGAGATCCAGCCTTTCTTCCCGTCCAGTTCCACGCGGTCGAACAGGCATGCGGTAACAGATGTTCTCTTTCCGCCCCGCTTTTTCGTGAAGGTCACTGCCTTTGTGTTCTTACTGTTCCGTTCCGCTGTCCGGTTCGGTTCCTTCCGTCCCTTCCTCGGTGTCTCTTCATAAAGGGAGCGTTTCTTTCTCCTTACCTGCTGGATATACAGAACCGGTTTCTTATCCTTAACGGAAAGGATCCCGGTTTTCACAAGGGCGATAGCCGTGGCATCATTCCCATGGCTCTTTGGAAGCCCAAATCTCTCCCGGTCCACTTTCGTGATGTTCCCATAGGTAAATACCGCATCCGGGAATGTCTTCATGAGGCGTTTCCTTAAGATGTTCATGAACGTGGCATCCCGGAGGCCCCTGGTGAACTTCTTCTGTTCCTGCATCCAC
>CAKQUG010000021.1 GCA_934277545.1 uncultured Alphaproteobacteria bacterium | reverse complement strand
GCCTAAGTTGGTGTTGGGTTTCCGACCGGTTGCTTCGGTCAAGGAAAAACTAAAGAATGGAGGGGATGAGCAATGAGCAAATTCAGTTTAAATACACTCGGAAAACTGCTTGCTGACAAAAGCGGGCTGAGCCAGGTGGAAGCAGAACTCTTCATCCGGAAGATGTTTGATGTGTGCAACCAGGGACTCGAAGCCGACAAGCAGGTGAAGATAAAATGGCTGGGCACTTTTAAGGTACAGGCCACGAAAGACCGTGAGAGCATCAATGTAAACACGGGCGAGCGCTTCACCATTGAAGGCAGAGACAAGCTCACCTTCACACCCGACAACATTCTGAAAGAAATCGTGAACAAGCCATTCGCCCAATTTGAAACGGTGGTGGTAAATGACGGTGTAGATTTCGATGAAATCGATGAGAAGTTTGGAGAAGAACAGGCAGAAGATGCTCCTTCAGAAGTGATTGATTTCCTGGACGAAGAAGAAACTGCTACACCCAACCCGGATGTTGTCGTAATCGAATCGGAGAAGAAAGAGGAAAAGGAAGACGAAGACGAGTTGTCTAAGCAAATTGCTCTTGAACAAGCTAAACTGGAAAAATTAAAACAAGCCAAACTGGAGCAGGAAAGAATACAGAAAGAAAAGCTTGAAAAAGAAAAGCAAGAGCAGGAAAGACAGGAACAGGAAAGGCTGGAACAGGAGAAACTCGAACAGGAAAGACTGAAACAGGAGAAACTCGAACAGGAAAGGCTGGAACAGGAAAAACTTGAACAAGAAAGACTGGAACAGGAAAAACTGGAACAGGAAAGACTGGAGTTAGCCAAACAGCAGCAAGCCTTGAAAGCAACTGTTGAACCTGCAGTTCCTGCAACAAACGAAACAGAAGAAGAGGATGAAGAATCTTCCAATTCTCATCATATTGTTATTCCTCGCTATCTGGTCGTTGCAGTCTGTCTCATCGTAGTAGCTCTGATAGGCGGAATGGGATGGTTTGCTTTCAACTATGGTCAGATGACTGCTCAGCGTGACCATCTAGCCATGCAGCTAAGCCAGTATCATCAGGCTCCTGCCAAGAAAGCCCCAGCTAACGCAGTTGCCGCCCCACTCTCTCAGGAGCAGAAGCTTCGTCAGAAAGCGATTGAAGACAGCATACGTATGGCTAAAACTGCAGAAGCTGTCAAACTGGCGGAACAATCTGATGAAGCAAGCGACAAGGCAGAAAACGCAAAGCAGGATGAGGCAAAGGCTAAAGCAAAAGCAGCAGCAAAGGAAGAAGATAAGGTTGCTTCCAAAACTGAATCTTCAGCCCATTACGACAAGGACGTACGTGTACGCACTGGAGCTTACCGCATCGTAGGAGTTGCCCAGACTGTTACTGTTGGCGCCGGTCAGACCCTCGAACAGATCAGTAACCGCTATTTAGGTTCCGGCATGGAATGCTACGTTGAAGCCCTGAATGGTACAGGCACCGTAAAGGCCGGACAGAAAATCAAGATTCCGAAACTGGAATTGAAGAAGAAAAAGAAATAAAAATAAGACAAACGGTTTAAGTACGGGTTGATGCCCCCAAACCTCCAGAAGCAGCACGCCCTGAAAGGGCAGAAGCCCCTAGCCCAGGGCAACACCCTGGGTTATTACGGATACAAACTTGTCGCCCTGTAAGGGCAAAAGCTTTTAAATACCAGGCAATTTATAAGGCTTTTGCCCTTACAGGGCGCCTTACTGATTGCCATTATACCCAGGGCGATGCCCTGGGCTAGGAGCTTCTGCCCTTTCAGGGCGTGTGGGGCAAAACTTAAATACAAACAAAAAATCGCCCTGTAAGAGCAAATATAATTTTGCACTTACAGGGCGACATTGTTTGATGTTAAAAACATTACTTGCCCAATACTTCATCAAGCAAAGTATAGAAAGCAGGATCCTCACCAACGATTGTCTTGATAATCTTACCGTTAGCATCAATCACAATCTTAGTAGGGAAACCCTGAACAGCATAGTCGCTGAGAACCTTACTGTCCTTAGGATTGTAAACATGAATCCATGGCAACTGGTGCTTCTCAACAGCAGCCTTCCACTTAGCCTCTGTATCATTACAATCTACACCAAGAATTTCAAACTTACCCTTGTACTTCTCGTAATACTCCTTCATCTTAGGCA
>CAKQUG010000020.1 GCA_934277545.1 uncultured Alphaproteobacteria bacterium | reverse complement strand
ATTTGTTGCTTCAACTCTTCCATTCCGGCAACTGCTGCAAAACCTTCACCTTTCTTTTTGATAGCGGAAGAAACTGGAGTGTTGTCGGATTGCTGTTGTGATAAAATCTTACGTTTCGTAGATTGGCGTTCTATCTTTACGTCTCCGTCAATTGCCTTTATAAACTCATCTGCACTTTGAAATCTATCTTCACTATCATAGCTTAGAGATTTTGCTATCACATTCAGCAGTTGGTCGTCAAGTTCATACTTGTCCTCTTTTGTGAGTAAAAGTTCTTTGTCTCGTTCTGCCAAGAGGGAATCAATAATATCTTGCCCACGCTTACTTGAAACATCTAAAAACCAAGGCAACTCTCCATAAAGGAGATGGTACATCATTGCTCCAACAGAATAGAGGTCTGTCTGAACAGAACATGCTCCAGAAAAACGTTCTGGCGCAAGATAGAACGGATTTAATTCATCTAAGTCTGGCTTAGCTGGTGATTGGTTCAAGAATCTTGCATATCCAAAATCTATAAGTTTCAAATCCTGTAATTCTCCAACGAGATTAAGGAAAACGTTCTGTATCGTCACCTCGTTATGGACAACAGGAATTGGCTGTGAATGCAGAAACGACAATGCTGACAACACCGCCTTTGCTATTGTTTTTATCTCATAAACGCTAATTTCATCATCACGGATAATTCTCTGCGACAAAGTCTCTCCGCTTACAAATTCGGTGACGAACCAAGCATATTGACTTCCGTTCATCATCATATTGCCAGAGTCTATAAACTGACAAAGATTATGGTGATTCAACAGTTTGGCAATCTCAACCTCTATCACTCGACCATTATCATCAATCTGATTACGATTGAGTTTTGAGTAATTGATAAGTTTCAAGAAGCGGGTCTTGCCACTTGTATCTTTTACACGATAGGTTTCCGCATAAGACCCTTGCTTATGCGGAAACGCTACTGTGTATGTATCTATTTTATCGTTCTTCTTGAAATGCATATTTCTATTTACTATTTCAACTTTCCTCCAGCACCCTCAGCTTCATCCCTTGGCATGAGCCCTAACAATTCTGCTGCAATTTGGCGGAGACCTTCTGTCGTAGGATTATTGTTGATTTGCTCCATGCCTCGGTTTACAAGTTGCCGAGCACGTGAGGAATCTTTCCAATGCATTGAAGCAAAGCGGTCGTTACAGTATCGTATGATACCCATACATTGGTAAATCATCGTGAGCTGGAAGAAAAGGCTGTTGACCTGTTCCAAGACCTCACGACCTATTTTTACATCTTTTGTACGGATAGCATTGTCTGTTTGTGTGCGCAGTTGATTGACCATCTGGGCGGACTTGTCATTTCCCAGGTCATTCTGAGCCTTTTCGAGTTTGTCAAACTCCTCGCGCAACTCATTTTCAACACGTTGCCACTCTGTCCCTGCATCAAGATTTTCTATTTTTCTCAGCAATTCACGCAAATGGTTGAGAACCTCTTTTTTCTCAGTTGTATTCTCGTTATCGGTGCGGATAGCTGCAAGCTCGGTCTGTAAATCATTTACGTCTATACCGCTTTCGGATAAAGCCTCTATACTTCTCTCCGCTTCTGCAAATCCTTTGCTTATTTCTTCATTGGCATTCACCATTGTATGCTTCTTGCCCGTATCAAGGACTTTCTCTACAGTGAAGTCTGTAGAGAGGAAATGTACTTCAAGTTTCATCTGCTCCGAAGAATCCACCTTTAATGTGACATCAACAAGGCTATCTGCAGGTATAAGGGTGTCAACGTCCTCACCTGTAATAACAACATCTGCAACATGCTCATAGAGAGAAGCGGATTTACCTTCTGCCTCTGCAAAATCATCAACTTGATGAATTGGCACTATCAAGACATCGCTTGAAAGTCCTGGGCGCAGTTGACTGGTGGTTCTCAAATCATTGATTACGCCAGTTGCAGGCAAAGGCTTGTTCTTTTCCAATCCCTTTGCCATACGGAATACACTACGTTTTTTATCCTCGCTCCAAGTGGCTATACCTATATTATAAGGCAATGGTGCAGCTCCGACAACAGAGCCTTGAATTATCGTGATTTCATTGGGGAAACAAGGGAGCATATTGCCCTTGTCATCATAACATGCTATATTAAACGAGTTGGCCTTGCCCTCTAAAAGGTTTAATTCTACGACATCACCATTGGAATTGATTTCCACCTTACCACTTGACCATGCTTTATCACCTCTTACGAACTCAACAAAAACACGGCTGAAAGCTGAGCCATCTGAAAGACATACTGGCACATATTCTGTCATTTCAACCGTTGTTGACTCATAGCTGACATCGAGCTTAATTGTTCCAACCTTTAT
>CAKQUG010000019.1 GCA_934277545.1 uncultured Alphaproteobacteria bacterium | reverse complement strand
GATGTCATAGTCTGCAAGTTCTTTCCAATATTTAACTTTATCTATTGCCATACTTTTCTTGTTTTTGTGCAAAAATAGACCAAATAATTAAGATTGCCAAATTTTTAGTGTTAAAAAGATTTTTTAGAATAAAAAAATCCGTAGAGCCGGATATGTCCTTTCCTCCGTTAGGCGTTCCGGCGGATCGCCTAACAGACTAGCGAATCGTATTATACCAAGCCGCCTCATTCTGATAACTCAAGTGCTTCATTCAGCTAACTGAGCTACTTCGTTCAGCCAACGCAGCCATATTATTCAGCCAACGAAATTGACTCTTCTACCCAACGAAGTCGAATCTATAACCCAACAAAATCGAATCTTCCGCCCAGCGCAGTCGTATCTTTAACCCAGCGCAGTCATATCTATCGGCTCAATGAAGCGTATGAACTTGTTCAATGATGTACATGATTTCATCTGCTTACTTAAAAACGTGAATTCACTCAAGTTTCGCAAGTGGTTTAAGTACGGGCTGAAAGCCCAAAAGCTCCTAGCCCAGGGCATCGCCCTGGGTATAATGGCAAACAGCAAGACGCCCCTGTAAGGGCAAAAGCTTTATTATTGCTAAGTATTTTAAAGCTTTTGCCCTTACAGGGCGAGAGGTTTGCGTTCATGATTACCCAGGGTGATGCCCTGGGCTATGAGCTTCTGCCCTTTCAGGGCGTATGGGGCAAAAGTTACATATAAAGGCATTGAGATGTGAATATCGGAAAAAGCTTTGTGTAATCCAGAGATTAATCGTAACTTTGTTGGCAGTTTACTAAATTGTTATACAACAAAGCACTTCATTCAACATAATATTCACATAAAAATGATACTAAGAATAGAAATTCCACAGGAACTTA
The DNA here is from genome assembly GCA_934277545.1 of uncultured Alphaproteobacteria bacterium. GTDB lineage: Bacteria > Pseudomonadota > Alphaproteobacteria > RF32 > CAG-239 > RUG410. The sequence goes on along the minus strand of CAKQUG010000019.1, from coordinate 1,626 downwards.
TTCGGCAAGATGCAGAAATCGTCATCAAAGTAAGCAACAGAAACAATGCACTGGGATATGTCATAGAGAAAGGTAGCGAACATGATGCGCTGCAAATAGCCAAAGAAGATACGAATGTTTGTCCGATGCTGGGCGAATATGTCAGGGAACTCACCCAGCGACTCTACAGAAATGGCAAGCACCGGTCTGCCGAAATATATACGTGCACCTTGCGCAGCTTCATGAGATTCAGAAAAGAGAAAGACCTGCAGATTTGCCAACTCGACAGCCTCATCATGGAAGATTACGAGAGTTATCTGAGAAAGAGCGGTCTCACGCTGAACACCATCTCTTTTTACATGAAGCGACTCCGAGCCATCTACAACAAAGCTCTGGAGCAATATGGATTAGAAGACCGCAACCCCTTCGTCCACTCTTTCACCAAGAACACCTCGACTGCAAAAAGAGCACTTACAGCGGAAAACATCCATCAGATAGTCGCTGCAACAACCATCACCGAGGAGGAAGCGCTGGCGAGAGATCTCTTCCTCTTCAGTTTCTACACCCGAGGCATGTCGTTCGTGGACATCGCCTTTCTTGAAAAAGGAAGCCTTAAGGACGGGCAGCTCATATACAAGAGGAAGAAAACGGGTAAAGAACTGAGAGTAGCATGGCGTCCCTGTATGCAAGAGATTGCAGACCGCCACCCTTCGCTCGATGGCAAGCATCTGCTGGGCATTGTAAACCAGAACGTAGTCACCGATGTCAGGAAACAGTATCACTACCGCCAATGTAGGGTGAACAAGGCATTGCAGAAGTTTGCCCGGCGCATCGGCATGCCGATGAAAGTAACGATGTACTGCGCCCGCCACTCTTGGGCTACCATTGCCAAGGAGAAGAATATCCCCATCAGCGTGATAAGTGACAGCATGGGGCATAACTCAGAGAAAATCACCCGCATTTATCTGAAAAGTATCAACGACGATGTGATAGACAGATATAACGATATGCTTATTGAAGCCATCAGCATGTAAAGGAGAGATAGAGAATTTCTGCCAACGATGCAGGAGAAATTACGTCACGATGTAGCTGCAGATACGTCGCGACGTAGCAACAACTACGTCCCCGACGCAGTAACAGCTACGTCGCGACGCAGTTTCAGAAGCGTCGTGGCCATTATGAAGTAAGGCTCTTTTGAAGTTCGAAAGAGCCTTTTTTGAAGTTCAAAAGAGCCTTTTTTGAAGTTCAAGTGAGCCTTACTTAAACATTACGTAAGCCTCACTTCCATTTTTTAGTGATAAAAAGACGAAAAAAGGGCTGTATTGAACATAAAAAGCCTTGTTTTGTTCAGTCAATGCATCAAGAGCCCCTATGAACAGGGAAAAAGCAATAAGCAAATAAAACAACTGAATATCAGCTAATTACACAGATTTTTAGCATAATTATCGCGAAGTCGGTTACCTTGTGTGTGGCAATAGGTGGCAATAAGGTGGCAATAGAAATAGGGGCTATTGCCATCATTAAGCTACTGTATACCAGCAAGTTAGTATGTGTGTGGCAAATGTGGCAATAAAATCAGGAAAAAACTTTTTCTTATACAAATATTTAGGGTTGCGATTCCATAGCATATCTCCCGGCTGGAGATAT
>CAKQUG010000018.1 GCA_934277545.1 uncultured Alphaproteobacteria bacterium | reverse complement strand
CAGTTTGAATTTAATCTTGTTCCGACAAAGGTAATGACTGATGATAAGGCAGCTTATATTGAAGCTCTTAATGCATCTCGAGAAGAAGAGTCGATGTTACCATTCCAGTCTTTCATGCTTCAAGAACATATCCAAAATCTCAAGGCTGAGATAGAACAGTATGAAAAATCTATGGATGATGATGTCGTGATAAATGTCGGGAAAGATTTAAAAAATGTCGGGAAAGACAAAACGTTAGAACTTTCTGAACGTCAGCAGAATATCATTTCTGCTGTTAAACTTCATCCGGCAATAACGATTCCGGAATTGGCGCAGAGAATGTCGGGAAAGAAAACTGTTACGACACGTACTATTGAAAGAGATATTGCTGCTCTTCAAGCGAAGGGAATCTTGAAGCGTGAAGGCGGTAGAAAAAGTGGTAAATGGATAGTTGTAACCCTCTGTTAACCCGAAATCCTTAATAATCGGGCTCTTAGGGGGGGGATGAAAAATGAAAATGACCGAAAATGACCGTGACCGGAAATGACCGGACTCTTTTGGGGGGTTGAAAATGATAATGACCCTTAATGACTTTGACCCTTCATGACCGGCTTTCTCGGTAGAACGAAAAAGACCGCTCTCCTCGTATTGGGTGAGCGGTCGTTTTATTTATGGCTGAGTCTGCTTATTATAAAAGGTGGACTCCATGTTCTTTATCCCATGCAGCTCGTTACTCCGAGCGTAGTAGCGATAGCGGTCAGAATGCTGATGGCTATCTGCAGAATTGTTTTCCAAGTGTTCGCTTTCATCTTTTTTAATGTTTAGTGATTAATGTTTAGTGTTTACTTTGTGGGGCGAGTCCTGCTAGAAGGTTGTGGCTGCGGCTAGGGGCTAGCACCCTAGCCGCTGGGGGCTAACCCATATTGCCGCCGTCTGAGCCTGATTCAGAGCCTTGCCCCTCGCCGCCGGTCTGGTCGGTATTTGAACCTCCACCCTCAGTATTGCCGGAGCCGCCCTCGGTAGTGCTTGAACCACCGCTAGGGGTAGAACCGCCAGGAGTATTATCCGGAGTAGTTGGCGCGTTGAGGTCAACGTTGGTCTTACCCTCCTTAATCGCCTTGATAACGGCTGCCTGAGCGCTGCGGCTGGCTACGAGGTTGAACTCGGCGTCATCACGAAGGTTCTTGAACTCCTGACCTGGCTCCCACTGAACCTTTACGCCGGTGATGTTCTGCGAGGTGAACTTGTCGGCATCCTCAGCACCCTTCGAAGTGAGAAGGAGAGAGAAATCACCGAGGTCGCCCAGACGGATCTTCTTGCCCTCAAGCAACATCTCACGCATGCAGTCTACGGCGATGTAGAGGATGGCACTGATGTCAGCTCTCGAATAAACACTACCATGAGAGGTGATGTGTTTGGCAAACTTCTCGATGGTCATGATGTCGGTGTACTGTGAGATGGCGAAAGCGTTCTGCTTCTCAGTCTTCACGAGTTCCAGGTCCTTCTGGTCAGGATTCTTACCTTCCTTCTTTGCCTGGTTGATGCGTGACTTAGCCTGGTTGATTTCCAGAAGATTTGCGTTCACGCTACGCATTACGATGCTGTAATTAATCATAGTCGTTTGTAGTATGTTTAGAGTCCTTTGTTTTGCAACTCCCCAGAACGCCCCGTTCCTGCCGTTTTCGGGGTCTTCATTGATGACCGGCGCCTGCCATCATTTATGACCCGTGTTGGTCTTAAGAGAAGACCCGAGCAAGGCACAAAAGGCTGTTCTTTCGATTGCCGGTGCAAAGATACAACATTTTCGGGCAGAATACAAGCTTTCACCCTGACTTTCTATGCGAGAAAAGCTATAAGTATCTGTAATACAATAAGTTCTATTGATTTTCTATCTGAACTTTATTGCAGATAACAGAAAACATACTGAAATCGTGCAATGAAGAACAAGAAGAGCAAAAGCGGTCATTTCCGGTCATGGTCATTTTCGGTCATTTTTAAAAAGAGTTTGGTCATTTTGAGCTATAGTAAATATAAATATTATTTATATTATACTATAGATGACCTTTTCTCCCCCGAAACGAAAATGACCGGAAATGACCATGACCGAAAATGACCGGAATATAATCCTCATAGTGATGAGAGATAATGAATTGTTAGATGTGATAAAGTGTTGGTTATTAATGCGCTATATGATTTGTGTGTAGTCTTGCTATAATTGTGTACGCATAAAATAATCTACACTCATCAGGCTCATATTCGGGTCTTATTGTTCTTCTTTTGTCCGTTTTTCTGCCTCTCTTTTTCTACTTTTGTCAAAAATCCCTACCTTCTGAGCTCATTTTAGGGTCCGAGGAGGGGCATTTTTCACTCCTAGAAGTGGGGGTAAACTTCTTCCAAAACCTCTTTTTTTGCATTTTTCCGTTAAATAACGTGATAAAATTCTTGGGTTTGCCAACTTTTTATTATCTTTCTAGTAATTAATAAATTATTGACGTAGCAATAGTCCGAAAAGCTGGAAACTACATAATAACAATACTAAGATGAAAAGTGATAACTTATTGTTATATAACTATTTAGTATGTATATTTCGTGTGTGAAGTAAAGTCTATATGTTGGCTTATAAAAGGAATTTATATTTACTTTTTAAATCATAGCATTCGCTTTTTATGCATTCTTCCAATACCTGTTTTCAGCGATGAAAAACGGAAAAAATAGAGTTTTCTGTTTACAAAATGCGTTTTTTAGCCTATGAATAGCCGATTTTGCCCTTTAATTCATGCCCTCATCGAGCAGCTCAAGGAGGAATATCCATTAGCCACGATTCATGGCCATAATGAGTTTGCCAATAAGGCTTGTCCCTGCTTTAATGTAAAGAAGGAGTGGGGCAAACAGATAGGGAACGCACTGCCTTCCCTATTTATACTTATTTTCCGATGCAACATGTAGATGTTGCTGATAGTTAAGCTTTTATCTTTTAAACGGTACAACTACCCTTTTTATAAGT
>CAKQUG010000017.1 GCA_934277545.1 uncultured Alphaproteobacteria bacterium | reverse complement strand
CATCTATCGCTTGTTTGATATAATTTTTGTTTTTATTCAGCCATTTTTTCAAATTTTCACAAAATTCTTTAGATGAAACAGAATGTTCAATGCTTTTTCGGTTTGCAATATCAATTGATAAAAACGTTTCGCTGCAATGCTTGTCCTTAACCGTTGAAACATACATTTTAGCGCAGTTGTCATCGACATTCTCCGCATTTGAATAAACATAATATTTGTCGGTTACGGGATTTTTTTCCAAATTAGGATAAGGATTGCGTTTAATTCTGCCTATGGTTTGAATATTTAAGGCCTGTGAAGAAACATTGCGCAGCTGCACCAACATACAGGCGCGCGGAATATCCCAACCGGTTGACGGACCTATTTTGAAAATAACCGCATCTATATCGCTGTTGTTTTGGGTTATATCGTCCAAACTGAAATCTCTTTGATAAACTCTGTTTGAATCTTTGTCGCCATTGCCGAAATATTGCGCCCAAGAGATATTGTGAATTTGCAAAACCTTCTTTATTTTGTTTAGATTTTCAGCAAATTCCAATGCCTTAACTTTATCGCTCGCCGAATCATTATCAACCTGAATAAGCATTGCCGGACGGATACCGACATTTAATTCTGCATATTCTCGCTTTATATTCTTAAATTTGGCAACAGCGTCTTCTAAAACTTCATCATCTTTCAAATCTTTATTCAACAAAGGAACAGCTCTTGTTTTTAACAAATATTTCCCATCGTTCAAAACAGGATTGTTCAATTCGCTTTCTTTCAGTTCCACGCGGTTGGGATTACTCCTGTCAGGAGTTGCCGTCATTTTCAGCAAAAAAGAAGCATTTTCGCTCATCAATTTTTCAAAATTTTGCGAATAGTTGCTGTTATCGGCTTTTTCTCCGCCGATATGCGCTTCATCTCTGATGTATATAAGTTTATATCCCTTATCAACCGCCGACAAAACAAAATCATCAATAATACCGCATTCCGACAAAATCCGTCCTTTACCGAAAGAGGCTTTGCCAAATATATAAACCTTGTTTTGTTGCGGTATAATTTTATTTATGCTTTCAATTTTATCGCTCTTTGACAAAGACGGCGACTGCACATACTCAACCTCAAATTTTGAAAAAGGCAAATCAACTTTATATTTATTAATTTTCTGTTCAAAGAAAAACGGCAAAGAAGATGATGACGGCGTTGCAATAACAAAAACAAATTTCTCGCCGTTATTATTCTCTATCATTTTTGATATAAAATACGAAGCCATCAAAGTTTTGCCGGAACCGGTAGGTGCCTTAAACTCGCAAAACACTTTTTGACAAGGATTATACAAATCCAATATTGCTTCAACCGTTGTTTTTTGCAGAGAAGTCAGTTCCATTGTTTAGTCCTCTTGTTTGTACGGACACAATGCCGACAACTCGTTATAAACGTCAAAATCATTTGAATAATCGTAATTTTCGTTTATTTTTTCAAACTCTTTCTTGGCAAACTCTTTGATTTTTTCCGCTTTATCCAAATCATTCAAAGTCAGAGGCTCATACTCAAGCTTAAAAACCCTAACACTGTTATCGGACAGATAAGCTTTGTCTTTACTGTAAGTCCATTCAAAACTTTCTCCTTTGCTGCCTTTTCCGGTAATAACCCGATAAAGCCTTTCTCGGGTTATGTTTTCGCCGATACCGTTTTCATTATTCGTAACCAAAATAAACTTGCGTTTTCCTCCATCTTCGGCATTCAGCTCCATAACCGCCTGCCCTGTTGTTCCCGAACCGGCAAAAAAGTCTAACACTGTGGCGTTTGGGTTATTTTGAAAAATAGATAATAAATATTTAATCAATGGCACAGGTTTTGGATATTCAAACACTTTATTTCCACTAAATATCAGTTTTAATTCTAATCCACCTATTTCTGTTCTACCTATATCTGCGTTTATTATACTAAAAGGTAACTTTCCTTTTTCCTCAAAATCATAAACTTTTTTATGCAATTTCCATTCGTCTGATATTTTTTTTACAGACAATTTATCGCGTTTAGCTATCATCGTTTCCCGACTCCAAGTCCAACGCCCCAAAACACCAGCTGTCTGAAATGGAATTATTTTTACATATCCATATTGATTGTTATACTCCTTATCAATCAATATATCCTTATTTTCAGGATTGTAATAAACCGGAAAATGCAAACTAGGAACATCTTCTTTTTTGCCTCCAATACCTCTCTTCCATAATCTTTCAACATAATATTTTCCTATATTATCTTCTTCTTTATACCTACTTTTAATTTCTTCTAATGACCTTTTTTGAACTAATTTAACATTTGCATATATTTTTGCATAACATAAACAATAAGAGTGTTGGACAGAAATATTTACAGAACTTTGAGTACCGGCAGGAGCTGAAACAACAATAAGATTCCCCACAAAATTATTTTCGCCGAATATCGAATCGCACAGCACTTTTAAATAAGCTTGTTCAGAGTCGTCTATAGAAATAAAAATCACTCCGTTATCGCTTAGCAAACGGCGCGCCATTTTCAACCGCTCGTTCATCAAATTCAGCCAGCCATCACGGGTAAATTTATCCCGATAGACAAATTTTGAGGCTTTTACTTCCTCTTTATAGTCATTTCCGTCTTTTTGAGTAGATTCAGTGTTGTAAGGCGGATCAATATATATAATATCAATAAGCCCTTTGCCGTTTTTATCTATATAAGCAGCGCACAGATTCTTCAAAGCGTCATAATTTTCGCCGATAATCAGTTTATGCTCCAAACGGTTTAGCTCATTAACCGCAATATTCAACTTTGTGTTTTCTTTAACAGTAACCACACAGTTATGATTGACTTCAGGCGCTTCATCAAACACAAAACCGGTTTTTACCCTTTGCGTAATAAAGCCATAAACTTCATCCAAATCTTTTTCAGGCACTGTTTTCAAAATTTCTTTGGCAAGCTGTTTTTGCTCTTTATTATAAGAAGAATCTGGTATTTTATCTATTTTAGCCAAATAATCATCACGCATAGCAACTTCCCCTGTTTCTGCAATAAAAAAACCACCTGTCAAGGTGGCCGGGGAATTGAACAATCATACATTATCAGATGACCTAATAGCTTTTAAAACCACGCTTTATAAAAAGAGCGGTTTCTGGACATAAGCTAAAAGTTCCCCGACCATATTGCTACAATCGGGGATATATTTATTGTTATCCTGACTAACAGATAACAATTTGACGATGTTACACCCTAACACCGGATAATGTAAGAGCTGTTCAAGGCTCCGCCCCCTCTCAGGAACTGACTTATGCCCTTTGCATAAGCTTGCTCAAACTTTACAAAAAAGCCGCAGCAATGTCAATAACTTCTGGAACTGATAAAAA
>CAKQUG010000016.1 GCA_934277545.1 uncultured Alphaproteobacteria bacterium | reverse complement strand
CTCTGGAACGAGAAGAAGTACGACCTGGTTTCCCTGCAATGTAAGGCGGCTCAGGAGTATAATCCCGAAGAAATGGTGTTCTATTACTTCGGTGGAATGGCGTATTATCAGAAAGATAAGGAAGACGAGGCGCTCCGTGAGTTCCGTCTCGGATTGGCGCAGGTGAATGCACAGTCGCCAGCCGACCTGGTGTCCGACCTCTATGCCGTAACCGGCGATATCCTTCATAAGAAAGGTGAAGAGCAGGAAGCCTTTGCTGCTTACGACTCCTGTCTGCAATGGAAAGATGACAACGTGATGGCGCTGAACAACTATGCCTACTATCTGAGCGAGAAGGGTACAGACCTGCATAAGGCTGAGGCGATGAGCTACAAGACCATCAAGGCAGAGCCGAACAACGGTACTTATCTGGATACCTATGCCTGGATTCTCTTTATGGAAGAACGCTATGCTGATGCCAAGACTTATATAGACCAGGCACTCAAAAACCGCGATTCCACCGCAGATAACAGTACGGTTCTGGAACATGCCGGAGATATCTATTATATGAATGGTATTGCCGATGAATCCGTGGATTTCTGGAAAAAAGCCTATACCGGAGAGAACCAGACTGAGGTGCTGGCATGGAAGATTAAGAACAGACAATATATTACCGAAGAAGAACTGAAAAAGCGTAATGCGCCAAAGCAGAAACCTGCCGCTACGAAGAAGTCAGTTAGAAAAGGTAAGAACTGAACTTTCGCATATGGTTCAAGTACGGGCTGAAGGCCCAAAAGCTCCTAGCCCAGGGCATCGCCCTGGGTATAATGGCAATCAGCAAGGCGCCCTGTAAGGGCAAAAGCTTTGTATATTGCCAGGTATTTGAAAGCTTTTGCCCTTACAGGGCGACAGGTTTGCGTCCATAAACACCCAGGGCGATGCCCTGGGCTAGGAGCTTCTGCCCTTTCAGGGCGTGTGGGGCTTACTTGCGAAACTTGAATAAGAAGAAATAAGTTGAAAAATCAAGAAAGATGAAATATATAATGAAGAAGAATAAGATGATGCTGCTTGCCGCAGCCTGCAGCATCCTGCTCCTCGGTTCTTGCGGAACCAGCAAGAATGTACAGGGCTCTGGCTCCTCATCAGCCAGTCAGCAGAAAGAGAATGCCACCAAGGGTTCTGACTCTCATCAGAGTGAGACGCTCAAGAAGTTGGCTTTCGTACAGAAGGTTTCAGACAATCAGGTTTACACCAAGAATATTGTAGGCAACATGTCGTTCAATCTCCAGGCTGGTGATAAGGATGTTACCGTGCCGGGCAAACTGAGCATGCGTAAGGATGAAATCATCCGCATCCAACTCTTCATACCTATCCTGGGTACAGAGATAGGTCGTCTGGAGTTTACTCCCGACCATGTACTTATCATCGACCGTCTGCACAAGGAATATATCAAGGCAGATTATACCCAGGTAGACTTCCTCAAGAAGCAGGGCATCTCCTTCTATTCTCTGCAGGCTCTCTTCTGGAACCAGCTGCTCCTGCCGGGCGAACGGACCGTGAAGGAATCAGACCTCAAGAAGTTTGATGCCACCTTGGATGTGGCAGGAGATAATGTGCCGGTAAGTTTCAAGAATGGAAACATGACCTATTCCTGGTCTGCCAACCGCACTACCGGCCGTATCACAGCTGCTGATGTAGTCTATAAGAGTACGCAGAATGGCACATCCAATCTCCACGTCGACTATGGCAACTTCAAGAGTGTAGGCGTCAAGATGTTCCCTGCCACCCTGAATCTGACGATGACCACAACCGCTACCAGGAAGAAGCAGGAGGCGAAGATCAATCTCGAATTGTATCAGGTGAAGACCGACAGCAAGTGGAGTACTCAGACCGAGATTTCCAGCAAATACAAGCAGATTTCTCCAACCGATGTGCTCAGCAAGATATTGAGTATGTAAATGCTCATCAAGAGTTTGTAAGTATAGAATATGAGTTTTTAATATAAGAAATGAAGCGAATCTTATTATTCATCATGGCAATCACCTTCTCGCTCGCCCCTTTTGCGCAGAAACATACTGCCCAGAAGAAGCCGGTGAGGAAGACTGCTGTGACTGCGAAAAAGAAGGCTGCTACTCCTGCCAGGAAGACCAACAGCAGAAGTCAGGCTGCCAGAAAGACATCCAAATCGGCTGCGCCAACCAGAGCAGAGCGCAAGGCGGCAACCTATAGCAATGCCTCTATCCGAGGCTTGCAGGGACAGCGCGCTTCCATCCAGAAGAAAATCAGGGAACAGGAGCAGGCTTTGCGCAGGAATCAGGCGGATGTGAAGAAACGTCTTGAAGACCTGATGGCGCTGAACGGAGAGATAGACCAGAGCCAGAAGAAGATTGACGGCATCCAGAAGGATATCCATCATATTGACGGCAATATCGGCATTCTGCAGGCGCAGCTGAAAACGCTTCAGCAACAGTTGCAGGACCGCAAAAACAAGTATATCCGTTCCATGCGCTATATGAGCCGTCATCATACGGTTCAGGACAAGCTGATGTTCATCTTCAGTGCCAAGAATCTGACACAGATGTATCGCCGCCTTTCCTTCATCCGCCAGTATTCTTCCTATCAGAAGGTGCAGGGCGAGGCTGTAAAGGCTAAGCAGAAGCAGGTGAACGAGAAGCACCAGCAGTTGCAGCATGTAAAGGGACATAAGAATACCTTATTATATAAGGGTAAGCAGGAGAAGACGGTATTGGAAGGTAAGCAGACCCAGCAGCAGGAAATGGTGCAGGGACTGCAGAAACAGCAGAAGACCATTCAGGCTGTGATCGCCGACCAGCGTCAGAAAGATGCGGCAATCAACGCTCAGATTGACCGCTTGATTGCTCAGGAAGTAGCCAAGGCGCGTGCCCGTGCTGCTGCCGAGGCTAAGAAGAAGGCCGCTGCCGCTGCTGCCGCCAAGAAACGTGCCGAGGAACTGGCTCGCAAGAAAGCTGCTGCCGAGGCTGCTGCCAGGGAGAATGCCCGTCGTATAGCCGAAGCCAAGGCGCGTGAGGCTGCTGCCGAAGCTGCCCGCAGAAAGGCTGCCGAAGAGGCAAGATTGGCTGCCGAGGCTGCAAGAAAGGCTCAGGAGGAGGCTGCTGCCCAGGCTGAAGCTAAGGCGAAGGCGAAAGCGCAGGCTAGGGCGCGTGCTGCTGCTGAGGCTGCCCAGCGTGCCGCCGCAGAACAGGCTGCCCGTCAGGCTGCTGCCGAACAGGCTGCCAGAAAGGCGGAGGCTGAAAGACAGGCTGCCGAGTTGAAGGCGAAGATGGATGCTGAACGCAGTACCCGTGAGATTGCCGCTGCCAAGAAGGAGGCTCAGGAGGCTTCTACCTTGAGTTCGGTAGACCGCATGCTGAGCGGTGGTTTCGAGGCTAACCGTGGCAGATTGCCGATGCCTATCAGCGGCAGTTACCGTGTGGTGAGTCATTTCGGTCAGTATAATGTAGAAGGTTTGAAGGGTGTAACGCTCGACAATAAGGGTATCAACATCCAGGGTAAGCCGGGTTGTGTGGCTCGCAGCATCTACGATGGTGAGGTGAGTGCCGTCTTCGGTTATGGTGGCATGTGGAACGTGCTGGTCCGTCATGGTGCTTACATCTCTGTTTACTGTAATCTGAAATCGGTCAGCGTTCATAAGGGGCAGAAGGTAAGTACCCGTCAGGCTTTGGGTAATGTTGGTTCTGATAACATCCTCCAGTTCCAGCTTCGCAAGGAGACCGCCAAGCTCAATCCGGAAGCTTGGCTGAGCAGATAAATGTATGAATATAATGCAGCCGGTAGTGTTTTTACTGCCTGGTTGCTGTAGATGATAGAAATGAAGAGGGTGTGTCATAAAGCTTGCCCTCTGCTGTTTTTAGGCACGGATTACACGGATTACACGGATTTTTTCATGAGGCTATAATCGTATTATTTACATTAGCGGCATAAATCCGTGTAATCCGTGTAATCCGTGCCTTATCTATACCCTAGGCAAGATACTTATGACACACCCTCTTTTTAATTGCTAGCTAAAAATGTGGTTACTGGCAAATATCCTAGTGTTGTAACAAAAACTTTATCTCATTTATCATTTAATTTTTATTAAACATTGTTTAAGAGCTAATTCAATTTTATGTCGTAATTTTGCACCCGAAATTTTGAAATGAATATAATAACTAGAAAAGAGGTTTTATAAATATGAAGCATTCATGAAAAGATGTATAGGGCTATTCTTATACTTTTGGCTCCTTATCATTTCGCTTACTTCTTGCATTTATGATGACTATTCCGGTTGTCCGCAAAAGGATAACCGTAAAATGGTACGGATAAATGTGGATTGGCATTTGTTTGATAAAGAGGTGCCTACTGGTATGACGGTCATGGTGTTTCCCTGGTCAGGTGGTGCTCCGCATACTGTCTTGACTAATGAGATAACTCATGCCGACTTCTCCTTAGAACCTGGAAAATATCGTATTCTTGTATTCAACCAAAGTACGACTGAGTTTGGTACACTCGACTTTCAGGGAATGGACTCTTACGAGACAGCACGAGCTGTGGTACTGCATACAACATCGCGCTGGTACTCGCGTGGAGATAATGAATTGATAGGGGTTGAGCCCGAGTGGCTTGCCTCTGATAAACTCGATGAATTCGATGTTTCTGGAGACTTTTCTGAGGTTACTTTAACTCCAAGGAATGTGCTTTCGCATATTCAGGTCAACGTGAAAGTTCCAAATATAGGATACCTGTATTCTGCGAGAGGATCCTTAACTGGTATTTCGGAAGGATTTCTGCTGGGACAGGGGAAGCCGCTTCAGAGTAAGGTGACTTATCTTCTGGAGTCCTGGACGAAATCGATAGATGAGAATGACGCGACACAAGGAACGTTGAAGACATCGGTTAAATGTTTTGGTCTACCCGAAACCGCCCATCCTGATGCTGAAAACAATAAGCTGTCTTTTTCAGCTTTGTTGATAGACAAAAAGACGCAGGTAGATTATCAGTTTGCGGTAGGAGACAAGTTTAAGAAAGATGAAAATTCATCGGATTCAGGTTATATAGTTTCTCTCCATGTTGATGTTAAGGTACCGAAACCTTTACCAGAGGTGAAGCCTTCGGAAGGAAGTTCTGGCGGTTTTGACGTCACGATCAAGGATTGGGGTAAACCTGAGGATATTGATATGGAACTGTAGAAATAGTAAAGTGATAAGAATCAGATAAAGTAATAATAGATTAGTTTAATTTAAAAATCCAAACAGATATGTATAAGAAATTTTTTATGGGTATTGCTGCAATGGCAGCGTTGACATTGGTAAGTTGTTCAAGCGATGACTTGAATAGTCTTTCAGACAATTCTTCTAAGAATGAGGCTATCAGCTTTGATGGCTATTTGGGAAGAAGTGCAGTTTCAGTAAATGGTACACGTGGTAGCGAGCTGGATTTGCCTGCTCTTCAATCAAAAGGTTTTGGTGTGTTTGGTAACTATACTTCTACTGATGTAACTACAACAACTTATGGTGAGAACTTGTTTAAGAACCAGAAGGTAACTTATGATGCATCTGCTGGGACACCTGCGTGGACATATACACCTGTTAAGTATTGGCCAACAGTAGGTCATATTGATTTCTTGGCGTATGCTCCATATTTAAAAGGAACGACGTTAAACAATAATACATCTATTAAATTTGATGTAGCAAATAAGGTTGATGAACAGAAAGATTTGTTGTGGGCTAATGCTACGAGTCAGACAAAAGAAAAAGGTAAAGTGACATTTCATTTTGCTCATGCTTTGTCTAGACTTGGTTATTCTGTAAAGTTAAAGAATTATAATTCTGAATCTAAAGCAACTATTACATTGAATAAGATTACATTGGCAGGATCTGCTACAGTTTCAACAGAAGGAGCTTTCTACACAAATGGTACTATAGATTTGTCTAAGACTTCTTCTGAAAATCCTTGGACGCAAATAGATAAAAATACAAAGCAAAATTTTGATTGGTTCTCTAGTGATAATACGTCTAGTGGTAATACGTTAAGTAATAATGATGATGTAATTAAAAGCACAGAATATTTGTTTGTCATTCCACAGGATTTCTCTGGAACAGATAAACTTTATGTTAAAGTAGAGTACACTATAAGCTATAGTGATGGATCGGAACCAATTACATATAAGGTTTATCAGCAAATTACAAATAACTTCTTGAAGGGCAAGGCATATACAATCAACTTGACCATTGGTCTGACTCCAATCGAATTCGCTGCTGATGTTACTCCTTGGACAGATACTGATAATAAGAACACCGATATCCCTATCGATTCTTGGAAGTAATCGTATCAGATAAAAATAAAGAACTCAAGCTTCGTATGTAAGCTCCACACGCCCTGAAAGGGCAGAAGCTCCTAGCCCAGGGCAACGCCCTGGGTATAATAGCAGTCAGCAAGGCGCCCTGTAAGGGCAAAAGCCTTATAAAATCCTGACTCTTTGAAGCTTTTGCCTGGAGTTTTAAAGCTTTTGCCCTTACAGGGCGACAGGTTTGCGTCCGAATTTACCCAGGGCGTTGCCCTGGGCTAGGAGCTTCTGCCCTTTCAGGGCGTGTGGGGGCTTATTTGCGAAAGTTCAATAAAGAATTAATAATTATCATAAGATGAAGTTTCTTCGTTTAGCCTTTTATGTTATGATAGCACAGCTGGTATTATCTGGTTGTGCCGGCGAAGGCGTGGAAGAAACTTCATCTTCTTCATCTTCTGAAATCAACTTTGATGCTTATCTGGGTCGGAATGCTTCAACCCGTGCTGGAGTAACCAATGTTACTTCTCTCAAGGGCTCAGGATTTGGTGTCTTTGCAAGATACAACCATAATGGGGCAACCTCATCTCTGATGGATAATGAACGCGTAACCTGGAATGGAGATCGTTGGGGATATACAAATACCCGATATTGGCCAAATGAAGGAAATGTGGATTTCTATGCCTTTGCGCCTTATCTTAAAAACGTAAAAAATCTGGTCTGCGCACCAGATAGTATCAAAGACAATCCAACTTGTATAGAGTTTACTTCTTCAAACTCTAATGTAGATTTGGTATGGGACGTACAAAAAAATAAAACCGTCCCAACATCTTCGACTGACGGTAAAGTGAAATTTCAGTTTAAGCATGCTTTGGCTCGTTTGGGCTTTGATATCACAGCCAATCAGGAATTAGAGGAAAATGGTGCTGTGATAAAAGTTGAAGAGGTGAAACTGTATGGCTACTCAGAAGATATCGGCGCCTTTGATATCAAGGGCTATCTGAATCTTGAAAACGGAGGATGGTCTCGCGATGAGAAAAGTACTAGAGCGGTCTATACTTGGACACCAACTGGCGCAGAAGATGGAACCAACTTTAAGTTAAGGGCATCTCAGTTAGATCATCCATATCCATGTCAGTTAGATCATATATGTAAAAAGATAGAAAATGCTCCCAATTCTTATCTCTGTATAATCCCTCAGGTGAAGTACGTTCCATTTTATCTGCAGATAACTTATAAGGTACAGCAGGGAACTTTTGAGGAAGAGGTGAAGGTAAGGAAGAATCTGTTAGAAGTTCGTAATCCGCCAGAAGTTAGTAATCCGTCTTTTCCGTTTGAAAAGGGAAAGGCGTATGTCTTTCATTTGAAACTTTCACTTGATCCTATCAATTTCAAAGTAACGACTACTGTCGGTAATTGGGATGTGGTGAACGATGGAACCATGATTTTATAAGGATAATCGGGAATATGAAGTGGAATATTTATAGTAAGTTATGGATGATTTTCTTTGTCTTGATGGGTGCAGCCTGTACCAATCAGGTGGAGGATGCTATTCCTTTATCTGATCAGCCTATTGAGTTTTCCGTGCAATCAGATTGGAAGGAAATTCCCAATACTCGCTTGAATGATGGTAAAATGCATTTTAAAGACAGTGATTCGATTCAGATTTTCGGCTTCCATAGGTCATCTAACGTTGAGAAGAAGTTTATGTATCGTGTAAATGATTCGGTTAGAGGTCAGATAGTAGAATATCATCGTGGAAACTGGATTTATTCACCCAAGCGTTTCTGGCCAAAAAAGGGAACGCTAGATTTTTATGCCGGTTATCCACACTACTCTGTTCTCAATGACAAAACGAATCATAATAAGATGAAATATAAGCAGGATGTCAATCCTTTGCAACTTGATCTGTTGTGGGGCGAATCTACCGGTCATGATTGTACAAAACCAGATAGCGTATCAATCACGATGAAGCATGCCTTGGCTAAGGTGATTATCAATTTAGACAAATCTCTGGGTGAAATCAAGCAGGCTAAAGTTTCGGCTTATTATGCTGGTTATTTCTATCTCTCAGAAACCAATCAGGGAATCCCTCATTGGATAATTGATACAACGTCTGATAAATATATTCAGGAAGCTACCTTGCTTCCTTATCAAACCCAGACGACAATTGGTGATGCTACCGTATTTATCTTGCCAGATAGGATTACGGGACTCAAACTGACACCGCTTGAAGGTAAAGAGATTGATGTTTCTGATAAAATACAGAAGTATACGTTTGCAGCAGGAAAGGTATATAATCTCACGATATCAAAAGGAGTACAGAAGAAAAATACAAATAGCCGTTCTATAGCGATGTCTGTCCGTTGTGTTTCGGAATAGCGAAAAAATATCGACCTGTACGGTTGAAATTACCCAATACGCCTTGAACCAACGGTCACCGGCCGAAGGAAATTGAAAATCGCTGGCCGAAGGGTAAAGCAAAGGTAAAGGGCAGAAGCCCCTGGAAGCAGCACGCCCTGAAAGGGCAGAAGCTCCTAGCCCAGGGCATCGCCCTGGGTAATTACGGACACAAACCTGTCGCCCTGTAAGGGCAAAAGCTTTAAAATACCTGGCAGTATACAAAGCTTTTGCCCTTACTATTATATTTGCACTTGGAAAAATAAAGAGGTAAGAATCTTTATATCTGCAAACTTTTGTTAACTTTGCAGAAAAT
>CAKQUG010000015.1 GCA_934277545.1 uncultured Alphaproteobacteria bacterium | reverse complement strand
ACCGTTTATGATAAAGGTAAACAAGCTAAAGACAATATAGAAAGCGGCAATTACGGTGCAGCTCTTGGCGATTTGGGCGGAGCAGCTGGCGCAGCCGGTATGGGTAAAGGCGTAAGTGATGCGTTGTCTAATGCCGGAACCGTTTATGATAAAGGTAAACAAGCTAAAGACAATATAGAAAGCGGCAATTACGGTGCAGCTCTTGGCGATTTGGGAGGAGCAGCTGGCGCGGCCGGTTTGGATGAAGGCGTAAGTAATGCTTTATCCGGTTCCGGCGATGTATATAATGCCGGTAAAGGTTTAGCAGATAATATCGGTTCAGGTAATTGGTCCGGCGCTTTTGACAATGTTGTCAGCGGAGCGGAAGGCGTGAATAAGGCCACCGGCAACAGTGCCGAAGAAGTCGCCAAAAGAGAAGCTGCTAAGGAGGCGGCTAAAAAAGCCCAAGAGGAAAAACTGAAAAATGATTTAAAAGAATCAGCCGATAAACTGCAAAAAGAAACATTCGGTTCAGGCTCCGCTTTTGGACGCGGCTCAGCTTGGAGTATGCCGAAGCAGAAAGAGAAAGGAAAATGAGATGAAACATAATTCAAAACATATCTTTGCTCTTTTAATGCTGAGCACCATGATTATTTTGCAAAGCCGACCGGTTTATGCAATTTCCAAACTTGACTTTTTCTCACAGCTGGAAAATACGAATAAAAAAGTGCAAAAAATTAAAGAACAATGGGAAGAAAGATATAACAAAGCTATGTCCGATTTGGAAGCTAAGGTTGAAAAAGCCGGCGGTCAGGAAGGCAAGGCTTTGTTTAATATGATGCGCACGCAAATGGAAGGCGATGCCAAAAATATAGCTGACAATGTGAAAAATAATGCGAAAAACGGCAATTTTAATTTGAAAGACAGTGTAAAAGGTGTAACCCAAAAATATGCTAACACCAAACTGGACTTGGCAACGGCAAACTCTTTGTTGGGAGATTATAAACATGCTTTGGCCCAGGAAAGGAGTAAAAAAGAACAGAAAATCAGAACAAAAATAGCCACGCTGGAGGCGGAAGAACAGCTGCCGAGCACCAAAACCGACGCTGACCGCCTGAAAAAAATTGCCGAAGAAAAAGCTGATTTAGCCATGCAGCTTAAAGCATTGGAAGATAAAGATTTGCAAAAAGATAAAAAAATGCAGGCTATGGAAAATCAAATTCGGCAATATGCGGATGAAGCCGGAAAACTCAGTAAAGAAATATTTGACGAAGGCGGCAAGGCTTATATGGAAAAAGCTACCGACGCTTTGTTTGCCGCCGCCGAAGAAGATGAAGAAAACGAAAAAACAGAAGAAATGTACGCAACAGATTACAAAGACTTCTTTTTGGGTAAGTATGAAAAAGAAAGTTCGGAAAACATTGCCAGAATTAGATATAAACGCCAAAAAGAATACTATTTGGCTTTGCAGAATTTAATGCGGGTTATTATAATCGGTTCGGCAAAAGGCAAAAATATTGCCGATAGTTCTGAAAACTATTTAGTGCGTACTACCGGCGGAGAAACTAAAGACGGCAAAAAGGTGGACGCTCCGGATGGTATTTTCGGCGGTATGAGCATGAAAATCGGTGCTGATGTTCAAAATGCTAAAATCGCCGCTCGTTATACGGAAATTTTGCTGGCGCAGATGCGTTTTAATACAATGTCGGAAATAATTTTGTGGAACGATAAATATAAATTGGGCGACTATAACAAAGACTTCACGAAATTTAATTTGGATGACTATGTCAATAAGAAAAAGAGTATGATGGACAAACTTAAAGATAAGGCAACCGGCGCCGTTCAAGATAAAATAAGCAATTACGGTTTTTAATCGGGAGAAAGAACATGAAAAAAATATGCAAAATATTCGTACTGGTAAGCGGATTGCTGTTTTTTAAAACGGCAAACGCTGCGATTTTTCCCGACTACACTCCTTTGCTGCCGTTTGCTCCGCAAATCTGCTTTCAATGCACGCCGGCGACAATCAGCTTTTTAACCTCTACTATTGACCAGGTTAACACCATGCACGACAAATTGACCGGGGGTGAGCTTATCACCTCCGTAACCCAGAGTTTTACGTCGTATGCTTTGTCGTTTGGTAAAAGCAAGCTGAATTATTTGAAAGAAAATCTGGCCAAGCGCAAAAAAGTGGTTTCGGCATCGCGGACTATTGAAGACAGTAAATTAACCGTTGCCGCCGATATTAAAGACGAAGCCAAGGTAAAAGAAGCCTTTATTGAGCTGTTTTTGCAATATCCGTCTAAAAACGGCAATAAAAAAATGATTTATGCAAACAACGGCAAGCAGCTGTCTATGGATACTACTTTGGAAATGTATATTACCGCGCGTGAAATGGACAAAGAAGTCCGCACAATTTTGGCTGAATTGGACACCATTGAAAGATGTTTGGTTGCCGGAGAAGATTGCAGTGAAGAAGGTTTGGAACAATATAACTGCCAAAGCGACGGCACCGAAGATGAGGTTTGTATCTGGCGCAATGCGTTAACTGCGGTTCGTTTATATGACAAAATTATGCGCTATAATGAATTTTTGATAGCTATGAATGCGCAATATAACGCGGTTCGCAGTATCGGCGGTACGGCAAAAATTCGGGAATATGAAGAAAAAGAAGAGGAAAAAGGAAAAAAGCATAGTTCTTTAGGGCTTTATCCTGAAACTTCTAAATTGGCGCTGAACTCAGCCAGCCGGGTTATAACCATAAAAGAAGCGTCGATTGAGGAAAATTTTGACACTCTGGACGGCGCCGGTTTGGAATCTCCGGTTGCCGGAAAAGAAAAGGAATTTGAAAGTTTGGAAATAATTTCCGACGCCAAAAAAGCCATGAATGAAGCGATTATGGCGCATAACTATAAACAGGCTTTGCCGCAGTACCGCGGTGTTTTTGAAACTTATAACAACTTTTTAGCCTATAAGAAGAAAACCGGTGAATATGAAGATATGTCTTTTGGGTGTGTCGCCAGATATTTAGGCCATTATTATGATGATAGTAAATCTGACGCTGCTTGGTACGGCGTAAATTGCACGAGAGATAATAAAAAGTATCAATGTCATTATTCGCCGGAAAAATTATTTACTGATACGGCTGAAAGTATCGGAGATTATGATGTTGCCTGCTCGAATGACCGTTCTAAAAAATGTTATGTCATCAGCCGAGTCGACTTAGTAAAAGAAGAAAAAGGCATAAACGGCTGGCTTTTGGCGCTCCAAAATAACATATATAATAAAATAGATACGGAAAACCAAGAAAGTTATGAAAACGGCGAAAGTTCTTCGGATTATGTTTCGGAAGTTTTGGATACAAGTTCTGACGGCTTAACTTCACTAAAAGATATGAAATCGCAGAGCGATAAAAACTATAAAAAGGATGAAAACGGCGAAAATTCAAAGATGTATAAAAAGCCTTCAATGGAAGAAGATATTTACGCCGAAGGCCGGGCTAACGCTTTAATGAATTGGACTTTAGGACGCGAAACCGCACAGATGATAAATAAAGAATTCATTTCAAAAAGTTCTACTTTCGGAAAAACTAAAAGCGGTTCATCTTTATGGAATGACCAAAAATATTTTTATGACGGTTATTTAAACGGAAAATATGACAATATTTCTGCCTACATCGAAAAACAGCCGATTGTCAGCCAGCTGGCAAAAGTGGCGCTGGCGATTAACGCAAAGTATCCTTATACCGGAGTTGACGCGGAAAAGCAGCGTGCCGACACCGTAAAAGCAATTAAAAAGATGGTAGAATCATTCGAAACCGGTTTAAGTTCGGATGAGTTGGACGCAAAACTGGTGCAGGCACGGACAGATTTGCAAAAAGTTACGGATAATTATTTGCAAACCGTAAATTCCTTAAAAGCGCAAAAGTCGACAGTTTATACCCAGTTAGATAAATTGAGTGAAACCTACAGCGATACGGTTGACGAGCTTAACCAGGCAAAATCTGACGCAAGTTCTGCTGAAGTGTCAATGGAAAAATCCGAAGACGCCATTAAAGCCGGTAAAAAACTGGAGCGGGGCAGCACGGTTTCGCCGCAGCGCGCCGGATTCAGTTCTAATATAAAAGACAGCAAAGCGCTTAAAGCTGAAGCGGAAAAGAAAATTAAAGAATTGCAGTCAAAAGTAAACAGTTTGAAAAAACAAATTGAGAATACGCGTAAAAAATTGGAAAATAGCGATACTAAAATGTATCAGGCTAAAGCCGACTATGTCGCTCTTTACAACGAAACCGAAAATAAACTGGATAAAGAAATTACCGCAGCGGCTAAGTCGTATGCCGAAACCAAAGCGAAATTTATAAAAGCTGAACAAAGCGGTTTGACGGCAAATCCGGTTATGCTGATTGCTAATAAAATGTTGGAACAAGCTCGGGCTCAAGCTAAAACATACGTTGATGAGGCTAAAACGGAAATTAACGGGCTGGGTGAAGAAAAGTATACAACCGCCGGCGCCGCGCAAATAAAATCAATTCACCAAAATTTGCTGCAAAAGTTGAAAAATTTAGGCTTGAAGCCGGATGACAGCAAATATGGGCAATATTTGGAACAGTTTAACGATATATTTGCCGAGACGGTAACCGGAAAAGAGGCGGAGGACAGCGATTATTTTGTTGGAATTGTGGAAAGAGAGAGAGACTTTACCTCGCCTAAATCGCCGCTGGATTTCAGTTCGGCTCCGCTGCGTGAAGTTTTCCACTTTGATGTTGATGATTATGATGCTGTGCTTAAACGTTTCAAAAACGGAGTCAACAAAACTCCGGAAAGCAATTCGGATGTTACGCTTATCGGCAACAGCTTGCTGCTGAGCGGTTTGGATTTGCCGAAAATTTGGGAACAGATTCTGACATATCGTCCGTATGTGGAAAAAACAATCGACCTTAAAGAGCTGCTTAACAAATCAGATTCTGTGGCAGATGTTACGGCTGCGTCCGGTATTTATCCGTGCCGGATGGGCAATACGCCGATTACGGTCGGAGAGCACGGCTATACCAAAGCTGACCATGCGTTTTATAAATGTCTGAATTTGGTCGACGGCAAAGACATTGAAGCCGGAGCGTCAATAAAAATTAACAATAAGGCTCAAATCAGCACTTTGGGTTGGTCAAAAGCCAGTGAGCTCGGTCAGTTGTTGGATTATGTCGAAGAAATAGAGGTTGTCGCCGGATTAAAAATTGTTAAGAGCGGACACTTGACTTTTAACAAATATATTCAAAAAGCTATATATAATTTGGAAAGATCCGGCAATATAGACAAAGATAAGAATGCGGCCCGCGATTACCTTATGTATTCACGTATGTTGTTCGAACATAATCAAATCGGTGATTACCTCGGCTATAAAGAACTGGACGTGCAGGCGCAAAGAGCGCTTGAATTGCAGGAACAGCAGGTCAAAGGAGTTCGAGACAAACTTAAAGAAATTTTCAATGCTTTGGGTTATGACATCAGCGACGACTTTGATTTAAGCAATGCTTCTGACTACAAAAACGCCGAAGATACGCTGAAAAAGTATAAGCAAGGTTATATGCGCCGTTTGGAAAATCTGATTGCGTCTATCAGCGGTGAGACCGAGTTGATTATTTCCGGTAAAGAGCAGTTGGAAAACGGCTTGGCGGTTTTGAAAAAAGATGATAACGAAGAAGCTGCTGTTTCCGCCTATGATGACTTGGATGAACTGGAAGAAAAAATAAAGACGGCCAGAGCCAATATGTCTGTAACCGATGTTTATGACAATGAAGGAAAAGACAGTTTCAAAAAACAGATGGAAAATCTGCGTCCTCCGTATTGCGCTGTATATCCTTATTAAAGATAAAGTTGGAGAATAGAATTGGAATTAGATAAAGGAACGGAACGAAAACTGCTGACGGATAAAAATGCGCCGCAGAAAGAAATGCAGTTTCAATATATTACGGATGATAAAATTAACAGCAATTCCGTAAAAGAAATCTATTTTTGTTGGCTTTCCCGCTTGGTTACGCTTTGCGCTGTTTTGTCATTGGGCTTGTTTTTGAGCGCTTCGCTGGTTATCTTTCGCTTGGCGCCGGAAATTATTGTGGAGCCGTTGCTGATTATCAGTCAAAATGATTCGGAAACAATGGTGCGCTATGAGCCGATAACGCCTAAAATGCCGTCTATTAAACAGCTTAATGAGATGTTTATAAAACAATATGTTATAATGCGCAACACTGTGATTAACGATGCTCAGGAAATGCGTACGCGCTGGGGACCGGGCGGCATTGTCGCTTATTTGTCGGCGCCAATGGTTTATCGTGAGTTTGTGGGGCAAAATGCTGCCAACGTGCAGGCCATGTTTGACAATGAATATTCCAGCGAAGTGCGTATAGACAGCATTAACCGCATCAGTGAAACCAGTCCGGCGTGGATTGTCAACTTTACAATTTATAATTTGTCGCGTTCCCGCAGCGGTAAAAGCGGTTCGCTTACTTTGAAAAAAACAAAAATGCGCGCTTCGGTAACGCCTAAATTTATTCCCGAACGCCGTGCCGTGTTTGCACGTTTAATAAATCCGCTCGGTTTTACGGTTATGAAATATAATCAGGATGAAATCAGAGAATAATTTTTGTTTAAGCAATTTTAATCTTTTTATTTTAATATAATAGCCAAAGGAGTAGCCTCTGCCTGCCTTGAAAAAGCGCAAGGCAGGGGTTTACCGACGGTGTAGTCGATTCTATGCCGGAAAATAACATATTAAAAAAAGAGGCAAAAATGTCTAAAAAAATTTTGTTAGTCATCGGGCTGTTGTTAATTTTGTCGGCATGCAGCTTGTTTGGTTCATATTACGAACCGGAAGCGGTGGGACCTGGTAAAGATATTAACGAGCTGAAACTGTCACCGTGCGCTTGTATGCAGGTGGAACTTATTAAAGAAGTACCGGAATGGTTTTTAGAAACAATTTAACGGAGTAACGGAAAAATGGCAGACCAACTGGGGACAAACAACACGCAGCAAAGACTATTAAAATCCGGAGCACAGGTGCGAACCGGAGCGCGTCCTGCTATGCGCCGTATAAACCGCAATGAAGACAGTTTGGTCGTAAACGCCAGTGAAAAGCGCTATTTGTGGACGGCTCGTGCGTTTGCCGTGGTTACAGCCATCAGTATTTGCTGCAATTTGATATTGTTGCTGACAATTTCCAACATTTTGCCGCTGTATCGTGTAGAGCCGTATTTGCTGACTTTAAGCAGTAAAGAAAATCAGGTTTACCGCATTATTCCGTATACCCGCGACATGGATTCTCAAAAGTCGATTACCGAGACTTTTGTGCGCGAATATATTTTGCTGCGTACAACTTTGCTGTCGGATACCGAAGAAATGGAATCCCGTTGGCAAAACGGCGGCGATTTGCAGGAAATGTCTTCTTCCATTGTGTATCAGGACTTTTTAAAAAATACCGGTCGCAAACTTATGCAGCGTATGAAGCAGGACGGTTTGACCAGTTCGGTAAAAATTTTGACGGTTAATGAAATTGAAGATAAAACCTGGCAGGTGGAATACAGCGTAGACTACTATTTGCCGTCTTCATACAAACCGAAAACAATCAGATACCGCGCCAGTTTGAAAATTCAATATCAGCCGCGGCGTGTGCAATATAAAGAACGCTTAAAAAATCCGGTCGGTTTCAAGGTGATTTCTTACGGAACAAAGCAATTAAAAGATTAACCTGTTAAGGAAAAAAATATGAAAAATTTAGCTAAATTGACAGTTTTAATAAGTTTATTGTGCGGAGCAGAGGCGTTTGCCGGCGATTTGCTTGAAAATACGGATTCGCTTGACCAATACGCCGACCAATCGCAAGGCAATTATCAGCCGATGAACTTAAACTATGCCGGCTTTAACTCTATCGGCATGGTGCAAAGCGCTTGGCAGGATCCGTTGCAAAATCTGGGCGAAGGACAAACTAAACCGGCATACTCCAAATATTATTGGACGCCGGATTTAGTGCTGCCGATTCGCGTGCGTGAAGGTATGATTACTTTGGTTAATTTTCCGGAATGGGAGTTAATAGAAAAAATTACTTTTGGCGACAGGGGTTCTTTTGACGGGCAAATTTCGTCTCCTAACACGGTTATGCTGTATCCGAGCAAAGGAAGTCAGGTTGGTGTGGACAGTAACGTTGTTATCAACGGACGTTCCGGTAACAAATATGTGTTTTATATTAAAAGCGAGGCTGTTAATACCGAGCGTTTGACCAATTCCATTATAGATATTGATGTTGTCGGCGGAAACGGCACGTCGGGAGGCAGTCCCAGTAGCAGCTCGGGGGTGGTAGCCGGCGGTTCCGGCATATCGGCATTCCGCGGCGACAACAAAACAGCCGACGCAACCTACACCAGACGCTTTTTGAAAGAAGATTGGCTGAAAAGTTTGCCGATTGACCCGACAAAGTTTCGCTTTGATATAGAAATTTATGTGCCGAACCCTGATGATGTGGTAATTGCGCCGGAGCGGGTTTGGAGAGATGATATTTTCACTTATATTGATTTAGGCGAAAAAGCATTGAATATGACCCAGCGTCCGATTGTAACGCTTATTGTCGAGCGGGTGGAAACTCCGGTCGGTTTCCGAACCAAAGGACCGAACAACCGTTTGATTATTGTTGAGGGTGTCGGCGATATGGTTATGCGCAGCGGCAAGCGTATGGTTTGCCTTAAACTCCGCCGTTCAGACGATGAAGGATTGCAATATGTTTCATACGCGGATGATTCCAATGATTGGGACGTGGCGCCGGCAATTCCCGGCGGAACTAAAGCCGGTGGTGCTGCGGGTGGCAACGGCGCCTACGGCAATGGATCCGGCGGAACCGGAGCCGGAAACGAATCTTCGTCCGGCGGCAACGCAATGCCGGGGATGATTTCCGTTCCTAATTATGCTAACACTGACGCCGGTGGCATGTCGGCGGCAGGCGGGGCAGCAGGCTCTGCCGGTGCAGATAACTCCGGCGGTGCGGGTAACTCTGGCGGTGTTTCGGGCATGGGCGGAACCGCCGGTGGTGGAAGTTTAGTCAGCTCAGGTTGTTTGCCGACCATGGTTGACTGCAATCCGTCTAAAAATTCGTATTCAGGCTATAAATACGGCAGTGCTTTTATTGGGCAGAAAGGCGAGAATCTTTCTATTGAGCTGGGTACGGATTCTGATGTGAATAATTTGGAAAATCTGTGGAAAGATTTGTCGGGACGCTATTCGTCTCTGCTTGGCGGATATGAGCCGTTTTATTCGGTGGATACTCCGGCGGACGGTCAAGGCAAAGAATTGTTTCATTTGCGGGTTGGTCCGGTTAAGAGCTTGGAAAGCGGCGACAATGTTTGCAGTCAGCTGGGGCGCAGCGGTGTTTTTTGCAGTGTAGTAAGGATTCAGTAAAGCGGGAAAAATGGCAAAAGAGGTATTAACACATTCGGACAGATATGTACGCAAAACCAACAGGATTATTTTGATAGTCGGTATCATAACCCTGCTGGTGTTTTTGTTTGGTCTTATGCTGCTGACCACCGAAACACCGGAAGAAGAACAGCATTATGAAGTGGAAGACACCATTGATGCAGAATCTGATTTAGGTATGGGCGGAAATACCACTAATAATGAGGCGGAAATTGAGTTTGATGAAGGCGAAGAAGTCGAACGTCCGATAACTTTGACCCCTAACCCGATAAATATGGGGCAGGTGGTTTTGGGCAATGAAGCCTCTAATGTGCTGACTATCGGTACCAACGGCAAGGCTGCGATTCGCATTATTTCAGTAGATTTGGAAGAAGCGGCTTTCGAAGGCTTTAAATTTGAAAATAACTGTAATGATAAAGAGTTGCGCGGCAAAATCACTTGTACCGTAACCATGCGTTGGGCGCCGAGCGTGGCGGCAAACGTGCAGAACAATTTTAAGGTTACCTGGCGTGAAACCAATGTTTCGGATAACAACGCCAAGCATGATGAAGTGCCGGTTTACGGTAATGCCATTCATAAAGAAGATTGTAATTTTTGCGATGGAGGCACTGCCGGCAGCGGTTCGGCATCGGCTCCGCAAACGGATTTGCAGACCAGCGGCGCGGTGCGCTATGCAGTGGGACCGGACGGAAAAATTGTTGGTGTTGTCAGTGAAGACGGCATAGTTCGCGACGCCAACGGCAATGAGCTGGGAAAAACTAATGCCGATGGTATGATTACGGATA
The DNA here is from genome assembly GCA_934277545.1 of uncultured Alphaproteobacteria bacterium. GTDB lineage: Bacteria > Pseudomonadota > Alphaproteobacteria > RF32 > CAG-239 > RUG410. Next base: position 928 of record CAKQUG010000015.1, on the reverse strand, counting down.
AAGACGGCAATATTATCGGAGTGTCCTCTACCGGAAAACTGGTTTTGGATGAAAACGGCAATGTCTCCGGCTATGTTGACGCCAACGGTTTGGCTCATGACGAAGACGGAAAAGTTATCGGTACTATGATGTCGGACGGCACCATTATCGGGGATAGCGGCAAGGTTGTCGGCAAGGCGGTCAGCACCGGTTATGTCTATGACAGCAACGGTAATATTATAGGTCGAGTGCTGGAAGACGGCACTGTTGTTGACTTGGACGGCAATGTAATCGGCCGGGTTAACGAAAAAGGCGAAGTTGTTGATAAAAATGGTAATATAATCGGTTATGTAGCAAAATCAGGCGAGGTTGCCTTTGACGAGAACGGCAATCGCTTGGGTATTGTAATGCCAAACGGCGAAGTTGTGGATGAAAACGGCAATGTTGTCGGCTATACCGATGAAAACGATAATGTTTTTCAAAAACAAAAAGTCGGAACTCGCGGTTCAACCTCTCAGATGGTTTATGATGAAAACGGCAATGTTATCGGTTATGTTGACGAAAACGGTATTGTGCGGGATTTTGACGGAAACATCATTGGTAAAGTGGATGAAAACGGCAATGTGGTTGATGTTAACGGCAAAATAATCGGCAAGGTCGGCAATCAATGGCATGATTTGGCTTTGGATGAAGACAGCAACGTTATCGGGTTTATTGACGACGCGGGCGTTGTGCGCAATAACGGGGATGTCGTCGGCTATGTTGATGAAGACGGTAATGTTATCGGCGATAAAATGGTAACCGAAACAATCGGTAAAGTCGGTGCCGAAAAACGTTTGGCCTATGATAAGGATGGTAATGTAATCGGCTATATAGATGAAGACGGAACGGTTCGCGACTTTAACGGCAATGTTATCGGCAAAGTTGACGCCGACGGCAATATCATTGA
>CAKQUG010000014.1 GCA_934277545.1 uncultured Alphaproteobacteria bacterium | reverse complement strand
AATAGTTTTATTGCTTAAAAGTCAACCCGAAAACGAATTGAAAGCTCAATATAACGCTCAAGGCATTACTTCAAACTACCCGCAGTACACAACCAACTTTTGGGGGAATTCTGCCAATAATTATGGTTTTGGGATAACTAATATTGCTGACAACATCGCCAATATGAAAAATACCCAAACCCAATACCGGTGGCAAACGCAATACCGCAACAACAAAATAATATGTTACCAAATAATCCAGTAGCACAACAAAATCCTCTGCAACAAGTTGTTGGTGCAATGGGAGACATGACAACAGAATATTTCAATTGGCACGATTAAAAATATCAAAAACGAAAAAGTGGAAAATTTAAGGTTCTTTTGCGAGACTTTAGAAGATAAAAAATATGATAAAGCTAAGTGTTATCTCGGCGGCATTTATGAATATATTTTTGATTCTGATGAAAAGGGAAACTACATAGTTCATTACTGTTTTGATGATATACAAAAAACTTTGCGTTTTAATGAAAACGATTGCGTTAAGTGCCATTGTAAAATGTATTGGTATAATGGTGAAATAAAAAATGAAAATGCTCCTTATGAAATGGCTTGTAAAAAAAGAAGTGTTTTTAATTATTATGAATATGAAACTTGGCGTAATTTTGAAAATGCCGATGACAATTATCAAAATTGTGTAGGATTAGATTTCTAATAGCTGGTACAGATATAAAAAATATAGGTGGAAATTATATGTTAGATAAACTAAAATCTTTTTTTCGCAACAAGAGCCATTGTATATAATTGAAAGGCTGCAAGAGAGTGAATTATTTTTAAATGCTCGCAATACAATGGAGCGTTTTATACAACAAAAAATGTATGAAAATGGTGGTTTTGAAAAAGGTTTTGCTTGGTTAAGAAAGGAATTAACATCTCCGTCATTTGATGACATGAATTTTAGTTATAAAAATCAAGTTTTTTCCTTATTGATTGAATTAAAAGACAAAGGAGTGAATATCCTTCCGGAAAATCGTAAGAAAATATTTCAGGAAGTATGTTCACAAAACAATTTAGTTCCTTGTGTTTTTCCTATTGATGCAAGAACGCTAACACCTCTTGGAAAAGAATGGAATTTATTTAATCTTCTTACTAATGAGCCGATAAATCCTCTTATGCTTGCATCAGATGAAAAGATACCAATGTCTGAATGGGAATTTAATAATTTTGCTATCTTTCAAATAATGCAATTTATTGATAAACAAGGATTAAAAATACACTCATTTTGTGATGCTCCTGACATAACTCCTCAAATATGGTTTCAAGATAAAACAGGAAGAACGGCGTGGGTTATTGTAAAATATGCTATGTATCCCACAAGAGCTCAAGATATTATAATTAAAAATGTAGAACAAGTTGCTTCAATAGTCCCTGCCTATGATGGATATATTGCAAGAATAGCATTTATGCCAATGAAAGAAGGAGATTGTTACAGAAAAAGTGGATTTTATGTTAGCTTTAATGGATTGGAAAAAGTTTATAAAGCAAGAGCGTAAAAGCACTTAAAATGTTAAACAATGCTGTCAATCCGTACAAAGTTTAACATTTTTATTCACAAGGGAAATCGGAGATTTTTAATCGCTTTTAAGTAACCAAACCAAGATTAAATTTACCAAAAACGGTGTAGCACTGGCAAAAATTAAAGGCTTTCACAAAATCGTGAAAGCCTTTAATCTAGTGGTTGCGGGGGCAGGATTTGTCCTCAACATTGCTTTGCAATGCTCGTTCCACTGCGCTCGTTCGGTCTTTGCAGCCCTCACCGGCGTTCTCCCGCCCGCCTTTCGCTTGTAGTGAACCTACTTTTCTCGTAGGTTCAAATCCAAGTCATAATCATTTAAAACAGCTAAACCCCTCTTAGAGGGGTTTAGCTGTTTTTATTGGTTGTGCAAAAGGATAAATATGAGGAAAAATATACAAAATAACGCCTTGATTTTACATAATATTTAGAAATATCAAACCTTTAGTAAAAAGCCGCCAACTCAGACCTCTAAAATGTTTATTTTTAAGAAAAGGTCTCTGTCTCTTCAACAATTTGCAGATTTTTAGTAATATCAATAAAGAAATCTTTACACCATAAATCCAACTTGGCCGGATTGGCAATAAACGGCAAAACATCCTGTTTAGCTTGTTCAAAATCAATTGTATCAAACCGCTTATTAAGCATTTCCAACAACGTTTCTCTTGTAAACGGCTCATCTTTAGATAATGCACCGGAATCTTCAAGCCGCATACGTAAATGTGGAAGATTAACTTCTGCCTGCTTTGCTAGATAAAAAATATAGTCATAAAGATCCCGTCCCTTAACACGGCTTTTCCAAGCGCGGCAAATAACTGCATGGAGTTTGCCAGCAAACAAAGACGGCATATCATAGAGTTTAACCTGATAAGGTGTTGGCAACAAACGATATTTACTTTCAAATTGCGCAAAAGCCGGCGGATTCGTGTCAACTTCAAACTTTATTTTTATCACTTCATCAGGGTTGATACCAATAGTATTAACATCGTAAATACTCAAAATATGCTCTTTGGTGTTTCCCTTCAAAAAAGCCGATTTTATAGCAGTATCTGCCGTTTTTTGTTTTTCTTCAATAGAAAACCGCAAACCTAATGAGGCCATCTCACTTTCTAACCCTGAAAAATAGCGATTAAGTTGAAAATCTGCATTTGGCGCAACCAGTGAAAAATCCAAATCTTCGGAAAAACGGTCAAGTCCGTAAAAAATTCGGAGAGCTGTACCGCCATAAAAAGCTGCGTGCTTAAAAAATCCGGCCCGTGACAGGCCACACAACGCTACTTCTTGCACAACTTCTTTCAGTGCATTTTTCTTTTCTTCTGTCGTATCGGTTTTATAATGTCCTAACATCTGCTCCAAAACGGTTTGCATTACTTATTCCTCTGGATTAACTTACGTAAAAGATTGAGATTACTTGCATGATATAATGGTACCAACTCATTTAAGCTATTCATATTAAGTTTCCAAAATTCCTGCTCGTCAATTCGCAAATCATCAAATAAAAGAGCATGCAGTTCGCTTAAATTTTTAGCCGGTGGCAATGTATAGAGCTTATCACACAATGCCTTTTCCGGTGTGGCGATTTGATAAGAATAACCATTTTCCTCGTGTAGCAAAATTCCTAACGGATAAACCTCAGAGGGAATATCTCGATACGTGAAAACTCCAAAATGGTTTTGATACTGCTTAGACTTCCTCTTTTGAAACGTTGCAGAGGTATAAGTTCGATAAACGGCTTCAGGTATAAGCGAATATGCCGACAAAGCGTAATCAAACGACAGATAGGACGGCCCGTAAATCAACCCTGCGAGATATTTACCGGATGTTTCCGCATCTGTTTCATAAAGTCCGCGTATCACCTGTATCAATTTTCCGGACTGAAGTTCCCGGCGGATTTTTCCTTTAATGTCGGTATAATCACGAAACTTCAACGCTAAATCATCAAACGAATATATCATATTTTCTCCAATTAGTTTTATAATATAAAACTTTCTGGAGAAAATCAAGTATTTTATATCAATATCTCAGCTTTTTCACAAAACACTCAGAAATATGCTATTATGGTTACAAAAAGCAGAAGTCAGATATTATTTGTCTAACATTGCCACTCTTGTAAACTTTAAATCGCTTAATGTATCTGTGTCTACACCGTGTTTGATATACATAATATATAAGCAATTTCAGCTCGCAAGCCTATTTATTTGTATTTCAAAAACTCCGGTTTCATTTTAATTATAGATTTCAAAAAACTTGAGATAAAGCAAAATATATTATACATTAAAGCTATTAGAGTAAAATAAAAGGATAGTACATAAATGACAGAAAATAATCAGATTGACATTAATTTGGAAAATAAAAAAACAGATGATATTTACACGGCCATACATGAAATACTTAAAAATGCTCGTCGTATAGCTAAGGTGCAAATTGCCGCAAAAGAGATAACGGATACGATTAAAAACTATGAAAGAGAAAAAGCAATTGTTTTGATTGCTCAATATATTAATAAGTATAAAAATATTTTAAATTTTCTCTCCAAATTTACCGGACGCTACATTATTTATGAACCAAATTTTTACGATAATAAATCTAACGACATTATTCTATGTGATTTGAAATACATAAGAAATGTTATTTATGCAGACGAAATAAAAAATGCCGGACTTGAATATCCCCTTGAGAAAGCATTAAAAAAATTAAATTTAGTTCCTTAAATAAGTTTGGTATTTATTGTAATCTTTTTACAAAATTATCATTTGTAAATATTGTGTTCCATTTACAAAGATATACATCCTCGAAATTTAAATGAAATTCATGATTATTTAGCTCATCTGTAAAATGGCAATAGTTCCCCATGGAAACATCCGGAAGATATATCAGAAGAAAACATTTATCGCATTTTTTCAAATAATTGTTGATTTTATCATTCTTTCTATCAATTTTTTCCTGAAGTTCATCAAAAGGATTTTCTTTACTGTAGCATTCATTATTAACATGACAATTGAATTTACCATCCATATTTTCGAAACCGCTGATCGAAATATTAAAATATTCACCTTGTACAAAAATACTTTCTTTGACGAAACATGGCCACTGCTTCAACTTTTCGACATTTTTATCAACAATTTGTTCTATCCCTGATTTTATAGCCTGTTTATTATAAATATCCCAAAAGCCCGGATTATAGACAGCCTCCATCATTTCTTTATAAGTTCGTGCCTGACTTGCTCGCCGATTCCATTGATCAATCAGAATAGAGATATTTAGCCCATATTGCTTTTGAGCATATTTACACACTTGGTTTCCTATAGACATTAAGTGTTGAAGAGCTCTCCCATGACGGCTTTTAACGATAAATTTAGTAATTTCTAATCCGATTTTTTTATTATTCTCTGTAATAAAAACAAAATCTGGTGCCTCATCATCGCGGTAAGATACTATTTTATTTTGCTGATACCACTTTTTACCCTCATCCGAAGATAAAAAATATTGTAAATATTCCCGTTCTTCTGCTTTTTTATCTTGGGACATGATATTTAATCCATTGCCTCATCTAAATGCTCAAGAAACGCCTGACAGCCCTCACATATATCTCGATAAGTTTCGTCAAAATTTCCAGTATACCACGGGTCACGAATGTCGCGTGGATTTCTGGTAAAATCTAGCAAACGATAGATTTTATGCTGAGTATCCATCCCGACAGTGGATTGAATATCTTCAATATTGCTGTCGTCCATGGCTATAATATAATCAAAATGCGCATAATCTGCCGGAAGGATACGCCGGGAATAATGTTCCTCAAATGGAACGTGCATCGATTTTAGCATTTCACGCGTCCCATGATGAATTCCGGCATGACACATCTCATTGTAACTTTCTGTCGCCGCAGAATCAATCTCGAACCGATCTATCCAACCCTTTTCGGCAAGCATCTGCTTAAACATAAACTGCGCCATCGGCGACCGACATATATTTCCCAGACATACAAACAAAACTTTAGTCATATTGCATTATTCCAACTTCCAAGCACTTAATCATCTTCATTCTCATCATCCGTATCAAATTCAACACCCCAATCAGGATCGTGGGGACTTTCAGGAAAATTTTTGCCGCACTTATTGCAATGGTATTCTGGAGAATCAGGATAGTAGCAACATCCGCCCAAATAAATTTCACCATTCCATAGAGCTTCTTCAAGCTCATCATCAAACGCTGGTTCTCCATACATAATTTCAGCTATACTCGTACTCTGACAATAAGGACAAACAATTTTGCTATTTTTACTTTCGTTCTTTGTTTTATCTTTGCGTTCTATATTGACAATATTATCTTTTATCATTGCCTGATAAAAACTGGTTTCAATCCCATCGTAACGAATAGCCAAACCGCCTAAAGGTTTCCATCCCTTGGCCAGCATTTTGTTTATTTTTTCCGCCAGCACTACAGGGCTGTAATTTTTTTAGGATCAATATCATTAATATAAAACGATGCATATTCTTTTCTAAATATTTTGTATCTTGATACCAAACCAGAAATATAACGATTTTGCAACTTATTAAAATTTTTTAATAAAGCAATTTGTATTACGTAACTTGCAATTTCTTGCTTGTGTTTATCATCTATAATATGATCAAAATTAATATATTTACCAACTAAGTAATATAAACTTTTATGAGATATTTTTTTCTTTTGGCTATATGCTCGAGATAAGGATTTAATGGATGCAACAACATAATTTCTAAAAATATGATTAGCATCTTTTGAGGATGTATTTATTTTTTCATCATCGTTTTCATTATCCTCGTCTTCATCATCACCAGCATCAAAATCTTTATCTGTTTTATAACTCAGCATTTCTGTCTGAACACTTTTTTGTAAATTTCCAAGATATTCGTTGACTTCAGAAAATGATTTATTTTTAAAAATTGCAGTCTCTCGGACGAGCTTTACTACAAGATTATCTAAATCATTATTTAAACTTTTTATCTTATCTTCTATTTTATTAGAAATCGTATTAATTTTTAAATTAATATCTGAAAATGATTTGAAATCGCTGTCAGTTATACTTTTAAATATTTCTTTAACACTTTCTGTTCCTGATTTTAGAATATTTTTATATTTCGCATATAAATTTTTTAAAAAGTATTCATCTTGCCAAGTATAAAACACTTCATAACAATGCTGTTGAAAACTAGAAGTTTTTTCTCTCAAGTAGTTTATTTTCTTTTCCTGAAATGATTTAGGAAAAATAAGGCCTTTTCTCACGGAAGTTTCTAATATAGGAAAAATATCTCTTGAGAGATATAACACATATTCATCCCATACCCATAACTTTGTATCAGGAGCGGCAATGCTTTGCCTATTGAAGGCCTCTTTGAGATATTCTTTAAGCAACTTCGTTGGAGTAAACATATACCAATTTTGTTGTTCTTCAGAATCTGAATATTTTGTTTCTAAGTTAAATCCTAATTTTTTGATTAATGTCGTTGTTTTTCCAGTTCCCGGAGGTCCCATCAAAACAAAAGCTTTATTTGGTTCCATTCTAAAGATATTATCTTGGTATTCATCAAGCATAAAATTTTCTTTTAAACTTAAATGATTTACAGCAATCCTTTTTAATTTTCCTGCCTTTTTAGGGGATGTTTGATCTAAAAAAGAGTATAAGTCCACTTCTTGTTCTGACAACAACTGTCTCAATGAACTTATCTGATCTACAAAATCATCTTGTAAATAAAAATCTGTATCTGCATCCCATTCTTGCTCGTTTTTTGTTGTTCTATATACATTTTTTTCTAATACAGTATAATCATGCCCATTAATAGAACATTCGTCACCCACATCTATTGCAAATAATCTTCCTTTAGGATTAGCTTCTCTTGTCAACATAAGTCCTGATACATTAACAATATATCCTTTTGTAATATATATACATTCTTGTTTTCCATTTTCATCTTCAACTAAAACTCTACCAATAATAGGGATATTCTTAGTAATATTGAGAAGCTGTTCCGTTTGTGTATTTCTATATTGATTTTTTTCAATCAGTGCAGTATCTGTAAAAATATTATTGACGGCAGCATATGGAATAGATGACCTGTTTTGTAAATCTTCTTGCGCTTTTTCGCTAATTTGCTCTATGGCTTTAATTGATTGCCCTGCGATTTCTTTTTCAATTTCAATATAGTTTTCCATGTCATTCCGCCTTGCAATAAAGTGTAGTTTTTATTCTGATATTTATATATAAAACAATATTTAATTCCTAAAGTAAAGCACTTGTTGTTGTGTATTCAAGAATAATCGGAATAATTGCAGCTTTTATGGTTGGCGCACCCTCGATATACTCGTCTATGATTTCAGGCGGTTTGGGATAAACATAATCGGTCAGTCCACGCAACGTATCATCAGACGACAATAAAACACCGAGTTGCTCCAAAACATCATCGAGCCTTCTGTCTCGTTCTTCCGGTTTGGCCGCTTGAACAATAATTTCAACCTCGGCCTTGTGCTTAAAAATACAAATCGGCGGCGATAAAATAATTTCCGGCTCACCTTGCTTGCCATCACGCAACATTACAATTCCTGCCTCTGGAATAACCTGCGGCAATGTTTCATTGCGTTTGACAGGAATATTTTCTAATGTTTGCAATTTCTCAAATAAAGCCTGTAAAATCTGCTCTCGTTTACTCATCATCTCTCCAATTCTGTAAAATCAAGGTTGGCAATCGTTTTTGCCATTTTTCACCCTCTGCTTCAAAATGTATCAATTTTGGCATTTTAACCTGTGGCACAAGCCAAAATGCGATAATCGTCTTTTTCTTTTGCTCGTGAACGAGGAATGAAACTCCATGCGAACGGTAAATAAATCGCAACCGAACACCTTTGGCTTGTTCATACAGAGCCGGTGTCATTCGTTTATTGCGAATGCGTTTGGGGATAGTCTCGGTCAGAATGGCGAGCCAGAACCCGTTTGGCGAACGAATGACCGAGGAATACTCAAAACCCTCAAGGATTTTCTCGGCCTTGGTGTAAACAACTCCCGCCGCGCTAACGCTGTTTTTGCTTTTAGGGTAAACATCACCACGCCAAGTGTTGGCAAGCCTGCCGCCAAGACCAGCGTTTTTAACTTGAGCCCGCAGAGATTGTTTCAAGCCGTTTGTCGCGGTTTTGACGCCATAAGTCACCGCTTTGGCGCAATTCTGATATTTTTTTTCAAGATATTCCTCCAAACTGCCTTCCAATGCCGCTTTCATACGCATATCAAATCACAGCTCCACACCAATTGATGAATATCTCTAACAGGCTCCGAGTGTACGGCATAGGTTTCCTCTGCGGTTTCAATTTTATCGCCGATTTTAAGTTCCGGCGCATCGGAAATCCTTATTCTTGCCCGATGAGTTTCGGAGTTGGCGTTGATAAAGCCCACTCCAATCACTTCATCCGGTTCATTTAGGATTATCCGAACACTCCGGTTCTTGAACATCGCCGGTGTTCCCAACCTGTTGAACAGGCTGTTCGTCGCCATTTCCATCGGATTTGCCATTGTTGTCTCCGCTCAATTGAGGTGTTGGCTTTTTCAAGCCCTCGGCAAAACCAATGGCGATAAGCCGTTTTGCTTCGTTTTCACTAATGTCGCAAACCGTATTCGGAGCGACCTGTTTTCCTTTACCAACCACCAATGTGATTAACGCCTTGATTTTCATGTCGCCCCCCATTAACCAACGGTTACACACATGGAAGCGTTCGGTCGATAAGGAACGACCAATGGCGCGGATTGCAACAACAACCAACGCACGCTCGGATCTTCTTCAATCCAAGACTTTGTAAAGTAGCGTTGCGCCGTCCAGTTGGCTTTCTCATCCTGGATCGCACCATAACATCTCGTTCCTTCCAAACCCTCGCGAGAACCCAAAATAACGGTCTTTTCCGGCAACAATTTGCAGGTCGCGCCTTTGTCGTCAACATAGGTGTCGTTATAAACCCAAATATCAAAATCGCCGATAGAGCCGACATTGCGGGCTTTGGCATCTTCTGACCTTAAGACAGGATCAATGGCCAGGGAGTTGCTTGTTCCGCGGCGAATGTCCAAGTATTTCTGCACGGTTTCGTTAGAGCGGAAGATTTTCCAAGCTTGCGGATCCATCACTACAGTTTTGGCAACCACGCCTGATTTATCCTGAATGGTAATCGCCCAATCTTCCAAATCATCCACCGGATTAACCCCGGAACTATCCCACGTGGTGCTACTCACCAAAGCCTTATCAAAGCCTCATCTCTGCCAAAATTAACCGTTTGCGCCGGATAACCGTCTCCTGAAACCACTACTCTGCCGGTACGCAGGATTTCTGCCGCCATAACTTCCTCACGGCGTGTCAAATTATCCAGCTGGTCTTTCAAATGGGTGGCGAGCGCGCGTTCATAACGCTGAGCCGGAGATAAAGAACCGCCAATAATCTCGCCGGCCATGCGTTTATACGAGATATTCGCGTCAAATCGGCGTTTATCCTTAACATACGCCGGTTTGAACGATTTGGTTTGATAACCGCCGCCATCAACAACTTTGCCCGGCAACAGCGGAGACACAAACGGCGAAATCCGTGGTTTGCTGTCGGTTACGTCAAAAAAGATTTCCTCTTTATCAGAGGTTTGAACATTCGGAAAGAATGTGTCGAGTAAAAAAGAAGGTGGAGTATGCAACCGTTCCACCACCTTTGACAACACTTGAGTTGAAAAAATATCCATTTATTTGCCTTTCTACTAGTATGCTTGGTTTTCTTTTACAAAAATGCTCTTGGCGCGGAGTTTGGCGATAAGCGTGTCAATCTCCGCATTGGCCTTTAGCGCGGTTTTGTTAAACTCGCCGGTTAAATACGCCACGGCTTGTTTATCCTCAGTCGAGGCGTCGACATCTTCCGCCAATATAGCCTCCGGCGCCGACGCGCTGATTGTGTATTTGCCGTCTTCTTTTTTGCCTAAAATAGTGCCTCGTTTAAACCTGCCATTGCTGACGGTAAGTAAAACGGAAACTCGTGGAAATTCTCCGGCAAGCAGGTTGTCGGAAGTCGTTTCACCTAAATCATTAAATCCTTGCACAACCATTTTATTCTCCTATAATGTGTGAGGCGATGCGGTTAGCCACAGCCTCGGGTGTTTCTTCCATATCTTCCGCCGCCGGACGAATATCCGGATTTTTCAGAGCCGCCATCGCTTTTTCAAAGGCGTTTTCTTTGGCGTTTGGCACGGTTTGCAAGATTTCCAAAATACCGGTTGCATCCAAATCTGTCTTGGCCAACAGAATTTGCGCTGTAGCTTCCTTTCCTTTGGAAATGTCGGCGGCAAAAACTTTGGCCATACGTTCTCGCTCCGATTTTCTGACGTCTTCAGCGTTTGTAATGTCGTTCATTATTATTTTCTCCTGATTAAGGCTTGAAATTATGTCCTCAAACGAGGATAAGCCGTCCGCCAAGCCGTTGCGAACAGCGTATTGCCCGACCGAAACATCGCCTGCGCCAAAGTTGTTAACAACATCGTCTTCGCTAATTCCTCGATTACGCGCCACTTTGGCAATAAACACCTCTGCCAGTTCATCAACTCTGGCTTGAATCTTGGCTTTACCTTCTTCGGTGTTAATATCCGGCCGTTTGTTAGGGCTTTGCGAAGACACAATCTCTATTGTTTTATCTTCGTCATCCTTTTCAAAAATGGAAACAACACCGATAGAACCCAAAATAGCTGTATCCGCCGCCAAAATCTTGTCACAAGCCGAGGCAATCCAATAAGCTCCGGAACAACAAGTTCCTGAAGCGTACGCAATAATGGGTTTTGTGCCTCGTGCCTGATAAATCATATCAGAGAGCTCGGAACATCCGTTTACTTCGCCGCCCGGACTGTCAATATCAAGCAAAATTCCTTTAATTTGAGGTGATTGCACCGCTTTATTAAAGTCTTGAGCCAGTAATTCATAAGAAGTAGCTCCGCAAATCCGTGTCATTAAATTCGCATACCGAAACAAAGGCCCGGACACCTTGATAACAGCAACGCCGTCTCTGATTGAGGCGGCGTTTGTGTCTTTCATCTCTCTGCCCATCTCTCGGGCTATGGTTTCAGGTGTTTTGCGACTTTCCCTCGCTATCTCCGCCATCGTTCCCATCATCTCCGGCGTTATCGCCCAGATTGTTTTGTTGAGTATTTTCATCTTTTTTCTTCCTCACTTTAATATAAAAAAGAGACCCACGCGTAAAACGCGTGGTTCTTCTTTATCGGCTAGAAGCCTTTACCACTTGCATCCCCTAAACAGGGAACTCTAATGTCTGTCAGACGCAATCTGTTATTACTTACCCGTAAACGGGTCGTTTAAATCCATTGTCAGTTGGTCGGCTAATTGGTCTTCTTTCAACTGATTTTTGATATAATTGGTAATTTTTTCGGTATTTTTACCTACTGTATCCACATAATATCCTTTACACCAAAACTCTCGATTTCGGTATTGATATTTTATGTTGCTCCATTTTTCATATATCATCAAACTGCTTTTCCCTTTCAGAAACCCCATAAATCCCGAAACACTTATCTTGGGTGGTATTTTTACTAATATATGAATATGGTCCGGACACGCTTCTCCTTCTATTATTTCTACTCCTTTCCATCTGCGTAATTCTTTTAAGATACTTACTATTTCCTGTCTTTTACTTCCGTAAAACACTTTTCTTCTATACTTTGGCGCAAATACTATATGATATTTGCAATTCTATGTTGTATGTGCTAATCTTGATAAGTCATTTTTCATAATGACCTCCTTTCAGTTATAATGCGTCTTGGTAGACCGCATTATTTTAACTGAAAAGGAGCGCTTTGTCAAACTCACCGCTATAAGCTACACTGAACCCCGCGTCTAACGCGGGGTTTTCTAAACACAATAAAATACCCCACATTTAGTGAGGTATTTAATGAAACATAAAGAAAACTACTTGTCTAGATATTCCCATTTATTTAGATATATATTTTCTTTATCTTTAAATCTGCGCATATTTATATCAAGGTGCTTTTCACCATTACGACCAAGGGTACTAAGCCAATATTGATGATTTTCACTAATTCTTTTAGCAACAACAGCACTTGGAACAATATGATATTCAGGAGTTTCCATATCATTTAAACAAACAAAAATATATACAATATTTTTTTCTACAAGTTTTTCATTTTTCTTAGAAAGTGCCCAGTCTTTCTGTTTTTTACCGGTTGTTTTTACTTGTATAGCCCATTGCGTATGTGTTTCTCTATGTATTGCCAAAATATCAAAATCTCGAACATTTGACATTGGAACTGCTACAGTAAATCCTCTACGTTCAAGCTCAGCCGCAACAAAATATTCACCAGAATTTCCTATACTTACATTATCTTTATTTGACATCATAAAATCCTTTCAAGGACAGAGTATAACTGTAAAGAGGTAAATCAATGCATTATTCTATACTATCCACATGATATTGATTTTCATTTATCAATCCCATTTCCTTTAATTTATTTTTTTCCCTCACTCGTTGTTCGACGACTTCCTCCCAATCAAAACCTTGCGAGGCGCACTCGTTTTCAAGGGTTGAAAGCCCAATCTCCATGCGAAGTTGGCAGGCTTGCGCCTCTTTGACGGGATCAACCCAACCGCGCCCCGGTCCAATCCATTTGCAACGGGTGTAAGCGTAGCGGTTCGCATAAAAATCAGGAGCGTCCACCAAACCCTTATTGACCATTTCTTCAAGCCACAGTTCATAAACAGGCGTTGCCCAATAATCCGCCAGCCATTGCCGCCGTCCGTTAAAATACCGCCACGCCTCCAAAATGCCGACCTTGCCGAAGAGTAGTTGGTTTTAGAAAAGTCCTTTAACAGCAATTCATACGGAATATTTAAGCCAGTGCCGATATGCCTGAGCAAATTCTCCACAAAACTTCCATATGCCGAATTTGGACGAGATGGTGTAAACGGCGCGACCTTATCCCCGGGGAAGATTGGAATGATGGAGCCGCCCTCAAGCTTAACCTGCCAGTCTTTCTTGGCGTTCAGGTAATCATCGCTTGAACCTCCAAACAGCTCGTTAAGTTCTTCACCACCAATCGGCGTTTCAATAAAAGCGGCAATCATCGCGTTGACAATAGCCGCCTGAAGTTCCGACCGTTCATAGTGGTCAAGCATCTTAAACATCGGCATAATCGAGGATAGAATAGGTTTGCCGCGAGTTTGCCCGATACGGTTGATATCATGAACGTGTAAAATCCGCCGTCTGCCAAATGATGTAAAAGCCGAAACACGCTCCCATTGCAAGCTTGACGACCAATAATCGCCCGGATGTTCTTTTAAAATATGGTAGGCAATCGGTGCGCCAAACTTGTCAATCTCGACACCACCGCGCAACGTTTTTGTATCCGGACAGTTGCTCGGATTGGAAAGCCTATCAGGTTCAACAAGCTGAATTGCAGTCGCAACCGAGCGTTCAGGTAGCCATAAAACCAACGCTAACGCTTCACCGTTAATCAGGCATGATTTGAAAATCTGTGTCGTTAATCCGTGAAAATTAAGATTTTTGCCTGCGTCACAGTTAAACGTTTCCGCCCAGCACCGCCATAAACCCTCAACTTTGGCTTGCCATTCTTCCTCCCATTCTTTGGTTTTACCCAAAAGCTTGTAATCAGGCTTGGCGGATAGGCGAAACCCTGTACCGACAATATTATCAGCAAGCGTTTGCATCGCTCCGCTGGCAATTCCATGGTTTCGGGATAAATCGCGCGAACGCGCCACCATAGTTGAGAGTTCGGGCAATAAATCGCTATCCGCCGAACCATGTCCTGGTTGCCATGAGGCAATCTCTCGCAACGTCTGCGATGCCGCTTTGTGTGATGTGTCTGTCATGTTTTTCCCATAAAAAAATCCCAGCGGTTAAGCTGGGGAAACTAAAAGCAAATTATTTACAATAAGAGGTACATCTTCTTGTTTTTTACATTGCGATATCTTTTCGAAAAATAGTAGCATTCTTTCACAATAATCATCTGAGTAACCTGATATAGAAATAATATCGATTGATTCTTTATTTAGTATCTCATATATTCTTTCAAAATTTTTCAATATTCCCCGATGAAAGATATCTTTGACTTTTTCTTCAAATATACAATTTCCTATTTTCTCAGTAATTGTAATATTTAATTTTTTATTTTTCATATAATCATCATATAAAATTACAGATGAAAATAATAAAGCAATAACAGTTTTATCGTACATAAATACTCCTTAAAAATAATAGTATCCACCATTGGATACATTATAATTATACACAATAACCTTTCAAAAAAGCAAAATTAAAATACGATTTTTATGATTTTTCTTCTCCCGACACTTGTTCCCTCTGCCGCCGCAATCTGCGACTTTAAGCTTGATATGTAGGCTTCCAACGCGGTTCGGCTCGTTTGATTATAAGTAACCGAGCCGAAATTCCCCACGTTGACCGAAACTTCTTTTGTTCCGGTCAATAATTGGTGGTATGCATCTTCGGCCTCAATAAGCCTGATTTTGAGTGTTTTGATATCTACAGCCACGGATCATTCACCTTTGTTTGTTGCATCCGTATAAAACGCGCTGGTTTCTTCTTCGGCTTAACCTCCGGAGAGGCTGGAATAAGAGCTTCCAACTCTTGCCAACCTTTCTCGCTCATTCGGTCTAAACCGTAAATAGCCGCACCGGCACGGGCATAAACCCGACAGTCCAACGCTTCGTTACGGCGCAAAGGATCTTTCTCCCAAACCGATTTCGGATAACCATTGCTAATTTTGATAACCTGTCGTTCCGAAGTCAGTTGTTTGAAATATTCCTCAGCGTACTGCGGAAAGTGACATCTGCCGAACTGTGAGGCATCTTCGCCGGTGCGTTGCATCCTCAGCCACCGGTAGAGCTCGGTTTTAATCACCGGTCCCGAAACATTCCAAACTTTAAGACCTTTTTTCTTGGTGTCGGCTTTGGAAGTGGAAAGTATCATCGCCGTGTCGCGGCTTTGTCCTTTGATAGCCACCACCGTGCGCGGTTGGCTTGCTCTCGCGCCCGAACCGCCCCAAACGGCTTGGCTGTAATCTTTCACAAAGCTGTAAACATCTTGCGTGGCGTAACCGCTATCAATGCACATCACGCGAATTGGCAAAGTGATGCCGCTTTTGTGCTGATAATCCCGATTAAGCACATTTTCCAACTGTTTCCACACTTCGGGTTTAGCGGTGTCGCCATCAAGCACAAAATATTCCACCGACCAACTTTGTTTATTGCGTCCCCAAGCCACAATCTCACACTCAATGCGGTCTTTCTGAATATCTACGCCCGCCGTTAGGAATAAGCCACCCATCGGAATTGTGCCGATTGGATAAGTCTCGCGCTTTTCGTATAAGCGTTGCCATTCGGGCGCATCGCTTTCAGCCTCGTAAGTTTCGCCCAAGATGGTGTTTTGAAAACCTTGCATTAAGGTTTGGTTCTTCTTGGCTTTCTCGTAGATGTCAACGCATTCTTTCCAAGAGAGCCATCCGACCGGAGAATAAAGCGAGGACAGATGGAAACCCGCCGTTATACCGTCACTTTTCTCCATAGGCTGCCAAAAGCCTTTTTCAAGCATCTGCGACTTGTAGTGCTCAGCAATTAGAGCGTGGCAATGTTTGCATTCATACATAACCCCGGTATCGGTCGAGCGGATATTATCCCACACCAGCCGTTGGAATTTATGGCAATACGGACACGGCACAACATAATAACGTTGGTCGGTCATGCCAAATTCGCGCTCAATATTTGATAAGCCCTTAATCGTCGGCGTTGATACCAAAAATATCTTTTTGCGCTTACTAAACGTCGCCGTTCTGCGCTCGGCGAGTAAAATCGGATCACCTTCGCCGTCAATATCCGGAGGATAGCCGTCAATCTCGTCCATAAATAAATACCGCGCAGGCATGGAACGCAAACCCACCGCAGAGTTTGCGCCGGTCATCACCAAAACGCCGCCCTGAAAGTCCTTTGACAGAATGGTGTTGCCTTTATCTCTGGCTTTCGGCGAACTGACCACCGATTTTAACGCCGTGCATTCCTCAATCAGCGGATCAATACGTTGGCGCGAGTTACGCTTGGCCATATCCACCGTTGGCGACACCGCCATAATCGGACCAGGGGCTTTATGTATTATATAACCAATCCAGTTATTGCCGCACTCGGTGCCGCCGATTTGCGCTCCTTTCATGAATACGACTTTTTGAATCGGACTTTTCGGCGAAAGGCAATCCATAATCTCTTTCAAATAAGGCGTTCTGGCCGTGCGCCACCGCCCTGGTTCGGAAGCCGATTTGCTCGACAACATCCGGTAGGCATCCGCCCATTCGGACACCGACATATAGCTGTCAGGTTCCGCGCCTTTATAAAATTGGTCGGCAATATAAATTGCCGCATCAAAGCTCTCTATCGATGATGTCGCGTCTTTCTGTGAGTAATTTTCTGATATATTCATCTAAAACTGTCACCATTTTATGCTCGTCAACGTCTATTTCCGCCGCAATCAGCGAACCGTAACGTGTCGGAAACGAAATAAACAAATCCCGCAAGGAGCGACCGAGGTTGAACGCGTACTGTCCTGCTTTTTTGCGGTCGATGGTTTCGCCGGTTATCATCTTCAACTTGGCCTTGGCAAGCATTGCCCGATAATAAACATCAGCGGTTTTGGCTTGCTGAAAGGTTGAAAAATTTTGTTTTGCCGTGCCGCCACCGCTGACCGGCATCGCTTCCGGCGGATTTTCAAACAACGGAATGGTCTTGTGTTTGGCTGTTTTGCGGATAGAGAGGCTTGCTTTAGATACAAAAAAAGAGGAAGTGAAACTTCCTCTTATCTCTAATGGTTGCGGGGGCTGGATTTGAACCAACGACCTTCAGGTTATGAGCCTGACGAGCTACCGGGCTGCTCCACCCCGCGATAAATAATGAGGGATTATTACCCTATTTATTTTTAATTGTCAAGCACAAAAAAACAATTTATTAAAAAAGCAGAGAAATAACCACCGCAAAAACAAAAACAGCCGCTATAATCCAATGCCAAAGTTTCATTTTTCACCTTCCTCTACAAAATAGCTGTTTTAAAAAACAACTTTGTTATTTTATAGAAGATATATGCAACAAAAAGTCTATTACAAGCCCTTTGTTCGCAGACCTAAAAAACAATAAAACGATTTAAGGCATATAATACTATTGTTGCATAGACTCCGGCAAAAATATCATCAAGCATAACGCCCCACGCATTAAGAACCTTGCTGTCAGCCCATTTTGCCGGCTGCGGCTTGGTGATATCAAAAAGTCTAAACAAAGCAAAACCTAACAAATATAAGATTATAGCTTTCGCACCTGTATTTCCGGTCAACTGATTTGCCACCAATACAAAGCTTAACAACTGACCAGCCATTTCATCAATAACCACAATTGACGGATCGTGTTTGGTATATTTCAAAACTTCTTTTGTAGCAATTGTACCTAAGAAAAAAACGGCGATCGTTCCAAGCAAAATTCCCCATACACCATAGAAATACGCAAGAGCAAACGCAAACGGCAATGTGGCAAACGAGCCAGCTGTTCCCGAAGCAAAAGGACAATATCCCGTTCCGCCCATTGAAGCAATGACAAAAGCAAGTTTTTTATACATTTCATTCTCCTCTTATATCAACAAAAAATAAACTAAATGAAAAAAACTTGTGTTTCAATCAAAAAAACTATTGTCATCTATTTTTTTTGTGGTATTGATAGTGCTGTTATCGAAGTGTAGTTCAGCCTGGTAGAACGCTGCGTTCGGGACGCAGAGGTCGCTGGTTCGAGTCCAGTCACTTCGACCAAC
>CAKQUG010000013.1 GCA_934277545.1 uncultured Alphaproteobacteria bacterium | reverse complement strand
TATCTAATCAGAATTCATACGGTCACTTTTCTACCGTTTAGAGCGTATAACACTGATAATCAACTAATAATAGATACGCTATTTGTTGCTCTTTGACAGAAGTTGTTATTCCGGATAGTGTGACAAGTATCGGAGACAATGCCTTTGGGGGATGTAGTTTCCCATATGATCTTAAACAAGAATTAAGTTCCCGTTTCGGGGAAAAAATATTTGGGTAACTTTTTAGATTATTCCTTGATTATTACGGCGAGAAAGAGATACTAGCAAAATCGATACCTTCATAAATAGGAAGTCCTTCCCTCCAAGACATCCTTCTTTGCCTTCTCCTTTTTTAATATATATAATAAGAGGTGGAGAACATTCTCCACCTCTATCCTCAAAGTTTGGCGATTTACAGATGTTCCATTGAATAGATTTTCTCTCATATATTTCCATTGGAATAGAAATAATAAGCGATGATTAATCATTTTTCTGCAGTTTTTTTTGTCGGTTTTAATTTTATTGTGTACTTTTGCCTTGTCGTCTGAAAATGCGACTTAAGATAGTCAATTAATAATCGTGTAAGCTATGCAGTACCCATTGATATCGGAATATGTAAAGGCCATTCAAGAAGCAGGTGATAATCTTGAACAGTTGGCTCACCTGACTCCCGTACTGGATGATCACGGAGAGCCATATCGCAGTAGTGGTGCTTTTGCCGTGGTGTTTAAGATGCAGGACAAGAGTAGCGGGAAATATTATGCCCTGAAGTGTTTTACGGAAGAACAGGAAGGGCGAGCCGAAGCCTATCGTCAGATTGCAGACGAACTGGATTTGTTAGATTCTCCATACATTACATCAGTAAAGTATATGGAGAAGGAACTCTTCGTGGACAGTCAATGCGAGGAGGATGAATTTCCTGTATTGTTGATGGATTGGGTAGATGGAGAAACGATGGAAGCTTACATTGCGGCAAACTATCACAATCAATCTGTCATGTTGATGCTGAGTTATCGTTTTGGCAAGATGGCAGCTTGGCTCCGTACCCAATCTTTTGCTCATGGTGATATTAAGCCAGACAATATCATAGTCCGTCCCGATGGTTCTCTTACATTGGTGGATTATGACGGGATGTTTGTGCCATCCATGAAGGGCAGCCAATCTCCAACTATCGGTACCAGGGATTTCAGTCATCCATTGCGTACTGTGGATGATTTCGATGAAACGATAGATGATTTTTCTTTGGCAAGCATCGCCTTGTCATTGAAGGCTATATCCATGAATTCTACTTTGTTAGATATCTATGGTGCCTCAGACAGACTTCTCTTCTCAGAAAATGATTATCGCAATCCTTCAAATAGCAAGGTAATATCTGCCCTGCAGGAATTGATGTGTGATAAGGATTTCTGTACACTTTACTCTCTTTTCATGCTTGCATTGGCGAGAAAGGAGCTTTCAGCATGTTCTTTTAGATTGTTTATTGGCGAAAAGCCCAATATAACTCCTGTGATGAATGAAGATTTATCGACAGAACCAACAGAAGAAGAGTTAAAAGAGGCTTTTGTTGATGAACGGGGAGTGAAATATAGCAAGGATGGAAGAAAATTGCTGAGAGTTTCAGGAGAATTAAGTGGAGCTTATTCTGTTAAAGAGGGTACAAGGATAATATGTGATAGGGCATTTTGGTATTGTAGTTCTCTGTCAGAGATTGTTATCCCTTCTAGCGTTGCTAGCATAGGTGATAGTGCATTTTCTAGTTGTTGTTCTCTGTCAGAGATAGTCATCCCTTCTAGTGTTACTAGCATAGGTGATAGTGCATTTTCTGGTTGTTATTCTCTGTCAGAGATAGTCATCCCTTCTAGCGTTACTAGCATAGGTGATTATGTATTTTCTGGTTGTTCCTCGTTGAAATATATATCCATCCCTAAAAGCATAATTGGCTTAAACGGCAATCCGTTTGCTGGATGGAATGGCAAATTAGAATGTTTATCTCCTAACTTTGTTTATGAGGATGATATCTTGTTCAATAAGGATAAAAGTAGAATTATTTCTTTCAGAAATCAAAATATAGAATCGTATGTCATCCCTTCTAGTGTAACTAGCATAGGTGATCATGCATTTTGTGGTTGTGATTCTCTGTCAGAGATAGTTATCCCTTCTAGTGTTACTAGCATAGGTGATAGTGCATTTTCTAGTTGTGATTCTCTGTCAGAGATAGTCATCCCTTCTAGTGTAACTAGCATTGGTAAAGGTGCATTTTCTGGTTGTTATTCTCTGTCAAAGATAGTCATCCCTTCTAGTGTTACTAGCATAAGTGATAGTGCATTTTGTGTTTGTCGTTCTCTGTCAGAGATAGTCATCCCTTCTAGTGTCACTAGCATAGGTAATTGTGCGTTTTCTGGTTGTCGTTCTCTGTCAGAGATAGTCATCCCTTCTAGTGTTACTAGCATAGGTGTTAGTGCATTTTCTTTTTGCCGTTCTCTGTCAGAGATAGTTATCCCTTCTAGTGTTACTAGCATAGGTGATAGTGCATTTTCTAACTGCAAATTCCCAGACAATCTTAAACAAGAATTAATCTCCCGGTTTGGAGATAAAATATTTAAGTAATTATGATATTGATAGAATCTAAGCGTAAGAAATACGATAACATTTTAAAGAAACATCCCGATGCAATCATAGCGGATGTAACTAGCCATGCCAAAGATAGCTTAATCAAATTAAGTCCATTCTATCCACATGGTGGAATACCAGTTCCATTCAGCAATGGAGTGACAGCCACATGCGTAGAGGCTATTTGGCAGGGGTTGAAGGTGTTTGAAGGAGCAGATGTAGATGTGCAGATGTTCCAGAATGACACTATGAAGAATATCAAGCGAACTGTACGCAAGTATGGAAAGCCGTTGGGACATCGCAAGGGAGTAAATGGCAAGGAACTCCTAGGATATATAGAAGCAAGAAAGCAGATATATATTCCGACCTACCAATGGATGTTGGAGAATAAAGTGCCAACAATCATTGAACGGTTAAAGGAGGCAAGTAAAACGAAAACCATCATCTTGTTGGATTATGATACCAACTGTGATGTGGATGACCCAAGCAAACCCTTGTCTCATGCCTTTTTGATCAAGGCATACGTAGATTGTATTTATCCTTATGGAGAAAAATCGGATACGGAGGCAAAACTACAGGTTGATAAGCCACAGGAATTAGAACTTTTTGGATAGAATAACAACAAAAATATAAATTATGAGTAAACGAAATGATTGGGAGGATTTTAAGAATATCCTTGAGCAGCATCATATTACAACGTTGTATCATTTTACAGATCGTGACAACTTAGAGAACATCATCAAGAATGGTGGCCTCTTTTCCTGGAAGGATTGTGAGGAACGTGGAATTACGATTCCTAAGCCGGGAGGTGGTGGACCAGGTTCTACTTCCTGGTCGCTCGACAAACGAGATGGGCTGGAGCATTATGTGAGAGCGAGCTTTACCAAACAGCATCCAATGATGTATGTAGCGATGAGCGAGCAACGTATATCTAACCCCGTAATTTTGGAAATAGACACAGAGGTGATTTTTGATGAACAGACTAAGTTTTCAGATAGAAATGCTACAAGAAGCGGTGCCAACGTTGGCGGAAACCTGGAAGATTTCAAGAAAATTCATTTTCAGACAGTCAAGGCAAACAAGCATTTTGACCTGGATATAAATGAACAGCCTTTCTATCAAGCCGAGATTCTGGTAAAGAACAGCATTCCCCTGAAGTATATCAAGAACATCGGCAACTTTGGTATTCCAATTCCAAGCCAGCCACAGATATTGCAGAGCAAGAATGCATATACAGCTCGTGTTGATCGTGAACATCCTACGGCATTCATCTTCTTGGTTGACCAAAGTGTATCTATGCGTAGAATCACGACCTTTAATGGAGAGGACATGACGCTGTCGGAGGCCGTAGCCCGTATCGTAAATGCCCAAATCAACGAGTTGGTGGAGCGATGTGTGAAGAATAATGAGACTCGCCATTACTTTGATATTGCTATGATAGGTTATGGCACTGAGGCTTATAGTGCTTGGAATGGCAATCTTGAAGGACGAGACTTTGTTACTCCAGAAGAGATTCGCAATAATCCTTACCAAAAGAAAATGGTGAAGGAAGAGGTGCGTACTCGTAAGGGTGTAACCATCAAAGAAGTAGAGAAGAAACAATGGATGGTAGCTCGCCATGATGGTAGTTGGACACACATGGATAAGGCTTTCAAACGTGCGGAAGGTTTGCTCGAAAGTTGGATGAAAGACCATCACGACAAGGATTGTTATCCTCCTACAATTATCAATATCACAGATGGTGAGTATAATGGAACTTCGCATGATGAGATGCAACAACTTGCCAATCAATTAAAATCGATGTTTACCAATGATGGCAATGTTTTGCTCTTCAATATTCACGTTGTGCCAGGACATGCAGAATCGGTCGTATTCCCTGCAACTGTAGATGAATTGAACGGAAATGGATATGGTGAGAAACTTTATAATATGTCAAGTCTTTTGCCACTCAACTACAATGAGCAGATCCGTAATATCTTTGGAGATAAGCAGGCTGATATCCGCTACCATGCTATGGGTGTAAATACGGGTATGGAGAGATTGGTTAAAATGATGAAGATTGGCACACTTTCGAGTATGCTGGTTAATCAGAATCTGTAATGATATAAAGAAAAGTTATGAACAGAGGTGTTAGTATAGCAAAGTTCAATGACCATGTTGCAAACGAAGATGCTTTCTACTCATCGGATACCTGTATAGCTGTATCCGATGGGGCAGGAGGCTGTGGTTTGTTTGCCAATGAGTGGTCGGAGTATCTTGTAAAACATCTTCCAAAAGATAACCCTATCGTCTCCTTTAAAGAACTTGACGAATGGGTAGATGGCATTTGGGAGCCCTTTTATAATGAGCACGAGGAAAGAGCAAAGGATGGCGACGGCATTCTTTTGAATAAATATTATAATGAGGGGGCTTGCGCCACCATTGCTGCTGCATGGATAACAGGGGATAAGCAATGTAAATGGATGGCATACGGCGATAGCGTAGTCTTTCATTATAGTCAGGATACAGGTGTCTTGGAACATAGTTTTACGAAATTGTCTGATTTTAGCAATCCTCCCAGGTTGGTTAGCTGTAAAGATCCCCTGGAAGAGGAAGGTTTCAGTTGTGGTGACTTTTATCTGGATGAATCTTCGGTAGTCTTTGCTGCCAGCGATGCCTTATCGCATTATATCATGATGATGTATGAATTGTCTAAAAGTAAGGAGTATGGTGCGGAGCTTGCTGAAGAATATCTAAAAGCATCTGGCAATTCACAACTTTTGAAAACAGCAGAGACCATGAAGTTTGAATTTGGGCAGGATGTGCTCCAATCTTTGTTGGATGCAACATCATCCGACAGCCTGTTTGAACAGTATCTGAAAGAACTGAACTCGGAAGGAATTTTAGATTTAGATGATTTCACGCTTGTTTATTTTAAAGGCTAGTGCCCATCTTCTTTATATTCCTATTTGTTGTTATTAAGATTTGTAGAAACAGATAAAATTACAGTACACAATATGCAGTATCCATTGATATCAGAATATGTAAAGGCCATTCAAGATGCAGGTGATAATCTTGAAGAGTTGGCTCACTTGACTCCTGTACTGGATGATCACGGAGAGCCATATCGCAGTAGTGGTGCTTTTGCCGTAGTGTTTAAGATGCTGGACAAGAGTACCGGGAAATATTATGCCCTCAAATGTTTTACGGAAGAACAGGAGGGGCGAGCTGATGCCTATCGTCAGATTGCAGATGAATTGGATATGGTTGATTCTCCATATATTACTTCTGTAAAGTATATGGAGAAGGAACTCTTCGTTGACAGTCAATGCGAGGAGGATGAATTTCCTGTATTGTTGATGGATTGGGTAGATGGAGAAACGATGGAAGCTTACATTGCGGCAAATTACCAGAATCAATCAGCCATGTCGATGCTTTGTTATCGTTTTGGCAAGATGGCAGCTTGGCTTCGTACCCAATCTTTTGCTCATGGTGATATTAAGCCAGACAACATCATAGTCCGTCCCGATGGTTCTCTTACATTGGTGGATTATGACGGGATGTTTGTGCCATCCATGAAGGGCAGTAAATCTCCAACTATCGGTACCAAGGATTTCTGTCATCCTCTGCGTACTGTTAATGATTTTGATGAAACGATAGATGATTTTTCATTGGCAAGCATTGCCTTGTCATTGAAGGCTATATCTATGAAATCCAGTTTATTGGCCTCCTATGGTGCATCAGACCGGCTTCTCTTCTCAGAAAATGATTATCGCAATCCAGCTAGTAGCAAGGTTATATCTGCCTTGCAGGAATTGATGTGTGATAAGAATTTCTGCACTCTTTACTCTCTTTTTATGCTAGCATTGGCAAGAAAGGAGCTTTCTGCATGTTCTTTTAGATTGTTTATTGGCGAAAAGCCTAATATAACTTCTGTGATGGATGAAGATTTATCGACAACGCCAACAGAAGAAGAGTTAAAAGAGGCTTTTATTGATGAATGGGGAGCGAAATATAGCAAAGATGGAAGAAAATTGTTGAAAGTTCCAGGAGAATTAAGTGGAGCTTATTCTGTTAAAGAGGGCACAAGGATAATATGTGAAGGTGCATTTTCTAGATGTTATTCTCTGTCAGAGATAGTCATTCCTTCTAGTGTTACTAGCATAGGTAAAGGTGCATTTTCTTGTTGTCGTTCTCTGTCAGAGATAGTCATCCCTTCTAGTGTTACTAGCATAGGTGATTATGCATTTTCTAGTTGTTCCTCGTTGAAATATATATTCATCCCTAAAAGCGTAATTTGTTTAAACGTCAATCCATTTGCTTATTGGAATGGCAAATTAGAATGTTTATCTCCTAACTTTGTTTATGAGGATGATATCTTGTTCAATAAGGATAAAAGTAGAATTATTTCTTTCAGAAATCAAAATATAAAATCGTATGTCATCCCTTCTAGTGTTACTAGCATAGGTGATTATGCATTTTCTGATTGTCGTTCTTTGTCAGAGATAGTCATCCCTTCTAGTGTTACTAGCATAGGTGATCATGCATTTTCTGATTGTTATTCTCTGTCAGAGATAGTCATCCCTTCTAGTGTTACTAGCATAGGTGATAGTGCATTTTCTAGTTGTAATTCTCTGTCTGAGATTGTCATCCCTTCTAGTGTTACTAGCATAGGTAAAGGTGCATTTTTTAGTTGTTATTCTCTGTCAGAGATAGTCATCCCTTCTAGTGTTACTAGCATAGGTAAAGGTGCATTTTCTTTTTGTGATTCTCTGTCAGAGATAGTCATCCCTTCTAGTGTTACTAGCATAGGTGATAATGCGTTTTATAACTGCTATTTCTCAGACAATCTTAAACAAGAATTAATCTCCCGATTTGGAGATAAAATATTTAGTTTGTAGTAAATATATTTTAATAATTATGATATTAATAGAATCTAAGCGTAAGAAATACGAAAACATATTAAAGAAACATCCCGATGCCATCATTGCGGATGTAACTAGCCATGCCAAAGATAGCTTAATCAAATTAAGTCCATTCTATCCGCATGGTGGAATACCAGTTCCATTCAGCGGTGGAGTGACAGCTACTTGAGTAGAGGCTTCATGGTAAGGAATTTCTTGGATACGTAGAAGTAAGGAAGCTGATTTATTCGCTCAGCGGTATCGCCTTAAACAAGATGCTTCAGGACATTCTGCAGGGTGATGCCTTCATCTTTGTTAGCCGTTTCGACAACACCTCGCTGGATACCTCCATTACCATGAAGGCGCGAGAAATGCCGAAGTAGCCTTGGGTGTCGTACAACAGTAAGACAATTACTCATGTAGTGGAGTAAAAGAGTAGTTACTTTTTTAATTTATAATAGAAAATATTGCTTAATTTTGCGAGTAAAACAAAAGTTTTGAATAAATAATTTGGTAGATACACTTAAAAAGTGTACCTTTGCTTTTATTTGAA
The DNA here is from genome assembly GCA_934277545.1 of uncultured Alphaproteobacteria bacterium. Classification (GTDB taxonomy): domain Bacteria; phylum Pseudomonadota; class Alphaproteobacteria; order RF32; family CAG-239; genus RUG410. The sequence continues at coordinate 12,479 of CAKQUG010000013.1, read as the reverse complement.
TGAAACTATAATATGGACTCAATAAGAATATTTGGATATAAGTCTTTTAAAGAGTTATCAGTTCAACTGCATCCTATCAATCTCTTGATTGGCGCCAATGGAGCTGGTAAGAGTAACTTCTTATCTCTTTTCGAAATGTTAGGAAACATCTATGAGAAGAGATTAGGGGCGTATGTCGCTCAAGTTGGTGGAGTAGATAAATTACTCTATCAAGGCAGAAAAGTTACCGATCGTATAGCTGTAAACTTGCTAATAGCTAAGAGTGAATATGACTTGGCTTTATTGGAATCTGATGGTAAACTCATTGTAGAAAGAGAAGTTGTTGGTTGTTATGATGATGTTTGTCCTTTAGATTTAGTGAGGAAAAATGTTATAACGGAGTTTCAGAGCGAATCGAGTTTAAAAGACCACAAAGAGGAAGATTTATCTAACTATATCTCCCAAATACGCAAGTTTCACTTCCACGATACAGGTCGCCGTTCTCCATTTACGGCTGATAGCCATATCGTGAACGATGCTTATCGTATGTATGAGCATGGTGAAAATCTGGCGGCTATCCTCTATCGTATTCAGCGAGAGAAGCCTGTGGCTTATCGTCGCATCATCCGCGTCATTCAGAGTGTGGCTCCCTATTTCTCGGACTTCTATTTCCAACCAACCGAAGCCGATATGGTGCGCTTGCAATGGCAGGATAAGTATAGTTCTATGATTTACGGACCGACCGACTTGTCGGATGGAACCATTCGCTTTATTGCCTTGACCGTGCTCTTTATGCAACCATGGTTACCACGGGTTATCATCATTGATGAGCCAGAGCTTGGTTTGCATCCTGTGGCTATCGAAAAACTTTCGGGTTTGATTAAGATGGCGGCACAAAAAGGCACGCAAGTTATCGTTGCAACTCAGAGTGCTGAACTGATTAGTAACTTTGAACCAGAGGATGTCTTGACTGTTAATCAGAACGAAGATGGTACAACCATCAATCGGCTGAATAGCGAAGAGTTGGCACATTGGCTTGAGGATTATACACTTGGTGATTTGTGGAAACAAAATATTATTAAAGGAGGTCAGCCACGATGAAACGACTAATCATAGTATGTGAGGGTCCTACGGAACAAGAGTTTTGTACAGAAGTGCTTGGGGTTGAGTTTGCTAAGCATAATATTTATGTGGAAGCCCCTGTCATCAAGCACTCGCATGGTGGTATAGTTCCTTGGACCACCATCAAAAAGCAAATATTGAATCATCTTCAAGAAGGTGATGTCTATGTCAGCATGTTAGTGGATTACTATGGCATCAAAGACCAGTTCGGGTTTCCTGGATGGGAAGAATCTAAGGAGATAGTGGATAAGACGGAGCGTATTCATTTCTTGATAGATAGAATGGCGAAGGATATTTCTGAACAATATCGCTTTCGCTTCATTCCATATATACAACTTCATGAGTTTGAGGGGTTGCTGTTCAGTGATGTGAGTGCATTCTTGAATAGTTTTGAGGAGAGTGAGTTTGATTATGCAGAGTTGCAGGCTACGGCAGAGGCTTTCCAATCGCCAGAGCTTATCAACAATAGTCCTGAGACAGCTCCGTCCAAACGATTGATAGCTGCTATTCCTGATTATAATAAGGTAGTTGTTGGCATTTGTGTTGCTATGGACATTGGTTTGGAGAAGATTCGTGAGAAATGCCCTTTGTTCAATGAATGGATAGAGCGGTTAATGAAGTGATCAGAGTTTAACTATTCGATAAATACATAATATAGCTCTGATATGTACAATACTGTAATCAACCATATAACAAGTGATAAGCAATGACCGGAAAGATTGGAAGAAAAAAGGTATTGAAGTTTCGCGACTTCCCAACACGCCTACATGGCGAGGTGTTCTTTGTAGAGAATGGGTATGATGAAAAGTTGAACCTTTCCATCATCAACCATCTCGTGGATATCAACAACTTGTTTATCAGCAAGTCTATTCATTTTAATTATTTCCCATTTCTGGGTCCTCATATCAGGAAGACTGCTCTCTATAGCTATCCTGCGATGAATAAAGAGGATTTGAACATCTCTGTTCCTTCCGATTTGCTGTTGTCGCAATTGGTAGAAGAAAAGAATAAGGAGAAATTACATCCTAGCATCTTACAGCTAGACCATGAGGAGGATGGCATATATTATGTCAATTCCTATTCTTTGTCTATAGAGGAAGATGCGGATTTTATGCCATTGATGCAGGCTGCGTATGATAAGTTGCCGGATTGCAAAGTGATGTTCAGCTCTGTCGATGATTTTCCATACAGTATATTTGATCCGACACCGATTCCGGCAGATGAAACATTCAGCTATGATATCAGGCAGAAGATGAAGGAGGTGTACCGACAGGTACAGGACTTGCGTCTTGGTGGGGTAAGCGATTGGGTGCTGAAGCAGTATCTCTTTCCACCCAAGAATCTGAGTAGAATGGTCATCACAGAGAATTACGAAATCATACTGCCCGACTATCATGATATGACTATCAAGATGGAGCCATTGGTAAAGGCGGTGTATATTCTCTTTTTGCGTCATGAGGAGGGAATCCTTTTCAAATGTCTGTCGGATTATAGGGAAGAGCTATATGATATCTATGTGGATATTCGCAAGAAATCGAACAACAACGGGGCACATCTTTCGGAAGAGAAGATTCGCCAGAGCATCGAAGCCCTGACGAATCCATTGTCTAATTCTATCAATGAGAAATGTGCCCGTATCCGCCAAGCCTTCACTCTCCAGTTTGATGAAAGTCTAGCCGGGAGTTATTTTATTGATGGCAATCGTGGCGAACCCAAGAAGATACCATTGGATAGAAAGTTTGTGGAGTGGAAGTGATTTTTCTTAGGTATTCTTCCTGTATAACAAATAAACTCCTATGGCAACCCAAACGCTCGGTCCGAGGTTTGGGTTGCCACGCATAATGATACTGATAAAGCCAATTACTCCAATCAGAATACATGCCCATCCCCAAATCTTCAACTTAGTTTTTCTTTTCAAGCTCATTTGGCGTTTTCTTCTTAGAGCATAATACGACAATGAGACCAATCACCACATTGATGAGTGAGATTCCAAAAGCCCATCCGAAACCAATCTTTCTGTTTCTTCCCAGGCAACCAACGCCGAATGCTAACGCAACGGCAATCACGAAAAAAAAGAGTCTTTCCATATTCCTATTATTTTTATTGTTATTTTGGCTGCAAAAATAATAAATGGTGGTAGATGCTACAAATGTTTAGGCTCCACAAGGCTTGTGGAGGTAAGTTTTTCCCGAGTTTGTACATCTGTTTGCAAAAAAAGAACTAACTTTGCCATCTCATAAAGTATTAATTTAAAAAGATTATAATTATGATGTTACCAATTATTTCAGTATTGATTGGCATAAGTTTGATGTATTATATCCGCCAGAAAAGAGCAGAAAAAGAGATGGATGAGATCGTTAATTCTATCTCGCCATCTAATGATAGCAATGAGAATATTGGTACTAGAGACTTGTGTCTTGAGTTGCTTCGGCAGCTTAATTGTGAAGTTCGTATAGAGCACGATGACATTTACTTCACGTATCAAAATGAGAAGTTTATGATAGAGGCTTCAAACGACTCAGCCTTTATTACAATTTGGGATCTTCATTGGGATATGGTAGATTCGGAGAATATCCAAGATGTAGAGAATATGAAAAAGGCAGTTAATCGTACTAATCAATTAGTGCATAATACTGTCTTGTATATTCTGTATGAGGAAGAAAAGTCTTATTATATTCTGTCTAAGTTGCAATGTTTGCTAATGCACAACATTCCAAATACAAAAGCCTATCTTGCTGCGATTCTTAATGACTTTTTCAGAACCAAGCAATGCTACTCTCAGGTTCTTGCTGACATCGGCAAAGAGGGGGCGCAGATATAAATGCCGTTGTTGCTGGTGTTATCTTGTAAAATGAAATAAACCAGATCCATTGTTTTAAAGGGTTGTGTTCCCAACAACAAGTCGGTAAAAACGAAATAACAACGACTGGGCGATTGCTGTCTCTGTTTCAGCATTGCCCCAGCAGACTTTATTAGATATTATTATTCGAACCATAAACAAACGTTAAAATATTTAGTTTTCTCTACTTTTCTCCTTATTTTCTTCTTTGGTCTAATTTAATTTTATTATTTTTGTAGTTAAATAACGGCAATTCTATAAAGTAAAGACCAACAGGTTTTATCTAATTCTTTAACGAAAATGGAAGATTCTGCCAATCAGCCTCTTATGGCTGATGCTTCATTGTATAATGGGCAACCTACAGACACAGGTTCATCGTGTCCAAGTGCAAGACTTCCCTCTTGTACGCCCTCCATCTCAAAGAACAAAGGTGGGGTGTCGGTAGAGAACGTGCTTGATGCAAACAAGCAATGGTTCGTGCTACGAGTTTCGTATGGGCGAATCATCAAGGCAAAAGCATTTATTGAAGCTAAAGGATTGGAATGCTATGTTCCTTTGCGATATAAAGAGGTAAGGAAGCATGGGAAGAAGAGAATCATTACAGAGCCTCTACTCTCCTCATTCCTCTTTGTTTATGCTACAGCAGAACAAGTAGAAACCTTGCTTCACGACAACAAAGTTGTGGCAAATGAAAGCAGAGCCTTGCTCAGCTATTACTTTGATCACACAATTCATCGTCAAGACAATCCAGATTGCAATCCTCCACTCACCATTCGAGATAAAGCGATGAATAATTTCATCAAACTCACATCCATTAAGAATCCGCATATAATTCCTGTAACTTCTAACAACATTAAATTCAAATTAGGAGATTATGTTGTCGTGACAGAAGGTGAATTTAAAGGTGTTCATGGTAGAGTGACTCGCATTGCGGGGCAGCAACGTGTGATAGTGGAGTTGTTTGACGGCTGTCTGGTGGCAACAGCATATATACCAAAAGAGGCAATGGCGTTCAAGGATAGTCTTAATCTTTATAAATAATTCTTATATAACCATAGAAAGTCCAAATGATAAGATGAAATCTTAGTTGCGCTTTTTATATCATTTAGAAATTAAAATGATTAGTGAAGTTACAAATATTAATGAGCGCAAGGTTGTTCTTCCGACATGGTTGGACACCTTAATATTTAATGATTTGTCGGCAAACTATTGTCGACAAAATAAAGATATGGTAGTTCTTGAGTGGAATTTTGACGACATAAAAAAATATCTGGGAACGTATTTTCCAAGAAGTTATGCCGAATCTTTTTGTATATTCAGTAATTTCTTTTCAAAAGAGAAATATGTGTATGAGAATTGTCAAGAGCTATCTATTTTTGACTTTGGTTGTGGTACTGGTGGTGAACTAATAGGTTTCATTATAGCTGTTACAAAGCAGTTGCCCAACATAAAGAAAATTACGATAAGAGCATTGGATGGAAATTCGTATGCATTGAAGTGTCTTGAATGCATATTAGAAAAAACTGCCCAAGTCTTATGTTTAGATATTGAAAGCAAGTTGATACCTGTCATTATAGACGATTTCTATGACATGCAGGTTGTTGAACAGATAATTACACAGTCGTATGATTTCGTTATTTCGTTCAAAGCAATATGTGAATTTGTAACGAAACAGCAGTTTGAACAACAAAATCCTTATGAGCACATAATAAATGTATTTATGCCTAAGTTATCATCTAAAGGTGTTATTTGTTTGGCTGATGTTACTTCTTTTAATGCGGTTTCACAGGACTGGTTACCAGCAATGTTGGACAACGCATCTAAAGCCTGTAATGTAGATATTTTATATCGAAATGGAGGATTCAATGAAGATTACTATATTTCACATACGCATCACAAAAACGATATAAGTAAAATCGCATGGAGAATTTATAAAAACAATAAAATGAAACATAAATGAAAAAAGATTGGATGATTAAAGAGTCTGAACTTGATGACGACCAGATTAAGGTTCTCATGGAGACCCTTGATAAGTCTTGTATTGTTGCCGGTTGTGCAGGAAGTGGCAAGTCTGTTCTGGCACTGATAAAAGCTCAACGTATTCAGAAAGAATACGGCACAAATTACAAAGTTATTGTCTTCACTAAAGCTCTTTGTAAATATATGAACTCTGGAAAAAAAGAGTTAGGGCTTACAAATGATTTCTACTACTACCAAGAATGGAAGTACCAACGTGAAAGACGAGGTAGGTACATGGTGTATAGCCGAGATGAGAATGGAAATAGAATTCCATATATGCCACCAGCCGATTATATTATTGTGGACGAAATTCAGGATTTTAGCAGTGATGAAATTAATGAATTTTTGAATGCTACACACAAAAATTTCTTCTTCTTTGGTGATACTGCTCAATCAATCTACGAAAGTCACAAAACGACCCTTCCTGTAGATAGAATAAGTGCTATCGTACCTTTGAACATGAAGGTAAAAAATTGGGAGTTATACCGAAACTACCGGCTTCCTTTGCCCGTAGCAAGGGTTGTTCAGTCTGTTGGTGTAGATCTCCCTCCTTTCATTGAAAGCACCTATAAAAGCAAGGAAACTGCTATTCCGAGATTCTTGGAATATTGTGATCAGGATACTCAGATAAAGGCTATTCATGATATCATTGTAAAGAACAATATGACTGATGTTGCAATTCTTTTGCCTGATAACGATTGTGTCAAAAACGTATATGATAAGTTAACGTCTTTGGGTGGCAATTATGAACTTCATTACAATGATAGAGAAAACTTTAAAAACAATCAAGATAGTCTAAGTTTTAGTTCCTCCAATCCTAAAGTAATGACATATCATAGTGCAAAAGGATTACAATTTGAAGCCGTCTTCCTTCCTTATATAGAGAAATTCTCTGGAAATGAATCAGACAGAAAAGCATTATATGTTGCGATGACTCGTACATATCGCAACCTCTATATAATGTATTCTTCTTTGTTACCATTTCCACTAACAAATATTGATAGTAGTCTTTATAAGACTACAGAAACAGATGAAATTGAAGATTTATAAATATGAAGTATTATATTCCAACTAGTTCATTGAACTTTAATAACATTCTTTCAACGGAATCGGTATCGCCCAAGATCTTCTATGGAAAAAGAGGATTTGGCTATTCTCGGTGGTTCACTATAGAGGAGAATAATATAGAGCATTTATCATTGCTCTATGATTCTCCACATATGTTTGAACGTCCTAAATCTGATATTGAGGATCATCCAATGTTGATAGAAATTGATATTGATGAGGATTTCCCCAAAATGACTGATGGGGTATTCTATACAGATAGAACAATATACCTCAATCCTTGGCAAACTAAATTTATCTTTTTCTGTGAAAATGATAAAAAAATAGCCCTGTCTTTATCGGACAGCAGTCTTGAGACAAAGCTGGTTCGGTTGTATCAGAAACGTATATGTGTAAAACAATTTAAAGGAATGTATCCAAAAATACATTTAGAGAACTCTATCCCTGTCGGAAATACGGATAGTCTGATTGAGGAGGATTATGTGCTCAATAAAATGAAAGGTCTTTTATATGGCTATTATATAGGAGCAAATTTATCCTCTACAAAGGAACAGGTTCAAAAACTTGACACATTGCGTGAAATCCTAAATATTTTTTCATCCGTATTGTCTAGCTTGGATAAAATCCCTACTAATACACAGAGTTATCGGCTAAATGAATTGTTTGACTACCTTGATAGCCAACAACCTATATTTGCAGATTTGGAAGAAGTAGTAGGTGACAAACAAGTAGTAGGCAGAATATTTAGCGTCTTTAAACGTTATGGCTATGTGTTTACATCTATAGATAGAACAAAATTGATTCATGGACTACAAAACGATATTGAAGACAATTTATCATTAACGTGGGTTAATAGTGAGATTGCTCGCACAAAGGCTTTGATGATGTCTTCAAATAACAAACTGGATCCTGATATGGCAGAAATAATAGTATCAGTAAAGGATAAGGTTGTGGCTCCCAAAGTAATCGAAGATAATATAATGTCGAATTTGTTTGTTTGCTGGGTTAATGACGTTCTTTGTTCAAAATCATTTAATGGGAAAATCAATTCTATAAAAGAAAAATTGTCCGATGAATTAACTATATCGGCAAGAAATATGCTAGCAGAAAGATGGGAAAGTAGCCCCATTAGAGCATATCTCAACCAACTTCGTCGTCATGTTCGTGGCGAAGAATTTAATCCACAATGGGATAATAGTGTCTTATCATCTATTGCCGCTGTTTTGATAAAAGGTGACGATTGGGAACAACTTTTGAATTTCATGCAGAGTAAAGGCATGTATGACTACCGTATTGCTTTCGCAATCTATGGAGTTTTAAACGGCTTTGCTAATATGACTCGTGACTTTACCGATTTACTTCTCAATGCAGAATCAAACTATCTTTCAAAAGTTTATCGTGAAATATATGGCCAACTTCTTGAGAAGGACATTCCCAATATGGCAAATACGTCTCCTACTATTGACCACAATGGTACAGAGATGCGTTCGATTGAAGATGGAAAACAAAACATACTTTTACGTAATCTAGAAGAGAATAATCTTCTAAATTGGCAAAATGAGATAAGAAAGTTTGCTGTATCTGTCATTAAAAGAGACAAACAAAAACTTCTTAATTCGCTTGAAGATGCTTTTGATCAAAATGGAAACAACCAAGACTATTTTATTTTCATAACAATGCTTGACAACTTCGAAGGTTGGAAACCCGGTAAGAATGGACCAAGTAAAGCATGGGCGAGATTGCAAGAACATTATGTTCCTGATTATAAACAACGTATAAGCAAACCCGCGAAGAAACAGAGCCAAAGCAAGAAAACAGCACAACAAGAAAAAGGTTTGTTTGATGGAGTCGTAGATGGATTACAAAATGTAGCTCAAACCGTAATAAACGCTTCTGCTAGAGAAGAAGATAAAGCTAGTGAAGAAGGTAAAAAAAACAATATTTTCTCTCCAGAGAATGTTCAGCAAGCTGTTTCTCGAGTGGGGAAATCTATACTTGATGATAAAGCTTGGATAAATGAATGTGCTTTTATAATTTCTGATTTACGTGCGAGAAGACAGTTTCTTGAAGATATGGAATGGTTTGTAGGAAATCATATGGAAACATATAAAGACAAGAAAAAAGGAGTTGTTGTAAAAGGGTATTATGCGGGACAAAATTGTACAAATGGGCGTGTAATTGAACGGTTGAAAATTTACATGGAAAATAAGCTTAATCCACGAAACGAAAAAATGCGATGGCTTGCACAAATATATGAGAAAATTCCAATAAGTTACATCATAGATTATATATCGAAGTTGTATGGTATCTGAAAAAAAAACAATCTGTACTGATTCTGGAAAAATAGTTGAAGCTACGACACCTGTCATCATCTCTGCCAGTCGCTCTACCGACATACCAGCTTTTTATGCCAAGTGGTTTTTCAACCGCTTGGCAAAAGGCTATTGTGCTTGGTACAATCCTTTCAATCAGCAAAAAATGTATATCTCTTTCAGTAAATGTAAGGTCATTGTTTTTTGGACAAAGAATCCCAAACCAATTATTCCTTATCTTCATATATTGGATGAAATGGGTATTCATTATTACTTTCAAGTAACACTGAATGACTATACAAAGGAAGGATTTGAACCAAATGTGCCCTCTGTAGAAGAACGCATTGAAACATTCAAGCAATTGTCTGATATGGTTGGAAAAGAAAAAGTTATCTGGAGATTTGACCCTTTGATTATCACTCCAACTATCGGACCGCGAGAATTACTTACAAGGATATGGCATGTTGGAAACAAGCTAAAAGGCTATACGGACAAATTGGTTTTCAGTTTTGTTGACGTAAAAGCATATCGCAAGGTTCAAAATAACCTTGTTAAGGAAACAGGATTCTTCACAAAGGAAGATGTTGAGAATGCAGAAGCTAATTATGCCCAAAGAATTGAGATTGTACAAGGACTTAAGAAAATTCGAGAAGCATGGCATGAACAAGGTTGGGATGTTGAAATGGCGACGTGTGCTGAAGATATTGATCTTGAATCCTACGGCATTGAGCATAATCGTTGTATTGATGGGGAACTTATGAAACGTATTTTTGCTGATGACAAAGAATTGGTTTACTATCTTCATACCCTTAAATGGCCTGAAAGAGATATGTTTGGTAATCTTCCGCCTATCCCAAAGAAAGAAAGAAAGGTTAAGGATACTGGGCAAAGAAAAATTTGTGGATGCATGGTGAGCAAAGATATTGGAATGTATAATACTTGCCGCCATTTCTGTGTATACTGTTATGCAAACACAAGTAAAGAATGTGTGTTAAGGAATGCCCAAAAACATAACGAAAATAGTGAAAGTATTATAGACTAATTTATGCTTGAACTTGAATTACAACAATATCTCCTCCGTGAGTACCCACAAGAGAATGCTCGCTGTGAATGGAAGGAATATAAGAATCTGAAGAACTCGTTCTGTGGGGACGAGAAAGATGATGTCATCTCCTACGTGTCGGCAATAGCCAACATGGAGGGAGGGCATCTTGTAATAGGTGTGCAAGATCAGTCGTTAGAAGTTATAGGTACTGATACCTATAATTATGATCGCCAGAAAGCGATTCTAAGATTGACAGAACGATGTGTTAATCTTTCTACGGAAGGACTTGATGTGGAAGAATTCATAACTGATGATACCAACAAGAAAGTTTGGATAATACATATTCCTAAGCATCGTCCAAAACTTCCAGTTTATGCCCACAATAAGGCATGGCAACGTATTGAGGATTCTTTGGTGGAGTTGACCCAAGAAAGGTTAAATGCCATCCTTGAAGAAAACAGCCCGGTTTTTGATTGGTCTGCAGAAATAATTCAAAATGCCACTTTGGAAGATCTTGATGCCAAAGCTTTGGCTAAAGCTCGAACAGAATATAAAACGGTTCATCCTCGGTTGGCAGAAGAAGTCGATGCTTGGGATGATATGGAATTGCTGTGTCGTGCTGGTGTTGCAATAAAAGGCAAACTTACTCGTGCGGCTATACTTTTGTTAGGCAAAGAGACTTCTACTTATCTTATTAGTCCTGCTGTAACAACTATCACATGGGTGTTAGTTGATGAGCATGATGAAAAGATAGATTATGAGCATTTCTATACTCCTTTCATCTTGACGGTTAACGAAGCGTTGTCAAAAATTCGTAATCTGAACCAGCGCATCTTGCCAGGTGGAACACTGTTTCCTGATGTCGTCAAGCAATATGATGAATACAGCATTCGTGAAGTGCTTCATAATTGTATAGCGCATCAGGATTATACTATGCAAGAACGTATCACTATGGTTGAAGAACCTAACTCTGTAACATTTGCTAATGGAGGATTCTTCTTGCCAGGTACTGTAAGAAATGCTATTGAACAAAATGGACCTCAGAAGTTCTATCGCAATTATGTGTTATGTCAAGGTATGGTTAACTTTAACATGATAGATACGATAGGACGAGGTATTCGCAAGGTTTTTACAGAACAGCAAAAACGCTTTTTCCCTATGCCTGACTATCAGATAGATCAAGCTAAGAGAGAAGTTGTTGTTAAAATTTATGGCAAGCTTATCAATGAGCAATATTATCGCTTGTTGAAAGCCAATCCTGACTTGTCGCTTTATGATTGTATTGCATTGGATATGGTACAAAAACATGAAACAATAGATAAGGAAACTGCAGCACGATTGAGAAAGCTACACCTTGTGGAAGGTCGATACCCAAAATTATTTTTATCGGAGTATGTGGCAAAAACTGCAAATAATGATGAGTTGAAAACTGAATACATTAAAAACCGTAGTTTCAACGATCATCACTTTAGAGAAATGATAATATCTTATCTTCGTTCCTTTGGTGGAGCTACTAGAAGTGAACTGAATACTCTTATACAATCAAAATTGTCTGATGTGTTGACTGATGAACAGAAAAAACGTAAAATAGGTAATTTCCTCTCTACGCTTAAGAAAAAAGGAATCATAAAATTAACTGTTGGAAAGAGGTGGGTTTTAGACGATGTTTAGTCGAACTTAGTCGAACTTTTAGTCGAAGTTAGTCAATCTTTAGCTTACTTCTTTGCTGTAATGCTCTGAAAATCAGTTATTAATGATGAAATTTAACTTAGTTGAACTTTTGAACGTTTAGTCGAACTCAAAATGGGATGTCAGCTTTGGAAATATTTCCCTTCTTGGCTTAGACTAAAAGTATCTGAAGGAGCATAAAAGGGAATATGATATGTGTTGTCGTTAAAAAAGTGAGTTGTGTAATCGGTACAGCACTATTGCCAGATATGGATGAATTTACGATTGGTTGTATGAATAGAAAAAATATGGAAAATGAAATTATAAAAGAAAGATTCCTCGGCACAATCTTCGGGCAAGCTGTAGGAGATGCCTTGGGACTGAGCACGGAGTTTATGTCCAAGCAAGAGGTGGATCGTTTTTATCCTAA
>CAKQUG010000012.1 GCA_934277545.1 uncultured Alphaproteobacteria bacterium | reverse complement strand
CTCATCTGCTCCAAAAAACAAATGCACCCAACAGGGTGCTTTTTGTTTTTTTATATAGAGGGGAATCGAACCCTGAGGAAAAACAACATATTTTTACCTTGCGTTTGCGGAGAAAATGTGTGCTAATCTCCGCATAATCTGCGGAGATTATGGTGAATTTCGGCGAGGCGTTGTTTCAGCATAAAAAGACAAATAGATGTTAGCATAATTTTCTTATGCAGTGTTTTTTTTGAATTTATCTTTACTTTTAAGCAATATTTCATTAAAATCATAAATAGATAGGCGATAGTCTGTCTGGGGTGTGAGAACCTCTTTAACACACGTCTACGGACGGTAAAGTTATGCCTTCTGGTGTATAGCTGGAAGGCGACAAAATAGGCTATATAAATATGGCTCATAAATTCTAGAAATATGTGGCATATCGCTAATATGTCGCACTACGTTGTGTTAAGTATGTTCTCAACTTCCAGCTGCTTTGTCCAAGGCAGCTTTTTTTGTTGCTAATTGAGGATAATAAAGAGGAATGTACTATGGAAAATAATCAAACAGGGCGAAGCATGATAGAAATGTTGGGCGTGTTGGCAATTATCGGAGTATTGAGTGTGAGCGGTATTGCAGGCTACGGCAAGGCTATGCGGATGTGGAATTCTAATTTGCAAAAAGAGCAATTAACCCAACTTTTTCAATCTCTAATCAGACTGCGGTATGATTTAAGCCACGATAGGCAATATAACGAAAGGTCTGCAAATATAGCGGATATTTTATATGCTCTGAATGAAGTTCCGGCTGGTATGAAGTATAATGGCGGGTTGGTTGATAAAACAGGTAATGTGTATTCTATTAGTTATGGAAAAAGTTGTTGGAAATCTAATAAGGATAGTGATGAACAGACCTGTAAATTTTTAATGGCTTTTAGTGTTAGATTTATAAAAACAGATTCTGCAATGGCGCCAACTTCAGAAGATTTATGCGTTAACATAGCAAATGTTGCTAAAGAAAATTCAAAAGATCTTAAAAGTATTCAGACTTTCTTAGGAAATAAAGATAAAAATGATGAGGAAAATTGGCGAGGATATGCACAGCAGGCTGAATTTAATGCTTCTACCATAATAACAGCAACGCCCATGCAGATTTTGCAGATGTGTCGCAAATGTCAAGATCATCCTTATTGCAGTATACAAGTACAGCTTAATCCTAATTAAAATACCGGTTGATAAAATAAACCCCGTCAAAGCAAGTGCTTTAGCGGGGTTTAATGTTGCAAGCCGTAAATTAAGCAGCTTTTTTCATTTTTTCAGCTGCAAATTCGTTCATCTTGCTGATAACGTATGACTGCTCTTCTTCTGTTAAGTAAGGAGTCATAGGAATACTGCAAACGGTTTTAGAAAGTTTTTCGCAAACCGGCAAAGAACGATTGTTCCATTTTGCGTATGCTGTTTGAGTATTAACCGGACGAGGATAGTAAGCGCCGCAAGGAATGCCGTTGGCTTTCAAATAATCCATCAACTCATCGCGGTCTTCGCAGTTGATTGTATACAAAGCGTATGCGGATTGGCAGTTTGGTAAAATCTGCTGTTTGTTAAAGTAAGGGCTTAATTCTTCGTCATAGCGTTTTGCAACTTTGTAGCGGTCTTTCAATTCTTGTTCAAATACTGTCAATTTCAGGAGTAAAACTGCAGCTTGGAAAGAGTTCATACGGCCGGTCATACCCAAACGAACGTTGTCGTAGTGGTCTTCCGGGCTCATACCGTGAACGCGGCAGGATTTAACCAATTCGTTTTCTTCGTTGTTATTAGTAAACACAGCACCGCCGTCACCGTAGCAGCCCAATGGTTTTGTCGGGTAGAATGATGTTGCTGTCATGTCAGCGATAGAACCTGCGTGTTTTCCGTGATAAATAGAACCGAAAGACTGGCAAGAGTCAGACAAAACTTTCATGCCGTTTTCATGGGCAATTTTGCAAATTTCATCATAGTTGCACGGAGAGCCGAAAATATCAACGGCAACAACGGCTTTGAGGTTTAATTTGCCTTCTTTTTTAACTTCGGCAATAGCTCTTTTCAAATCTTCCGGATTCATATTATAAGTATTCGGGTCGGAATCTACAAAAATTGGGGTTGCACCAAGCAAAACCGGAGCTTCGGCTGATGCTACGAATGTGAATGAAGATACAAATACGGCATCTCCGGATTTTACACCCCAAGCCATTAGGGCAAGAGTAAGGGCATCGGTGCCGGAACCGCAGGTTGAGCAATATTTTGTACCGGCAAAATTTGCTAATTTTTCATCTAATTCTTTAGTTTCCGGGCCTTGGCAATATGCGCCATGATTTAAAATTGTTTTGAAAGAGTCTAAAAATTTTTCCTGACCAATAACTTTTTGAGCAGTTGCGCAGTCAAACAAGTTGATTTTGGTAGATGGTTTATTTGTCATAATATATCTTCCTTATAAAAATGTTTTTAACTGCCTTGCAGGTTACACCGATTCCGCTATCGGTGCAACACACAAAAAGTTACGGTTTTGTAACATTGCGGCAAATAAAAAAAGACGATGCACAAAGCACCGTCTTTTAAACTCTAATTCGTTAAAATTAGAAAGTGTATCTAACACCGAGCATAATTTCATGGTCGCGAGCTGTCAATTTAGCAACGCTGTCACCAGAGTTTTTACGGATACGACCCAAGTCAGCATAACGGTAACCGGCATCCAAAGTCCAGTGAGAGTTGATGTCGTATGTCAAACCGGCCATAACTTGCCAAGCCAAATTGTAAACAGATTTAGCCTGTTCGCCGTCATCAGCTTTCAAATAAGCAGAACCGATACCAGCACCAACATAAGGAGTCCATGGAGTGCATGTCAAATAGTCAAAATAAGCATTGGCCATTACAGAGTGTTTATAAAGTCTGAAGTGATTTACACCATATTCATCAAAGTAATTTCTTTTGATGTCACGAGAATTGTTCAATTCCAATTCACCACGAACATAACCGGCTTGAACACCATAAGCAACGTGTGTGCCAAACAATTCTTTGTTTGCTTTTTCACGAGTTAATTCTGGTTGATCAGCTTCAGCAGCTTTCATGTTTACTTTGTTGAAGTCATAAGAAATTTTGCCAGATACGTATTGATTTACTTCAGCTTGCGCATTAACGCTGAGTAAAGAGGCAACACCGGCCAATAACAAAAATTTTTTCATAGTTTATTCCTTCTAAATATTACTTTTGAACAACAATATTACTATTCGTATTGTAACAAAGCCACTTTAGAGCTATAAAATTTAATAGTCAAGCAATATTGCGATAAATTTTGGCAACAAAATGTTTCAAAATTTAAAATCAGGTATGTATATAACAGAAAAATCTTAAAAATAAGTATATAGCAAACGTCCGCTTTTTTGAAGCCAATCACGTCCTTTTTGCCAATCGGGATAAAGTCCGGCCACGCATTGCCAAAAATTTGCAGAATGATTTTGGTGCTTTAGGTGTGCAACTTCATGTGCCATTAAATAGTCAATCACATATTGGGGAGCCAGCGCTATTCTCCAGTTGTAGTTTATGTTGTTTAGTGTTGAACAGCTGCCCCAGCGTGATTTTGTGTCTTTTATGCAGATTCCGTTGATTTTGCAACCGATTTTGTCTGCAAGCGGCGTTGATAATTTATAAAATTCCTCTTCGGCTGTTTTGCGTATATAGTCTTTTATCCGTCGGTGTAAAAATTCAGCCCCTCCGGAAACAATCAGAATACTTCCGTCTAATCGAACGCCGCAGCGGGCGTTCGGCTGGTGTGAAATCATAACATTTTGTCCGAACAGTGAAATTGTTTCGCCGTCGCTGAAATATTTGCGTTCCGGCAGTTTTTTCAGCGTTTCCAAAATCCAGTCCATATTTTCGTTTACAAAATTTACGGCACGTTTTCTGGTGCAATATTTCGGAATAGATAAAACCGGTATACGCTCTTTATTATCTATGTGTAAAATTAGTTTTTTTGAACTTGCCGATTGCACAACTTTTATGTCCATGCCAACGGCTTCTTTAATATCAAAGGTCTTGCCAGTCAACAATGTAATCTTCATAGTCTTTAACCTTTGTTTCGTTAATCAGCTCGCGGTTGCTTAAATCCATACCGGCGTTTTTCACACTGTCGGCGCGTCCTGTAATCAGCGGATGCCATTCCGGCAAATCGTAACCGTTGTCCAAAAGCCAATAAGCACAGGTTTTCGGCAGCCAGCGCGGTTTTTCCCGCACCGCGGCAAGGTCGATTTTTCGGCAGTCGTCCATAGCTTCAAAACGATGCTCATAAATTTTGCACAAACAGGTTTTGCAGTCTAAAAAACGGCAGCAGGCGCGAGTGAAATGAATCTTTCCTTTTATTTCTATTTTGTTCAAGCAGCATTTGCCGCAGCCGTCGCATAGTGCTTCCCATTCCTCGTCATTCAGCTCGTCGAGTTTTTTATGTTTCCAAAATTCCGGTTCAAGTTTTTTAGACTCGTCAACACGCTGCTGCGGGTTAAATTCGGATTCGTTTAAATTCGGCTCGCTCATTAAATTTCCTCGTCCGTTATATGGTCTTCAAGTTCGTCTTCGCTGACCAATGCTTCCGAAATCACACGTCCTTGCAAGGGTAAAACATTTTGCTCTTTATAGTTTTTATCAAACAATTTGCGATAGGCGCAGGCTTGGGGCATCCAGCTGATTTTATCAACATTTTGCGGTGTCAGCTTCAAACATTCCGGCACCAATTCACAGCGTTTATCATACACGGTGCAAAGATTCTTTTCAATATCGTAATATCGGCAGATTACGTTGGTGTAATAAATTTCTTCCGTTTCGTCGTCTTGCAGTTTTAATAAGCAGCAACGACCGCAGCGCCGGCAAATTGCCTCCCACTCGTCCGGGGTTATGCTTGACAAGTCTTTATTCATCAGCCGCGTTTCTCCGCCATTTTATCTTCTTCCGCCAAATTACCGAACTGGGCGAATTCGCCGTTCCAAAACAGTTTTACCGTACCGGTCGGACCATGACGCTGTTTGCCGATAATAACTTCGGCGATATTGGCGGTTTCACGGTCGCGCTGTACCCACTCTTCATGCTTCTTTTGGAATTTTTCCGGCGTGTCTCCTTCCTGCTGTTTCGGTTCGGCGTTATGAATGTAATAGTTTTCACGGAACACAAACATTACAATATCGGCATCTTGCTCGATAGAGCCGGATTCGCGCAAGTCGGACATTACCGGGCGTTTGTCATCGCGCATTTCCACGCCGCGGTTTAATTGTGAAAGGGCGATAACCGGAACTTTGAGCTCTTTGGCCAAAATTTTCAGCCCGCGGGAAATTTCAGATAATTCCTGCACGCGGTTGCCTTCGTTGCGTTTGTTGTTGGAGCCGGAAATAAGTTGAATATAGTCAATCACAATCAGTCCCAAGCCCTTGCTGCGTTTCAAGCGGCGGGCGCGGGTGCGGATGGCGTTGATGGTAACGCCCGGAGTGTCGTCTATATAAAGCGGAATGTTAGCCAGTTCTTTAACCGCCGCGGCGATTCGCATAAATTCCGAAGCGTCAAGCTCGCCGTTGCGCATTTTTTGGCTTGAGGTTTGGGTAACGGTGGAAAGAATACGCGACGCCAGCTGGTCGGCGGACATTTCAAGAGAGAAAAACGCCACCCCCCGATTCTCCGGCGGAGTCTCTTTATCGCGGGAATAATATTCGGCCACATTATAAGCTATGTTGGTGGCTAAAGCGGTTTTACCCATGGCAGGTCGTCCGGCTAAAATAATCAAGTCGGAGTCGTTTAAGCCGCCGATTCGGTAATCCAGCTTGTTTAAGCCGGTCGGCGTGCCGGAAATTTTACCTTCTTTCTGATAGGCCTTTTCAATAGCGGCTAAAGATGAGCCCAAAGCGGTGGAAAAATCCACAAAACCGCCTTGCGCGTCGCCTTGATCGGAAAGCGTGTACAGCATTTTTTCGGCGCTTTCGATTTGATCGGTTGCCGAGGAATCAATACTTTCTTCCAATGCGTGATTGACAATTTCATAGCCTGTGTTAATCAGTTCTCGGCGCAGATATTTGTCATAAATAAATTGGGCGTAATATTCAACGTTGGTTAAAGGCGAGGCGCTTTCTGCCAGTTTTACCAAATACGGAAATCCGCCGACTTCATTCAGGGTTCCTTCCTGCTCAAAATAATTTTTCAGCGTGATAACGTCGGCGACGTGCCCTTTGGTAATGAGTTTTGACATCACGTCAAAAATCTTTTGGTGGGTTGAGTCGGCAAAATGCACCGCTTTCAAAAATTCCGAAACCTTTTCAAAGGCTTTGTTGTTTGCTAAAATAGCGCCGATTAAGGCTTGTTCGGCTTCAATATTCTTTGGTAGGCGGGTGGCGTCCAGTTTTTCCATGGGAGTCCTCTTTTTTAACACTTTTATAAAATTTTCTTTGTTATAATAAAAAATATCTTGAAATGGGACTGAAATATTTTTTATCCTGTGGATAATGGGTATAAAAATTAGCGGTTTTGTTAAAATAGGCTATTTTATCTCAAAAGGAGACATTTGATGGCGAATAAAAAAATTTTGGTTATCGGTGGTGCCGGCTATATCGGCAGCCATGTGGTGAAAGCGTTGCTGCGTGAAAATTTTGCCGTAACCGTGTATGACAATTTTTCTACCGGACAGATTTGTAATTTAGCTCAAGAAGCGGAGTTGGTCGAAGGCGATATTTTGGATTTTGCACATTTGGAAAAAGTTATGAAAGGCGGCTTTGACGCCGTTATCCATCTTGCCGCCAAAAAAGCGGTGGGCGAGTCTATGGAAAATCCGCAGCTTTATTCGCAAAATAATATCAGCGGTTCTATCAATATTTTTAATGCAATGCTGAACGCCGGAGTTAAAAATGTTGTTTTTTCTTCTACTTCGGCAGTTTACGGTATGCCGCAATATCTGCCTTTAGATGAAAATCATCCGCTTAATCCTATGAGCTTTTACGGCTACACTAAAATGGCGATAGAACAGGTAATGAACTGGTACAGCCAAATCAAAGATTTTCATTACATTGCTTTGCGTTATTTTAATGCGGTAGGTTATGCCGCAGACGGAAGTATTCTCGGCAAAGAAAAAAATCCGCAAAATCTTTTGCCGCTGATAATGGAGACAATTACTGGCAAGCGTGATATTCTGCATGTTTTCGGTAATGACTATGATACGCCGGACGGCACCTGCGTGCGCGACTATATTCATGTTGAAGATTTAGCAGATGCTCATGTGTTGGCAATTAAAAAATTGCTGGCGGACGGCGATTCTCAGGTTATAAATCTGGGAACGGAAAAAGGGACTTCGGTTTTGGAAATTATTAAGTCGGTGGAACGGGTAAGCGGCAAAAAAGTAAATTATGATTTTGCTCCGCGCCGTGCCGGAGACCCGGCAGCCGTGGTCGCAACCAGTACAAAAGCGGC
Organism: uncultured Alphaproteobacteria bacterium; assembly: GCA_934277545.1. GTDB lineage: Bacteria > Pseudomonadota > Alphaproteobacteria > RF32 > CAG-239 > RUG410. Next base: position 15,410 of record CAKQUG010000012.1, on the reverse strand, counting down.
CCGGGTTTTGGGGTGGCGTGCCAAATATACCGATATAGATGAAATTGTGAAAACTGTTTGGAATATTGAAAAATGTTAGAAAATTTAATACAAAGTTTTGTTAATCATCCGGCAATGTCGCCGGCTTTACTGTGGAGCAGCTTCGGAGTTGTTGTTTTTTTGCTGCTTGCTGCGGATTTATTTTTATTTAACCGAAAAAATGAAGAGCCGCATTTTTGGCACACTTTGTGGATTTGCATTGCCTATGTGGCTGCTGCTTTGCTGTTCGGCGTGTTTGTAATGTATGAAGACGGTGTCAAAAAAGGTATGGATTATTTTACCGGTTATTTGCTTGAAAAAAGCCTGTCTATGGACAATATTTTTGTAATGTCCATGATTTTTGCCGCACTGGGCGTGCCTAAAATGTATCAGCACCGTGTATTGTTTTGGGGAATTTTAGGCGCTTTGGTAATGCGCGGAATCTTAATCGGCGTCGGCGATGCTTTGGTGGTTAAGTTCCATTGGATTCTTTATATATTCTCAGCGTTTTTAATTTATACCGGTGTCAAAATGCTTTTGACTAAGGAAGAAGAGCAGGGGAATATTCAGGATACAAAAATATATAAATGGCTCTCTAAAATTTTTCATGTAACACATGAAATTCACGGCGAGCATTTCTTTTATAAAAAAGACGGTAAGCATTATATTACTCCGCTGTTTTTCGCACTGGTGATTATAGAAACCATGGATGTGGTGTTTGCGTTGGATAGTATTCCGGCCATATTTTTGGTAACAACAGATGTGTATATTGTGTATACCAGTAACATTTTTGCTATTTTGGGTTTACGCGCACTTTACTTTTTGTTGGCGGCGATTATCAGCAAGTTTGTATATCTTAAACCGGCGATTTCAATTATTTTAATTTTTATCGGAATTAAAATTTTCTTACCTCGCATAGGTATTGAAGTAGAAGAATGGCAGTCGCTTAGTGTTACTGTCGGATTGCTGGCAGGCGGTATATTACTCTCACTATTTAAAAAGAAAGAAATAACAGACAATGGACGATAATAGAGTTTATTTGAGTTTCGGGCGGCACGGACGCTATGGCATTAACACGGCGATTGAGCACACCAGCATGCTGGAGGCTTATTTGGGTGGAGTTGAGCTGCGGAAAACTTTGCCAAAATGCGACGCGGTTTATTATTCGCCGATTCCAAGGGCGGCGATGACGGCAAAATTCCGCGGTTTGGGGCTGGGCTGTAATCATCTTTTGGAGAAAAGAGAACTGGAAGAAGATATGTCAACTTTTGTGATTCGCAGCTTTATCAGTAATATTTTGCAAAATTCCGAAGAAAGCGAACGCCACTATCATTTTGTTACTCATCAGCCGGTGTTGGAAAAACTTGGGCTGCCTGATTTGGAAACTTGCGGAATATGCCTGTGTGTTGCCGACAGTTGGGAAGAAATGCTGGCAGACAATTTTGAGGTGGTAAAACTGCCGAATCAGGGTGGTGAAAAGATTCATAAATTGCTCAATGATTTGCGTATTGAAGCGGATGAGTTGGAAAATTTCAGCCCGAACGGCGTTTACAGTGCTTTAAGTCGGCTTTAGTGAATATTTTGTACAATCTTAACGGTTATCTTCTTGATCTCAGCTGGATTGAGAAGATTTTTTTTGTCGAAAAGATGATATTTTTGCTTAAAAACACACTTGAATATCAAAAAAAAATATGCTACATTGATAATGAAATAAAAAATTATCTATAGATGCCATTAAAAAATTATTAAGGTGAGAAGAACTACTTAAGTTAGTACATAGCCTAAGTTTTTCTAATCCATAGATAATCTGAGTTTTTACACTTCTGTACACGAATATGTATAGATTGATATATAACTATTCAAGATTTAGTCAGCTTGAGTAGCCTGTTTTCTTTTGAGAAAACATTTGACTGTTAGTACGATTTCAAAAAAGGTTTCTTTGAGATTGTATTGACCTGTTTGTTTTTTTTACAGACAGAAAAATGTTTTCTTGGAGAAGAAAGCATATTAGTAGAAACCAAATTAGTGCAATCAATTAAAAATATAAAACTATGGCACGCAATTTTAAGTCATTCGTTGAGAGTTTAGTAATCGTAGTCGTTTCTGTATTCGTATTCGCATCATGCACCGATGAAGGCGCTGATGTATCGGCATACAAGGTTAAGGAGAATATCGTCAAGGGTACCAAGTACACTGACGAGCTCACTCACAACTGGGACAGCACAAAGACTGCTGCTCGTGATCGCATGACAGCAACCACAACAATCGCTGCTGTGGAAAACGGTGAGATTGTTGAGGGTTCTGAGCGTAAAGAAGTTCGTTATCCTTTGATGGAGACCGAAATCTTTGCTGAGAAAAACGATTACATAATCACTGAGGATCAGGTTAACTGCTCAGTGGTTGCCAGCAACATCTTGCGCAATCAGGATGTTAAGACTGTTGAAAACAATGGTAAGGCAGTCGCCGACACTGTTGTATTCAACATTTCTGACGGCCAGGTTGTTAAGTGTCCGTCTACCATCACCAGTTATACAACGACTGATGGTCACAATATGGGAAGCGTAGAACTTAAGGATGCTAAGATGGTATCTATTAAGAACTATACTTCTGGTACTCGCGCCGCTTCTTCTTATGTTAAGTCAGTTTACAATACTGTATATACAGTCAAGATGACTTACATTGAGAAGAATGTTTCTCGTTCTGCTGAGGAGTTTGTTGTATATCTTACAACAAACGCTACCCGCAAGCTCATTGCTTCTAACGACATTGAGTCTGTTACAGCCGAGAACAAGAACAGAGTTGTTATTGACGATACTACTGAAAAAGTTTCTTTTGAGGAAGTTATCACAATGACAAACGGCGAGACAATCCGCAACGCTTACTCTATGATTTTGAACCGCGAGTTCAAGGGCATTGAGGCTTATGATAAGTTTGTCAGCAGCTTTGCTTTCAATCTTTCAAAAGTAAACGGTGTTGCAAATGGTGCTGAATCTCAGGTAAAGAACGCCGAGGGTTGGACTGTATATGGTAAGACTGATAAGTATTCTGCAAATATCAGCAATGGTGTTGCCGCAGATGCTTTTGCAACTTCTTATACACTCTATCACGAGCGCGCTTCTTTCAAGAACTCTAATGTTGAAGTAACCTTTGGTTATGAAGATGTTACAGTTTCTGAGATGAAGAACGAGGTTAGCAATGTCACATCAGACAAGTCTGGTTATGACAAGGCTATCTATAACAACGGTATCAGAACTTCTTATATCGGTTATGTTCAGAATCTTTCTGAATATGTAAATCTTTATAAGACTGCTCGCGCTATCTCCGGTTACGACTTCCGCAATGCAACACTTGTTGTTAATAATAACAATGTAATTGCATCTGTTGAATTTGTTACTCGTTACAACGACGGTACAGAGACATCTGAGAAGGTATCAAAGACTTTTGCTCGTTCACTCAAGTGCACAAGCAATTGGACATCTTATGAGAATGAAGCAATTCAGTTTACTCACATGATGAACACAGTCCTTGCTTCTTCTGATGCAAAGCGCGATGGCGAGTGGGCATGGGTTAATGAAACTCGTACCATTACCAACGTGGCTACTCTTGCCGCAAGCGAGCAGACTAACTCTTGGACATCTGTTGACCCTAATTCAATTTCCTTTACTCGTGAAGGTCAGACCTATCGTTTTGACGCTATCGAGTTTCAGGCAGTTGGCAAAGAAGGTAAGGTAACACTTGCTTCTGAGGCAGAGGAAATGGATGTTTATGATTACAGCGCTGAAATCAACGTTACATTTGGTAACAACACTGTCAGCAGCGTGGCTCCCGGCAAGATTATTGTTGCTAAGGAAGTTAAGGGTGATTTTCCTGCAGAGTGGGGCAAGTTTGTAGGTGCTGTTTGCACTCTTACTTGCAACGAGAATAACACTGACTGGATGTACGGTTGGTCTATTCACTTTGAGAACGGAACTCTTCCTGTAGCTGTTGGTAAGAATGCTGCCAATGCAGTGATTGACCAGTCATTGTTCGCTTATGACACCAATAACTCGTTTAACGGTGCCGTATACAACCCGACAAGCGGTAAGTGGCAGAACTCTGTTGCTCAGGACAAGAAGCACATGCTTGCTTGGTACGACAGCAACAGCGGTATGGTTAACGCACTTGACCGTGCTACTGCTACCATGTGGGGCTGGAACAATGGCGAAATTACCGTGTTTACCTCTGATTTTACTTTCGAGGTTTCAAAGGACGGTAAGTCTCTCGTAGTTAAGAAGAATGGCAATGAGTTCGCTTCATATAGAGCAAGCTCTAAGTAATTCTTTTTAAGGATTTTTAGTTTTACACTTTATGGTTTTCTGCCTATTAAAGCGGATTACCCCAAAATAGTTATTAACTTGTGGGAAGACGAGGGCAACACCTTGTTTTCCCACCTCAAAAAATTTTAGATTATGTTAAGTTTTAGAAATATCGTGTGTGGTATCGTAATGTGTGCAACTTCTTTCTCAGCTAACGCTGAGTGTGTTGAAAACGTGGACTTCTTCAAGGAGGTTCCTGTTGAGGCAATTGCTCCTGCGCAGGAAACTGTTGCAAGTGAGGCAGTAGAGGTTGACACTATCGAGGTAGACGACTTCCAGTACGTTGAGGCTGTGCATCGTCGTACAGCAAACTACGACTACCGGTCTGTAGAGGTCGGTGGTAAGCGCGTTTTGCTGGAAAGCGCTCCAAACAGCGGTTTGGAAATTGGTGTTCAGGCCGGCGTTGATTATTTCAACAGCATGGTTACCCCAACCGTGGGAGCAGAGCTCGGCTACCATGGTAAGAGATTCTCTTTTGCTGCTTCTGCCAATGTTGGCATGAGCAAGTACAATTCAGAGTCTGCTAAGGCAGGCGAAAAGTATTTTACTACCAACTTCAATCTTGAAGCCGGTGTAAGACTTTTTGATCTTCCTAGCCGTTACCTCCACCAGAAGGAAGTATGGCTTATCGGTAATTTCGGTTATAAGGTTCGTAAGAACTATAACGCTTTTACTGATGATGCGCACGAGGGTTCTCTTAACTTCAAAGTTAAGGGTTCCACCATGATTTTTGGAGGCGGCGTTCGCGTTGACTTCAAGAATTACATGAAGAGAAGCAATCTTTATGTAAAGGCTCTTGGCTATGCCGGTCATGAGTACTTCTTTGACGGCTCAGAGGTTCGTTTTGGTGCATCTGTAACTCTTGGCATTAACTTCGTCATGGGTAAAAAGATGTACAATGAGAAAGCAATTAACAAATTGTTTGGCTCAAAGGCGAACTATAAGAAAGCCTTAAACGCACGCAAGGTTGTACGTATGTACTAGTTCCTATGTAGTTTTTCGAAAAATTATATATAAAACACAGTGTTTTCCGTAGGGAAAACACTGTGTTTTTGTTTGTGCCGCTTCAGTGCTTTTGTTTTAAAGATTTTTTATAGGCTTTAAGGCGTTCTTTTTTCGCTTTGCATTCCTTAGGGTTTTGTCTGCACCATTTGGCTTCATTTTCTCTTTTCAAGGCGCGGTATAATTCCGGGCGCATAAATTTGCCTTGCCAAATTCCGATTTTTTGCTTTTTGGCGGCTTTTTCTTCTTCGGCGTAACGAGAGCTTCTGTAACTTACGGCTTGCCCCTGTGCCACCATCTTCCGGTTTATTTCAATTTCTCCGGCATAACAAACGCACAGTTCTCGGCCGTATCTGTCCGGTTTTTCTTCACAATCGCATTTGATTTTCTGCCCGTTAATCAGATTTTGAATATATTTTAGAGATTCGATTCCGCAGCGGTATTTCTGACCGCCGGTGTCTTGGCATTTTTGTTTATATTCAGGTGCGTCAATACCTTGCAGGCGGATTCTTCTGTTTGGACTTTCCAGCGAGTCTCCGTCTACCGGACGCAGCTGCTCGTCTGCCATGGCAAAAGAAAAAGAATTTGACTGCGCGCAGGCGGCAATTACTGCGGCAAATAAAATAAATATCGGTGAAAAACGCTTCATCATCTACCTCCTAACCCGATAATAGTCCGATATTTTTTTCAGTGCAACTTTAATTTATTTACTTTTCTTTCATATAATCTTGCTAAGGTAAGCTAAAGTTTTATAACTGATTTTTATATAAGGTACCGATATGTTAAAAAAATTAGGAATATTAACAACTGCCTGCATTGCGCTGTTGGGCTGCCACACGGCGGAAGATAAAGAAACGGAGACGAAAACGTTTCCTGATATTGCTTTTCAACAGCCGGCAATCAAAATGCCAAAGTCAATAATTGTTTGCCGCGCCAAGCAATGCGCACCGGCACAAACCACCACGTCTAAAGAATATATCTATAACACATTGCTGCACATGTTGGATAGCAACGCCCGTAAACGCGCTTTAGTCTGCGCTGCCGACGTTAACAGCCATTCTTGCACCGAAGAATACGTTTCCATGCCGATTACGGTGGGAATTACTCCGGCTTATTTGTATATTGACGATGTAAAAATCACCGATGTTTCTATCAGTCGTAAAAACACTTCGGCTTTGGATTTGATTTTGAACTGGAATATTACCTATAACGGTCAAACCCCGATTTGTCGTCCGAGCAAAACTTTGCTTTATGCTAAAAACATCAATAACGTGATTATGGAAGACAACGGATATGCCTGCAAACTGACAACCATCGGCACCAGCACGGTCAAAACTTTGTTTGCCATAGATTACATTGATTTAGACTATAACTATATCGGCGGTTTCTATTCTATTGGCTTGTCAGGTCCGGCGTTTGGCGGTGGTTCGGGGTATATGCTTTTGCGTTTGCCGGAAGATATTTCCATGAACCCGAAAGATTTTCAGGTAAAAAAAGCAGAGGTTAAAACCGAAGCCGTACCGTATCAGGCGCCGGTTCAAAACGGTTATGCTCCGCAAACGGCTGCTGTCCGGGCAGAGCAATATGCAAGCGCGCCGGCGGCCAACGCAGCTGCTCCGCAGCCTCAGTCCCAATCTCAATCGACTGAAGCGGCTAAGTCCGAACCTAAAGACCCGGCTCCGAATGTTGATACAATCATCAAATATAACCATGCTTCTCAAGCCTATGATAAGGCTAAAGCGAAAATCGCCAAAAAGAAAAAAGAAGAGGCTGAGGCAATGACTTATGAGGGAGTAAAGGTGTTTCCGGTTAAACATTCCAATCTTCCGGAAAGACCAAAATCTCCAGATGATAAAAATGAGTTGACCGACTATCGGAAATATGATAAAAAATAATGTCTAAACTCCTTTGATACCGCCCTTACTCCGGCGGTATTTTTTTTGTATAAATTCTTGTCAAAGTAAAAAAAATATGTTATTGTAATAATGTAAAAAAATTACCGATAGATGTTTATTATGCCTATTATTGTCGGAAAGATAGCTGAATAATTATCAAAAATTTTTATTTGCTTTATCTTTTCACCGGTAATTTTGCACTGTTTTTCTCCCTGCCTGTGGCACGGACACTATATACCTTCATAAGACTGATAGTTTTATGGAGACTTTTTGTAATTGAGAGATAAAAAACCTGTAAAATTATTAAATTTTTTCATACACAGCTATGGTACGTAAAATTCATTTTCTGAACGTCATTTTGACGATGATTGTGATGTTCGTTTGTGCAATTTCCTGCACTGACGAGGGTGTTGAGGCTTATGAAGGTAAGCCTGCAGTTGATGGATACAAGTATGTTAACACACTTGCCCACAAGCTGGATACAGCTCAGGTTGGTGTTGCGTATGACCACATGACAGCCACTTTTGTCGGATACAATACTTCCGGCATAAATGTAGTGGATTCGCTCATACTGCAGAAATATCCGGAAATGAATGCAGCTCTCAGAGTTGCAAAAACCGGATACAACATCACGGAAGACTTGCTTAACTCGCAGGTCGTTTCTTCTAATATTGCACGCAAATACAGCCCGGCGGCTGATGTTGCTGATGCTTATTGGGAGAGAGATACCGTCAGAATTGAGCTGAATGATGGCCAGCTTCTGACAGTTCCGGTTAATATCAGCACTCTTGGTGTCAGATATGCCGGAGAGACATTGTTTTGCGGCAGTGATACACTGATTAGCGCCCGTTTGTTATCGGTAAAAAACTTGCCTGTAACCGAAACTCGTGCATCTTATGTGTCAAAAAAAGTTAATACCGAATATACGGTAGAGCTTAATTTTGCCGAAAAGAATGTTAAATCGCCAAAGCATTTTGCCGTTTATCTCAAGGGATACGCTTTGCGTTACATTCTTTCAGATGATGACATTGATAAAGTTGTAGTTGAAAACAAGAACCGTGTCGTTCTTGATGCCACCACAGAGAAATGCTCATTTGAGGAAGTTATGTATATGAAGAGCGGATTGGTTGAACGTTCGGTTAAAAGCATTGTTCTGAATCGCTTGTTCAAGGGTATAGATACCTATGACAAATATGTTCAGAGTTTTGCCTATAATCTGCTCCGTTCAAACGGTTTGGCTAACGGTTCCGAGCGATTCGTTCGCAATGAGGGAAATTGGTCTGTCTATGGCAAAAGTAACAAGTACTCTGCAGATATTTCTAATCAGATTGTTGCAGAGCTGATTGTTACCGACTATTCGCTCTATCACGAGCGTGCCGTCTATAAGGATTCGTATGTGGAAGTTGAATTCGGCTTTGAGGATATTGAAGTATCCGAAGTTTCAAATCATGTTTCCAACGCCAAATCCGATAAGGACGGTTATGACAAGGCTGTTTTCAACAATGCTGTCAGAGCTTCTTATATGTCGTATATTCACGACATCTCGGAGAAAGTAAATCTTTACAAAATCTCTAAGATAGTAAGCGGCTATGACATTCGCGACGCCAAGTTGGAGATTAAAGACGATAAGGTTATCGCTTCTCTGACTTTTGTGGTTGAATATGCCGACGGAACGGAAGAGCTTCACAACGAGGCTCATGAATTTGCCAGAAGTTTGACATGTACTACCGATTGGACTGCTAAAGAAAGCCTCACCGACCATCAGACTTCTGATGTCAGTGTTGACCTCAAATCTTTGAACACGCGCAGCGATGGTTTTTGGAGTTTTACCAATGAAACCAGAATCATCTCCAACAAAGTTCAGCTGAACTCTTCGGTTCAGCATAACAGTTGGACCAGCGTTGACCCTAATGATATAGTTTATACCAGAGAGGGGCGCAGCTATGCGTTTGACAAGATTGAGTTTGCGGCAATCCATAAGGGAGACGATGTTCAGCTTGCGAGCAAAAACGGCGACATTTCCACCTATAAATATACCGATAAGCTGTCTGTTTCTTTTGGTGATAACATCAAGGACACAACGGCTCCCGGCACTATTTTGGTGGATGGCAAAACCACGACGGGCTATGAAATCCGCGACAGCAAATTGGAGGTTAAAGACAACAGCGTTGTTGCGTCTTTGACATTCGTTACCAAGTATCTCGACGGCTCCGAAGCCAAAGAGGCTGTATCAAAAACTTTTCCCCGTTCACTTAACTGCAATTCCAATTGGACGGCACGCGAGCAGAACGCTAATCAAAAAACGGCTAACCCCGGTTTTGTGATGAGCGGTTCGGAAAAAGTTTCTGACGGTAACTGGACTTATCTTAAAGAGACCAAGACCATTACTGCAATAGCAGCCCTTAATGCTTCTTCACAAGAAAACAGTTGGACGGCGATTGACCCGAACAGCATTGTTTATACTCGTGAAGGCGTGAGCTGTGAGTTTACAAAGTTGAAGTTTGATGTTTCCTATGTCAGCTCAAACGCTCAGCTTGCCGGAAAAACCGGATTGGTTGAAACCTATAAGTATACCAACACCATTAACGTGATGTTTGGCGATAATACGGTTGCAACCACGGCGCCGGGCACTATTGTTGTTGAAAAGAATCGGGAGATTGTCGGTCGTGAATTCCGCGATAAAAACATTGTTATCGGCGATAACAGTGTTACGGCTTCCGTTACTTTTGTAACAAAATATAATGACGGTACCGAAGACACGGAGAGTGTTTCTAAGAGTTTCGCCCGTTCGTTAAAATGTAACACGAACTGGACGGTAAATTCTCAGAATATCAATCCGACGACTTTGATGGCAAACGTAAATCTAAAGAGCTCTAACGGCGTAACCGACGGTTTTTGGTCTTATGCCAACGAAACCTACGATATTACGACTTTAGTCAACTTTGCAGGTTTAGGCGGCGATTCGCAGACAAACGGCTGGACGGCAGTTGTGCCTAATTCCATAGTTTACACCCGCGACGGTGTAAGCTGTGATTTCGGCAAGTTCATGCTTTCGGCTCAGGAAACCGGTTCAAAGGTTACAATGCTAAGCGAAACAGAAACTGAAATGCGCTACAGCTATGTTGATAATATTTCCGTATCTTATGGCGATAATACCGTAAAAAGTTCCGCCCCGGGTACAATTATCAATGCTGTAACCATTGTGGGCTATGAGTTCCGCAGCGGCTCCTTAACTGTGTTTGACGGTAGCGTTCAGGCTGAGTTGGTTTTTGTTACCAAATATTCAAATGGTAAAGAAAAGACCGAAGCAGTCAGTAAAGTTTTCCAGCGTATGTTCACAACCGAATCAAACTGGAATTCGACCGAAGCGAACGCAAATCAAAGCACCGGTTTTGCTAATGTTTCTCTTTTGGGAACAGAGGCAAAGACCGACGGTTTTTGGAGTTTTAACAATGAAACTCGCTCAATTACCACAGCCGCTCAGTTGAACGGTTCAACCCAGACTAACAAATGGAAGTCTGTAGATCCGAACTCGATTGTTTACAGCCGCAACGGCAAAACATATCAGTTTGAGGTGTTGAACTTCAGCGCTCAAGAGGCTGGTTCTGTTGTAAACGTGGCATCGGACGACGATGAAAAGACAACCTATTCTTATTCGGACAAGATTAACGTTATGTTCGGCAATAACACCTTAAACGGTTTTGCCCCTGGCGCTATCAATGTGGAAAAAGCGTGGAATCCCGATTTTCCGGCCGAATGGGGTAAGTTTGTTTCTGCCGGCTGCACACTTTCTTGTAATGAAACAAACACCGATTGGGTATACACCTGGTCTTTGCACTTTACAAACGGCACTTTGCCGGTGGTTGTTCGACAAGGTGATACATCGGCAACGATAGACAAGAGCTTATTTGCTTATGACACGAACCCGAGTTATAACGGCGGCGTGTATAATCCGATAAGCAAAAAGTGGCAGAATGCGATTGCTCAGGACAAGAAGCACATGATGGCTTGGTACGACGGCAATTCAGGAATGGTTAACGCGTTGGATGTTGCTACGGCTCAGATATGGGGTTGGAATTATGGACACGTTACGGTCTATAATGATGATTTCAGCTTTGAAATCGGGCACAACGGTTCGTCTTTGACAGTGAAGAAAAACGGCAAAATCTTCGCCGGCTACAAAGCGGTAAAGTAAGCGGTTATCTTTCTAATTAAAAAAACAGCACCTATTAAAATAGGCGCTGTTTTTTTGTGCAGATATTAAGTGTTTTTTCTTATATATAATTTTAAAACCGGTAAAACTGCGGATTTAAGAGCAAAAAACGTTGAGTAATTTAAAAAAACAAGCTCCGAAGTATGGCTTCCTCGGAGCTTTAGATACCTTCTAACTATAGCTTTAGTAGTTTTCTTCCCGAACTTCAAAATAACTTTGTGGGTGTGCACACACAGGACATACGGTCGGAGCTTCCAAACCAACCACAATATGTCCGCAATTGCGGCATTCCCAAATTTTTACAGTAGATTTTGCAAAAACCTGTTTAGTTTCAACATTTTTCAGCAAAGCTCTGTATCTTTCTTCGTGATGTTTTTCAATAGCGGCAACACCACGGAATTTTTCCGCCAAATCATGAAAGCCTTCTTCGTCGGCAGTTTTCGCAAAACTGTCATACATATCGGTCCATTCATAATTTTCGCCTTCGGCGGCTTGCTGCAAATTAGCGGCAGTGTTTCCTAAACCGCCCAATTCTTTGAACCACATTTTAGCGTGTTCTTTTTCATTGTCGGCAGTTTTTGTAAACAAAGCAGAAATTTGCTCATAGCCTTCTTTTTTGGCGACGCTGGCGAAATAAGTATACTTATTGCGGGCTTGGCTTTCGCCTGCAAAAGCGGTTTGCAAATTCTTTTCAGTTTGCGTACCTTTATATTTATTTGTCATTATCAATTCCTTTAATGTTTTTACAATTATTACAGATATAGTTAATGTTCAGACTATACGAAAGAAGTTCGCCTTTAAGTTGGCTCACAATATCTTCCTTTACGCCGGACACGACTATATCCGAGATTTTTCCGCATTTGGCGCAGACAAGATGGTCATGTTCCGGCAAAATCTTGTCATAGCAATCAATATGATTGGGCAGGCAGATTTTGCGAATCAGATTCTCTTTCAAAAGCGTGTTTAAATTGTTATAAACGGTAGCGCGGGCAATAGACGGCATTTGCCTCTGTGCCAAAGCAAATATTTCTTCCGCCGTATAATGCGCACAGCTCTTGTTTATAATATCTAAAATCAAGCGTTTTTGTTTTGTCATTGCATTTCCAAAATTAGAATGATTCTAAAAAATGTATATCCTAATAAAAAAATAAAAGCAAGCAAAAAATAAAAAAAACTTCAATTCGATAGGAATTGAAGTTTTTTTTTATTAAGAGCAATCAGTATTTATGAACCTGATATAATGAGGTGTAAAGAGCAACCTCTTCCGGTTCATTGCGTGCTAATAGCAGGCGTTCAACCACATTATAGCAAAATCGGCGATGTATAATATACGCCAAAATCTGTCGTTTGACGCCAAAACGCAAAAGTTCCAATTCGCCGGCGTAACCAAAATCTTGTTTTGCCGCAGCATAACAAAATTCTTTTAAATTGTTGCGATGTATCAGCTCCGGTATAGCTTTTTCAAAGAGTTTATAACGCTGAAGATGGAGCATAATTTCCTCATGCACGCCGCGTCGTATAAGGTTTGCCTCTGCTTCAGGCAAAAATTTATACTTTCCAATATACGCCATAATTTCTTTTCGTTCGCCGCGTTTTAGCAAAGCAATTTCGCCGCGTTCCGGTAAATGAACGTGTTCAATGTATGCCAAAATTTCTTCCGAATTTCCGCGTTCAATAAAAAGCTGACTTGCCGCCTGTGTAAAAGGCATGCCTTTGTGCATTTGAAGAAAATTCATAAATTCTTCATGGCTGCCGTTTTGAATCAAAGCCATAAGCTCTTTTTCCGTAAAAGACTTTTTTTCTTCCATAATAATAATTTTAAACTTAATAATCAAAAAACTACATTAAAAGTAATACAAAAAAATATTTTTTGCAAGAATTAACTGACAAAAACGTAAAATTATTGCCAGAAAATAAAAAATGTGTTATATTATAATTCTAAAAATTATATATTATGCGTAAGAATTTTGTTAATTACTTTTATGGTATTGCCGCGGTGGTAATATTGGTTGTTTTTATGACTTTGCCGAACTGCAACTCTAATCATAACACTAATGAGAAAATTGCAGACAGTGCGAAAGAGGTGAACGTGGATGAAACATTTGACAATGTTGCCCGCGCTAATCAGCTTTCAGAGGACATCTTTTCATTTATCTGCCTTGTAGAGGGTGGAGTGTTAAATGAAAAGACCGGCGAAAATTATCACTGTGGGGCACGCTGGACCACTTGGTACGGTGTTACAACCACTCCCGAGGGCAAGTTGCTGAAAAAAGGTCAGCGCATTCCAAAGGCAACTGCTAAGGCTTGGTCTTTTGAACACCTGCGCAAAAACGTTTATCCGTTCTTAGTATACTTCAAACACAAATTAACGGACGAGCAAATCATCGGTATTTGCCTGTTTGTTTATAATGTGGGCGGAGAGGCTTTGACCGGATATTCACTGCAGGGCGAAAAGCTCAAGGAACCGTGCGAGTTCTTTATTGCTGTCAACAATGGTGATGCACCTGAAAAGTGTGTCAATAAGATGACGGAATACAGACGCTCTGCCGGCAAGCGTGCCAATGGTTTGCTCAAGCGCCATTGGGTTCAGGGAGCTGCCTACCTTGGTATTTTAACCGCCAACAATATTGGGGAGTTAGAGCCTCGTAAGTTTTACCAGACCAAAAACTTTGGTAACTATTACTGGGTAGACAAGGAACGTCAGCCTCTTGAAGATGAAAACGGATTTTACAGACTGCGTTATGATGATTTTATCATTAACAACTTTTTCAATATGAATGAGGGTAAGGACGTAACCGTAAATTCGATTAAGTAATCAAAAAAAGGATAGCTTTGTATAAAGCTATTCTTTTTTTTGTATCATTATCATAATCTCAAGAATTGATAAATTCGTTTAGTGGACAAGTATATATCAATGTGTCTGACAGCACAATTTCAGGTGATAAAAAGGCTTTCGTTATAGAGTTTACTCAGTTGTCTCGTGAAGCCTGCATTACTTTGGCTACTAACGATTGGGGTTCCGGTTATTCTTCCGGATTGATTGCCTTGAAAGCAAAAGGAAATGCTGATCAGAGTACAGCCCCTACATCTCGTTCTACTGATTTGGATGGTATATACATCGGAAATGCAGGAACAGCTGCAGCAGGTTCTGCCACTGCAACACCGGGCGGTACTGTAGCTGTTCCATTAAGCGTGGTTTCCGCAGCAAATGCTTGTAATTGCACAAATGGTAATACTTGTTCGCTGCTGTGGAAATATTACTGAGTTTGGAAAGGCGAGCGGTTTGATAGACTAGTCTCAAACCGTCCGCGTTTTCCAAAAACTAGCCGTTTACTCTCATAGTCAAAAAGCGGCAGTTTTTCTCCGAAACACCCTTGCTCCTAACTTGGGTGTTTCTTTATTTTTTTTACAATGCCATTATACAACTTCGCTACGTGCTCTATCGTCATTGCGAGTGCAACGAAGCAATCTGGCAACATAGCTAAGTGCTCTATCGTCATTGCGAGTGCAACGAAGCAATCTGACAACATAGCTATGTGCTGGAAAGGTTGAGGCGCAAGCCTCGGGTAAGGGGGGTGTTGCAACAAATACTAAACAAGCGTTTAAGGTTCAAACCAAAAACGTATTCATTAGCTTTGAGTGTCAGCTTATTCACTAGGGCTCCGGAATGATACATTCACTTGAAAAATATTGTTTTTTATTTCTGGATTCTCGAGATAGTTCGCTGCGCTCACGCTTAAAAATGACGTTGAAAGCAGGGCGGTATGAAGCTGTAAAGTTTCTTTTATAAAAGAAAAAATATGGTAATTACAATATAACAAATCTCCCTCATTCGATAGAACAAGGGAGATTTTCAATGCGTACTCGGCGAGATTATTTCAAGATTTTAGAAACAACGCCGGCGCCAACTGTATGACCGCCTTCACG
>CAKQUG010000011.1 GCA_934277545.1 uncultured Alphaproteobacteria bacterium | reverse complement strand
CCTGAACCGCAAATTTTAGCTTCTGAAATTGTAGGTAACTTACAAACCGCCCTAACTTCCTTTAAGTCGGTTATGGATAGCTTGAAAAAGGAAAAAGAATAAATTCTGAATAATTTTGAACTATTGGGAAATTTCCAATAGTTCAAAACATTACTTTCATTCTAAATTACTTTTTATTTCAAATGTAGTCTGGCGAAGATTTTGTAGCGGTCATCGGGGTTGGTAAAATATATTTCTTCCGGCTTGTGATTAGTTGTAGAAATTTTGTTTGGGTTAGGTATGGCGTACAACTCGCAGTAATCATCGGTGAAATTTTCAATAGCATTTACATTGGCTTTTAAATATCCTTTAGCACACGAACTGAAAAAGTAAAAATTTCTGTCCGGATAGGTATTGTAAAGTTCGTTAATCTGGGCAAAATCTTCATCTGTCAGGCAATATAAAATTCCTGTCTTTTCATTTTTATAGTATTGCAGTGCGTATTTGTAAGATTTTTTATCCGTGCATATATAATAAGTTTCAAGCATAATAAAATTCCTCAATAAAAAATTTTTCTATATATAAAATTATTAAAAATGCACATGAAAAACGGATTCATTATAGAATTTATATTTTATAATGAGTCTAAATTTTCCGAGATGTTGAGGCAATATGTTCTTGAACTATTTTGTAAACTCATTATAATTTATATGTATAATCAGTTAGTTATAATGAATTTAGGACAAAATAATGACGATAGGCAAACAGGCAAAAATTTTAACAGACAAGCAGCAAAACTTAACATTAACCTACTTAGAGGGGACACGGCATCCGCTTCGCAATAAGGTAATTTTTATGCTAAGTTTTAAGGCGGGTTTACGGGCAAAGGAAATTGCAAAACTTAAATGGAGTATGGTTTGTAATTCCGACGGAGAAGTTTCCAACGTGATAAATTTAAGCAATAATGCCAGCAAGGGTAAATATTCGGGACGCATTATTCCTCTGCATAAGGAGTTGAAAACGTTGCTGGTGGAATTACTAGCGCAGCAGCAACAAAATGAATTTTTCAGTTTGGCTAAGGCAGTTATAAATACCGAACGAGGGCAAGCAACTACGGCTCAGGTTATTGTTAATTTTTTTCACGATTTGTATAAAAATATTGGTTTTAATGGTTGCTCGTCACATAGCGGTCGGCGCACTTTTATTACAAACGCGGCAAAACACATAAGTTTGGTCGGCGGCACACTTAATGATGTGCGTATGCTTGCCGGACATTCGTCCCTTGCAACTACTCAACGCTATATTGCTTACGACACCGAAGCACAACGGAAAATTGTGGAGATGAGCTGAAAGCCAAAAAAATCAATTCTACGAGATACTGCAACACCTTAGAGACCTAGACTCTGTATTTCCCCTCCTATGCAAAGAGCCATAATTCACAAAAAAACAAAAATAAAAAAACACACATACATGTACAATATTTATTTTTATTTTTTGGTAATTAAGGTTGAATTTTTGGTTCTTTGTATGGTTGTATGGTAAATAAACCTCTAAAAGTCTAACGTATTGATTTTGGATATTTTCTTGGTATTTTAAAAGAGAAAGGCACCGACAAATAAGCCGGTACCTAACTTCTAAGCGACAGAATTACAAGTCAGAATACAAATCATTTAGATCTGCGACCTGACTGCCCTTATAGTTTGGATTTTCAGGCTGTAAGTAACGATTGAAGGTATCTTGGAAATTTTCCTTAAGATATACTTTTTTGTTACTCCCTGCGGTCATCTTTTGAGTAGGATGAATGTCAAAATCCTTCAAAAGATAAGCAAGCTTATTGACAGTAAGTCCAGTACCTTTATATTCTGCCCAAGGAGCATCCTCCCGCTCACAAAGTTTGCTGCAGAGGTCGACCGAGGATATATAATCCTGTCTGCATTCGGTAAGGATTTGCCGTATATCTTTGAGTAGTAAAGTTTTAAGAGAATTACTGTCGAAGGTTTTTGTGCTGCCGCATACGGCTACAGCTACCTTGCGCAGCTCTTTACCGGCTTCATCGCTAATGCAATCGGCAATCATTATTAATGGTTCCCAGACATCAGCTTGACGATTGCCTAATTCTTCAGGCAATTCCGGCTCCGCATCTTTCAGAATTTCCGAAATGTCATCCATAAAGCGCATACACTTGCACTTTATGATTTCGCCTTCCTTTTCCAACTTTCTGATGCGTAAGTGAGCTCTTTTTTCGAAGGGCATCTTACGTTTTAGAATAACAATTATTGAACGATCCATTATCGTATCCGGCAACTTGCCAATACATGCAATAGCGCATGCCGAAAATACGTTGTAGGATTGAGTTTCGTGACGGTCGCCATCTGTCCGCAAAATCGGCGTATTAGGACGAAAACCTGCATTAATAATGCCTCTTAATGCTTCATTTTGGCTTATGAAGGTATCAGCTTCATCAATTAAAAAAGTTGGCTGAACTTTTTCTATCGTCCTAAACAGGCTTGCCGCCGAGGCGTTTGATGTGGTCATAGTATTCCAACACAATGCCTCCAGGACTGTCAGTAATGTGGTTTTTCCACACTGCTTTTCCGGTGAAATAATCGCCAATCGCGGCGAAATTTCGAAAGAATTAATGCCATAGGTAAATAATACCCAATAGGCAATAGCCTCGTCAAGATACTCAGGCAATACCATATATTTGTTAAGTACCGCCTTAATTTCGGCAATCAACTCTACGCCATCTACCGGTTCTGGATATGGTTTCAAATCGCCGAACTCATCAGTTTGGGATCCGGCTGAGGCAGATTGCTCGACCTCGGCCTTTTCGGTAACTTCAGGTGCTTTCTCGATAAGTTTGCGCAATTTTTTAACTGACCAACCTTTAGGAGCTTCATCTGCCAAATCCCATTTTTCAGGGAAATCTACCGGTACATCCACGATATGTACTTCGGCTACTTTTGCTTCTTTGTGCAAACGTTGCGCCATTTTTTGCATGGCACTTTTGCCAGGCTCATCATTATCAGGCCACAAGTAAACCTTGCGACCTTCTAACGGTAATATTGAAATTTTATAAACTGAACCAGTCCCACCCCACCAGGTCGTTACCCAGTAGTCATTACCAAAAAGTTTATTTGCCGCTGAGGCCGTTTTTTCTCCTTCTACCATAAGAACATCTAGCTGTTTCTTACTCTCATATGCGGCCAAGTTAAGTAAGGGACGAGGATCAAACGCTAATCCTGAAATCCATTCTTCGCCATTGAAGTACCAAGGTTTTACCTTTTTACCTGTTTCTGTATCTGTACGTTCAACAATAAAAAGGCATTCGCCATTAACATCTAGATACCGCCAACATTTAGTATCTCCATGTTTTTTGAAGAGTTTTACGTCACCATATGTAGCCGCTGGTATGTTTTTTTGGTAAAAAATATTATCCATTTTTTACCTCCAACAGTTGTTGCAGCTCTTTGGCGGCTTTATAATAGGTTAAGCCTTTTACGTAGGCATATAGTGCTATAGCGCCGTGCCCGCCTTCTCCAGTGGCAAAGTCGAAGAACTTCCACGACTTCGTGTTGATGGAAAACGACCCTATATGACGGTCGCACCGTGTCGGGTTGAGTGCAAACCACTCGTTCCCACGTGATTCGCCATTGGGTAGGAGTTTATAAATTAAACCTGGCATATTATATTGAACAGCCTTGTTTAATTCGGCAAAGTCAATTTTTTTTGCTTGCCTTTTAGTTTGCTTACTGCTACATTCAACTTGTCGATTTGAGGAAGCGGCTTTTTGCAAACTATTGCGGAAGGCTGCTTTATTTTTCAGATTCATAATCAGCCCTCCCCTCAAGCCATTCGATCACTGCTTTTACAGGATAGGCGACCTTACGTCCTATCTTTATACGATTTTCAATGCCTATACCTTGAGAATCAAGGTTACGCATTGTGCGTGGGTGAATAAGCCCACCGGAAAATTTTCCAAGTTGGTTCCTCTCCACCCAAGCCGACGGCCATTTATCCGCCAATGTTTTTAATTCAACCATTTTAATCTCCATTTTTCTTATTGAATTATTGTTAATTTATTTTTGAGAAGCACTGTTCTCATATAAAGGAGAAAATCAAATATATTTTACGTAACCGCTATATTTAAAAAAATATATTTAGGGGTAACCTTCTGTAAAATCAGGAAAAATTTTTTGATTTTTTATTATAATATCTCTAAGAAAATACAATAAACAATATTAAGCAATTGATTTAGCTATGTAATTAATTATATTTTTCTGATGTTAATTTTAAAATAACGTATTTCATTGGCTTTCTCCTCATTTTATATAAAAAAAGAGGTGATTTCTCACCCCTCTAATTTTACGTATTTAACTGGATTTTTTTCCCTCCTTCCGCGTTTATGTTTTGTTATATTAGCAGGTAAATACGACTGAATGGTCGATTCTTTTATTTCTTTATATCCCTCGGACACTAATCGTATGTGAATTTCATTTGCTAACTGTTGTCTGGTATAATCTTTATATTCTGCCATTTTCATAAATTCTCTAGCAACTTTTATAATTTTGGCCTTCATATTTGTTACCTTACGAATTCCATTTTTCTCTATTTGATAGTCCTTCCTTTTTTCCTTTTTTAATTTTAATGGCGGTTTCTGTTCTGCCTCCTTTGTTCTCTTATAATATTTATTGCAAAATGTTGATAAATTATAATACGTGTTTTGAACATCACGTAATCTTACCACTATTCCGTTATAAGTATAACAGCCATTATTGTTAATTGCTTCGGCTTTCATTTCCTCAAAAGAAGGTAGTTCTTTCCATTCATTTTGTTCTTTATATTTCATATAACTTTCTCGCCACACATCATAATAGTCTTTTTTAATTTTTTCCTTCGTTTGCACTGAAACAAAATCCAAGAGAAAATTAATAGGTTTGCTTAGCCAGTTATACGTATATTCTTCTTGTCTACCTGAATAGACAAGTTCTTTAGGATTTTCTTCTTTATAGTGCCTTAGATATAAAGCCCACGGGTCATAAATTTTATGCGCATACAAAGGTAAATAACCTTCTAGTATCTTATTAATAATATCATCATAAGTTGCTTTTAACTTGCAAAATTTTTCGAATGTTAAATTGGTTCTGTTTGCATTATAGTTTTGTTCGTGATTTTCGATAAAATCGTTAAGTTCGCTATGTATAACAGCATTCTTTGTTGGAGGAATGTCATATACAAGCCAATTTAATAATTCAAGTATTGTTATCTCCGTCTTTAATTTTTCTTTTCCCATAACTTATTTATTATCTCCGTTGCTTTTTTAAAATTTTTCTCGTTCAAGTGAGCGTAACGCTCGGTCATTGATATATGTGAGTGTCCCATAAGTTTTTGCACGATATATAAATCTGTGCCACCTTGCACAAGCCAGCTTGCAAAAGTATGCCGCAAAGAGTGAAATACAATCTTTTGCCGTCTGTCAGTAATGCCTTCATTAAATTTCAGCTTTTCAACAGTTCGCTCGAAAATATTAGGAACTTCGTTTAATTTACTGCCGTCTAACTGATGAAATATGTATTCACTGGTATCTGACTTGTTTTTTATCTTTTGCGTAAACACCTTTTTTAATTCCGTGCTGAGCTGTAATGTGCGATTAAGCCGGTTTTTTGTGTCTTTAACAAATAATAGTCCTTGTTTTAAATCAATATCTGGCCATGTTAAGTTAAAAATTTCGCCGGCTCTTAACCCGCAATGCAAAGAAATTAAAGCCATTTCATAAACTGTTTGCGATTTTTTCTGCAGAGCTTGTAATAGGTCGTCAGCTTGTTTTTTTGTTAAAAAAGTAATACGCTGATTATCAAACTTTTGCTTCTCCATTGTAAAAACTGTCGATTTAGTGGTATCAAAGCCTATAACCTCGGCAAATTTCAATATTTGCTTAAGAATCGTAATCATATAATTGATAGTGCGCGGTGCCTTATTGGCTTCTGTCATTTTAACCTTGATTTTTTCGGCATCTGCCAAAGTTATTATAGGCAAAGGCAAATTACCAACCTCGGGCTCAATCCACTTTGTAAAGAGAGATTTTACCGTCTTAAATGACTTTGTACTGACACTTGATTTTATATGAGTTTCAAAATGCTTTTTATAAAAATCGCTTAATGATATTGTATTGCGCTTTTCTTTGGCGGTAATAGCTTGTCTTTCAAGCTCTTTTTTTATATTTGCCTTTTTTGTTTCCTGTAAGGTCAACGGCCCTTCGCCTGTTTTTTGAGCATTTACAATTTTCTCGCGTAGTTCGTGTGCTTTAAGTTCGCTCCAACCTTCGCTTTCCCAACCGACTGCTTCCTCTTTGGTAACGCCATTAAATTTATAGCGTATAGAAAAGTAACGATCTTTTCTTATGGCGCCATTTTTGCGAGTTTGATTCTCTCTATATCTAACACCTTTATATTTTTTAGAAGCTATCCATTTCATAAAGTTGTCCCACTCCTATCCCACTTTTTTAGTTAATTTTAAGTGTTTTTTTGTTATTTATATTTATGGTTTATAAATTGAAAGTGTTGAAAAATCAAGACTTTTATTAGTTTTTATTATTATTTATTATACTTGATCGGACGGACTACGGATCAGAAGGTTGTGAGTTCGAGTCCCGCCGAGCGCGCCAATAAAACAAAAAGGTCTCTTTTGAGACCTTTTTGTTTTATTGGTGCTGTGCAGCGAGGGTGCGGCCTCACAAGAGTAAATTGATATTAAAAAAACTCCTGCACATTCTATAATGCGCAAGAGTTTTTTTAGTCATGCTACGCAAAAAGTTCTTTTGGCGGCATAAAAGTGGCCTTAGATATTGAAACAGGCTCAGCAACAGGATGAGGATAGAACTTTGTGCCGCAAGCGCGGAAGTATCCTACAACTTTGTAGCTGCTGAGACGTCCGTCATTACCCCACCAAACAATATAGTTACAACCGTAACAATCATTTTCCGAGGTAATGTTAATCATCGGAGTGGTTAAAAATTCGAATCCGCCCCACAAAACACCAAACACGTTTACATCTGAGTAAACCCAAAAAGAAACGGCCGTTGACTTTGGTTTATAGACGTCAAAGTCAAATTCATGGTGGTCAAACTCGTATTTTGCTGCCAACACCGTTTTCGGAATAGCATAAAACTCATTCTTGATAACATTTTGAGCAGCAACGCTGTTCTCATCTAGAACAACCTCATGCTCTTCATAGCCGTCAATTACGGTTTTTAGCTTTTCACCTGGTTTTACATTGCTCCAAACACGAATTGCTTCTTGTTTGACAGCACTGTAGATACCGTGTTTTTTCGCCATTTTTCTGCCGTGTTCATAAAAATCGACAAACATATACTGTACGCCGATTTCATTGAACAAAACTGCCGGCATTGGTACTTCTTTACCGTCAACAACCGCAATCGGCTTGTTGTCAACTACAGTGATGTAATTGCTTGAAAAGCCGGAAATCTCATTGGCCTGAATCTTAGTGAAAACAGTACCGTCAGCAGAGCGAAAAACTTTATTAAACGTATTCATAAAATAATAATTTTGAGCGTTAATCCTATAATATTATGTTTGCTCAAACATAAAAGGACATAATTAGTATATAATAATTTAGTAAAACCATTTTCAGTATACAGCCGTATACAGATAAATTCAAGCAAAAACCGGTTGATTTCAGTATATTGTAAACTAAAAACAGAAAACAAACGATTGAGAATAAAAAAAGAATCGTGTATTTCATAAAAAAAACAACAATACTAAAGGAAATACAGAAAACAGTTCCTGCGGTTATTGTGAAATGAAATTTTAATTTATGGAATTTGTAATTTTTTTATTGTTAGTTTTGGCTGTTGCCGCTACATCCTCGCTCGGCTTTCCGCCTCACCGGCGTACTTCCGTCCGCCTCTCGTCCTTGTCGGCCCCACTTTTTCGTGGCTCCTCATCCCACCACTCCGAATAACAAAAAAGGCTACCTTTCGGTAACCTTCTTTTATTATTGGAGCGGGCAATGGGATTCGGACCCACGACATCAACCTTGGCAAGGTTGCGCTCTACCCCTGAGCTATACCCGCATCATCTGCGAACAAGATATTTAATAGCATATAAAAAATAAAATGCAAGAACTTTTTTTATATTTTTTAAAAAAAATTTATAACCACGTTAAAGGTGTTGATAAAACAAGATTTTACTGGGCTTTTTTACTTAATCTTTTTATGATAAAATATAATCGTTTTAAGGAGAATGTTATGTCAGCGTCTAAAAATCCACAAAAATCGGCGCAGCAACTGCGTTTTGAAAAAGAAGCTAAGGCTTTGCAAAAGAATCTGCAAAAGCGCAAAAAACAGCAAGAAGAATTAAATCGCCGCAAACAGGAAAAGGAGCAAAACAATGGATAAAATCAAGATTATCGGCGGTAATCCGCTGTTTGGAAAAGTTTTTATCAGCGGGGCTAAGAATACGGCTTTACCGATTATTTGCGCTTCACTTTTGACTGATGAGCCTGTAACCTTGCGTAATTTGCCGATTCTTTCGGATATTACATCGCTTAATTTGCTTTTGCAGCAAATAGGTACGCAGATTGAAGGCAAACAAGAAGATTGGAACGGGCATATTACCAAGACTTTTACCTATTATACTCCAAAGCCGACCAGCCTTGTTGCGCCTTATGACTATGTGCGTAAAATGCGGGCATCATACTACGTTTTGGGGCCGTTGCTGACAAAATATCGGCATGTTGAACTTTCTTTGCCGGGTGGCTGCGCTATCGGCGCTCGTCCGATGGATATACATTTGAGTTCGCTTGAGCAGATGGGCGCGCATATAGAAATTAAAAACGGTTATGTTATTGCCGATGTGAAAGACCGCTTAAAAGGTGCTCACATCACTTTCCATTCGGCTTCGGTCGGTGCAACTTGCAACATTTTGATGGCAGCGACTTTAGCCGAGGGCGATACCATTATTGAAAACGCTGCCAAAGAGCCGGAAATTGCCGACCTTATTGACATTTTGAATAAAATGGGCGCGAATATTGAAGGAGCAAATACTTCAACTTTAACAATTCATGGTGTGGATAAATTGCATGGCGTAACTCATGAAATTATCAATGACCGAATCGAGGCCGGTTCATACGCTGTCGCTGCGGCCATTACTCACGGACGTTTGGAGCTGGTAAATGCCAACGCCGACTACCTGCAGTGTCCGTTGGATATTTTGCAGAAAGCAGGGGCAGGTGTGGAGTGCACGGCAAACGGTATTATTGTTGATGCTCAGTATGCTGATTTGCAAGGTGTTGATATTTATACAGACTATTATCCCGGGTTTCCGACTGATTTGCAGGCGCAATTTATGGCTTTGATGTGTGTGTCCAATGGCGCGGCTATGGTTACGGAAAGCATTTGGGAAAACCGCTTTATGCATGTTCCTGAGCTGATTCGTATGGGGGCAAACATCAATGTTCATGGTCATGCTTCGGCCATTGTGCGCGGAGTGAAAAAACTTTCCGGTGCACCGGTGATGTCAACGGATTTGCGGGCTTCATTTGCTCTGATTTTGGCCGGTTTGGTGGCTGAAGGTGAAACGATTGTCAATCGTGTATATCATCTTGACCGCGGCTATGAACATTTGGAAGAAAAATTCAAAGCCGTGGGTGCCAATATCGAGCGTATAAAAGAAAGCGACTGATTTTTTTACAGGCGCATCAGAAAAATTCGGCAAACCTCTTGCGCCGGCGGTTATAAAATCCCATATAAATAGGTAGTTTTAGAGGGAGAAATAACCATGAGTAAAAAACAAAAGTTTAAAACCGAAGTCAGCAAGTTGCTGGATATTGTGATTAACTCGCTGTATTCGGAAAAATATATTTTTCTGCGCGAACTGATTTCCAACGCCAGCGATGCGTGCGACAAGCTGCGCTATTATTCGCTGATGAAACCAGAAGTTACCAAAAATAATGGCGAGTTTAAGATTATCATCACGCCTAACGCCGAGGAAAACACTCTGACCATCAGCGACAACGGTATTGGTATGAATAAGGAAGATTTGGTCAACCATTTGAGTACTATCGCTAAGTCAGGCACGGCTGATTTTGTAAACAACGCAAAAGACAACGGCTCGGTCGTTGATTTGATTGGTAAGTTCGGCGTAGGTTTTTATTCGGCCTTTATGGTGGCGAGCAAGGTTGAAGTTACTACCAAGAGAGCTGGGGAAGAACAGGCTTATAAATGGATTTCCAACGGTGTTGACGGTTTTGAAATTGAAGAAACCGAAAAAGAAAAAAGCGGCACGGACATTAAATTGTTTTTGAAAGACGATGCCAAAGACTTTACTGACACTATTTATCTGCGCCACATAATCCGCACCTATTCCGACCATATCAACTATCCGATTGTTTTGGATTTAGGCAAAGCCGGCGAAGAAACCGTAAACACCGGATCGGCTCTTTGGACTAAGAATAAAGCGGAAATTACCGATGACCAATACAACGAGTTTTATCATCATATTTCCCGCAACTTTGATACCCCGTGGATGCGTCTGCATTTCAAAGCGGAGGGAAGCATAGAATACACCGGATTGCTGTTTATTCCGTCTGAAGCGCCTTACGACTTGTTTCAGCCGGACAGACAGCAAAGCCTGAAACTTTATGTTAACCGCGTGTTTATCTCGGATAAAGTTGATGATTTGATGCCGGCTTACCTGCGTTTTGTGAAAGGAATTATTGACAGTGCCGACTTGCCGCTGAATATTTCTCGTGAAATGTTACAGCAAAATGCGTTGATTGCAAAAATTCGTACAGGCACGGTTTCGCGTATTTTGAAAGAGCTGAAAAAACGTTCCGAAGATTATGACGATTATATGAAGTTTTGGAAAAACTTTGGTATGGCGTTTAAAGAGGGAATTTATGAAGACCCGGCAAACCGTGTGGAAATTGCCGAACTTTCGCGTTTTTATTCCACAAATTCTGCCGAAAAGCTGACATCGCTTGATGAATATATTTCGCGCGTTAAAGAAGGGCAGACTACTATTTATTATATTACCGGCGATGATATTCCGACTTTGCGCAACAACCCGCAGCTGGAGGCATTTAAAGAAAAAGGCTTGGAAGTTTTGCTGTTGACAGACCCGATTGATGAATTTTGGGTTCAGACTTTAACAAACTTCAAAGGGTATCCGATTAAACATGTTTCACAAGCCGATGTTGATTTGAAGTTTGAGCGCAAAGAGCCGAAAGCCGATGAGGGCAGTTTGAAAAAATTGACCGATTTTATGGCGGAGTTGTTCAAAAATGAAGTCGGGAAAGTTGTTCCGACCGAAAAACTGACCAAGAGTCCGGTTAGCTTGACGGTGGAAAACGGACAGATGAGTATTCACCTGGAGCGTTTAATGCGTAATCATCAGCAACAAACCGCGTTTGCCAGCTCGCGTATTTTGGAAGTAAACCCTTACCACCCGTTGATTATTAAATTAGCCGACAGTATGTTTGACGATAAAGAACGTCCGACTGTGGAAGAAGTTTGCCGTTTGCTGCTTGACCAGGCAAAAATTGCCGAAGGCGAGGCGATTAGCGACAGCTCGTTCTTTAGCGAAAAACTCAGCGATTATATTCTACGCGGCTGGAATAAATAATAAACAACCGAACAAAACGCCTTGCTTTATTTTTCAAACAAGGCGTTTTTTAGTATAATATAAAAATTCCCCTCCATCTTGCGGTGGAGGGGAAACTTATAATCGAATAAAAATTATTCTTGGTTATAAGATTTAGCTTGCTTTTTAGCTTCTTCAGAAGTTCTGGCAATGTTAATCAGAATAGTCTGAGAAACTTCAGGGTGCAGGTTCAATTTTACTTGGTAAATACCCAAATCTTTGATTGGTTTTTCCAAATAAACATAACGACGAGCAACATCAAAACCGGCGTCTTTAATAGCAGCGGCGATGTCACGAATGGTTACAGAACCATATAATTGACCTGTTTCGGCAGCTTGACGAATCAATACAGCGTTAAAGCCGTTCAAAGATTCAGCCAATTTAGAAGCAGTTTCAAACAATTCTTTGTTGTGAGCTTCTAAAGCTGCTTTTTGAGCTTCAAAATAAGCCATGTTGGCATCTGTTGCGCGCAGGGCTTTGCCTTGAGGCAACAAATAGTTACGGGCATAACCGTTTTTAACGTTTACTTTATCGCCCATTCTGCCTAATTTTTCTACGTGTTCGAGCAAAATTACTTCCATTTTATCCTCCTACATAGCAACATAAGGTAACAAAGCAATGTAACGAGCACGTTTGATAGCGCGTGCCAATTCTCTTTGTTTTTTAGCAGAAACAGAAGTGATGCGTGAAGGAATAATTTTACCTTTTTCTGAAACATAGCGAGACAGAAGTTTTACATCTTTGTAATCAATTTTCAAGCCGTTTTCACCAGAGAACGGGCAAGTTTTTCTTTTGAAAAATGTTTGTTTAGCCATTGTTAAAAACTCCTTATGCTTCTGCAACAGCAGCGTCTTCTTCAGAAGCTACATCGTTGTTGAAATCTTCTACTTTGACGGTCATATAACGAATAACATCTTCATTCAATCTAACCAGTCTTTCATATTCTGCAACAGCTTTTGCCGGAGCAACAATGTTTAACAAAACATAATAACCTTTACGATTTTTTTTGATGCGGTAAGCGAGGTTTTTCAAGCCCCAGTTATCAACTTTAACAACTTCGCCGCCTTCTTTTTTAATCACTTCGCTCAAGTCTGAAACGAGAGTGTTAATTTGAGAAGCGCCGAGGTCCTGACGAGCGATTAAAACGCTTTCATAATTAGCCATATTTTAATATCTCCTTATGGATTACTCAACAAATGACCCATGGCAGGGTCGGTTAATGTATAGCCGAATCATTAAAAATCCGGCAAGGGACGATTGCTAATATACACAAAATGTCTGTAAATGCAAGGATTTTTTACAAATTTATGCAAAACTGCTCCCCCATACGAGACTGAGCAGGTAAGGGGGAACAATGCTTTATATTCAGAAAGCATATTTAAGGTTTAAAAGACCTGTATGGGCAGAATAATCGTCGCGCCAATCATATTCATAGGATACGCCGACTTTGGCATTATCCGTAACTGCCATTTCCACACCGACGCCGGCCTCAATGCCGAATTTGCCATTGCTTTCCTGCGATACGTTATACGCCGTGCCGTTCGGCAGTTTTACCAGCATGGAACTGTCGTCGTTTTTCAGGTCATAAGTGGCATTTATAAACGCTTTCGGCATAATTTTAGTGCCGCGGTAATCGGTATTATCGCTGATTTCCACTCCAAACACTCCGGTAACCACATCGCTGTCTGTGCTGTTATAGTTCATACCGGCGCTGTCAGTGTAGCCGTCTTGGTTGATTTTGTAATAACGCAAACCGGCTTGCGGACGCAGGCGCAGGATGTTGTTTTCGGTGCAGCCGTAAAACTCTCGTCCGGCCATGAGCTGAGTGCCTAAAACATCAGTATCGTAATCGCCGCTAATGTTGACACCAAACGCTTGTTTTGTTTGGTTGTTGGAAGACATATTATATGAAACCAAGCCATTAGCAAACCAGTGGTTTTTCAAATATTCGGCATAACCGAATACACTGTGGGTGTCAATGTCGATGCTCTTGGAACCGCTGTCCAAATCGGTTTGCTGATAAGCGTAACCGATGCCAACAGTTAAGTTTTTGCCGGCTTTGCCGTCAATCGCCGCGATTACGCCTTTGGTGTCGGCAGTATAATCAAAAGCGCCGCTGTTTTCGGCTTTTTGATACAAAACATTAGCCCAAATTTCCGGCTCATATTCGCTGAAATCGCCGCCTGACAAGCCGTAAACATTATAATTTTGCCGAATATTCAAACGGTTGGCAATGTTTTTGCCCAAAATGTCGTTAACAGCGCGTGCCGCTTCAAGATTGCCTTGTGTGTTGTCGTTCAAATCGTTCAGCTCATTCGGCAGATTTTGGTCGCCGGCTTGAGCCTTTTGGTTCACAGCCTCGCTGATTTGATTAAATTGCTTATTGTCGGAAGTTCCGCCGGTTAAAGCCAAAATTTCGTCAGCAGTTTCTTTGTCGGTGCCAAAATCCTGAGCGATTTCCGTGGCGTTTTTCTTCTTAAATGTGAAGTTCAGTGTGTTGTTCTCGTCGTTCAAGTTGGTGTCATAGTTATACAAACCGTTATAAATTGTGGTTGTCAGTTTCCATTGACCGTTAGCGGTGTCGACACTGTTGGCAAAAGTGTAGCTGCCTACTCCGACTTCCGAACCATGTTCAACATAGGTTGAAACTTTGAGGTTGGCGTCGGCGTTAAGTTTGATGTCGCTGTCAATTTTTCCGCCACTTTGAACGGTGTCGGCGGTGTTGATTTCATTTACGTTGAAAGCCAATGCCGCGTCTTTTTCTAGTGTCAGAGTGTTGTCGGAAACAGTGGCGTCATTGATGTTTAGGGTAGCGTTTTGCGCTAAATTGATAGCGCCGTTACCGGTAACTCCGCCGTTGAGTGTAATTGAACCGTTTTCAGCCACGTTGATGGTGCCGGAGTTATAAATGTCGTTGGCCGTTTTTTCGCCATTTACGATTTTGTAATTGTTTTGGAAAACGTTGTTGCCGCTAAAACCGATAGTACCATTGTTCCATATCGCACCGCCGTCTGTCTGTTCGCTTGCTCCGCTTACAAAGTTGTTGCTGAAAGTTGAAGACTTTATGTCGTCAATATTCGAGGCATTATAAATCGCTCCTCCTTGAGCGTAGGAATTATTAGTTACAGCATAGTTATCGGAAAAAATACCTTCGATACTGCCAATAATGGATGAACTAACGTTATAAATAGCACCGCTTCTCGCACTACCATATTCAGATTTTGCGTAGTTATTTATAAAATTACCTTCAATAGTATCTATTTTTGCATTGCCGCCATTGGCTATTGCACCGCCAAAAGCTGATTTATAATTGGACATAGAGTAATTATTTTTCATATATCCTTTGATTGTTTTTATTTCTGCTGTAGTATTTGTTAATACACCGCCGACTGTTTGTCCTTTTTCAGATTTAGCATAGTTTCCAATAAAATATCCTGCAATATTGTTCAATGTTGCTGAGGAGTTATAAATAGCTCCGCCATTAACATTGCCATTTTCAGACTGTGCATGATTTTCTCTGAAATTACCGGTAATATTACCTATTTTAGCTGAATTTCTGTTAAATATGGCGCCGCCATAAGCAGCACTTATACCTGTTTGATTTTCTGCATGGTTATTTATAAAGTTACCGCTTATATCGCCTATAGTAGAATTAGAATTATAAATAGCACCTCCAGCTGTACCGATTTTTCCTTTAATATTGTAATTGCTTTTGGTAAGGTTGTTGGTAAAATTACCGATTATTTTGCTGATGGATGAAACAGAGGAGTTATAAATAGCTCCGCCATAAGTTGAACCATTTTGGGATTTTGCGGAATTATTGCTGAAGTTGCTTGTTATATTGTCTATAGAAGCAGAATAACTATTATAGATTGCCCCACCTTGAGATCCGGTATATTCTGAAAGCGCGTGATTGTTTTCAAAATTACCTTGTATATTTCCGATTTTAGCTGAATCTCTATTATATATTGCTCCGCCGGCAGAAGTACTTTTTCCGACAGAATTTTCTGCATAATTGCCTACAAAATTACCGAGTATATTACCAATAGTTGAAGAAACATTATAAATTGCTCCTCCCATTGTGCCATAATAACTACTGTTGTCTTTTTGGCTTTTAGTAAAGTTATTTATAAAATTACCGGTTATACTGCCTATGGAAGAGTTTGAGTCGTTATAAATGGCTCCTCCTGCAGCCGTGCTGGCTTCTGATTGAGCAAAGTTATTGATAAAATTGCCGGTTATGCTGCCTATGGAAGAGTTTGAGCTATTATAAATGGCTCCTCCTATAGCAGCCCCATTTGCAGAGTAGCTGCCGTTATTATAAAAATCAGCCTCGATACTTCCTACTTTCATAGTACCGTTATCCTTGCTGTAAAAGTACAATGCTGCTCCGGCCTGTCTATTACCTTTAGCAATGTTATTGATAAAAATACCTTTAATTTCGTCAATTTGAGTATTGCCGGCGTTTATTGCCGAACCATAACCGAAACCTTGCGCGTTAATGGTGTTGTTGATAAATACACCGGTGATTTTTCCGACAGAAAATGTAAAGAAATCTAATGCTCCGCCTTTGGAATAAACGGTGTCAGCTTTATCTGGGTCGTTGGCTACGTCATCGTCCATGGTGTTTTCCAGATAGTTGTTGATAAAGTAGCCGGTAATGCTATCCATTTTCGGGGCGTTAGGTTGGTTAAAGTATAAAGCGCCGCCACAGGCCGGGCCGTTGTGCTTAATACCTTTGTTGCCGATAAAGTTTCCGGTAATACTGCCGACACTGCCGTCGTTGCGCAGTGCTCCGCCGTAGCCGTGCACCACATTGTTTATGTAGTCGCCGATTATGGTAATACGTCCGTTATTTTGAACTGCACCGCCCAATCTGCCGGTTGTTTCATTGTTTATAAAATTACCGCGGATGATTAAATCGTTATTGACAGTATTATTCAAAGCGCCGCCGTTGTCGGTAGAGGAAATTCCGATGAAATCAGCGGTTACATCGCCGGTTAGGGCGCCGTCTTTACCTTCTTGGCGAGTGTCATAAACCATGCCGCCTTCCGGTTTGGTGTAGGTATATGCAAAGTATTGAGATTTGCCGGAGGATAAATCTACTTTAATCATATTTTTATCGTTTGGGTCATATTGCGAAGAGTCAATTTCCGTCCACTTAATGCTGGAGGAAGTGCTTAAATCTTCGGCTTTTAGAATAAAATCTTCTGCGCCGGCAACATTCGCACCCAATGCAAACAAACCTAAGTTAATCATTAGGCATTTTTTCAAAACACTGCGGTATTGCGCATTTAATAAACCTTGAGCGGTGCGAGTGTATCTCATATCCAATCCTTCTATTTCAAATAACTTTCCGTATAATAAAATGGCTTAAATCAAAGCCTTTGTAAAAAATATAAATCTATTTGCTTAAAAATGCGTAAAAATATATGGCCTATTTATTATATAAAAAAATACGAAAAAGCAAATATATATACGACGTAACAAAGGAGAATGAAGATGCGAACGGCTTATAAAGTGTTAACGTTGCTGGTTTTAGCCGGTTTGGTTTGCTACAGCGGTCGCAGTTTGAATATGGAAGCGGCGGAAGGAGTTGAGGCCGAACAGGCGTTGAAAAGCGGGCGAAAAATGAATTACGGCGGCACAGAATCTGTAAAATCACAGCAGGGAGAAGTTAAAATGTCTGATAATATGTCAACAAATCACACATGGAACAAAACTAAAGAAAATTTGCATATAGCCAAAGATAATATAGCGGAAGAATCCGAAAAATTATGGGATAAAACTAAAGAAGGTTCTAAAAAAGCCGTTCATGAGATTTCGGAAGAGACTGAAGAAATTTGGGATAAAACTAAAGAAACTTCCGCCGAAGTTTGGGATAAAACTAAAAATGTTTCAGCAAAAACATGGGATAAAGCAAAAAATACCGTTCATAGTTCTAAAAATATGCAAACAAAAGCCGATTAGTTGCGTTTATGACGAATAATGCTTTACATTTTGTAAATATCAAGTTATATCAGTCAGTGATGTTTTATTTTTAATTTAATAATTATGCAAAAGATTGAACTTAATCAGCTGACCGGAAACAAAGTTATTGAGGTGCAGTTGAAAAAAGGTCAAGGAACAAAGCACAATGTCAGTTCAATGACCTTTAACGGACAGTACAGCAGCAAGTCTACTTGGTTTGTGGACAAAGTTCCTGTTCTTGAGATTACAAACACGGTTCCCGGTTCGTGGCGTATTATTGTTCGCAATAATCGGCTTGCCGGTTACTATTTCAGACCGCGGGAAAAGAATTCCTGCCGTTGGGAAGTTAAGTTTGTATATGAATAATGCGATAAAAAATCTCCGCCTTGTTATTAACGCAAGCCGGAGATTTTTTTTGCAGGCACTTAAACTATTTCATGAAAGAATTTTTTAAGTTGTGCAAAGAATTTTTGGTGTCTTCCAAAGCCTTTTTCTGTTCTGCGGCTTTAGCTTCGCGTTCGGCTTTTTGAGCGGCCTGTTTTTCTTCAAGCTCTTTCTTTTTAGCGGCTTGCATTTCTTCCAATTCTTTTTTCTTGGCTGCTAAATCAGCTTTGGCGTTTTCATTTGCCTGAGTAACGCTGTCAATTTTATTTTGAGCTTGCTGAGCGGCGGAAACTAAATCAATTTTTGCTTCGGCAGCGCCGGCGGCTAAAACAGCGGCAGCAGCTAAAACCAACAATTTTTTCATATTTTTTCTCCTTTAGATAAAAAGTTGAACTGGCGTTGATTTTAAAAAATATCAGTTTCAAACGCAAGTGTTTTCAGCATAATGCACAAATTTTCGTGATTAGTGTGGACTTTGGGCTATTATTTCTTTATCTTGAATAAAAAAATATATATAAAATGCCGTATAAAATAAGGAAAGAAAATGCAAACACAGCCTGTCAGCTTAAAATATTTGCCGCAATTTGAGGCTTTCGGTATTAGCGATGAACAAATAAATTTGTTTGAAAAACAAAAAGTAATTCTGCTGATATCTTTGTCAAATCAAGATATGGAACGGCTGGAAGCGCCGCAAAAAGCCGTCGCCGCTGTATGAGCTTTTGCAAACAGATGAAATTGAAACCAATTCCCGCCACACCGAATCTATGCTGCCATACGCTTCTGACAGCAAGCTGACGATTTATGCCCGCACAGAAGACAATGTTCCGGAAGCCTGGGGAAATGCCGAGAAACATATATTGTGTATTCAATGGCACCCCGAAGATTTTGCCGCCAACGGCGATATTTCCATGCAGCATATTTATAA
Source organism: uncultured Alphaproteobacteria bacterium (assembly GCA_934277545.1). Taxonomy (GTDB): domain Bacteria; phylum Pseudomonadota; class Alphaproteobacteria; order RF32; family CAG-239; genus RUG410. The sequence continues at coordinate 9,476 of CAKQUG010000011.1, read as the reverse complement.
TTGGCTGGCGCAGCAGGCACAAAATTACAAAATAATATAAAAAACTTGACAAAAAATGTCGATTGTCTATAATCAATACCGTTAACATTATTATTATTTCTAAATATTATTTTTATGCAAAAGGTATTATATTTGGCCTATGAGCCGCAGTTTAACGCGTATGTGATTTCTGACCAAGAAGTAAGCAGAGTTATTGCAAACGGCGAGGTTCCTATGATTGTGTTGCCAACCGTAGAAGCGGAAAAGCTCGGACTTGATATTAGTTCAGACTATCCGACAATAGGTTTCTTGCTCGGACGAGAAAAGGGACATTATTCGATTGACTACAATTATGCCAAGGCAATTTGCATGTCCGGCGGTTGCATCAGGGGCTTGTGCTACAATCTGGTTGAAGCGCAAATGACTGATGTTGACGGTTTGGTTCTGCCCGGCGGAGCGTTTGTTTCTCCTGACGAATTCTATGCAACCCGAGTTGATAATCCGGAAGTGCCTAGTCTTCGTTCTATGGCTTATCTTAAGGCTATCCGCGAGGCCGAAGCAAAATTTGTTCCTATTTTGGGAATTTGTGCCGGTGCGCAGATGGTTGCAGGTGTTCATGGTATGAAGATGTATCGTGATTTGCACGAAACACGCTCATCTGTTGAACACAAAACCTCAGAGGTAAATGCTCATCCGGTTATCGTGTATCCGGCGACACCGTTTCAGCGTTTGCTTGGTAAAGGTAAGTTTACGGTAAACTCTCGCCACAGAGAAGGCTTGATACCGGACGACAAGAACAGCGACCTTGAAATTTACGCTATCTCGTCTGATTGTATTCCCGAGGCCTGGGGCAAAATGGATAAAGGCATTTTGTGCGTGCAGTGGCATCCGGAAGACTTTGCCGCCAGCGGTGATGAGACAATGCTGGCACTTTATAAGTGGCTGGTCTCTCAAAGCAGTGATAGAAAGTGAATTGCGTGGCAAATAAAGCCTGATGCAGTGAATTAAAAAAGACCTTCATTACAGATTGTGTAAAAGCAATTTGTTTTGAAGGTTTTTTTATATTTGCCGGGCAGGGGGGCTTAATATTGAAATGTTTTGGATTTCAGAACAATTTTTTTACCGAAAATTTCTAATATTTTTTGCTTTTTGCTCAAATCTTTTGTTTTGTAATATTTGAGAAAATTGCCAAGTGAAAAGATATTTTTTGTTTTATATTTTTCCTCTTTAAAAATAGTATTCCATTTTTTATCCGGCAGAGCGGCGGTCAATTTTTCTTCATAGCGTAAAGTTTGCATTTGAAATGCCAGCATTTTGGCGGTTTGCTTGATGGTGTTCGCGGCGTGCCAACGATAAGAAAATAAAATTTCATCAACATAAACAAACTTGCCGATTTTTGCCAGTTGCAAATTCAAAAAATAATCTTCCAAAGGGGCTTCGGGAGTAAAACGAATTTTTCGTAAAGCAGCCGCCTTAATTAAATAGCCGTTAGGAATATGATTGCTTTTTAATAATTCCCGATATGTTCCAAAGCTGTCTTTTTTAGCGGAAATTTTCAGCTGTTCGGCAAAAGTTTTATATTTAGCCTTTGTCAACGGTACGGAATTTTGTTTTTTATCCCAGCCTATGCGTTTTCCGGCTGCGTCAATAAACTCGTTATTGCCGACAGCCAAAACCGCGTCAACAGGTTCAATGGCTTGCAGCAATTTTTCAATCGCCTGCGGTTTGGCAACATCGTCCGAAGCGATAATATAGATATAATCGCCTTTTGTCAGTGAAATCAGCTTATTAAAAGTTTTGCAGGTACCTTCATTTTCTTTAGCGGCAAAATAAACTCGGGTAAATCGGTTTTCACACACGTTTTTTAATTCGCAGATTTTTTGCCAAGTCGCGTCTTTTGAGCCGTCGTCAATAACAATCAGCTCAATATTTTGATAAGTTTGATTGATAATTGATTTAAGTGTTTCCTGCACATAATTTTGATGATTATATGCAGGAACAATCACAGAAACCAATGGATTATCATTACCAAGCATTTACAATTTCCACAACTTTTTCCACTTCATCATCGGTCATTACCGGCGAAATCGGCAAAGAAATAATGGTGTTGTGAATTTCCTCAGAAATCGGATAAGACAGGTTATTCCACTCTTTATAGGCCAATTGCTTGTGCGGCGGGCAAGGGTAGTGGATAATCGTTTGCACGCCATTGTCGCTCAGATATTGCTGGAAGGCATCGCGTTCTTTGGTGCGAACCACAAAAACGTGCCAAACTGCGGCTTTTTCATCGTAGGTTTGCGGCAAAATGATTTTCGGATTTGTTATGTGGCTGCGATAATATGCGGCAATCTCACGGCGGCGGGCATTATCTTTATCTAAATGCGGTAGTTTTACATCAAGTACGGCGGCCTGAATTTCATCAAGACGAGAGTTTAAGCCTTTATAAATATGATGATATTTTCTGTCTGAACCATAGTTAGCCAGCGCTTTGGCTCTTAAATACAAATCTTCGTTATTGGTGGCAATAGCACCGGCGTCGCCCAACGCACCGAGATTTTTTCCCGGATAAAAAGAAAAGGCTCCGGCATCGGATAAACTGCCGACGCGTTTGTTTTGATATATAGCGCCATGAGCTTGTGCGCAATCTTCAAATACTTTGAGATTATATTTTTTAGCCAAATCCCAAACTTTTTGCATTTGCACGGCTTGTCCGTATAAATGAACAACCATAATGGCCTTTGTTCTTGGGGTTATGGCTGCTTCAATTTTGTCAGGGTCTATGTTATAAGTGTTTATATTCGGCTCAACCAAAACCGGTGTGCAACCGTTGTCTGAAATGGCCAAGATTGTGGCGATATAGGTATTTGCCGGCACGATAATTTCATCGCCTTCGCCAAAGCCTGAAGCCTTGATAATCAAACGCAGTGCGTCCAACCCGTTAGCAACGCCCAATACATATTTTACGCCGCAATATTCGGCAAAATGTTTAGAAAATTTGTCATTTTCTTCGCCTTGCAAATACCAGCCTTTATCTAAAATATTTTTAATCCGTTCATCAATTTCTTTTCTGAAACGGTTGTTAATTTTTTCCAAATCTAAAAATTTAATCATTTTAACACCTTTAATTTTAGTTCATTTAAGTAATTTTGAGTTTTGCTGTTGAAATCAGTCATCAATTCAGCGTATTTATCTTTTATTTTTTCTTTGTTATCAATAACATAAGATATTTTTTCTTTTATTTTACGACTAAAATCTTCATCAGTGAAGACGTATGTCTCGAGATTATTTTTCTGTAATAATCCGAGATGTTTCGGATGATTGATGACAGATATAACAGGGACATTCATGCCAATCGGACAAATTTGAGCGTGTCCGCGCATAGCAATAACAAAATCGGCATATTTATAATATCCCAACCCGACAGAGACATTGTCTTCGCGCATAATTTCATGCCAATTCCAAGAAAAGCACTTTTTATTATTAACTGTTTCAACAATTTTGTTGCTTATGTCTATATCCGGGTAGCAATGCGGCGAAAGAACTACAGAATATCCTTTGTCAAGCAGATAGCGACAAAGTTCGGTCATATTATTGAAAAAGTTGTCATTGTCTACATTTCGTAAATTGGCCGAATCATAAGCTATTTGCAGCATTACATATTTGCCTTTAATGTTTGGTTTGGGATGGTTGGCGTCAACAAAAAATCCAGGGTCGGGAACTTCGTCAAAATTTAAGTCATATTCCGCCAGTCTTTCGGCGCTGCCGTCATTTCTGACAGAGAAGGACACTGCTTTGTTTTGGATGTTTCTTATGTTTTCAATGGCTTTTTCATTTAATGGTATATTGCAAAAATTATTGTATCCAAGACCATATAAGATTAGAGGCTTTGTCAGTGTGTTTATATCTGTGTCAGGCATATTAAACAGCCAAAATTCACTGTCATAGGTATGGATTAAACCGCCGCCTCCGACTAGCAGAATATCGGCTTTTTTATTTATTTCTTTCAGTTTTTCTTTATTAAAAACAGTGGTGTGCACATCTTCGTTTATAAAACGAATGTTATTGTTGAAATATTTTAAAAATATGTTTTTAACGCCGAAAGCCAAAGCATTGTCGCCGAAATTATAAAATCTTGCATAGGCGTGAACAATTTTTAAGTCATTATAATTAAACAATATACCGGCAATATTTTCTTTGTATTTTTCCAATGTCATAACGTTTGATTCCGCGCAAACGTTTTCAGCTGAATTTTGCATTTCAGTTGTTATACATTGTTCTTCAAGCGATGTGGTTTGTATTTCAGACGGCTCGCTTTGTTTTTTTTCAAAGCGGTCTCTTAATTTTTTTCTGTATTTTTTTATCGGGATAAAACCGGTAATTATGCGGACAAGCAATTTTGTAAAAATTCCTGTTTTAAGAACGTCGGAATTATTTAGTTTTAAATTAGAAACAAATTTCCACTCATCAGGAGTTGAATTATAATCTAATACGGTGTGATTTCTCGGAATATAATAGATTGTTATCCATTTTTTTGTTACGCATTTACTTTCTTTGGCGCAGAATTGAAGCAATATAAATTTAACGTGAGTTCTTTTATATTTATTCTCAATCACTTTTTTCAGTTCTTTCAGCAAAGAAATATCAACATCGTACCTTGCATCAAAGATAATTAAGATGTTTTTTGATTTTGATATTTTTTCTAAAAGCCGATTTATTCTTCTTTTATATTTGTCTTTAACCTCTGTATATTCGGTAATATCTTCTTTGGGTTTATGAAAATCGTGAATAAAATTATAGCCGCTGGCCTCATCACAATATTGAAAACACTTTGAATCACCTCGTTCTTCTGCGGTAAGCTCTCGAAGATTTTCATATAAAAGCCAATCGTGAAAGTCAGTTTGGAACGCATTGATTAAATATTTTAAATGTCTGTCGTTTAGGCAAAATAACCAATCAAACGGATAAGACGCGTTTCTTAATCCGTTCATTTTTAATTGTTTTGCCGTGGCACAAGAACCTCCTAATGAAAATATTAAATCATATTTTTCCATAATTATCTCCAGTGCTTGTTGATTTTTTGAAGAAGTTTGTCGCGGTGTTTGTGGCGAATGCCTATGTCTAAAAGCGGAATTTGGCATAGAGCTAAGAGCAGAGAATAAACAAACAGCTTATAACGTTTTTTCATTTTTAATTTTTGAAATATATTTTTGTGCTGTTTAGGTAGAGAATCTTCAACTTTGACAGGTTTTTCGTCTCTTGAGATAACAATATATTTTCCGGTTGTCGGCAAATTTAACAATTTTATTCCTAAAAATTTTTCCAAGTCTTTAAAACGCACTTCCCAGCGTCCGTTTTGTTCAATGGCGTTGTTAAGTTCTTTTACGCATTTCAGGCGTAAATCTTCGTCAGAAAGTAATTTTATTGCTTTTTGACGCATGTCAAATCGGTCTTTATAGATAATTGTATCCAAAACATCTTTTGATAAATATTTGGCAAACAAGTCTTTCCAATCCGGCTTATCTTCCATCAACAGACAAGCACCGGAGGCCATAATATCCATTACTCTCCATGAAAAAGAGCTTTTTGCTTGCGGGTGCGAAATGTTTACGGAAATTTTAGAAGTGTTATATACCCACTGATTGTCTTCAATGGAAACTTTGGGTGTTGCATCAAAACATTTTGCCAATTCAAAGTCATAGTAAGCTATATGATTCCACCAACGAACACCATAAAATGTAAAGCCTAAATCTTCTAATTGCTGCATGTATTTTAATCTGTCCTGTCCGACATAAAAAGCTCGTATAAGTTCAAAAAGGTTTTCGGAACATTTTGAATATATTTTTTTAGCTTCTTTAAATGTTAAGTAGTAATTTTCTTTAAAGGCATTATATAATTTCAAGGCTTCGTTTGTGTAAAATTTTTCATCGTAAGGTATCTGTAACGGATAAAAATTAGAGCCGATGAATGATACATTTTTATCTTGTTTCAATTTTTTATTTTGTACAACGGTGGCCGGCGGAAAATATAAGTATTTGCCGTTAATCTTTTGGTTAATATATTGTTCATACATTGTCTTGGAATAAGATTGTAAACCTAAATAAATGTAGTTTTTCTTGTTCTTTAAGTGTAAATCTTTGTTCCAAAATGTTTCCGGATTGTCGGCGTCAATAATGCAAATTTTACAGGTGTCGTTAAACACATTATACAAGTCATGTGGAAGTGAGTGATTGAAATTTAACACTATTTCAGGGGCAAAATCCGTAATTTGTTTAATTACAGATTTATCGCTGATTGAGCAGTCTCCACCCCATTTGGTTATGGATACCGCCGGGTTGTTAATATTAAAACGAAACACGTCATTTCCGTTTTTCAATAAAATATCGCTAATAGCGTCATACATTGCTTCTCCATAATCAGAAAAGTAAGATATTAGTATTTTAGCCATTTACATACTCCTTGTTGTGAAAACCTTTATTAAAATGTTTAAATTCTATGCCGGCGTTTAAGGCGGCTAAATAATCGGATTTTGTGTCGCCTATAAATAATTTTGCATGATTTTGGCGCAAAATATCGGCTTTTTTAATGCTGGTTTCTTTATTGCTCGGAACCACAAATATTTCTTTAAAATATTGAGATAAACCAAGTTTTTGTATCTGTTTTAAGGCATTTTTTTTGTTGTTTCGGGCTGTTATCAAAATACGGTCATAGCCGATGTATTTTTGTAAGATTTCTAAAGTTTCGGGATATAAAATATCTGACGCCAAAAATTCTTCGTCTTCTATATGTTTTATCCATTCTTGTTGGATATTTTGAGCAATCTCTTTATCAATTCCTTTGGCAGTCAGAAAATCAATATTGTTTTTTCCGCCACGCTTAAATTCTATCAGGTCGGAAGAGTCTAAAGCTATGCCTAATTTATCTAAAACAAAATTCATAACTGTTTGATGTCTTTTGCGGCTGTCCAGCAATGTTCCGTCTAAATCAAAGGCAATTACTTGTTGCGTGGTTTTGGTTACAATGTCGGTATATGCGCGCACAACATATTGTTCCGCAATATTTTCAGGCAAAGATGAAAATATTTCATCTTTTGAGGCGCCTGACATTATTTTAGCCAATGCCGATACTTCATCCCAACCTGCCGCATAAGACAGACTCATACCGCCGGCGGTGCGAAGGTTTACATCTGTAATAACATATTCATTTTGCGAATTTTTCATAAATTGTAAATTGAAGATATATGGAGTTTTTACATTTTTAGCAAATTGCTTGCCGATATTTTCCAGTTCTGTATTTTTATATATTTTAGTTTTAACGCAAACTCCGGCCTTGGTGGCCAATCTTTCGCGGCAAACAGCTGAAAAACAATCGGCATAACTGAAACATTCCAATGTATATTCCGGTTCGGAACAAATTTCTTGAATAATATAATTGTTAATATCCGAAAGATTGATGATTTCAGAGCCTTTTAGCTGACGAGCTCCGACCGAACCGACACCGTTAACAGGCTTTATGAAGTAGATATGGTCTTTATTTATTTCTGACAAGCTGTATCTTTTAGGTAAAGGTAAATTTTTGCTTTGCAAAAAATCATACATTTTATTTTTGTCGGAATAAAATTCTAAAGTTTCAAGATTTGTACCGAATGAAGTAACACCCAAATCAATTAAATCTTTATTTTCAGGAAAAAATATTTTTTGGTCGGCGTCAAAACTCGGCAAAATATAATCTATTTTTTCTTCTTTTAATATATCCAAAATTTTGCCGTAATATAACGGGTTGTTGGTGTATGGCACTTTGTGAAAAGCATCTAAATAAGGAATAGTAGGAATTAAATATTCCTCATTTATATCGGCTCCGATAATGCGGAAATCAAGCGGAAATTTATTTTTCAAGACTCTGGCTATATGATAACAAGCATTGGTACCTGCGGATAATAACAGAATATTTATCACTTTGCAGTCTCCTTTAAAAAGTCGTTATAATCGCGGATATAGTCTGCTTCGTCATAGTGTTCCGAAGCCAAAACCATAACCACGCAGTCTTTGGAAAAGTTGGTAAATTCTCGCCATATATTGTGTTTTATATACAGCCCTTGTGCCGGACTGTTCAAATGTACGGTTTCACGAGTTGCGCCATTGTCCAAAATAAAATCGCAGCAACCGGAAACGCAGACAATAACTTGTTCCAGTTTTTTATGCGCGTGTTTGCCGCGTATAATATTTTGCGCGTTGCCCCATATATAATAAACCCGTTTAATGGTAAACGGAATATTGCCGTTTTCTTCCAGCGACACCAGCTGACCGTTGTAATCGCCGTGAACGTTAAATTTCAGCAAGTCATACATCATTTCAAATACCATTCAACAGTTTTAACAATGCCGGTGTCAAAAGTTTCATCGGCTTTCCAGCCCAACTCGGTTTCAAGTTTTGCTGCGTCAATCGCATAGCGAAAGTCATGTCCGGCGCGGTCTTGCACATAAGTAATTAAATCAGCATATTTTTTGCCGTTGGCTCTCGGACGCTCTCTGTCCAAAATCTCACAGATTGTTTTTACAATCGTGATATTGTTGCGCTCGTTGTGTCCGCCGATGTTATAAGTTTCGCCGGCCTTGCCTTTATGGAAAATCAAATCAATCGCTTTGCAGTGGTCTAAAACATACAGCCAATCACGCACATTCAAGCCTTTGCCGTAAATCGGCAGCGGTTCTTCCGCCAACGCCTTTTCAATAATATGCGGAATCAGTTTTTCGTGATGTTGTTTCGGCCCGTAATTGTTGGAGCAGTTGGAAGTTGTAACGTTCATACCAAAAGTGTGGTGATAGGCGCGCACAATAAAGTCGGAACTTGCTTTGCTGGCGGAATACGGAGAGTTTGGCGCATACGGTGTTTTTTCTGTAAAGAAACCGTCCGCACCCAGCGCGCCGTAAACTTCATCGGTGGAAATATGGTGGAAACGGCAGTTTTCATAACCGGCTTTAATCTTGTTCGGACCTTCCATCCAATGGCGGAAAGCAACATCAACCAAAGTGAAAGTGCCTTCAATGTTGGTTTTGATAAAAGCTCCCGGATTTTTGATTGAGTTGTCAACGTGGCTTTCGGCGGCAAAGTGAATGACGCCGCGAATGTCATTTTCGGTAAACAGTTTTTCAATCAAAGCTCGGTCGCATATATCGCCTTGCACAAACTTATAGTTTGGCATAGCCTCACATTCTTTTAGGTTATCCAAGTTGCCGGCGTAGGTCAGCTTGTCCAGGTTAATAATGTGATATTGCGGATATTTTGCACAAAAATACGGCACAAAATTAGAGCCGATAAAACCGGCGCCGCCCGTGATTAAAATTGTTTCAGACATTTTTATTAAACTCCCTATAAACTCTTTCAGTTATTCTTTGTTGTTCCTTAGGTAACTTGTTGATAATATTCAAAAATTTCTCAAGGTTGATGAATTTCTGGCGATAAGCTGTTTCTTCTATATATGAAATATTCAATCCTTCGTTT
>CAKQUG010000010.1 GCA_934277545.1 uncultured Alphaproteobacteria bacterium | reverse complement strand
CAGGAAGTGATATGGTAGGAATGCTCGGACTTTGCGGAATCATGGGAGCCGTTGCTGCCAGTGGTGTGGGAAAACTGATTCCTAGGTTTGGCATTCGAAAATTCAATCTGTTCGGAGCAGGAATGCAGATCATCGCCTGGGCAATAGCCTTGCTTTTCGGCGACACTTACACCGGACTCATCGCAGCCATCATCCTGGTTGACATCGGTCTGCAATGTCAGCAGCTCAGCAATCAGAGTGGTTGTCTGCAGGAGATTCCGCAGGCTTCCAACCGCGCCAACACCATTTTCATGACCAGCTATTTCATCGGTGGTTCGCTAGGCACTTTCTGTGCCGGTTACATCTGGACGCAAGCCGACTGGCTCGGTGTCTGCATCGTAGGAATCGCCTTCGCCATGATTTCTCTGCTTATCACGCTAAACTGCAAGAAATAAAACACAAAAAGAGATTATATTCGCCTTGTCTTTAGGGAATATAATCTCTTTTTTATTCAAGTTTCGCAAGTGAGGGAATTGATTGAAGTTAAAGAAGTTATCACTCCCTACGGTCGTTCGGGAAGTTAAGAGACAATAGTCTTCTAGCTTAAACTTAGGACATTTGTCCCTTAACTTCCCTCTAACTTCCCTAACTTCCCTTAACTTCCCTTAACTTCCTCACAAGCTTCATCTACATCTTTTCATCACCATACATTTCCGTCCACCAGGAAGCATCATCCTGCAACCACTTGGCAAACCAAGCAAAGATGGTGTTCTGCCATTTCAGTCGCTTCTCGTAGTCGATGATGTGATGATCCTGACCATCTACCAATACCATCGCCGTAGGACGGCCGAGAAGTTTCAGGGCAGTATAGAGCTGGATGCTCTCGCCCACAGGCACATTATTATCGGCAGTACCGTGAACAAACAGCAGCGGAGTATGAATCTTGTCGGCATTATAGAGCGGACTCTGATCTACAAAGAGATGCTTGTTGGTCCAAGGATATTCGTTCGCCATAGAAACTTCGCTGTAGCTGTAGCCCCAATAGCCCTCACCCCAATAGCTGGTGTGGTCGCTGATGCCTGCATGCGAGATGGCTGCAGCAAAGAGGTCGGTCTTGGTCTGAAGATACTGAGTCATGAATCCGCCGTAGCTGGCGCCGATGCAGCCTATCTTCTTGCGGTTTACGAAAGCATGCTCATCGCAGAAAGCCTGGGTGCTGGAGATGATGTCTTCAGCCACTCCCTCGCCTGCCGTATCTACATGGCGGGCAGAGAATTTCTGACCGAATCCGGTGGCTCCGCTTGGGTTCACAACCAGCACTACATAGCCCATCGCCGCATAAACATGATGAGGATAACGGCTCTGGAACATGCGGCTCGTAGGACTGCATCCGCCATAATAATTCACTATCATCGGATACTTCTTCGATGCATCAAAATGAGGTGGCAGATAGTAACGGCAGCAAAGCGTATCGCCCCTTGAATTGACAAAATTCCAAGCCTTGCATTCGCCCAGTTCAACATCCTTCAACTCGCGCGCACTCAAATCGTCAACCAATTGCGATTTTAGGGCCTTTGTATTCATCTTATAAAGTCGGTCGGCATTGGATGCACTCTGACCGGAGAAAGCCATTTCTGCTGCAGAAGTGGCTATTGAGAAACTCTTGATGTACTCTTCAGGAGTTTTGAGAAGCGTAAACTTACCCGATTTCGGATTGAGCTGGAAGAGATGCACGCAGTCTTTATCTTCAGCTGTAAAATAGATGTTTCCATCGACCTTACTCCATTCCGTACTCAGCACATTCGGATTGAAATCCCTGGTCAGCGCACGAACCTTCTTGTCTGCCAAGGTCATCAGATAGAGCTGGGTGTCGATCATGCTAGGCGTCTGTCCTTCTTCCACATTCTTTCCAATGCCGTTGAAAGCTTCCGGCGAAGCACTCACGAGAATACTCTTGCCATCCGGCGAGAACTGGGCGCTGTTCAGAAATTCGCCCTTTTCTATCAGGGGTTCTACCTTTGGCGCAGTGGCTGCAGATGCATTCATACTACCCAAATCCAGGCGGTAGAATGATGTCAGGGTTGTAGGACGCTTGGTGAGTCGCTCCTCTCCCTTTCCTATCAGCAGATAACGCGAATCGGCAGAAATATCCATCAAATAGATGTTGTGGTAACCGAAGGTAAGCGGCTGGAGAATGCCCGATGCAAGATCATATTTGGCGAGATTGCTGCGTTCGCGCCAACCAGGCTGTCTGTCTTCCGGTTCTTTTACATCATAAACTTGCGGATCCTTTTTTCTGCCTTCAGTAGTGAGCGTATAGATGAGCGTTTTTTCATCGGGTGTAAACTGGAACCAGCCTTCAGGAAGATTGCTTGCCAGCACTTCGCGCTCCATCGTCAGCGGGTTGATGGTGATGAGCTGCAATGTGCCATCCTGCTTTTCTTCTCCAGCAATACTGCTGTCGCTTGCCTTCTGGGTAAAATACAGTTTATTGCTTGCAGGCATCCATGTTACGCTCTCCTCAAACGTAGCCATTAGTTTGTTAGTCTGAGCGTTGCGAAGTTCATTAATACTATGGTTATTACCTTTTCTATCTACCCATGTTTTTCGAACTAGGATAAACTTTCCGTTTGGTGAGATTGAAACACTCGGATAGTTGGGCGCACAAATCACATCATAGATATTATAGGCACGCTTGACTGTCGCATCGCCTACAGAAAGCGGAGCACCATCGGCTGCGGTAACGGTCAACTTGAGAGATTTCTTCGCAGAAGATGCATTCTTCCGGGTAAGATATTTGATGACAACTGTATGCTGCGAAGGAGTCAGGATAGTTTCTGCCTTATCGCCGTTCACCTCTACCTGCTCTCCGTCAACGAACAGACGGTATTGCTCCAATCCTTCTACCGCGATGGTTGCTTTTGTGCGCTGGGTGTTGGATACGCAGAAAGAAGCCAGATGGAGCGCATCCTGCTGCTTGTCGGTAAGGAGTTGGGCTGCACTCACCTCCTTGCCTTTATTTAATAATGTGAAAGACAATGGTGAATCGAGCAACTGCTTAAGGTCGAACGCTTCGCCCTTGATGTTCACACTGTCAGCCATCCAAGGCTGTGCTACGGCATAGGGGCCTGCATATTTCAGCGTTTTCACCTCTATGGTTTCGGCACTGGCAGAGATTGAAGCCATCAGGGCAGCTGCCAGCAGTCCGCTTTTTGTTGTTTTCAGAATCAGTTTATTCATAAATGTCCTTATTTTGATTTTGGTGCGAAATTACAAATAAAATTCGAGATAAACGAATGTTTCTGTTACAATTTGCTTTTTTTGCTGCATTTTTTCCATACAAATGTTATCTTTAAGTTAATCGGATGAGCCAGTAGGTTATTGTTGGGTTAAACCCCTCTCCCATTCATTGCTGTTTCAAGAAAACACCTTATCTTTGCATCGCCAATCTACAGAAGAAAGGCGCATGAACTTAAAAAGAATAAGAAAAAAGATAGCATTAACATAAGAAAAGAAAAGGAAAAGAATATGAAACAGAAATCATTGATATTGATGAGCACCCTGCTCGTCTGCTCACTCGAAAGTTTCGCACAGAGTGATGTCGAGAAAAACGACTCGATATGGAAGGACTTCGACCTGGCAAGCGTTACCGTGGTTGCCTCGAAACCGCTGGTAAAAATGGAGACCGACAAGATGACCTACAACGTACAGCAGGATGCTGACGCCAAGGCCTCTACCGTTCTCGACATGCTGCGCAAGGTGCCGATGGTTACCGTGGATGGCCAGGACAATATCACCGTGAACGGTTCATCCAGTTTCAAAGTGTATGTTGATGGAAAGCCGAATCCGATGTTCTCAGCCAACCCTTCGCAGATTTTCAAGGCAATGCCGGCAACTATGGTAAAAAACATAGAAGTAATCACCAACCCGGGAGCCAAATATGATGCTGAAGGTACGGGCGGCGTGCTCAACATCGTACTCAACAAGCAAGCTGTAAATGGAGCCGGAGGCAACGACTTCAGCAATGGCTATAATGGCAATATCAGTGCAGCTGCCGGCAACCAGGCACAGCGCATCTCCGCCTTCATCAGCGGTCAGCAGGGCAAGCTCACCTATAGTGCCAACGGAATGTACAATCATCAGCGCATGAATGGAACCACCATCTCCTTCGACCGATTACAGAAGGATGGCTGCACGATGAACTACTATCAGAATTCGGATATGAAGCAGCCTTTCTCAATGGGCAACATCAGTCTGAGCTACGAACTTGATTCACTGAGCAACATCAGCGCTACTGCAGGACTGACCACCTTCAACCAGAAGATTACAGGTCACCCACTCACAAAGATGACAGGCGGAATCTACGGCAAAGGATTCGAATACGGCAATGAGATGAAACAGAATCTGGGCAATACCTCCTTCAACGGAAGCATCGATTATCAGCGATTTTTCAACAAGGAGCGCACGAACTACCTCATTCTCAGCTATCTATTCAGTACCAACCCATCTCACACAGACAACTATACGTTCTACGACGACATCAGCCATGTGACGGCTCTCCAGCTCAACAATCTGCTCTCCAAAAGTAAGACCCGAGGCACTGAACATACTTTCCAGGCAGATTTTACCCATTCGCTCAGCGCCACCCAGCGCCTGAATTTCGGAGCCAAATACATAGCCCGCATCAACAGAAGCGATTCACGCTACTACGATGTGGCGGCAGATAAAACTGAGACGCTGAACCCTGCCAACAGTATGGAGTATAAGAACACCCAGAACATCCTGGCTGCCTATGCAGAATGGAAGGGCAGCTTCGGGAAATGGAGCACCATGATGGGTAGCCGATACGAAAAGACCTGGGAGAAAGTGAAATTCGAGCAGGGCAAGGGCGATGATTTTGATAAAGATTACGGCAATCTCGTACCGAGCGCCAGCCTCTCTTACGCCATTGCTCCAGGTATGAATCTCGGCGTTAACTACAGCATGCGCATTACACGTCCGGGAATTACCTACCTTAACCCTTATGTTGACCGCAGTAATCCTACCGCCATCAGCTATGGCAATACAGACCTCGACGTAGTGAAGTCGCATCAGGTGAACATGGTATTTAATTATTACAATCCACGATTCATTCTGAGTACAACTCTGGGCTACGGATTCTGCAACAACAAGATAGAGCAGTATTCGTTCATCGATGCAGACAACCTGCTCAACACCACCTACGGCAATGTGTCGAAAACCCGCAACGCCAGTCTAAATATCTTTGCCAACTGGCTGGTGTTCAAGAAGACGAGATTGATGCTGAACGAGAGTCTGAGCTACAATGATTTGCGAAGCGAAGTATTGGGATGGAAGAATCATGGCTGGAACAGCAGTACGATGATCAATCTGCAACAGACACTTCCTTGGGAGCTGCAATGGACAGTAGGAAGTATCATTCAGAGCAAACAGCACAACCTGCAAGGCTATCAGAGCGGAATGTCATTCTTCTACTCCACTCTTTCCAAATCCATCGTCAAGGATAAGCTGGACTTGAGTCTGATGTTCTTCACGCCAACCGATGACAAGCTCAACATCAAGCAGAAAACCGTGGGTTCAGACTATGTACAGAATATGACGGTAAAGGTGCCTCTGCGCCAGATCAGCCTCACACTCACCTGGAAATTCGGCAACACCAAGAAGCAATTCCAAAAGGTGAAATCCAACATCAAGAATGATTTCCAGGAAGAAAAGCAGGGAATCCAGACGGGTGGAATGAATGAAAATTAACAAGATCAGGAACAATAGAAAACGTTGAATAGAATAAACAATACTCTCTCCAACGAGTTGCAATGCATGAAAAAAAGCATTCGCAACTCGTTTTTTTATACGATTTATTGTCTTATTTGATTTCTTTTTTGTACTTTTGCACGCAAAAAATATCACATAAAATAACAGAATAATGAAGAAACAGACTCAAGCTATTCATTTGGAATATGAGCGCCGCGATGCATACGATTCGCTGAGCGTGCCAGTATATAACACCCTTGCCTACGAATTCGACAATGCTGCCGTCATGGCAGAAGCATTCACCGACAAGATTAAGGCTCCAGATTATTCGCGCGTAGAGAACCCTACGGTAACCAACCTGGAGCGTCGCGTGGCAGCCCTCACCGATGCTGCCCACGCCACAGCCTTCAATTCAGGAATGGCGGCAATCAGCAACACCCTCATGGCACTGGCAGCACAAGGCAAAAATATTGTTACATCCAAGCATCTCTTCGGCAATACTTATGCGCTGCTCGTTGCCACCCTGCGCCGTTTTGGCGTAAAGGTGCGCTTGTGCGATTTGACTAATATAGAGGCGGTGCGCGAAGCCATTGATGATGACACCTGCTGCGTCTTCCTCGAAATCCTGACCAACCCACAGCTGGAGGTTGCCGATCTGAAAGCCATTTCGGAAGTGGCTCACGAAAAGAATGTTCCGCTGGTAGTGGATTCTACCGTGATTCCTTTCACACAGTTCTCGGCTAAGAGTCTGGGAGTAGATATTGAGGTGGTTTCCAGTTCTAAATATGTAAGTGGCGGTGCAACTTCGCTCGGCGGTCTGGTTATCGACTACGGTACTCCTTACAACGGCGATTTCGCCAAACGTCTCTATGGAGAAATGCTCTTCAATTTTGGAGCCTATATGACTCCACAGGTGGCTTATATGCAGACCATCGGACTCGAAACGCTCGATGCGCGCTATCGTGTACAGAGCGGCAATGCCTTGGAGCTTGCCAAGAAGCTGCGCTCTCTGCCTCAGATAAAATATGTAAACTATGTTGGTCTGGAGGATAATCCTTATCACGAGTTGGCACAGCGTCAGTTTGGAAAAACGGCGGGAGCCATGATCTGCATCGACCTGGAGAGCAAGGAAGCCTGCTTCAGTTTTCTGAACAATCTGAAGCTCATCCATCGTGCCACCAATCTTTTCGACAACCGTTCGCTCGCCATCCATCCGGCAAGCACCATCTTCGGAGCTTTCTCTGAGAGCATGCGCAAGTCGATGGACGTGAAAGACACCACTATCCGCCTCAGCGTAGGTCTGGAGGATGTGGATGATCTCTTCGAAGACATCAAGCAGGCGGTTAATAGTTTATAATTGATAGTTTATAGTTAATAGGCTCAAAGTAAAATGTACAATTTCGATAAAGTCATAGACCGTTCGGGCAGCGACGACCTGAAGCATGGCGCCCTGTTGCCTCGTTGGGGTCGAGATGATCTGCTGCCACTCTGGGTAGCTGATATGGATTTCGAGACCCCATCTTTCATTACAGATGCCCTCAAGGCACGATTGGAACACTCCCTTTTCGGCTACACCATGGAACCGGAAGATTACCTTCCTAGCATCATCGACTGGGTTCGCGACCACCATCAGTGGGATGTGAAGCGAGAGTGGATAAGATTCATTCCAGGTATTGTAAAAGGCATAGGACTCGTGGTGAATGTCTTTACTCAGCCTGATGAAAAAGTCATCATCCAGCCTCCCGTTTATCACCCATTCCGCCTTACCCCAGAGGGTAATGGCAGAGAGGTGGTCTTCAATCCGCTGAAGATGAGGGAAGACGGATATTACGAGATGGATTTCGAAAACCTCGAGAAGGTTTGCGATGAGAAATGCAAGATTCTCATTCTCTGCAATCCTCATAATCCGGGCGGAATTACCTGGAGCAAGGAAACCCTGCAGCAACTTGCCAACTTCTGCTATGAGCACCATCTGCTCGTTATCAGCGATGAGATTCATGCGGATATGGCGCTCTTCGGACACAAGCACATCCCGTTTGCTTCGGTTTCAGACAAGGCACGCAACATCAGCATCACCTTCCAGGCTCCTTCCAAAACCTTTAATATTGCAGGAATCGTGAGCAGCTACGCCATTATTCCAAACGAAGATATTCGGAATAAGTTTTATAAATGGTTAAGCGCAAATGAGTTGGATGAACCAACCCTCTTTGCTCCTATCGCTACCATCGCTGCCTTCCGAAAGGGAGAAGAATGGCGCAAGGCGATGCTTGCCTATATTGAGGACAATATCCGATTTGTAGAAGATTACTGCCGTGAGCATATTCCGGGCATTCGCCCGTTGCGTCCACAGGCTTCCTTCCTTGTCTGGCTCAACTGCCGAGACCTGCATCTTTCACACGATGCGCTTCTCGATTTATTCATCGACAAGGCCCACCTGGCGCTGAATGATGGAGAGATGTTCGGTCCTGGCGGAGAAGGCTTCATGCGATTGAATGTGGCTGCACCAAGAAGCATCCTCAAGCAGGCTCTGCAGCAGTTGGAAAAGGCTGTAGCCCAACTCTAAATATTCAAAAAAACAATAGCCGTAACTACAGCAAATATAGTTACGGCTATTATTATAATATGGTGGGAGAAAAACCTTTATTCCCCCTCCATCAAATCATGAACCAGTTTGATTTCGTAATATTCAATACCGGCTCCCAGAGCTTCCTTTATTTCACTAAAAAGCTCCAATTCAGGATGAGCCTTTATAAAATCACGGATTTTCTTTTCGTGAGCACTTGAAATCAGCGCCCGCAATCCAATTTTCCCCTCTTTCACATAAGGGGTAAGATGACCAATAATGGTGCCTTTGGTATAACCCCGCTTAGCAGCAATCTGATCTATCGTCATTCCCTGCATATAGAAATCATAACTTATCTCCTTCGAAGCGACTTTCGGCACCTTCGGCTCCTTCGGTTCATTCGGTTTCTTCTGTCTCCTTGTTTTTCTGCCCGAACCACCATCCGATGAAGCATCAGCATCCAACAGCAAGAACTGCGCCTTCTTTTTCAGATAATCCGTTACCGTGAATTCTGCGCTGCATTCATATTTCAGAAGCCGTTCTTTTAATTTTACATCTTCAGAGAAAACGGAGAAGCGGTCTTCAAACTGTTTCCTTGCCACCTTATTGTCTGTATCAAGATTCGACTTCCTGATTAAATCAATCAGAATGCCGATTTTGTCAAGAAAATACATAGCTCCCTTATGAATGCGGTCTTGCAGTTCTGCCTGTCTTACGTCAGGATTCCGGGCAAGCATACCCGTATACTGCACACGGAATTTATCTGATACGGCTATCAGACTCTTCAGCACCACCTGCAACTTCTGATACTCGCTTACCACACGCGGATATTTACCATTAAAGAACTCAACCAGGCAGCGCATCAGATGCTCATAGCTTGCCCTGAGGGAATAGAAATCGAAGAGTTCACCGATGCAATAAATGATGTACTGCTGCTCCAGATAACTAATCTGCGCCTGGGTAGGAGCTGCAAGCTGACTGCTGAATGCATCTACCGTCTGACTGCTGATAATGGCTCCGCGAGACAAAGGTTGACTGAGCACCATTCCTTCCAAAGTCTTGCAGCGGCTCAGAGCCACGTAGGTTTGACCATGTGTAAAAGAATGAGAAGCATCGATGATGGCGTGTTCGAAAGTAAGTCCCTGACTCTTGTGGATAGTTATTGCCCACGCCAGACGCAGAGGATACTGCATGAATTTTCCTTCCACCGTCTCCTCTATCTCCTTGGTTTTCTCATTCAGGGTATATTTTGCATTGGTCCACTCCATTTTCTCCAGATCAAACTCCTCGCCCGAGTCCTTGCTACGAACGATGATCTTGCTGCCGTCTTCATCGGTCCTAACCCCTATCACCTCGCCTATCATACCATTATAGAAGCGGTGCTGTGGGTCGTTCTTGATGAACATCACTTGTGCTCCAGACTTCAATGTGAGCTTGAAATCGGCTGGATAGGATGTTTCCGGGAAATCGCCCTCTATATCTGCTGTAAAAGAAAACGACTGCGAAGGTAAGGCGGCAAGCTGCTGTTCGTTAATATACTGGGCAGGCGCATTATGGGTAGTAAGCCGGATATAATTGCCATCCTTCGGTGGTACAAAATTTGGAATATAGCGCTGGTTCAGAGCCTGCAATGTCTCTTCTGAAGCCTTGTTTTCCCTAATCTGGTTGAGCAGCGAGATAAACTGCTCATCTTGCTGTCTGTATATCTTTTTAAGTTCGACGGTAAGATAACCCACCTGCTTCAGAGCGTTGCTGCTGAAGAAGAAAGGAGTATCATAATGCTGTCCTAAAAGATGCTCTTCCTGTGGCGTAACAACAGGTGCGAGCTGCTGCAAATCGCCTATCATCAAGAGTTGTACACCACCGAAAGGCAGGTCGTGGCGCTTGCGATACTGGCGAAGCACGGAGTCAACAGCATCGAGCAAATCGCTACGCACCATACTGATTTCGTCGATTACCAGCAAGTCGATGCTTCGGATGATATTGCGCTTGAGCTTGCTGAACTGATAGCGTTTCTGTTCGCCGCTGCCAAAGGTCGTGCCCGGCACGTATGGCGAGAAGGGAAGCTGGAAGAACGAATGGATGGTCATTCCTCCGGCGTTGATGGCTGCAATGCCCGTAGGAGCAAGCACAATCATTCGTTTGGGCGACAGTTCTTTCAATCGCTTGAGGAAGGTCGTCTTACCTGTGCCCGCCTTTCCGGTAAGGAAGAGGTTGGCACTTGTCTTTTCTATGATATTCCATGCCAGGATGGATTCTTCGTTCATTTCCATACAGCTTCTTTTTTGTACCAGATTTTATATCAGAACTAGATTTCTTCTTATATTCAGAACTAGATTTCTTCCGTGATTTCGCTCATCTCCTTACGCTTTTTCTCAGCGCATGGACAGTCTTCGGCAATATGACCTACAGGGATGATTACCACCGCCTCATAGCCCTCACGCGGAAAGAACTGCTGCATCTTCGCCGTATCGTAATTGCAGACCCAGCAGGTACCCAGTCCCTTTTCGGTTGCAGCCAGACAGAGATGCTCTGCCGCTATCGCCACATCAATATCGCCATGCGGTTTCTCATCATATCTGCGCACCCAGTTCTCATTCACGTTTTTCATACCTATAATATATATAGGAGCCGTCTTGAACCATTCACGGTCATAGCACTCCTGCAGTTTCTTCTTCGCATCTTCCGAGCGCACGATGAGCCAGCGCCAAGGCTGCCTGTTCACTGCCGATGGTGCCAAGCGCACACACTCCATAATATAGTCCAAATCCTCCTGGCTAACCGCCTCCGGAGTAAACTTGCGAGCCGAGAAACGCTCCTGGCTCAATGCCAACATGTTATTCTTATGATTCATATCGTTCAGTTTTATGATGTTTCAATACTAGCTTATGACCACAAAGGTAAGAATAAATCATGAAACGACAAAAAACTTGAATGAAAAACTATCGTTTTCGGATTATTTTTTGTATTTTTGCACATCAAACCAGGATTTCTGGTGATAACAAGAGATGTTAATTATAAGATATGATAGGACTGGCAGACTGCAACAACTTCTACTGTTCGTGCGAGCGAGTGTTTCGTCCCGACCTGATAGGAAAGCCCGTGGTTGTATTGAGCAACAACGACGGGTGCGTCATAGCGCGCTCTGAAGAAGCCAAGGCATTGGGGTATAAGATGGGGGACCCGTTCTATCAGGTTAAGGAAAAACTGGAGGCTGAGGGAGTGGCTATCTTCTCCAGCAACTATACACTCTACGGTTCGCTATCCAACCGCGTAATGTCGATGCTATCCCACTATTCACCCCATATCGACCAATATTCCATCGATGAGAGTTTCTTCGAAGTAGATCAGTCTATGGCAGAGCGTTTCTTCCAGGAAAATCAGAAAGAAAATGAGACATTCTTGAATAAAGACTCCCTATTGCATCAATATGGCGCCAGGATTTCTGCCGATGTGCTCCGAGCCGTGGGAATCCCTATCTCTATCGGCATTGCAGAAACAAAGACTCTGGCAAAAATCGGATCCAAATTTGCCAAGAAACACAAGGGCTACCTGGGCTGCTGCCTCATCGACACGGATGAACGGAGGCACAAGGCTCTGTCACTCTTCCCCATAGAAGATGTATGGGGAATCGGCCGGCAGATAGCCAGAAAGCTCGATTATATGGGCATCAGAACTGCCGCTCAATTTGCCGACAAGAAAGAAAGTTGGGTGCGCAGCAACTTCAATATCACCACTGTGAGAACATGGAAAGAACTGAACGGCGAGAGCTGCATCAGCATCGAAGAATTGCCCCAGAAGAAGAGCATCTGCACCAGCCGGAGCTTTGCCGGTGAAGGCATCAGCGATAAGGATGTGGTAGAAGAAGCCGTGGCTAATTTCGCCGTGCGCTGCGCCGAAAAGCTGCGACATCAGGGCAGCGTGTGCCAGGGAATCACGGTGTTTGCCTGGACATCCAGGTTCAATGAGAACGTGCCGGAATACACCATCCACGATTCCCTCACCCTGCCCATCGCCACCAATGCGCAGGAAGAAATAGTAGGTGCAGCCCTCAGCATTCTCCGTGCCAAATACCCGAAACCGATGGCAGACTGTCGCTCCGACCGTCCCGGCCTCTCCTTCCGTTTCAAGAAAGCGGGAGTTATCCTATGGCAAATCTCGCCCGCCCATCCCCGCCAGCAAGACCTCTTCGACCCTATAGACCGGAGCAAGCAAAAAGCACTGATGGAAGCCATCGACGCTATCAACCGAAAGAATGGTCACGGCACCATCCGCCAAGCCGTACAAGGTAATGGTTGCCGCTTCGACCTGAAGCGGGAATATATGTCGAAGCGTTTTACTACAGACATCCATGATATTCTGAAAGTAAAAACTCAATAAGAGTCTAAATAAGCCCCTTTCTAAAAATGGGCTCCATAAAATAAGGAAAACAAGATGAATCATAACAACGATAATAAAATAAAACTGACATTTCACCCAGCGGAATTCGGAGTAAAGATGCCGATTCCGCTGGCTGAGCAAAGCGTAAAAGCTGGTTTCCCTTCGCCGGCACAAGACTATATGGAGGGAGAGATAGACCTCAACGATATTCTGGTTCGTCATCGTGAAGCTACCTTTTATGTGCGCGTATCAGGCGACAGCATGCAGGATGCAGGCATTCTCGACGGTGACCTAGCCATCGTAGATAGGCAGATAGAGCCATCAAACGGAAACTTTGTCATCGCCTTTATAGATGGTGAGTTCACTATCAAGCAGTTCAAGATGGATGAGAGCGGAGCCTTCGGATGGCTCATCCCATGGAACAAAAACTTCTCCCCTATCCGGGTAGATGAAAACAACCGCTTCATGATCTGGGGCGTAGTTACCTATGTAATTCATCAGATTGCGGAATGATTAAAAAGAGAAATTCAAGAGAATCGAGTAGGAGGAAAACGAAGTAGTTTTTCTCCTACTTTCGTTTTCCGACCTCTCACACCACCGTACGTGCGGTTCCGCATACGGCGGTTCCTATTTTGGGTGCCATTCTATGTATGAACCCATCAATGTAGCATAGCCTGCCATGCTCAACTTTTCGTTGGTTATAGCACGGCTTAGTATATAACTGCCGGCTATGCGCCAATAACCCAAACGACTATTGCCCCACATGTAATTCATGTTGGCAAGGTGATAGTAACTTACCCAACCCTTTATGTACTCTTCAAGTTTTTGCTTCCTCTTGGCATATCCCCAACCATTGCTTCGGGAAGTCAACTCTTTAAGTCGGGCTTTCATCTTGGCTTTGGCCTATTGGGCTTTGACTTGTCTAGCAGCCTTACCCACGGTCATATGCCTTGTATGAAGTTTCTGTGCGTTAGGTCAGATGTTTGCCGCCAGCTTCTTTCAGATTCCACCTCGCAATGGACACCCTTGCTATTGGCTATACAATTCCCGCTATTAGGGCTTGTTAGGGACTTGCACCCATTAGAATAAGCTCATGCCGAGCATACCGAAAAAGAGGAAAAAGAGTCAAAGTGTATTGGCAAGCAAAAAATAAAAGAGTGCTTCATGTGTTCCCAAATATCTATAGATATACAACTACATTCTTGCCAAAGCGTTGCTTATATATAATAAGGTGTAAATAACCCAAAAGCAACATGAGTTACAAATAAAAAAGTTAGTATTATGGCTACAATAAAAGTAAAATTCAGAGCATCCTCGGTGCTGGGAAAGGAAGGCACATTGTATTATCATCTCATCCACCAGCGCAACTTGCGCTGGATCAGTACCGACTATCATGTCTTTCCAGAAGAGTGGAACGACAAGAAGTCGGTTATCATCGTTTCTAACCGCAACAACCGACAGGCTCATCTGCAGCTCATTCAGTCGCAGATAGATTGGGAGATGAAGCAGATGCAGCGTATCATCCGTGATAAAGATGTAGAGGGCATTCCTTATACCATTGACGACATAGCTAAGGAGATACAGCAACTGCCACCGAACCAAAGCGTCTTCACCTTCTTCCGCCAGCAGATAGCCAAGAAGGAGCAGATGCAGTGCATTGGCACCAAGAGCAACTATACCAGTGCTGCCAACCGCTTCATGGAGTTTCGTAATCACGAAGACCTCACCTTCTCTCAGATGTCCAGCGAGATGATGGAAATGTATCAGGCATGGCTGTTCAACAGAGGTATCGGACAAAACACCGTGTCCTTCTATCTGCGAACCCTGCGCACACTCTACAACAAGGCAGTGGAAACAGGTCATGCGCCAGCCAACGACATCTTTGCTCACGTGCAGACCGCTAACGTGAGAACTGCCAAACGTGCCATCACTGTAAAGGATATTCGCAAGATAGAAAACCTGGAGTTGTCAACAGGTTCCTCCCTTGACAAGGCACGAGACCTGTTCCTGCTCAGTTTCTATCTCCGAGGCATGGCATTCGTGGATATGGCGTTTCTGAAGAAAACAGACTTGAAATGTGGCTTGGTGAACTACAACCGTCGCAAGACCCACCAAAACCTCAATATCGAGTGGATGAAGCCCATGCAAGCCATTATCGATAAGTATGCCGAACAAACGAAGGACTCTCCTTATCTGCTACCCATCTTGACAGGCACGGAATCCTCTCCATACACTGCATACCGCAAGGTGGAGCACAACACCAACTACAACCTGAAGAAAATCGGTGAGATGGTAGGCTTGAAGATACCGCTCACCACCTATGTGGCACGCCACACATGGGCAAGCGTAGCCTTGCACATGAACATCCCGATAGCCACCATCAGCCAGGGCATGGGTCACAACTCCTACAAGACCACACAGATTTACTTGCAGTCATTAGACGTAGCAACCATCAATGAAGCCAACAAGCGGATTATAAGCAAAATCTTAAAAGAGTTGTAAATAAATCGGTATATCTACCCCTCTTCCAAATGATAGGGTAAATGTTTAGCAAACTTCGCCCTTTCTTATGGTAAGAGATACAACTTGGTGCAAAAGTACGAAAAAAAGTTGAATTACGTGTCAGATTTTATTATTTTCTGTATGTTACTCCCCAAAATTAACACAATTGTTTAGCAAATCTGCCTCGGAAGAACTCCCTAAATGGCAGATTTGCGGTCAATTCGGCTGTTTTTGCTCTCTTACCATAAGAGTGTGCAACAAATGTAAGATAAAGATACATGTGCAGAGGCTGCATGCCAAGCACTCATATTACGATTAAGATTATGCACAACATTAACATATGGACTAGGCTTCCACAACCATCATGTATGGTTGCAGCTGAGGACATAAAGTAGAGCAGGATTTATGAAACCGGATGGTACGAGTTCTTTTTCTACAGCCGACGAGAAACTTGTTTCTCCAAAGGGCAACCACGTTACTGAGCCAGACGTAAAGACTGGTTCAGAGGTAAAGAAGTGTCGTCAATCGGACGGAACCACATGGTCGTATCTCTTTATGCATCATAGCAAAGTGAAGGGCATGGAGGAACTGCTGATTAAAGACGGCAGAACCTATTTTGTGCATAAAACCATACGGTATTTCAAGAAACTGGGCAAACATAGGGTGCTGCATCAGGAAGTGCCGACCGTCAGCGGTCTGGTCTTCTTCCAAGGTTTTCCAGAAGAAATACAAACCTATCTTGACGAGAAATTCCCTCGCACTTATTTGTGCAAGAACTGCAGCACAGGCAGAGTGGCAGAAATCAAAGATTCACAGATGCAACCCTTCATGCGTGTCGTAGAGACTTCACCTGAGCGCATCCGTTTCCTTCTCCACCCTTATCATTATTATGCTCGCAACCGCATCCTCCTCCGTATCACCACTGGTGAGATGGCAGGATTGGAAGGTTACATCATCCGTATCGACCGAGACCGCCGCCTGGTGATGGACATCGGTGGAATGAGTGTAGCAATAAGCGGTGTTCATGCCGAGCACTTTGAGGAAGTGGAACAAAGCGAAACCTCAATCACCCATGAGAATATCTTCTACCAGCGCAACCTGCAAGAACGGCAAGTGCTGATAGACCGTTATTTCCATCCTGTGAAAGACGACAAGGAAGTGGCGTTACAGGCTGAAAACATCGATTATCTGAGAAAGTACGCCTTAGATGAGGTGGCTCACAACCGAATCACCCTCAATGACACATGGAACATATATACCTTCATCATTGAGGAAATTGGCTACTATTATTCACCATTCATAGAACAGTTCAAGGAACACCTCGACCCCATCATGCGTGAAGGAGGCAAGGTACTCCAAGAAATGGAACAGATTATCAAAAGTCCTCATATCAGTCCTAACGACAAGACCAGATATGAGAATGATTATCAAAGAATCTTTTCGCAATATGATTATCTGTTCTAAAGATTCATACATCATACCATGACCGATTTCGCAACTTTTGTAAACAATATCATCGACGAGCTTACGAAAGAAGGTAGAAAGCATACCGCTGAAACACGCAAGTATTCAGCCAATCGCCTATTGATGTTTATGGGCGACAATCCCACACCTATGGACAAATGGGACGATTTGTTTGTTCTGGACTACGAAACATGGCTGAAAACACAGGGGCTGTCGGCATCTACAACCGCTTTTTACCTGTCGCAATTGTGTGCATTCTATAAGCAAGCTGTAAAAAAAGGCAAAATACAAGGGCACGACATTTTTCGCCTGGTAAACAAGACTCCAGCGCCAAAACTTGCCGCCCAACAGTTTCCCTCGATAGCCGAGTTGCGCTATTTGCAAACTCTCAATCTTAATAAGTCGCAGGATTTCGCACGAGACATGTTCCTGTTCTCACTTTATGCAAGAGGCATGAACTATGTGGATATGGCATATCTGAAGAAATCCAACGTTAAAGACGGAATGCTCACCTACATTTCCCATACATCAGACAACAATCCTGCTGTCACGATCAAATGGGACAAGGCAATGCAGCAGATAGCTGACAAATATATCTCCGACACTGAATATATGTTCCCTATCATCACCAAGGAAGGAAATGCTGATGAAATAGAACAGATAAAACGAAGTCGCCATAATGTGGTGTACAACTTGCGTTCTATTGGCAAGCAATATAAATTCAGCGTCTCCCCCACCATCGCCATGACCAAGGACTTGTGGCGCAAGATTATGGATGAGGTGAGCGTAAGCGAGGTGATATAGACAAATGTGCTACCGTTGGCTTATCATAGATGATAGACTATATCATTATGGTCATTCATTAAATGCCAATGGCGGTCATAAGATTTCCGCCATAACCCTGATGGGCACTTCCCCAGAAGTAATCCTATCAAAAGTAGAATAAAACTATATTCCTCATTCGAGCGACGACAAATGCAGAGCGATACTGCAATGAGGAACAAATATGGTGATCCCAACCAGTAAGCCGTCCCCATGCGGTCCCAATCAGCTAGCTATAGTAAGGCGGTCCCATCCCGCATAACATGGCGAAGACCTTTGATGGTCCCCCAACCTTAGAGCGTAGCGGTTCCGAGCACCAGAGGGCGGTTTCCCTCTTCTTCCCTGAGGGGAGAAGACCGAGATGAGAGGTGGAGCCTTCTTTAATGGTAAAGAAGGACGGGTTGATTTTAGAAAATATATTACAATGAATAAAGAAGAAAGAAATTCCTTTCGAAAGGAAATGATCGGTAAGTTAGAAGAACAATGGGCTAAGAGTAATAGCCCCAAAGACGACCTCTTCTATTACCACCCTTCTGAAGATAAAATAGTCCTCTCCCATGCCCTGTTCTGGGTGATGACCCAAAACATAAAAGGTAAGGTAGGAAAGGAAAAGTACTTATTGCTTCTCCGCCAATATCAGGAAGAGATGCTCGAAGCCTACTTAACGGAATCAGAAGATTTTAAAGACCTGTTGCACTATTGTAACGTCATATACAATACCCTCCCTGTAATCCTTCGAAGCATGTATGATTTCCGCATCCAGTTAGATGCTCGCAAGCTTGCTGCTATTACGATTGTCGCTGGCGGTTATGGTGGTGATATGTCCGAAGACCAGGCTTACGACCTCCTCGATGATATAGACTTCTATTATAATAAGGTGAAGTGCCGCAAGATAGAAAAGCTCTTGCCGGTATTGAGCAAATTGGTGATAGAAGAGCAAAAGTTCCTTTAGCTTGCATTGAGTAATGCTTTCAACACATAGCTATGCGTAGTAAAATCTGTGTGAGATTAGAATATGAAGCAAAAAACTCCTTTGAAAATTTGGTAGTTTCATAGAAAACTCTTATATTTGCAGGCGAAATTGAAATAAAAATAAAGAATTATGGGAAAAATCATTGATAAGACGATAACAAAGATAGTTACAGAAGAGGGTATCTCTCTCTTTCGCCGTGTAACTAAGGTTTTGATGCCAAATGGCAAGTATCGTTATCCTGTAGATTATTTCGATGCAACTCCCGGAGTTGTTAAGGTTTCGAAAGAAGAAATGGATAAGGTTGCAATACCTGTTTACAAAAAGTTAATCTAATGGAGCGATTGATGTCTGATGGTTATCCTTTTATCTTTCAACTGATAGATAAAAGTGAGAGTGATGAGTATCTGATTCAAACCTTGCAATATCGGTTTAAGTCAGACAAGTCCCATCATGCCTATATCGTAAGAGTGGAGAGTTATAAAAATCACGCTTATTGCATCAAGTTTTTTGATAAGGCAAACATCAACAGCAAAAAAAAGTTTAGTCTTCGTTCCAATACTTTCGAGGCGAGAACGATACTCTATACGATGTTTCATATAATGTTAGATGTATTGAAGCGAGATGAAAAAGCTTCTTTCTTTTTTATTGGAGCAGAAGACGAAAAAGATCAGGATGGAATGGTATCCCGTCGTTTCCGTTTTTATCGTCGTTTCGTGCTTTCAACGGTTTCTGATGACAAGTTCGAGCATTTTAGAAGAAATGATTTATCACTTTATATTCTAGTAAATAAGGAATATGTATCAGATACATCCTCTTATGCTGATGAACTAGCAAATATTGTGCAACAATATTTATAAGATAATATTCCTCATTCGAGTGGCGACAAGCGCAGAGCGATACTGCGGTGGGGAACAATAATGTAAAATTATGGCTTCAGAAAAAATGAAATACATTCTTCGTAGGGCTGAGCAGTCAGCCTTACGAACCGATATAGAGTTATCTCCTTTGAAAAGAGAGATAGAGTCAATCTTTAATCCTCGTAATATAGACACGGATTGTAATATGATATCCGATCTCCTCTGGCCATACGAGAAAAAGATCAAGGAAGATATGTCGAAAGGCAACCATCGTAAAGCCTTCGAGACATTCCTGGAAATCTTAGGATCCCTTTCTTATCACTTCGTGAAAGATGAGCACTTCTGTTATTTCGATGACATGTATTGTCCCGACTATACCTGCTCCGATATCTTGAAGTCCATCATTTCAGAAATTAAGTCAGGCAAAGTTGCAATCGAAGATGTAGCTTATCTCGATGCAGGCATGTCAAAGATAGCCCAGATGGAGTCCTACGAAGATTACGGCAGCCCCTTCTGCGTGATGGATTGGGAAAGATATAAAGGATAATGATATGCTAAAGAAAAGAATCTTTTTGCAGTATTGGGATGTTTGTCTGCTACTATTTTTGTGTTTAATAACGTTTGTGATATATTGTTTAGTAAACGTTTTAATACCAACTTATTCTGCAAGTGAGGTATCTTCGGATCATCTTTCTATGGGCATAACTATAGTTGTGACCATTATAATGGGTGGATGTATTATTATTCTTGTAGAAAATCAGCATATAGAGGGAGAAATAGCTAGTCGTTATCATTCTATAATGCGACCATTTTATCATAAGTTGTCTTTGTTTGCTAAATTAGTTCAGCAGTTCATGTTTTCTATAGAAAGCAAAGATTCTGAAGGCGATAAATATAAAGAAAGATTAAAGGATATTACTTTTGAATTTAAGAGAATAGCTAATGCCTCGATTATGTCAGGAAAAGATACTCCCTATTTGGAAACAGAGTATTTGAAGAATGTTTGTGAGAGTGCTAATGCTATTTGGTATCTATTTGATAGAAACCATGAAATTTATTCTCATTTAGGATTAGACAACTCTCGTTTTCGGATGGATGAATTGAAATCTGCTATAGTTGAGTATAGTCATGATTTGCGAAATTCAGACGTTAACCTGTCACTTTTTCCAAAAATATCGGGTGATTTTTATTGTTACACATGGCAACCTATAGATGTAATCCCTGGACGATTTGAATATTTTATGGGAAAATGTAAAGACTGTAAATTAATATTGTATATTAGCTTTATAGTCGAATTGGTTAGTCTTGTTGTGATTTATTTAAGTGATAGTGCGCATCATATCTCTCTCTTGTCTATAGATTTATTAGTTATATTATCTGTAATATCTTTTGCATTTAGTTTAATAAAATTCATGAAGTTAAAGGCATATAATTTAATATTGCAATTTTAAAGGTAAGTAATCAATATAATCCCGGCGGTCCCATCCCGCACAATATGGCGAGACCTTTGATTGGTCCGCCAACCTTATAGCGTAGCGGTTCCGAGCACCGGAGGGCGGTTACATCCCTAATCCCTATGGTAGGGATTTAGGGCTTGGGTATAGGGTAAGGACCCTCCCGCTGGGGAGGGACAGGTGGGGCATAAATAGCACTATAGGGCGGTTACATCCCCTGTCCCCTGAGGGGAAAGGGGCTTGGGGAAAGCGGTGGAGCTCCCTTTGGCTAAAGGGAGTCGGAGGGATTCGAAAAATCTTATGTAAGAACTCAAGTTAGAATCATGAATATAATCAAAACTGATATTGAGGGCGTACTCATTATTGAGCCACGCCTCTTCCGCGACTCTCGTGGTTACTTCTTCGAGAGCTTCAGCGAGCGAGAGTTTGAAGAAAAGGTTGTCCCAATTCTGGGACACAGTGTTCACTTCTGCCAAGACAACGAGTCTATGAGCAGCTATGGCGTAATGCGAGGCTTGCACTTCCAGCGTCCACCTTACACACAAAGTAAGCTGGTACGCTGCGTAAAAGGTAGAGTGCTCGATGTAGCAGTAGATATTCGCAAGGGCTCCCCTACTTATGGCAAGCATGTGGCTGTAGAACTGACAGAAGACAATCATGTCCAGTTTTTCATTCCAAAGGGCTTTGCCCATGGTTTCGCAGTTCTCTCAGAGACAGCTGTCTTCCAGTACAAGTGTGATAACTTTTATCATCCTGAGGCAGATGGAGGTATCTCTATCCTCGATGACACCCTCGGTATTGATTGGAAAATCCCAACAGAACATGCCAATCTCTCAGAGAAAGATACGAAGCATGAGATGCTGAAGGACTTTGATAGTCCGTTCGACATCAATGTAAACTTGTATGAGTAGCAGCCTTATTCCAACAATTCAACATTTAACACTTAACATTCAACATTTTATAAAGGATGAAGGGAATAGTATTAGCAGGTGGTAGCGGTACACGCTTGTACCCCATCACAAAAGGTATCAGCAAACAGCTGATTCCTATCTTTGATAAACCAATGATATATTATCCTATTTCGGTATTGATGTTGGCAGGTATTCGTGAGATATTGATTATTTCAACACCATTTGACTTGCCGGGCTTTAAACGACTTTTAGGCGATGGAAACCAGTTCGGAGTTAAGTTCGAGTATGCCGAGCAGCCATCACCAGATGGCTTAGCCCAAGCCTTCATTATCGGAGAGAAATTTATTGGCGATGAGGCTGCTTGCCTCGTATTAGGCGATAACATATTCTATGGTGCAGGATTGAACCAAATGCTGCATCAGGCTGTAGTAGATGCAGAACAGAAAGGCAAAGCTACAGTCTTTGGCTATCGAGTAAGCGACCCTGAGCGATATGGTGTGGCTGAGTTTGATGAGCAAGGCAATTGCCTCAGCATTGAAGAGAAGCCTCAGCATCCAAAGAGCAACTATGCTGTGGTAGGCTTATACTTCTATCCTAACAAGGTGGTAGAAGTAGCCAAACATATTAAGCCTTCTGCTCGCGGTGAGTTGGAAATCACAACGGTGAACCAGGAGTTCCTAAAGGATAAGCAGTTGAAGGTTCAGACCATGGCTAGAGGATTTGCCTGGCTCGATACCGGAACCCATGATTCGCTTTCAGAGGCATCCACCTTTATCGAAGTATTGGAGAAGCGACAGGGCTTGAAGGTTGCTTGTCTTGAAGGAATTGCATACCGTCAGGGTTGGATTACGGCAGAACAGTTGAGAGAGAATGCTCTGCCTATGTTGAAGAATGACTACGGCAAGTATCTCCTTTCAATACTTGAAGAGAAAGATCAAACATTAAAAAAGAATTTAGAATATTAAGAAGATGAAGAATATCATTATCACGGGCGGTGCTGGTTTCATCGGCTCACACGTAGTAAGACTTTTCGTGAACAAATATCCTGAGTATCACATCATCAACCTCGATAAGTTGACATACGCTGGTAATCTGGCTAACCTCAAGGACATTGAGGACAAGCCTAACTATACTTTCGTTAAGGGCGACATCTGTGATTTCGACCTGATGTTGAAGCTGATGCAGGACTACAAGGTGGATGGCATCATTCATCTCGCTGCCGAGAGCCATGTAGATAGAAGTATCAAGGATCCATTCACTTTCGCTCAGACCAACGTGATGGGTACCCTGTCTCTGCTCCAGGCTGCCAAGATTTACTGGGAGAGCCTTCCTGAGGGATACGAGGGCAAGCGCTTCTACCACATCTCTACCGATGAGGTATACGGTGCTTTGCAGATGACTCATCCTGAGGGCGTGCCTGCTCCTTTCACCACCAAGGCATCTAGCGATAAGAACCACGAGGCTTACGGCGAGGAGTTCTTCGTAGAGACTACCAAGTATAATCCTCACTCTCCATACTCTGCATCTAAGGCAAGCTCAGACCACTTCGTCCGTGCTTTCCACGATACATACGGTATGCCTACCATCGTGACCAACTGCTCTAACAACTACGGTCCATACCAGTTCCCTGAGAAGTTGATTCCGTTGTTCATCAACAACATCCGTCATCGCAAGCCATTGCCAGTATATGGTAAGGGTGAGAATGTGCGCGACTGGTTGTATGTAGTAGATCATGCCCGTGCCATCGATATGATTTTCCACAAGGGTAAGATTGCCGAGACTTACAACATCGGCGGTTTCAACGAGTGGAAGAACATCGATATCATCAAGGTGGTTATCAAGACTGTTGATAGATTGCTCGGTCGCCCTGAGGGTGCTGACTTGGATTTGATTACTTATGTAACAGACAGAAAGGGTCACGATATGCGTTACGCCATCGACTCTAGAAAGTTGCAGAAGGAATTGGGTTGGGAGCCATCTCTCCAGTTTGAGGAGGGTATCGAAGAGACCGTAAAATGGTATCTCGAGAACCAGGAATGGATGGACAACGTGACATCTGGTGATTACCAGAAGTATTACGAAAAAATGTATAATATATAATAAGGTATGGACTTAATAAAGACTGATATTGAAGGCATTCTCGTTATAGAGCCACGCCTCTTCCGCGATTCTCGTGGCTACTTTTTCGAGAGCTTCAGCGAGCGAGAGTTTGAAGAAAAGGTTGCCCCAATCCTGGGACACAGTGTTCACTTCTGCCAAGACAACGAGTCAATGAGCAGCTATGGCGTGATGCGAGGCCTGCATTTCCAGCGCCCACCTTATACTCAGAGTAAGTTGGTACGCTGCGTAAAGGGTAGAGTACTTGATGTCGCCGTGGATATTCGCAAAGGCTCACCAACCTATGGTAAGCATGTGGCAGTAGAGCTGACAGAAGACAATCATGTCCAGTTCTTCATCCCAAAGGGTTTTGCCCATGGTTTCGCTGTTCTCTCAGAAACAGCCGTCTTCCAATACAAGTGTGATGAGTTCTATCATCCAGAGGCTGATGGTGGTATCAGCATCCTCGACGATACCCTCGGTATTGATTGGAAAATCCCAACAGAGCATGCCAATCTCTCTGAAAAAGATACGAAGCATGCCATGCTAAAGGATTTCGATAGTCCATTTGATATAAAAGTAGATTTATACAAATAGGCATCTCCTTACTCTCATACTTTGTGGAGAGGAGGTTGATGCCTCGTTCTTACCATGTGACTATGTTCGCCATTTTGAAGATGGTACGGATGCTGAGGTAACGAAGACATCCCAAGCCGTCGCTTGATTGTTAAATTTTAGAAAATCAAAACTTTATTCAAAAATACTGGTACGGCTAACCCGCTGAAAAATAGTGGGGACGCTGTATTGGTGGTTTACAGAATACTTTGCTCCTTTACTTCCTAATGCTCTTTATGATGGTGGTGTCGCTGTACACGAGCCGAGTCATATTGAACACATTGGGAGTGAAAAAATCGAAATATATAATGCGTTAGTTGGAGTCGCAATGAAGTATTTACCTGTATAATAAAAATATGAACTTTAAAATCTTTTGATTATGGCAAAAAATATGGAAATACGTAAGTTTTCGTCAATTAATCTTGATGATACTTTTTTTGATAGTTTGAAGAATGATTATCCTGGCTTTGCTGATTGGTATGAAAGAAAAAGCAATGCTGGAGAGGAAGCTTTTGTACAGTACGATGATAAAGAACACTTACAGGGGTTTCTCTACTTGAAGGATGAAAGTGGCAAAGTTGATAAGGATATTTCTCCTTTGATGGAGCCAAAGAGACGTTTGAAAGTTGGTACGTTCAAGATAGAGGCGCATAACACTCGCTTAGGCGAGAAATTTATCAAAAAGATAATGGACCGTGCAATCTATGACGGTTTTGAGGAAGCTTATGTTACCATATTTCCAAAACATGAACGCCTCATGGATATGCTTAGAAAGTATGGTTTTGAAGATTATGGAACAAAAGGCGAGGAAAAAGTCTTGGTTAAAACTTTTTCTAAGTATACGGGGGATTTGTTATATGACTATCCTCTGATACAGCCAGAGCATAAACGAAAGTTCTTGTTGTCAATATATCCAAAGTTTCATACTCCTTTGTTTTCTGATTCTATATTGAAAAATGAAGAGCGAAATGTGGATGATTTGGTGAAGGATGTATCTTTTTCAAATAGCATTCATAAGGTGTATATTTGTTTTATGCCTAAGACGGCTAATCTAAGAAAGGGTGATCTTCTTGCAATATACAGGACCAATGATGGCATGGGAGCTGCTCGTTTTCGTAGTGTTGTTACCTCTATATGTCAGGTGGAAGAAGTAAAAACGAAAGATGCGTTTTCCTCAGTAGATGACTATCTTGATTATTGTAAATCTTATAGTATATTTACAGAGGGAGATTTGCGTAAGTGGTTTCTGAATGATAATTTGGTGGTTATAAAAATGACTTACAATATAGCATTAGCTAAGCGAATTACACGAGGAATGTTGCTGGATGAGGCTAAAATATCATCAACTATTTATTGGGGATTCTTCCAACTCACCGACGATCAATTTGATTATATCTTAAAGAAAGGTAATGTAAATGAAAATTTTATTGTCAATTAAACCCCAATATGTCGAAAAAATTATTTCTGGTGAAAAAAAATATGAATTTCGCAAGAAAGATTTTAAAAGGAAAAATATAGATACAATTGTTGTTTATTCTTCTGGCAATATAAGAAAATTAGTTGGAGAGATAAAGTTTAAGACAATTTTATCTGATACACCATCTTTGCTGTGGCAAAAAACTCATGCAAGATCTGGTATGACCAAAGAGAGTTTTATGAGATACTATAAAAATAAGGATATAGCTTATGCTATCGTTATCGATGCTTTTCATCCTTATAAGACGTATATGGATCTCGATGATAAATATCCAGGTGTTAAACCACCACAATCTTATAGATATATTGATGAAGCAGATTTATAATGCATTTATTTGGCTTGCTGCAATACTGTTTGCTATTAGTCCAATAATTGTTTATTGCCTTGTCTTGCATAAAACCGACTTTGCTGAGACATCAGGGGATTTTGGCATTTTTGGTGATTATGTAGGTGGTACAGTTGGAACTATAGTGGGAGTCATCGGTATTTACCTTGTTTATGTCACATATACTTCCCAAGTGAAGTTTGCGAGAAAGCAAGATGAGGCGATGAAACGCCAGCAGTTTGAGACAACTTATTTTGGTCTATTGGAACAGCAACAGATGATAAGAAGTCAGCTGAAAGGAGCTGTAGGTAACGAAGCTTATGAGGGTATTTTGTATCTTCAAGTTCTAAAGTCACAACTTTCAGATGCTCTTTCTGAATTGAATTATATCCAAGATCAAGTTACTGAAAAGAATAAGGTAATGTTGAAAAACAAGGTAAATAATCTTTATATGGACTTTTTCCTTCCAAATATTTCAAATTTAGGCCATTATTTTAGGCATTTGTATCATATATTGAAGTATATAGAAGACTCACAAATGCCAGATGCTAAAAAATATGCAGACTTGTTACAGTCTCAACTAAGCAATGATGAGTTATATCTATCAGCAATTAATGGTATAAGCAATTATGGAAGGAAGAAAATGCTACCATTAATGGATAAATATGGCTTGTTGGAAAATTACAATGCAAATGGTGATATGCTGATAGTGAGGCTCCTATCAATATTTTATAAACAAACAAAAAGTAAGTATCTTATGTTTAAGAATGGAAACATAGTCTTTTTGGGTGGAGTGCATGGTGTTGGAAAATCTACATTTCCCAAATCAGTTACGGACAAATGTCCAGAGGTGGAGAGCTTATCTTGTAGTACAATTATAAAATGGGAGAATCCTGCTATTAAAGAAGTTGGAGATGTTTCAGAAACCCAGAATACTTTGTTGACTAATCTTCCTTATTTTATAGATCAGGATAAGAGTTACATATTAGATGGTCACTTTTGCTTATTGACAGAACGTAGAACTATAGAGCGTGTTCCTATAGATGTGTTCGAATTAATGTCTCCTTCCATGATAGTGGTATTGATAGAAGAGCCTGCCGTAATATGTCAGAGATTGAATGAACGAGATAAGCGTATATATTCATCAGAACTTATGACCGAATTTCAAGAGGAGGAGCTTAAATATGCGTCAGAAGTAGCAGATACGTTAGGTATTCCTATTGGAGTTTGTGACAGTAAGAATAAGGAAAACTTAATTCAACAGATAGTAAATCATTTAATTTTTTAGAATTATGAAACTTAAGAAAATAGATATTACAGGTTTATGGCATGAATATAATCTGATATGGAACTTAAATGAAGATGTAAATATCCTTGTTGGTGGTAATGGTGCAGGTAAGACTACTATATTTGATTTAGTATGTTCTACTATACCACCTTACAGAATGGAAAAGAACTTAATCCGAAAAGCTGATAAAATTAAGCTCATGTTTGAAGATGATTATTCTGTTCAGTGCATAAATTTTAGAGACTCTTTTCTTTCTCTAAAAGAAAGAGCACAAGATGATCCATCTTATAAAACATTGTTAGAGGAAGTTTCGGAAGATGTTGGTGAACGTCATAATTCTCATTTGGATTTTGGCATCTTTGCAACTCTTACACAGTTCTTTCATAAGGGTAAACAAATAAAATCAACCGAACTGGAAGACCTTGTTCATCTAAGTGTAATTAGTACTTTTGATGCTCCTTTACCAAAGCAAGAAGACGAATCGTCGTCTTTTAAAGAACTTAGTGAGGAACGACCAAAGTCTCATTTGGACAAGAAGTTGTTTGATTGCATGGAAAATTACTCTTATTATATAGGTAGTCTTGCCAATAAGATCGAACAACATGTCTTGAATGGCAATGAGGTAACTACTGAGTTTGTGCATGATGTGTATTCTCAAAAACATCTTTTCGGCCAAATCATGAATGAATTATTTGCAGAGTCGGGTAAGAAAATTGATATATCTAAATCAAAGCCAGATTTCGTGTTGAAATCAGGTAAACATATATCCATGTATGACTTGTCTTCTGGTGAAAAACAGGTTTTCTATATTATGCTTAGAATTTTATTACAAGAAAAGCAAGATTACATTGTTTTTATGGATGAGCCAGAACTTTCCTTACATGTAGATTGGCAAGAGAAGTTGATTGATAAAATTCAACAGCTTAATCCAAATTGTCAGTTGATAATTGCAACTCACTCACCATCCCTCTTGTTTAATGGTTGGGATTCTAAAGTTGCTAACATTGAAAAATTGAAACATTAGCTATGGCATCAGATATTCGACAATATTTAAATTCAAGTTTTGTTAGCTTAAGTAACAAATTTAGAAAAAAAGAGGTTATCCTTGTTTATGTGGAAGATGAAATAGACAAAGTATTTTGGATATCCTTCTTACTGCCGTTCGAATTAATCTATAATGTTGAATTTCATGTGTGCGTTATCCGAGACAGAGATAAGACTCTTAAAGGTAAAGCTTCTGTCTTGTCATATAAAAATGAATCCGATTTAGGGCGAAATCTATGGATATGTATAGATAGCGATTACGATGAGTTGGTTAAAGATTTTAGTGCTTATACTAATCTTATTAGAAGAAATAAGTATATTCTAACGACTTGGTGGTATTCAATAGAAAACCTAAAGTGTCAGCCTGGGCTTTTGAAGGTTGACATATTGAAGGCATCTTTGGCAGATTGTTGTACGGTAAACATAAAAAATATCTTAGGTAAGATATCCGTTTCTTTCAAAGACTTACTCTTGCTTCTTTTAGTGATGAAAGATAATCAAGATTCAAGATTTAAAATCGAAGATTTTGAAAAATGTTTATCTTTTGTTGAATTTGATGATAACGGTTTGAATGAGTCTGAAGTTCAACGTAAAATATCAGACTGGAGAAATAAGAATCAAATACTTTTTAATCAATATGGAAATCGTTTTCACTTTTGGGAAAATAAACTAAAAGGCTTAGGATACCCTGTAGAAGATTATTATCAAATTTTTAGAGGTCATGGTTTGTTTGATAAAGTAGCAGTACCTTTGGTTTGCTTTTATGCGAAAAAATATCGTACGGAAATTCTTTCAAAAATTGCGAAAGGTGCAGATTCTAAAAGTCGTAAAAAAGAACTTGTAGAAGAATATTATCACAATACTTTTACTACGCAGGATAGAGGAAGTTTGCGAAATAGAGTAGAACAGCTTATTACAGATAATTCTCCATGTGGAGAAAGTACAGCTGCTGCTAAGATAAATGAGCAAATTGAAAATGCTTTAAAATA
Source organism: uncultured Alphaproteobacteria bacterium (assembly GCA_934277545.1). Classification (GTDB taxonomy): domain Bacteria; phylum Pseudomonadota; class Alphaproteobacteria; order RF32; family CAG-239; genus RUG410. The sequence goes on along the minus strand of CAKQUG010000010.1, from coordinate 7,886 downwards.
GATAGCTATGTCACTTCAATCAAATAATAACAAACGAATAGCGAAGAATACGCTGTTCCTGTACATGCGAATGTTCGTCATGATGCTGACGGCATTGTTCACATCCCGAATCGTGCTGGATGTGCTCGGTACAGCAGATTATGGACTGAACAATATCATCAGCGGCGTGGTGGTGCTCTTTTCTTTCTTGAATACAGCACTGCTTTCTGCAACTCAACGATTCCTCAATTTCCATATAGGGCGAAAAGACTATAAACAAACCAATGTGGTGTTCTGCATGAGCATGAACACATACATATTGCTTTCTATTTTAGTTATCGTCTTGGGAGAAACGGTAGGATTATGGTTCGTCAATACGCAACTGAATATACCTTCGGAGAGAATGTACGCTGCCCATTGGGTGTATCAGTTCACGCTGATACAGTTTGTAATAGGACTTCTACGTGTACCATATAATGCATCAATTATAGCTTATGAGCGGATGAACTTCTATGCCTATATCTCTTTGGTGGAAGTCGTAGCCAAGCTCTTGGTCGTATACCTATTATATATAACCACATTCGATAAATTGATATTCTATTCGTTTTTATATACGATAGTGCCTTTTATCGTTGCAATAATATATAAGGTATATTGCAATCGCAATTTTGAGATAACAAAGTATAAGGCAATTTGGGACAAAGTGGCTTTCAAGGAGATGTTTAGTTTCTCTGGTTGGTCACTCTTTGGCAGTCTTGCCAACTTAGCTGCTCAGCAAGGTCTGAATATCCTTATCAATATCTTTTATGGTGTGACAGTTAATGCGGCAGCAGGTATAGCTAACCAAGTGTCAAATAATGTATATGGTTTTATCTCGAATTTCCAGACAGCATTCCAACCCCAAATAGTCAAAACGTATGCAGCCAAAGAAGTCGAGCGTTTTCATAAACTGATATTTCAAACCTCCAAATTTTCCTATTTCGTGGTGATAGTCTTGGTTTTGCCAATACTCTTTACTATTGATGGAATCTTGGAAATATGGTTGAAGGAAGTACCTGAATATACAGCGATATTCTGTCGGTTGATTTTGATCTTCTTGTCAATAGAAGCAATTACAGCTCCTTTATGGATGTCAGTACAAGCAACAGGTAAGATTCGAAACTATCAGATATTGATGGCGAGTCTCATATTCTTAAATTTTCCAATAGCCTATATCGTTTTGAAAGTAGGATTGCCAGTTTATACAGTTTGGATAGTTCGCATTGTTGTTAATCTTGTAACAATGACTGCACGTTGTGTATATATGCAGAAGAAATTGGACTTTCCGTTGCTTCCTTATTTTCGTAATGTATTAGTCCCAATTTTAGCAGTGACAATAGTAGCTTTGCCAATACCTGTTATCTTAAACTATATTGTTGATGGCTTTTGGACAAATCTCCTTGTTGTAGGATTTACAACTTTGATTGTAACAATGTTTGATGTCTATTTTGTGGGCATGAATTCACACGAAAAGGAGATGGCTCGCAATATGATATTCAAGAAAATACCAATTTTTAAATCAAGATTTTAGAATGAAAGAAATATGTTGTACTTCTGATTGTACTGGATGCATGGCATGTGTGAACGTATGTGCGCATCATGCCATAAGTGTTGTACAAGACAAAGAAGGGTTTGACAGACCTCAAATAGATGAAAGTCTATGTGTAGATTGTGGACTTTGTGCAAAGACTTGTCCTATCAATCATCATCCTTTGGCTAATGAACCTAAAGAAATTTATAGTGGTTGGTCTTCTAACGAGGCAGTGCGCATAAATAGTTCTTCTGGTGGCGCTTTTACAGAGATAGCGCGACCTGTTTTAGAAGACGGTGGTGTCGTTTTTGGATGTACATTAAATGATAAGCTTCAAGCGGAACACATTTATGTTGAGACCCTTGAAGATTTGGAAAATAATTTGAGGGGCAGCAAGTATGTCCAGAGTAGAATTGGCAATACTTATGAACAGGCAAAAGACTTTTTACGACAAGGAAGAAAAGTCCTTTTTAGTGGAACACCTTGTCAAATTGCAGGGTTAAGAAATTATCTACGAAAGGACTATGAAAATCTGCTAACTGTTGATTTGATTTGTCACGGCGTACCTTCTCCATTGATTTTTGAAGAATATAAGAAATATATAGCTCAGACAGAAAAAATGAATTTGACAGATGTCAAATTCCGTTGTAAAAAATCCTCTTGGATTTTTTACAACATGACCATAAAAGGTCATGTTGAAAAAAAGAGAGAGAAAAAAATATATATAGGACGTTATTATGAAGATCCTTATATACGAGGTTTTTTGAATGATATTTTTTTAAGGCCATCATGCTCCTTATGTAAATTTACATCAGTAAAAAGGATTGCAGACTTTACAATTGCTGATTGGTGGGGCTATGATAAATTAAAGAATGAAAGTCGAGACTTTGAAAGAAAAGGTGTTTCTCTTTTATATTGTAATTCAATAAAAGCTACTACATTATTCTCAAATAAAATTTCTAAAAAATTTATCTTTAGAAAGAGAAACTTAGCAGAGTCTTTAATGACAAACAATAGCTTAAAAAGACCGTTTCATAATGAGCTAGGCCGAAAAAGTTTTTGGAAGCTTTATTTTGAAAAAGGTTTTATTCCTGCAAAGAAAGTATACATGAAAAAAAAATATCCTAATATCATATTTTATGTGAAGTATCATCTTCGGTCTTCTTTTGTGCGTGATATACTTTTATGGATATTGTTTAAAATAGATGCATGTTTAAGACGCTTACATATTGGAAGATTAATTAAATGGTAAAAAAAATGAAAAGTATAATTCGAAAGTTTAAAAACAAAATTAATTACTATAAGTTCACATATTATGTGAAAAAACTTATAGGAGAGACTTTAAACAAGATTAATGCCACATATAGTAGACCACGTATTTACTATTTCTTGACACCTACACATTCGAATTTAGGCGATCAAGCACAATTGCTATGTTGGCTAAGATTTTTTAAGCAATGGTATCCTGATTATGAGGTTATCCAGATTCCTCTTGTCGTTGGGACGGATGAGGTGTTTAGTGCAATTAAAAGTAAAATAACGACCAATGATTTGGTATATATTCATAGTGGTTATTTAGTTTGTGATTTGTATAATAATTGGCAAATGCTATGCCGTGTCATAGATGAGTTTTACGATAACAAAATAACAATTCTCCCACAAACAGTACACTTTTTATCTTCTAAGATTCAAGAACAAGTAGCTAAATGCTTTAACAAGCATTCTAAATTGCATCTAATATGTAGAGATCAAATTTCTTATTCTAAAGCGATGACGATTTTCTCAAAAAATGAAATATCATTGAAGCCAGATGTTGTCACGAGTTTGATAGGAACCAATTTTGTACATTGTTCTGCAAATAGAAATGGTGTACTTTTTTGTATGAGAAACGATGCTGAAAAATTGTATACAGATGAGGAAATCAATCATTTGAAAGCAAAATTGAATGGGGTTTTCATCAATAATTCAGATACAACTATTATTGCAAAAATCTGGGATTGGCCTCTTAGAAGAGAGCAGATTATAAAAGATTTTCTTCTTTCTTTTTCAAAATATCAAGTTATAGTAACAGACAGATATCATGGCACTATCTTTTCTCAAATAGTAGATACTCCAGTTGTTGTTTTGGCTAGTACCGATCATAAGTTAAAGAGTGGCGTAAATTGGTTTCCTAGAAATATTTTCCATGAGAATATAATGTTTGCAAATGACTTATGTGAAGCCTATGAATTAATCAAGAAAGTCTTAGATCGTAAAGGAAAGATTATTGAAAATCCTACATATTTTTTAGACATTTTTTTTTCTAATCCTATTTAAAAATATACATATATGCATTATTCTTCTTCTGCTGGTAATTTTATAGTTTACTGGTCTATATATGTTCTGCTAACAATATTGCTGGCTTTCTGTGGATGGAAAATAGCTAATGATAATAGTAAACAGACTCACTTTAAGAAATATGCTTGGATTGCAGGTGTTTCGTATTCATTAATAGAAGGTTTACGTTGGATGCGTGGTGCAGACTATTATCATTATTATATGGACTTATCTACAAATTTTGCTGTAGGAGCATATTGCACACAAAATCCAGAATTATTATATAAACTATGGGTAAATCTATTCCATTTTTTGGGAGTTGATCCAACAATTGTATTTATTTTATATAGTGCTTTACTGATATGTGGAATACTATTAATTTTTAAGAAATACCCTAAAGCTGCAACCTGGGGGCTTCCTCTGTTTTTCTTAATGACAAACGGCCAAACGGAAAATATTATTAGGCAGACATTTGCAACTTCGTTTCTTATATTTGCATATGTATGCTATTTATATAATAGACAGAAATTAATGCTTGTAATGCTTTGTATCGTGCCTTTTATACATATGTCAGGTTTATATGGTATAGTACTTTTCTTGTTTTTTGTGTATTGTAAGAAACCTATTAAAAGTCCATGGTTATTATTGGTATTATATGCCTTTACATTTTTCTGTTGGAAACCAGAATGGTTCCAAAGTTTTGCGGATTATATTTCCCAATTTAATTTAGGCGAAGATAATAATATGCAAAATTATATAGATAATTCTGATCGCTTTTTTACTGAAGAAGGATCGATGGCCAATGTTTTAGGTAAAAAAAAATATCAACTTTCAACTATATATTTGACAATTAGTTTTATAGTAAATTGCATAACTATTTTTATTGGTTTTAAACTTTCAAAAAATGATTTTAAGCTACAAGTTATGTATTACTTTGCTTATATTGCTTTAATCTTGAAATCTATTGCTGGGGATATTGAGTTGTTTATTCGATTTGCAAATTGGACGGACTTGATGATGCCTCTTCTTGTGGCGGTTTCTTTAACACGATTAGACCTGCTTAAGAATCCCCATTTAAAAATTCCTATTTATATTCTCTTTGCTATAAATTATGCTTTTTATGGTTTTGTGAGAGTAATAGGTTCAATTCCTTATGCAGGATGTGCATTTGTCTGGGATAAATAATAATTGTTATCAATTTATATTGAAATAATATGGAAAAAGACTCTTTAATATCTATAATTGTGCCAGTTTATAAAGTTCAAGAATATTTGGACGAATGTGTAAAATCAATAGTAAATCAAACGTATTCAAATCTTGAAATCATTTTGGTTGATGATGGTTCGCCTGATGCATGCCCTCTTTTATGTGATAATTGGGCAAAAAAGGATAGGCGAATTAAAGTTATTCATAAAAGAAATGGTGGTTTGTCCTCTGCTCGTAATGCTGGGCTTGATATTGCCTCTGGTGATTACATTGGTTTTGTAGATAGTGATGATTTTATATGCAAAGATGCAATCTATAAATTATATAACAGCATAAATGGTAAGGATGACGTTGGTATTGTTTCTGGTATGATATATCGATATCAAAATGGAGAAATATCTCCATTTATGGATAAGTGGCTGATTTCAGAAGAAAAGAGATATCCTGCTGATAGAATAGCTATTGCTACTTTAAGTCAAAAGGCAAGTTTTACTGTATGGAATAAGTTGTATCGGAAAAGTGTTTTAGCTGGTGTTAAATTTCAAGAAGGACATAATAATGAGGATACGCTATTTATGTATGATTTAGGAAAATCGATATGTAATCAAAATATGTGTATGTTAGAGATTCCTTGTTATGTATATTACTATAGATATAGAGAAGATAGCATTTGTACTACATCTAAAAAACCTTTAGCAATCGATGTCTTGGCGAATTATGAGTACATAATGGATGATTGCAAACTTGTAAATGTAGAATTATATGAGCTAATGAGAAAGCTCTATTTAAAGACGTTGCTTTCGTTTGTTGATTCTTTATTATCAAATGAAACATGGTATTCTTTATATTTCCATGATTATAAGCAGAAAATTAAGAATATTCCTTTTTCGTTTGTTTGTAAAAATATGCCCTTTAAGAGTATAATAAATATTCAGTTGTTAAAGTGGGTCCCAAAAATTAGAAAAATTATTCGAAGAGAGTAAAGAAAATGACGTATGAAACATATATTATTTATTGTTTTTTCAATTCTCCAAAAGGTATTTCCATACGAACTGAAAGTAAGTTTTAAAAGTCATATAGCAGAAATTCGTTCTTTTTGGTTGTTTAGTAGGTTTAAATCTTGCCATAATTCTGTGCGATTTGGTAAAATTAATTCCTTGAAAGGTATGAAATACATTAGTATTGGAGCTTATACAGGTTTTGATGATGGTCTGTATCTTATGGTATGGGAACAATTTGGAGATAAGCAATTTACCCCAAAAATATCTATTGGAAGTCATTGTCACTTTGGTGCTTATAATAATATTACATGTTGTGACAAAATTATAATAGGAGAAGGGACACTGACAGGAAAGTGGGTTACCATCACAGATAACAACCACGGCAGCTATGCAACAAATGATGATGACTGTAGATATGAGTGGCAAAACAAAGCTCCTGCTTCACGTCGAATTCATTGTAAAGGACCTGTTGTCATCGGTAAAAACGTATGGATTGGTGATAAAGCAACCATATTGAGTGGTGTTCATATTGGTGAAGGGGCTGTTATCGCTGCTAATAGTTCAGTAACAAAAGATGTTCCACCTTATGCAATAGTGGGGGGCCAGCCTGCAAAAATAATTAAACAATTATAGAGAAAATGCAATACAGAATAAAAAAAAGAGAAGTTTGGATAGATAATGCTCGAGCACTTGCAATAATATCTGTTATATGGATGCATACTGCTAATATCGGAATCAAAGATAACATCTTACCAGCTGGAATGATTTTGTCATTCAATATGCCTTTATTTGTTTTCATATCCGGATATTGTGCTTACCATACACTTGAACGAATATGTCAATTATCTGATTTTTGGAAGTATATCAAGAAGTTAACTATATGTATTGGTATCCCAAATCTTTGTTATTGGGCTATTGATTATGGAATGAGTCATACTTTTCAAATGCACACAGTTAAGACAGTTGCTGCAACAATTGTTTTGCTAACTTTAATGTTTTACGCATATTTATTATATAGCCATCGTCTAAATGCTTATAGCGAGAACTTTAGTTTAACAATTGTGTTGTTATTTAATTTCTCAGGCATCTTTAATTCATTTTGGTTCTTACCATTTATTCTAAAAACTTCCGTAATTGCAGGTGTCTGTGCTTTGGTAAGTAAGAAGGCGAATAATAATCTTGCTGTCTTCATCATTTTATTCTCTTTTATGATGACAGTATGTCCTTGTAGCTTTCACGCAACAATGGAATTCTTTACTTATTATTTGTTAGGTCTCCTTGCCCATAAGGCGGAATTGTTTTCTATCAGGTTTAAATATTTAGCGATATTGGTGTGTTGTGGGGTAAGTCTATACGTAATTTTATTCAATTTTAAGTTGGGTAATATAAACTTTTATTATCATGATGCCTTTAATATGATAAAAAAAGGTGAGGCATTGGGGTATCTGTATCGGCAGTGTTTAGCCATGACTATAATTCTTTCCATTATTTCATTTTTTAAGTTGAATAAAAATGTAAAAGGCATTCAATCTTTTACCCAGATAGGAATGTATACATTGGCAATTTACCCAATACATGCTATTATTATAAACATAATTAAAGAAATGGGGGGGGCAAATATCTCCAGTTGTTTAGCTTATCCTGTATATGTCGTTATCTTGACAGTTGCAAGTCTGTTATTGGTAAAGGTGTTGGAACGAAATAAGTTTTTGAGTTTCTTTTTTTTAGGTAAAATTACACTAGTGTCCGGATAAAATCTCAGAAGAGGTAACCCTCTATATATTGAGACTCCGGACTATTAATACTTAATTCTT
>CAKQUG010000009.1 GCA_934277545.1 uncultured Alphaproteobacteria bacterium | reverse complement strand
ATTAGGAAAATGATGCCGCCGTGCAAAGTTACAATATTATTTTGAGATATGCAATACGGAGTTGAGCGGATACTTACAATAGATTGCCTGAATATTATAAATGCTATTATTCCGCCAGCTGGTGATTCTTCCCGAATGAAGCTATCTTGGTCTGCTGAGATTCGTAATCATATTAGGGTTCTAGCAAGTCATTTAACTAAAGATGATAGTGTTGTTATTTGTGGAATATCGTATTGGCATGTAGATCGTCAAGAAATAGATACCTATTTGTCAGAAATAACTTCAGATATTAAGCATTTAGTTATGGTAAATCCTTATCCGCCAGAAGTGTTGAATGCAGTTCTGATGACTTTGTTTGATAGATATATTGTAATTCCTGATTCTTCAAATTTATTAAAGATATGAAGCGATTTAAAAGACATGAAACTTCCTTTACAATAGCTACATTGTGGGAGTTTAATAGTTTAGAAAAAATAAATTTAGAGCCAAAGTATCAACGTAGTTCTAATGTTTGGAGTGAAGAAAAGCAATCTTTTCTCATTGATTCTATAGTTAAAAACTTTCCTATACCACCCATTTTCCTGCATGAGTTTATAGATCAAAAATCCGGAAAAACTAAGTATAATGTTATAGATGGTAAACAACGTCTAACTTCAATATTCAAATTCATTAATGGAAAATTAGCATTGCCGGAAGAATGTTCTGAGGATGGCTATTGTGATGATTTTTTGAATGGAACTTATTTTCCCAAATGGGATAATGATAAGTTTACTGAAGTAAAAAGAGATTTTTGGCAGTATCAGATAAACATAGTTTTTATAGATTCTGATGAGGAAAAAACGATCAATGATGTTTTTGATCGTCTGAATCGTAATGGAGAACCATTAACGGCACAGGAATTCAGAAAAGCAATGTATAGTCAATATGACTTATATAAACTTTTATCCAAACTTCCTTCTGTAGCACCTTTTGAACATATATTAATGCGTCTGGATAAGAATAGATATGAAGATGTTGAATATTGTTCTGAACTGTTTTTCTCAATGGCAGAAGGTAAGGTGATAGATAGTAATAAAGGAAAATTAGATGAACTTTATGAGAAGTATTTTCTTAATGAAATGCTGGATGCTTCAAGACAAGCACAATTGGAAGATGAGTTTAAAAAAATAGCATTAGTATTATCAAGTTTGATAAATAATATGCAATTATATTATAAGACAAGTGTTTCACATTTGTATGCAATGTGGATGTTTGCCTATACTTTATGTAAAGAAAATAAGGATGTTTCTCTGTATATTAAAAGCTTTAGTGATTTTTACACTAAGGTAAAGCGTAAAGATAATGATCCAGATATTCAACAATACATTCAATCTATGCAGCAATCTACTAAATCGGCCGGATCTCGTAACAAACGGCTATATGCATTGCTTGCTTATATGAAGCATAATGTGGAGGAGAAATAACAAAAAAAGTAAAGAGCTAAAACTCTAGCGATGTTATGGTTGAGTTTGTTGCATCCTCCTGTTCCAGAGGAGAATGAGGCAAGGTGTTAAAGGTAGAACTCCCTTTTCTTAACCAACGAGAAACGGAGACCTTTATGATGGGAAATGCCCCCAGGCGGTCCCATCCCGCAAAAACTGGCGAAGACCTTTGATGGTCCGCCAACCTTAGAGCGTAGCGGTTCTGAGCACCGGAGGGCGGTTACATCCCCGCTTCCTGAGGAAGAGGGGCTTGGGGAGAAAGTGGAGCTCTCCTTGCAGGAGAGACGGAGAGGTAGAAAAAACTCCTTCTTTAACGGTAAGGAAGGACGGGTAGGTTTTCGAAAACAATATTTCCTTTAAGGAGACTAAGAGGTAAAAAACAAGATTTATGAATAATTTCAACGACATACAAATCATTATCATGGCCGGCGGCGTAGGCAGCCGCTTCTGGCCAATGTCAACCCCCGATTACCCAAAGCAGTTCATTGATGTGATGGGTGTGGGCCGTTCCCTCATTCAATTGACAGTAGATAGATTGAAGCCAATCTGTCCTGTCGAGAACATGTGGGTAGTGACAAACGAGAAATACATTCGCATAGTCAAGGAGCAAATCCCTGACATGCCAGTAGATAACATATTATCAGAGCCGGAGGCTCGCAATACCGCTCCATGTATAGCTTATGCCTGCTGGAAGATTCAGAAGAAGCATCCTGATGCCAACATCGTGGTGACACCATCCGATGCCCTGGTCATCAATACCTCGGAGTATCAGCGAGTGCTCAGCAAGGCATTGAGCTATACTTCCGATAAGAACGCCATCGTTACCATCGGTATTAAGCCAAGCCGCCCGGAAACAGGCTATGGCTATATCGCCGCAGCAGAGCCAACATCCGTAGATGAAATCTACAAGGTTGAGGCTTTCAAGGAAAAGCCGAACCTGGAGACAGCCGAGCAATACCTTGCAGCTGGCAATTACTATTGGAATGCCGGAATCTTCGTATGGAACATCGATACCATCAGTAAGGCAATCCGCACCTTTCAGCCAAATCTTGCCAGCATTATGGATGAGATGGCACCCTCTTTCTATACCGAACAGGAAAAAGAGGTGGTCGGCAAACTCTTCCCAACCTGCGAGAAGATAAGCATCGACTATGCCGTAATGGAGAAGTCGAAGGAAATCTATACCTTACCAGCCGAGTTCGGCTGGAGCGACTTAGGCAGTTGGGGCAGCCTCCGCACCTTACTTCCACAAGATGAGGCTGGCAATGCCAAGGTAGGCAAGGACATCCGATTGTATGATTGCAAGAACTGCGTGGTTCATGCAGCCGATGAAAGCAAGGTGGTAGTTCAAGGCTTAGATGGCTATATCGTTGCCGAGAAGAATGGACAACTGCTTGTCTGCTCATTAAAAGAAGAACAGAGAATTAAGGATTTTGGAAGGTAATTTATGTCAACTCAAACATCAGATAATAACAAGCGAATAGCGAAGAATACGCTGTTTCTTTACATAAGACAAATCTTTGTAATGGTTGTTGCACTCTATACTTCTCGTGTAGTTTTAGCAACATTAGGTGTCACGGATTATGGAATATATAATGTGGTAGGTGGAATCGTCAGCCTATTTACATTTATAAATTTTGCCATGCAATGTTCTACAACACGATTCATAACATTCGAGTTGGGGAAAAAAGATGAGAATGGTGTGAATATTGCATTCAGTAATGCTGTAATAGTGCATATCATCATTTCTTTAATCATTCTTCTTTTAGGTGAAACCATTGGTTTGTATATCTTTTATGAAAAAATGAATATTCCTGAAGGCAGATTCTATGCTGCGAGCTGGGTTTATCAATTTTCTATATTTACATGTATAGTCAATATTCTTAGTGTGCCATATAATGCGTTGATTACTTCTCATGAAAAAATGAATGCATTTGCTGTCATATCCATATTAGAAACTATCTTAAAATTGGTTATAGTATGGATGTTGCTGATTTTTAGTTATGACAAACTGATACTCTATGCGATTTTAATGTTCGGCGTAGGAGTACTTATCCGCATTGTTAATCAACTATATGCAATAAGGACTTTTAAGAAAATTCATTTTTTATGGCCTAAAAATATAGCGATGTTAAAGGATATGGTTGTTTATGCATCATGGAGTTTAGTTGGAAGTGCTGCTTTTATATTTGCGGATCAAGGTCAAAATGTACTACTAAACATCTATTTTGGACCAGGTGTGAATGCTGCACGTGGTGTTGCGATGCAAGTAAAAAACGCAGTAAGTAGTCTTTGCAATAACTTTAATCAAGCAGTTACTCCTCAGATAAATAAGTCATATGCAGGAGGCGATGTTACTTATATGCACAAGCTAATATTTGCGTCATCTAAGTACACATATTATTTGTTGTTTGTTATGTGTTTACCTGTGATGTTAAAAGCAAAAACACTTTTGGGTTTATGGTTAGTAGATATACCAGATCATTCTGTTCATTTTTTACAATTGATATTGATTATTTCCATTCTGACAGCCTTAGGTAATCCTTTGTCCAATGCAGCAGGAGCAAATGGGCATATTCGTAACTTTCAACTAATTGTTGGCGGTATTAATCTGTTGTTGTTACCGTTGACGTGGGCTATTTTTAATCTATTTGGACATCAAATGCCAGAGTGGGCTTTTGTCATTCAGATAGTATTATGTGTTGCAGCCCAAATTGCAAGAGTTTTTTTAGTGAAACCATTAATAAAATTGTCTATATGGGGTTATGTCAAGCATGTCGTTTTTCCATGTGTTATGGTGACAATTACTTCATCTATAATCCCAATAATAGCAGTTTACTTTTTGTCAGAAAATTTTACAACCTTAGTTGTTGTTACTATATTATCTGTGTTGTCTGTATTGTTTTCTGTATTTTTCTTTGGATTGGAAAAGTCTGAAAAAGACTTTTTGTTGTTAAAGTTAAAAAAAAATGATAGTGATTAATGATAAGAGGCTTTGTTGTGGGTGCCAAGCATGTGTACAAGCATGTCCTCGGAAATGTATATCTTTTAAAGAAGACAATGAAGGCTTTCGTTATCCTGTGGTTGATAGGATAAATTGTATTGATTGTCATTTATGTGAGAAGGTATGTCCTATTATTAATAATAACGAAATACCAAAAGGACCACAGAAAGTTATTGCAGCATATAATTTTAATTCCAAGGAAAGAAGTAAGAGCTCCTCAGGTGGAATGTTTATTTTGTTGGCTAAAAAAGTAATAGAAGATAAAGGTGTTGTTTTTGGAGCCATATTTGATAAAGATTGGAATGTAAAGCATACGTATACAGAAACTTTAGATGGTCTATATCCAATGCAACAAAGTAAGTATGTTCAGAGCTATATAGGAGAAAGTTATAAAGAAGTGAAATCTTTCTTGAAGCAAGGCCGTAAAGTACTATTTTGTGGTACACCATGTCAAGTTTTAGGTTTAAAAAAGTTTTTAAGGAAAGATTATATAAATCTACTCACTGTTGACTTCTTATGCCATGGAGTTCCTAGTCCAGGTGTTTGGAAAAAGTATGTAAAAAGAGAACTTCTTCCTCTTACACAAAGTATGATAGAAGTAAAAAAACACCAAAGTCAGAAAACGCTTATTTCTGTTATTGAGTTTAGAAACAAGTGCTATTATGGTTGGAAAAAATACGGCTTTGTTGTTCGTGGAATAAAAATACCAAAAACTGATGAAAAAGTGATTTTGTTATCTGACAATCATTTTTCTAATCCTTATATGCAAGGGTTTCTTTCTGATGTCTTTTTACGCCCATCATGTTATGAATGTCGTTGTAAGAATGGCAAATCAAGAAGTGACTTAACGTTGGGTGATTTTTGGTGTGTTGAAAAAGTTGACAAACATATTGATGACGATAAAGGGCTATCTTTGGTCTTGGTAAATCATTTAGATAAGTTTTGTATTGATGACAAATTCTATTTTAAAAAAGAGTTCCCATTTGATGTTGTCAAGCATTTAAATGGTGGATTTATTGAACAACATTCTTGTAATTTTGTTCGAAGGAGATTGTTTTATATATTATTTCAAAACTTTAATATGAAAAGGTCTTTAAAATATTCACTACTATTGGGAAAAGTAGTAACAAAACTTTTTAAAGTTTTTAAGGTGTAGTTCAGTATGTCTTTAAATAAATGAAGATGCGGAATGTACAATAGTGATATTTGTTGGTATCTTATTTATATTGCATACTTTAGTAATTTGCTTTAATGTCACAAAATTAAATCAAAGAATAAATGAATGAAAAAAATAAAAAAGTAGGCATTGCCACATTTTGTTCAACTATAGATAATTATGGACAAATACTTCAAAACTTTGCTTTGCAGTATGTTTTGAAAAAGAAAGGTCTTCAACCAATAACAATTCTGTATAATAATGTTGAGCTATCAATTTTTCAATATTACAAGTATAAATTGTTGAGTATTCTGCGATTGCGGAAAGTATATGACCCAAGAGGTTTTTGTGCTTTTAGGAAAAAATATATAAAAAAGACAAAACCTTATTTTGGTATAAGGTCTCTTTTTAGAAAGAAAAATGCAGATTTATATATAACAGGTAGCGATCAGGTTTGGTCTATGTCTGTAAATGATGTAAATAATGGGTATTATTATTTAGCCTTTGTTAAAGATAACATACCAAAGATATCTTATGCTGCTAGTTTTGGACGCGATGTAATACCTAATAATCAAAAAGAAACTATAAAGAAATTTTTGAGTAGATTTTCTGCAATTAGTGTTAGAGAATTGTCGGGAATTACTATTTGTGAAAATCTTGGATTGAAAGCGGAACATGTACTAGACCCAACTATGCTGTTATCAGGAGAGGTGTACAGAAGCATCTTCAAATTGTCGGCATTGCATACTAATAAATACGTTTATGTCTATCACTTAAATATAAATAACAAGAATGATATATATTGGGATACTTTACGTAATGTTATAGATAAATATAAGATTATAGGTACAGTTTCTTCTGGACGTACTCCTGCTATTGAATTATTACCAGATATAGAGTATGTATATCCGAACCCTATCAAATGGCTAGAATACATTAGCAATGCAGAACTCGTAATAACCACATCGTTTCATGGAATGGTTTATGCAATTCTGTTTCATATACCATTTCTTGTGTTCCCATTAAGGGGTGAACACAGTAATTCTAATAGTAGAATAGTCGATTTGCTTAGGGCTGTGAATCTAGAATGCCGTCTTATAACTGCCCCCAATTGTATAGCTGATGTTATAAGTCAAGATATTGATTGGATGGATGTTGAACAACGGTTAGATGTTTTTAGAAACAAGTCTTTGACTTTTTTGAATAGTAATTTATAAATTCTTACGTAATAATGAAAAAAATAGGATTTTATTTGTCAAATGATAATATAGCAAATGTAGATTTTACAGATTTTGAAAACGGAAATCCAGGTGTTGGTGGAAGTGAATTTTCTGCAATTGTTATAGCTACTAATCTAAGTAGAAGAAATAATAATTTAGATGTAATTCTATATTGTAATAAAGCGGGATTTTTTCCTAATAACTTAAAAAAGACTGTTTGTGGCAATTTGGAAAATGCAATTAAGTCTGCTGATAAAGATGACGTTGATTACTTTATAGTAGATGAAAAAGTAATATCTCATTTGTTATTAGGTGAGTATGATGGAACTATGGGGTTTGTTTTATGGGCGAATAATCCAATGACAATACCTGATGTTAATTTTTATGCTTCTTGTAAAAATGTCAAAAAAATAATCAATGTTGGCAAGGAACAAATGGATTTATGGATTGACCATCCTGTTTATAAGAAGTTTTGTTTTATTTATAATTCGATGTATTTTGATGAAAAGCTTGATGTGGCTTCTCTGAATAAAGACAAAAGAGGACACAATGTGGTCTATATAGGTAATTTGGTCTTTAATAAAGGATTTCATTATTTAGCAAAATCTTGGAAGAAAGTTTTAAAGAGCTGTCCAAATGCAGAATTGTATGTTATCGGTTCTGGCAGGTTATATGATAGGAATGCCAAAATGGGACCGTTAGGTATAGCAAGTGCTTCATATGAAAAGTTGTGGTCAAAGTATGTAACAGGAGATGACGGTAAAATATTACCTTCTGTACATTTCTTGGGCATACTAGGTTCTGAGAAAAACGAAATACTTAAACATTGTAAAGTAGGTGTTCCGAATCCTAGTGGCTTGACAGAAACTTTTGGATATACAGCTGTAGAAATGCAATCAATGGGTTGTAATTGTACTACTAAACGTTGCTACGGATATTTGGATACAGTTTTGAATGTGCCAACAAATATATTGTATAGCAATGAGTTTTCTCTACATGAGAAAATAATAAAGTTGCTGAATACAGACGAACATGATGCGAATTATGTTTTATCAGAACTCAAGAGAAAATTCTCGGTGTCTTCTGTTGTTCCCTTGTGGGAATCACTGTTTAAAGACATGAATGATATACCAAAATATTCTAAAACAAATTTAATGTATCGTATGAAATGGTTGAAGTATATTCATCGCTATTTTGATAGGTATTATATGTTTCCTTCTGTAGAAGTACTATTAGTAAAGTTTGATAATATTGTTGTTGAACGCTATAAACGTTGGAGGATTAGGTTATGTTGGTAAAACTGTTTTTGGGTTTATTGATATTTTCTGGGTGCTTTGGATTGCTTCCTTTTGCAAATAATACATATGTCGTTTTAACAATATTAGGTTTGTCAATATTCGCATTTTTCAACAACAAAAAGAAAAATGATATTTTTACACCATATATTATAGGAATATTTGTAAGTCTTATTTTATGTTCTGTATCATCATACTATTTTCGTGGACAATCCTTTTATTATTCATTCTTAGGCTCTAAAGATTTTTTTAACTTATTGTTCTTTTATTATCTTTTGTCATTGGCTCCAACTAAAAAAGATATGGAAACTTTTATTGTTTTATCAATAATCATAGTTTCGGTAGCCTATTTTATTCAGCTATCAATATTTCCAAAAGCACTTTTTGTTGGAGCTTCACAAAATTGGATACAAAATAGTACTTTCCCATATAGAATGATGTATGTTGGCTGTTATAACATAATTTCTTTTTCACTATTTTTCTTTTTGAATAAGTATTTGGTTCAAAAGAAAATGATATATTTATTGTGTTTATTCTTGCCTGTATCTGTTTTAATGATACGTGGATTTCGTACAATGTTAGGTGCTGCTATAATTGCGTCAATATACCTTGTTGTAAAGGTCAAAGGTTTGAAAAATATTTCTTTTAAGTCTTCTGCTTTATTTGGTATTTTGGTGGCTTTTCTTATTAGTTGCATTTATGTACTTATGGAAAATAACAGCATAGTCCAAGATTCGTTACAGGCAATAGTTGAAAGGAATGATACGCAGAATTTTTCAAACGATGATTATATTAGGCTTTTGAATTTAAATTATTTTCTTCATGATCATTTTCAAAGTCCAATAGAATATATTTTGGGGTCAGGAATACCAACTGGTCCTAATAATTACATGGAAAATAAGTTAGCCTTGTTCAATTTTAATTATGTTGATTTGGGCTTATTAGGCTTGTCTTTTGTTGGAGGGATCCCATTAGTCTTTTTCATTTTAACCATTTGGTTTAAGTGTTTTAAAGCTAAGGTTGCTTGTGATATTTTTTACATCAAATCTTATTTTTTGTATATATTTATTGTTTCGTTAACAGACCCGGAAGCTTATACAAGAGGTTGTTTTTTTGTTCAAGCAATGCTTATGTATTTAGTTTCTAAATTCTCTATAAATAATAGTAAAGATGAGCACTAAATTATCGATTATTGTACCAATCTATAATGTTGAAAAATATATAGATAAATGTTTAAAAAGTATTTTTGAACAAATACAAACTTTGCCAGTAGAGGTTGTTCTAGTCAATGATGGTAGTACTGACAATAGTTATAATTGTATTCAGCCATATGTAAAAAAGTACAAACCAAAGATGATAACAAAATCTAATGGAGGACTTTCTTCTGCAAGAAATGCTGGAATTAATATTTCTGTTGGAGAATATGTTTGGTTTGTAGATTCTGATGATTGGCTGCCATCAGATGCTGTGACAAATGTTTTGAAGATACTATCATCAATAGAAGGAGATGCTTATATTTTTAAAGTTGAGAAAAAAGATGAGGGAGGAGACAGTCTTGGTTTCTTGAATTTTCCTAATGTACAGAATGCTTTTTTGATAAAAGGCTATGAATGTTTATTACGAAAGGATATGGACAGAGTTCCTATGCAACAATTTGTCATAAAACGGGCATTCTTGAATAAAAACAGTTTAAGATTCAAGGAAGGCATTTTGCATGAGGATATTGAATTTGCTCCACGTTTCTTAATAAAAACAGATAAGTTAGTAGTTTCTCCTTTTTGTATTTACAACTATCTAATACGCAATTCAGGGAGCATAACTTCCACTAAGTCTTCTCAAAGAGCATTTGATTTATATGATACACTGTGCAGTCATGAGAACATTATAAAGGGTGAATTTAGCAAACAAATAAAAAATGCTATGGAATATGATCAAGCACGAGTGTTGAGAATGTTGGTTGGATATGTCAAATACTCAGATATTAATATTTCGCTAAACAGACCATTAATAAGAAAAATAGCCTTTAGATCTGCATTTATATTTAAAAGTGTCTCATTTTTATTTAAATTCATGCTTATTGGGCTATATCCAAATAGTTTTAAATATTATCATTGGTAATTCATTATGTTATACATTGTATATGTTGAATGGGGAAGTACGAAAGGAAATCATGCAGGAATGGCTTTCTTGGCAAAAGAATTGAATCAAGCTTTCCCAAAAGAAACAAATTTGATTAAAATTCCTGTTTATCATTTTCATGGAGGAAAATATGTCGCTAGTTTAATTGGGGCAATAAAACTAACAAAGCTTCTTGTTAGAGTGAAAAAGAAGGATAGGATATTCTTAATGGAATATTTTCCGTCTTTACACAGTTGGGCATATTGGATAAAAAAGTTACATGCTCATTGTCATATTACGGCTATTGCACATTTCGTGAACGAAATCTTAGATGAATTGTATCCAAGAAGTCCTATTCTCTTGAAGCATGCGAGCTATGTAGATCGTATTTTAGTTTTAGGTAACAGCCTAAAGAAGTATTTGGTAAGCAAAGGTGTCGATGATAGTAAAATAGTGGTAACTTATCATTATGTAGATACCCATTATTATTCCAAAGGTAATATAGAATGCCTTCCAGATGTACAAGTAATTTTTATGGGAAGCTTAAAGAGAGATTATGACCTCTTGAAATCAATTATCCAAAAATGTCCAACAACTCATTTTCATCTTTTGATGGGGCGAAATAATTTACGTGACAAATTTTCCAATTTGGATAATGTGACCTTACACCCATATTTGGAAGAAAATGAATTAAGAAGTTTGATGCAAAAATCAGACATTTCGTTAAATGTAATGAAAGATACTATAGGAAGTAACGTTATAGTTACCTCTATGGCATCAGGCTTAGCTATGGTTGTTTCTGATGTTGGTTCTATACATGATTATTGTGATGAGCGCAATTCTGTTTTTTGTACTTCTGCACAAGAATTTAGTGAAGCAATAAAGGCTCTCACAAACAATAGAGAGTTATTAGCAAAAATGAAAGAAGAGTCGTGGCGTAAAGCACAGCATTTTTCACTTGATAATTTTAAGGCTTGGTTTAAGGAAAATTTATTGAAATGACGAATAGTTTAATATCTATAATTCTCCCTGCATATAATGCTGAAAAATATCTAAAGGAAGCAATAGATAGTATCTTGGCTCAAACTTATACAAATTTTGAGCTAATTGTAATAAATGATGGGAGTACTGATAAAACGGAGGAGATAATTCTATCTTATCAAGATTCTCGAATCCGTTATATTAAAAATGAGAAAAATCTAAAATTGATAAGAACCTTGAATAAAGGCATCGGTTTAGCTAAAGGAAAATATATAGCAAGGATGGATGCAGATGATATTTCTTTGCCACATAGACTCAAGGAAGAAGTCGAGTTTATGGAAGCGCATCCTAATATTGGTGCTTGTTCTTCAAAAGTTTATCATCTAAAGAGTGATAAAATAAAGAAGGGTTATTATTATCCTTGTACTCTTCCTGCAGCTTGCCGATTCTGTTCTGTTTTTAGGACTCCATTGTCTCATCCTGCTTCTTTCTTTCGCACGGATATATTAAAATCAATCATGTATGATGAAAATAAGAGCGCATTGCATATAGAAGCTTTTGTACTTTGGGGCGAAATGGCTCTACGCAATATCCCGATGGCTGTTATTGACAAGCGGTTGCTTTATTATAGAGATAATGACCAAAGCATCTGTCATACCTATACAGATTTACAATTAGAAAATCACAAAAAAAGAGTGAATTTTATGTTGAACTCTCTTCTTGAAATACAAGGATATGATGGTTCAGTTAAAATTCTATATGATAACAAAAACTTCTATTCATATAAGCAACTTTCTAATGCGCTAAAGTTAATAGATATAGCTTATAAGAAATACGTCCATATGTTTAAAATTTCAAGATTTGAAATTAAGGATGTAAATGAAGCGAGATTTGCAATAAAACGAAATCTTATTGCTAGTATGGTTAGAAGATATAGTGGTTTCAGACGAATTCAAGTAGCTTTCTTGTTCTTGTTAATAATGTTAAAGATAAAATAATGAAACAAATAGTTTTTCATATATTATGTTCTTTGTCTTATGTCTTACGTCCATTGAGACATGGATTTTATAAGGTTCTTCTTCAAAAAGCGTATGAAATACAAGGTGTAAAGTTCAATGGCAAAATCGGTTATATTCACAATGATGCTTATATCGATAATGTTGGAAATGTTGAACTTGGAAATAACATTGTCATTTCAACAAAAGCTGTAATTTTAGCCCATGACTATTCCGTCTTGGTAAAAGAGAATGTTATGGGGGGGCATGTAAAACCTATAGCTTATGTGAAAATTGGAGATAATACTTTTGTGGGGGCAGGAGCAATTATCCTCCCGAAAACAACAATTGGTAATTTTTGTATAATAGGTGCTGGTGCAGTTGTTAAGGGAAATATTCCAGATTACTCAGTTGTTGTTGGTAATCCTGCAAAAATTATAAAATCAATTAAACCTAAAATGTAAATGAAGTCTCTTTCGAAAATCTTTGATGAATTTCTTCAAGCAGACAATATTTTGATAGAGATGAGTATCGAGGAATATCTAAATATTGCTCGTAAAATCATCAATAATAATGAATATCAACGTAATCGAGTTAGAAGTTCTTTATCTATATATTCTTTATTGCGTAATGACTTAAAGAAGTTATGCACAATGCCAACGATAGTCTTAGCTTTCAAAGATGAAGGAATTGCTTATGATGAAGGTGAAGAGGTTTTCGTCAATTTTGTGGATAATCTTATGATAATGGATGGTCTGCAAAGAACTTACTCTTTAATTGATGTTTATAATGAATTAGCGAAAGAGAATACAATGCTGTTGGAACGCTTTAAAAATCATAAGATTCGAGTTGAAGTTTATATGGGTATCTCTCGTACTGGCATTCTTTATAGAATGCTAACGCTAAATACAGGACAGATTCCTATGAGTAAGAGGCATGAGATTGAAATTCTGTATTCTGATTATCAGTCACTTGATTTTGGCGATGAAATTCATCTTAATACAGAAACGTCAGTTAACAATTCGACAAAGGTAATAGGAACTTACAATTTTAATTATGCTATAGAAGGACTGTGTTCTTTGATAGAAGGTGACGAATCACAGCTTACGAAGAAAGATTTGTTAGTCACTGTTCAGCAGTTGGATAAGGTTTGTCAAAATGATTATCAAAAAGATTTGTTTCGCCAATTCTTGATTACATATAATAGTTTTGCAAAGCAACTGGATAAACTTACAGAAGGGTGGCATTTGAGAAACATAAATACAAATAAATCAATCAAGAGTTTTTATGCTAAGGATATTCCTGATTTTATGAATAAGGCACAAACCTTTTCAGCTTTCGGTGCAGCAATGGGATGCTTGTTTGATTATGATGCTTATTCTAAATTGGTAAGTTTGGAAACATTTTTTTCTAATCTTCAAATAGGAAGTCCTCATGATATTGAATTCTTCGATTTGCTTTTGGATAAGATGGAATATATTAAACATCATGCCAAACGGATTGGAGATGGACAACGGAAATATCTAAAAAGGTTTTTCATGAATCTGTTTAATAATAGTGGAAGTACATATTTGAATTTATGCAGGTCTGTTGAAATGGCTTTCAAACAATATAAGGAGGAAAAGGAACATGGCACTAACTTATAATAGTCAAGAACGTCAGTTTGAGCTTCCAATAGATAGTAATTCTGCAACTCTTCTGATTCCTTTTCCTTTTTCCGACAAAGACCTGAATGGAAATGCTTTTGAATTAAAAGCTGAGGATGCTTTTACTTTACAAGAATGGACAAAAAGCGTTGCAGAAAATGACATTCATGAAGTAAAAATAAGAAGTCGTGTTACTGGTGAAAGTGACTTTCGGATAGGATGGCTATTTCCTTATGTTGCTTTGATATCTACAGAGCATGACTTTGTAGAGAATCCTCATTTCTTATTTTATGCTTTTCATGCCTATGCTGAATTATTGAAAGATAATGAGGTAATTACTCGTTTGCAAAATGGAGAGAGATGGGAAAACATCATAAATGAACGAATAAGCCAAGATAAGAATCTTTTGGTCGTAGAGAATTCTAATCTTCATCAAGATACTCAGTTTAAAGAGCTGGAACTTTCAATGTTTATGTATGGTTATAGTCATGGCAGAGTGTTTGAGAGTTCTATTTTTTTGCATTGTCAAGAAAATGAAAATCATACAATATATCTAACAAGGTGTAAGCAAATCTTAAACACCGAAAGAGATTCTTACATAAGTAATTATGTAGAAGAGTTTTTGAATTCTTTTATTGGAGAGAGAAATCCATTTATCGCTTTTTTCTTTATTTATCAGCTGTTTGAAGTCCTGTTGGATGATGTTCTGATTTCAAAACTGAAAAAATTGATAGACAAGGTGGACAAAGGTACAGCTTCAGTTCGACAGATAGATAAACAACTACAAGACAATACTGAAGCGAAACGATTGGAAAAAATAGTTAAGGAATCAAATATAAAGATAACCAATTATAAAGATTTGCGAAAAATCTGTAATGAATATATTCCAGAAAGGGAAGAGCAATATGGTATTCCTGATTGTATTTATCAAGTAAGGAATAGGGTTGTTCATCGTTTTAGGTTAGTGGCTAGTGATGAGGAAGCGATGAAGAAGGTTAATGATGAACTTCTCATGTTTTCTTTGGATTTGTTAAATCGTTATGTTAAATCGTAAGTAATGAAAAGTAAAATTGGAATTTGGGCTCCACTTAGATATGCTAATGTGGGCGATGATATGCAAGCGATTGCGTTTGCAAAACATATCCAGATGATGGGATATGAGGTGAAGTTGTTTCAACTTGATGAGGAGTTGGCAGAGCTATATCATTTGGAGTCGGCTTCGACTGTAGATGAGCTTTGTAAGGACGTAAATTTAGTTGTGATAGCAGGAGGTGCACTGCTTACTCCATTCAAGTGGTACAAGCGGATTTTGAATAAGGCGGCACGTGAGTATGAGGCTGATTTCAAGGATTTGTATTTAGCTACAAAAAAGTATCCAAGTGTAAAGTTCTGTGCCATTTCTATGGGTGGTGATGGTAGGGTGAAGAAGCCAGAAACATGGTATTCTCATTGGCGTATCGATTTTTTCCGTTCTTCTGCTTTTGTGAATGGAACAGTTCGCTTGGCAGGTGATGTTGAACAGATGAAACAGGCTTTTGGAAAGGATTTTGTTTATCATGCCGATATGCTTTTCCGTACACCAGATTTCTTTGAACCTAAAATGTTGCCTCCAACTGATAAAATACGTGTTTGTCTTCAATTTAAGAAAGGACGTTATCTAGACAAGCAATTGCTCGAAGATATTTACAAGTATGCTGAGGACCATGAAGATATGGAGTTCCATTTCATAACAACTCATATGCCTAAGGTAGGATTGACGTATCAGTATATGCCAGAGAAACCTTCTAAGAATATTTACTTGGATGCTTACGAGAATCCTAACCAACTTTTAGGTGTGTTGGCTTCGTGTGATGTAACCATGACTTCTATGCTTCATGTTGGTCTGATGGGATTGACAATGAATACACCATTTGTTAGCTATCGTGGTCCTGGAAAAACAAAGAGCTTCTTGAAATCTATTGGTGGTGATTGGGCTATTCTTCCAGAGAAAATCTCCTTTGAGGTATTACGTCAGCAAGTTTTAACGAAGAAAAAAGAAGAATTGTTTGAACGCTATAATAAGAAGGCTATTCACGAGATGATAGAGGATAGTCTGAGTCAATATAGATTCTGTACAGAAGTTGTTGAAAAGCTAGGATAATGAAAACAAATGTTAGTCATGTAGTTTCTGATGGTCTTTGTATGGGCTGTGGCATTTGTCAAGATGCTTGTGCAAAGAAATGTATTCGTATCCACCATGGAAAGGATGTTAATTATCCTGTGGTGGATATGGAAAAATGCAATGAATGTGGATTATGTTTGAAGGTCTGTGCAGGACGTGGTATTGAACTTGCTGCAAGAAGTAAGGAACTGTTTCATGAGAAGTCTGATGGTTATGATAAGTATTTAGGTTATTATGACAAATGTTTCTCGGGTTATAGTGCTAATGATGATATTCGCTTTCATTCTGCATCTGGTGGATGTTTAAGTCAATTCTTGATATTCCTTCTTGATAAAAAATATATTGATGGTGCTGTTGTTGTAGGGTATGAAGATTCCAAGCCAATGACACCTCATACCTATATTGCAAGGTCAAAGGAAGAAGTGTTGGCTGGTAGAAGTTCTAAGTATTGCGTAACAAGCTATGAGGGAATATTAAGTGAGATAAAGCAAAAAGGTGGTAAATATGTTGTGGTTGGTTTGCCTTGCCAAATTCAGTCTTTGCGTAAATACGTAAGTCTTTTCAAGAGTGTTGGTAAACTGATTATAGGTTATTTTGCCATCTATTGTTCTAGTAATAGAACCATGCGCTCTCAGGATTTTCTACTTTATCGCTATGGGGTAAAAAGAGAAGACGTTGCCCATTTCGCATATCGAGACAATGGGTGTCTTGGCAGTATGGTTTTTGAAGATAAAAATGGAAAAATGTTGAGGTCTGTTCCTTACCAGACGTTTTGGATTGGTATGAGAGGTTTCTTCAATGTCCCACGTTGTAGTACTTGTATTGACCATTATGGAGAACTGGCGGATGTTTGTTTCGGTGACATTCATATAGGAGAGTATATCAATGACCATATTGGTGTAAATTCACTTGTCTCTCGTTCTTCCGAATGGACTGTATTATTAAAAGAAGCAGTTGAGTCAGGTTATCTGCATCTTGATGAAATTCCTTATTCTGTTGTAGTAGAATCACAAGGTTATGCTATGCGCCAGAAAAAAGGTGCAGGAGTAACTGCGGCATTTAAACTCCGTAGAATATTAGGAAAGAAGAATCCAGTTTATGATCAACCTTTCGTTGTTCCGCAAGTTGGAATGAAAGAAGTTGTAAAAGTAGGTGTGAAATGCTGTATGAGATGGATGGGACATCAGAGATGGTTGTGGCCTTTGATTTGTAAGTTATCTTAGTTTTTCATTATGGCACCAAAGGAAATGAGAAATTATATGAGACCCAAAATATTATTTATTATGCACATGCCGCCTCCTGTACATGGTGCGGCAATGGTGGGACAATATATACATGATAGCAAGCTCATCAATGAGAAATTTGAGGGGCATTACATCAATCTGACAACGGCTAAGAATCTGCAAGATATAGGTAAGGTTGGAATCCGAAAGTTGGTTGATTTTTATGCGTTGCTGCGTAAAATTCGTAGGAGTTTGAAGACGATCAACCCAGACTTGGTATATGTAACACCAAATGCTTGTGGCGGTGCTTTCTATAAAGACTATATTGTAGTTCAGATGATTAAGCTGATGGGATATCAAGTGGTTGTCCATTATCATAATAAAGGTGTTGCTACTCGCCAAAACAGATTCTTGGACAATATCCTATACCAGCGATTCTTTAAGGGAATCAAGGTGATTCTCTTGTCTGAATGCTTATATAGTGATGTCATGAAGTATGTAAAAAGAGAAGATGTGTTTGTTTGTCCTAACGGAATACCAGAAGAATGAAAAATAATAAGATGAATGTACTCTTTCTTAGCAATATGATTGCGGAAAAGGGTGTTTGGACTATTGTGGAAGCTGCAAAGATTCTGCATGAAAAGGATTTGCCTGTAGAATTTCATTTTGTAGGAAAATGGAGTGATATAACGGAAGTGATGTTTAAGCGTGCTTTGAAAGAATCTCATTTGGAAGATGTTTGTTTTGCCCATGGTGGCAAGTATGGCAAGGAGAAGGATGAGTTCTGGGCTGCAGCCGATGTCTTCGTTTTCCCAACCTTCTATCACAATGAGTGTTTTCCTCTGGTATTATTGGAGGCTATGCAGCATCATCTGCCTTGTATTTCCACAACAGAGGGTGGTATCCCTGGTATCATAGATGATAAAGAGACTGGCTTCTTGATAGAGAAGCATGATTTCCAAGCTCTAGCTGATAAGCTGGAATACTTCATAGAGCATCCGGAAGAATCCGAGCGTATGGGAGAAAATGGCTATCGCAAATTCCAGGATAAATTCATCCTCAGAAAGTTTGAGGAATCGATGGTTGATATTCTGAATGATTGTCTCAAAGGGTGAAAAATCAAGGATTGTTCGTCACTAGAATTGTTAGTAGGGAAATCACTCTTTCATGATGTACAACAGTATCTTCTCCCAAACTTCGCTATCTAGCATGAAGTAAGGGATGGCTTTCCTGCTATCCTCTGCTAGATAGAAAAACAGATGTTTGATACCTGGAGCATCAGCATATTCGTAGGCTTCGATTTTTACAATGTTGATGCCTTGCGACTGAAGAGCCGCAAGGAGTTGCTGACGTTGCTTTTTCGTAAGCTGCTTATACTTCGTATATATAGTATTAATATCGTATGTCATAACCGTTGTTTCTTGTTCATGAAATGATGGGATTCTGATGGAAACCCGCTGTTTATGGCTGCGAAGATAACAAAATAATTTCAAATACAGTTATGTTTCGACTAAAAACATTAACAATTTTGGGTAGTAAGGCGGAATTAGCCTCATTACCAGAGGGCAAATTGCTCATAAACACAGTAAATGCACACTCTTTTAACACGGCAAAGAAGGATCAGCTCTTTGCTGATGCTCTGACAAATGGTGATGTGTTGATTCCTGATGGCGTGAGTATCGTAAAGGCGTGCAAGTGGATTAAGGCTAAGAGTCAGCCTAAGGAAAGAATTGCTGGCTGGGACCTGTTTTTCTTCGAGATGAACAAATTGGAGAAAAAGGGTGGTACGGTGATGTTTATGGGTAGTTCGCAGAAGGTTCTCGACCTGATTGTGAAGCGTGCTGCCGTGGATTATCCTCACCTGAAGGTGGTGACTTATTCGCCTCCTTATAAGCCTGAGTTCTCGGATGAGGACAACAAGGCTATCATTGATGCCATCAATGCTGCCAACCCGGATCTGCTTTGGATCGGTATGACGGCTCCTAAGCAGGAGAAGTGGACGTACTCTCATTGGAATGAGTTGAACATCCATTGTCATGTGGGTACCATCGGTGCCGTCTTTGACTTCTTTGCTGGTACCGTGGAGCGTGCCCCTATCTGGTGGCAGGAGCATGGCTTGGAATGGCTCTATCGCTTGATCAAGGAGCCTAAGCGTATGTGGAGAAGATATATCATCGGTAATAGCTTGTTCCTCTGGAACATGACGAAAGAGTAGTAGGGGACGAAAACCTACCCGTCCTTCCTTACCCTTAAGGAAGGCTCCACCTTTCTCACCAAGCCTCTCTTTCCTCAGGAACGAGAGGATGTAACCGCCCTTCGGTGCTCAGAACCGCTACGCTCTAAGGTTGGCGGACCATCAAAGGTCTGCGCCAGATTATGCGGGATGGGACCGCCTGGGGAGGAATTCTTAATTGGGTTTATGCTGCTGATGAAAAAGTATGTTGGTAGTTCTAGGCTTGGTTTGCTATATCGTAGCTGAGAAGAATGGACAACTGTTTGTCTGTTCCTTGAAGGGGGAGTAGAAAATTAAGGAATTTGGAAAATCGTGAATTTCATTAAGAAAAGATATGGCTTAGGCATAGTATAATGTTTTGTATACTCTATTGGCGTTTTATAATATAAAGCACAAATTATGAAAAGTATTTCAACTTTTTCAATTCAAAAACTCTTTGGATTGTATGATTATAAAATAGCTTTTCAAGATAATGATTTAATCTTGATAGGTGAAAATGGTTCAGGTAAAACAACCATTATGAATGTTTTATTTTACTTTCTTACTAAGCAATGGGAAGAATTGGCATCTATAAATTTTAACTCGATTTCAATTAAGTTTATAGGACATGCTAAACTTTTAACTGTTACGAGAAAGGAAATAGAAGAGTTTTTAAGTTTTAGGCATGGCAGATTATACCTCTTTTCAGAAAACCAACATGTTCAAAAAATGAGTCAAAATCTAAATATGATATCAGGTGTGCTTACAAAGATATTTGAAGATTCTTTTATTTTGTATCTTCCTACATTTAGACGAATTGAGAATAAAAGACAATTAAGTGAGAAAATCACTGATGGCTTACCGCATTTTGAAGATAGTTCAGAAGAGAAAAATTATAAAATGCTTAAAGAGTTTGGTATGGATGATGTCCATATGCAAAATATGGTTTATTCAAATAGACTTAAAGATAAATATGTCAAATCGCTAAATCGTCTTAATAAACAATATCTTAATGATATATTGGAAGGTTCCTATGAAAAAGATGGTACTATATTGTTGAATTATTCTCGCGATAAACTAGTGTATGCAGTGGATTCTATAGATGTGCATTTGTTGCCTAAAAGTAATAAGGAAAGATTAAAGCGTGTATTTAATCAGATTGCTAATAAAGAAAGCGAAGAATCTACTGATAGAGAGAAAATATTGTCTCATTATTTATTATTGTTGTTGACTTCTCAGATTGATATTCAAAAACAAAGGATTGACATGAGTCTTTTTGTTTCTAGGTGCAACAAGTACCTTCATGGTAAGCATCTTGTTTTTGATGAAAATTTGCTGAGCTATAAATTGATAAATGAAGATGGAAAGGAATTGCAGCTAGATTCATTATCTTCTGGAGAAAAGCAAATCGTATCTATCTTTAGCTATCTTTGTTTGTCTTCTAATACTAATGTCTTTTTGATGATAGATGAACCTGAATTATCTCTCTCTGTTGATTGGCAAAGAACAATCCTTGAAGATATAAAGGAATGCCCTTCTTGTAAAGGACTATTTGCCGTAACGCATTCTCCTTTTGTAATATGTGATACTTTGCGTAAATATGCAAGAGGTATGGGAGAGTTTAAAAAATCTTGATGTTATGAATGAGGTTGAAAAATTACTTTCTTCTATAGACACTGCTCCTGTAGTGTATACCAACTTTTTAGAAAATTATACAAAGGAAAATTGTTATGCTTTTGTAGAAGGAGATGATGATGTCCTTTTTTATAACAGCCAATTTCAGAAATGTAATCTGACAAAAATAAAGATTATAGTTTGTGAAGGGAAACAAAAGGTAAAACAGTGTTATGAATGTTTTAATTGGAGTCGTTTTTCAAAGAAACAGATAGTATTTCTAATAGATAAAGATTTATCTGATATAATAGATGATCCTAATGACTTTTCAGATGAAAATGTTTATAAGACACCTATGTATGCAATAGAAAACATTATTGCATCTTCAGAAAATTTTGAGAATACTCTTTCGGCATTAGGCTTTTATAATCTTCGTGATCAGCAGATAGAAAGATTACGACATGACTTTCTTGTAGAAAAGGAAACTTTTGAAGAAAAGATGTTGTTAGTCATGGCTATAATTATCAGATGGAAAAGTAAGCATATTAAACCTACTAATTATAATAATGTAAAAGTTAAGGATTTTTGTCATATATCTGATGATTGGCATGTCGTTTTCCTATCTGATCAAGAAATTATTGAAAAAGTCTATAAGGCTAGTCAGGTAGATTTAGGAGAGTATGATGCAGAAGTAATTTCTAAGATAAGGAATGAAATTCATGAAAAAAGGCATAAGATAATAAGGGGAAAATATGTAGTGTCTCTCTATTTAGATTATTGTAATGCTATTGCGAAAAGACATCATAGCAAGCATCTTCTTGATCAAAGTAACGATATCATCTTATCTTCAATTGTATGCAAAGGGAAAAACCTTCTTCAAGTAAGTGATTATTATCGCGTCTTGTCGACAATGTGTCCCCTTTTGCCGTGTTTTTGTGAATTTGTAAATAGAACAGTAATGCAGTATAAGAAAATAGCGAGCTAAACAAATGGAAACGGTAAAAGTATTAAATATAGATATTCAGAACATTACTCGTCAGGAACTCTTGGAGAACCTGAAGGAGGGTGTTCTTGTGACTCCTAATCTTGACATCTGATAAAACTTCGGAAGGCAAGGAGTTTTATGATGTGTATCAGAAGTCTGAATGGGTGGTGCGTGACAGTAAGATACTCTACCTGTTCGGTAAGTTGTTGAAGAATCCAATCAAGGAAGCGGTTCAAGGGTCCAACTTCTTCACCTCTTATTATATGTATCATAAGGATTATGCTGACTGCAAGTTCTTCTTGCTTGGTGCCAAGGAGGGTATTTTACTTTCTTCGGAAGAACTTACATAGCAAGGCTATCGGAAGGAGGATGATAGCTGCTATGTAGGATAATATGATGTGTATGGCTTGTTTCATGCGTGCAAAAGTACAACTTTATGTTGAAACAACAAAAGATTTTCTTTGATTTTTTGCGATTCAGCATTGGCTCTGCTGATGAAATACCTTCTTCCTTGAAGGAGGCGGATTGGGAGGAGCTGTATGCTATCGCCCAGAAGCAATGTCTGGTGGGTGTTCTCTTTGATGGTATCAAGAAGCTGCCTGCTGAACATGTGGGGATGAAGAAGGAGTTGCTGCTTCAATGGATGGCAGAAAGTCAGATGCTGGAGAAAGCGAATGTTCGGTTGAACGATGCTGCCATCCAGGTTTCTGAGTGGTTCCGGAAGAAGGGGTTCAGAACCTGTATCCTGAAAGGGCAGGGGAATGCCTTGATGTATTCGAATCCTTATTCCCGGACTCCTGGCGATATTGATATCTGGGTGGAAGGTGGAGATAAACGAGTTATCTCCTTTGTCCGCTCTATCTCGCCTCATGAAAAGGCGTGCTATCACCACATCGAGTTCCCATCGTATAAGGGTGTGGAGGTTGAAGTGCATTATCGCCCTAGCTTCCTGCTGTGCTTCTGGCATAACAGAAAGCTTCAGAAATACTATGAGAGGGTGAAGGAGGAACAGTTCTCGCATCGGATGATATTGGGGGAGCAAGGGGAGGTTGCTATTCCGACAGCGGAATTCAATCTCATCTTCCAGTTAACTCATATCTATGCTCATCTGATGAATGAGGGAATTGGGTTGAGGCAGCTTCTTGATTACTACTATGTTCTTTGCGACTTTTATAAAGTCTATCAAATTTCTTCGAAAATCACCCCGTCCCTCTTTACCCTTAAAGAGGGCTCCACCTCTCACCCCGACCCTCTCACCCTCAGGGGAGAGGGAGGAAACCGCCCTACTCGGTGCTCGGAACCGCTACGCTCTAAGAATGGCGGACCATCAAAGGTCTCGCCAGATTGTGCGGGATGGGACCGCCTGGGGATGATAGGGGATACGACTTCTGATACTGCTTCTATTGTCACTTCTGCTACTGTTGCTCGCTCTTCTTCTGTAGCTAACTCTTCTTTTGCTACCAGTTCTTCTTCTTTTGCTGCTGCTATCGATAGGGTGCAGGAGGAGTTGAAGGAGTTGGGGGTGTGGAGGTTTGCCGGTGCCATTATGTATATCATGCAGGAGGTGTTCGGTATGCCTGCCTCTCGGCTTATTGTTCCTCCGAATGAGAAGTATGGTAGGTTTGTGCTGAATGAAGTGCTGGAGGCTGGTAACTTCGGAAGGCATGATGCCCGGAATCGGTTTGGTAGGTCACAGCTGGGGCATAATCTCCAAAGGGTGTATAGGGATATAAGGCTCGTGAAGTATTTTCCTGTTGAGGCGCTATGTGAGCCTTTGTTTAGGGTATGGCACTTCTTCTGGAGGCTTAAACACTGAAGGTAATCTCTCGGATTCTTCTTTTCTTGAAGCCCTATGCGGGCTGGAGTTTGTTCACGCAGATTTCGCAGATGACGCGGATTTTCTTCTTTGTTGTTTGTTAGTCCCACAGATTTCACAGAATTCCACAGATTTTTGCCCTATGCGGGCTGGGATTTCGCAGATGTTGCAGATTTCTTGTTGTTTTCTTGGTGGTTTCGAGAAAAAAGCGTAACTTTGTCGGCAGAAATATAAACTAAATAATAGGAGATATGAATTATGGCAATAGCTATTAAAACAATTCCAGTATTGACTGGTGATGTTGCAGAGCGCTTTATAGAGATTGCTGAGAGTAGTAGGAATACTGCTACAACTGTGATTCCTGAAGGTGCACAAGATGCAATCCGTCGTATGATGGAACGCTCAAAAAATGTAAAGATTAAACTTCCTCTTTAATTAAATTGGCTGGTGAATAATTATCAATTTGATATTATGGAAAGATGCGACTTCATGCCTTTGACCGCAGAACTTGCATCTTTGCCTTTTTGTTGTGGTGAAACAGAAGGAGATAAAGACTTGGAAGACTTCTTTCATCACAATGCCTTGTTGTATGCTCAAGAGCGACTTGGTAAGACTTATTGCTTTGTCAACAATGAAGGTGAGTTTTCAGAAATCGTTGCATTCTTTACTGTATCAAATGATAGTGTAAAGACAACTTTTATTCCAAAACCTTCTGCTAATAAGGTTCAACGAACTATACCAGGTCAAAAACATCTTCGTACTTATCCTGCCGTATTATTGGGAAGACTAGGGGTTAATAAGAAATATCAAGGACGAAATTTCTTAGTCGGGCAACAAGTAATGAACTTTATCAAAACTTGGTTTGTTCAGGAGGACAACAAGACTGGATGCAGATTCTTGGTTGTTGATGCGTATAATCAGCCAAAAGTTCTTAGCTTTTATGATCGCAACAAGTTCAAGTATCTATATGCCACAGAGGAATTAGAAAGAGCAGAACAGCATTTTCCGGAAACATCTCCTGTTTATACCAGACTTATGTTTTTGGATTTATTGCACACCCAGATTTTGGAATGTCCTATGGTTTAGATTATTGTTATTGGTATTTTCTTCATCTTTTATAAATATTAGTATTATAGAGAATGAATATGTGTACTGAAATGGAAAAGCAATATGAATATGTATCATTTCCTCTAGAGCTTAATCCGTTTATCTATATTGATTGTGAACTTTTGGGGGCACATATCTGTGTTAAAATCCGAGATAAAGTATATCTTCGTGTGAATTTTCCTCAATGTGCTACTCTTGACGAAAATAATAGGCTTTGTCATTTTCTGACGCCAGCGGGAGAAAACTATTATAAAGAAGGTTTTTGGGGTGAAGGGTATTTTTGTGGTAATGGGGAAATGTTGATTTTGCATGCTGTAGAGTGCAAAATCTTTTATCTTAATGGTATGGATAGTGACATTCATCTCATTAAAGAAAAAATAATACCGCTTTTTAATGCATTTTTTAAACGAATCAATATTGTTTTTCCAGATGCCATGACTTATCACTCGAAGTCTGAAGATTATTGTGATACTCGTTCTGGATTTTCTGTTCATGCTTCCAATAAATCTTGTCTCAGGGCTGTATCTAATACGATTCGTTTACAGAGGAGAAACATCGTATATCTAAAGCGATGCCATATTCTCAATCTTCTTAGAAGATTTAGTTATTCAGTAAATGTAACATATGATTTGCTGTCTTCTGCAAGGAATGATTATCATCGTGAAATTTATAGATCTGTCATCCTTAATTGTAGTACAATTGTTGAGATTATCCTTAACAAACGATTAAGGTCTTATTTACAATCGAATATCAAAGATAATAAAATTGTAGATTATATATTTAAAAAACTGAATGGATTTAATGCAATTGTAGAGGCTTGCAAGAAAGTCGGTTTACAACTTTCTATTGATTCTGGAACGATGAAAGAATTAGGGGCAATGGCGATATTGAGAAATCATATTATACATGGTGGATATACCCCTTTGGAAAAGGAAGCTAAAACAGCACTTGATACTACATCAAAATTTATGAAATTAAGTCAAGAAGAAATTTATAATTGTTAAATACCCATATCAGAAAAACACAGAAGAATTAGATTTAATATTATATACGATAAGATGGGCAGGGCTTTAAATTTAGCTCTGCCTATCTAATTGGCTTATTGCCTTTTTACTGGTAATAGGCTGTTTCTAATTTATTATTATCAACAATATGAATACTTTTAAGAACATTAAAGTTGCCGTGAGCGGAACGGGCTACGTGGGACTGAGTATTGCTACTTTGTTGGCACAACATCACCAGGTGACTGCTGTAGATGTGGTACCTGAGAAGGTGGAGAAACTGAATAACAAGATTTTTACTACCTATCATTATACAATGGTTTAATTTTACCACTGAGCATATTGTTAATGACCCTTCTTGTTGCTGAAAAAGGGTTCTTGGTTATAAACGAGGACACGATAATGTTCGTATCAATGACTGCATATACCATTGCGTTCTTTTCTTAATCGTCTGACTTCTCTGATTTCTTCATTGATCTCATCAAGTGACATATCAATGTTGTGTTCTCTTGCTGTGTCACACATATATTGGAACGCTGCCTTTGCTTTTGCAGTCACCTCGTCTTCTTCCTTAACCTGGATGGCGAAAGGAATGCTCTTACTGCGAATTACTGCTTTAACAAAGATGTTGATAGCGGTATTCGCACTCATACCGAATTGTTCGCAGAGCTTATCAAACTCTGCTTTCTGCTGGCTGTCCATACGGACTGTCATTGCTGTCTGTGCCATAAGCCTAAAATGTTTATATGATAATCATTCTGATTGCAAATATACATCATTATGGCGTAAAATGGTGAGATAGTATTAATCATTTAATAAAGATTAATAGTTCGGAACCGCTACGCTCTAAGGTTGGCGGGGCATCAAAGCCCTTCGCCATGTTGTGCGGGCTGGGACCGCCTGGGGAGGGGAGTTTACAATTTATAGATTACGAATTTCAATTAATAATTTTCAATTAATATATTATGGTTTACGGTTAGCAGGTTGATGTTAACTGTAAACCATTATCTTTTCATAAAGTTTATGGCAAAAAAAGTTTTTGTGAGCGGGTGTTATGACCTGCTGCATTCCGGTCATGTTGAGTTTTTCCAGCAGGCATCACGATATGGTGACCTGTATGTGGGTATCGGTTCGGATGCTACTTATCTGGAGTATAAGCATCGCAAGCCTATGTTTCCGCAGGAGGAAAGGCTATTCATGGTCAAGAATATAAAGGCAGTGAAGGATGCGTATATCAATGAGGGAAGCGGAGTCATTGACTTTCTGCCGACTCTTGATAAGGTGAAACCGGATGTGTTTGTGGTGAACGCGGAAGGTGGGTCTGATGAGAAACGTAGGATTTGTGCGGAGAGGGGCATCGAATATGTCGAACTCCAGCGCACTCCTCATGCTGGTTTGAAGGCTCGTTCTTCTTCTGACTTGAAGAAGGCGTTATCGAATGTATCGGATAATTCGGCACAAGAGGCAGGGATTCCTACCCGTCTGGATCTGGCTGGTACTTGGATTGACCAGCCTTATGTGAGTCACTATCATCCGGGATGGGCGATTACCATCTCGCTGGAACCTACCTTTGAGGTGCGCGACCGCTGCGGTCTGTCTACCTCTACCCGTAAGATGATTCAGAAGATATGGCCGGTGAAGTTGCCGAAGATGGATCCGGAGATGCTCGCCCGACTGGTATTCTGCTTCGAGAACAATCCGGAGCGTCACGACGGTATCATCTCGGGTGCCCAGGATTCTATCGGTATCTGTGTTCCCGGTCTGGTGCGTCATTATTATGACAACAACTTCTGGCCGGAGAAGATTGAGAGTACGCAGGATGAGATGACCCTCCGTTTCCTGGAAGACCATCTGGTGATGATTCCGATGGAACCGAGAAGACCGGGATGCAGTGTGGTGGAAGGTAAGGATATCACGCCTGAGAAGGTGAAGGCGCTGGCTGATGCAGCTGATGCCTGCTGGAAGGCGATTCTGGCGCACGACCTTGATGCCTTTGCTGCAGCATACAGAGCATCTTTCGAGGCTCAGATTGCGATGTTCCCGGGTATGGTGAATCCGTCTATCAACGGTGTGATAGAACCGGAGGCGAGTGTGCAGCCGATGATTGACTGCTACAGCCGCATGGAGGAGGTTCTGGCATGGAAGATGCCGGGAGCCGGTGGCGGCGGTTATCTGGCACTGGTAGTAAAGGACAGTCTTAAATTTGCAGAGAATCATGACGAAGCCATCCATCTTCAGATACGAAGGGCATAACTATCTGGTGCCCTTCCTCATCATCAGCAGCCTCTTCTTCATGTGGGGCTTTGCCCATGGCATCCTGGAGGTGCTGAATCCGCATTTCCAGGAGTCGTTCCATATCAGCAAGGCGATGTCGGCCCTGACGCAGGCTGCTGTCTATGGTGCCTACTTTCTGATGGCACTGCCTGCCGGATGGATTATCCGGAAGTGGGGCTACAGGAGGGGAGTGATAACAGGACTGGTGCTCTTCGGTATCGGTGCCCTGATGTTCATACCGGGAAGCAGGATCAACAGTTTCTACTTCTTCGTTCTGTCGCTGTTTGTGATAGGATGCGGACTGACCTGTCTGGAAACGAGTGCGAATCCTTATACTACGGTACTGGGACATCCTGACAAGGCGGAGAGCAGAATCAACCTGTCGCAGTCGCTCAATGGTATCGGATGGATTGTTGGACCGCTGGTTGGCGGTCAGCTTCTGTTCTCGGGTGTCAACATTGCCATCCCTTATGCCTTGGTTGGTATCTTCGTGCTTGCTGTGGCGCTGGTCCTATCAAGGATCAAGTTGCCAGACCCAAGGAGAGCGCATGAGGCGGATACGAACGAGATGGTGGAGGAGAAGCCGATGCGAGTGATGGCATTCGGTTTCGGTATGCTGACCTTGTTTCTTTATGTGGCTGCCCAGACGGGTGTGAACAGTTTCTTCATCAACTATGCTGAGGAGAGTATTCATATAGAGAAGCAGACTGCCAGTCTGTATCTCGCCTTTGGCGGAATGGGTCTGTTCTTTATCGGCAGGTTGGCTGGTGGTGTCATCATGAATTATATCCAGCCAAGGCTGGTGCTGCTGGCCTGTGCCATCCTCACCTTTGTTGCCACATTGATTGTGGTGGTATGTAGCGGAACCTTATCTCTCATTGCGTTCTTCGCCCTGTATCTGGGAGAGAGCATCATGTTTCCGACTATCTTCTCGCTGGCATTGAGGGATGCGGGTACAAAGACCAAGCTTGCTTCTTCGTTGCTTATCATGACGATAGTGGGTGGAGCGGTTGCTCCTGTAATTATGGGGTATATTGCGGATACTACGGGGAGTATGGCGATTGCATTCCTCATACCGTTGGTATGTTATGGGGTGATTGGAACGTATGCACTTTCGAATCGCCACGTTCCTCTTTAAATAAAAGGAGGATTTTTCGAAAATCACCCCGTCCCTCTTTACCCTTAAAGAGGGCTCCACCTCTCACCCCGACCCTCTCTCCTCAGGAGCGAGGGAGGAAACCGCCCTACTCGGTGCTCGGAACCGCTTCGCTCTAAGGTTGGCGGACCATCAAAGCCCTCGCCATATTTTGCGGGATGGGACCGCCTGGGGAAAGGGGGAGACTGAAGAATATTATTATTATTTGTCTATTCGCTTTAGTTCTGTTTTCATCTTTTTACCATAGGCTTCGCCTCGTGGAGCAAGATATTGAAAGAATATAGTATCGCCAGAAAATTGCCAGAAAGACGTTTAGAAGCTTTGATAAAGGCTTTAGAAAATTCGATTTTCATACGTTTAACCACTTTTCAAAATCTTCTTGTTCTTCTTTATTGGCACGGATGAGACCCTCTGGCTGCTCTTTTCTTAATTTGGCATAGAGCTTTGCATCTTCGTAATCCTCGGCTATGCCATTAAGTATATCCTCAATATAGTTTTTGAGGTTGGTTCCCTTCTGAATAGCCATGATGGATAGGGTCTTAAAAGTATCATCTTTTAAGTCGATGATCTTTCTTTTGGAAGGTGTTACTGAAACTGTACTCATAAATGTATTTATTTAAATGGTTCTACTTTTTTGCAAAGATACATAATATATTCCATATATATGATATATCTCTATGTAAAATTAACAAAGATTTAAAGTTGAAGGACTGGAGTAAAGTCAAGACTCTTAAATAATGAAGAAAATCAAACTTTATGACTACCAGCAGAGGGTGCTGGAGGACATCATCCACGTGCTGACCACGAAGGAGATAACCCGTTTCCGAAAGAAAAAGGGTTATGAAGAAGGAAACTCGGTCATCGTGCAGATGCCTACGGGTACGGGAAAAACCTACGTGATGGCATCGGTGGTGAAATGGTTCCTTGATAACTACGAGAAGGGCGAGGTGTGGATTGTAGCGCACCGTCGTGAACTGGTGGAGCAGATGCAGCAGACGCTGGACAGATTCTGTCTGGACTATGGGGAGAAAGAAACGGTGCTGAAAGCCAAAGTAAGAATCCGTGTGCTCTCTATCCAATGGCTCGGTAGGCATATCGGAGAATTGAAAAAGGCGGACTGCACTCCTGGAATGATCGTGGTGGACGAAGCCCATCATGCCCTGGCACGCTCTTACAAAGACCTGTTTGACCGCAACAGGGATGCCTTGAAACTGGGTATGACGGCAACGCCTTGCCGTATGAAGAAGGAATCGTTCGGCATGCTGTTTGAACGTCTAATAAGCTTTCCATCTACCAAGGAATTTATCAAGAATGGTTATCTGGCACCCTATGACTATGTGGTCATCGGACAGTACTCGCAAGACCAGTTGACCATCAACTCTTTGAAAGGACGAGGCAGCGATGGTGACTATTCCATCAAGGAGATGGATGAGAAACTGAATGTGCCTCAATCCATCAAGCGACTGTATGAGAGCGTAGTGAAGCATGCCGACGGAAAGAAGGGTATCGTATATGCCATTGACATCGACCATGCCCAGATGATAGCCGCTTATTACAAGGCGATGGGTATCAAGGCGGTGGCTCTGGACAGCAAGACTCCTGCCAAGACCCGTCAGCGGATGGTGGAAGCATTCAGAAAGGGTGAACTGGACTGCATGGTGAACGTGAACCTCTTTGATGAGGGGTTCGACTGTCCGGATGTGGAGTATATCCAGATGGCGCGTCCAACACTGTCACTTGCCAAGTATCTGCAGATGGTGGGGCGCGGATTGCGCATCAACCACAAGCAGAAGGATAAGGTATGCATGATTATAGACAATGTGGGTAACTACCGTAAGTTTGGCTTGCCTGATAGGGAGCGGAACTGGTCATCGATGTATGCAGGGTTGAGAGCTGGAAAGGGAACCATTCCGCCTTCTGCCAAAAAGACAAAGAATGTGATAGTACCCAACAATGACATGGTATTTGTGGCGCAGTATAACAAGAAGAAAACGGAACAGAGCAGCAAGCAGCGCTATGAATATCTGCAGGGTGTGAAACCCTTTGAGGAATCAGGAAGATGGGGACTCCGTGTGGGGGATGACATCATCCTGCAGCCAGTATATAGGAAAATCCATGATTTCATAGGTGGATTTGCCGTCTTTGAGATTGCTCCCAACCGGGTGGGTATCCTGATCAGGAACGGCAAGGTATATTATCCTGCCGATTATCAAGAAATCAAAATTCTCTCTGGCAACCGTGCCTTGCTCACACAGAATGTTATCCATACCGAGGAGGTGAAACTGGATACAAAATGGGGATATTCCTAAAATTCTTTATCATCAAAGCCCTCGCCAGAGTAATCAGTAATATACCAACAAAAAGAGAGTGTGTCATGAAATTATGACACACTCTCTTTTTTTATGTTCAGTCTAATAATACCTTCTTTATCCGTTTGCGATATTTCCGAAGAAATCGAATGAGGCATCCCAATCCTTCCAGACAGGCTCTCTGCCCAATTCCTTCAATCTCGCATTGATTACCTTGGCGGTACGCTCATCGCTTACGGTGAACTGCTCCAATGCCTGAGGATAAGTATGGTAACCACCAGGATTTACCTTTGATTCTGCCGACATGGTGGTGACACCCAGTGTTGCCATGTTGTCACGGATGTAGGCTGGCTCACGGGTAGAGTAGGAGATATCTACATCGTGGTCGAAGATACGCATGGCGAAAGTTGCCTGTGCCAACTGCTTGTCGGTCATGAAGCAGTTTGGCTGGAAACCTTCGTTCTGTGCAGGGCGCATACGAGGGAAGTTCACGCTGTACTTGGTCTTCCAGTAGTGCTTCTGAAGGTAGCGCAGGTGATGAGCCATCATCACAACATCCGTGCGCCATTCCTTCTCCAAGCCGATGAGCACACCCATACCGATGGAGTGAACGCCTGCCATACCCATGCGGTCGAAACCATCGCAGCGCCACTCAAACTTGCTCTTCATGCCACGTGGGTGGTAGAGCTTGTAGTGCTCGTGGTTGTAGGTTTCCTGGAAACAGATCACGCCGTTCATACCATGGTCAGCGAGGGTCTTGTAATCCTCAGTAGAGAGCGGCATCACCTCAATCTTCACGTTAGAGAAATACTTCTTGGCGATATCGATTGCCTTGGCAAGATATGGGGTGCCTGCCTTGGCTGGGTTCTCGCCCGTAACGAGAAGGATGTTCTCGAATGGAGCCAACTGCTTGATGGCCTTGTACTCGTTCTCAATCTGCTCTGGGGTGAGGATGGTGCGGGCCATCGGATTCTCACGATGGAAACCACAATACACGCAGGAGTTGGAGCATGAATTGGTGATGTAGAGAGGAATGAACATCGACATGGTCTTGCCGAAGCGCTCCTCGGTATATTTGCGGGAAAGACGCGCCATTACCTCCAGGTATGGCTCGGCTGCCGGTGAAATCAGCGCCATGAAGTCGTTCACATCGCAATGGTCCTTGGCGAGGGCACGGCGCACATCGTTATCGGTCATTCGAGCAATGCGCTCCGTGGTCTCCTCCCAACTGATATTCTTTAATTCGTCTGAAAACATTTTCTTACTTTTTAAACTTTCTCAAATCGTGTGTCAACTTGGCTGCACAGAAGTTTGGACCACACATGGTGCAGTACTCACCGTCTGTATGACCTGCCTCCTCGAAATACTTCAAGGCGAGCTCTGGGTCGAGAGAGAGGTGGAACTGGTCTCTCCAGCGGAACTCGAAACGTGCCTTGGAGAGGGCATTGTCGCGGATGGTTGCACCTGGATGACCCTTTGCCAAATCGGCTGCATGAGCGGCAATCTTATAGGTTACCACACCTGTGCGCACATCTTCCTTGTTAGGCAAGGCGAGGTGCTCCTTAGGTGTTACATAGCAGAGCATTGCGGTGCCGAGCCATGCTATCTGGGCGCCACCGATGGCTGAAGTGATGTGGTCGTAACCTGGAGCGATATCGGTAACCAATGGGCCGAGGGTGTAGAATGGTGCCTCGTGACAGTGGTCGAGCTGGCGCTCCATGTTCTCCTTGATCTTCTGCAATGGCACGTGACCAGGACCCTCGATGAATGCCTGCACGTTCTTGTCCCAGGCACGGGTAACAAGTTCGCCCATGGTATCCAACTCGGCAAACTGGGCTGCATCGTTGGCATCGGCGATACAGCCTGGGCGCAGACCATCGCCCAAAGAAAGGGCAACGTCGTACTGTGCCACGATGTCGCAGATGTCGTCGAAGTGCTCATAGAGGAAGCTCTCCTGGTCGTGGTAGAGACACCACTTGCTCATGATACTACCGCCACGGCTCACGATACCGCAGAGACGGCTATCGGCGAGATGCACGTTGTGGCGACGGATGCCGGCATGGATGGTGAAGTAGTCAACACCCTGCTCGCACTGCTCGATGAGGGTATCACGGAATACCTCCCAGTTCAAATCCTCTACCTTGCCGTTTACCTTCTCCAAAGCCTGGTAGATAGGCACGGTTCCTACTGGTACAGGGCAGTTGCGCACAATCCATTCACGGGTTTCGTGGATGTTGTCGCCGGTAGAGAGGTCCATCAATGTATCGCCTCCCCACTTGCAAGACCATACAGCCTTATCCACCTCTTCCTCGATGCTGGAGGTAGTGGCAGAGTTACCGATGTTGGTATTGATCTTCACGAGGAAGTTGCGGCCGATGATCATCGGTTCGCTCTCCGGGTGGTTGATGTTGGCAGGAAGAACGGCACGTCCGCGTGCAATCTCATCACGAACATACTCAGGGGTGATATGGGTATCGATGCCCAACTCCTGGCAGTTCATGTTCTCACGGATAGCCACATACTCCATCTCTGGAGTGATGATGCCAGCCTTTGCGTAAGCCATCTGGGTGATGTGCTTGCCTGCCTGTGCACGGCGAGGCAACTGGATGTGCTCGAAGCGGAGGTGGTCGAGGCTATGGTCAGCAAGGCGCTGCTTGCCATACTCGCTGGTAACCTCCTTGAGCTGCTCGGTATCGTTGCGGTCGAGAATCCACTGCTCGCGCATTCTTGGCAAGCCCTTCTTTAAATCTACCTGATAGTTTGGGTCGCTGTAAGGACCGCTGGTATCGTAGATATAAACCGGAGCGTTTGGCTCAGTATGAGGAATGCCGCGCTCATCCTTCACAACAGAAGGAGTGAGGTTTACCTTGGTCATTCCAACCTTGATCTGTGGGAAGAGTTTTCCCTGCATATACGCCTTTTCTCTTTGGGCGTAAGCTTTCTTGTCGTTTGGCATAATATTTAAAGGTAAAAAGGTAAAAAGGTAAAAGGGTAAAAAGAACATTCTGCTTCTTTGCCTTCATCCTTCATGCCTTTTATGATCATATATATTTATTTTATATTAGTCGTTGAGAAATGCGGTGAGAGGAGAACTTGCCTCAGCACAATCGCTGATGGCTCCGAGACCTGCCTCGTAAGCACGGCGACCGCAGATGACTGCCTCCTTGAATGCCTTGGCCATCTCAACAGGATCTCCGGCAACGGCGATAGCGGTGTTAACCAGACAAGCACTGGCACCCATCTCCATAGCCTCGGCAGCGTGGCTAGGTGCACCGATACCTGCATCTACTACAACTGGAACGGTAGCCTGCTCGATGATAATCTGCAGGAAGTCCTTCATTCTCAATCCCTTGTTGGTACCGATAGGTGCAGCGAGTGGCATTACGGTAGCAGCACCAGCCTCTTCGAGGTGCTTGCAGAGGGTAGGGTCTGCCTGGCAATATGGCAATACCACGAAACCGAGCTTTACCAGTTTCTCGGTAGCCTTCAGCGTCTCGATAGAGTCTGGAAGAAGATAGCGAGGGTCTGGGTGGATTTCGAGCTTGAGCCAGTTGGTTCCGAAAGCCTCGCGAGCCATCTGTGCTGCGAAGACAGCCTCCTCGGCGTTGCGCACTCCACTGGTATTAGGGAGAAGCTGGATGCTAGGACTTTGTACGATATGAGTAAGCAGATCGTCCTGCTTGTCTTCGAGTTCGATACGTTTCATAGCAACAGTAACCATTTCTGTTTCTGATGCTTTGATGGCTTCAGCCATGAGGGCATTGTTGTTAAACTTTCCTGTGCCCAAGAAGAGGCGTGAGTTAAACTCTCTGCCTGCGATTACTAATTTTTCCATTGTTTTATTATAGAGTTGTTATTTTTGTTTTCATTTCTGTAGGAAAAGTACTTTTGGATGATTCTTTTCCGCAGTATTCTGGGACCGTTATCCTCCGCAGAACGCTTTTACGATAACGATGTCTGCTCCTTCTGTGATGAGTGTGTTTTCCCATTCATCACGAGGTACCATTTCGTTACTGATAGCTACTGCGCAACCTGCAGCAGGAAGGTCGAGCTCCTGGGCAAGTTCCTTTACGGTCTTTGCCTGAGTTTCTGTTTCTTTGTTGT
Organism: uncultured Alphaproteobacteria bacterium; assembly: GCA_934277545.1. Classification (GTDB taxonomy): domain Bacteria; phylum Pseudomonadota; class Alphaproteobacteria; order RF32; family CAG-239; genus RUG410. Next base: position 7,663 of record CAKQUG010000009.1, on the reverse strand, counting down.
TGATAGTTACTTTCATATTCTGTTCGTTTTATATGATGAATAATCCGTTTGTTTACGTTGTTTCTATCGCCCTAGAGCGATGATATAATAATATGTAACCAACACGGTGAACTTCCAGATGAAAGCCTTAAGAGAAAGAATAAAGCGCTATCAAATATCCCTGCGACAGCATTACCTGCATCAGGTTCAATGGGTATCATCTCAGCCGAATCTTTCAGCACCCCGTGATAATCGCTTGCAAAAGTAATGATAATATCGGAAAAACAATAGAAATTCAAAAATATTTATGCTATATTAACGCTGATGCATCTGTAGCTTTACTGGTGTTTCTTTCTGCATTCTGGGCATTCGCCTTTGATGACGAAGGAAATGGAATGGGGGTAAAAGCCTTCGGGCAGCTCGAAACTTGGAATATGGATATCCTCCATACAGAAGGAACGCTGGCAAGATTCGCAGTAGAAATGAATATGCCCGTCGTGATGATCGCAAGCCCCTTTTTCTTCGCAGAGTTCGTAGCAGAGTACGCCTCGCCCATCTTCGAAGGCATGTACCACATCATGTTCCAGAAAGAGGGTAAGGGTACGGAAGATGCTCGACTTGTCCATCGAAACCATCTTTCGTTCCAGATTGCTCAGACTCTGCGGGTTCTGTTCGCCCATCAGGGTCTTCATTACGAGTATGCGGTTGGCGGTTGGCCGAATGCCTTTCGATTCCAGCCTGCTGATCATATCTTGTGAGTTCATCGTTTCTTCTTTTTAAAATTTTTACTAACCGGTTGCAAAGATACAAAAAAAGCGTGTAAGTATGGTAACTTACACGCTTTTTCTTTATTTAAACGTAATTACTTTTTGCTTTCAATCTAGTTTAAGCCGCAGCATGAAGGGGTTTGAGCCCTTATGCGCAAGCACAACCACGGCTTCTGTTCAAAGCCTCACCATACATTTCCATTGCGGTCATGTAATTTGCAAGAATAGCCTTCAAGACCTTCTTGATGTTTGCATACATTGTTTTCATAATCGTTATCCTTTTTTAAAAATTAATACTCGGCATTTCTGCCATTTCCTTTTTCCTTTTGTTCATGAACGGTGGTCAATTTTACTTGCCCATCTCCATGTTGTTGTTTACATTCACAGCCTTGGCAATCATTGCTGCCACAACTGCAAGAATCATTACTGTCGTCATCATAATTTGTTTCCTTTCTTTCTTTGTGGAGCCTCCATGTGAGGTCTCCTGTTTTACATTATCCTTATTACAATCTCACTGTTTTCTGGTGCAAAGGTAATGCCTTTTTCTTGAATATCTGTCACAAAGACATGACAAAATGATGAAAAAGGGGCTTTTTTTGATACACGTCAACTAAACAGCAATGGCGGCTTGATATACGTCAAGCCGCCATGCTGTCATATTGAGAAATGTGTCATATTTTTTATGTTTCTTCGGATTTCTGATGCTAGATCAGTTCCAGAATCTTGTCGAGAATCTTTTCTACGGTAGAAGAATCGGTTGCTTCATCGAGTTTCTGGTTGATTTTCTCTTCCAGTTTCTTGCTCACCTTGTCGGCAGCCTGATCCATGGCTTGGTTTGCCTTGTCTTCCAGTTTCTTCTGAACGGAAGCGCCCACTCCGTCTTCTTCTGAACCATCGCTGCTATTGTCGCTTACAGAAGGGGCTTCATCGGTTGATGAACTGGTGGTTTCTTCTATCTGCAGATTGTCGGCACCTTCCAGCGCCTTCACCATATCATCAGCATTCATCGTGTAAACGCTGCCAAGGATTCCGAAACTTACCGTGTGTTGTTTGCCATTAAACTCTACGGTACCCTTAGAACATACGATATAGTTGTGGTATTCGAAGAGCTGGTTCATCACTTCATCAATAGCGCTTCCTGCCATCATCTTGGCAATGGAACGGATGCTTTGGGTGAAGAAGTTGTTGTCGCTGGTTTCTGTTGCCTTGTCAATGGCCTTGGCAGCCTCGGTCTTTACCTTTTCTTTATGGGCATCAGGTCCCGGATTGGTTATGGCGAAAACCAGGAAGAGAAGTACGATAAGACCTAAGATGATCTTCCAGAGGGTCTTGCTCGATTTTTTCTTTTCCGGTTCCTGTCTGTAGCCCTGGTTCATGGCAGCGCCGTGCTGAAAGCCTTGCTGGTAAGCCTCCTGCTGTGCCTGCTGGAAACTTTGCTGGTTTGCAGCCTGAAAGTTTGCTGCTTCAGTCCCGTTGTTGCCGGCTGCATCTGCAGATGTTTCTTCTGCATCTTCTTTGTTGGCAGCATTAGCCTTGATTGCTTCTACAGTTTCTAGAACTGTCTTCAGTTCTGCTATTTTCCAAGCAGGAGTCCAGTCTTTCATGCCTTGTGCCCAAACAAGGGTTTCGGGTGTGATAGCCTTCTGGACGAGTTGCTCCTGGCTGAATGGACCCGCTTGCTGTCCGTTATTCTCAATGATAAAATATTCCATCATGTATTCTTTTATATAATCTTTTTCTTAAAAGCCAATAAGGAGTTTCTTTCACTCTTCATTGCTTATTAGTGTGTAGCTTTCCACCAACCGGTTTTCTCTCTGCCCTTGATTGCTACGCTGTGCTGGCTAGGGTCGGAGATAGAAAGACCGCAATAATTTTTCACTTTAAAGGTTGCACCTCTATAACTCATTAACGCTGTATAAGCCTGTTCGGTATGAGCAACAGCTTTGATAGTGAGTTTCATCTGTGAATTAAATTTATCTTTCAGAGAGCCGCTTGGAACGAGACTATCTACGTATACGCTCATGTCGTAGAAGAGGTTGGGAGAGAAACCGTCCAAAGGCTGTATGGAATCGAGCGGAACGGATGATGAGAGGGTATATTTGCTATTGATTTCTTTCATCACACTGGCTAGCTTTTCCATCTGTCTGCAGTCGATGGCTGCCATGTTGCAATATGGGTTTCTATCATTCTTATAGAAATTGACAACTCCGTTGACAAATCCTGAGTAGTTGGGTGCTGAACTGTTGAGATAGCTCCATACGGTTTTGTATGGAACACCGGCTCCCATTATTTCGCTACTTGAACTGATTAGAAAATTAGTGACGTCTTTCAGTTCGTATGCAGTCTCAACATTGCCCATATAGCATGCATCGAAAAGGATGTACTGCATCTTGGTGCCGCTGAGCTTGATTCCTTCGGCTAGGGTAGGAACGTCGAGAGCGTTTTCTTCTAAACTCACGCTTCCGAAGAAACGGGTGACAGGTTTGTTGGGATCGGGACCATACTGTATTCCGCTGAAATTGTCGGTAGCAGTAGGGTGGTTGGTGTTTCCTTTTGGGGCAAAACCAGCATTCGGTCTAGCCATATAAGGATAGTTAACCCAGTCTCTGCTATAGGTCCATCCGCAGCCATGAGCTCCGATGATGAGCGAATAGTTCAAGGCTTCAGCACGGCGTTTCACCTCATTCAGAATTTCTGCAAATCCTTCAGCTGTAGTATATGTTGCTTCATCGTATGTCTTCAACGTGTCGCGGATGACGGCTTTCTTATTGCTGTCATACTGAAGATCTATAAGATAGCTCTTCTTGTAATTCTGGCTCATGAAAACCATTACACGTGAATTGTTCAATCCCTTCTTGGCAACTATACCTTCGCACATGCTGTCTACGTTATTTTTCAAATCACTATATAGACCTGTGTATCTTGTGTCGCCCGTCCATGGAAAGAAGACGAAGATAGTCTGCTTGTTGACGCTTTCTACATCAATAGCTTCATCACCGCAACTGGTGAAAGTTGCTGCTAGAGATAGCGTACATATAAATAAGGTGAAAAGCTTCTTGATCATAATTAAAAATGTTGAATGTTGAATGTTGAATGTTGAGTTGCAATCTTGCTAACGAATCAGCTTGTCTAATTCAATATTCTACACTCAACATTCAACATTAAAAATAATACTATTACTTCTTCTTGAGTTCCTCAATGGTTGCTTTGAGGGCAGCAATCTTCTCAACAGAGTCGCTTTCCTTCTTGCGCTCCAGGGCTACTACCTTCTCAGGAGCGTGAGCTACGAAGTTCTCATTGCTGAGCTTCTTGCGTACGCCCATCAGGAAGCCCTCCAGGTGCTTGAGCTGAGCCTCTGCCTTCTCAATCTCGGCTGCTACGTCGATGAGGTCGCCCAATGGTACGGCAAACTCGTCGGTACCTACCATGAAGCTGGATGCATCGGCACTCTTCTCTGCGATGACCTCAATCTTGTCGAGGTTGGCCATCTTCAGAGTTACGTCGTTGTAAGCCTCGAAATCGTTCTTGCCTACTACCTGGAGAGACAACTGCTCCTTCTGGGCAATGTTCTTCTGGTTGCGAACGGTACGAACGCCGGCAATAATCTGCTTCACAGCCTCAATGTCGGCTGCCAACTTCTGCTCCTCAGCTGTAGGTGCAGGAATCTCCAGCTTCTCGCGCATGATGCTCTCGCCATCCTTGCGGTCGTAGATGTGCTGCCACAACTCCTCGGTGATGAATGGCATGAATGGATGCAACATCTTCAGGAGGGCATCGAAGAAACGGAGGGTAGCGTCGTAGCTCTTCTGGTCGATAGGCTGACCGTAAGCTGGCTTCACCATCTCCAGGTACCAAGATGAGAACTCATCCCAGAACAGCTTATATACAGTCATCAATGCCTCAGAGATACGGTAGTCCTTAAACTGCTTCTGCATCTCCTCGTTCACCTCCTTGAGCTTGGCATCAAACCACTTCACGGCGATTTCTGCACTCTTAGGCTGCTCGATATCTGCAGTCTCCCAACCCTTCACGAGGCGGAAGGCATTCCAGATCTTATTGTTGAAGTTACGTCCCTGCTCGCAAAGGCTCTCGTCGAAGAGAATGTCGTTGCCTGCTGGAGCGCTGAGCATCATACCCATACGAACACCGTCGGCACCAAACTTGTCAATCAGATCCAGTGGGTCTGGTGAGTTACCGAGACTCTTGCTCATCTTGCGGCCGAGCTTATCGCGAACGATACCTGTGAAATATACGTGCTTGAATGGCATCTTGCCACGATACTCGTAGCCAGCCATGATCATACGTGCTACCCAGAAGAAGATGATATCCGGACCTGTTACGAGGTCGGAAGTAGGGTAGTAGTAGTTGATCTCCTCGTTGTCTGGATGCTCGATGCCATCAAACAGAGAGATAGGCCACAGCCATGAAGAGAACCAGGTGTCGAGGCAGTCGCTCTCCTGCTCAAGATCCTCAGCCTTGATGCTGGCGTTCTTCTCCTGAGCGAGCTTCAGCGCCTCCTCTGCAGTCTCAGCTACCACGAAATCCTTCTTGCCGGCATTGTCGAAGTAGTAGGCTGGGATGCGGTGACCCCACCAGAGCTGACGGCTGATACACCAGTCCTTGATGTTCTCCAACCAGTGGCGATAGGTGTTCTTATACTTCTTAGGGTAGAACTCGATGTCATCATCCATTACTGGAGGAAGGGCGATGTCAGCAAAGTGCTGCATCTTGAGGAACCACTGTGTAGAGAGCTTTGGCTCGATAGGCACATTGGTACGCTCAGAGAAGCCCACCTTATTATTATAGTCCTCAATCTTCTCCATCAGACCGGCGTTCTGAAGGTCGATGGAAATCTGCTTGCGCACGTCCATGCGGTCCATACCAACATAGAGACCTGCTGCCTCGCTGATGGTACCGTTATCGTTGAAGATGTCGATGGTTTCCAAACCGTGCTTCAAACCGAGGGCGTGGTCGTTGATATCGTGAGCTGGAGTTACCTTCAAGCAACCAGTACCGAACTCGATATCTACGTATGTATCCTCGATAACAGGAATCTCGCGGTTTACGAGAGGCACGATAACGTGCTTGCCCTTCAACCAGGTATTCTTCTTATCCTCAGGGTTGATACACATGGCAGAATCGCCCATGATGGTCTCAGGACGGGTGGTTGCTACTACTGCATAGTATCCCTTCTCATCCTTGTGTATCACGTTCTCCTCATCCACCTGCTGGCAGTCCTGCTCTACTACGTAATACTTCAAGTGGTAGAGCTTAGAGTGCTCGTCCTTGTAGATAACCTCCTCGTCAGAGAGCGCAGTCTGAGCCTTAGGGTCCCAGTTAACCATGCGCACGCCACGATAGATGAGACCCTTCTTGTAAAGGTCGCAGAATACGTGGATAACGGCACGAGAGCGGGTCTCGTCCATGGTGAATGCTGTGCGGTCCCAGTCGCAGCTGGCACCGAGTTTGCGGAGCTGCTTGAGGATGATGCCACCATGCTCGTGAGTCCAGTCCCAAGCATGCTTGAGGAACTCCTCGCGGGTAAGGTCGGTCTTCTTGATGCCCTGCTGAGCGAGGCGGTTTACAACCTTTGCCTCGGTAGCGATACTGGCATGGTCGGTACCTGGTACCCAACATGCGTTCTTGCCCTCCATGCGTGCACGGCGAACGAGAATATCCTGAATAGTATTGTTGAGCATGTGTCCCATGTGGAGCACACCTGTTACATTTGGTGGAGGGATAACCACTGTATAAGGTTCACGACCATCTGGCTTAGAGCTGAAAAGCTTGTTGTCGAGCCAGTACTGATACCATTTACTTTCCACTGCTTGTGGATCGTATTTACTTGCTAATTCCATTGTTTCTATCTAATTTTTATTCTTTTTCTTTCTTTTTCCTTAAAAAACGGTGCAAAGATACGAATTTTTGGGCGAAAAATACTATCTTTGCATCAAAATTATTAATTTTTGCACAAAATGATGGTTAGTAATGCAGTAAAAGAAGTAACGGAACAAGATAGGAGAAAAATGCTAGCCAGTTTTCTCTATGATGTGGCGAAGCTGATGTTTGGCAGCGTTGCTGTGGGAGGATTGTCGCCTCTGATAATTGGAGGTGATTTCGGTTGGCTTAATATAGTGTGTTTTTTTGTTGGTTCAATATGCGGGTTCTTACTTGCCTATAGTGCCAATGATTTGTTGAGGTATAAAAAGTAATAGTTATGGAAGCATATTTGTTTTTTAATGTAATGATGTTTGTGTTTGCATTGTCTTTCGCCATTTTCCTCAATACGAAGGCAGGCAAGAAATGGAAAGACAATCTTTAAAATGAGAAGTTACAATCATGCATACGAAAGAAGAGAAAATGGCGGCATTCAGCCGCTTGCTGGATGTGCAGGACCGTTTGCGCCTGCAATGTCCATGGGATAAAAAGCAGACATTTGAGAGTCTTCGTCCGAATACGATTGAGGAGACTTTCGAACTTTGTGATGCTTTGATGAAGCGCGATTACAAAGATATCAAGAAGGAGTTGGGCGATGTGTTGGAGCACGTGATGTTCTATAGCATCATCGGCAGAGAAGACGGCGAGTTCGATATCTGCGATGTCTGCAATCAGGAGGCAGATAAACTGATGTTCCGCCATCCTTTCATCAACTGGAAGAAGGAAGGAAATTGGACGGTTTCGAATCCGGATATGTTCATCAATGAAGAAGGACAGGTTGTCTATAAGGAGTCAGACGCAGGGAATGGAGAAGCTGGAACTGCCAGCTCGGAAGAAACCTTGGCTCTTGGCGCCAGCAAGCCGAAAACTGCTACTTCTGTTGAGAAAACCTGGGAACAGATTAAGCAGCAGGAGAAGGATGGAAATGAGCGGGTGTTGAGCGGTGTCCCTAATTCTCTTCCGTCTCTTATCAAGGCTTA
>CAKQUG010000008.1 GCA_934277545.1 uncultured Alphaproteobacteria bacterium | reverse complement strand
CTTCGCCGCCACTGCGCTCATTCGCTAAGCTCACCGGCGTCCTAAAGTCCGCCTTTCGCTTGTGGTCGAACCCTTTTTCCAGGGTTCTCTCCCTTATGGCGCTAAAAACAAAAAACTCCCATTCGGGAGTCTTTTTTGTTTTGGTACGCGCGCAGGGATTGGCTTCGCCGCCACTGCGCTCATTCGCTAAGCTCACCGGCGTCCTAAAGTCCGCCTTTCGCTTGTGGTCGAACCCTTTTCCCAGGGTTCTCTCCCTTATGGCGCTAAAAACAAAAAAACTCCCAGTTGGGAGTTTTATTTTATTGGTACGCGCGCAGGGATTCGAACCCTGGACCCACTGATTAAGAGTCAGTTGCTCTAGCCAACTGAGCTACGCACGCATATCAACAATGTATGTATTGTATAAAGCATAATGTTTTTATTTGCAATACTTTTTTGTAAAAAAATTTACACTTATAATTTTTTTGTAATTTTCTTGACTTTTGTCTATAAAAAGGTTATTAAATTATTACTTTTTTATAATTTTTAACATTATTAATTTCTAATTGATGTGCGTACTCAAAAAATGACAGATTCTACATCTACTTACACGTCGGACGTTCAGACCGCAAGTCTGAAATATACGTTTACGTATAATTTGAATCCGAATAACGTTTATCAGCTTTATGAAACCACAGGCATGGATTATGAAGCGAAAAAAATTATTCCGGTGCTGGCTGACGTGATTAAAGATGTTATCGGCAAGTGGCAGGCTCAAGATTTGGTCAGCAATCGCGACAAAGCTCGTTTGGAAATTGTCAAAAACCTAAACAAAAATTTGGGAGGAAAATATTTTCAAAATATTTCTTTTCAGCTGATTGATATTGACTATTCCGATAAGTTTGAAGGGGCGATTGAAGACAAGGTTATCGCCGAGCAAAAAGCACAGGAAGCCGTCAACAATACGCGCCGAGTTACCGAGGAGGCTAATCAGCAGGTTATTACTGCTAAAGCCGAAGCTGAAGCCATGGAAATTAAAGCCGCTGCTTTGGCTAAAAACAAAGGCTTGACTGAGTATGAAGCCATCCAAAAATGGGACGGTAAACTGCCGCAGTATATGTTTGGCGGAAGTGTGCCGATGGTAAATATTCCGTTTTCAAGCAAGTAAAAAAAATCAAAAGGTTCCGTTCTTTGCGAACGGAGCTTTTTTGTTTGTTATAGGCTGTTTAACAGCGAATGTCGTCGGCTTCCAAAACTTCGCGCGCATGCTGTAAAAACATAATTTCATCTGTAACAAAATGGTGAATGTCCAGTAGGGTGTCGTTGTCTATGCGTAAAATTTGAGCAATTTTGCGGATAATCATAATTTCTTCATCCGATATAATCGTATTTACCGACGCGGCAAACCACAGGCAATGCAGTAAATCAATGGCAATAGCTCGTGTGCAAATCGGCATAAGGGCGCGGTACAGCTCTTCACTGTTGCGCGGAACATAAATTTTTTTTAAAACATCGGCAGAAAGATCCATTCGGTCAATAATTTTAATGATAAAATCTTTTTCAATATATGCCGGGTTGCGGTCAGCTTTGGCTACATAGGACAGCACGCGGATGTAAGCGATTTTTTGCTCGTTGGTTAAAGGTATGGCATTGTATAAATTACGCATTTGTTCCTCCGCTTTGTATCTATATATAAAGTATTATATCTTTTAGAAAAGTACAAATATTTTTAAAAAAGTATTTAAAAAGTTCATAATTTTGTAACAAAAAAACTTCTAATCCGAATAGAAATAGAAGTTTTTAACGTCTTAAGTTCAAAATTCAACTAAAGATATTGCGAACGATAAGAACATGCGGCGTTGACATAGCGTTTACACCACTTTTCATCTATCATCGCCAATTCATAAGCAACGCAGTCATAATTTTGACGGGCGCTGTCGCAAAACACCGCTAAAAAATCATTATCAAGTTTGTTTTTGCGGCGTATCTGCTTACAAATTGCTAAACTCTCAAGCTGGCCGATGCCATACTTTTTTAGGCAGATTTCAAGCAAAGCCTTGGCGTTTGAGTTATCAATGTGTTCAACCAAGCGCATAATTGCATTGTTAGACAGTGGGTAACTCTTTGTATATTTACAGGCAAAATCAAACCATCTTTTTTCGTCCGGTTCCAATAGTTTGTGCATAAGCGCAATTTCTTCGTCAGAATTAAGGCATTGCGTATATGTAGAAACACTTTGGGAAGACAGACGCTGATTAAACACTTTTTTAGTGAGTTCATCAATGTTACCGGTGTTAATTAAATTAAGTATATAATCCATATCTAAAAAATTTTTGATTAGATTGGGTTTTAGTCAAAAATGTAGAATTAGTCAAGTATTGATGATGTTTTTTTGCACTATCTCGTGCGCTGACGCTGTCTGACGCGGATGTGAGATTGCGTCCGTTCATGTTCGCGCTCGCGGTCGCGTTCCAGAGTGAGGCTGGGGCGTTCTAAATCATTGCCGGTCAACTCGTCGATTAAATGCTTGTTTTTTATCCTGGTTTCAATAGAATCATTGCTGCTGTTATGTCTAATGATGTTTTCTATCATTTCACGGCGGGTGTTGGAAAGATTGTGCATAATTTGATTTAAAGTAACGTTGCCGTTTTTCTGCCGGCTGATATTTCGATTGCGGAACTTGAAGTTTCCGTGCGATTGCTCAGTTATCGGTTTGCCCATTCTCAAGCGGGCAATCATTTCGGCTGCGGACATTTTCGGCAGTCTTTTTGTTTTTTGAAAACGCTGGCGTTCAATGTTTTTTTCTTGCGTTTTTTCCGGTGTTTCCGCAGGATGAAGTTTGGCGCGGTGTTCTTTGTTCATTGCGCTTAATTTATCTAAAAGTCCGTGCACTCGCTGCGGAGAAACTGTATTTTTAGAAAATTCCATTGTCAAACTCCTTAAATATGCTTTATTATAGCACGCTGTAAACAGGTTAGCAAGGCTTAATGAAATAATTTTTAGGAATTTTTTAAGATTAGCGCGCTAAAATATTAAAAAGTGTAAACAGGAGATTGCTATGGAAATAAATTGGTCTGAACCGTGGTTGATAGGCGGTATTGCCGTTGTTGCACTGTTTTATGCGCTGTATGTGCGTTTAGTAACGGTTCGCAACAAAGTTAAAGAATCGGCGGCAGATATTGATGTACAATTAAAAAAACGCTACGATTTGATTCCGAATATGCTGCAGATGGCTGCAAAGTTTATGGAACATGAAAAGTCTTTGATGACTGAGCTGACCGAGCTTCGCACTAAAGCCATGGCCAGCACTTTTGTCGGTTCGCCGAAAGAAAAAATGGAACTGGAAAGTTTGTTTAATCAAAAACTTAATGACTTTAAAATATCTTTGGAAAATTATCCGGACTTAAAGTCTAATCAAACCATGATTACGGCAATGCAGAGCATGAACGAAGTTGAAGAGCATATTTCGGCGGCTCGCCGTTTTTATAACTCCAATGTTAACAGTTTAAAAAATGCCGTGGAAATTTTTCCGGGCAATATTGTTGCTGCCTTGGTGGGGATTAACTATGCCGACACGCCGTTTTTTGAAATAAGCGAAGCCGAAAAACAGCCGATAAACAGCAGTGATTATTTTAAATAAGGCGGAATATAATGACAGAAAATATGGAACAGCAAAATGAATTACAGAATTTTTTGAAGCAAAATATTACACCTTTGCTGAAAGAAGAAAATAAATACCGGCAAAAAATTATAGGCAAAATTTGGCTGTATTTCGGTATTTTATTTTTTGTAAACAGCGCCAACGTTTTAATAGTGTTGTTTCATCATTTGGTTAATGACAGGCCGCTTTCTTGGGAACAGTTGATATTTATTGCGGTTGTGTCGGCTTTGTTTTTAATTTTTTACACAAAGCGTGTAACCAAAAAACATGATTTTCATATTTTGCGGAATTTCTTCAAATATTATGGAGAATGGCATACCGAATATGAACAAACTGCAGTTTTGAACGGTGATTTTTTACCGCCGCATGATGAAGTTTTGCAAAATTTTACGGTTACTGATGAAAATGAAAAAATTAAATTGCAAGAGATAGTTTTATACAGCGGCACAGACAAAAAGAAAAGCAAAGCCGGGGCAGGGCTGCTGTTGAGCGGCTATCTTACGCAGCCGATAAGCGGCAAGCTGAATTTGTTTGAAAAAGGCGGATTTTTTAAGCAAAAAAAATATAATGATTTAGAAAAAACACCCAGCTCCGTGCCGGTTTCTAATTATTTTCTGACTTTTGCCGAAAACAGCAGCGTGAAAAATTATGTAGTTTGCGCCGCGCTGTTTGAAAATTTGCTGGATTTGCGCGATACGTTTCATGCTTCCAAAATATATTTTCAACTGGATGGAAATAAATTGGATATATTTTTGCAAAATGGCGCTTTAGCTTATCATGAAAGCAGTATTTGGCATTCCGCCGGCGAGGAAAAGCAATTTGAGCAAGTTGATAAACAGCTGGAGAAGATTTTTAATATTATCGACATATTGGAAACTTTGACGGAAATGGCTGTTGGGCATGATTGATTTAACTGCGGATAAAAATTTTATTGAGCTTAAAACAAAATTTGATGATTATTATAATCGGATTTTGCTGCCTAAATTACGGGAAAATGACAAGATTAAACGCCGCTATTTTGTGATGTTTATTGTTCTGCTGATAATGGCTGTAATTTTTTATCCGCTGGTGCTTTTGGCGCTGATTGCCGCATCTGACGATAATTTGCAGGACATAGGCTTGGTGCTTGCGGCGTCCGGTTTGGTTATTATGATTTTGCGCGGACCGGTTTATTTTTATAAAAAGAAAGCAAAAAACACCATAATGGCGGATTTTGCCGGTTTTTTCGGCAGTTTCAGCTATGAAAACGAGCGTTATTTGCCGGATGAGCTTTTAAAAAAATCCGATTTGTTTGATAATTTTAATTTGCATAAAGGTGATGATTTTTTCTACGGAACCTATAAAGATGTCGGCATTACAATTTCCGAAGAAACTATGCAGAAACAAACAGTCTATGAAGTTACGCGGCTTACAGCGGATGGGAATAGACTGAGACGTAGCGAAACCAAGAAAAAAACTGTGTTTCGGGGAATATGTATTTTGCTGACCATGAATAAAAATTTTAAGGGGCGAACCGTTGTTTTAAAAGATAGAGGCCTATTCAATATGTTTAAGCGTATATCCGGTTTAGAGCGTGTAAAGCTGGAAGATATGCGGTTTGAAGATTTGTTTGAAGTTTATTCTTCCGACCAAATAGAAGCCCGCTATTTGCTTACGACGGCGTTTATGGAACGGATGCTGAAATTAAGCGAATTGTACGGCGGAAAGTCCATACAGTTCAGCTTTGATGACAACCGGCTGCTGCTGGCAATTCCGACCAAGCAGGATATGTTTGAGGCTTGTTCTTTTTTCAGAAGCAATGTGAATAAAAAGAAAATTGACCGGGTTTTTGAACAGTTTTATACCGTTTTTTCAGTTGTTGACATTTTAAAACTAAATCAAAAAATCGGGATGTGAACATAAAATTAACCTTGTGCATATCCGTTTGAAAAACTTGCAAAATTTACCGCTTTTAGCTACATTCAACAAAAATATGGGAGAATTGCATTGTTTTCAAAGTTTGAACGGTTGGCAGCCTGGCGCTATTTGCGGGCTAAACGAAAAGAAGGATTTATTTCGGTAATTACCGGTTTTGCTTTTACCGGTATCGCGCTCGGCGTGGCTACACTGATTATTGTGATGTCGGTGATGAATGGTTTTAAAGCCGAGCTGCTTAACCGTATTTTGGGTATTAACGGCCATATCGCCATTGTGGCGTCAGCCGGTTTTCCGTTTAATAACTATAAACAAGCCGTAAGCACGCTGGAAAGCATAGACGGTATTGAAATGGCTTTGCCAATGATTGAAAAACAGCTGTTGGTTTCGTCAGCGCGCGGAGCGGAAGGCGCAATGGTGCGCGGCATTGAAAAAGCGGATATTCTCAAGAAAAAAGTTATGCGCGACGGTTTTGCTGCATTGGATATAGAAGGTTTTGAAGGAGATGTGGTGGTTTTGGGCGAAAAACTGGCACAAAAGCTCGGCGTATTTGTCGGTGATGAGATTACTTTGATTTCGCCGAACGGCAAAGTTACGGCGTTCGGTTCGGTGCCGAGAATAAAGTCTTATCAAATTATCGGGACTTTCAATATGGGAATGTATGAATATGACGCCAACTATGTTTTTATGCCTTTGGAAGCGGCGCAAAAATATTTTGGCTTAAAAGATTCGGCAACCGTGATTGATGTTAGCTTAAAAGATGAAAAACAACTGCCGAAACTGCGCGCCATGATTGAAAAGAGCGTTAGTTTGGATGCCTATGTTTATGACTGGAAACAGACTAATTCCGCCTTTTTTAACGCGATAGACGTGGAACGCAACGTGATGTTTTTGATTTTGACGCTGATTATTTTGGTGGCGGCGTTTAATATTATTACCGGTTTGATTATGTTGGTAAAAGATAAGAGCCGTGATGTGGCTGTGCTGCGCACCATGGGGGCAACCCGCGGAATGATTATGCGCATTTTCTTTTTAGACGGCGCTTTTATCGGCTTGGTCGGAACTTCTATCGGCGTGGCGTTGGGCTTATTGTTTTGCGACAATATCGAAAATATCAGACAGTTTTTGCAAAATATGCTGGGGCGCGATTTATTTTCGGCGGAAATTTACTTTTTATCAAAACTGCCGGCAAAAGTGGATGCGGTAGAAGTCAGCCTGGTGGTGGCGCTGACTTTGATTTTGTCTTTTTTAGCAACCTTATATCCGGCTTACCGTGCCGCAAAATTAGACCCTTCGGAGGCTTTGCGTTATGAATAATACTACTTTGACCTTGAAAAATATTAACAAAACTTTCCGGCAGGGTAATGAAGTTTTGGAAGTGCTGAAAAATGTGAATTTGGATATTAAACCAAAAGAAGTTGTGGCGCTAATAGGACCATCCGGCTCCGGTAAATCGACAATGCTACAAATTGCCGGTTTGCTGGAAAATCCGACCGACGGCGAAGTTTATATTGACGGCGAAAACTGCACCGGAAATTCAGACAATGTGCGCACGGCTTTGCGCAGCGATTATTTGGGCTTTGTTTATCAATATCATAATTTGCTGTCGGATTTTGACGCGGCCGAAAATGTGATTATTCCACAGCTGATTGCCGGGGTAAAATATAAAGAGGCGCGCGATAAAGCAATGTGGCTGCTGCAGCGTTTGGGCTTGAGTGAAAGAGAACATCACCGTCCGGCTGAGCTTTCGGGCGGCGAACAGCAGCGAGTCGCTATCGCCCGCGCTTTGGCGAATACTCCGAAACTGCTTTTAGCAGACGAACCTACCGGAAATTTAGATCCTAACACTTCGGACAATGTGTTTTTCACACTGCTTGAAGTGGTAAAAGAAACCGGGCTTTCTGCGCTGATTGCCACGCATAACATTGATTTGGCGAACAAAATGGATAGGGTGGTGAATTTGAAGGACGGAACTCTGATAGAAAACCGCAGCAGTAATTTTTTGAAGAATACGGAAAATTTTTATTAAGTCGGCGAAACTAACTTTTTTTTAATAAAAATACGTTCTAATACTTAAAAAAATAAGATGTACAGAGGTAAAAATGGGATTGTGGTCATATATTGTCGCAAAGTGTAAAAGCTCAGGCTTTATTGTATTGCTGATGGCTTTATTTTCCTATTTTACCTATTTTGCCATTAAGGGCGACAGAGGGTTTTTCCGCTATATGTATTTGCTGGACAAGGTCGCCGAGGCGGAAAAAGTTAATGAAAACTATGATAAACAGCGTCAGGATTGGAAACAAAAGGTTGATTTGCTTTCTTCTTCAAGTTTGGATTTAGATTTGCTGGATGAACGTGCCCGCGCGGTTTTGAACGTTATCGGCGATGACGAATTTATTATATTAGATGACGAATAAGCGGCTGACGGCCGTTTTTTTTATTATAAAGTTGACGAGAGCTTTTAGATGTGGTAATAGAAAAAGTATAAATCTATTATTCACTTTATAATTTTGTAAAACATGGTTAAACAAATTTCAGCTAAAGAAAAGCAGAAAACTGTCTCGGAGTTTCTGTTGTTTGTGGTCAGCCGCAATGATTACAGCTTGCTTAAAGACTTTTGCTCAGTTCCTCAAAAAATGTTTTTGAGAGATGTCCAGCGCCTGCTGCGTATGTATAAGAAAATGCTGCGGCAAAAAAATGTGCCGGAGTCTGCAGGTTGGGTGGAAAACTTCTTTAACAATCACCTCATTATTCCGCAGGGAATACATAATGCAAGCGATGTCAGAGGTTGGAACAACGCATTGTGTCACTTTTGGCAGCTTATCGGGTATAAGATTGCCGCAGACAAGGTGATGTGTAATGAGTTGGCTTATGATTGGTGGCGAGCAACAATGAATGTTCATCATGCTGTCGGTAATGTGTTCAATGTGGTTAAAAGCACAAATATTGCCACGGCGGAGTCTTGGCGCGGAGTTTTCCCGGTAAAGCGTTTGGTTCAGGATGGTTGTTTCGGTATACTTCTGCATTGCGGAGAAATTGAAGCATTGATTGAAGCAGGGCAAGCCGGATTTGTTATATCTTATTTAAACAAGTTTGATATAGCAAAGGTTACCGACCCGCGGATTAGAGTGATTGTTTGCAGTTGGGCAGCTTTAGTGCCGGAAGAAGAGTTGTTCAAGTTCTTAAAACAATCGCCTGAAAAAATGAGCGAGCTCAGTAAATTCCGCATTTTCGCCAGCCATCCAAAAGGATTGGATTGCCTGGTAAAAGAAGATTGTTTCGGCTTGATTGCTTCAATGGAAAGCTCATTTAAGTCTATTGTTGCGAATTATCCGTATGAGTTTGGAAAAATCCAGTCTCGAGAGCATTATGCTGCGACACTGGGATACGCTTTAGATGAAAAAATCTAGTTTTGTGTAAAAGCTCTGCCGGCTTATGTCGGTGGAGCTTTTACTTTTTGATGTGATGAAATATGTATAAAATAAATGTCAATTTTAGTCTTTTTTAGATAAACTTATAATTAGTTTTGATTTTAATTCTTACTGTTGACTTGGTTATTTTTAGTCAGTGTAATTTTTTCGCATAAGAGCGATTTCGGAGGCGTAACCGGCTAAATCGTTCGGGGTTTCCAATATAAACGGCAAATTTTTTACGGCCGGGTAATTTACAAAGCGGATAAGCGCTTCCGCGCCGATTTCTCCGGCGCCGATTGGGGCATGACGGTCTTTGTTTGAGCCTAGCGGCATTAAGCTGTCATTTAAATGCACGGCTTTTAAATGCTGCAGGCCGATTATTTTATCAAATTCAGCCATGACGCCGTCAAGGTTGTTTACAATATCGTAACCGGCGGCAAAAATGTGGCAGGTGTCAAGGCAAACGCCCAGCTTGTTTTTGAGCTTGACGCCGGCGCGAATCTCTGCAAGCTCTTCAAAACTACGTCCTATTTCCGAGCCTTTTCCGGACATGGTTTCCAGTAAAACTACGGTGTTTTGCTCAGGTGTTAAAATACGGTTAAGCAAGTCGATAATCATGGCCGTGCCGGCGTTGGCGCCTTGCCCGACGTGGGAGCCGGGATGAAAATTGTAATAATTGTTAGGAATATGTTCCATACGCTTTAAGTCGTCGGCAAATACCATTTCGGCAAATTCGCGGGTTTGCGGATTATCCGAACACGGGTTAAGAGTGTAGGGAGCGTGCGCAACCAGCGGAGCAAAGTGATTTTCTGCAGCTAAGGTACGGAATTTTGCCACATCAGCGAGGTCTATATCTTTGGCTTTTCCACCTTGCGGATTGCGCGTAAAAAATTGGAAAGTGTCAGCTTTAATCGATAAAGCCTCTTTGCCAATATGGGCAAAACCTTTGGAAATAGATAAATGACAACCGATATGCAGCATTTTTCCCTCTTATTCAATAATTAAAATCAAGCTGTCTTTAACACCGACAACTTTGGCCGTGTCGCCTTGTTTGAAAGGTTTTTGACACGAGGCCAGCCAATAGGTGTCGCCGATTTTTACCTTAGTGCGGTTGTCCGCCGTGTCTTCGGCAACCGTAACCAGCTGTCCGACATATTGTTCGGCGGTGTTGTTCAGGTTTTTATATTCGGCAGGTACTTGGGCTTTGCTGAATATATAGCGGTAAACCGCCACGCCGATAACGGCGAAAATGCCGGAGGCTATGGCAAAAACAATCAGCTGCGTGGTAAATTCCAGCGGCATAAAATATACGGCAATGCTGACCACAAAAGCCGCAAAACCAAACCAAATCAGGTATACTCCCGGAACAATCAGCTCCAACAAAGAAAGCGCAAGCCCGGCGATTACCCAGTTGACAACAGGTGAGTCAAACATCTTTTATTACTCCTTGCCGGCAGATTTTTTAGCAGAGGTTTTGCCGTTCATGACATCTTTTACCAGTTCGGAAATTCCGGCAACAGTGCCCATAACCTGAGTGGTGTCAACCGGCAGCATAAGCAATTTTTCGTTCGGCGAGGTTACAATGCCTTGCAAAGCGTTGATGTATTGCTGACCCAGGAAATAGGAAAGGGACTTAGGGTCGCCTTTGGCAATGGCGTCGGAAATGAGTTGTGTTGCCATTGCTTCAGCTTGGGCAGAACGCTCACGGGCTTCAGCCTCACGGAAAGCTGCTTCTTTTTTACCTTCAGCTTCAAGAATTACCGACTGTTTAGAACCTTCCGCCTGTAAAATTTCGGCCTGACGCAAACCCTCGGCTTCCAAAATGTTAGCGCGTTTTTCACGTTCGGCTTTCATCTGGCGAGCCATGGCGTCAATCAAATCTTTCGGCGGAGTAATATCTTTTATTTCCACACGGGTAACTTTCACGCCCCAAGGAATAGTGGCTTCATCCACAACCGACAGCAATTTTTGGTTAATGATATTGCGCTGCGACAGCAGTTCATCAATTTCCATACTGCCGATAACCGTACGGATGTTAGTCATAACCAGGTTCATAATGGCATAGTCCAAATCTTCTACCTGATAGGCGGCCTTTGTGGCGTCTTGAATTTGATAGAACAACACGCCGTTAACGGTTACCATGGCGTTATCTTTGGTAATAACTTCCTGCGAAGAAACTTCCAAAACTTGTTCCTTGCGGTTGATTTTGGCGCCGATAGTTTCCAGTACCGGAATCAAAAGGTGAAATCCCGGATGCAAAGAGCGGGTAAAACGGCCAAAGTTTTCAACTGTATATTCATAACCCTGACGAACAATGACAACGGATTTGATTAAAACGACCAAAACCAAAGCGATTAAAACGACTGCTAAAGTTTCCATTTTTTTCTCCTTTATAAATAATTGCAATATAGTCAGTGTAAATGTGTTTTTTTTTAATTACAATAAAAAAAATCCCAGTTGTATACAACCGGGATTTAATCTGGAATATATCTTTTGAACTAGCGTCCGCCTTTTCCTCTGAAATGTCTGCTCAAGTTGTTGAAAGTGCTTTTCAGAGCTTGACGAGCAGATGACTTACCGGTACCGTCCTGTTCGGCTTTTTCATTAGCTGAAACAGCGGTTCTGTTGCCGTGTCCGTCATCGGTTGCTAAAATGCGGTCTCCGTTGCGGGACAGTTTAGCGTATGTAACTCTGCTGCCGTCCTTACTGATAACGGTTTCAATCTTATCTTTTTTGCCGTCGCCGTCAATATCACGGCGTTCCACAATTTTGGTGCTGCCTTCAGATTTGCCGGAGGTGTAAGATTTAATTTTTTGTTTGCCGATGACATCTCCGTTTTCTGCATCGCCTTTGTGATATGTGGCTTTAACAACGGTTGAACGAGAGCCTACTTTTGAGTTGATTTCGGTTTGATTGCCTCTGCCGTCAGTTACGGTAAATTCGGAACGTCGGGCGCCGTTTGCTCCGTTGGCATGAGCTACAGCCGAAGCCGCGCTTAACGGGTCGTTGGCTTGGACATCGCCGTTGATGCTGCTGTTTTTATTGATAACGCCTTCAACATGATAGTTATTATCTGTGGTTGGTTGAATGATTTTTTCATTCGGATTAACTTTTAATACTTCTTCATTGTTATTTAAATTACCAAGTGATTTAGGATCAACACTTTTTACCTCTATTCCTGTATGACCAGCACTTTCGGAGCTTCTGTGTCCGCCGTGATGATGTTCACGAATACATTTCAGCATGTTGGCAACGCGTGATTCTCGGTCATTAGCCCAGCCTTGAATTTGGTTGCGCTGTTCATCAGTCAGGTTTGCACCGCTGACTAATTTGGTTAAGCCGCTTTGCTTATAGAAAGTATGGTCGCCTTCTTTAATAATCCCCATTTCTCGCAGCATTTTATTGGCTCCTTCGGCGTCTATGCCGAAAGATTCAAAACGATGGTCAGAGCCTTTATTCCAGCCATCTATAGTTTCTTGGTGAGCTAAGGTGCTTTTCATTTCTGCATCAAGTGCTGTGTTACCGGTGTCGGCATTTCCCGCGGCTGCGTTTGCTTCAGCGACGTGAGAAGAATAGGTTTCGGCAGCAGCTGAAGCAACCAATCCCAAGGTAGCGCCCGCGATGGTGGCGGCGGCAACCGATTTCGGGTTAGATTTACGTGCCAAGTCGGCATTATTCAGCAATTCTTGCGCTTGTTCCTGACTGATATTCGGAACAACCTCTTTTAACAAGGCTTGAAATTCTTCAGGAGCTTGTGCTTTTTCAAAGGCTTTAAGCAGTTTTTTATCTGCCGCAACTCCGTTGGCTTCCAAAATTTTGGTCATATTTTTATGGGCTTTGTTTAAGTTGTATTTTTCCGACAAGCCTTTTACAATACCGATACCTAAAGAAGTTGACATGGATACAAGACGCCGCGGTGAGTTGAAAATTTTAGCAGCACCGGCTTTTAATGCTCCGCCTACCGAATCTATGTGTTGTGTGGCTTGCGCCGCAGCGTTTGCAATATGTTCCGTGCCGGCGCCGGTTGCACTGTGAATTGCTTTTCCGGCAAGTCCTAAATTATCGACAATGCCGTCCATGCCTCCGCCAAGTGAAAAATATCCGGAAATTGCCGTGGCGGCAACCTGACCGGCCAACGTTAAGGCTTTTGAGCGGTTTTCCGGTTTGGCTAAAGATTTTACAAAGTCTTTGAAGTTTCCGCCGTTTTCAGCCTGATGTTCTTTATAGGCTTTGCGGATGGTTTTCATGGTTTTAAATGCAGAGTAGGCTGTTAGTCCGACAGGTCCCAATGCGGCGCCGATAGCAGCAGTGCGCAAAGCATTTACACCCATATTTTTGACAATGTTTACGACTTTATAAGTTTTCGGATAATTTAGGGCAAAATCCTTATTCATTTTGGCAACGCGGGAAGAAATGTTTTGCGCGTTCATCAAACGAGAGCGGCGACACTCTTTGGTTGTTGAACGGCTTATCATTTGAGCCCGGGTTAGTTCAATGGCATTTTTCAAAAATTCTTTGTTTTTGTACGGACCGTTAAATTGCAGATTGTCGCTCATAACCTTAGCGGTGTGTTCGTTATATTTTGTTAAGGTGCCTTTTTCTTCTTCGCTTAAGGTTTCGCCTTTGGCGCTTTTCATCAACAATTCTTCAAATTTTTTCGGTTCAATTTTATTTTGTTCGCAAAATTGAGCTTTGGCAGTTTGTTTCAGATATTCTGCTTTGACGAGATTATTGAATTCCGCCACATTGTTTTCTAAAGCGGTTTGCATGGTTTGAACGCCGTTGGCGTCCGGAGCATTGTCCTTTAAATCGAAAATTACGGTTCTTTGCAGAGTGCTCAGAATTTCAAGTTGTTCTTCTTTAGGCAATTCGCTTAGAATAGGGTTTAATTCTTTCAGTACAGGTTTGACGTCGATTTGTGTCGCAACCTGATTCCAAGCATCTTCATTTGCTTTCATCTCTTCCGGTGTTTTGCCGGCGGCGTTTTCCAAACCGTTAGCTTGGTCATATTCCTGTAATTTTGAGCCTAAAACGCTTTGCAGTTCCTGATATTTTTCCTGAGCCGCTTCCGGGTTGGCAAGACTTGCCACGCCTAAATAGTCAGACAAAGCAACGGCCGCGTCAGGTTCAATGTTTTTTGTGTCGACATTATCAAGCATTTGTGAAGAAAACTGCTCAATTTGTGTCATACGGGCTTTTTCGTCGTCGGTCAGGTTTTCTTTGCCTTTCAAGGCTTCATATTCTTTATAAACGCTGTAAGACGGCTCGTTGGCTATATCAAGTTTCTTTTCTTCCGCCGTCGGTTCGTTCGGTTGATTGGTTGGTGTGTTCTGCTGTTGAGCGGAATTTGCTTCGGCTTTGGCTTTTTGTTCGGCGATTCTCTTTAAGATTGCCTCGGCGTTGGAATTGTTGCCGAAACTTGCGGCAAAGGCCTCTATACTTTCCAAACGGTCGGGGTCAAAATCTACCGAACTGTTTGCCATTTCATTAAGTCTGGCCAATAAAGCGGCTTTTTCTTCATCCGAAACCGGATTGTTTGCCTTTTCTTTGGCTTGAATTGCAGCAATATCGTCATACAATTCTTTGTTATCAGCAGTGTCAACCATTTTTATTCTCCACAAATATAACTCATTTTTGTTTAGTATAGCCTAAATTTTTACATTTTGCAATAAAAAAATGACAAAAAATATTTTTGTACACTTTTTTAGGCAAACAGTTAGTTAATTCATTTTTTAACTATACTTTTTTGCAGGCTATGATATAAACAGAGTGTTTAAGATAAGTTAATCGGGTGAAAAAATGTCGCTAAAAAAGAAATTCGGACTGTTCTTGTTATGTAATTTGGTGTTGTGGAGTGTGGTGCCGCTGCTGCGTCTAAGCCTGCCGATGGACACGCAGGAGGCTATTGTGTGGGGAAAATACAGCTTGCTCGGAACCACCAAGCATCCGCCGTTTTCGGGGATTATCGCATATTACTTTTATTTGATGTTCGGCAGATTTGACGGTGCTATGTATTTGCTAAGCCAAATTTTTACGGCGCTGGGAATTGTCTATATTTATAAATTGGCGCGCTTGTTTATGGATGAATATAAAGCCGTTTTGGCGGCAATGCTGCAGTTTGGGATTATTTACTATGATTTTTCCAGCGTTGAATTTAACGTAAACGTCATATCATTGGCGCTATGGCCGATGTGTACTTATTACTTTTTGCAGGCATATCGGCAAAACCGGCTGAAAGATTGGTTGCTGTTCGGGCTGTTCGGAGGAATTAACCTGCTGAATAAATATACAGGCGTTTTGCTTTTGGGAGCTATAGGTGTTTTTTTACTGACCGGCGTCAAAGGTTGGAAGCAGTTTATAAACTATAAGGCGTATGCAGCGGTGCTGTGTGTGGTTGCAGTACTGACGCCGCATATTTGGTGGCTGGCCGAGCATAATTTTGAAATGCTTAACTATATTTTAATGCGCAACACTTCAACTAAAATTATGGACAGTGAATGGCGGCATTTGCTGTATCCGCTGAAATTCGCCGGCGCGCAGATTTTGTTTGCGGGCGCAGCTTTGCTTTGCTATGCGGTATTTTATAAATTTTCAGAAAAGGAAAATAAACCGGCGTGTAATGATGAAAACGGACGTTTTTTACTGATTTGCGGTTTTTTACCTATGATGGTTTTTATGACAATAAGTATGGTGGCAGGTACTCCGTTAAAAAGTATGTGGGGATTTCCGTGCCAATTTTTAATCGGAATTATGCTGGTATATTTTTGGCCTATAAAAGTCAATGAGAGCAAAACTTTGCGCTATTCGGCGGTTATGGCCGGGTGGAGCTTGCTGTTTGCCATTGCTTACGGCGTGCAGTGTCTAATCACTACCAGCGAGCGTTTTCGCACGGATTGTCCTACCATGGTTAATATGCTGGAGCAGAAATGGACGGAATACACCGGCGGGCAAAAATTGGAATATGTCGGAGCCGATGTGTGGTTTGCCGATATGTTTGCGCTTTATGCCGGACATGAGGTAAAACCGATGATTTGGCTCAGTCCCGACAATAATCCTTGGTTTGACACTGCAGATTTTGAAGAAAAAGGGGCGTTGGTAGTGTCTTCAAATTACCGCGATTATATGAAATATAAAGAAAAATTCGGAGACAAACTCACAACTCCGCAAAATATAAAAGCCGCATATACGTCGCTTAGCGGCAGAATGAAAATTCGTGATTTGTTTGTGGGATTTTATAATGTAAAGGAGGCGAAAAATGCCGAATAAACTGGTTAGCATAGTTATTTCAGCTTATAATGAGCAGGATAATGTGAGAGAGCTTTATAACCAACTGCTTAAAAAGCTGGAAAAGGTTAAAAATGTGGATTTTGAGTTTTTGTATGTGGATGACGGCAGTTCGGATAAAACCTATTCCAATTGTTTAAAATTACAAGAAAAAGACAGTCGGGTTAAAGTTGTGCAACTCAAACGCAATTTTGGACATGAAATCGCTATGACAGCCGGTATGGACTATGCCAAAGGCGACGCAGTTATCTTTATGGATTCAGATTTGCAGCATCCGCCGGTTTATATTCCGAAAATGATTGAGTTATGGCAGAAGGGCAAGGAAATCGTGCTGACCAAGAGGGTGGACAACAAAGCAACTTCCAAGCTGTATAAGTTTTGCGCCAAGACTTTCTATTTTATTTTAAACAAGCTGTCGGATACTAAAATTATGGAAAGCGCGCCGGATTTTCGGCTGCTGGATCGTAAGTATGTGGATTTTTTGAAAGGATTTAACGAACAAGACCGCTTGTTCAGAGGGCTTTTAAGCTGGATTATGCCGCACGACCATGTGGCGATTATTGATTTTGTGGCGCCGGAACGTTTCAGCGGCGAATCTAAATATAACTTTTTTAAGTCGCTGCATTTGGCGGTTAACAGCATTGTTCAGTTTTCGGTGTTGCCGCTACGTTTTGCCATATATTTGGGATTGCTGGCGGCAACTACGGCTTTTTTGCTGGGAGTTTATGTGTTTGTTGAACATTTCTTTATGCATAATCCGACCCCGGGTTATGCCACCATTATGATTACGGTGATTTTTTTGGGCTCAGTGCAGCTGATTTGCTTGGGAATTATCGGCGAATATATAGGTAAAATTCACATGGAAGTGAAAAAACGTCCGCTTTATGTGGCTGATTATGTGGCGAAAGAAGATAAACATGACGATAAAAAAGATATTTAACGCCGATGATTTTGGTATCAGCAAAGGTGTGAACGCGGCAATCGTTAAAGCTCATCGCGAGGGAATTTTGAACAGCGCCAGTTTGATGATAAATCAAAAATACGCCGCTGAAGCCGTGAAATCGGCTAAAGAAATGCCGGATTTGGAAATCGGCCTGCATGTTAACCTGACCAATGAATATCCGGCGGCGCCGGTGCAGCAAATTCCGCTGCTGGTGGACGGGCAGGGCAAATTGAAAAACGGATTTGTTAATTTGCTGCTGCTTTCGTTTTTGAAACCGCGGCAGCTGCGTCAGCAGGCGGAAATTGAAATGCGTGCGCAAATTGTCAAATATCTGGCAACCGGTTTGTCTTTGCAGCATATCGATAGCCATCGGCATGTGCATTTAATTCCGCAAATTTTCAAAGCAATGCGTGAATTACAGAAAGAGTTTGCCGTGCCGCGTATTCGAGTGATGAATGAAAATATTTTCAACACCTTGAAATATAACAAAAATAAAAGCTGGTTGTTTGACGGAGCTCTGATAAAATATGTATTGTTGCGTTTTTTATGTTGGTGGAACGGCTATAAAAACGATGTGTATTTTTATACGCTTATGTATACTTGCAAAATAGCTAAAGAGCAGTTTAATAATGTAAAAATACCGTCCGGATATAAAGCGGTGGAAATTATGATTCACCCGGGTATGCCTGAAATTGACAGGCAATATCCCGAGGACGTGTGGGACGAAAATATTTTATCGCCATATCGCACGGTGGAATTAGAAACACTTTTAGATAAAAATGTGGCGGAGGGGATAAATGATTAAGCCTTTTATCAAACTTTATCTATGGGCAGAAAATATTTGGTTTAAGCTGCCGCAAAAGCTGCGTTTTTTGCTTGTCGGCGGTTTTAATACTGTTTTTGCTTATACGATTTTAGCCTTAATTCTGTGGCTGTTTGAAAATATCAACACCTCGGCGGGGTTGGAATTTGCTCAGGTTTGGGTGGCTAATGCGGCGTTGTTCGTACAATATGTTATTACTATCAATGTTTCTTTTTTAACTATGCGCTACTATGTTTTTCAAAGCCATGGCGATTGGAAAAAAGAGTTTGTCAAGGCCTGGTCGGTGTATTTGTTTTTATATTTGATAAACTCGCCGATTTTGAGTTTTTTGATGGTGGTTGTCGGCTTGTCTCCGCTGGTGGCGCAAGCATTATATTTAACTTTTTCAACCATCACAACTTTTATACTGCATAAATATTATTCATTTCGCCAGCGTTCGCAGGTTTAAAATTAAGAATAAAACAATGCCGTCTGCAGTAATTCAGCTGTTTTTTTCAATCCAGCTCATCAGCAGGCTGACAATATATTTTTGTTCTGCTTCGGTCAGCCAATGGTCAGGATAAATGCGATGCCATTTATAAAGGCATTGCCGGCAGCAACAAGCGCAGGCGTGCTGAGCCGTAAAAACAGGGTGTCCGCGCATGGGAGTCTGTTTGCCGTCGTTTTTAAGCTGAGAAACCGGAGGCGATAAGCGTTTTTTCACAAAATCTTCAGCATGACGGCGAATAACATCATAACCTTTGGTTTCTATATATTGTTTATCAGTGTCTGTCAGCTTAAACTTACGACGAAAGGCTGACTTTTCCAGTTTTGCAAAAACTTCTTCAAACATTTTCGGCCATAATTACTGAAGCATAGCGATTTTTGTAATTAACGGCAAAAACACGCGCCACTTCATTCATTATTTTATTTTCATAAAGGTGTAAAAACGCTTCATCGGCGCAAACTTCCAAAGTTTGTTCAGCGTCATTATAATTAAACGTTAAGCCGATTAAAGGTGCTTTTAACGGTTCAGCGTTCATTTTTGCATAATTTTCTGCCGAAATCTTAAAACGCGCGACGCCGGAGTTCGTACCTTGATTGATGTAATGCGCCGCCGTCATCAACCGTACATATTCCATTAGGGACAGCGGTGAAAACACTTCTAATTCGGTTTCAGGCTTTTCCATTTTTTATTCTCCTTGCTGCGGACGATTTTCTTTGATTAAATTCAGCATATTTTTAAATTCCGTCGAATCGGCGATGTCTTCAACCGAAAGGCTCATTTTTATGCGCCAATTCGGGTATTCCTGCACAGTTCCCGGAGCATTGTCCAAAACTTTTTGACGGTATATGTCATTAAGGCGGACTAAAAACAAAGCACTGTTGGTGCGGGCACAATATTCGTTTATTTTCAATTCAATTCCGCCGGGGGCAGTTTGTCCGCTGTCAACTGTTTGTGTCATTTCCTGCTGTTCGGCAGGGCTTAAAAGATGCTGTTGTTCAAAGGCCGCAACCATGTTTTTACGGTCTTTAAAACGTCCGACCAAATTGTCTTTATATTGTTCTTGGTTAACGTATAAACCGCAGCGGTTAAACACTTCAATATCTTCGTTTTGCCAAAATCCGCAAGCTGTGGCTTGGTCGTGGGTAGAAGGCTGAGCCAGCGATAAATACATATATTTTTCGGGGGTAATAAAGCTGCCGTCTTTTTCTTTTTGGCGGCAGAAAACTTTATAAGACAGCAAGCCGTGTTCCGCCATATATTCTCTGAAACCTTCCGGCACGGTGCCGAGGTCTTCGCCGATAACCAGGCAGCGGCGGCGAGTGCTTTCCAAGGTTAAAATCGCAACCAAGTCTTTGATGTTATAATAAATATAAGCACCTTGCACCACCGGATTATCAGCGCTGAAAAATCCCCAGAACAGTCGGCGCAGCCCCATGGCGTGGTCAATGCGTAAAGCTCCGGAATATTGCATATTTTCCTGTACCAGCTTAATAAATGGCGCGTAGTGCTGTTTAAGCAACTGCTGCGGATGATACGGCGTAAAGCCCCAGCTTTGTCCGCGAGGACGCATCGGGTCGGCAGGAGCTCCGATACCGGCGTCAAGCACATAAGCTCTTTGATTTTCCCAAACTTCGACACCATTAGAAGCGGCGCCGATAGGCATATCGGTGTATAAGCCTATTTTCATGTTTAAGGATACCGCCAGTTGCTGAACTTTTTTAACTTGTCGGTCAGCCAGCCAATGGCAATATTGATAAAACTCTATTTTATCTGAATTTTGTTCTTTAAAATCAGTGGTTTCAACGGCTTGCGGAGAGGAATAGGCTTGATTCCAAAAGCGCCAATAGTCAACAGGCTCAAGTTTTTCCAATAAAGTTTCAAAAACGGCAAGATTTTCCAGCTCAATGCCTTTTTCGTGCCGGTAAGTGTCAAATTCATGCCGACGTTCGGCCGTGGCGTTATTTTGAAAATAAGCAAACATCATTTCCAAAATTTGTTTTTTTAACAGCAGAACTGCAGCATATTCAACTTTGGGGCTTTCATTTAAGCGTTTAATTTCGGCTGCGATTTCAGGCAGAGAAACAAAGGCTTGAACCAACGGCGAATTTTTATAGTCTTCTTCTGCACGCAAATCCAAATAAATATAGTTGACAAACAGACGGCTCAACGTGCGGTAGGGCGAAACGTCGCTTTGTTTGCCGGAAGCAAAACGCTCTTCATTTTGCGTGAACGGACTCATGACGCCCAAAGGATTTACACCGACAATGTCGCCGCCGTTTTGCGCGGTTAAGCGCACGATTTCGGCTAAATCAGAAAAATCACCGATACCCATGCTGTTTTGAGAGTGCAGGGCGTAAAGCATTACGGCGGTGCCGAAAATATGTTCGTGATTTTGTAAAAACTGCGGCTGCCAGCATTTTTGAGGGGCGTAAATTAAAAGGCTTTCCTGTTCAAAGTTTTCGTTTTTTGTCAATAGCGTATAGTAGCCGATTTTTAAATCGGGGATTATAATTTTTTGTCCTCCGTCGGCTTTGGTTTGCCACACACATTGTTTTTTTTCGTTAAACAGTTTAAGAAAATAACATTCGGTACCGTTTAAATGGAATTCTGGTGTTTCATTTTCGTAAAAAGACAAAACTTCTGGAACGGGCAACTGTTTTTCTAAAATTTGCAAAGACTTTGCAATTTCTTCTTGATTATCGGCTTTATACCCCATGTTTTTCAAAAAAAATTTTCTGACTTCATCTGATGTGTAATGAATTTGTCCGGTTTTGTCAATATAAGATGATGATATTCCGGCTTTTTCTGCTAAAGTTTGCAAATTTTGCATTGTTTTCTCCTTCAAAATTATGCTTATCCTAGCAGTAAAAAACTTACTTTACAATACCTATTTTTTATGATATATTGACAAAAAATCAAAAAGCAAGGAGAATACTGTATGTCAATAGATAAAAATACAGCGGATTATTTATTCCGTCAACGTTGGTGTAATTTTAAAGAAGAAATCAGGTTGGATAATGTAGAAAATATCAGCTATATGTCATTGCCGTTTGATAAGGGTAATAAAATGCTGACCATTGGTAAAGTAAATTTGTCTTTGCATTCTGAAGAGCCGGTGCGTTATTTTATGATGCCGCTGGCAAAAGCCGAAAAAAATGAAACAGATACTATTGAAATTGACGGTCAAAAATATGTTGACGCTTTGCAGTGTTCTGACTATTGGCAGAAAATGAATGAATTTTTGCGCCAAAACAATAATGTTATAACTTTTCCGAACGGCTGGCAGCTGACCTATAAGAATTTGGTTGACGAAAATTTCATGGAAGAGCATGGTAAAGCACAATCCCGTCCTTTGGGCGTACAGCAAAGTAATACTACTTTGTCGGTGGGCGATGATGAAATTGCATTTAAATTGGAACGTATGCTGCAGTTTTCCAAAAAAGAAAATCCCGAATTTGAAATGAATGAAAAGCTGATGAGGGAAAACAGCTCGGTTATGCCGAAAACATACGGCTATTTTGTGTTAAGTAATCTGCAGAATGATACAAAATCATCTGCCGGTATTGTTCAAGAATATGTCAAAAATCAGGGAGATTTATGGAATTATGCTCTGTCATATTTGAAAAAACGTCTGACAGCTGGCTATTTAATGCAAAAAGATTTAATGCCGGAAGAAAATCCGCATTTTATGCGTTTGATGAAAATTCTTGGCGATAAAACGGCAGAAATGTCCGAATGTTTGTCTCGAGCAGATGAAAATCCTGCGTTTACACCGGAAACAGTCAACGAAAAAATAGTCCATCATTATCAAAAGCATTTGGAATTTTTGTTGACAAAAACACGCAATGTAATTCGTGATAATTTAGAAAATTTACCGCAGCCGACAAAAGACAAGGCGTCGCATCTTTTGCAAAATTGGGATAAGTTGACCGGAGAATATGTTAAAAAACAAATAGCGGGTGTGGCAAACAGCAATGATAAATTAGTGCGTGTTCACGGCGATTTCCACTTGGGGCAGGTAATGGTTACAAAAGACAATGACCTGCGTTTTATAGATTTTGCCGGAGAGCCGGCTGCGCCTATGGAAGAACGTTCGCAAAAACATATATCCGTGCGAGATTTGGCCGGTATGTATCGTTCAATTAAAGGTTATTTGGGCAGTGCAAGTGTTGAAGAATTTGTGGCCGAAGCGTCAGACGAAGTCAGCGCTAAAGCTCGCCGCAGCTATGCCGAAAAAGCAATTAAACCGCTGATGAATGAGGCGTCTCGTTTGGTTTTGAATGGGCATAGCTTAAAAGAGCCGTGGCTGGGGCTGGAGGTTTTGCGTAAAAATTTATATGAAGTAAATTACGAAGTTATTTATCGTCCGCAAATGGCGTATATTGCTGTAAACGGATTAGCTGATATGTTACAGCCGCAAAAATCCAAACAGCGCACAAACGGTAAAAAACAGATAAATAATCAGCACTTATAAAAATGATTTTATCACAGCCAATTTATGCCTTTTTAAACCAAAATTGCCTTAATATTACTCTCAAAATGGGAAAAATAATGGTATTAAGCAAAGAATTCTTGGATTTTATAGTTGACCAACTGTCAGAATTGAATGAAGTTTTCTATCTGGCGATGATGGGGGAATATATCATTTATTATTGTGACAAAGTAATTGGCGGAATTGATGACGACAGATTTTTAGTAAAACCTGGGAAAGCCGCTATGACTATGATGCCAAACGCAAGTATGGAACTTCCCTATGATGACGCAAAGGAAATGATGCTTGTGGATAATGTGGAGGACAGTGATTTTCTCTGCCAACTGATAAAAGCAATTTACGAAGAACTACCGACACCGAGAAAAAAATGATACGACCGCTGAAAATAACAGATTTAGACACGGTGATGCAGATATGGCTTGATGGTAATCTGCAAGCGCATCATTTTATTGCAGCGGAATATTGGCAGCAAAACTATGATTTTGTTAAGCAAATGCTGCCGCAAAGCAAAGTTTATGTTTATGAAGATGAAAAAAATAATCAAATAAAGGGCTTTATAGGCTTGCAAGATGAATTTATCGCAGGCGTCTTTGTGCAAAGAGATGCCAGAGCGCAAGGAATTGGAAAGCAATTACTGAATTATGCAAAATCATTGAATCATAGTTTGAGATTATCGGTTTATCAAAAAAATGAACTTGCCTACAAATTTTATAAGCAAAATGAGTTTGATTTCATCCGTGAGCAATTAGATGATGTTACCAATGAAAAAGAATTTTTAATGCAATGGCAAAAGAAGTAATTTTCACTAAAATGTTAAACAATGTTTGAAATCCGCTCAAAGTTTAACATTTTTTTGTTATGGTAGCGAGGGGGAGATTGACTGTACTTTGTTTCGTCGACACGGACTCATCAGCTTTGCTGACCGGCATCCTAAAGTCTGCCTTTCGTTTGTTCTCGAACTCTCTTTCCGAGTTCAAATCTCCGGCTATCCTATAACAAAAAAAAGCCCTCAAAAGAGGACCTTTTTTGTTATGGTAGCGAGGGGGAGATTGACTGCACTTCGTTTCGTCGACACGGCACTCATCAGCTTTGCTGACCGGCATCCTAAAGTCTGCCTTTCGTTTGTTCTCGAACTCTCTTTCCGAGTTCAAATCTCCGGCTATCCTATAACAAAAAAAAGCCCTCAAAAGAGGACCTTTTTTGTTATGGTAGCGAGGGGGAGATTGACTGCACTTCGTTTCGTCGACACGGCACTCATCAGCTTTGCTGACCGGCATCCTAAAGTCTGCCTTTCGTTTGTTCTCGAACTCTCTTTCCGAGTTCAAATCTCCGGCTATCCTATAACAAAAAAAAGCCCTCAAAAGAGGACCTTTTTTGTTATGGTAGCGAGGGGGAGATTCGAACTCTCGACACATGGATTATGATTCCACCGCTCTAACCAACTGAGCTACCCCGCCAAGAACAAAACCTTAATAACTTATATTTTGTTCATTGTCAATAATTATTTTTGCTTATTTTTAATTTTTTTTATAATTGAAAAACGTCCGGCTAATTTCAGCTCATAAGTAACCAAAGCTATGCCTGAAATTAACAATGGAAGTAAATAATAAATTATGCGGTATAAAATTAAAATAGCAAATAAAGTTGCTTGATTTTGGTCATCCGGCAATAATTTTGCAAATACAATTTCAAACACGCCCAAACCACCCGGAACTTGACTGTAAACGCCTAGAATCTGCGCTATGATAAAAGCACCGATGAAAGTTACAAACGGAATTTCAATGTAGTGTTCCAAAACCGAATAAAGTACCAATGAGGCCATTAAAATATCCAAACTTCCGATAATTACCTGCGCTAAGGCCATTTTGAAGCCTGGAGTATCAAACTCGATTTCTTTTATAATAATCGGCTTTTTATAATAGGTGCTGCCCCAAATATAAAAAGCTAAACCACCGCCGGAAACCAAAAGCAATGTCCAGTTTATCCAAGGAGACGAGATGGTAGAAAGGACATGGTGCGGAGAGCAGATGAAGCCAAGTAGTACCAAAAAGAAACAGGCTACCAGATAAGTAAAACCGGAAAATGTAACCATTTTTACAATATCGGAAGTATTGACGCGCCAGCGGGTGTATAAACGATAGCGAATCGCTCCGCCGGATATTATGGCGTGTCCGGCATTATTGCTGACGGCAAAGCCTAAGAATCCGGCAAAAATCCATTTCCAGGCGGCAAGTTTTTTATGAATGTATTGTAAGGCTAAAAAATCATAAGAGGATAGGGCAACATAGCCGCAAAATGAGGCGATACAAGCATAAATAATGTTTTTTGCCGGAACATCGATGATAGCGTTTTTAATTTCATCCAGCGAATATTTTGAAAGCTGGTTATAAATCATAAACGCGGCCAGGCCAAAGAAAAACAAACCGGACCATGATAAAATTTTTTTGAAAATTCTTTTTTTGCTTATTTTTTGCATTTTATTTATTTTCCTTAGGTGTTAAGATGTTCATATCAATATAGCTTCGAATATTGAAACCGAAAGTTTTGCGCACATAAGAAGTTAATTCCGAAGGTTTCGGTTTAAAACTTTGAGCATCATTTTGCGCTTGCAGCAGCTGTTCAAGCTGTAATTTTTTGCCGATTTCATCGCGGTATTTGGCGGCATCAGGTTCTTCTTGCACAGCGGCAATATTATAAAGTGAATGCGCCATTAACAAATTCGGCATGGTTATTTTTCCTGTAGCGTAAATGCGGGCAAGTTTCATATAGGCTTCGGAATTTCCCTGATTTACGGCAGCGCGGTAAGCGGCAATGCCTTTGTTATAGTTTTGCACGGTGCCGCGGCCGTTGATATACATTTCGGCCAGCACAATTTCCGCTTCATCCAGATTGCTGTTTTTTCCGGCGGCGCTGCGTATCAATTTGTATGCAGAATCATAGTTTTGTTCATATACAAAACCAATATAGTAGGCGTATCCCAGCATAAATTTAGCTACATTATTACCGGATTCGGCAGCTTTTTTGAATAATCCCATGGCAATTTTGTTGCGGGCAGGGTCTTTTACTCCGCCTTTAAGATAAATAAACGCCAAGTTGGTGGCAGCATTATCGTTGCCGAGTTCCGCCGCTTTGCCGAACATTTCAATAGCCTTTTTAGCATTTGCTTCGGTGCCGATACCGTTAAAATATAAACTTCCCAAATTATTGAGAGCTACCGGGTCGTTTTGCGCCGCTGCCATTTGATAAAACTCAAAAGATTTGGCAAAATCTTGATTTACGCCGTTGGTTCCGTATAAATACATATAAGCCAGGTTCATTTGGTCTTCAAGTTTGCCTTCGTGTGCCTGACGTGTGCTTTTTTCTAAAAAAGTCTCCTCTTTGCCGTCTGGCGAGGTAACTTTATCTTCGGCAGAAAATAAAAGAGAAATCGGCTTTGTGATAAAGCTGAACATTCCTTCATCTGCGGTTTCATTTTGAGTTTCAGTGGAATTTTCATTTAACTGCTGAGCTTTTTGCTCGGTTTTGACTTCTGTCGCCGACGGAGAATTTAATGTATCGTCATCAAACAAGTCAACTGCTTGAGCGTAAGAATTTGCTGTGAAAGCCATTGAGAACATACAGCAAAGAACAATTTTTTTCATAGGCATAATTATCCTTTTTTAATTATTTTCGCCGATATAATAATACGAAAAATCTAACCTTTCAAGGCAAAAAACAAAACTATTCCGAAAAATAAAGATGATTTGATTTGACATTGAGAATCTTTTAAAATTGAAAAAGAGGCCGGTGTCCGACCTCTTTTTCTACATAAAGCAACAAAACTTATTTGTCGGCAATCATTGCTAATGCTTTGTCGGTATATTCTTTCATAATTTCGGCGCTGGATTTCAATTTTGCGCGTTCATCGTCAGAAAGTTTTGGAGAAATAACGTGGAATATACCTTTTTTGTTAATAACTGTCGGCAAAGACAGACTTACACCCTTAACACCTTCAATATCATCGTGGTGAGAAGATACTGTCAAAATAGCATATTCATTATTGCTGATAGCACGGCAAATTTGTGTCAGAGCACCGGCTATACCATAGAAAGTAGCGCCTTTGCCTTCAATAATTTTGTAAGCAGCGTTAACAACACCGTCTTTGATTTCTGCTTTTTTAGCGTCATCTAATACTTTGTTTACGCTGGCAGCATATTCGTCCAAAGACAAAGTTCCGGCTTCGGCGTTAGACCAAATCAAAACTTCGCTGTCGCCGTGTTCACCGATAACATCGGCATGTACGGATTTTGTGGAAACACCCAAGTAAAAGGCCAGCAATGTTCTGAAACGAGAAGTATCCAAAACCGTACCGCTGCCGATAACGCGTTCTTTCGGAAAACCGGAAAGTTTGCGAGCAACTTCAGTCATAATGTCTGCCGGGTTGGCGGTAATCAGTAAAATTGAATCCGGAGCGTATTTTGCAACTTGCGGAATAATGCTTTCAAAAATTTTAACGTTGCGGCCCAAAAGGTCAATACGGGTTTCGCCAGGTTTTTGATTGGCGCCGGCAGTTACGATAACGACTTCGCAACCTTCCAAATCTTCATAAGTTCCGGCTTTTATTTTTCCGGCATGACCGAACGGAGCGGCATGAGCAATATCCATAGCTTCTGCCTGAGCTTTTTTCTCGTTCATGTCAATCAAAATTACTTTATGTGCAACGCCTGTCATCATCAAAGAAAATGCCGCAGCGCTTCCAACTGAACCGGCACCGATAATACCAACTTTCATGTTTTATCTCCAATCTAAAAATATGTTCAAAAAATCATTTACTTATATAGCTATCTTTATTACTAAATTGCAATACCTTTTTTCAATTTTTTGTAAATTTTTTGCATAAAAAACAGGGTTGACAGTTTAAGTTAAAATTTATATAAAAAAAATTATGAAAAACGTAGATAAAATGATAAAAACAAATGCCATGCGGATTGTGGAAACAGCCAAAATTCCGTATAAAGTGTATGAATATGAAGTAACAGACGGCGTTGATGCTAAAAGTGTGGCGCAATATTTGCAAAAGCCGGAAGAACAGGTGTTTAAAACTTTGGTAACGCAGGCGCCAAACGACCAGCATGGGTTTGAGCATTTTGTATTTGTGATTCCGGCAAATGCCGAACTTAGCGTTAAAAAAGCCGCTCATGCCGCCGGTGTGAAAAATTTAGAAATGTTGCCGCTGAAAAAACTTTTGCCGCTCACAGGTTACATACACGGCGGGTGCTCTCCGATTGGAATGAAAAAACAATTTCCGGTTTTTATTGATGAAACTGCGATATTGTTTGACACAATTTGTCTTTCGGGCGGAAAAATAGGCGTAACTTTGGAGTTAAACGCAGAAGCCTTGGCGGCTGTAATCGGTGCCGAATTTGCCGATTTAACACTGTGAATTTATAAAAATTTCCTTGCTACTTTAAAAGTCGGTTGTATTATATACAATAATTGTAATAAGGAGTAATTTATGAAATATTTACTGATAGCATGCTTATTGTTGCCGTTGTCAGCGCAGGCTTTTTGTTTTGGCGAGGTCAGAAGTCATCATACCAATAGTTTGGGCGATACCGAGTACAGAGACAGTAACGGCAGTTTGGTGGGAACTTCTCGCCAAAATGGATTGGGTGAAACCGAATATCGTGATAATAGCGGACGTTTGGTCGGTACTTCACGAGAAAACAGCTTAGGCGAAACCGAATATCGCAACAGTAGCGGTATGCTTACCGGAACTTCCAGACAAAATAGTTTGGGTGATACCGAATATCGTGATAACAGTGGTATGCTGATGGGTACTTCACATCAAAACAGTTTGGGAGATACAGAGTATCGGGACAGTACCGGACAACTGAAGAAGACATCTCATCAAAACAGTTTGGGCGAAACGATATATTATAATTACTAGGAGTGTTTTTTTATGAACGAAATTTTACGTTTGGCTATGGAACAGGCACGCAAGACGATGAATGAAAATATCGGCGGTCCGTTCGGTGCGGCAGTAATTTCAGAAGCCGGCGAAATTTTAGCTGTTACTTCAAATTCGGTTCTGCGCGACAATGACCCAACCGCGCATGCGGAAGTTAATGCTATCCGTACTGCCTGCAAAAAAATCGGCAGTTATGATTTAGGCGGTTGTGTTTTATATACTACGGCTTATCCTTGTCCGATGTGTTTATCCGCCATTATTTGGGCAAACATTAAAAAAGTATATTTCGGATGCCGGCCCGAAGACGCAGAACACATCGGTTTTAGAGATGATTTTATTTATCGTTATATAGAAAATAAATGCAACGACAAATCAGTGTTGGATATGGTGGAATTGGATAGAACTGATTGTTTGAAACTATTTGAAGAATATCAGCAAAAATCTAAAACAATTTATTAAATGTGTAAATTTCAACAAAAGGAATAAAAATGAAAGTGGGAATAATCGGAACCGGATATGTCGGGCTGCCAACAGGAGTCGGCTTGGCTGAGCTTGGTAACTTGGTGGTGTGCATAGACCGTGAACCGAAAAAAATTGAAGCCTTGCAAGCCGGAAAATTAACACTGTATGAAGACGGTTTGGAAGAGTTATTTCAAAAAAATGTAAAAGCCGGCAGAATTAAATTCACCACTTCCATGAAAGAGGGCGTGGCCGATGCTGATGTGGTGCTGATTGCCGTAGGAACTCCTCCACATCCCGTAACTAAAGAAGCAGATATGAAATATATTCACGCCGCAGCCACCGAATTGGCCGAGTATTTGACCGGATATACGGTGATTGCTACCAAATCTACCGTGCCGGTTGGAACCGGAGACGATGTGGAGGCTTTAATATCAAAGAAAAATCCGTTTGCTGATTTTGATGTGATTTCTTTACCGGAATTTTTGCGCGAAGGCTTTGCCGTGCATGACTTCTTTAATCCGGACAGAATAGTTGTCGGCGCAGACACCGAGCGTGCGCGCAATGTTATTAAAGAACTGTATCAGCCGTTTGCCGGTAAAACCAATATGTTGTTTGTAAAGCGCCGTTCCAGCGAAACCATTAAATATGCTTCAAACGCTTTTTTGGCAATGAAAATTCATTATATTAACGAAATGGCGGATTTTTGTGAAAAAACGGGAGCAGACATCAGTGAAGTTGCACAGGGCATGGGGCTGGATAATCGTATTGGAAATCGCTTTTTGAATGCAGGTCCCGGTTATGGCGGCAGTTGTTTTCCGAAAGACACTATGGCAATGGCCTATATGGCGCGGCAAAATAATGTGGAAATGACGCTGATTAACGCGGCAATAGCCGGAAACATAAAACGTAAAAAACGCATGGCCGAGCGGATTTGGAATGAAGTTAAAGATTTGAAAAATCCTAAAATTGCCGTGTTGGGACTGGCGTTTAAAAACGGCACTGATGATTGCCGTGAAAGTCCTGCGCTGGAAATTGTGGGTAATTTGTTAGAAAAAAACGCCGATATTATGGCGTATGACCCAAAGGCTATGGGCACGGCTTGTCGTTTGTTGGGCGATAAAATCGGTTATGCCGACGATATGTACGCTTGCCTTAAAGACGCTGATGTTTTGGCCGTTTTAACCGAGTGGAACGAGTTTAAGACTTTGGACTTGAATTTGGCGGCAAACTTAATGAGACATAAAAATATAGTGGATTGCCGTAATTTGTTGGAGGCCGAACAGGCGCAAGCGCTGGGATTTAAATATCAGGGTATCGGCAAAAAATATGACAAGTCTGCAAAAACACTTAAAAAAGCAGCGTAAAACAAGTCTGTGATATTTTATTTAAGCGGTACATTCTATAATATGTGCCGTTTTTTTATATTGACAAAACACAGGTCAGGTAGTAGCACTCGCTTTTATAAAAATATAATCTGAAAAAGAGGGGAAAATGAAAAGAAAAAATAGGGGAATTTTACTGGGAATTTGGGGAACTTGCTGTTACGGTATGAATCCGCTGTTCGCTTTGCCGCTGTTTGCCGCCGGCATAACGTCTAATTCTGTGCTGTTTTACCGCTATGGTTTGGCTCTGATTATTTTTGGTTTGTGGTTGACACTGCACAAAAAAATCTCTCTGAAAATTTCGCTGCGTGAAGCCGGAGTTTTAATGCCGCTGGGCGTGGTGTTTGCCATTTCATCTTTAACCTTGTTTCAAAGCTATATTTATATCGGCGCTGGCATTGCCTCAACCATTTTATTTATATATCCGATTATAGTAGCACTGATGATGGCTATGTTTTTTCACGAAAAAATCTCGTTCAAAACAGTGGCGGCTATTGTTTTGACTACGGTTGGAATCGGTCTGTTTTATGAAGGCAAAGACGGACAGACGTTAAATTTGACCGGCGTGGGGTTGGTACTTATTTCGGCATTGGCGTATGCGGTTTATATGGTGGCGCTGAAAAATGTAAAAATGCTGAAGCGCGTGCAATATTCCAAGCTGACTTTTTATGTGATGTTTTTTGGGTTGTTCGTGTTCTTTTTTGCCTCTAATTTCGGAATAGAGTTACAGCCGATAAATTCCTGGTTTATGCTG
This sequence comes from uncultured Alphaproteobacteria bacterium, assembly GCA_934277545.1. Taxonomy (GTDB): domain Bacteria; phylum Pseudomonadota; class Alphaproteobacteria; order RF32; family CAG-239; genus RUG410. The sequence continues at coordinate 44,618 of CAKQUG010000008.1, read as the reverse complement.
GCTTGTTTGCTGGGTTCGGCGATTATACCGACTATTATCTCGCTTGAAACAATGACAATCGCCATAAAACTGATTGGTCCGACTCTGTCAGCGATTTTGGGCGCTTTAGAGCCGGTTACCGCTGTGTTTATCGGTGTTTTTGTGTTCGGCGAGCATTTATCCGTACGCATTGTCTGCGGAATTATCCTGATTTTGGCGGCTGTATTGATGATTGTTTTAGGCGATAATTCCAAAAGTATAAAAAACAAGCAAAAGCAGTAGCTGTGATGAATTGAAAATGACTGAGATATAAACAAAAAACTGCGCCATCAAAAAATGGGGCAGTTTTTTGTTTTTTTTACGTTATTCAATCAGGTTGAAACACTTTAAAATGATACTGACGATGACGCATAAAATCAGGTAACATACCATAAAATTACCGGAGTAATTCGGTTGACCGATTTTAGTTTTTTTCCTGGCGGCTATGGCTTTTTTGTAAGCGTTGCTGTCAAGGTATGAGCCGAAGCCGAGCACAATAAAAAAGCCGATAACCAAGCAGATGGCAAAAGTAAGATTGTTCATAATGATAAAAGATTAAAAATTAAACTATGTCTGCAGTGTAGAATGTTTTGTTTATTTTGTCAATAAAAGAATAAAAAAAATGGCCTTGGAACAATTATAAGTTTCCAAGGCAAATTCCTCAGCAGCCGAAAAATCCTGCTTTAGCAAGTATAAAACCGGTGGCGATAATCAAAACGGAATATATACATATATATCCTTTGGTAAAATCACCGACTTGCTTGGGGTGTGAAATGGAGACGCGGCGACATTCTTTGCGGTTGAGGATAATTCCGACAACGGCGATAACAATAAATACGACTAACACGCTAACTCCGAAAATTGCTTTTAATTCCATAATGATAAAAAATTTTTATTGTGAAAAATAATTAAAAAATAATTGCAAAACGGCTGTAAAATAGCATCATTTTTTGACTTGTCAATAGATATATTGACATTTTTTTTATAAATATTGACATTTAATTTGGCAGACTTATTATTATAAAAATATATAATGAACAAGGAGAAAATATATGAATAGAATTTTGAGCGCAGTGTTTATACTGGCTGTGGCGGCATGTCATAATGATAATACCATAACAACTGAAAAATACGGCATTTCTAAAGGAAATGAAAATGTACAGGTTACAGTTGAAATGGAATATCCGCAAAAAGGCGATGATACTGCGCTTAATTCTATTCGTCAGCATGTTGCGGATTTGCTTATTGCAGATTACAAAGGGCAATTAAATGACGGAAAAAAATTTTTGCAGCAGTTTGTCGCAGAAAAGACGGCTGAATTGACAACCGCTCCTGCTGAAGATTATCCTGCTGAAGATTATGTTCAGACATTTAAATCAACTTATACTGCAAATGTAAAAGTTGTTGTTCAAACTCCTCGATTTATAACTTATGAAAAAAATGCATATGTGTTTACGGGCGGAGCGCACGGAATGCCTGAATGGGGTGCTGCGAGTATCCGTAAATCAGATGGTGTGCTGCTTAATGAACATATACTGAATGAAAGAGTGTCTTCTAACGAATTTAAACAATTGTTGAAGCAAGGGGTTTCTGCTTATTTCAGCACGCAGAAAGCCGCTGTTTATCAATGTGAATTTCAGCCGGAAAAACTGCAAGACGCGGTGTTTGGTGAAGTGGATGTGAACAATTTACCTCTGCCGGCAAGCAAGCCGTTTTTAACGGACAGCGGTGTCGGTTTTGCCTATCAGCAATATGAAATTGCCAGCTATGCCGATGGTATGGTTGCTTTTGTAATTCCATACGCAAAAATGCAACCTTATTTGAGTGCTGAAGTTTGGAATTTGGTAAAGAAACAGCAAAATGCCAACGCCAAAATTGCGGCGTATGTTGATGAATATTCGGCGAATGAATATCAAAAATATTTAGCCATGCCAGAGCATAAGGCTTGCGAGTAGCAATAAAAAATCCGTCTGTTATAAAAGCAGGCGGATTTTTTTACAGGTTAAAAGTAGAAATCATTTCCCTGATTGCTGCGGATTTTTTCCAATCTTTCCAGAATAGCCGCGGCAAGTTTGGGCGGAAATGTTTTTAGTTCGCTGTCAATCAGTTTTTCGCCGATGGCTTTGGTTTCTGCCGAAGCATAATCGGTCAAAAACTCTTCCAAGGTCATAAGCGCGTTAGGATGGCAGCAATTGTGAATTTGCTTGGCTTTGCAAAGTTCCATAAAGCGGTCTCCGGTGCGTCCTGAACGATAGCAGGCGGTGCAGAAACTCGGCACATAACCCATCAGCATCAGCCAGTTGATAACCTCATCAAGCGAACGAGTGTCTTCAACTTCAAACTGCTCGGAACGTTCATCATCTGCTTCCGGTTTTGCATAGCCGCCGACAGAGGTTTTAGAGCCGCCGGAAATTTGTGAAATACCGAGTTTCAAAACCTGTTCGCGCGTTTTTTGGCTTTCGCGGGTAGAAACAATCATTCCGGTATAAGGCACGGCAATGCGGATTAAAGCTACGATTTTAGCAAAAATATTATCCGGCACGCAGTTGCTGAATTGACTCGGGTCAATATCATCTGCCGCACGCAGGCGAGGGACGCTGATAGTGTGCGGACCGACCCCGAAAACGGCTTCCAGATGTTCGGCGTGCATCAACAAACCGCTAAATTCGTAACGATAGGTTGACAAACCAAACAAAACACCAAGCCCGACGTCGTCAATTCCGCCCAGCATGGCTCTGTCCATAGCCTCGGTATGCCAAGCATAGTCGTGCTTAGGGCCTTTCGGGTGCAGTTGTTCGTAAGATTCCTTGTTATAGGTTTCTTGGAACAGAATGTAGGTGCCGATACCTGCTTGGTGCAGTTTGGCATAATTTTCTACCGTGGTGGCGGCAATATTGACATTGACGCGGCGGATTGCTCCGTTTTTGTGCTTGATACCGTAAATAGTCTTGATACTTTCCAAAACGTATTCAATCGGATTGTTTACCGGGTCTTCTCCCAATTCCAACGCCAAGCGCTTATGTCCCATATCCTGCAAAGCAATAACTTCCCGGCGTATTTCATCCTGTGTCATCTTTTTGCGGAAGATATGCTTGTTTTTGACATGATAAGGGCAGTAAACGCAGCTGTTTACGCAATAGTTGGAAAGATAGAGCGGAGCGAAAAGCACAATGCGGTTGCCGTAGTAGTTTTGTTTTATACGCTCGGCCAGCGCAAAAATTTCCGCTTCAATTTCCGGATTGTCGCAAGCCAGCAAAACCGAAGCCTCGCGGTGTGTCAAACCTTTTTCCAGTTCGGCTTTGTCAAGAATCTGCCGAATTAAAGCAAGGTTGTTTTTGTTTTGGTCGGCATAGTCAAGCGTGGCGTAGATTTCGTCATGCGAGATAAATTCCTCAGCCTTGGAAGACTTTGGATTATAAGCAAATTTTTCCATAATGATTATATTAAAAATGAAACATCAAAATAAAAAATACAGCGCTAAGATAGCACTGTATTTTTTTGTTTGCAATAATTTAATTAAGGAAGTTATTTATTGGGATTGTATGGGTCGTTGTCGTCGGCAAGCAAATCTTCTACCGAGATTTCTCCCGTGTTTTTGTTATTGTTATCATCCTTCAAAATGTCTAAGTTTGCCATTTCATTGGCAAAATCATCGTTGAAAATATCATCAAGTTTGACATTGCTTTCTTCATTCGGTAAATCCATCGAAACCGGTTCTTCATCCTGTAAATCAAGAGATACCGAATCTGCGTCGCTTGTTTGTACCGCTTGTTTCAAATCTTCAAAATGTTCCGGCGACGGATTAAACGGGTCGCTGGCCGCCAATGAAAAATCACTTGCCGGAGCCGGTTCGGAAGCAACTGCTGCAACCGGTTGTTCAAAGTACGGTTCAGTTTTAGATTCCGCAGAATAATTCGGCTGAACTGACGAAGCAGGTGTTTCAGATTCGGTTGGTAATTCAAAGCTGTCGGAAATGTCGGTATTTACATCAAAATCAAGCGGAGTATCTACGGTTTCATCAGTAACCGGCGTATTTGAAAAAACAGGCTCAGCCGTATTGTCAAAATTATTAACAATCGGTTCGGCAAAAGAGTTTTGTTCTGATGCAGAATCGTTATCTTCGGCAGGCTGCGGCATATATTCTTGTTCTGCTTCGGAAATTTCTTTGTCAAGAGTGGCATTCCACGGTTCTTTTTCTTTAATTTCCGTAGTTTCATCAGCTGCTTGCTTTTCGGCTTGCGCATCTTCTTGCGGTTCGGTTAAATCCAGCGGCTGCGGCGCGAAAGTTTCAGTTTGTTCCGGCGTGTTAAGCAGGTTGTCAATACGTTGTTCGTTGCCTTGCAAAATTTCGGAGTCATCCGTAACTTCATCCGGCGCGGCTTCTGCTTGCTCTTCTTGATTTTCTTTTATGTCCTTAAATCGTTCTTTATAAAAATCGGCTACAGACTGCGGAGCAGGTTCGTTTTTGTCCTCGTATTCAACGGCGGCAACATCAGCCGCAGGCTCAGAAACCGGCAATGCCGAAGCCGTAGTTTCACCGGTTTTAGCCATAAGAATTTCTTTTAATAAATTCTTGATTTCATTGTCTATATCGGTATGGCTTTGAATACTGGTCGTAACGTTTTTGCTGATTTGATTAACAACATCCAGCAAACGTCCGTTTAAGTCGTTCAAGTCAGAACTCAAGCGGGAAACCGTTGCCACCAACACATCAAAGTTGCCGTTGTGCCCGGCGTTACGCTGATTTTCTTTGGTGTTTTCGTTTTTGATGTTGTCCACATATTGTGAAATTTCGCCGCATATAGCTGTCAGCTGCTCTAATGATGATTGAAAATTAGTGCTGTTGACTTCTGAACTGTTGTTTAACGAGCTTAATCCGGTGTTGATTTCAGTCAGGCGGTGGTCTAAAAGCTGGTTGGTTTGGTTGTTGAACGAGGCTATTTTAACCAGTAGGTCGGTAATGTTGCTGTTTTCGCTGTTTTTGGTTAAATCCGCGCCTTTAAGCAATTTTGCCAGTTCGCTTTCGGTATTTTTGTTTTGGTAGACATCAAACAAAACAAAAAGCAGGGCAAAGGTTACGGACGAAATTAAAAACACCGCCAGCGCCAAATTTGCCGTAAACAAATTGTCGGCGTCTTTGGTAATTTGATATTGATAGGTATAGTACAAAAATGCGCCAAAAACAAAGGCGGACAGTATTCCGCTGAAAATTTTGATTAAACCTGCTGCAAACTTCATCAGTTTATCTCCTATAATTTACTGACCATATTTATTTTAAAACATTAAAGCAAACCCCGAAAAAACGCAAGGTTTGCTTTGAATTTCTTAACAGATAATAAATTAAAATACCTGTTCGCGGGTTTTATGCAGTTCCAAATGCGGGAAATCTTCTTTGATTTTGCCCAAATGCCAAGCGTTGCGGGCTAAAAAGACTTTTTCGCCGTCATAATCGTCGGCAATGTTCAGCTGATTGGTGTTATAAAATTTTTCCAATTCCGCTTTGTCCGTACTGCTGACCCAACGTGCCGTATAATATTGAGTAGGTTCGAAAATCACATCAATATTAAATTCGGTGCGCAGACGGTCAGCGATAACTTCAAATTGCAGCGCGCCGACCACGCCGACAATATATTCAGAACCGACAATAGGCTTGAAAATGCTGGCACCGCCTTCTTCGGCAATTTGCTGCAAAGCGTTAGCCAGGTGTTTGGATTTTAACGGATCTTTAGCGCGGACGGATTTCAAAAGTTCCGGAGCAAAACTCGGAATTCCCGTATAATGCAGTTTTTCGCCTTCAGTCAATGTATCGCCGATACGCAGCTGTCCGTGGTTAGGAATACCTATAATATCGCCGGCGTAAGCATCTTCGGCAAGTTCTCGTTCTTGCGCCAAAAACATAACCGGTGTCGGCACTTTAATATCTTTACCGGTGCGAACCTGTAACAGACTCATGCCGCGTTTAAAATGACCGGAACAAATACGCATAAAAGCAATGCGGTCGCGGTGTTTAGGGTCCATGTTGGCTTGAATTTTAAAGACAAAGCCGGTAACTTTCTTTTCGTCGGCGTTAACCACGCGTTCGGCACTTGGCTGAGGACGAGGAGATGGCGCAAATTTATGCAAACCGTTTAATACTTCGCGTACGCCGAAATTGTTGACGGCACTGCCGAAAAATACCGGAGTTAGGGCGCCGGCTAAGTATAACTCTAAATCAAACGCCGGACAGAGCTCGCGTACCATTTCCACATCTTCGCGCAGTTTTTTTACGGCGTGAGCCGGCAATAGCATGTCAAGTTTCGGGTCATCTAAGCCTTTACAGGTTTCAATAGTGTCGTTAATCAGCGATTTAGAACCGTTTTTATTCATTAAAATCAGTTGATCGTTAATCAAATCATAACAGCCCAAAAAATCTTTACCGCTGCCAATCGGCCAGCTGGCCGGAGTAACATCAAGAGCCAAAGTTTTTTCAATGTCGTCTAATAATTCAAAAGGATCAAGGCCTTCGCGGTCCAATTTGTTGATAAAGGTAATAATCGGGATATTGCGCAAACGGCAGACTTCAAACAGCTTTTTTGTTTGAGTTTCAATACCTTTGGCGGAATCCAGCACCATTACAGCCGAATCAACAGCAGTTAAAACACGGTAAGTATCTTCGGAAAAGTCTTCGTGTCCAGGAGTGTCCAGTAAATTAAATGTGATGTTATTATAATTGAAATTCATCACGGAAGAAGCTACTGAAATACCGCGTTCTTGTTCCACTTTCATCCAGTCGGAATGAGCGTGGCGGTTTTCGCCTCTGGCTTTAACGGCTCCGGCTTGCTGAATTGCGCCGCCGAACAGCAACAATTTTTCGGTTAAAGTAGTTTTACCTGCGTCCGGGTGTGAAATAATGGCAAAAGTTTTGCGTTTATTGACAATTTGTTCTGGCATATTTTCCTCTGTACTTTATTTATTAGTGCTTGTTATAAACAAAATTTGCCGATTTGCAAGATTTTTGTGGAGTAAGTGCTAAAAATTGCTTGATTTATAAAAAGTTTTATGTTCTAATCCGCGGTAATTGGGATATAATCCCAGCGCGGGTATGGTGAAATTGGTAGACACGCCAGACTTAGGATCTGGTGCCGCGAGGCTTAAGAGTTCGAGTCTCTTTACCCGCACCATCATTGTTTTTTGGTGGTGTTGTGTTAATAACAATTTATTTTAGAGAAAATCACAATGAATGTAAAAGAAGAAAAAGCAAAAGGTTTGAATAAAAAGTATAATGTTACTTTGGCTGCTGCTGATTTTGCCAATGCTGTTGATAAAAAATTGGAACAGGTTGCTAAAAAAATTAAATTACCGGGATTTAGAGCAGGTCATGCGCCAAAAGCTATGATTGACAAACAATATCGTCCAAGCGTTTTAGGCGAAGTTCTTGATGATATGATTCGCGATGCGGTTAATCAGGTTATTAGCGATAACAAATTGCGTCCGGCGGTTACTCCGGATATTAAAATTGAAAAATTTGAAGACGGAAAAGATATTGAATTTACGGTAGAAGTTGAAGTTTTGCCGGAAATTAAAGTAGGTGATTTTTCTAAGATTACTTTGAATAAATATGTTGCCAAAGTTCCGGCCGAAGAAATTGAAAAAGCTGTTAAATATATGACAGATTCTCGTCGTGATTCTGCAAAAGTAGAAGAAGACAGAGCTGCTAAAAAAGGCGATATTGCCGTTATTGATTTCGTAGGTTCTATTGATGGTGTTGAATTCCAGGGCGGAAAAGGCAATTCTTATCCGTTAGAATTGGGTTCTAATTCCTTTATTCCGGGCTATGAAGACCAGTTAATCGGTAAAAAAGCCGGTGAAACCGTTGAAGTTAAAACCACTTTCCCTGCTGATTATCACGCTAAAGATTTGGCTGGAAAAGAGGCTTTGTTTGTTACAACAATCAAAGAAATTCGCGAATATAAGCCGGTGGAATTGAATGATGAATTTGCAAAATCTATGGGCGCAAAAGATGTGGCTGATTTGAAATCTAAAATTGAAGCTCGTATTTTGGAAGACTACAATGCAACTTCTCGCATTAAATTGAAACGCGATTTGTTGGATGCTTTGGATAAAGAATATAACTTTGATGTTCCGCAAAAATTGATTGACGCTGAATATTCCGCTATTGAAAAGCAATATCAAGACGCTAAAGCTAAAAATCAGCTTGATGAAAGTGAAAAAGCTCGTGATGAAAAAGATATTTTGGCTGAATATAAAGAAATTGCTTTGCGTCGTGTTAAATTGGGTTTGTTGCTTTCTGAAATCGGTGCTGACGCCAAATTGCAACTGTCTGCAGATGATGTAAACAAAGCTATTATGAATGAAGCTAAGCGTTACCCGGGACAGGAAAAAATGGTTTTTGAATACTATGTAAAGAATAAAGACGCTGTTGAAGCATTGAAAGCTCCTGCATACGAAGAAAAAATCGTTGATTATGTTTTGGAAAAAGCTAATGTGGCTGATAAAGAAGTTTCTGTTGAAGAACTTTATGACTTCAGCGAAGCCGGAGCTAAAAAGTCAGCTTAAATTTTTTCGATTTGGCTTTGATATTAAGCACTTATAAAAAAACTCCCTTTTTGTATGAACAGAAAGGGAGTTTAATATTTTACAATTCAAAAAACAACAAACAGCTGTTTATAAAATGTATCAGAAAATCTGATGCCTTGAAAAAAAAGCGCTCTGTAAGCAGTTTAGATGTTTCGTTTCCGGCATTTGATTAAAAAATATAAAGTCGGATTATTCTGAACATAGCGAGCATAATTTTCAAGTAAATCATAACGCTTCAGGTCTATTAAATTATAGATATAAGCGTCGCTGATGTTGTTACCGTCAATCAAAGCTTTGATTTCTTGTCCGATGTTGCGGTGCAAAATTTCATTAACAGTGTATTTAGAAACCTTATAAATCCGCGCCATACAGGCAATTTCATCTTTAGAGCCGCGAGCAAGAATTTGTTTTTCAAACCATTCCTGCTTCTTCATTTGTTTCAGTAAATGAGATAGCTGGTTGCTATGGCGAAGCAAAGCAAAAACCAATAACTCATCACCTTTTTCAAGCACAGCCGCAATGATTTTTTCTGTAAAAGGCATGTAGCCGCCGCAATCAATGTTCAGACATCGCGCTGCAAGCTGATAAAAACCATTGTCAATCAAATACACGATGGCTTTTTCACTAGGTAAAAAGCCACAATCCAAATAAGCGATGATTTCTTCAGAATTGCCGCGTAAAATAATTTTGTCACGGCTTTCTTTATCTAAAACAGAGTTAATGTTTTTTTTCAATGATTTCAGCATCAGGATAATCTCTTGAGAAGTTCCTTTGTTGACAATTTCTGCATTGCGTTTTATCTCTATTCGATTTTTCAGCTGCAGCAAGGTAGTAGCTGTTTGACATCGAAGATCGATTATGTCAAAAACGCGATGATTATCCATCAATGTTTCCGCTTCATCCAGACGGCCGTGCTCGGCAACCATTTTAATGACGCCGATTGAGATATCTCTCTGAAAGATAAGCAAATGCTTGATTTCAGCTTCAATGTCTCGTTTCATAACAGCATTCTGAACGTTTTCGGGAACTTTTTGATTATGCAGCAATAGTTTTATATTGTCGCTGTTGCCATTTTGCACAATCATTTCAGCAGCTTTGTCGCAGACAGATTGATGTTCTATCAAATCGAAAATCTCTGAAGGCATCTGTTCTATCAAAAGAACTTGATTCTCATCGCTTAAAACGCGTTTCCTGATAAAATAGCCTCTTATCTCAGCTTCATTTTTGCGTAAAATAAGAGCCTCTTGCGCTTTTTTCGAAAATTTATAGTCTGAATCCATCAGTTGAAAAACTTCATCAGTAGTACCTTTTTGCACTAGTTTTGCAAAGCGGTTATGAAAATAATTCCAAAACATAATGATATAATTTTAGTGAAACAATAATAAAAAAATACGATTATGATATATCATAATCGTATTTTTTGTCAAGCCGGTATTTGTCTAAATGACGCCTATCAGGCTTTGTTTTATATTTTCGGCAACGTCCAATCGGTAATAGTTTTTGTTTGAAACATTTTGCGGATAATATTCGGATATGCCTTTTTCAAAGATATGTTTAACTTTTTTTGGGTGCAGGGCTTGACTTTGCTTTTTTCTGTGCTAAAACAAAGTTGTTTTAATAATAATTTTTCAAATTTTTAGTTTATTTTTATGAAAAAACTCGTTTTTTGCTTTATGGCAATGATGTTGGTTCTTACGTTTACTTCTTGTTCCCATCATTGTTTCAAGGGGTACTCCTTACAGAAAGATGCAGAATTTTGTTATATAAACAAAATTCTGAATGATGAGGTGGTAAAAGGCGTGTTGGACAATCAGAACAGTGCTTTTTACGCAACTGAAGAAGATGAAAATGGTAATCTTCGTTCGGTACAGGTTGTGGAAGCTGCAAAAATTGCTCAAGCAAAGTATGCTAATTCGTCATTGCGCGTTTCGGCCGGTGATTTTGTAATGCTTTGGAAGCAAGGTCCGTTCATCTATTTGGTTAAATGTGATGATTCGTTGCCGTTTCAGAGTCGTGTTGATGAAGCCCGCAGATGGTGCGCGCAAAATTTGGAGGTCGCAAAATTTTTAAGGGATAGAAACTCGGTTATGAGCCATTATCCTCGTTTGCTGAGACTCAGATAGCTAATAAAAAAAACTAACCTCATATTTTAATATGCGGTTAGTTTTTTTTATTGCCGTAATGCGGTAAAGAGGTGTATTTGTCAATAATAATATATAAAAAAGGAAAAATTAACTAATTTAAAGTAAAATAATAAAAAATATGAGGAGATATTGTTATGACGAATGGTTTTGAATATGTTGTAAATTTGAGTTTGGAAGAAAAATTATTGTTTTTGCGCATGATTATCCGCTTGATAGGCAAAGATGGCAAAATAGATGACAATGAACGCTCTTTTATGAAGGAACTTGCAAAACAATATCAGATTCCTAAAGAATGCAGTGCGCAAATCAACCAAGTTATGTCGGAAGATGCGTTGATGGAACAGGCTAAAAACTTGCTGAACAGGCAAAAATCATTGTATTTGATTAAAGAATTGCTGACAGTGGCAAATTCTGATGAAGATTTAGACGATAAAGAAATTGATTTGGTTATCAAAGTCGGCAAAGCTCTGCAGATAGAAGACGAAAAAGTAGCGGAAATAAATCAGCTGGTGTTGGATTATATGTCATGGTATGACCGCTATAAACAGGCGTTGGAGCTTGTTTAAACTATTCGTAAACATAGCCGTTTACAATTAACTTTGTGGTAAATAAAATAAAGCACATTCCCGGATTTTGTCCGTTCATTACATACTCGTGATGTTGGTTGGTGCGTGTGCCGGTGTGCATACCCATGGACGGTACGTCAACCAGATAGCCTTCTAAATATACAATATCTCCGGTAAGCAGTGTGTGCAATCCCTTGTTTATCTTTTCATTTGCCGGAATCGGGTGATAGTTGTTGAATTGATTGGAATTTATATGAGGATTGCAAATTGTATAATTCTTTTCACTTTCTTCACGTTCGGAGGCGGAAGAATAAAATGAGAAAAAAGATTCTTTATATTTTACGCCTTTGCATTTAATAATACCGGTACGTTCTTCGTGGTCAAACTCAAACAGCTTATAAATTTCCGGTTTTGCCATATCGCCGTAAATCAATAGCAAATCAATAGGTACCAGATTGATGTATTTGCCTTGGCTGTGTCCGCGATACATTTTATTAAACCAGGTATCGTAATGGTCAACATAGCCGATTTTCGCGGTTATACTGTATTGAGTTTTAGGCTGTAACTCATAAATATAGTCATTTCGAGAAAAATTAAAATTTGCCGGCTCAATATCTTTGTAGGTTCCGTCTGATGAAATTACAAGTTTTTCAGTTGTTGTATGTCCGAATAAAAGCGGATAGAACAGGCGTTTAGGGTATTCCGGAAAGAAAAACAGAAGTATAGCTGCTATGCAAATAATCGTGCTGTTTTTTACGGCTTTTTCCTTGGGTTTTACCCGTCGTAAAACATGCAAACTCGGCATGCGCCATACTCCTGTTTTTATCGGTTATGCCAATTTTGATATGGCGGCTTTAAGGCGTTTTAAAGTTTCGTCTTTGCCTAAAATATGCGCTAATTCTGTCGCTCCGCCCGGTGTGGTTTCTTTGCCGGAAAGGGCAATGCGCACCGGATAAAGAATTTGACCGTTTTTCATTTCATTGGCAACGGCTGTTTCTTTCAGGGTGTTGAACAAGTTTTCATTAGTCCAATCGGTAATGTTTTCCAATACGGGTAAAACCAGCTGCAAGGCTTTAGCGGCAATTTCCGGATTTGTTTTCATCTTTTTATTTTCATACAAAGCAACATCATATTCCGGCATTTGGGCTAAGAAATCTGTCTGTTCAGTAATTTGATTTAAGACTTCAATACGCGGCTGTAACACTTTGCTTAAAAAGGCTAAATCCATATTTTTGTTTTCTAAATCTTTATAATACGGTAAAGCCAGCTTATAAAAGTCTGTTTCAGAAAGGTTACGGATATAGCAACCGTTCATCCAAGTAAGTTTGGTAATATCAAAAATTGCCGGAGATTTGTTTAATCTTTCACTTGAGAAACATTGTTTAAGTTCTTCTAATGAAAAGATTTCTTGCTCTGTTCCCGGATTCCAGCCGAGCAGGGCGATATAATTTAAAATTGCTTCAGGTAAATAGCCTTTGGCTACCAAATCTTGGAAAGAGGCGTCGCCGTTGCGTTTGCTTAATTTGTGTTGCGCATCTTTCATAACCGGCGGAACGTGAACATAAATCGGCGGTGTCCAGCCAAACGCTTCATAAATCAGATTATATTTAGGGGTGGAAGAAATATATTCATTGCCGCGCACAACATGAGTGATTTGCATTAAATGGTCGTCCACTACGTTGGCAAAGTTATAAGTCGGCAGTCCGTCAGATTTTAATAACACGCCTTCGTCAAGCTCATCGTAGTCAATTTCAATATCGCCGTAAACGACATCATGAAAAATTGATGTGCCTTTTTTGCTAATGGTTTGGCGAATTGTGTAAGGTTCGCCGGCGGCAACTCGCTTTTTAGCTTCTTCCAAAGAGATTTTTAAGCATGGGTCTTTAAATTTGATGTGTGCTTCCGGAGTATCTTCATCGACTTCTTCATTTTCTTCTTTTTGAGCGCAGAAACAATAATGTGCTCCGCCAAGTTCAACCAATTTGTGAGCGTATTCTTGATAAATTTTACGGCGTTCTGATTGCACATACGGACCAAATTCGCCACCGATATCCGGACCTTCATCCCAGTCCATACCGACACGTTTTAATGTTTTGAAAATAATATCGGTTGCGCCTTCAACATAGCGTTTTTGGTCAGTATCTTCAATACGCAGAATAAAATCTCCGCCGGCTGATTTAGCGATTAAATATTCATATAAAGCAGTGCGCAGGTTGCCGATGTGCATATATCCGGTCGGACTTGGCGCAAATCTGGTTCTATTTTTCATTTTATAACAATCCTCTAATCTGGTTTATAGTTAATTATCCTTAGAATAGACTAAAATTTGCGTATTGCAAGATTTTTATGGAGTTTTTAACTTGTAAAAAGATTTTGAATTTTAGGGATGTTTTGTCAAAAGTGTGTAAAAAAAACGACCGTTTAAATCGGACTTTAAAATAGCTTCTTTTTGCAATTTAGCAAAGGTTTGCTGTTTTTGCAATAACTTTTTATAATTACGAGATTTTTTGCTGATTTTTAAGAATTTTCAGATGGTTGTTCGAAGTGTGTAAAAATAACGGTCGTTTTTTTTACACCACCAAGGAGGAACAACGTGTTGAAAGGTATAGAATTTTTATTGAAGAAGAGTAGGACATTTAAAACTTTGTCCCATACTCTATCGTCATTGCGAGTAAAACGATGCAATCAATCAACTTTGCCCCATACTCTATCGTCATTGCTTCGCTGTGCTCATAATGACGAAAAACAAGGCGAGGTTGGTCGGTCAATGATAGAAATGCTTGGTGTTCTGGCGATTATCGCCGTGCTGAGTGTCGGTGGAATTGCCGGTTACTCCAAAGCTATGGAAAAATTTAAGCTGAATAAATTGTTGGAAGAATACAGTTATTTAATCAGCGGTTTGCTTGAACATGAAAGTTCTTTTACACCGCTTTCCTCTATTTCAGAATCATATATAATTGCAAATGTGGTTGAAGGGATGAATCTTGTTCCCGGAAGCTGGAAAAAATCAGGTTCTGTTTTTTATGATTCAACCGGAAATCAGGTTGTACCCTTTATTCGGTCGCAGCATCTTGTTTTTGATGTTCACTTGGGAACAGGTAAATCCGTTAATAATAAATATATTACGGAAACTTTTTCCTATAAAATGTGTACGAATTTGTTAAGAGACTTGCTGCAGCCGTTGCATGGCATTGTTTTTCGTGCCGGTGTTTATCGAGACCAGGTCGACGGAACATACTTTTTAGGCGATAAATATTGTTCCGGTAATAATTGTTTGGTAAACGCGTCAATGACCGAAATTCAAAATGTTTGCAATACTTGCCGGTTAAATAATGATTTATGCATATTTGTAATGGAGTTTTTGTAAAAAAATTAAATAAACTTGTAAAAACAGCTGTTTAGCAATCGGTTAAGAATTTTTTGCTTGCATTACATAAGAATTGTTGATTAAATTAAGAAAAAGGAAAAAATATGCGAGTTTTACTATCTATAAAGCCGGAATTTGCTGAAAAAATTTTAAATGGAACTAAGCGATATGAGTTTCGCAAACAAAATTTCTCTAAAAATGTAGAAACGGTTGTTATATATGCTACTAAGCCGGTTGGCAAAATTGTCGGTGAATTTAAGTTAAAAGCTGTGCTCGAGGGGACACCTGAACAAATTTGGCAGCAAACTGAAAAGTTTTCCGGTATACATAAATCTTTTTTTGATGTTTATTATCGGAATCGTAAAAAGGCTTACGCTTTGCAAACAGAAGATGTTGTGCGTTACGCTGAGCCATTGGAACCAAAAGATTTTATGGCTGATTTTGTGGCTCCGCAGTCATATAGATATATTCCTTAAATTTGGTTGACAGCATAAAATCAATTCGGTAATATCAGTAAAAATGAAAGAAATATAATGGAAAACACACCGCATTTACATCATCATAATAATGAAAAACATTTGCAAAATACTCCTGATGACAAGACTTTTGCTCGCACGGCGGAGACTTTTCAGCTGATTTCCGACGCCACACGCTTAAAAATTTTGTGGCTGCTGTGTCATAATGAAATTTGTGTGAACAATATTGCGGTTTTGGTAAATATGAGCTCGCCGGCTGTGTCTCATCATTTGCGATTGCTAAAACAAGCCGGTTTACTGGAAAGCCGCCGTGAGGGTAAAGAAATGTATTATAAGCTGGCAAATACCGCCGAAGCCGCCTTACTGCACCACGCCTTGGACGATATTTTAGACATTAAATGCCCGTTATAGATTCTTAAATCAGGCTCTTCGAAGGTAAGTCCCCATAATTTTACGGCGGCCGAATTTTTCAAATTCAACTTCGCAAGTCTGACCTTCTACGTTGGTTATTTTACCATAGCCAAAACTTTCGTGATATACTCTTGTGCCAACCAGACTGGAGGCTTTGCTGCTTTGATATGAATCATAATCGGCGTAATCGTCAGGTTCATAGTCATAGTCTGCTTGATAGCTGGGTTTGGTCGAAAACTTTGGCTTGTTGCTGTATTTGCTGCCGTATTTTTTATATCCGCTGTTGTTGCCGTATGAATTGTAACCCGAACCGCCGCCGTTGTAGCAACTGCTGGTTTGGTTGACAATATCCAGTGTTGAAGTCGGAATTTCATTCAAAAAGCGTGACGGCATATTGTTTTGCCATTGTCCGTAAACGCGGCGGCAATAAGTGGTGGTGATATAGAGTTTTTGCTTGGCGCGGGTAATGGCCACATACGCCAGACGGCGTTCTTCTTCCAGCGAGTTGGTGCCGCCTTCATCAAGGCTCTTTTGATGTGGAAACAAGCCTTCTTCCCACCCCGGTAAAAAGACAATGTTAAACTCCAAACCTTTGGCGGAGTGCAGAGTTATCAGCATAACTTTATTGTTGTCAACTGCGTTGTCGTTATCCATAACCAAACTGACGTGTTCCAAAAATTCCGCCAAATTCGGATAGTTTTCGGTATCGCTCATCACGCCGACAAGTTCTTTCAAGTTTTCAATACGCCCCGGAGCGTCAGCCGAAGTATCATTTTTCAGCATTTCCAAATATCCGGAATCTTCCAAAACCTGCTCGGCTAAATCGTTTGGCGAAACAGCGTTGGCAATGCGCTGCCATTCGGCAAATTTTGCCATGAGTTCGCTTAAATTTGCTTTGGCTTTTCCGCTTAATCCGCCGTTTTCAAGCAGAATATTAACCGCAGCAAACATGGAAGTGTGATTATCGCGGGCGGTTTCTTGCAGTTTTTCAATAGTTTTAGCCCCTATGCCGCGCGCCGGCTTATTGATAATGCGTTCAAACGCCAAATCGTCGCTCGGCTGTAAAATAACCCTGAAATAAGCCAATAAATCACGGATTTCCGCGCGCTCATAGAATTTAGGCCCGCCGATAACTTGATATGGTATGGCTTCACTGATAAATTTTTCTTCAAATTCGCGGGTTTGAAAGGCCGTGCGCACCAAAACCGCAAAATCGGAGTAGGGGTGTCCGCCGCGGTGCAGACGCTCAATTTCAG
Organism: uncultured Alphaproteobacteria bacterium; assembly: GCA_934277545.1. Classification (GTDB taxonomy): domain Bacteria; phylum Pseudomonadota; class Alphaproteobacteria; order RF32; family CAG-239; genus RUG410. The sequence goes on along the minus strand of CAKQUG010000008.1, from coordinate 27,803 downwards.
AGGCTATCCATTTAGCTTCTTCTTCGCCGCTGTAAATGCTTAAGACTTTGATTTTTTCATTAGCCCCTCGGCACGCCGGACTATTTTCGGCCACGCGTAAAGTTTTGCCTAAACGAGTGGAATTATGGGCTATCAGAGCCGAAGCTGCGTTTAAAATATTGGCGGTTGAACGATAGTTGCGCTCCAAGCGGATAATTTTAGCGTCCTCAAAATCTTTTTGAAAGCGCATAATGTTTTCTATTTCCGCACCGCGCCAAGAATAAATGGATTGATCGTCATCGCCGACGCAGCACAAATTGCGATATTTTTGCGAAAGTAGGCGCAAAAACAGATATTGCGTAACGTTGGTGTCTTGGTACTCATCAACCATAATATATTTGAATTTTTCTTGGTATTTGCGCAAAATCTCGGCGTCAGACATCAAAATAGTGAGCGTATCCAGCAAAATATCGCCGAAATCGACGCAGTTCAGTTCCACCAGGCGGGCTTGATATTTTTTATAAACTTCCAAAAGCGTGTTGGAACGATATTCCTGTTCGGCTTTATCCACGGTTATGCCTTTATCTTTGAGGCGGGCGATTCTTTCCATCAGGCTTTGCGCCGGATATTTTTTCTCGTCTATGCCGGAGGCTTCGCAAATTTGCTTAATCAAACGTTTTTGGTCGTCTTCGCCTAAAATCGTAAAGTTGGAATGAAGGCCGACCACTTCGGCATGCGCCCGCAAGATTTTAACACAGATACTGTGAAAAGTACCGAGCCAAACGCTGTTAGCCATATCGCCGATAAGATTTTGCACACGTTCTTTCATTTCTTTAGCGGCACGGTTGGTAAAGGTAACAACCAAACAATTCCACGGCTGCGTTTTTTGCATAGTCAAAATATAGGCTAAGCGGGTGGTTAAAACCTTGGTTTTTCCGGTACCTGCGCCCGAAAGCACCAGTAACGGGCCTTCGGTTGTTTCCACAGCTTGCTTTTGCTCGGGATTAAGCTCGTTCAGCCACGGGGCGGACGGGCGTAAAGCGCTGATATTGTCATAAAGCTGCGGCGCGCAGCTGCTGTCGTCTAAATCAAATATATCGCTCATTTTTGAAATCTTCTTGTTTTTAACATTTTTAAAACTTATATATCGTAAATATAAGAGAAAGAAAAGTCTTTATTTAGACTTGCATACAATTTTTTGAAAGGCGTAAAATGTCAGAAGTCAGAGATAAAATCACCAATTTGAAACAATTTATGGAAAGCCGGATTTTAGGTCAGGAAGAGCTTGTCAGAAAACTGATTATAACCATGCTGGCCGACGGCCATGCGTTGGTAGAGGGCGCTCCGGGGCTGGCGAAAACCAAGGCTATAAAAACTTTGTCAGAGTGTATTGAAGCTGCTTACAGCCGTATTCAGTTTACGCCGGATTTGCTGCCGTCTGATATTACCGGCAGTGATATTTATGTGGCCTCAACCGGACAATTTGAGTTTCGCAAAGGACCGATTTTTGCCAATCTGATTTTGGCTGATGAAATTAACCGCGCGCCGGCCAAAGTGCAGTCGGCTTTGCTGGAGGCTATGGCCGAGCGTCAAGTCAGCGTGGGCGGAAAACAATATAAATTGCCTAAATTGTTTATGGTAATGGCTACGCAGAACCCGATTGAACATGAAGGCACATATAATTTGCCGGAAGCTCAGCTCGACAGATTTTTAATGTATATCAAAATTGACCAACCGGAAGCGGCTACCGAACGCAAAATTTTACAACTGGTGCGCAATGAAGAAAACAGCACGCAGACCGCTGCCGACAGCGTGGCGCAATTTAAAGCTAAATTCGGCTCTATTAAAGCAGAAGATATTTTTGCCGCGCGTCAGGAAGCCTATAAAATTCACTGCAGCGATTCGGTGGAAGAATATTTGATTCAGCTGATTATGGCAACCCGTCATCCGGAAAAATATGATGAATCTTTGAAAAACACTATTGCTTTCGGCGCCAGCCCGCGTGCGACCATTGCCTTGGATAAGTGCGCCAAAATCAACGCTTGGCTTGCCGGACGCAATTTTGTAACGCCTGAAGATGTACATGCCGTGGTTTATGATGTGTTGCGCCACAGAATTATATTGAGCTTTGAAGCGCAGGCATCCGGGCTTTCGGCAGATGATATTATTACTCGTTTGCTGAAAATCGTTCCTCTGCCGTAAAATAAGGATTTGAAAAATGCTGTTTTTTAAAAAAGATAAAAAGCAGAACGATAAAACCGGTTTGGCGGTAACGGTGCCTGAATTGATAGAGCAACAGCGCTATTTGCCTTATTTGCAGCAGCGGCAGAATTTTTTAACCTCCGCCCAAGCCGGAAATGTAAAATCGGCGTTTAAGGGCAGGGGAATAGAGCTGGAAGAGGTGCGCGCCTATAATTTCGGCGACGATATTCGCGACATTGATTGGCGCATTACCGCTCGAAAGTCTGAGCCTTTTACCAAAGTTTATGCCGAAGAAAAAGACCGGGTAATCAATGTGTTGCTGGATTTATCGGCAACAATGGTTTTTGGCACCAAAAAAGAACTTAAATCGGTTACGGCCTCAAAAATAGCTGCTTTGTTGGGGTGGCTTTCAGTTCGTAATAAAGATCGCTTCGGCATTTTGATTTTTGACGGTAAAAATTCGTATTATTTTAAACCGCAGAGCAGTGTTAAAAATTTGATGGCGATATTTAATAAAATAGCCGAAGTCGGTGATGATATATTGAATAATGCTTCAAGCGGAGATTTAGGTTCGGCGTTGAAGACTTTGAAATATCATCAAAAAGGACAAGGAACGATTTTTATTTTGAGTGATTTTCACAATTTTGGCGGCGAGCAGTTTAAGAATCTGGCGGCTTTAGCTAAAAATAATAAAGTGTATTGTGTGAATATCTTTGATAAATTGGAGGAAAATGCTCCGCCAAAAGGGGACTATGCGGCGGTGTATAAAGGTGAAGAACTTGTTTTCAGCAGTGCTTCCAAAGCGTTTAGTTCCGACTATCAGCAATATTTTGCCCAAAATCGAGAAAATATTAGAAGAAATTGCCAAAAATTTTTGTGCAAATATATCGAAATCCGCACATATATACCGATATTCAAACAGTTACGCTTAATGTAAAAAATCTTGACATAATAAGATTATTGTGCTAACACTTTCAGAAGTATTATTATTGTATAATAAAGAGGTAAAAATGGTTAAATTAAACGAAAACACAGCATACAAAAGAGGGCAGGAACTTTTAGACGCCGGCCAATATGAAGAAGCTATCCAAAAATTTGCAGAAGTGATAGCAGAAAATCCAAGAGCCTGGAAAGCTATGAACAGCCAGGGATTTGCATATCAAAAAATGAGTAAATATACAGACGCGGTTGAATGTTTTGACCGGGCTTTAATGGTTAACCCTAAGTCTGTTGAAGTTTTAAATAATAAAGGCGTAACTTTAAGTATGCGTGGTCTGTATAAAGAGGCAATAACTTGTTTTGACGAGGCTTTTGCCAATGACCGCACCTCTTTGGAAGCTCTTAACGGCAAAGCTATTGCTCTGCAGCACATGTTCTCATATAAAGAAGCCTTAGATGTGCTGGAAGAGGCTATGAAAATTGACAGCAAACATCCGCAGACTCTGTTAAGTATTGCCGTAACTTTGCAAAAATTAAAACAATACGACCGCTCTATTTCTTTCTTCAAAAAAGTTTTGGCAGGCGATAAATATAACACCAAGGCTTGGAATGGTATTGGTGTAACCTATCAGCTGATGGGCGACAACGATTCCGCTTTGAAATGCTTTACAAAAATTCTGAACATTAACAGTCAAGAATTGCAAGCCTGGATTAGTATTGGCTATGTATATCAAAAAATGTTCAAATTCAAAGATGCGTTGAAATGCTATAAAAAGGCTCAAGCTATTGTCGGCGGCCGCTATACACACAAACTTTATGACGGTTTGGCGTCTTGCTTGACTAAACTTTCCGAATTTGATCAGGCTATTGAGGTATATAAACTGATTTATCAAAGCGAAGAAGGTAAAAGAAAATGGGACGCTCAACGTTCTATTAAGTTTGTAAATAAATTGAAACGCAAACAAGCTGTCGGGCAGTTACCGGATATTATGCCGAAAACCGAAACAGAAGATTCTGAAACATCTGTTGCCGAATAGTTTGATTAAACTGACAGTAAAAGCGGTTGTAAAAAAGTACAGCCGCTTTTTTACATTCGTAATTAACCACAAAATCATGCAAATTCTTGACATATTTATTATTTGCACTACTATAGCTGTAAAATAAAGGAGTAAAAATGCTGAAAATCGCATATCAAGGAGCGCCCGGAGCTTATTCGCATATTGCCTGCCGGCAGCTTTTTCCAAATCAAGAATATGTACCATGTGATTCTTTTGAAATTGCCATGGAAATGGTTACAAACGGCAGTGTTGATAAGGCTGTTATTCCGGTAGAAAATTCCAACGCCGGACGTGTTACCGACGTACATTTTTTGCTACCGAAAGCCGGTTTGCATATCGTGGGTGAGCATTTTCTGCGGGTGGAACATCAGCTGATAGGCGTCAAAGGCGCGCAGCTTGAAGATATTGTTTGCGCGGCGTCGCACCCGCAGGCATTGGCGCAATGCTCGGAGTTTTTGCAAAAGCATAATATCAAGGCCTTGAGCCGCATTGACACAGCAAAATCTTGTGAAAAAATAGCCCAAGAACAAGACAAAACCAAGGCGGCGATTGCCTCAAAATTGGCGGCAGAAATTTACGGTCTGCAGATTTTGGCGTCTAATATTGAAAACGCCGATAATAATACGACGCGTTTTTTGATTATGCAAAAAAAAGAGGTTGTGCCGGTTGATGACGGCAGTAAGTTTATTACCAGCATTGTGTTTGTAACAAAACATATTCCGGCAGCGTTGTACAAGGTTTTGGGCGGCTTTGCTACCAACGGTATCAATATTTGCAAGTTGGAAAGCTATTTGTTGAACGGTCATTTCTTTTCGGCGCAGTTTTATATTGAGGTTGAACAGCATGTAGAATCAAAAGCCTTGCGCTATGCTTTGGAAGAGCTGAAATTTTTTTCGGAAGAATATCAAATTTTGGGGTGTTACAAGGCAAATCCATATCGGGAGCGTAAAAACAAGTGAAGTTTGCTCAAAACAAAGAATTAGCCGATTTCCTACGAAAAAAGCAAATTTTTCCTCAAATATTGAGTATTAAAGAAGTTTGTTTAGGCGGCAGTTCGTATAATTTTTGCATTAAAACGGTACAAGGCGTATTCTTCTTGAAGCTGATTTCTGCAGAGAGAGAGAGAGGCGTATTTTTGTATATGAAAAAGGTGTTGTCGCAGCTAGATTTTTTGTATCCGCTGTCTGTGGAAAAGTTTGCAAATTTTTATTTATTGGCAATGCCGTATGTGGTTGGACGTAAGCTGAAATATAAAGATTGCTCGCCCGAGCTGTTTACCAAACTGCAGGCGGAATATAATAAGTTTCGGGCTTGCGATTTGCCGGCGGAATTTATTCAGCCGCAGCAAAATATGCCGAAAATGATTGCAAAAATTTCAGAATGTCTGCAAAAAGACCAAAGTTTGTCCGGACGTTTACTAAATAAATATTTTTGGCAAAAAATAGAGCCGGAACTTGTGTGTTTGGAAAGCAGTGCCGAGTTTATTCACGGCGATTTGACGGAAAACAATATTTTGCTGGATAAAAACGGAACGCCGTATTTGCTTGACTTTGAACAAATCCGCTATGGTTACGAAACTGAAGATATTTGTTACCTGTTTTTACAACTGAGCGGTTTTCGCGGCTTATGGGGCAGAATAGGGCGTTTTGCCAAGCTGCGGAAAATGATTGAATCGCTGTTGAAAAATGAAATCAGTGCTGAATATTGGCTTTACGGCGTGCAGCTGTTTTATCTCAATCATCTCTACCGTCGCTTAATCAACTCCAAAAAACACGGCAGCTTTCGCAAGGAAATGTGTCTGCTTTGGAGTTTGCGTCAATACTTTCGGCTTTCCCGCTATTTGCATACAGTGTAACAAACAAAATCATTTGCCAAATGATAGTATGCCGACTTTTGCTTTTAAATAGGTTTTATGAATATAAAGCCGTCCTTTAGAGACGGCTTTATAACTTACTTTATCAGTTAGTGTTTGGTTTTATTCGGCATATTTGCCTGGTCTGTCGGCACAAACTGTATTTCTTCGGCTTCCAAAGATGTTACATTGCCTTCTTGGTCAACAGTGGCGGTAATTAAAACTTCGGCTTCCGGAGTGATGGTGTTTCCTTGCACCAAATCTTCGTCAATCTCAATATTAACGGTACCGCTGTCATCTTTGACCAGATAATTGTCATCGCCCAAATTTTGCACAATCACACCTTGAATTACAACTTCGGTGTCATCGGGCATGGCTTTGACATCAGAAATTTTGCTTACCGGTTTAGTTTCGGTTTTAGCGGAATCTGCGGCCATTGCGTTATTAACACTCAAAGCTAATCCGCAAATTGCCAACAGGCTTAAAAATGTATGTTTCATATTTTTGTCTCCTCTTTATAAAAACTTACGCATACGATATATGGGCTAAAAGCGGGCTTTCAAGATGGCCGTTATAATTGGTAATAAAATGTGAAGCGCAAAATGCTAAAATTTACTTCTTTTTTATTATTTATCTAATACAATGTAGGCGAATTAACAGGAGGACATTATGGATAAAATTTTGAATGTTGATGAACAAAAAGAACAAGAATATATCGGCGGTTTGATTAAAAAAGTCAGCGCCGCTCAAAAGAAATTTGCAACTTTTACTCAGGAACAGGTAGATGAAATTTTTCGCCGCGTGGCTTTGAAAGCCAGTTCTATGCGTATTCCGCTTGCTAAAATGGCTGTGGAAGAAACCGGAATGGGCGTAGCAGAAGATAAGGTAATTAAAAATCACTTTGCTTCTGAATATATTTATAATAAATACAAAGATACCAAAACCTGCGGTATTATTGAAGAAGATAAAGAAAACGGCCTGATTAAATTTGCCGAACCAATCGGTGTGATTGCCGGTGTTATTCCGACCACAAACCCGACTTCTACAGTTATTTTCAAATCCTTGATAGCCCTCAAAACTCGTAACGGCATTATCTTTTCGCCGCACCCGCGCGCTAAAAAATGCACCATTGAAACTGCAAAAATGATTTTGGAAGAAGCTGTAAAAGCCGGCGCTCCGAAAGATATTATCGCTTGGATAGACGAGCCGAGTTTACCGCGCACTCAATATCTTATGCAGCAGGCTGATTTGATTTTGGCTACCGGCGGTCCGGGAATGGTTAAATCCGCATATTCGTCAGGAACTCCGGCTTTGGGCGTGGGACCTGGTAATACTCCGGCAGTAATTGACGAATCTGCCGATATTCAGATGGCAGTTAGTTCGGTTTTGATGTCTAAAACATTTGATAACGGTATGATTTGTGCCTCTGAGCAATCTGTCGTGGTTTGTGAGGCTGTTTATAATGATGTTAAAGAAGAATTTGTAAAACGCGGCGCCTATATTTTGAATGCCAAAGAGCGTGAAAAAGTGGCTGCCACAATTTTGAAAGACGGCAGAATCAATGCGGATATCGTTGGCCAGCCGGCGGCTAAAATTGCTGCAATGGCCGGCGTAAAAGTTCCGGAAAACACTAAGGTTATTATAGGTGAAGTTTCTAAAATCGGAACGGAAGAGCCGTTTTCATACGAAAAACTTTCTCCGGTTTTGGCAATGTATAAGGCCAAAGATTTTGAAGACGCCATGGCAAAAGCTAAATCTTTGGTAGAATTTGCCGGCTGCGGTCATACTTCGGTTTTGTATACAAACGTGCGCAACGATGACAGAATAAAACGCTACGGCGATGTTATGCCGACCGGCCGCGTGATGATTAACTGTCCGTCGGCGCAAGGTGCTATCGGCGATATTTATAACTTTAGACTTGATCCGTCTTTGACTTTGGGTTGCGGCTCTTGGGGCGGAAATGCGGTTAGTGAAAACGTGGGAGTAAAACATCTGATGAATATTAAAAATGTGGCTAAACGTGAAGAAAATATGCTTTGGTTCAGAGTTCCGCCGAAAGTTTATTTCAAACCGGGATGTTTGTCTTTTGCGCTCAAAGAATTAAAAGGTCGTAAAAAAGCCTTTATCGTAACCGATAAGCCGTTGTTTGATTTGGGTTATACAAAAAAATTGACTGATATTTTAGAGCCGCTGGGCATTCAATATAAAATATTCAGCGATGTTAAGCCGGATCCGGATTTGTCTACCATTAACAAAGCCCGCGATATGGTAAACAGTTTTGAACCTGATGTGTTTATCGCGCTGGGCGGCGGTTCTCCGATTGACGCAACCAAAATTTTGTGGATTATGTATGAGCATCCGGAACTTAAATTTGAAGATTTGGCGCGCCGTTTTATGGATATCCGCAAACGTATTTTTGAATTTCCGCCAATGGGGCAAAAAGCAGAAATGGTGGCTGTACCGACAACTTCGGGTACGGGTTCGGAAGTTACGCCGTTCTCTATTATTACCGATGATGCTACCGGCGTAAAATATGCGATTGCCGACTACGCTTTGACTCCGACTATGGCTATTGTGGATACGGATTTGGTGTTGACAATGCCTAAAGGTTTGTGCGCCGCTTCCGGTATTGACGTTATGACACACGCGTTGGAATCTTATGTTTCCAGCATGGCGACAGACTACACCCGCGGCTTATCCGTCGAATCCGGTCGTTTGATTTATGAAAACTTGATTAAATCGTATGAAACCGGCGACGCGGAAGCTCGTGAAAAAGTACATCACGCGGCTACGATTGCCGGTATGGCGTTTGCCAATGCCTTTTTGGGTGTTTGCCACTCCATGGCGCATAAACTTGGTGCGGCTTTCCATATTCCGCATGGTTTTGCCAACGCCTTGCTGATTTGTCAGGTGATTCGTTTCAATTCCAACGACTGTCCGACCAAACAGGCAACATTCCCGCAATATCGTTTCCCGAACACTAAAGCGGCGTATGCGGCGTTTGCCCGCGGTATTGGCCTAAAAGGCAAAACCGATGACGAGGCTGTTGATAATTTAATTAAAGCCTTGGAGGAAATGAAGCGCAAACTCAATATTCCGGCCTCTATCCGCGAATGGGGTATTAAAGAGGAAGATTGGGAAGAAGCAATGAAAACTCTGCCGGAATTGGCGTTTGATGACCAATGCACGGTTTCTAATCCGCGTTATCCGCTGTTTAAGGAAATTGAGCAGATGTATCGTTATGCTTATGACGGTGTTATTGATTTCAAACTTTAATTTGCTGCTTATAGCGCAAAACACGGGGCAGGGCAACTTACCCCGTGTTTGTTGTTTATTTAGGAAATTCAAAAGCTAAGGCGCATTTTCCACTTTCACCGCAGCTTCTGCAATAATTATCGGTTTCTGCAACGGTTAAGTCTTTAATACATTTATTATCTGCAGTGCAATAATCGCTGCCGTAATAAACGCGTACAGTGCCCACGCCTGATGCTTTATACATTCTCAAACGATATAAAACAGAGTGTAAAGGCTGAATAAAGTTTGTTGTAAATTCTTGGCAAAATTTGTAAAATTGTTGACTTTCTCCGCTTACAGACAAGTAAACATCTAAAACAAGTTGTCCGTTTCTGATAAATAAGTTCAAATTGTTGCCATATTCATCCATTACCACTTTACTTGATGTTATGCGCCAAGTTTTAGGAATTAAATTTAAGGAATCGGCTAACTCTGTTATACCTTCATTTACTACATTATTTTCGCCATTTTGATCGGGAAGAGTATTGATAAAAGGCAACAAACCAAATATCAAATCTGTGTATTCTTGTGTTATTTTGTTGTATTTAAACTTTTCCATGGCTTTGGTATATCCTGCAATACCGCCGACAGATAATACGCCTATGATAGCCAAAACGCCCAGCATTTCAATCATGCTTCTACCAACTTCGCCTTGTCTTTCGTCATTGCGAGCAAAGGGCGAGGTTGTATAATGACGTCTGAACAGGCGAGGGGACAGTTTGCTGATTTTAGCGTAAAACTCTGTAAATACCTCTGCAACGGCGAAAAAAGTGCCTCTAATTAGAGATATAGGATTTGCAGAGAGAGAGAGAGAGACCTTTGAATAGCTTATTTTTCATCTTTCTTTCCTCATTTTTGGGTTAATTGATACATGTATATTAAGGGGCAAAAACAAAAATGTAAAGCATAAAAGAACACGCGTATATTTCAAAATAATCCGTTTTTTACCACATCTTTGCCGAATTTTTGTTCCAGTTCATCCAAAACGCGGCTGATTTTATCATCTTTATATTCCGGTTCGGCAAACAACAGCGGTTGAAAATCTTTATCACTCAATAAATTTTCCAACATTACACCGGTGCTGCGGTAAAGCGTGTTCGGTAAATATATTTTCGGCAAGAGGTTTTGCGCCGCCAAAAACAGTTCCCGTTCGCCATTGGTCGGCTGCGGCAGCTTTATATAATCGCTGTAAACTCTAAAGTCTTTAGTACGCAGCATTACGCCGACACTTTTGCAAAAACAGTTATATTCACGCAGTTTTTTACCGGCGGTGTGAACGTGATATTTTAAAGACGAGCGCAAAACATCAATGTCAGAAGTGAATTTACTTAGTGCCGAAGTGTTTTGGATGGATTTAGGCAAACCGTGAGAAGTTTCCAGTTTGTTTACAGCAAAGCCAAGCAGTTCATATTTCAAATTGAGTCCGCTGATTCCTAAATTTTTCCGCACCCAGCTGTCCGTTTGTTCCACAAACTCCCGGCAGTTAAAAATTCCGGACATTTTCATTTTTGCCGTATGCTGACGCCCGAAACCGCAGACATCTTCCAGCTGTGTTTCTCTTAAGACTTTCGGTAAATCTGTTGATTCTATCAAATAGACGCCTCCGTTGCTTTTGGCTTTGTCGCTGGCTAATTTTGCCAGTAATTTGGACGAGCTGACGCCTATGGACACCGGAATTTGACAGTTTTGCCAAACCGACAGGCGGATAGCGGCGGCCAAAGAAGCAAAATCTTTTTTATACAGCTTATCTAACCCGTGCAGATTCATATAGGCTTCATCAATAGAGCAAATTTCCACATCCGGCGTAAAATTTTTGAGACAGGCCATAACTTTGACGGAATATTCTTTGTAGCGTTCGTGCCGGCCGTTAACATAAATAACCTGCTGAAATTCCTTTTTTGCCATAAAAAGAGGTTGCCCCATTTTGACGCCGGCCTGTTTGGCTTCTCGCGACCGCGAAACCACACAGCCGTTGCCGCCCGAAACCACGCATACGGCTTTACCGCGCAAACTCGGGTTATCCGCTTGTTCGCACGAAACAAAAAAACTATCGCAATCAACTAATGCTATGGTAGACATATTTGCCTCATTGTTCTATTTTTGTTCTAAAATACAGACAAGTTGAATTATTGTCAATATCTCTTATCAGATTATTCCACAAGCTGAAACTTTAGACAAAACAGTTGACTTTTTATAAATATATTATATACTTGCAGACAATATGTAATTTTTAATTTTTCTTATTATGGCTATAAATTTTTTAAATCCCCCGTTTCGGCGAGTTTTAACCAAAGTCAGTAATCGTTGGAATCCAAACGGTCCCTGGCGAATTCCGTCTATTGCCTATACGCTTGAGCACAAGCTGGCGTTTTTGGAAAAAGAGCGCGAACTTACCGGCGGCTGTTCACTGAGTGGTTGGCTGCATGACTGCGACAAATTGGTTTTATATCTGCTGCCGTGGATGAACGAAAAGCAAATCCAATCTTTCCACCGTAGGCACCAATCGCACCATGTTGACTATCCGCAATATAAGGTAAAGCAACTGCTGCAAACTTATATTGACTGGGATTGCGCTGCGTTAACAAAGCCTGATAAGCCGCTGAACGCGTTTGCCACCTTGTTGCATTTTTATCGCGACAAACTACCGCTTATGCTGCCGGTGTGTCTGGCGGTTGATGTTGAAGCTGTCCAGCCGGAAATTGCCGATTTGGATGAAGCGCGCAAGCAAAAATACGAGGCTTATCTGTTTGGCGACAAGGTTAATACGCAACCTTTTGCGGAATACACATCATCGCTTTTTGATGAATTGCCGCGCGACGCCTCAAATGAAGCCGCTTATAACAAAACGTGCCGCATTATAACCAGTGTGGTTCAGGGGCTTGATGAAAACATTGCGTTGATGAAAGAACGAAACATTTCATTTTCACGCATTTTGGAGGATATTCCGGCGAATTTCACGCTGATGAAACCGGTTGATTTGTTCTTGAAAACGCTTGAGTATTTGGCAAAGCGCCGCAAACAAAAAATCAACCTGCAAAAATGTGTTGAAGTTTTGCACCGTAAAAATCAGATTTTTACTCAAACTGCGCAAAAATTCAGTCCTAAAGCCATAAATACGGAGTTTGTTCACGATTATAAGCAGATAATCAATAATCCGTTTTTAGAGGCTTAACTAATCAAAGACACCGCCGATTTTTTAATCAGCGGTGTTTTTGCTATAAAAAATATGCTTTAAATATAGTCTTGACAACCGAGCTTTTTTACTATACAATTAAACATATATTTAATCGTTTAAGTAAAGCAGAGAGGAAAAAATGAAAAAAGTGTATGAGTTGGAAGATTTGGATTGTGCGGTTTGCGCCGCCAAAATAGAAGCGGCCGTTAAAGAAGTGGAGGGAGTGGATAAGGTCAGTGTTAACTTTATGACTCAGAAAATGACGATTGAAACAAATCAGGATATTAACGAGCTGATGAAAAAAGTTGTTAAAGTGGTGGCAAAAATCGAGCCGGATTGTACAGTGGTTTTATAACGGGCGAGGGGGATATGACTAAAAAATTACGCAGAGATTTGCATAAAATTTTGTTGGCGACGGCATTATTTGCAGCAGCTATGTTGCCAATGCCCCAAGTCGTGAAATTGGCTGGTTTTGCTTTGTCTTATTTGATAGTCGGTCTGCCTATTATTAAAAAAGCCTTTTATAATATTCGCAACGGCGAAGTTTTTGATGAAAATTTTTTAATGACCGTTGCCACGTTTGGAGCTGTCGCGCTTGGAGAATATCCCGAAGCCGTGGCGGTTATGCTGTTTTTTCAGATAGGCGAATTTTTCCAAAGCTATGCCGTAAATCGTTCGCGCAAATCCATTGCCGCGCTTATGGATATTCGCCCCGATTTTGCTCGTGTGCAAAAAAACGGAGAATGGCTTGAAGTCAGTCCGGAAGAAGTAAAAAAAGACAGTGTCATAGAAATTCGTTCCGGCGAAAAAGTGCCTTTGGACGGAGTAATTGTTAACGGTTGTTCAAGTTTGGATACATCTTCTTTAACCGGGGAGTCTTTACCGCGGGAAGTAAAATCCGGCGACACTGTTTTAAGCGGAGCTATAAATTTAGGTGGAGTGCTGCAGGTAAAAACTACCGGCGTATATGCGGAATCGACCGTGGCGAAAATTTTAGATTTGGTGGAAAACGCCTCTTCTAAAAAAGCTGATGTCGAAAACTTTATAACAAAGTTTTCTCATTGGTATACACCGTCGGTGGTAATTGTTGCGATGCTGCTGGCTTTTATTCCGCCATTGCTGTTTGCCGAGCCTTTGCAAGTTTGGGTATACCGCGCGATTACATTTTTAGTAATTTCCTGTCCGTGCGCTTTGGTTATTTCCGTGCCGCTCAGCTTTTTTGGAGGTATCGGAGCGGCGTCTAAGTGCGGTGTGTTAATAAAAGGCAGCAATTACCTTGAGGCTTTGGCGCAGGCGGAAACCGTGGTTTTTGACAAGACCGGCACTTTAACCAAAGGCGTGTTTGCTGTAACCGAAATCAAGCCGGAACACGGTGTTTCGCCAGAAGAATTATTAGAAACCGCAGCTTATATGGAAGCCTATTCTTTACATCCGATTGCAGTTTCAATTAAACAGGCTTACGGTAAAAAAATTGAATTGCCGCGCGTGTCAGAAATTAAAGATTGTTTCGGCAAAGGTTTGTGTGGAAAGCTGGATGGGCATGAAATTGTGCTCGGAAACGTGCAAATGCTGAAAGACAAAGGCTTTAAGGTTCCGCAAATTAAAACTGTAGGAACGGTGATTCATGTTTTGAAAAGCGGGCAATATCAAGGGTGTTTGTTGATTGAAGACGAAATAAAACAAGATGCCGAACCGGCTTTGCGTCAGCTGAAAACATTAGGCGTGGCGCAAACTGTTATGCTGACCGGCGACCGCGAAAGTACGGCGCGGAAAGTGGCCGAAAAATTAGGTTTAGATAAGTTTTATGCCGAATTATTGCCGGCGGATAAGGTGCGGAAATTTGAAGAACTGCTGTCGGTTAAAACGCCGAAAGGCAAGGTATTGTTTGTGGGCGACGGCATTAACGACGCGCCGGTTTTAGCGCGCTCGGATATAGGTGTAGCCATGGGCGGGCTTGGCTCGGACGCGGCTATTGAGGCGGCGGATGTGGTTATTATGACCGACGAGCCGTTAAAAATTGCCAAAGCGATTGAAATTTCTAAAAAAACTTTGCGCCTGGTACATGAAAACGTGGTGTTTATTTTAGCTGTGAAATTTGCAGTGCTTGGACTCGGCGCTGCCGGATACGCCTCTATTTGGGCGGCGGTGTTTGCCGATGTCGGAGTATCGGTAATTTCCATTCTTAACGCCATGCGGGCTTTAAGGTTTTATAAATAAGGATAAGTCGGTAAAATAACTTGTGTTTTATCGGCTTTTTGCTATGTTAAATGTATGACAAAATTAAATAAAGAAGAAATCGTGCGTCGGTTAAAAGACGATGTCGGACAGGAAAAATTGTTGCGGGAAGCCGACAAGGTTCGCCATGATAATGTCGGAGACGAAGTGCATTTGCGCGGGCTTATTGAGTTTTCCAATATTTGCCGTAACAACTGTCTGTATTGCGGTATTCGCCGTGATAACAAACTGCTGCAGCGCTATCGGATGAGTGAAGACGAGCTTATAGAAACAGCGCGCCGCGGCACCGAGTTGGGCTTCAAAACCATTGTTATGCAGTCGGGCGAAGATATGTATTATGACACTGGCAGAATGTGCCGAATTATTGAAACAATTAAAAAGTTTGACGTGGCTGTTACGCTTAGTTTAGGCGAACGTAAATATGAAGAATATAAAGATTTTCGCAACGCCGGTGCCGACCGCTATTTAATGCGTATAGAAACAACCGATAAAGACTTATATCATAGACTTGACCCCGCTATGAGCTGGCAGTACCGCTATGAATGTCTGTTAATGCTGAAAGAGCTGGGCTATGAACTCGGTTCGGGCAGTATGGTGGGGTTGCCGGGACAAAGTGTGGAATCTATAGCCGACGATTTGCTGTTTATGCAGAAATTGGAGGTTGATATGGCCGGTATAGGTCCGTTTATTCCACATCAGCAAACACCGCTGAAAGACACCGCCGGAGGAACTTTGGATTTAGCCTTGCGGACAATGGCTTTAATGCGGATTATGCTGCCGGACATCAATATTCCGGCGACCACCGCTATGGAAAGTTTGCACCCGCAGGGGCGTATTAAGGCTTTGCAAAGCGGAGCCAATGTGGTTATGCCGAATATTACCGAAGGTGAATATCGTAAATTGTATGAATTATATCCCGGAAAAATTTGTGTTAACGATACGCCGGCGCATTGCCGCAGCTGTATCGGGCTGAAAATTATGAGTATAGGACGAACCATAGGGCAGAGCTATGGCAGTCATAAAACAAAATTGTTGTAAAATAATGATGAAAGGAAGTTTAAATGAAAAAACATTTGGTTATTTTACTTGCTTTTATGCTAACGTTTCCGGCGTTTGCCGAACCGTTGTTAATGGAAGAGCCTAAAACCGGAACGGAAAATTCGGCGATTGATGAAGAGAGTGCTTATTTAACTGATGAGGAAGATGAAAATATAAATTCAGATAATGCAGACAATACTGAAACTCCTGCGGCAGATGATGAAAATGCGTCAGAAACAGCGGAACAAGAGCCTGAATCTGAACCTGAACCTGAACCTGAACCGAAACCGGTGGAATATGCTCCGAACCCGAGTAATTTTTCGGCAGATTTTATGGGTGCGCTGTATCAGTGTCAATCGGCAAGAGAATGGCAGAATTTAGCCGGATTTGAAGAAATTGAGGTTGTAGGAAAAGTAAATGGTAAATGTCAGCTTCGCTATGATGATTTTGTACTGTCTGTTCCGACTGAATTACTGCCGAATATTCATAGTATGACAGATATTAGACAGTTGCTCATAAATAATGACATTACAACATATCAACCGCAATATGAATATGCAGGCTTGCTGCAAGAACTTAATTTGTGCAGTAAAAGCGGCAGCGGACATAACGCATATTTACACCGCCGCACCAATAACGATATTGCTATAACCAAGGGACTTACTTCTAAGGTGGAAAAGGGGGGCTGTACCATTCGTTTGCTGAATCAACTAAGTATGAATGACAGCTTTAAAGATTATAGTGTGGAGTGTAATATTCCGGCAAATGATATGCAGTTGATTTTAGATGCTTATTCCGGTTTGCTGAAAGAAAGCGGTTCCGATGCGGCAGAACTCAAAAAAGCCGACGAGGAAATTATGTTTCGTCTGCAGCAGGTTGGTTATTGCAAAAAAACGAAAATATAAAAAAATCAAAGAAGGCTATGTTATAAAAAACATGGTCTTTTTTTGTGTAAAATACTTGACATTTTGTCATAAATATGTCAATTTATGATTTATCAAAAAAATTATGATGAGTATTATTCAGGCTTAGATATAAAAGAAGTTACTGATTAGTTGCAGTTTATTGTTTAACCTTTAAAATTTATTTAATATGTTGTATTTTAGCATTGCAGCAGTCGTTGTTATTTTAGCGATTGCTTATAAAAGTGAGTTAAAGTCTTTCTTCGGCAAGCAGAAAATTAAGAAAAAAGACAGTGAAGATTCTTTTGTTAAGCATGCTATGCATGACTTAAAACATTGCAAGCATGATTGCGAACACTGCGATGGTAATGCGTTAATCTTGACAACGGGAGGGATGGTGCTTGTAGTTCTTCTCTTTATCTTAGTGATTGTAGGTTCTGATCATTTGAATAAGATAGAAAATGAGCCTCCGCTTAAAGAAGTTGTGCTGACTATCTCAAATGTTAAAGATGATGGCAAAGGTCATGGATATAAATATGTTAAGTTTTCAGATGGGCATACCATTAAAGTTGATAAAGATTATGATACAGAATGGATGCTGACCAAAGAAGGCGATAAGGTTCGTAAATTGACTTATGCAAATAAAGAGACGGAGTATACGCCTGAATTTGATGATGATATCAATAAAGACAATGCAAAGAAGTAACTAAGCACAAAAAAAAGACTGTGTTATAAAAAACACAGTCTTTTTTTGTGTAAAATACTTGACATTTTGTCGTAAATATGTCAAATTACGACTTGTCAAAAAATTATGATTTCTATTATTTAGTCCTATATGTAAATTAGTTTGCAATCGGGCTTGTTTTGAGTTTATTTCTTTTTGTATAACTTAAATCAAAAACATTATGGATAAAAAAGTTGCGTGGCTGCTGGTTATTTTAATAATAATCGGTGCGGTTGGTTCAAATGTGGCGAAACACTCGTTTGTTAAGGTAGACCCCGGACAGCGAGGAATTAAAAGGCAGTGGGGACAAATTCAAGACTCGTCGTATGCTCCGGGGCTGGTGTGGTATATCCCGTACAGTCAGGAAATGGGCAACGAGGTTGTTTTGGTGGATATTGTGCCTCATCGCTATGAATATACCTTTAAGGTGCGTACCAAAGACTTGCAGCAAATAGATTTGAAATGTGCCGTTTTGTGTGAGTTGAACGATTCAAAAGTTCACCGCCTTTACGATAAATATCAAGGCTATGACGCTTATGAACAAAAGGTTATTAAAGATATGGTCAACAGCACAATGCTGGCTTTGTCTTCTTTAACCGATATATGGTCTTTTGTGGGGCGTGAAGAGTCTATGACCATGGATGCTGTCAAATATATTGTCAACGACCAGTTGTTGGCGGATAATTTGGTGGCGGTCAAAACCTTCAGACTTTTGAGTTATCAGGCATCTCCTGAGTTTGAAAAACTGGTGGAACAGACAGCTCAGGCCAAGCAAGGCGTAAAACTTGAAGAGTATAAGGTGCAGATGGCTCGTCAGGCTACGGAACGTGTTAAGTTGGAAGCAATTCAGGCTTATGAACGTTTAGCGGCTGCGGCTAAAGCCGAGGGCTTGAAAATTCAAATTCAGGCAGAGGCTCTTAAAGACAATCCGTTTGTAGCGCAATATGAAATGGCTAAGGCTTTGCAAAAATGGAACGGCAACATCTCGCTTCCGCAGACATTGACCATTATGAAAGGTGCTAACGAAGGAGGCGGTTTCCCAGTCTTACCGTTTATGAAAATCGGTAAGTAAAATGTTTAACCCTTAAAACTAATTAAGTATGTTATATTTATGGATTGTTGCGATTGTCGTTATTTTGATAATTGCTTACAGAAAAGAACTGGGTACAAGGTTATGTTCATTGAATAATGATACTAAATTTGTATTATTTGTATTGTCCTTTATATTTATATTATTAGGAGGACTTACCGGTCTGGGTTTTTGGCTTAGTTCCAAGCAGAATAGTGAAAAGCAAATTGTTAAGGAAGTTGTGGTTACGGTTGTTTCTTTAAAGCAAGAAGAAAAAGTAACCTATATAAAACTTTCAGATGGATATGTTGTTCAAGTTGAAAAGAATAACGGTTGCTGTTATGCAGACTATAAAAAATGGTGTATGGTCAAAGAAGGCGACAAGGTGCGTAAGTTGATTCAAAAAAATGATGAAAAGATTTACACACCGGAATTTGAAGACAATATTGCAAATTAAAAAGAGACCCACGCATTTTATGCGTGGGTCTCTTTTTTAATTGACAAATGAAAGATGTTTGTCTATATTTGAGGCAAATTCAAATTATTTTATAATCTTTTATTCTTATGGTAAATTTTAATGTTAAAAACACCTCTGTTTTGTCAAACCAAGAGTTTGTCTATATGTGCCAAAAATATATGCGGCATAAATCAGAAGCTGTCGCCTCTCAAATCAAAGAGATATGGCAGAAAATGTCAACGGCGGAAGTGGCAAATTGCTTATGTTTATATGGAGGAGAGGTGCATACCGGCAATTTATGGGAACTGTATTTCAAAACTACGGAATATAAGCCCTTTGCTAAAGAAGTGGAGCGGGTTTTGTTGCAAAAGGCGGTGTCTGAAAACTTTGTCTTTCTCAAAATTCCGCATGCTTTGAGTGAAGAAAATGAACGGAAACTTCTTGAATTAAATACTAATCAAGTGGTTTACGGACTTAATCTTCAGGTGCTTTCCACCTCATATAATATTTTTGACAATGTCAGTGAGGCAAAAAATGAAACAGAACGGCTTATACGCAACAACAGCAATAAACTCAAAATAATGTTTTTAAATTTAAAAACTTATTTAGAGCGTATTCGTCTTTCTTCCGCGTCTTTTGAGTATTTGGTTGACAGAGTGTCTTATAACCGAATGAAACTATATCCGTATTTCAGTCGTTGTTATTTGAAGATTGCATTAGAAGTTTTGGCGCGTGAATATGGTAAAAACGCGTTGGAAAATCTTGATTTGCAGCTGAAACTTTTGGATGTGTTGGTGTGGAATAAAGAAGATAAAATCAGCAATCGTCCTTTTGCTCAATATGCGCTGAGCCATTATAATATGGACAATACTCCGTCAGAAAACGCAATCAGACGTTTTCTTAAACTGAACGATGTGAATGTTCTGCGTGAGATATTGGCGCACAGCTGGTTGAAAAACGGAAAAAATCTTGTGCTATCCGTTTATCCGGAATTGAAAGCCGAGATTTTACTTGCTGAAACTGCGTATGCGGCGTTTATTGAAAATTCGTATGAAAAGAAAGTTGCAATTTTGCCGGAATATGTTTCCGCATTGTTGAAAAATCGCAAGAACTGCAATTTGATGCACGGTAAAAAAATCAATAAGGTGTCTATGTTGGTGCTGTGTCTGCAAATGTACAACACTTATAGCAACTGTCGCTATAATAGTTCGGAACGATGTAAAATTCTGCAAAAAGCTATTGACTATTGTGTGTTTTATAACAGCAACTCCTTGAATAAATTTATTCCGTTGCTGCAGGAATGTGCTAAAGAGGAAAAACATCGCCTCTATTCCTTGTAATATAAAAATAATCCTCAAGTCGTTTTTTTTAGGACAACTTGGGGATTATTTTTATATAGTTATATTCTTGAGAACGTATACAAGGCATTTTATCATGTTATTTTTAGTTGATAAAATGAGGATTAACATTTAATATCTGTTGACGTAATAATTTTTGTATTTTATAGAAATATCAGATAGAGCGTATAATTTTTTTGTTGTTTTAGAGTGCTAGATGTTATGGTGACAAATTTTTATGGCATTTTCAAATGTTGCTGGTTGAAAAATACTTTTAAGCATACGGCTTGGTATGCGCTGGCAATTTGGTTTGGCACTATGAATGTTGCAAATGCCGGCACAGGGGACGAGACGCTGCCGATGCCGATGTCTTTAGATGAGGCTTTTAATTCGGGCGGTGTTTATATTTTACCCCACGATATTGTCATAAATTCTAAAATTGTTGTCAGTTCAAATAATGGTATAGAAATACAGCTGAATGATTATAATATTTCTGCAGCGCTTGATGATGCCGCTAATAATTTGTTTTTGGTTGAAAATGACGGCGTTTTGATTTTGAGCGGAAAAGAACCGGCAGGCGAAGAAATTAAAACTGCAGATAAAAACAGCGTTACGGCCGGAAATAATGCTGATATACTGAATGTTAACGGGGGTTTGGTTCAACTCTCTAATCTAACCTTAAAAGACAGTAAAACTGCGGCGATTATTGCAAATTCAGCCGTTTTTCAGGCTATCAATGCAAGTTTTGCCAATATGAACAGCGGCGCGGTTAAAAATGCCGGCAATGCGAGTTTCAGCGGAAAAAATGACTTTAAAAATAATACTGCCGCAACCGGAAACGGCGGTGCTTTGAATTTGGAAAAAGAATCCGAAACAAAGTTTTCTGACTCTTCTTTGTTTGAAAACAATTCTGCCGCAAATGGTAACGGCGGTGCTATTTATGGCGATGGTTCGCTTTATTTTGGCGATCAAAACAAACTTATCAGCGCGGTTTTTACAAATAATACGGCAACAGACGGCGGCGCAATTTTTGTTGATGAAAATGGAAAATTTGTCGGTTATGGAGAATTTATATTCGGACAGAATGCGGGCGCTAATGGTAATGTGGCGACAAACTCCGGCGGTGCGATTTATAATAAAGGGCAAATGTCTTTTGTGGGGTTTAACGGTAAAGAAACTAAAAGCATTATGTTTGCCGGAAACCAAGCAAAAGACGGCGGCGCAATCTATAATGCCGGTGCGTTGAATTTAAACGGGCAGCTAAGTTTTATCAGTAATTCGGCTTTATATAACGGCGAAGATGACGCAAAAGGTTTTGGCGGCGCAATTTATAACACAGGGACGCTGGATATTTATGGAACAGATGTGAAATTCGGCAATAACGAGGCGCAAAAAGCCGGCGGCAACACGGCGCAAAAAGCCGGCGGCGCGATTTATAATAACGGCGGCGTGGTCAATATTTCCGGTTCAGGAATTTTGTTTAATAACAATAAGGTTTTGGAAACAGATAACGTCGACTTTGTAAATTGGAAAAATGATGCCAAAAAAGGTTTTGGTGGTGCGATTGCTAATATGGAGGGCAGCCGCTTAAACATATCGGGAAATGTTACTTTTTCTAACAACGGCGGTAAGGATTCAAAAATTGCGGGCGGAGGAGCTGTTTATAACCGTGGATATATGACTATTTCCGGCACTCGCATAACGGAAGACGGACGAGATACAACGGAAGACGGACGAGATACAACGGATAGTTACAAACACGCTGCCGCCAGTATTGTGTTTGAAAACAACGTTGCGTCTAAAGGTATCGGCGGTGCCATTGAGGCTAAAGGTTCGCACTCCGGTTCAAATACGGTGGCTTTGTCGGTGATTAGAGGCGTCAATTTTATTGGTAATATCTCTAAGGCAGATAAAGCCGGAGATTCCAGAGCCGGTGCTATCAGAGCCAATAATGATTCCATTACTATTTTGGATAATGTTGTTTTTAAGGGTAATTCTGCAACGGCTGCCGGCGGTGCAATTTCTACGGCCAATAATCTTAAAGATTCTGCTCTGGGGACGTTTATTTCTATTTCAAACGCTTATTTTGATGGCAACTCGGTTTCTATGGTTGGCGCTGATGGCGGAGCGATACGAACCGGCGGCGCTTTGTCTATGACAAACGTGCAATTTGTTAATAACGAAAATAAACAAGATTTAGACGGCGCGGCGCTTTCTTTTGACGGCACTTCTTTGCTTCTGGTGGCCGACAACGGAAATGTTTTGTTTAAGGGGAATATTGCCAAAAAAGGTCTTACAGGCCAAAGTTCGTCCGGTATTCATATTGATGGCAAAGATGCTAAAAAAATTATGTTTAATGCCGGAAATGGCGGCGAAGTTATATTTTTTGATAAAATTGTAAACAACGGTACGGACGCGGGCGCGAATCTTACTTTGGAACTGAATAAAAGTAATGTCTTAAATGCGACTTCAACTCAATTAGAACAAATTTATGCCAAATTTTTTGATGCCGGCGGCGCATATATCGGACCAAAGTCAAAAACTGAAAAAGATGGAATGCAAAATACCATTTTGGGCGCTAATTCTGTTTATTGGCTTTCTAAAGAAGAGGCTGCTGCCGCCGGAAGACTCAAAGAATGGAATGATTTGCATGAAGTTGAGGGGATTAAAACAGCGCCTACAGATGGAAAGATTATTTTTAATACGCAGATAAGCGATACAAGTTTGAACTTGCATAACGGCGAATTGCTTTTGGCTGATGAAATTACCGATGAAATAAGAAACAAGCAGTATATTACTGGAAATTCAAACTTAAATTTATACGGCGGTAAACTTGATGTATCAAATAACAATATAGAAAGCGAAGATCAGCTCGCGTTTAATAAAATAAATGTTGAGGGCGAAGCTGAACTTAATCTGGATATTGATATTTTAAACAATAAAATAGATTATCTGGGGAAAAACGGCATAACCGGAACGGATAAGGGAAAATTATTTATTTCTGAAATAGGAATTTTAAATGAATCTCCAACCTTGAGTTTGGGCGGCGGTTCGGAGTTGTTTAAATTTACGGGCAGCAATGATGTGAAAACAGAATTGTCGGGAATGACACAGGTGATTGTAACATCAAAGGCCGGTTATTATTTTACTTTGGACAAGGTTGACGGTTCGGCTCAGAATAATGCGGTTAAGCTGTATAAAGTTTTATCCGGAGGCGGGCTGGGTGTTGCTTTGGACAGCGGCTCTGAATTTGGTATAAGCATGAAGCAATCCGGCGGCGTGGAAACAGTTAATTGGGCAGAAAAATATAATATATATGACCCGAAAACCGGAAAAACATATTCCAATATGGTTGGAACCAATGTCCAAAAAGGAGCGGTATTTACTCTTAAAGGCGAAAAAGAAAGCGTTGTTAAAGCCGGCACCGATGCAAATAATAAAGTCGGTATTGTCGCCGGAACTAAAAAATTCGGAACTGACGGAAAAGTGTATACTTTGGCTATGAATGAGGCCGCAAATGATATAAAAAACCGCGAAACTTCTGTTGGCAGAAATACTTGGTATACATACAATAAAAATGAAACTACCGGTATCAGGGAAGAAGGCGCAGAAGTGGCCGATATGTCCGGAACCACAGGGCAAAAACTGAATATTTCCAACATAAAATTTGAGGGCTTTGATACGGCAATTACCAATTACGAAACCGGAGTCATAAATCTTGAAAATGTGGGATTTTCAAATAATGCGTTAGATATTTATAACCTTGGAACGTTAAATTTAAAAGGCGAAAATACTTTTACAAACGGAATTGGCGGCAAAGACAGTTTGGGTGTGATGAGCATTATAAATGGTAAAACAATTTCAAACAGCGAAATAAACCAACAAAATGTAATTATTAACGATATTGCTTCTTTGACTGTTGATTCAGACCATTTGAAATCGGTTACAACCAACAACGGCGAACTTAATTTAGGCAAAGGGACTTTGGCGTATGAAGTAACCGGTGCCGGTAAAACATATATTTCCGCCGGAACGGAAGAAAATAAAAACAAATTTTCTTTGGCTGATAATGTAACGATTAAGCAGAATAGTTTTTCTGTTTTGAAAAATGCAGATGCCGAAAATGTTAAAGGCGGAAAAATTATTGTCGACACCATAAAAATAGCCGAAAGCGGAGCTTTATCTACTAAAGTCGGCGAACATTTGCAAGGAAATATTGACAATCATGGAACTTTGACACTTTACGGCAACGGCGATAAAAGTGTTACGGAGCTGTTTAGTAATGCTCTGGTTGATTCTTATGGCGAAAAAACCGGCAAATTGATTATTGATGAAAGTGCAAATATAAAAGCTACTGAAAAGATAAGTCAAAACACCATGGAAAATAATGGTACTTTTTATGCCGATATAAATAATTTGGCGATTGAAGATAAAAATTCAGGCATAACCAACGAGGGCGTTTTGTATTTGAACGGTTCGGCAACAAATGAGGCCGCTGCTCAAAACAATTTGGTAACAACGGTTCGCGGCAATGGTGTTTTGTATTTGAGCAATAATGTTGTGAACACTCAAAATATTACTCAAAAGAAAATTCATTTAATTGATAATGCAAATGTGGAGGCGGAAAATGATTCTACCTTAAAAGCCAAAATAAAATTAGATGAGGGTACTAAACTTGCTATCAAGGCCGAGAATTTAATCTCAAATAAATCTGCCGATGAAATTGACGGAAATTGGATAGATGTTGAAAACGAAGGCAGTTTGAATTTGAGCGGAAATTTACTGAATGTTGTTATCGGCAAGGCTGAAGATAAGGAAAACGGCGGACTTGTAAACATCAACAGTTCAATCAGTTTTGGCGAAAATGGAGAAATTCGCAATAATACGGTTAATATTAAAAATGATGGTGTGGGTTTGACGGCGAATGCCGATAAAATCACAAATGGTGTGATTTATGTAAATAATAATTCGCTGACCTTAACCGGCGGAACTAATACAAATATTATCCGAAAAGACTTTACTCCAAAGGCAGAAACCACTTTGGGCGGAACGACCTATATCGGTAATAGTCTTAATGCGGCAAATGTAATAAATAAAGAAAAAATAGAAACAGATTTGTTTATCAGCAATCGGGCCAATCTTACTTCAGAACTTGCAAACTTGAGCGGTAAAATATCCATTGGAAACTTGGGAACTCTGACTTTGGCAAAAGATGCTGTGTTGGCCGAAAATCGTAAAATATACGGCAAAGGAAATGTGATAATCGGAAATAATTCGCTGGTTATGAAAAATAATTCTTCGATAGAAGGAATGCTTTCTTCTGACAATGGAACGTTGAATTTGGCTTATGATAAAGCAAGCGTAACCGATGCCGTATCTATAGGTGCTTTAGGCGGAAATTTGAATTTAGCCATAAAAATGGCATTATCAGACTTAACCGAAAATAAAGGAATGGCAAGCAGTCTGAAAATAAATAATGGTGATGCGTTAGCCAATAAAAACAGTAAGATTACTTTATCAAACATAAATCTAACCAAAGGTTTTGTAGAAACAACTCCGGATGGCGCTTCTTATTCTAAATTTGTTACTGTTGCCGACGGCGATTTGGATAATATAACATTCGGTTTTGCTGACGGCGATGTGATGAAAAGCACCGATGGTAAATATATTTATAATTTTACCTGGAACAATGATGCCGGCGGAAAAGGCAAACTTGATGTTAAAGGCATAAAAATCGGCGGCGCGTCCGGGTTGCCTATGTTTGTTAAAGGTTCGGATTATTTTGGAGATGTAACAATATATCAAATGTCGGATAGTTTGGTTTATAGTTCTTTAGACGGAAATGCTATCGGTACAACCAACAGAACCGGGGAAAACAGCAAAAATTTAACTCTGAATATGGGAAATAATAATCTTGTCGCAAAGGCTAAAGACAGCGAAAACAACAATATTTTAGATGGGATAACTGTTGCCGGCGGCTATACCTTTAATGTTAATGCTTCAAATACAGAGACGGACAAGGGAATAATATCAGGTTTTAAAACGGCGTTTGAAGTGCTGACCGGCGGTATTTTGAATATAAATAACGTTAAATTTGAAAATAATACCGATGATGTTAAAAATGAGGGTACTGTTAATCTGGCGGAAAATGTTGTATTAAACGCTATTTCAGGTGTTGATGGTATATTAAATATTTTGGACAGCGCCGATGTAACTGTCGGAAACATAAAACAAAAGTTATTGGTTAATAACGGCACTTTGACAATATCTGCAGATAATCTTCAAACAGCTGAAGCCATTGAAAATAAGCATAAATTAAATTTAACAGGCGGTAATCTGGGGGTTGATATAAATGGTTTGGGAACAACAAATTTTTCCAATAATAACACTCTTAATGATAATGTTGTTGTTTCTCAAGCAAAAATTATCAACTCCGGTATTTTAGACGCGACGAAAGGAATGTTGATTTCAGATGATATTGTATCAACTGGAACTTTGAAATTAAAAGGAGACATAACCGCGTCACAGGTTATCAGCGGCGGCAAAAATGACGACGGAGGTTTACTCAAATTCGGTACGCTGGAATTATCGGATTCAACAATATCCGGCGATGTGGTGCAAGATAAGATAATTTTAAGCGGTACAGTTACAAATAATAAAAATATGATATTTAATAATTTGAAAAATAACGGAATTTTTTCAACTTTAGCAAATAGTATTTCAGGTAATTTGACAAATGATATAAATGCCGAGCTTAATCTGAACGGTGGCACTTTGAATGCGAATGTCAGCGGCGGCAAGACAAACATCAACGGCGATGTGGTTTTGGCTTCAAGCTCTAAAATTGCCGCAAGCGCCGTGAATGTAGCAGAAAATAAAAGTTTGACTATAGCCGCCGGCAATTTGTGGAATAATGCAATCAGCGGAAAGGGAACAACTATCTTTGGTGCTTATTTTGACGGAAGCAACAACGCGGTAATTGAAACATTGCTTACAAATAACGGTGTATTAACCTCAAATACAGCTAATATCAAAGGTAATGTAAGCAATAACAACAAGCTGACATTAAACAGCAATAACGATGTGTTTGATAATACGATTACCGGTAACGGCAATTTGACCTTAAACGGAGTTTTGACCGCCAATAAGACAATCAGTCAAAAAAGTATAATCAATAACGGCAGCTTAACAGCAAACGCAGAGATAATCGGAGCGGTGCAGAACAACGGCACACTTAATTCTGCGGCAGAAAATATAAAAACTTCCGTAACCAATAAAACCGACGCCGAACTTAATTTGAACGGCGGCACTTTGAATGCGAGTGTCAGCGGCGGCAAAACCAACATCAATGGCGATGTGGTTTTGGCTTCAAGTTCTAAGATTGCCGCAAGCGCTGTAAATGTGGCAGAAAATAAGAGCTTAACCATAGCCGCCGGCAGTCTGTGGAATAATGCAATCAGCGGAAAAGGAACAACTATTTTCGGAGCTAATTTTGACGGAAGCAACAACGCGGTAATTGAAACATTGCTTACAAATAATGGT
>CAKQUG010000007.1 GCA_934277545.1 uncultured Alphaproteobacteria bacterium | reverse complement strand
TCGTCGATTATGATATTATCCAATCCGGCGGCACGATGTAAAAGCCCAACAGAACGGTAAATAGAAATTTCAACGTTGGAGCTTTAATTTATTGGCTTTTGCTTAAAAAGTCCGATAGAAAATGAAAAAATGGTATTTTAGGGAACGGAATTACTGGACTTTACGAGAGTCAGTTATACCAACAAAAAAAGCACCTCAAAAGGTGCTTATCATAAATGGTGCCATTAGCAAGAATCGGACTTGCGACCCCGTCATTACCAATGACGTGCTCTACCACTGAGCTATAATGGCTACGACAAATTTCATATAACAACATACAGATATGATTTTAAAAATCAATGTATTTTTTTATAAATGTGCAAAATTTATGCAAAATTTTTACCATTTGCCTGCTATGTTAAGCTATGATTATTGTAAAAATAGATATTTAGAGGAAAATATGAGCGCTAAAAATCCTGAAAAAAAATTGAAAAAGTCGGATAAAAACAATGATATTGCCATGCCGGAGCCGCCTGAAAGCTGGTTTGCCAACGGTTTGCACCGTTTTATAATTGTTTTCAGCGTGATGTGGTTCGGCATTGTCGCTGTTTATATTACCAAGTTTTTCGGTTGGGATGAATTGTTTTCTATGACTCCGAATGAATTTAGCGCTTTTATGGCCGGAATAACCCTGCCTTTGGCTATTGTTTGGGTGGTTATGGCATATATTGACCGCGGCAGCAGTTTTCGCAATGAAACGCAAATGCTGCGCGATTCCTTAAATCAAATTATTTTTCCTGACTCCAACGGCAATGCCGCAACCAAAATGATTTCCGACGCCATAAAGGCGCAGGTTGCTGATTTGAAAGAAACAACCCGTGATGTTTGCGCTCAGGCCGATGTGATTAAACGTGATTTAAGCGACCGCATTGCTGAAATGAAAGCGCTTGCCGGCGAATTGGATACCTATTCTTCTCAGACTATGCAGGAACTGAATACGGAAATTAAAAAGCTGGTGGAAAATTTTACGTTTGTGGCTGAAAAAGCCGCTTCCACCACTGCCGATTTTCGGGTTAACACCATGCAGATTCGTGAGGACAGCGAACAACTTTCCAATATCATTAAACCTATGGTTAATGAAATGGTTACCGCCGCCGAAAATATAAAAGAAGTGGTAAACGTTAATAATGAAAACATTGAAAAAGCTCAAATGCAGCTCAATAACTATTCGGAATCCAGTCAGCTGGCGATTGGTAAAATTATTGAATCTTGGGCTGAAAAAGGTGAAAATCTGGAAAAAACATTTTTACGCACGGCCGAAAACTGCGAAGAGCTGTTTCATCGCCTGGATTCGGGAATTTCGCATATTGAAACCAGTATAAACGAGCAAAAAAACGTGGTTGAACAGCAATCGGCGATTTTGGATAAAAACTCCGGATATTTGGATAAAAAGCTCGGCGAATACGGCAAGCTCATCAGCTTGGAAGTAGAAGCCATGATAGAGCGTTCCAATACGTTGGAGCAAAATATTCAGGCTCAGATGAAAAGTATCCGCGAGGCGTCGGCGCAGACTACAGAAATTTTCGGTCGCTTGGGTACGGATATTTCCGATAAGCGTCAGTTGTTGGAAACCGAAAGCAGCCGTATGGTTAATAATATTCATTTAACCGTGGGCAATTTAGGCGAAGAAGTTACCAGATTGCAGGAATTCTATAAAAATACTCAAGATAAAAACAGTGAGTTGGGAAAAGTATTTTCTTCTATTGCGCATACGCTTAAGGAAATGGAAGACGGTTTATTGGCCAGCGTTAATAATTTCAGTAATAAAGCCGGCGGCGTCGTGGATAAATTTAATGAAGTTAACAGCCTTGTTTTGGGCAATATCGGTAAATTATCGGAAACGGCCGACAATATTGCCAACCAAAGCAAGACTAATGCCGGTTTGCTGATAGAGCAGGACGAATATGTTAATAAATCGTTGGCAAGCCTGAAACAGATTAGTTCTCAGATAGCGGCGCTGAATAAAGATATGTCGGCGACAGCCGGAAATGTAGGCAAAACTTTGACCGCGTATGAACATAAAATGACCGTATTCAGCAAAGCCGTCGATGAACATTTAGCCAGCCTTAACGACAACTATGGCAAGACTCAAAAACAATATGATGAATTTAATCAAAAGTTTAAAGTGGCCAGTATTGATACGTTTATGAAAAATTCGGCTGATATAATCAGTGAGCTGGAAACAATTTCCATTGATATAAACAGTATATTTAATAAAAGCGGCGATGATGAGGCTTTGTGGAAAAAGTATTACGAGGGAGACCATAGCGTGTTTGTGCGTTATCTTTCTAAAAACATGACCAAAAAAGAAGTTATCGCCGTGCGTGAAGACTATGAGAAAAAGCCGGATTTCCGGGTGGTTGTCGACAAATATTTGGATGATTTCAACAGCCTGATTGAAGCCGCGCGCAGTAATAACCGCGCCAGCACGTTGCTTGCCTTGATTTCCGGTTCGGATATTGGTAAAGTTTATTATATTTTATCGCGTGCGTTGGGAAAGGTAAATTAGTATATGGCTTTTTGCGGATTTGACAGTCCTGTTTTTTTAGCGCCGATGGCAGGAGTTACGGATAGGCCGTTTCGACAAATTTTAACGGCTTGCGGCAAAGGCAATATGTATGCGGAAATGGCTGCAATCAATGCGTTGCAGCGGAAAAATCCTAAAAGCTGGCAAATTGCCGACGTGCGTTCCGAAAAATATCCGGTTGTGGTGCAGTTGGTGGGCAACGACGCTGATTTATTTGCAGATGCAGCAAAATTGATTGCAGATTTAGGTGCTCGCTCGCTGGATATAAACATGGGGTGTCCGGTCAAAAAAATTGTCAATAACGAGTCCGGTTCAGCGCTGATGAAAGACTTGCCGCGGGCGGCAAAAATTATTGAAGCGGTGGTAAAAGCAACGCCGCTCAGTGTTAGTGTAAAGTTTCGCAAAGGCTGGGATAACGAGCATATAAACGCGGTTGAATTTGCCAAAATGTGCGAGGAAAGCGGCGCGTCATACATAACCGTACACGGACGCACAAGAGCTCAAGGTTACAGCGGGGAAGCGGATTGGAACATTATTAAAGCCGTGAAAGAAAGCGTTAAAATTCCGGTTATCGGCAACGGGGATATAGATTCGCCGCAAAAAGCCAAGCAGCGTATGGAAGAAAGCGGTGTTGACGGTGTAATGTTGGGACGTGCGGTTTTGGGCAATCCGTGGCTGTTAAATCAAACGCATGAATATTTGCAAAACGGTGTGCTGCCGGCGGAACCGACTATATTGCAAATAAAAGAAATGCTGTTAAATCATTTGCGTTTGCTTATGGATTATTATGGCGAAAAGGCGGGAATAGCCGTGTCTCGCAAGCACGTCGGTTGGTATGTTCGCAGTTTGTATGAGGCTAAAAAGTTTCGCGAACAATATACAAAATTGACAGAGTTTACAGCGGCAGAAAAGTTGATAAATGACTATTTTGCGGAGTTAGTGCCATGAAAATTATAATCGGCGGCGCTTCAAGCGTTGGAAAAAGTTTGGTCGGATATTTGAGTTTGGGTAACAATGATATTATTGTGGTTGATCCGGACGCTGCCAAACTTGATGAAATTTCCAAAGAATATGATGTGCAACCGGTGGTGGGAACCATATCAAATCCCGATATTCAGGAATCGGTCGGTATGAAAAAAGCCGATATGATGATAGCTGTAACCGAAAATGACGAGGTTAATTTGGTGGCGTGCCAGGTAGCCTATACTTTGTTTGGTGTTCCGCGTAAAATCGCTCGCGTGGATTCGCAGTATTTTTTAAATCCGCTGTGGAATAAACTTTACAATGAAAAAAGTCTGCCGGTTGATTTGGTTATTACACCTGATATTGAAATAGCCGAGTTTTTGCTTGGATTGTTTAAACTTCCGGGAAGCATGGCCGTTTATCAGTTTTTGAACGAAACCGTAAATATATTCGGATTCCGCCAAAAGGATACCGATGTTCCGTTTATGAAATTTTCGCTTAGCCATATTAACAATAAATTAGCTGAACTATCGGCGGCTGTAGTAATGATTTTGCGCGGAAATCACCGCATTTTGGTCGGTAAAGAAGAGATATATCTGCAGCGCAACGATTTAATTTATGTCGCCTGCCCGCCCGAACGCAACATGGAGGTAATGCGTTTGTTCGGCGTTGACCATAATCCGTATGAAAAGGCTGTGATTTTCGGAGCGAATGCGATTTCTTATTATTTGGCTTCACAGTTGGAAAATGATGATAATGTCATAAGTTGCTGTATTGTGGAAAATGACCTGGAAAAGGCGCATAAATTAGCAGAAAAACTCAATAAAGCCTCGGTTATTGCCGGAGAAATGATGAGCGACGGTATTTTGGAGGATGCCGGATTTGCGTCTTCAGACATCAGCATTTCCGTAACCGAGAAAGATAAGGATAATTTGCTTATATCGTTGCTGGCGTCAAAAAACAAAGACACGCAGGCGGTTTCTTTAATCAATTCCAAAGAATATAATTTATTGGCGACCAATATCCGCAACAATACGATTATTGACCGCTCGGTTATCACCATTTCCGGTATTCTGCAATATTTGCGACGTGCCCGCATTAACGAAGCCTATGCTTTGGGACGGGAAATGGGGGAAATTTGGGAAATTCGCCTCGGTGCCGACAGTGTGAACGCCGGACAAACCATTGCTGAGCTCGGTATGCCGGAAAATAGTGCGGTTTTAGTTGTTAAAAACGGTGATGATTTTATTTATAATCCGAATGATTATAAATTGCAGGATGATGATAAGTTGATAGTGTATGTTTCTCCAGCGGAAATTAAAGCGGTTGAGCGGATTTTTTATCGTTAAATATCTAAAATTAAAGCGTAAAAACTCTTGAAATTTAAAAAAAATGCGCTATTGTCAGGTAACTTTAAGCGCGTGGGAAGGAGTTTTCCGCGCAGCTTTTTTGCCGAGATTTGAAAAAAAGGAAATTTAAATAATGAGTATGAGAAACATTGCCATCATCGCCCACGTTGACCACGGTAAAACCACGCTTGTTGACGGGCTGTTGCGCCAAAGCGGTACATTCCGCGATAATCAAAAAGTAGCCGACTGCGTTATGGATAGTAACGCATTGGAGCGTGAAAGAGGTATTACCATTCTTTCTAAATGTACTTCAGTTGATTGGCACGGTACTCATATAAACATTGTAGACACTCCGGGACACGCTGACTTTGGCGGAGAGGTTGAACGTATTTTATCTATGGTTGATGGCGTGGTGTTGCTGGTTGACGCTTCAGAAGGACCAATGCCGCAAACTAAATTCGTTTTGGGTAAAGCTCTTAAAATCGGCTTAAAACCTATTGTTGTCATCAATAAAGCGGATAAACCCGATGCTCGTCCGGACGAAGTTTTGAATGAAATTTTTGATTTGTTCGTCAGCTTGAATGCTAATGATGAGCAGTTGGACTTCCCTATTTTGTACGCTTCAGGACGCAATGGTTGGGCTGTTCGTGACTTGGCTGATGAACATAAGGATTTGACTCCGTTGTTTGAAACAATTTTATCTTATGTCAGCGAACCGGTTTGTGAGCCGGACAAGCCGTTTAGAATGTTGGCGACAACTTTGGAATCCGATAAATTCGTCGGTCGTATTTTAACCGGTAAAATTCAAAGCGGCAGCGTAAAAGTAAATGATGCCGTAAAGGTTATTAACGAACATGGCGAAGTTGAACGCGCTAAAATTACCAAAATTATGGCTTATAAAGGCTTAGAGCGTGTAGCTTTGGATTCGGCTCATGCCGGAGATATTGTGGCTGTTGCCGGTATTGTTAAAGGTACGGTAGCCGATACTATCTGTGCTCCGGAAGTAGATGTAAAAGACTTTATTAAAGCTCAGCCGATTGACCCGCCGACATTGGCTATGACTTTCTCCGTAAATGATTCTCCGTTAGCCGGTAAAGAAGGGGATAAAGTAACTTCTCGTGTGATTTGGGCGCGTTTGGAAAAAGAGGCGGAAGGCAATATTGCTTTGAAAATTTCCCGCACGGACAACTCGGATACTTTTGAAGTTGCCGGTCGCGGTGAGTTGCAGCTTGGTGTTTTGATTGAAACCATGCGCCGCGAAGGTTTTGAACTTTCAATTTCTCGTCCGCGTGTTATTATGAAGCGTGATGAAAACGGTCAGCTTTTAGAGCCGGTTGAAGAAGTTGTGGTTGATGTTGATGAAGAATTTTCCGGTGCTGTGGTCGAAAAATTGAGCAAACGCCGTGCTGAATTGGTAGAAATGATTCCGTCTCAAGTCGGCAATAAAGTACGTCTTATATTCCATGCTCCGTCTCGTGGTTTAATCGGTTATCATTCCGAATTTTTGACTGACACGCGTGGAACCGGTGTGATGAACCGTATTTTCTATGCTTTTGAGCCATATAAAGGCGAAATTGAAGACCGCCGCAACGGTGTGATGATTTCCAGTGAAAACGGGCAGGCAATTGCTTATTCATTGTGGAAATTGCAAGACCGTGGTCCAATGTTTGTAGAACATAATAGTCCGGTTTATGTCGGCATGATTATCGGCGAGCATACAAAATACAATGATATTGAAGTAAACCCGACAAAATCTAAGCAGTTGACCAATATTCGCGCTGCCGGTAAAGATGAGGCTATTGACCTTATTCCGCCGCGTAAATTAAGTTTGGAACAGGCTTTAGCCTATATCCAGTCTGATGAGCTTTTGGAAGTTACACCAAAGTCATTGCGTTTAAGAAAACGTATTCTTGATCCGATTGCCCGCAAACGCGCCAAACCGGAAACAGCAGAATAAAAAATAAAGCGCCCTTGTGGCGCTTTTCTTTATTGAAATTTAAGCATTTTTGCACTAAACTGACTTCATTGAGGAGAATTATATGTCAGAAGCCGAAATTCATAAAAAATGTCCTGAATATTGTCCGTTTTTGAAAGCCAATAACACTTTTTGCGAGTTATTCAAACGAGCACTGCAGCAAGTTGCCAAAATGCCGCAAAAGTGTGAAGAGTGCATGAATCCGGAACAGCGCATGGCTTCTTATCAATCATTGGGACTAACGCTTGATAATCGTATAGAAATGTGGCAGAAAGCCGTGGTTAAACATAATGAAATAGAGCTGGGTAAGCGTCGGGAAGAAGAGGCGTTGCGTCAGAAGTTTTCTGCTTTTTTAACAGATAAATTTGGCTCAAGACCGCCGTTGGACGGCAATACATATTTAAATAATCTGGTTATCAACTTGTTTATGGTTTTGGATAATACCGAGCGCAATATGATGTTGACGGTGCTGAAAAGCCGCAGCGGAGATTCTTTGTTGCAAGCAATAGACCGTGCACCAAAAGATGATTCTTTGTTGCGTAACATTCGTCATGAATTAGATTTGCATTATCAGGAATACCAGCAAACGCTACAAAATTCCTTGTCCGGCCGCGAGAATGGTCGCTAATTCTGTTGATTTTTTGTCAAAATCATGCTAAATTAAATCAAAATAACAAGGGGACAGGTAATGGCTCAAGAAACTTTATTACTGACAACGTCGGACAATCATGTGATTGCGGTATCGCTGGATTATGGCAATATTGCGGAAAAAAGCCGAAAAATGCGATTGTACGAGCAGTTGTGCGAAAATATTACATATAATGATTTTTTTAAAAAATATAATGATTTTGTGTCAGTTGGGGTTTGTTCCGGTTCGTTAGAGCGTGATTTTTTTACGCATATTGATGGTAAAAATACTGATTTTCTGGAAAGAGAAATCAATCACTTTGATTTTGTGAAAAATCCGCAGAACTATCAAAATAATATCCAAACTAATAATAATTGTCCGTCAAACATTGCATTAAAACCAAATACCATACATTTTGATAACAGCATTGACGATGCCGAAATTCCGGAATTGATTAAAAATCTAGGCTTTACAATGAATCCGGTAGATGATGATTATGATGTTTATTTTAATGCAGACAGCCAAAAATATGAAGCATTAAATTTTAATCCGCGTCTTGCTTCTGTGAATGTAAAAGACAAATTGGTTAAATTTGTTCGTAATCATTTTACTTTTCAGCCGGCAGAATATGCAACCTTAACCCGTTTAATCAGCGCGTTTGAAAATGGTCGCCGCGCTAATCCGGGGCTTGATATTAGGCAATTTATCAATACCATATCTAATGCTAAAGAAAAAAGTTTATTTACGTTTTATGCAGAAGAAAGACGGACAAGAGAAACAAGAATGTTGTTGCTAAAGCATGAATTGGTACATATAAAAAATAAAGTTTTGATGTCCGGTTTTGAACTGAAAAAAAATAGTAAAAGACTTTCGGTTCAAGATTATTACCGTTTAGGGGTGGAAGATGAGCGTAGTGCTTATTTGTCTCAAATTGTAAATGCCGTAAATTTATATTTAAAAAAAGGCAATCCAAAAGATTTTAGTATGTTTGACGCAGAAGCTAATGAACTGGTAAGTGCTATGCAGAGAATGCCTGAAAATGCTCGTTTTTCTTATGTTCAAAATCCCAAAACCTTGCTGGATGCTTCTTTTCGTTCATTTGAGTACCATCATCGTAAACACTACGATAGCGGGCAGTTTGTCAGAAATATGAAATTGCAGGCGGATAAATTTCCGTTAAGCGCTGAAGCGGATAATGACCGTTCTGATTTTTTTAAGCAACGATCTTTGTTGTATCGTTTTAATCTTTACAATCCGCAGACTAAAAAATATGAAGCAAAAAATTTTACGCCGTATATTGATAATTCTCAAGAAGTTGCAATCAATAACGATAATATTGTCAATATTATTAACCCTTGCCAACAAATTCTTGCCAGACGTTTAGCCGAATTTAATCGTGATAAAAACCGCGGTTTAATAAATCCGGATTTGGTTGAAGACGCAAAATCTTTAATGCGTGATAATTTGCATAAATCCAGATTAGTAAGCAATATTAACGGAATTGAAATTTCTGATTTAGCTGAAGATCGCACTCCTAATGCCGCAACACCACCGGCAAAGCCTCGTAATCCGGCGGTATGGAGCAGGGATATTGAGGCGTATTGGAGTAAATTTGACGGTTATAAAGAAATTGCCAATAACGAAGATGAATATTCTTTTGCCATCAAGGAAGCTAAAATTCGCTATACGGCCAAAGATAAAGTGCAAATGGGCAAAGACGCGCAATATGACGCCTATGTAAAATTGCTGCAGGAACCGACTAACAAAAATCGTCCGGTTATGTTTAAGGATACACTGTCTAAAGAGCAAGCCTTGAAATTATATGTAGCCTGTGTTAAAACTAACCGCAAAATGCTTGGCGCTGTGCCGACAGATTTTAAGGAGTTGTCGAAATTAAAAGATATTCCGGTGGCAGATTTACAAAAATGTCAGCAAGCGATAGGTCAAAACGGAGGGCAAAATTCCGCCTTGCAAAAAATTCAACAAGGGCGTCGCGGTAGATAGCTGTCAAAAAATGTCTTCGTCAAATGCGTTTTAAGACGGGTTATTTGCAAAAAATGATAAATCTATCATCAAAACTGTAAATTGCTTTGTGCGGCCAAAAAATAGCGTTTAATGGGAGTGTCTGAAAAAAAGGAATAAAAATGGATAATAAAACGATTTATGCTCTATCAACTGTTTTCGGAAAATCCGGAGTGGCGGTAATTCGTGTTTCCGGATCAAATGCTTTTGAGGTTATTTCAAAAATGACCGATTTGGATGCGGCAAAAATTGTCAGCCGCAAAATGTATTTGACTAAATTTTATAATCCTGTTTCACGTGAAACATTAGATAATTCGCTGCTGGTTGCTTTTAAGTCTCCGGCGTCGTTTACCGGTGAAGATACGGTTGAAATAAATTGCCATGGTTCAAAAGCCGTCATTCGTAGTTTTTTAGAAGCCTTATCCGCTTTGCCCGGTTTTCGGTTGGCTGAGCCGGGAGAATTTTCTCGCCGCTCGTTTTATAACGGCAAAATGGATTTAACCGAAGCGGATGGCTTAGCAGATTTGATTGACGCCGAAACGTCGTTGCAGCAAAAAGTTGCTTTGCAGCAAATGGGTGGAACTTTGTTTGATTTATACAATGATTGGCGCTCTCGCTTGGTTTCAGTTCTGTCTTATATTGAGGCCTATATTGATTTTCCGGATGAAAATATTCCGCAGGATACGGTGCAAAAAATTGAAAACGGTGTATTTAAAGTTGCGGAAGAAATAAAATCGCACTTGCAAAAAAATAATGTTGAAGAACGTTTGCGCGAGGGGTTTAAGGTTGTTATTGCCGGACCGACAAATGCCGGTAAGTCAAGTCTTATCAATGCGATTGTTAAAAGAAACGTGGCTATCGTTTCAGATATTGCCGGAACAACCCGTGATGTTATTGAAGCGTATGTTGACTTAAAGGGCTTTCCTGTAATTTTTTCCGATACTGCGGGCTTAAGAAATTCATCCGATAAGATTGAACAAATCGGTATTAAATTGGCAAAAGATAAAATTGCCGAGGCTGATTATTGCTTGTTTATGTTTGACGCACAAAATGATTGCGCAGATATTTTTGCTGATTATATAAAATCTATAAAGGTGCCTTATGTGTTGGTTGCCAATAAAATGGATAAAATATCGGCAGAGCTGCAAGAAAAATTACAAGTTAGAGGCTGCATTTTAATTTCAGCTAAAGAAAATAAAAATATAAATACGATTACCGATAAAATTTATGAGACCTTCCAAAATATGTATGAAAAAAGCTCGGTGCAGCTGATAACTCGTCAGCGCTATAAAGAATCGCTTTTAGAATGTTTGGATAATTTAGAGCGGTTTAATTTACAAAAAGAAATAGAATTGTCAGCTGAGGATATTCGTTTGGCTTGCCGTGCTATTGGTAAAATTACCGGTCAGGTGGAAGTTGATGAAATTTTAGATAAAATATTCAGCAGTTTTTGTATAGGTAAATAATAAAAACTATGTATTTAAATTTTAAAACTGGAAAAATACGCCGTATTTAAAAGAATGTGGCGTATTTTAATTTGCATTTATTTTAGTTTTGTGCTTTATTGTAAAAAAAATTTTAGAGGCAAAAATGAAAAATACTTTTGATGTTATTGTTGTCGGCGGGGGGCATGCCGGCTGTGAGGCTTGTGCGGCTGCTGCTCGCACCGGCGCTGAAACTTTGCTGGTTACTCATAAAATTTCGACAATCGGCGAAATGTCTTGCAATCCTGCTATCGGCGGACTTGGTAAAGGACATTTGGTGCGTGAGGTCGACGCTTTAGATGGTTTAATGGGAAGGGTAATTGATAGAGCCGGAATCCAATTCAGAATGTTGAACCTTTCTAAAGGTCCGGCGGTTAGAGGTCCGCGTGCTCAGGCCGACCGTGAGCTTTATAAAAAATATATGCTGGAAGCGCTGAAAGAGACTCCGAATTTAGAGTTAAAAGAAGGCGCAGTTGATGGCTTGCTGATAAAAGATAATATTGTTTGCGGTGTTAAACTTGCTGACGGTTCGGAATTTTTTGCAAAAGCCGTGGTTTTGACTACCGGCACTTTCTTAAACGGTGTGATGTTTACCGGTCATCAAACGTCTATCGGCGGCCGCGTCGGCGATATATCCTGCACCGGTGTAACACCGTATTTAAAATCATTGGGGCTGCAGTTGGGACGGCTTAAAACCGGAACGCCGTCTCGTTTAAACGGTGATACCATTAACTGGGATATTTTGGAAAAACAGTCCGGAGATAAAAATCCGATTCCATTTTCTTTTTTAACCAAAGAGCTGCATAATCGCCAAATTGACTGTGGTGTAACATATACAAATGAAGCAACGCATAAAATTATTCGCGATAATTTTTCTAAATGCGCTTTGTTTTCGGGCTTGATTACCGGCAAAGGTCCTCGTTATTGCCCGAGTATTGAAGATAAGCTGGTACGCTTTGCTGACAGAACTTCTCATCAGATATTTCTTGAACCGGAAGGGTATGAGACCAACGTGGTTTATCCGAATGGTATTTCTACATCATTGCCGGCTGATGTGCAGGACGCTTTTATCCATACTATGAAGGGTTTGGAAAATGTTGAAATTCTGCGTTATGCCTACGCGATTGAATATGACTATGTAAATCCGCAGGAACTTGACCATTGCTTGTCTGTTAAAAAATCGAAAGGTTTGTATTTAGCCGGGCAAATTAACGGCACCACCGGTTACGAAGAGGCTGCGGCTCAGGGGTTGTTGGCCGGTGTTAATGCGGCGTTATACGCGTTGAACCGCGGTAAGGAATTTAAGATTGACCGCAGTCAGGGTTATATCGGTGTTATGGTTGATGACTTAATTACCAAAGGCGTTGACGAGCCGTATCGAATGTTTACCTCTCGCTCTGAATATCGTTTGGTGCTGCGTGCCGATAATGCGGACGCTCGCTTAACTGAATTGGGCTATAGCGTCGGTTGTGTCTCAGAAAATAGATACAGTGTATTTAAAACTAAAGAAGAAAAAATTAAAAAGTTTGATGATTTTTGCACAAACAAAATAGTATCATATCCTGAAATTGAAGCAATGGGAATTACTGTAAAGCATAACGGTAAAAAAACGTTAAAAGATTTGCTTGGCTATCAAGATGTTTCACGTGAAACAATTTCAAAAATTGCGCCTGAAAGCAATGATATAGAAGAAGATGTTTTTGAACAAGTTGAAATAAATGCTAAATATGCCGGTTATTTGAAGCGTGAATATGAAGATATTGCTGTATTTAAACGTGATGAAAATTTGGCAATTCGTGAGGATATTGACTATGCTAAAATCGGTGGATTGTCTACAGAAATGATACAGCGGTTTAGCTCTGTTAAGCCTAAAACTATTGGAGAGGCGTCTCGTATAAAAGGTGTAACTCCGGCAGCGGTAACGGCAATCTTGGGATATATAAAAAAATGATGGTGCAGAATTTTTCTTATCATTCGCACACAAATTTTTCCGACGGCAAAAATTCTTTGGCTGAAATGGTAGCTAAAGCAAAATCGCTGGGGTTTTGCGAGCTTGGAATCAGCGATCATCTTTGTATACATAAAAATATGCGGCAAAGTTTATCTTGTCCGCTCTGGAAAAAGCGTGGCAACGATCATATTTTTAAGAATGATTTTAAGTCCGTGTTGCCGGAATTTCAAAAACATTGTGAGGAAATTCGAGAACTTTCAAAAGCTGAAAATATTAAGCTATATGTCGGTTTTGAGGTTGACTTCTTTACATATAGCGGTTGGTTTGAAGAATTTAAGGACTTCCTAAGTCAGCTTGACTATGATTATGTCATAACCGGCAATCACATGCTGTTTGATGAAAAGTGTGAAAATCTGTTTGATATATATGACTTGCCAGTGCTTTATTCGGATTATTCTTTGCAGCAAGAATTTTTACAACGGCATTTTGAAACAATTAAAAAAGCTGTAAAAAGCGGTGTATTTAAATTTTTGGCGCATATTGACTATGTCCGTAAAATCGGTAATGCTATTTATAATGCCGATGCCTGTTTGCCGAAACAATTAGAAATATTGGATGTTTTGCAAAAACAAAACATGGCCATGGAAATAAGTACCAAGGGTTTGCGCAAAATCGGTGATTTTTACCCTGGTGAACCAATATTGGCGGCTGCCGCTGAACGAAATATAAAATTTGTTATCAGTGATGACGCTCACGCAGTTTCTGAGCTGGGCGATCGATTCGATTTGGCTGAGGCGCGTTTGTCTCGGTTCGGAATAAAAAATCGCTTAAAGTTTTAGTTAATAACCGCTATATTTTGTTGCATAAAATTTAAATAGCCTATACTCTAATGATAGAGGGAAAAATGAATTTTGATGAAGAAGTTTTAAATTATCGTGTTTCACGTGAAACATTGCAAAAATTGAAAGATTTTATGCAAATTCTTTTAGAGTGGAACCAAAAAATAAACTTAGTCAGCAAAAATGCTGAAAAAGAATTGGAATTGCGGCATGTGCTGGATTCTTTGCAGTTGATAAATTATATCCGTGATGATGCGAAATTGCTGGTTGATGTCGGCAGCGGTTCGGGGTTTCCCGGAATCGTTCTTGCTATTGCATGTCAGGAAAAATTTCCTGCTATGAAAGTTGTACTTATAGAGAGTATAACTAAAAAGACGATGTATTTAAAAGATGTCTGCCAACGTTTAAATTTGCAGAATGTTGAAGTCGTAAATAATCGTGTTGAAAACGTTGTATTTAAAAATGTTGATTATATCACAGCTCGTGCAGTGGCTTCGGTTGATAAAATTCTGGCTTGTACAATCGGTTTGTGTTCTA
Source organism: uncultured Alphaproteobacteria bacterium (assembly GCA_934277545.1). Classification (GTDB taxonomy): domain Bacteria; phylum Pseudomonadota; class Alphaproteobacteria; order RF32; family CAG-239; genus RUG410. The sequence continues at coordinate 99,134 of CAKQUG010000007.1, read as the reverse complement.
AAAATACCGAATATGTATTGCCTAAAGGTCATACCGGTATGGCCGAGCTGAAAGAGGCGGAAAAAAAATGGAAGATGACCATTGATATATTTGAAAATTTTTATGCTCGTCCGTTTGAAGTTGAACGCGGAAAAGAGGGGTATGTCTTTTGTTTGACGGAGGTTAAGAAAAAATGAAAATAATATCTGTCGCAAATCGTAAGGGTGGAGTGGGAAAAACTACCACGACCATAAATATTGCTACAGCGCTGTCAGCTATTGGGCGACATGTATTGGTTATTGATTTTGACCCGCAAGGTAATGCCACCACATCTATGGGAATTGCAAAACAAAAAGAAAATTATTCGTCATACGATGTTTTAATTGGCAAGTGTGATGTGAAAGACGCTGTGTTACACACTGATTTACCGCGGTTTGATATGATTCCTTCATCACCTGATTTAGCCGCTGCTGAAATTGAATTGGTTGAAGTAGAAAAACGAGAGTTTGTTTTGAAAAAAGCCTTGAGTAGTTTGACTGCCGTTTATGATTATGTGCTGATTGACTGTCCTCCGTCGTTAAACCTGATTACCATTAACGCACTTGTCAGCTCAAATTCCGTAATGGTTCCGCTACAATGTGAGTTTTTGGCTTTGGAAGGTTTGGCTGATTTAATGAAGAATATTAACGCGATTAAGCGTAATTTTAATCCGGCTTTGACTTTGCAGGGCATTATTTTGACTATGTATAGCAAACAAAATAATCTTAGTCAGATGATTGAAGCGGATGTGCGTAAATATTTTGGCGACAAGGTCTATCAAACAGTTATTCCTCGAAGTGTTAGAATCGCCGAGGCTCCGTCGCACGGCAAGCCCATTTTGATTTATGATTTTAAAAGCACCGGAGCACAGGCTTACATTCAGTTGGCAAAAGAAGTTTTAAAAAGAGAAAAGGAGTTGTAGATGAACGCTAATAATAAGAAATTCGGACTGGGGCGCGGTTTAGAAGCGCTGCTTGGCGATGAAGAAATTAACCTTAACTTGGATGACGAAACTGCAGACGTTGAAAGTTTGGTTGAAAACACTGTATTTAAAAGTGCTGATTCAAATGAAATAAAGATAGCCGATATTGTTCCGTGTGCATTTCAGCCTAGAACAGAATTTGACAGAGACGCATTGGAGTCTTTAGCGCAGTCCATAAAGGAAAAAGGTGTTTTGCAGCCGCTGTTGGTTCGCAAAAAAAATGATAAATACGAAATTATCGCCGGCGAACGCCGCTGGCGTGCCGCTCAGCTGGCAGGGTTGGAAAAAGTCCCTGCCATTATTAAAAATTTGTCGGACAGTGAAACTCTGGAAATTGCTTTAATTGAAAACCTGCAGCGTGAAAATCTGTCGGCTATTGAAGAAGCTGAAGGTTTGAACCGCTTGATGAACGAATATGAATATACTCAGGAAGTTATCGGCAAAGTCATAGGCAAATCACGCAGCTACATTGCCAATACTTTGCGACTTTTGAGCTTGCCGGAAGAAATTAAACGGCAGGTAAAAGAGAATAAATTGTCTGCCGGACACGCTCGTGCTTTAATCGGCTGCGAAAATGCGGTTGAGCTGGCGAATAAAATTATTAAAGAGGGGTTGAGCGTGCGTGAGGCCGAAACTTTAGCTGCTAACGCTAAGGGAATAAACGTGAAAAATCTTGCACCGAAAGAGCAGAAACCTGTTGATCGTGATTTGGAAAAAATTATGGCGGACTTGGAGGAAAAATTAAAGCTGAAAGTTAAAATAAATGCTGGAAAAAAAGGCAAAGGTAGTATAACATTGCACTATAACACACCGGCTGAACTAAGCTCGATTTTAGATATTTTAGAACAAAGATAGGAGAAAATTAAAATGGCTACAATTTTAGAAAAAATGTTAGATAACTGCAAAAAAGCCGGTTATTATCCGACCCAGAATATTGAAAAAATTGCTAAGGCAAAAAACATGATGTTTGGAGACAGTGAATGGCAGCGTTGCCCTTGCGACGGTAATAATGAAAAAAGATACTGTATATCAGAGCTTTGCCGCAGCGATATTGAGCGTGATGGAATTTGCCACTGTCGCTGCTATCAAAAGGCTGCTTCCGATAACAAATAATCCAAGATAAAGGGGCGTCCTTAAAAACAGGGCGCCTTTCCGCTGCTATGACCGACCCGAAATTTATCCATTTGCGTGTTCACACGGCCTATTCTTTGTCGCTGGGCGCTATGCTGGTGCCGAAACTGGTGCATAAAATGCACGATTTAGGCATACCGTGCTGTGCTATCACGGACAGAGGCAATTTATTCGGCGGCAAGTGTTTTTCAAAATATGCCTCAGATGAAGGAATTAAGCCGATTCTCGGCTCAGAACTTTGCGTGCATAATGAAGATTCGGAAAATCTGGCGCTATCAAAAGGCAAAGAGCTTCCACCGGATAGAATTATATTGCTGGTAAAAGATGAACCCGGCTATAAATCTATTATGAAGATGTTCCGCCGCTACTATTTGGATAATATGGAACATAGCGACACGCCGCAACTTACCATGCAAAACCTGCGTGATTTCAGCGAAGGACTGATTTGCTTAACCGGCGGTTATGAGGGGCCAATCGGACGTCTGATTCTACAAAACCGTAAGGAAGAAGCTGAGCAAAAACTGCTGGAATATAAAGAGATTTTCGGCGACCGGCTGTATATGGAAATTTCACGCGTCGGTTATGAAGAAGAAAAAAAGACCGAACCGGTGTTTTTGGAACTGGCTTATAAACACGATATTCCGTTAGTTGCGACAAATGATGTTTTCTTTTTTAATGAAAACATGTATGAGGCGCATGACGCGCTTTGCTGCATTGCTGCCGGAGAATATGTGGCAAACGAAAACCGCCGAAAATATCTGCCGGGAAACCATTGGCGCAGTGAAGCCGAAATGCTTGAATTGTTTAAGGATATTCCGGAAGCGGTTGAAAATACGGTAAATATTGCCAAGCGCTGTAATTATCTTTCCTATAAAATGGAACCTCTGCTGCCGATTTTTATTTGTCCCGAAGGCAAAACTCAAGATGAATTTATTACCGAAGAAGCCTATAAGGGCTTGAATGAGCGTATGAAAATTCAGGTTTATCATGACGGAATGAGTGCGGAAGAACGTGCGGAAATCGACAGGCATTATTATGAGCGCTTGGATTATGAGTTAAGCGTTATTAAAAAAATGGGATTTCCGGGATATTTTCTTATCGTGTCGGACTTTATCCGCTGGTCAAAAACTCATGGTGTGCCGATTGGCCCGGGGCGCGGTTCCGGCGCCGGTTCCATTGTGGCTTGGGCTTTGAAAATTACCGACCTTGACCCGATTCGCCTGGATTTGCTGTTTGAAAGATTTTTGAACCCGGAACGTGTTAATATGCCGGATTTTGACGTGGATTTGTGTCAGGAAAACCGCCATAAAACCATTGAATATGTGCAAAAAAAATATGGATACGACCACGTTGCGCAAATTATTACCTATGGTAAACTGCAGTCTAAAGCCGTAATTCGCGACGTGGCGCGCGTGTTGCAAATGCCATATAGCCAAGCGGACAGAATATCTAAAATGATTCCGCCGGGGCAGGGCGGTAAAAACCCGACTTTGCAGGAAGCGCTTGACCAGGTGCCGGAATTGGAAGAAATGCGGGTAAAAGATCCGCAGATTAACAAGCTATTTGATATAGCTATGAAACTAGAAGGCTTATATCGCAACTCCGGAATGCACGCCGCCGGCGTAGTTATCGGCGACAGACCGCTTGACCAGCTGGTGCCGCTTTATAAAGACCCGCGCGCCGAAATGCCGGTAACGCAATATGATATGAAATTTGTGGAAGAAACCGGTCTGATTAAGTTTGACTTTTTGGGCTTAAAAACTTTGACCGTTATTAAACGTGCGGTGGATTGGGTAAAGAAAATTCACGGTATAGAGCTTGATATGGCGGCGGTTCCTTTGGATGACAAGCCGACTTACGAGCTTATGCAGGAAGGTAACACCAGCGCTATTTTTCAATTTGAATCTTCCGGCATGCGTGATGTGATGAAACAAATCAAGCCTGACCGTTTTGAGGATTTAATCGCCGTTATTTCTCTTTATCGTCCGGGACCGATGGATAATATTCCGACTTACATCAACCGCAAGCACGGACGCGAAGAAATTAAGTATCTGCACCCTGATTTGGAACCGATTTTGGGTGAAACCTACGGAATTATGGTTTACCAAGAGCAAGTGATGAAAATTGCTCAGGTTTTGGGCGGATATACACTTGGCGGCGCGGATAAGCTGCGTAAGGTTATGGGTAAAAAAATGCGCGATGAAATTCCTCATCAGCGTCAAATGTTTACCGACGGCGCTATCAAGAAAGGCATAGACGGCGAAGTTGCTAAGACTATTTTTGACCAAATGGAAAAATTTGCCTCCTATGGCTTCAACAAATCGCATGCCGCCGCGTACTCGCTGATTTCTTACCAAACAGCGTATTTAAAAGCTCACTATCCGGTTGAATTTATGTGCGCCATTATGGACTTTGATATAACCAACACAGATAAGGTTTTGTTTTATACCGAAGAGTTCAAAAAAATGGGCTATAAAGTTTTACCGCCGGATATAAATATGTCAAACGCGCTGTTTAAGGTGGAGGACAACAACATCCGCTTTGCTTTGTCTGGGCTAAAAGGCGTGGGTGAGGCTAATATGAACGCCATTGTTGAAGAACGCGAGAAAAACGGCAAATTCAAAAGCATTTCCGATTTTATTCATCGTGTTGATGTTAAGCAAATAAACCGTAAGCAGTTAGAACAGTTGATAAAAGCGGGAGCTTTTGACTGTTTAGACAACAATCGCGGCAAACTTTTTGCTAATATTGAAAACATAATGCGCCACATCGCCGCGGCGGCAGAACTTAAATGCAGTTCGCAAACTTCGTTGTTTGGTAATGAAGAGCTTAATTCTACCGTAAAATTGCAAGATAAACCGGATTGGCCGGCTTTAGAGCGCTTGCAGTTTGAAGCGGAAGCGATAGGTTTTTACCTGTCTGCACACCCTCTTGATGTCTATAAAGAAAGTATGGAACGTTTGGGCGTCATCACCTATAATGACGCAATAAAAGGCATTAAGACCGGCGATACGATTTATGCCAACTTGGCCGGATGTCTGCAAAGTTTTCAACGAAAAATCAGTAAGAGCGGTAAACCGTTTGCTTTTGTAAAACTTTCTGACACCACATCAGCTTATGAGGGCTTGTTATTTTCAGACGGAATCACTAAATTTGAACATGCCATAAACAGCGGTTTACCGCTTTATGTTAAAGTGAAAATAGAAAAACAGGCGGAAGATATGCCGCCGCGTATGCTGTTTAATGTTATAAAAACTTTGGATGAAGAAATTACCGAAAATTCAAAGGGTTTGATTATTGTAGTAAATAATGTTGAAGCCGTGCGTCCGATTCGCGAAGTATTGTCGCATGAACGATACGGTACTAATAAGGTTTATATAAAGCCGGAAAATGATGATTGGGACATTCGTATAGAACTTAAAAACGGCTACGCTTTGACAAATGGAGATTTGTTATCTTCGATTCGCGCCATTGCCGGCGTTTCATTGGTAAAGGAAATATAAAATGAAATTCACATTCCCTAAATTGGTTTGGAACTCGCTGTCTTTATTTCAAAACAGTTTTAAGCATTATAAGGTAATAGCCTTTTATGCTTTGGTTATGACTGCAATTTCTTTAATTTTTGGGCAAAATTATTCTTGTAATATGGGAAACCCGGCTTGGTGGTGCCCGGATTTAACTACGGCAATGTTTTTTACCGATAAATTTTTAATGTTATGCGTAATTTTTGCCTTTTTTGTAGATTTTTACGATATAGAATTTAACGGCGAAATTTTTTCAATAAGAAATATCGTCAGTTTAAAACGCAGCCGTTTGAAAAAAATCGGTATTTTATTTTTGCTTTTGCTGTTGATAATTGTTTCCTTTGTTATAATTTTTGCCATGGTGGCGAAAGAGCCGAACCCGAATTGGAAAATTGAGTTTATTTATTTTTTGATTGCCTTTTCTTGTTTTTGGGTGCCGTTTGTAATTGTGCGTTTGGCCGGAGCCGTTGCTTATTATTTGACAAACGAAAAATTGCCTTCTTTAAAAGCAATGTGGGTGCAGACAACTGATAAAAGTTTCAGCATCGTTTTTACCTATGGAGTGGTTTTGCTTGTGCTGAATTTTATTACTTTTCAGCTGAATATTTTGCTGAAAGTTTTTCTGTACAAGAATTTTTATTTTGTAACTGCCGTCGCGGTTGACTTTGCGGCAAATTATATTGTTTGCCTGTACGCTTTGATGATTATGATGATAATGCGGTCGCAGTTTGAAATTTTTCAGCCGGAAAATTCGAGTCCGTCAGATGAAAATACAGCTATGGATTCGCAAAAAAATGATATGACACTGCCTGAAGCTGAAAACGATAGCTCAAGAGTCAAAAAATCGGCTAAAAAAGCAAAATCCGGAAAATCTCGTAAAAATAAAAAAGAAAAGAAGTAAATTAAAAGAGCTGAGTTAAAAACTCAGCTCTTTGTAAAATATTATTTTTTAGCACCTTCTTTCAAACCGTCTTTAAGACCGTTTTTCAGTCCGTCTTTCAGATTTTTATGACGGCCGTTTTTTAATCCCTCTTTCATTCCGGCCTTATAACCATCTTTAAGGCCTTCTTTATAACCATCTTTCAAGCCATCTTTCATTCCTGATTCCAAACCGTTTTTCAAACCTTGTTCTAAAGTTTTGTTTGAAGTTGTGTCAGCTTTTACCTCGGCAACTGTTCCGCCAAAGCAAAGTAAAAAAGCAACAGACATTAAAATTAGTTTTTTCATAGTATTTTTCCTTTCAAAAAATTATTAAAATTATTTTTCACGCACAACTCTAAAACCGACATTGTCGTATCTTTGAATGGCGTTTCGTGTTTCAATGCGATTTTCAGTACGGCAAGCAGTTCTTTGAGTATTCCAAGCTCCGCCTTTAACAGACAGTTCATTTGCGTGGTTTTTGGTGGTGGAAGTCCATTCCCACACATTACCCCACATATCAACGGCTCCAGAAGCAGATAAAGTTTGTTTGTAAGTGTCAACGGCGGTTAATCCTTTGTTTTCGCCACAATTCATATCAGCGTCTTTCGGCATGTGTCCGGCCGCTAATTCCCATTCTTGTTCGGTTGGTAAACGATATTTCGCAGACTTATCATTAGCTGAAAGCCATTTGCAATAAGCAACAGCGTCATTATACGACACATTAACAACAGGCAAATTGTTGTCGGGAGCGAAAGTTTTTTTGCCTTGATTCCTTAAGAAAATGTTAAATTCCTTGTTTGTAACCGGCGTATAAGCGATTGAAACATTTTGCGCCGCGCCTAAAACCGGTAAAAATCCGTCTTTTGTTTGTCTGGCATTAGGGCGTAGGCGAGGGTCGGTAAAGCGGCTCATTGTCTGGTTAATGCGGTTTTCTTTGTCTTTCAGCATTTCATCAACAATTACCTGCATTTCTTCTATTTTAGAGGAATGCTTTGCCGTTTTTTTCAATTCTTCCAACTTTGCTTTTTTGCGTTCAACAATTTTGTCATAATTGATTTCGGCTTGTTTGCGTAAGGCGTCATAATTAGCTTGCGTCGGGTTTTTGCGATAAGCGGCAATCAGCTGTTTTGTTTCATCATTAAGCTGCGGGCGCTCCTTTTCAATGGTTGTGCTGTATTTAAACAATCTTGCTTCCGGATTCGTTGTGGCTGCAAAAACCGTTCCGCTAAAGCATATCATTGCCGCGGTTGATAATAAAATTAGTTTTTTCATAATGTTAAATCCTTGATTGATTAGTCCTTATCGTGTTTTGGAAAATCCTTAAAATCACGCGGCGGAAATCTGTGTTTTTCTCTTCCTTCAAACTCTTTTTCGTGCTGTTTCTTGCGGGCTTCCAATTTTGCTTTTTGCTCAGGTGTCAAAATCGCTTCAAACTTTTTCATGTCGGCTTCGCGGATTTTATCCATTTTTTCGCGGATAGTTTTCATTTCTTTCATCAGCGGTTCTATTTCTTTGCGGCTTTGCTCTCGGATTTCTTTCGCCTTGGCTTTTTGTTTATCGGTCAAGTTTAAAAATTTATCCATTTTTTCCGGTTCCGGACGTTTGCGCATTTCTTTATGGTGTCTTGGCATTTTCTCTGTTTGTTGAGCCGGTTCTGTCGGATTCGCCGGCGCTTTGGCAAAAGTGTTGGAATAAGCCGAAAAGGCGATTAGGGTGGAAAGTGCGGTAGTCAGTAATAATTTAGTCATTGTTTTTCTCCTTTAGAAAACTTAATTTTTGAGCTAATATCTTGCGTGCGTTAAACAGTCTGGATTTAACGGTTCCTTCGGCGATTTTCAATTTATCGGCAATTTCTTTGTACGATTTTTCTTCAAATTCATACAAAATAATTACTTTTCGCAAATCGGCAGGCAGTTCGTCCACTGCTTTTAAAATAATTTTCTGCCGTTTCTTTTTATCTATTTTTTCATCAAATTTCGGGGTTACACTAACCTTTTCAATTATTTCTCCCTGTAAAGTACAATTATTGTATTTGTTAAAACGAGATTTTAAATAATCGCGGCAAATATTTGCAGTCAACATACCGAGCCATGCGGATTTTTTGCCTTGTTCTTGGTAGTTTTCTTGGTTTTGCCAGATTTTCAGATAAGCCTCCTGTTCCAAATCCTCATTGTAATTGCCGGTAATTTTTTTGATAACGGCGCGAACAATGGCTTTGTATGATGCTATTTCATTGCCCATCAGCTAATCCTCAAAAATCCGTATTCATCAGTCGGAAGCCCTAAGTCTTCTATAGCAGAGCCGTTTTGCAACATGCTTATGGTGCTTGACATATTGTCAAAGTCATAAGTATATAGTTCCGAACTTTGTTGAGTACCGACAAATAATAAAGTTATAACCGAAAGCACACAGGCGGCTTTTGTCAGGTTTCTAATCCGTTTGCGCCGAAAATACAGCGGTTTTGCTTCTTTTAACAAATCAGATATATCGTCCATTTTTAACCTCGTTTAACTTGTTTACATTATTTATAACGACATAAGTTATGTAAAAGTTCGTAAAAAAATAAAGCCGCCGAAAATTTTTCTTCGGCGGTGTAAAATAACAAAGATTTATGCTTGCGGACTGTCAACTTCAAAATTGTCATTGTCCTCATCGGCGTCATACTCAATTCCGAGTTTTGCCAACATATCATCGTTAATATCTTCACGCTGCGCCACAATCCAGTCCGGAACATTCGGCGACGGCGGAAGTTTAGCCAATTTACGCATTTTCGGGTCCAAATAATAACGCGGCGAATCAGCCATAATAGGACGGTCAATGTAGCTTTGCATTAAAACAACTTGTTTCAGCAACGGCAAGCTCAGCAACTGCGTGGCACTGATAACCGGTACGCCCTGCATTTGGTAGCTTACATTTTTCGCGAGCGGGTTAAAGTCTTTGCCCAAGCTACCCTCTGTACGGCTGAAAGACGAAACCTGTACGGTTTTGTTGCCTATCATCTTAGAAAAACGCTGGGCGGTAACCTCGTTGTTTTGCGAAAGAATAATCTTGCAGGCGGTTGTGGAAATCACAGTTTCCAAGTCATCTTTACCATATTTACCGGAGATTTGACCTAAGTCTTGTCCAATCAGCAAATAAGACACTTTTTGACCACGACCTACGGCCGGTCCGTCAATAATAGCTTTCATTTTCGGCATTTGCGGAAACTCGTCGAGGATGAACAGAGTAGGGAAAGGTCCCATTTTGCCATCGGTCTTGTTGACGTGATTAGGCGGGTTAGAAATCAAATAAGAAGACATCAATTCAATAAAAGTACTGCTGATAACGCCTAAAGCGCGCGCATCTACTTGGTTTACGGAAAGATAAACCGAAATCGGCTTCCATTCGCCGGTAACCGGGTCTTTCATACCGCGCAAATCGCGGAATTGAATATCCGAAAAGCTGGTTCGGGCTTTTACTGCTTGGTTTTTAAAACAGCCGATACCGGCGAAAGCGGTGGAAAGAACGGAGCCGCGTTCTTTATCCGGCATACTGCTGAGTGAGCTTAATTCAGTGATACAACGCTGCGAATAACCAAAGTTGCGGGCTTCTTTCACGGCTTCTTCCAGCATATCATGCGTCGGGTCGGCCATGGCCGCCATTTGGTCGCCTTCGTCCATTCGGCGTTGAATCTCTTGAGCAGCGTTGATTTGTGCTTCGGTAATCCATTCCATAATCATGGCAATGCAGGCTTCTCGCCCCATCCAGCGTGCCGGCAACAAGTTCCAAGTGCCGATTGGCAGATAGTTTTCCATGGTTAAGGTGCCGTTTTTAAGGTTTTGAATGGCGCGCGGAGCTGCCGGATCGCGCATTTCCATATAATAGCCTTCCAACACTTCTTTATCTTTGGCGTCGAGCTTACCCTCATAAATTCGCCCGATAAAATAGTCGTTGGCGCGGGCGCGGTCGCATTTAGATGCCACAAAGTTAATAAAGCCGGTTAATGCGGCACGTCCGGTGTTCGCCCAGTGCGGGTCAGCGCCGCCTTTAGGGTCTTCCACCAAAATGTTGCACATAGAGTCCACATACATATCGCGGTCCGGACCGGCATCCGGCATAGAGTTTGGCGACAGCGGATTCCAGCTTGGGTAATAAATACCCTCGCTCGGGTTATCTTCGGCACCCCAGTTAATTACAAACACCGGACCTACCTTTGCTCGGGCACCTGTAGTAGAGTAACAAAGCTCCGGCTTCGGGTCGTTTACGATAATGCTTAATTTATCGGAGTTAAAAATTGTCGGAATAACCACGCCGGCGGTTTTACCTGTACCCGGAGGAGCGCAGCACAAGGTTGCCAGAGTTTCTTTCAGCATTAAAAAGCGGCCTTTGAATTTGCCCACAACCTGACAAAAACCGTCAAATCCGAGCAGCGCCATTTTGTTAATATCCCGCAAGTCAGCAATTCGCGCCGAACCTTGGGTGTTAACTTGGAATTTATACGGACTGAGCAAAGCGCCGACAATCAACCCGACCGGCAGAGTAATAAACGGCAGAATCGGCAACCACAAGCTAAGCGAAAAAGCGCCGTGATAACGAATAAGTTGTCTGAACCATTTTGCATACATAGCCCACAAATGTCCGGGTTTTTCCACAATCAAACCTAAAAACTTTTGTATCATTTCAAAAGAAGACTTAGAAACGCCGTGTCCGACCAAATATGACAAAGGCAGGGCAAAAACAAAGAGGAAAATTGTTACGCCCAAACAAATCAGAAAAGTAATCATCATCCAGCGGACGGCGCTGTCATATTCTTTCCATTCTTCACCACGTTCTTTTAATGCCATTTCATCCTCTACTTAATACTTTTTAAAACTTTGCGCAGGCGGTTAAGTTCTTTGCGGTCAATTTGTCCTTCGGCTTCATCCAGCGATTTAGAGAACAGATGAATTTCTTTTGGTGCGCCGCGGTTGATTCGGGTTACCTCAATATCCATTTTGTTCCAAATTTCAAACATATCGTCGGCATTGATAATGTTTGCCATTTGCACCACCACATAAGACTTTACTTCTTGTTCAAAATCTTCTTCCGCCAGTTTATCACGAATTACATTGCGCGCAACATCTAATTTGCGCACCGGTGAAATTCTGTGGCTGTTTTCCGAAAACCACAAAGGCTCTTCGCCGTTAAACAGCTCTTCATCTGCCAGCCAGTCGCCGTTTTCTTTATCTACCAGACACAGGCAGATTTCTGTGTCCGAAACGCCGACAAAGTCAATGACGGTGTTGTTAACGTTAACGCCGGCGATAACATCATAGCCTTTTTGCTGTAAGTTGTCATAAACCGGGCTGTGCGGAGTGTTTTCGCTGGAATTGTCATCAGAGCCGCTGTTTTGCTTATTATTGCGGTTAGGCTTGTCGGTTTTTGAATCTGTGCGGTTTTGCTTGTTATTTTTTTGCCGCTGGTCTTTTCCGGAATCCTGGTCTCGGTCGTTTTTATTGCGTCGGTTGTTGCGCGGTTGAAAATCTTCATCATCATCGCTTTCATCGTCGTCATCAAAAACAGTTTTTTTCGCCGCACGCTTAGAGCTGCTGTCATTATCGCGTTTGTTTTTGCGCGGCGGCAAAGGTGTGTCGTCGTCTTCGTCATCGTCGTCAAACAGCGGCTTTTTAGGCTTTGCCGGTTCTTTTTTCTTTAGAATATCGGCTTTTTCAAATGAATCGATGTCTAAATCAAAATCATCGTCGTCATCGTCAAATTTGAATAAAGCATGGTCAAGAGTGGACGGAATATCTGTTTTTTTGCCAGGTTTAACCGCCGCGGACGCCGGAGCGCTCATTGCCGTCGGCATTGGACGAGCTTGCGACGGCAAAATCGAGCCTCCGCCCACGCCTGCCGTTACCGGCTCTGCCGATTTGTTATCTGAATAATCGGAAATAGGCATTCTGAAACCAACGCCGGCCGGACGTACCTGTTTATATGATTTTTTCTTTACCACGCCGTATTTATTATTGGTTTTAATCACATTGATAGGAGCCTTAATCAAGCGGCGGTAAAGTAAAATCGGCGACATTACAATATCATAAATAATGCGTTCCCACGCCACCATGCATAGCGTCCACCAGCCGGTGATAAGCATAGGGAAAAACGTAGCGAGAATAATCACAAAAGCCCATTCTTTCGGCGCGCGGATTACCCAGCCGGCTTTCCAAAGCGCATAGGCTTGCCGCCAGTGGTCGGGCCAAAAAATATCAAAATGCCAGTTGCAGAGCATAATTACGCGAATGCCCTCTACGAAGACTATACTCCATAGGCACCCCACGATAATTATTCTTGCAAAGACAATTAAGGATTTCACCCGCTTTACTCCATATTTTTCTTGTCAGTATAAAACGAATTTATAAAGAGAGTGTTAATTGATGTCATTTTCTATCTTTTCAACAATTTCTTTTCTAAATTGCGCCGTATCGGTTTTCGGATTCTTCTTGTTTTCCAGTTCTATACGCTCTTGCACCAGTTGTTCTATGGTTTTTTTCTCCTCAATTTTCAGGTTTTTGATATTTACATCCGGCATGCCGCCGCTGTATTTGTTTGTTCCCAAATTTGCCAGCCAGTTAATCGGTTTGGTAATCAGGTTCATATATTGATATTTCAGCAGCTTGCGCCACATAAAGAATATCAGCGGAAAATATGAAAAAATGCCAATCAGCATAAATAAATCGCCAGCCTTTAAAACTCCGCCGTCATTCCAATAGTTGCGGATAGACGCGTAAGTTTGTAAATTTAAAATATCTATTTGATAGCAATAGTAAAATGCTTGCTGATAAATCAGCAGCAACAAGGCGCTGAACAATGCTCCGGCAAGCAATCCGCAAATATAATGCAAAATATTTTTTATCATTTAGAGTTTCCTTGCATTTTATTCCATATATTATTGAACACAGAGTTGGAGTTGTTCATTTCTTTATTAAAATTGTCGCTCTTTAAAACATTATCTTTCCATTTTTGTAAATTATCTTTACGAGTTTGATGTTGTTGAGCGTCGACGTTGTGTTGAGCGCTTTCCAAACTAAATTGTTTGTTGAGACTTTCTATCGGAGTAGCGGTAAAGCGCTCTTTAGCTTCGGCCTCCAATCCCATTGTCTCAATTTTTTTATGTTCTTTAGCAAGTATGGCGTCGCCTAATTTATCCATATTTGTCAGCTCGCTCATCGCTTTATAGCTTTTTTTAGCGTCATCGGACAAGCCTTTATTCAGCAAATCTTTTTTGGCTCCGGTGTTGGCATAGCTGAAGTTATCGTTTTTCAAATCGTTCAGCAGCTTATTTTGGCAATCCACGGTTTGATTAGCTAAAGTTTGAAGATAAGTCGTAATATATTTAGCTTGTGCTTGTTCAATCTGTTTTTTATCAGTTACGCCTTCTTTGGCCATTTTTAATTCAACCGCTAATTTTAATTTTTCAGTATTGTCATACAGTTCTTTAGCTTTTTCTAACGATTTCTTTTTCAGCTTGGCATCTATATCGCCGGCTTCCAAATCACCTAAGTTATATTGAAATTTTACACCGCGTTTCAGACGTCCGCTGTTCATTCCTTCATAAGCCATTTCGGCGGCAGAAATTTCAACGGCTATGGCATAAATATCAGAGATTCCTTTGCCGTTCTTTTCATGATTTTGAATAATGTTATTGATTTTGTCCGTACAGTGCTTAGGGTTTTTCTTGTATTCGGCATTTATATTATCTATAAGCAGTTTGCTTTGAGTATCTTTCGGGTTTACTTTATTCCAAGTTTGCGGGTCTTTGCCTAAATTGCCGGCAATTTCTTTCCACATTTCCAGTTCTTTGGCTTTATCTGCCGCGTAACAGTCTCTGGTCTTTTTTGCCCCCTCAGTCAGCAAATATTGTCCACTCTTTTTAAACTCGCTGACTTTGTCTTTGCGTGTTTCGGCTTTATTGCTATTATCTTTGCATTTTTTATCAAACTTTTCACACAAATTTTCCACGCCGCCGACAGCCCAGCCGACTACTCCGTTAACAGCCCAGTCCACGCTTGCCAGGAACCATTCGTTATACATATAGTCAATGATGTCTCGTTCACCGATTTTAGAGCCTTGATAATCGCCTTTTTTACCAGCGTCATCTTCCGGAGCATTAGTAACATCAGCATCTTTTTCATCATCATCTTTTTCTTTTGGTTTTTCGGCAATGTTTACCTTAACCGGTTTTTCTTCCGTTTTAATTTTTAACGCCGGCTTTTCTTCTCCGCCGACCTCTAAGTTATTTCCATTTTCGTTGCTGTTGTCATTAACGCTGACATGCAATGCGTTTCCTGAATCGCTGTTTTCTTTAGGGCTTTTAGCATAGATGTCTTTTGCTGTTTTGCCGGAACGGTTAGGTAAATCCATCGGTACACCCAAGGCTTCCATTTTTTCCAAACTGTCTTCATAGTTTTGCAGGTTATCCGACAATTTCTTTTTGCCTTCTTCGGAAAAAGACGGATTTTCATGATTTACTTTTTCTTTAGCTGCTTCGGCTTGCTGAGCGGCGCAGGTGGCAAAAGTTTCTCCGGTTTGCGAATTGCTTGATTTCATAAATGTTTCAAGTTGTTCCGAACTGATAATGCCTTTGTCGGCAAGTTCTTTTACTTTAGCAATGCTGGTCATCATTTTGTCTAAAGAAACAAGCCCTTTTTGTTTTGTTGCTTGGTTGGGAAACAATTTGTCTGTAAATTCTTGAGATTCCAGCAGTTTGGGATTTTTAGCCAACAATTCTGAAAATTCTTTGTCGGAGGCGTTTTCCTTTACTGCCTTTAAAAAGAGGTTTGCCGCTTTCTTAAGTTGTTTTACTTCTTGTTTATCATCAGCCATTATTGTTACTCCATCTGCCTGTTTATTGTCAATATATCATAAAAAAAGATTTTTGTCTATTGTTATTTGCTCTTAAACTTTGAGTCTTTTCAAAAAGTTACCGATTTCCGAATTTATGCGTATGCCGTCTTTCGGCGTTACTTTTACCAAGCCGAACCAACGCGGTTTTATTTTGCTGAAATCTATCGGCGCAAAAATCGCCGGATTGGTTGTCAGAGCTTTAAATGCTCCGTCCACGTCTTTTTGCGCCACTCTGAAATAGTTGCTTATCAGTTTATCGGCGTCTACCGGAAAATTTTTAGCGGCCAAGGCTTCGGTGAATTTGCGCTGTCTTTCTTTGCGGTTCATATATTCTTCATACATAATGCGTTTGATGTGTTTTTCCTGATATTTTAAAAATTTAGCCTGATAAGTCAGCTCGCAGCCTTCAATGTCGATTAAAATTTCAACATAGGAAATAACCGCCAGCTGCAAATCGTTATCGGTCAGTTTTTCGGCAAAGCTCAAAAATTCTTCGTCGCTGGAGTTCAGGGGAAATGTTCCTATTTGCTCTGGAAATATTTTGCACAGCAGCACCCAGCCGGCGGCAACATCGCTGGACAGAATGTGTCCCACGCTCGGTTTATAGTTCGGATACAGGTCTTCAACCGAAAATGTGCACATATACGGCGTGTTAAGTCTGGTTAAAGCCAGTTTGTTTACCGAATTGTAATAGTTCATAAAGGCTTGCGCCAGCTCAGACTCGTCGTTGCCGAGCGTCGGTTCTTCAATGGTGTTTTGGGCTTCGGCTTTGGCGTCTTGCAAAGAAGAAACCAGCGCTTCGTCCATATCGTTTTGTGAAATATAATCGTTAACCGCTTGGTCTTCCGGACTTAAAGCTGCGGTGTAGTCAATTTCATCTTCCTGCAATTCGTCGTCTTCTTCATCGGCGCTGTCATCAGTATTTTGCGGCTCTACGTCGGCATTTTTCATTTGGCTGATTTTTTCTTCTGCCGATACTGAAGGCGTGCTTTCCATCGATTCTTCTTCCAAAGAATCATTGATAAAGCTGTTTAACAGTTTTTCAAAGTCGTCATCTTCCATTACATCGCTGTTTGCCATGTTTTTTTATACTCCTGAATATTTGCATAATCTTTACTTGCATTTAGCGGCAAGACCATTTAATTATGCAATATAACTTAAATATACTTAATAAAGGCTAAAAATGAATACGGAAGAAACAATATTTTCCACACCGGAAGTAACGGAAAGTGATAAAAAACAACGTTTGGATAAATTTTTGGCGAAGGTTATGCCGGATTTTTCGCGTTCGCAGCTGCAACGGCTGATAGCCGACGGCAACGTGCTGACGGAAGATGTCGTTATTTCCGATAATTCGTATAAAGTGAAAATCGGCGATTCGTTTACGGTAATCGTGCCGCCGGCGGAAGAAGCCGAGCCGCTTGCCGAGAATATTCCTTTAGAAGTGGTTTATGAAGATGATGATTTGCTGGTGGTTAATAAGCCGGCCGGAATGACCGTTCATCCGGCGGCGGGTGTTTCACGTGGAACGCTGGTGAACGCTTTGCTGTTTCATTGCCGAGGCAGCTTGTCGGGAATCGGCGGAGTTAAGCGTCCTGGAATCGTGCACCGCATAGATCGCGAAACCAGCGGTTTGTTGGTGGTGGCAAAAAATGACAAGGCTCACCGTTTTTTAAGCGAACAATTTGCCGAACATTCAATAGAGCGTACTTATTATGCAGTGGTTTACGGCGTGCCGAATCCTCTGTCCGGACGGATAGAAGGCAATATCGGACGCAGTTCGGCAGACCGCAAGAAAATGGCGATTGTAACCGGTGGAGGTAAGCCGGCGGTTACGCATTATAAAACCCTGAAAACGTTTAAAAACGCCGTTTCTTTGGTGCAGTGCAACCTGGAAACAGGGCGCACTCATCAGATTCGTGTACACCTAACAAGTGTAGGCAATGCTTTAGTTGGCGACAAGGTCTATGTTAAGAATCATAAAACCGCCGTAAGTTTACCGCAAAGTCTTAAAAATTATGTAAATGATTTTCCTCGCCAAGCCTTGCACGCAAAGAGTTTGGGCTTTGTCCATCCCCGCACGGAAAAGTTTATGCAGTTTGATTCCGAGCTGCCTTCTGATATGGAGGAATTGGTACATAAACTTTCAGAACAAGACTAATCTTTAGTTGATATTTTATTAAAAAATAAAACTAAAGTATAGGTTGTTTATAAAAATTTTCCTCTATATCATACTTCTAAACAACTAACAGGGGAAGTGAAGATAATGGAAAATTTAACAGCACTTACCGGGGTTGATTTTTCTCCGGAAATTAACATGGCCAGATATTTGCAAAACATCCGCAAATATCCGATTTTAACTCAGGAAGAAGAATATAAGTTGGCGACAAAGTATAAAGAAACCGGCAACAAAGATGTGGCGTATCAGCTTATTACCTCGCATTTGCGGCTGGTGGTTAAAGTGGTTTCGCGTTATCGCGGCTACGGTTTGCCGGTCAGCGAAATGATTTCCGAAGGCAATATCGGTTTGCTGTATGCCATTGACAAGTTTGAACCGGATAAAGGCTTTCGTTTTTCTACTTATGCTTTGTGGTGGATAAAAGCCTCGGTGCAGAAGTATATCTTAAATTCATGGTCGCTGGTTAAATTGGGCACTACCGCCGCGCAAAAGAAACTGTTTTTCAACTTGCGTAAAATTAAAAACAGCCTGAATTTAGTGGACGACCGCGAACTCTCATCTGATGTTTTAAAAGATATAGCCCGCTTGCTTGATGTCAGTGTGCAGGAAGTTACGGATATGAATATGCGCTTGAAGGCTCATGACGGTTCGCTTAATTCTCCGATAGACAGCGATTCCGAGCGCACGGCCGAATGGATGGATTTTATATCTGACGGTAAACCTAATCAGGAAGAACGCTATGCGTATAAAGAAACAATGAACTATCGGCGTAAGTTGTTTAATCGGGCAATTACGGTTTTGAATCCGCGGGAAAAAGATATTTTATTTAAGCGTCGCATGAGCGATGAAACCATTACTTTAGAAGATTTAAGCCAAGCTTACAATATCTCAAAAGAACGAGTGCGCCAAATAGAACTAAATTCTATTCGTAAAATTTCTAAAGCCATAGAGATTTTGCAGTAGTCAATCACTTGAAAAGTGTTTTTTATCACATATCTAGGAGTCAATCAAAAGTTTTAGGGGGCTCTGAATAAAATGAAAAAAGACACGTTCAAAAATTTGCTTATTTTAATTTTGTTATTGATAATTGCGGGCGGCGGCATATTTTTATATGCGCATAAGCGTCCGCAATTTATTAAACCGGTGGAAAAAAGAGATGTGCTTTCTGTGTCTGCCGAGTTTCCAAAACTTAATAATGTTGAAGTTACAAAAAGTTTTATCGGTCGTGTTGCCGCGGTGCGCAGTGTTAATATTTTGCCCTATTTAAGCGGCTATATTGTGAAAATTCCTGCCGACAGCGGTCAAACAGTCAAACAAGGCGACGTTATAGTTGTTTTGAAGCAAGACGAATATAAAACGGCGCTTACATCGGCGTATGCCAAAATTCTTTCCTGTGCTGCTGATTTAGAAAATGCCCAAAGTCAATATAATCGCCTGCAAAAAGCCGGCAGCAAGGCGGTATCGCAAACCGAACTGGATAACGCCAAAACAGCGTTGCTAAACACCAGGTCTGCTTTTAAGCAAGCTGAGGCGGAATTTGAAACGGCGCGCATAAATTTGAATTATACTTTTGTGCGTGCTCCGTTTGACGGAGTGCTGGGCAACATCAATGTCGCGGTCGGTGATTTTGCGTCTCCTTCAATGTCGCCGGCGCTGGTGCGGATTGTGCAGTATAATCCGTCGCGGGTAATTTTTTCAGTAACCGATAAAGAGTTTTTGCAAAATCGTGATTTGTTTGCCGATAAAGTTAAAATTATTCTTTCAGACGGAGAAATGTATCCTTTTTCCGGCAAAGTGATTTATACTGAAAACGCTTTGGAAAAAAGCACGAATACATTGGCTGTTTACGCCGAATTTGAAAATCAAAATCGCATTTTGGTGCCTAACGCTTATGTGAAAGTGTTGCTGGAACATTCGTATAAAAATGTGTTTCTGCTGTCTAAAAGTTTAGTGCACACCAAAAATAACGGACACTTTGTTTATGTTCTGAAAAATAAAATAATTACCGAAAAAATAATAAAAGTAATTACCGAAAAAGACGGAAATTATGTGGTTGAAAACGATTTCAGCCCTACGGAAATGCTTATAACGCAAGAAGTTGAGCCATATTTGGTTGGAAAAGAAGCAGAGCTGAAACAATCTAAGGCAGAGGAGAACTAAACGATGTTTTCGTCATTTTTTATCAATCGACCGCGTTTTGCCATAGTGCTTTCTATTGTATTGATAATTTTGGGTTTACTGTCATTGGTCGTTTTGCCGGTGGCGCAGTATCCGGAAATTACTCCTCCGCAGATTGTTGTTTCCACAACCTATGCCGGAGCCGGTTCTAAAGTGTTGGTTGATACGGTTGCCGTGCCAATAGAAAATGAAATAAACGGTGTGGAAAATATGCTTTATATGTCTTCATCTTCGGACGATAACGGTTCGTATGAACTGACGGTAACGTTTGATGTGGGCACCGACGCTGATATAGCGCAGGTAAAGGTGCAAAACCGCTTGCAACAGGTAGCCTCTGAATTGCCGGATGAAGTTAATCAGTACGGCGTAAGCGTAAAAACACAAAATCCTAATATTTTAGCTTTGCTGGTTTTGCGTTCGCCTAATCATACATACGACGATTTATTTTTGAGCAATTACGCTTACACCAACATAAAAAATGCATTGGCTCGTGTTAAAGGCGTGGGCGAGGTGCAGATATTCGGACCGCAGTACAGTATGAGAATTTGGCTTAACTTAGATAAATTGAATGCTTTGGGGCTGAACAGCAGCGATGTGATGAATGCCGTAAAAAGTCAGAATGTGCAGGCGTCTGTCGGTAGTATCGGTTCTGCGCCAAGTGCTGAAGATAATAAAATTGTTTTATCTTTAACTGCGAAAGGTCTGCTTAACAGTGTTAATGATTTTGAAAACATTGTTGTTGCTTCCGGCGCAAACGGAGCGCAAATATATCTTAAAGATGTGGCAAAAGTTGAACTTGGAGCTGATACTTATAACATAAAATCCGGATATAACAATGCTCCGGCCTTGATTATGGCGATTAACCAGCTGCCAAACTCCAACTCTTTGCAAATTATGGATAATCTGCGCCGAAAGATTGCGGATTTAGCTGAAGTATTGCCTGATGATATGGATTTTCAGGTTGCTTATGATTCCACGGAATATGTGCGAGCCTCTATTCAAAGTATTATTGATACGCTGGTTATAACCTTTTTGCTGGTAGTGCTGGTAACCTACATTTTTTTGCAAAAATTAAAAACCACGCTTATTCCGTTGTTTACAATTCCGGTGTCGCTGATTGCCGCTTTTATAGTGGTGTATCTGCTGGGATTTAACATTAACATTTTGACTTTGTTTGCCATGATTTTGGCGATAGGCTTGGTGGTTGATGACGCTATTATTGTGGTGGAACGGGTACAGTATTTGATTTTGCATGAAAAACAGGACGCTAAAACCGCCTCAATCAAGGCAATGCAGCAAATCGGCAGCGCTATTGTTGCTACCACGTTTGTTTTGCTGGCTATTTTTATTCCGGTCGGCTTAATGGCCGGAATCACCGGAAAAATCTATCAGCAGTTTGCGGTTACCATTGCCACGGCGGTTGCTTTTTCGGCAATCAACGCCTTAACTTTGAGCCCGGCTTTGTGCGCCATATTTTTGCGCGGTGATGAAAATAGTGAGCCACACGGCTTTTTTGCCTGGTTTGATAAAATGCTGGATAAAAGCAAAGAACACTACTTAAAGGCCGTGGTTTATTTTTCCGAACATCTGAAAATTATGCTGCTGTGTATGCTCGGAACCATTGGCTTAATCGCTTTGGGGTTTGTTTATACTCCGACTTCATTTTTACCGGAAGAAGACCAAGGCATTATTTTCGGCAATATCCAGCTGCCGGATACCGCCAGCATAAATGAAACCAACAAAATTTTAAGCGAAATGAATGATAAAGTCCTTAAAACCAAAGGTGTTAAATATTTTATCACGGTTGCCGGCTACAGTATGCTCGGCGGTAGAGGCGAAAACGTGGCTTTAGGTGTTATCGGTTTGGATAACTGGGATAAACGTAAGTCTAAAAATTTATCAATAGAAGCAATAAGCCGAGATTTACGCAAGCAATTTGCCGATAATAAACAGGCGGTAATAAACTTTTTTGCGCCTCCGGCAATTCCCGGAGTGGGACAAAGCAACGGCATATCTTGGGATTTTGTTACCATGAACGGCAACACCTCGCCGCAAAAGTTATATGAACAGCTGCAGAAATATTTAAGCGCCATAAATAAAAGCGGCTATTTTGATTATGCTTTTACCACTTTTACGGCGCAGACACCGCACATATATTTGGATATAGACCGTAAAAAGGCTGAATATTATAAAATTCCGGTGTCATCGCTGTTTACCACGTTGCAAAATAATTTAGGCTCGCGCTATATCAACAATATAACTTTGAGCGGACAGGTTAATAAAGTTATTTTACAGGCAGATTATCAATATCGCCGTCAACCGGAGGATATTGGCAATTTGTACGCGCGTTCATCTGATGGAAATTTAGTGCGACTAAACAGTTTTGCCGAAGTCAAAACCGAACTTTCACCGAAAATTATTTATCGCTTTAATCAATATACGGCGGCTTCCGTAACCGCTCAGTCTAAAGCCGGCGTCAGCAGCGGTACGGCATTAAATGAAATAGAACGCTTGGAAAAAGAACTGCCGAAAGAATACGGAATCTGGTGGACGGGTTTAAGCCTGCAAGAGGTTGAAACCAGAGGTTTGGCCGTGATTTTAATTAGTTTGGCGGTGGTTTTCTGCTATTTGTTTTTGGTGGCGCTGTATGAAAGCTGGCTTTTGGCTTTAGCTGTGATATTTTCAACGGTTTTCGCCATTTTAGGCGCATTGGCCGGATTATGGTTTATGGGGCAGTCGTTAAGCATTTATGCCCAGCTCGGGTTAATTATGTTGATTGGCTTGGCGGCGAAAAACGCTATCTTGATTGTGGAATTTACCAAAATGTACCGTGAGCAGGGTTTGGCTATTACCGAGGCAGCCAGACGCGGCGCCGAAGAACGTTATCGCGCGGTGCTGATGACGGCGTTCACTTTTATTTTGGGCGTATTTCCGATGATTGTGGCAACCGGAGCCGGCGCCAGCTCGCAAATAGCTATCGGCTCGTCGGTATTTTACGGAATGATAGCGGCGACTTTAATCGGAATAATTTTTATTCCGGCGCTGTTTGCCTTTTTTGAACATGTAAAAGAACATTTCAATCCGCAAAATAGGGTTAAAACGGAGGATGAAAATGCGTAAGACAAGTTCTGTGTTGTTGATATGCTTTGCTGCGGCTGCCTGCACGGTGGGACCGGATTATGTTAAGCCCGGCCGCTATAGCGATAATGTTATAAAACGGGAATTGGCGTTGAAAAAAGGTGTTCAGCCGGCAAAAAACTGGTATGCGCTGTTTGGAGATGATGATTTGAACCGCCTTATTGATTTGGGGTTGCAAAACAGTACGGATATAGAAATTGCAGTTGCGCGCTTAAAACAAGCCAGGGCGTCGCTGCAAATAAGCCGAGCCGCATTTTTGCCGCAAATAAACGGCAGCGGCGGTTATAATTATCAAAAAAACAGTAAAAATATCGGTCAGACCGCCGACAGCCGTTATTATACCGCCGGATTCGACGCTTCGTGGGAATTTGATTTGTGGGGCAAAGGACGCCGGCAGGATGAAGCGGCGGAAGCTCAGCTGAAAGCGGAAACATATACGCTTAACAATGTTAAAACCGTGGTGGCAGCGGAACTGGCGGCAAATTATATCAATATGAAATTATCGGCGGAAAAATTACGCATAGCCCGCCAAAATTTAGCTTTGCAAAAAGACATATTTTCCACGGTTTCCGCTAAATATAAAAGCGGATTAACCGACGATATTGCTTATAATCAGGCGGAATATTTGGTGGCGGCGACCGAAGCGCAGATTCCGGCTCTGCAAAGCGAAACGGAACAATATAAAAATGCGCTGGCGGTGCTGGCCGGAGTTCTGCCGTTGCAGCTGCCAATAGATGTTAATAAAAGCTCGCCGATATTTGCCGGCAGTTACCGATACAATACCAAAGCCTTATATGCTTTGCCGGCTGAGGTAATCCGCAATCGCCCCGATGTGGCGGCGGCGGAACAAAATTTGATAGCGCAAAATGCTTTGGTCGGTGCGGCGGTGGCCGATTTATATCCTGATGTCAGTGTGTCGGCGTTGTGGGGTTATGCCGCGAGCGGCGGCAACAGTCTGTTTAATTCCAAAAGTCAGGGCTATAGTTATGAGCCGTTGATTTCGGTTCCGCTTTTAGATTGGAACCGACTGCAAAATCAGGTTGAAAGCCTAAAAGCGCAAAAAGAGGAAGCCATGGCTCAATATAAAAAATCGGTGCTGTCAGCCGTGGCGGAATTAAAAAATGCTATGACCGCCGTACAAAACGAACTTAAAAGCAATCAGGCGCAAAATAACGCCGTGGCTAAAATGAACAAAGTCGTTTCAGCGTCGGCCGAGCGTTATCGTAACGGGCTGATTGAATTTTCCGACTTTTTGACAATGGAACAAAACAGATTGCAGGCTCAAAACAACAGCCTGCAAAGCCGGGCGCAGGTTTTTCAAAATCTGGTAGCTTATTATAAAGCCTGCGGCGGCGGTTATTTGCTGTAAATATCTTCCAACGGCACGCGGTCTGTGCCTTTTTGCGGGTTATAAACAAAGACATTGGTTACGGTCGGAATATCATATTTTCTGTGCCAATAGCCTTTGGCTTCCATGCACAGGCGATATTCTCTCGGGTCGGAATCTGCCGAATCGCGAATAGAATTTACCAACAGCGGCGAGGCTCCGCGATAAGGTACATAACTTGCCCAAATACCCTTTGTTTTGTGCCAATCCACCACAATGTTATAGCGGTATTCTTCCGAATAAAGCCAGCTACTGAAGTCCGGCCAATGTAGCCAGCCTTCGGCTTTTTTCAAACATTCGGAATGGTCGCGGGAAAATTTCTGTACCCCGGTGCGTTCACGCTCCCAGTGGTAGATAATTTGTCCTTCTCCGCTGCTCCAAGATGAGCAGGAAGCTAAAAAAAACAATATTGCCGGCAGTAAATATCTCATGTTAAAAATCCAAATCATCATAATGTTTAGCCGGGTAAATGCCTTTAAACCTGTCGCCTAAGATGTCTTTAAAGCTCGGGCGTGATTTAATTTTAGAATACCAAAGTTTGGCATTTTTATAGTCTTCCCAAGGCACATCGCCCAAATAGTCAATAATAGAAAGCTGAGCGGCGGCGCTGATGTCGGCAAGCGAAAAGTTATTGCCGGCCAAATAATTATAGCGTTCGGTAATCCAGTCTATATATTCCAAATGAAAGCGCAGGTTGTTAATTCCGGCCTTAATGCGGCGGGATTCCGGCGGCTGCTGCAGCGCAAAACGCTTATATATTTTTTCACCGGCGATATATTGATAAACCTCACGGCCGAATTTGTTGTCAAACCAGTCGACCAAACGTCTGATTTCAGCGCGTTCTTTGTTATTGCCGCTAATAAGGCGGTTTTGCGTGTAGGTTTCTTCCAAAAATTCGGTAATGGCGTAATTGCCGGAAATAATATTTCCGTCATAAATAAACACGGGGAGTTCGCCGGCCGGATTTATTTTCATAATATCCTTCGACAATTTCCACGGATTTTCTTCTTTCAAAACAAACAGCATTTTTTTCTCGGCCATCAAAATTCTGATTTTGCGGCATTGAGGCAAAACACTGTTATGCACTAAAAGAACCATTTATAAAACCTCCTTAAATTCCATCAAGTACTTCGTCAATAGATTTTTCCTGCCGTTGCTGTTCCACAACTCTTCCGCCGCGGTTTGCTCCCGGAGCGTCGGTAGTCGGCAATTCGGTTTCGGTTGCCGGAGCAATATGCTGTGCAAACGCCGGCGGCACAATACCTTGGTTTTTGGCAATTTCTTCTTCAACTATGCGTAAAATTTCTCCTTTTACGGCATTGCCGAAATCCGGCTTGTTAAATTCTGCAACTAATATTTTTTCATATAAAGACATTTGCGGTGTCAGTTTTGACAAGGCAACAAAAACCGGAATTTTAAACAGCGGCTTAGAAGAATAGGATAAATATTGTTCAATTCCGTAACGGCTGGCCATAATGCGGTTGTAATATAAACTGCCGATAATGTAGTCTGCTTCGCCGTTAAACAGTTTTTCATAAGTGTCATACGGAGAGTCCAGATAAGTCAGTTTCAGCGGTTTGATTTTGCGTAAAACGAAATCGCTTAAATATTCGGTTTTGCTGATAACGCCTTTCAGATTAGCCAAATCTTTGGCTGATTTTATTTTTTCCTGCGTTTCAGGCAGTGTGATAACATGAATAGGGTTGGAAACAGCCGCCGGATAGACCAATTCTATGCCGGTAAACATTTTAGTGTTAGAATAGGCTCCCAAAAAGAATTGAGCTTTTCCGCTTCGAATATCCAAAATCACATTTTCCAGTGTCGGAATATTCGCAAAAGGACTGTCTTGCAGCTTAAAATCATTTTTTTGGGCAATATCCTGCAAGGGCTTTAAAAAAGCGCTGTAATAAATCGCGCCGGCACGCGGGGTAGGTTCATAATAAGAAAAAGGCGGATAATCCGGCACCCCCAGGGCATAAACATCATCTTTCAAATAACTTTCTTTTTGCACCATATTTTGGGCAAAACAGCTTTGCGTCATTGCCGTCAGCAAAATTAAAATATAAAATAAAAGCCTTCTCATCTGTGTTTCCCGTTTTTTCTGCCATAATGATAAATAAATTGTGTTAAAAAGGTTTTAATCATTTGCAAGAAAACAATAAATTTGCCACTATCATAATAACAAAAACAGAAAAGTACAAGATGATAAATAAAGATAATGTAAAAATTGCCGAAAATTTATTTTTAACGCCGCAGATTCCGGTTACGGCGGTAGTTTCCGGTTTGGGCGGAATGGGTAAAACCTGGATTTCCATAACCTTGGCGCATGCTTTAAATCTGCTGCATAAAAGCGTTTTGCTGTTTGACGCCAATAACGGTTTGCTTAACACCGATTTTCAGCTTGATTTGGATTATAAGCATTATCTGAACGAAGTTATTGACGGAAAAATTACTTTAAACCAGGCGATAACCCCGGTAAATAAGAAAAAGTTTGACGTTATCAGCGGTGTGGTCGGCAGTGATTTGCTGGAAAGCGTGCCGATTGGACGCCTGCAGCTTTTGCGCGAAGATTTGGCTTTACTGGCGCAGAATTATAATGAAGTTGTGGTTGACTTGCCGTCTTCGGAAAAAGTTTTGTATAATTTGCTGCCGCCGGCGAATATAATTTTAATTTGCACCGCCGAGCCGGCAAGCGTGGTGTCGGCTTATGATTTTTTGCAAAAGAGCAGCCGAAACTTTCCATATAAGAGTTTGCAAATTTTAATAAACTATGCTAATTCGTATGAAGAGGGGATAAGAACCTATGACACGTTGCGGCGCGGTTGTGAGCAATATATGTCGTCAACACCCCGTTTGTTGGGAGTAATTCGCCGCGATACCAGAGTTCGCGACGCCATCCGCAACCATGTTTTACTCCTGAATCGCTACCCGAATTCGGAAGCGGCGGAAGATATAATGAATATTGCCAAAAAATTGTGGCTGAAAGGAACTGCTGATGAGCTCTGATTTTGATGCTGAAGGTTATTATAAAGTATTAGAAGTTTTGCCCGACGCTCCGCTGTCTTTAATCAAACGGCAGTATTATGACCGTGCCAAATATTGGCATCCCGACCATAACGATAATCCGAATGCGGTTGAGATTTTTCAAAAAATTTCCGTGGCCTATAATGTGCTTAAAGACCAGGAAAAGCGTCTGCGTTATGATTTATTGTCTGTAATTTACAATGAAAAAGACTTTCCCGATATGGATTCGCTGAATGCCTATAAAAATCAAAAAGGCAAAGACGACGCGGCTCTGCGGGTTTTAAAACAGCGCCGCATAACGGCGTTTATCAGCGGTTTTAATAAAAAAGAAACCAAAGATATTTGCAATTATGCCGAGGCTAAAGAAATGGTGGTTTCAACCTCGGTGTCAAACTGGCTGCGCGGCTGGTGGGGAGTTAAGGCCTTTTTTGAAAATATCGAGGCACTGAAATTTAATTATAACGCCGTGCAGGCAAATGATGAAGATAACTTTAAATTGCTGGTGCACAACGCTGCGGCGTATGAAAGCGCCGGCCGTAAAGATATGGCATGGATTTATGCTAAGCAGGCGCAGTTGATGACTAAGCGGAACAGCCATGAAAATGCGGTGTTGCAAAAATTTATTGACAATTTAGACTTTCATCCGCAAAAAGCCGTGGCTTTACCTAAATGGTCAGCGGCGGAATTAAGAATCCGCCAACTGGTGTTGCCGGTGTTTTTGGCTGCGGTGGCTGTAGTTTATGTCGTTTTCTTTATGGGTAAAATCGGGCTGGTTAATTTGCCGCACCATACAAGCACAAGCTATTATAAAGAAATGGAAATCGGCGGCGTTCGGGTGGCGGACGACCAAATTGAAAGCCATATAATCAAGGTTGACGGCGACAAAGGCGATGATAATTATATTTTTCATCTTAAAAAGGCCGGAAAAATTTATTACGGGCCGGATAGCCGCTATGACGTTTTAAAAGATGGTGTTGAAGGGCAAACCGTGCGGGTTGTCGGCTATACTCCCGATAAAAGCTGGTTTAAAATTATCATTGACAACGGCGAAGCCGGATATGTAAATAGAAAAAATTTAGAAAAAGGAATGGGCAATCCTGTTCCGCCTCGTTCACAAGTAAGATAAAGGGGAATATGACATGGGACTGAAATTTGAGATTGATAAAAAAGTCGGCAAAAGCCGTTTGGGACGTTTAATCACCAAACACGGCGTCGTGAACACTCCGGCGTTTATGCCGGTGGGAACCTGCGGTACGGTTAAAGCCATGATGCCGGAAAGCGTGGCGGCAACCGGCGCGGAAATTTTGCTGGGCAATACTTATCACTTAATGTTGCGTCCCGGCGCTGATTTAGTCGAAAAAATGGGCGGACTGCATAAATTTATGAATTGGAATAAGCCTATTTTGACCGATTCCGGCGGTTTTCAGGTTATGAGCCTGAGCGGTTTGCGCAAGCTGACCGAGGAGGGTGTTACTTTCCGTTCGCATGTTGACGGTAAAAAGTTCTTTTTAAGCCCGGAAGAGTCTATGAAAATTCAGCATAAATTGGATTCAAACATTACCATGTGTTTGGACGAGTGCACTCCGTATCCTTCCACCTATGAAACTTGCGCTAAATCAATGCGGATGTCCATGCGTTGGGCCAAACGCAGCAAAGAAGCGTTTGTTGACCGCGACGGCTATGGAATTTTCGGCATTCAGCAAGGTAATGTCTATAAAGATTTGCGTGAAGAATCTGCCAAGGCCTTGCGTGAAATCGGTTTTGACGGCTATGCAATCGGCGGATTGGCTATCGGCGAGGGGCAGGAAAAAATGTTTGAAGTTCTTGATTACGCGCCGGGTATGCTGCCCGAAGACAAGCCGCGTTATTTAATGGGTGTGGGGCGTCCTGACGATATTGTCGGCGCGGTTTTGCGCGGCGTTGATATGTTCGACTGCGTTATGCCGACCCGCTCCGGCCGTACAGCGCAGGCTTTTACCAAATACGGGCCGATAAACATTCGCAACGCTCGTCATCGCGAAGACCCTCGTCCTTTGGAAGAAGGCTGCGACTGCCCGCTGTGCACACATTACAGCCGAGCATATATCCACCACTTGCAAAAATGCAATGAGGTTTTGGGAATTATGCTGCTTACCTGGCACAATATCCGCTATTATGAACGCCTAATGCAGGGATTGCGTGCCGCCATTAAAAACGATACGCTTCAAGAATTTGCCGCCGAATTTTATGCTAATCAGGCCAAAGGCGATATAGAGGAGTTATAAGCCATGGAAGAACAAGCCTGCAATGTAGAAGAAAAAGTAATCCAAAGTTTTAAGCGTGCTAACAAAGAAGACGGTATCCGTGTGTTTGTGGCCGGCGGTTCCCGCTCCGGTAATGATACGGCGTATGCGCAGGAAGCCTATAACCTTGGTAAAAAAATTGTGAAAATGGAGTTTAAGCTGGATTTTGGTTTATCCAACAGCGGTATTATGGGGGCAGTTGCCAAAGGTGTGCTTGACGGCTGGAACAAGCGTCAGTGCAAAGTTGAAGGCTCGCCGATTCAGGGGATTACCACAAAAAAATATTTTGACCTGTATCCTAATGATGACGAACTTATTAACAAAATGGATATTGTGGTGGCCAAAACTTTGGAAGAACGCAAGCAAAAACTATTAGAGTCCGATTTTGTTGTGTTTGCTCCGGGCGGGGTGGGAACTTTGGATGAATTGGCTTATGATTGCGTGGCCATGCAGGATGGAATGTTGCCGATGAAACCGTTTATTATTTATAACATTAACGGTTTTTTCCATCATTTGCTGGAGTTTTTGAAATATATTGCTCAAGAGGGATTTGCTAATCCGGTGCCGTTTATCGTGGTGGACAGCAATGAGGAATTGGAAATAGCTTTCCGTCTTTTGAAAAAACGCTATATTAAATGTGCCGACGGGCAGGAAGCGTATGCTAACGCGCGCCAGCTGGTTTATGAATTGCCGTATTTTATTAAACAGAAACTTAACTATAATCTTGAAGTTGAAGACTGTATTGAAAAAATGCACCAAATCAATACTTCCGGTACTTATCAGGAACGCACGGTTTTGCGTAACGAAATTGAAACTGCGTATTTGGAAAAAGAAATCAGCCGCATGTATGACCGTTTGGCGAAAACCGGACGTGATACCGGCAATGTCAGCGACAAACTAACCAAACTTAAAAAGCGCCGTAAGGAACTGGCGCAATGAGTGTTTTCGGTTTTATTTTTAAGTATTTGCGCAAAACAAAATTTATGGTTTCGGTTATACTTCTGGCTTTGATTTTCAGAAGCATTGCCGAACGCGGTCAGGTTTACGCCATGGCGCAGGTTATAGGCTTGCTGCCGCAATATGCCGAAAATCCGTCGGTTTTGCAAGGTGTGTTCGGTTTTATCGCTTTGCTTGCCGGTATGCTGTTGCTTGACGCCGCCGGAGCCTATGCCTGGCGCTATACTGCCGGCAAATTTATGCCGTATTACTGCAGTTTGGTCTATAAGGATATTTTTATACGGGTTCACCATCATTCGATTCGTTTTTTTAATGAAGAAATGGCCGGTAAAATTGCTTCAAAAACTAAAAATATCGTTTCCGGCATAAAAGAAATTTACGGACAGTTTGTGTTTGGTTTTATCCGCCCGGTTACCGGGCTTTTTGTAACCATGTTTTTGATTTGTTCGGCCAATTTTGAATTGGGATTGCTTATTTTTGCGTTTAATTTGCTTTTTATGCTGATAATGCTCTATATCCGAAAAAGAATAGGCTCCTTTGCCGAAAAAAGAGCCAGATTCGGTGCTGAAACCGACGGCGTGTTTATTGATACGGTAACCAATTCGGATTTAGTAAAAAGTTTTGCCAATTATTTTTATGAAAAAAAGCATTTTTACAATGTGCTGAAAACAGCCGTAAAAGCCGAGCAGACCGAACGCACCAAAGACGCCTGGTTTGATTTTGAGGGTAAAATTTGCTTTATGTTTACCTATACGGCTTCTTGCGCGGCCGTAGTTTATTTTTGGTATTTGCAAAAAATCGGGCTTGCCGATGTGGTGTTGGCTACATCTCTGTTAAACGGAATTATTTTTGACGCGACGAATATTGGCTATTTTGTCAGTGAGTTTTCTCAATCTTACGGTCAGGTTAAAGACGGCTTAAATTTAATTTTTCAGCCTTGTCTTGTACAAGATACGCCTGACGCACATAATATAAATATGCGTAATCGTTCCATCAATTTTGAAAATATTGATTTTTGCTATCCGCAGAAAGAATATATATTCAATAAGTTTTCATTAAAGATAAAATCCGGGCAAAAAATCGGATTAGTCGGTCATTCCGGAAGCGGAAAATCTACATTGATAAAGTTGCTTGTGCGTTATTTTGATGTTTGCGGCGGAAAAATTGTGGTTGGCGGCGAAGATATTTCTAAAGTTCGTCAAGAAAGTTTGCGGGCGCAAATTGCCGTTATCCCTCAAGATACCACTTTGTTTAACCGCTCAATTAGAGAGAATATCCGCTATGGGCGTCTTGACGCGACTGATGATGAAGTAGAAGCCGCGGCTAAACAGGCGTTTGCTGATGAGTTTATAAAACAGTTGCCGGAAGGCTATGACAGTAAAGTCGGCGAACGAGGCGTTTTGTTGTCGGGAGGAGAACGGCAGCGTATTGCGATTGCTCGGGCTATTTTGAAAAACGCGCCGATTTTGATTTTGGATGAGGCAACCTCGGCGCTGGACAGTCAAAGTGAAAATTATATTCAGAAGTCTTTGAAAAAATTGATGAAAGGCAAAACGGTTATTGCTATTGCCCATCGTCTTTCCACCTTAAAAGAAATGGATTCGCTGGTGGTAATGGACAAGGGTAAAATCGTTGAACAAGGTTCGCATGACGAACTTTTGGTTCGTAAAGGAGCTTATTTCAGGTTTTATAGCTTGCAAAATTTTGATAAATAGAACAAACGCCTGATAAAAATTAAGTATACCGGGCGTTTAATAACTATATCTCTCGTGTATCTCTTGAAATATGAGGATTCTGCGTCGGATTTTTTGTTTTTTTGCTGATTTCCGGCTTTTGGACGTCTTTCGGTGGTTGTTTGCTATTTAATTTAGTTTTGATATGATTTAAGCTATGATGATTGGCACTGTCTTGCGACAATATTTCTTTCAAAGATGAATTTTTTTCCGATTGTGCTGATGCGTCGGAACGGCTGTTCCCTTTTCTATCCAGCTTGTACTTGAGTTTGATTCTTTCAGCTTCATAAGCATTTTCTGCTCCGCTTCTACCGGTTTGAGCCGAGGCAATTTCCGGAGATGCGCCGGCCATAAACATAGAACCTATGGCGCCGACCGTAAAAGAAACAGTTTTAGCGGCCACGGCAGCAATTTTATAAATATAGGGGTGCTTTCTTTTAAAAGAGTTTTTCAATACGGCAATTTTATGTGAAAAATCGCGGAAACGTTTTTTTTGCTGAAACATCTTCGGATTATCCAAAATATCTTTATAATATTCGGCTTTTCTATCTAAGCGACTTAGTTTAATTAAATCTTTAGTCTCCGGATTATCTGTTGTTTTCAATTTGTTTAAAAGTTGCTCAATGCTGCTTAAATTTATTTTATTTCTGCGTACGAGGAGCTCATTAAATTTCTCATCTGATAATTCTTCGCTTTTAAAATAGTTGATTAACTTTTTAATATTTTCAGAAAATTTTTCAATTCCACTTTGTTTTTTCATATAAGTTTTCCTCTGACTGATTAAAAATACGCTCCTGCATATATGATGCGATTATTTAGCATAAATAGCAATATTTATTTGTTTATCTTATTTTTTTAAAGAAAGTACTAACTAAAAAAGCCGAATAAAGACAAACAAAATGCTTGCAAAAAAATAGAAATTGCATATATTTTAGGCAGTTATAAAACTTAATTTTTTAAGGAGAAAAAAATGCCTTTAGTATCTATGCGTCAAATTCTTGACCATGCGGCAGAACACGGTTATGGTGTTCCGGCTTTCAACGTAAACGATATGGAACAAATTTTGGCTGTTTTGCAAGCTGCTAAAAAAGTAAACGCTCCGGTTATTTTGCAAACATCTACCGGTGCTCGTAAATTTGCCGGCGACCCGATGATTCGCCACATGGTAATGGCCGGTATCGAGATGTTTCCTGAATTGCCGATTTGCTTGCACCAAGACCACGGCGCTTCTGTAAATATTTGCCAATCCGCTATTGTGAACGGTTACAGCTCTGTAATGATGGACGGTTCTTTGGAAGCTGACGGCAAAACACCGGCTTCTTTTGAATATAATGTTCGCGTAACTCAAGAAGTTGTTGCCCGTGCACACGCTGTCGGCGCTTCCGTTGAAGGTGAATTGGGCGTTATCGGTTCATTGGAAACCGGCAAGGCTGACAAAGAAGACGGGCACGGCGCAGAAGGTACATTGGATAGAAAACGTTTGGTTACCGATCCAGATGAAGCTGCTGAATTTGTGGCTTTGACACATTTGGACGCTTTGGCAGTTGCCGTTGGAACTTCTCACGGTGCTTACAAATTCACTCGTAAACCGGATGGCGATATTTTGGCTATTGATGTTATTGAAAAAATTCATGCCAAATTGCCTAACACTCACTTGGTAATGCATGGTTCTTCTTCGGTTCCGCAAGAATTGCAAGATTTAATCAATGCTTATGGCGGTGCTATTCCTCAGACCTACGGTGTTCCGGTAGAAGAAATTGTTCGCGGTATTAAATCCGGCGTACGCAAAGTAAACGTAGACACCGATTCTCGTATGGCTATTACCGGTGCTATTCGCCGCGTATTTGCTGAAAATCCGAAAGAATTTGACCCTCGTAAATATTTGAAACCTGCTATTGAAGAAATGCAGAAAGTTTGCGAAGCTCGCTACATTGCCTTTGGCGCTGCTGGTCATGCAGACCAAATCAAAGCTATCAAATTGTCGGATATGGCACAAAGATACGCTGCCGGCGAATTATAATATAATCGCTTGCTTAAATAAAGAATGCTCCATCAGTTTTAAGCTGGTGGAGTTTTCTTTATGATTCGGACATAACACTACCTGCGTGAGCAGGTGGATGTAGACAATCCTAAAATGATACCACCGGTGTAAGCTAGTGGAATTTCATTGATATAAATGTATAGATTTAAATAAAAATCCTAAAAACTACGGCAGTAATTTTTAGGATTTTCTAAATAAATGTTTGAGACTTATTTTACAAACTTATCCAAACTTGCGATAGCATTGTCAATCAACAAACCTTTATCAGCCTTATTGATATAGTCTTTTATGGCTTTTTGCGCCAAATCAACGGCCGAACGCGCTACTGACTGATTTATTTCCGCCATGGCGTTTTCGGTAGAACTTAAAATGCGGCGTTTAATTTCTTTTTCTTTAAGCGCTGTATTTTCTTTTAGTATTGCCAAATCATTTTTCTTTTGATTGGTAATATTTTTTTCAGCCTGCCGCATAATTTCTGCCACATCTTCTTCTGTTGAAGCAAATTTGCGTTCATATTCCGCCAAAAGCTCCTGAGCGTCGTCGCGCAATTTTTCAGCGTCGGATATTTGATTTTTTACCGAATCAATTTTACCGCGCATTGCTTTTTTGAAGAATTTAATTGCAGGTTTTGCCAACACCAGCATAGAAAGAATGAAGGCCATACCTACCCAAAATTCCACATCGGCATAAAACGGAACATCAGCAATTTGATGCGCAACATCCGGGTTTGTTTTATCAAACACTTCTGACACATTTTCTGCCGCGTCGATAATGGCGTTTTGCGTCGCGTCAATCAAGTCATTGCCGTTTGGAATGGCATTGACAGTTTCTTCATTTACCGAATCATATAAAAGTTCTTCTGCCATCAGTCATTTCCTTTACGAGCTGCTTTCAGCACATCTTCTTTGCTGATGTGTGAAAACCCCAGCTTTTGCACAATGTCAAAAGCTAAATTTTGCGACAGTTGCTCTATTTGCTGCAAAGTTTCTTTTTTTTCTGTCGCCAACTTAAATTCGCTTTCGGCAATTTGCTTGTTCAAACGTTCATTCAGCAATTTTTGTTCTGCCGCCAAATAAGCCGCAGATTCTTTTTGGCATGCCGCAATATCAGCTGCCGCCTTCGCTTTAGCACCATTTAACGCCTGCTCATATTTTTCCAGCGAGGTTTTAGCCTGTTGGTTCAATTTTTCAGCCTTGCGGATATAGTCATCAATTTTACGTTTGCGCTGTTCCAAAACATCGGTAATTTTAGGAGTAATAAAAACCGACATTAAAAGCCAAAGCAAACTAAAACTGACTACCATCCAAAAGGCCTGCGAGGCAAATGTAGATAAGTCTAATTGAGGCATTTTGTTCCCTCACAAAAAGAACTGAAGAACAACTATATAATCATCAAGATGGCAATAACCAAAATATACAAAGCAATAGCTTCAATAGAGCCCATACCGATAAAGCCGAACAATGTAACGTCTTTTTTAACTTGCGGATTACGGCCAACTGTTTCAATCAAAGCTACCCACAGCTTTGTCAAGCCCCAAGCGGCAACAGTCATTGCCAAAGCGCAGATACCGGCGCCGATATAAGCCAAAGTTTTGTTTTGCAAAATTTCATTTTCCATTTTGAGTTCCTTTCTTTAATTAAAGTAAAAAAGTTAGTGTTCGCTACTGATTGCCATGTTTAAATATACACAGCTCAATGTTGTGTAGATATAAGCCTGCAATAAAGTAACAAATAGTTCAAACATAATGATTCCCATGTCAGCAATCAGCGGAATAAAACCGAAAATTTTCATGGTAACGATAAAACCTCCCAAAACCTTCAGAATAATATGCCCTACGGACATATTTACCGCCAAACGAATGGTCAGACTGAACGGTTTTGATAAAAGAGATATGGTTTCAAGCGGAATAATCAGCGGCGCCATGGCAACAGGGACGCCTTCCGGCAAAAATGTGCGCAAATAGCCCCAGCCGCGCTTTTTTATACCGAATACAATATTCAGCAATAAGCAAAAAATAGAGAGCGCGCCCACTGCGGCAATATGCGATGTAAATGTAAAACTGTATGGGAATAATCCTAAAATATTGCCGCCGGCAATAAAAGTAAACAGCGCAAAAACAAAAGAAACATATTTAGCGCCGTGGTTACCCAAAGTTTCGCCCATAATACTTTGTATAAAACTATAAACCGCTTCGGGAATGGTTTGCGCCATGGTCGGCACCACGCTTCTTTTTCTTAAGCATAAGCCTAGGCTGAGCAGAATAACGCAAATCGTAATCATCATGCATAAAGATGAATTTGTAAACGATAAATCTGTTCCGTTAAATTCAAACGGAATAATTTTTTTAATTTCAAATTGTTCAACCGGACTTGACATCAATCTTTTTCCTTCTGAAGGTTTTTATCCATCTCTTGCGCCGAGCGATAAACATTCAACATACCAGCCATACACCCAAATAAAGAAAATACAAGCAGAAAAATCACTTTAGTCCCGAAAATTTTATCAAAAGTATATCCGAGACATATTCCGACAGCTACCGCGGCAACAAATTCTGTACCGATTCTGAATGCGTTGGCAAGAGAATTCCGCCAAGAGGAGTTTGTGTGTTTACTTTCTTTCTTCTCCTGTTTGGCCTTAAAGCTGCGGATTCGTTCATCCAATTCTTTTATGTCTTGAGCCTCTTTTTTCATTTATTCAAGCTGATTCCCATTCGTTCATATCGGCTATTTAGATATTCTTTTATTGTGCCAAAAGATGCTGCGGAATAAATAATTTCATTACCGTCGCGCCCGCTGAATAATAAAGCCGGAGTTCCGGTCATGCCCAGCTGTTTTAAGCCTTGTTGGCGGTCAGAAATAATTGTTTGAGCCATTGCGTCGTTATGCAGACAGCTTTCTGCCTCGTCATAGCTGATTCCGTATTCGGCGGCGTAGCTGTGCAATGGGGTTGTGTCGCTTGACAAGTACCAAAAACGTTGCTTGTCAAATAAACGAGATAATAAGCCGTGATAATTGTCTACCGACGCGCATTGCAGCAACAGTGCTGCCTGCATGGCTTTTTTATCCAGCGGAAAGTTGACAAACACAATACGCAGCAGGCCTTTGTTAACATATTCTTCTTCCAGTCTCGGTACCACGCTTAAATGAAAATCGGCGCAATGCGGACAGCCGAGAGATGAATATTCGTATAAAGTAATCGGTGCGTTAAATGAGCCTATGGCATATTTTGTGGAGGCATTGATGTGCAGTTCTTTCGGCAGCACGGTAGCGATTCCGTTTTTTTCGGCTGCGGAGGCAGTTTGTACTTTTAAAACTATATTACCGTCGGCATTTACTTCAAATCCTTTGTAAGTAAAATAAAAATAAGCCGCTGCCAAAAAAGCCGCCGTAAAGGTTGCTATTTTGCTGAGAGATTTTATAAACTTATCCAAAATTATGTCTCCTAAGATTTTTTACTGCCGAATACCGCTTCGCCTAAATTTTTCAAATGACGGCGCAATTCTTCGCTTTCCACATCTTTAATTATTTCCGTAATATAGTTGTGTTCTTCTTCAGATACAAGATTTTTTTTCACATTATCAATGGGTTTTTTAGTGAAAAGAAAATTCTCTGGGCAGCTGTTTTGGACAATTTTTAATTTTGCCACGGCTTCATATCCGAAATAGGTGTTGATTTTGTTCAAAATCTGCGATTCGCGGTGTTGTATTTCCATAGCGAAAGCTCCGCTCAAGACCAATAATTCCAATGTGCCGTTGCTACGTTCGTCTTTGCGAAAAGA
Organism: uncultured Alphaproteobacteria bacterium; assembly: GCA_934277545.1. GTDB lineage: Bacteria > Pseudomonadota > Alphaproteobacteria > RF32 > CAG-239 > RUG410. The sequence goes on along the minus strand of CAKQUG010000007.1, from coordinate 60,997 downwards.
TATTTTTTGCGGCAGGGAATATTGCGCCAGCTCTTCGCCGACAATTTCCGTCCAGTCGGATAAAATTTCCATTTCCAGCATTCCTTTGGCGCCCAATAGCTGTTTAGCCAGCGGCATAATTGTTTTGGAAACGCTGGTTAAATCGTCCAAAGTATGTTCTTTTTGGATAATTATTTCTTTTTTCTTAGCCATGCTTTTCTTCCGTAAAGTGCGACAGCGGATGTTTTTTGCGCACAATATATCCCAGTTTTTGCGAAGTGATATGTGTATAAACTTCCGTGGTGGCAATGCTTTCATGTCCCAACATTTTTTGCACGGAACGTAAATCGGCATTGTTATTTAAAAGATGAGTGGCAAACGAGTGTCGCAAAACGTGGGGAGAAACTCTTGCCGGATAAATTCCGCAGTCAATCGCCAGTTTTTTTAAGTCTTTATAAAAAGCGTCTCTGGTTAAATGCCCCGAAACCGAAGTTAAAGATGGAAACAGCCAGTGTGATATGGAATTTTTTTTGATAAACTCCAGTCGTAAATCCGCATATTCTGTTAAAGATTTTAGAGCTTGTTCTGCAACCGGAACAACCCGCTCTTTGCTTCCTTTGCCCAAAATTGTTATCAGCCCTTTGTTGTAATTAACGGCATTTTCCGGTAGTCCGACCAATTCGGAAACTCTCAAGCCGGTGGCATACATCAGCTCAATCATTACTCCGATTCGCCAATAACGATAATCAGGCTTGGCGAATGCGGTTTCTATCAGTAATTTAATTTCGGCGACCGTCAAAAATTTAGGCAGGGGCTTTTCCTGCTTTGGAGTTAAAATATAGGCTGCAGGGTTGGTTTTTATAACTTTTTCGGAATAAAGAAATTTGCAGAAATCCTTAATTGACGAAAGTTTACGCGCCAGACTTTTGGCAGCGTAATCCTCGGTTTGCAGGTTTTGAATAAAACTTTCTATTTTTTCCTCATTCAAATCATACGGTTCTTCTATTTTGGTAAATTCTAAAAATTGCCGCAAATCCTGCTCATAGGCGGACAGTGTAGTCTGTGCCGCGCCTTTTTCCGCTGCTTCGGATTCTAAAAAACTTTCTAAAAAACGTCCGAGCATCAGCCTTATTTGTCAAGATTTACCGAAATTTCCTGCGATACATGTTCTGTTGGAACCTGAATATCGTGTACCATTAAAAAGCCGATTGTTACCAATAGTACCAAACCTAAAGCGTATAAAGCAACTTTTAGGGTGCCTCCTTGAGTGTATGCTGATTGTCTTCTCATATTCTTCCTCACAACAAATTAAAAAAAGATTGAATAATAGTAGCAAGGTTATATTATAAGGTCAATAGAAAGCAAAAGATTGAACAAAGAAAAAATAAGAAAATGTCAAAAATAGATAAAATAATTTTATTGGTAGGTTTAATGGGAAGCGGTAAAACCAGCGTGGGAAAAAGACTGGCTCGCCGACTGTCTCTGCCGTTTGTCGACGGCGACCAGGAAATAGAAAAGGCGGCGGGGCTGTCGTTGGTGGATGTGCTTAAATGTTTCGGCGAAAAAGAATATCGCGCCGGCGAAGAGAGAGTTATGAAACGTCTGCTGCAAGGAACTCCTTGTGTGTTGGCGTCCGGCGGAGGCTCGTTTGTTGCTGAACAAACCCGTGAGTTGGCAAAAGAGCATGCCGTAACAATTTGGCTCAAAGCAGATATAGATACCTTGTATCACCGCACGGCCGGGCGCACGCGTCGTCCTTTTTTGCTTGGCGATAATGCTACCGTAAAAAACAAATTGCAGGAATATATCACAGAGGAATATCCATATTATTCCGAAGCTGACATTGTGGTTGAAACTCGTGATGAAAAAGTAGAAAACACAGTTAAAAGAGTGGCTTCCGCCGTATATCACTTTTTTCAGCAAAAGAATAACAAAAACAAATTTAAAGGAAAAATAAATGCGCAGCAATAATCGCTGGGCCGAGGATTTGCGTTTGGTTGAAATCATCCCAAACATAAATTTATATGCCGAAGGTTCTTGTTTAATAAAATGCGGCAACACAAAGGTTTTGTGTACGGCAAGCGTCAGTGATGAAGTGCCGGCATGGCTAAAAGGCGGAAATAAAGGTTGGATAACCGCTGAATATTCTTTGCTGCCGCGAGCTACGCAGACGCGCGTAAATCGTGAAACCAAAGGCGTGGGCGGACGTACGGCGGAAATTCAACGTTTAATCGGGCGCTCTTTGCGTGCGGCAGCTGATTTAACCGAAATGCCTGAAATGTGTGTGCAGGTAGATTGTGATGTTTTGCAGGCAGACGGAGGTACCCGCACCGCGTCAATTACCGGCGGATTCGTGGCGCTGTATTTGGCAATGCAGAAAATGGTGCGGGAAGGCAGATTGCCGCGCAACCCGATTCGTGAATATGTGGCCGCGGTTTCTTGCGGAATTTGTCATGGCGAACCGGTGCTCGATTTGGATTATGAAGAGGATTCGCATGCCGGAGCCGATACCAACTTTGTGCTGACGGAAAGTGGTAAAGTTGTTGAAATTCAGGCCACCGCCGAAGGTGCTGTTTTCAGCGAAAATGAGTTTGACGAGCTGTTTCGTTTGGCTAAACAGGGGATTCATCAGCTGATTATGGCGCAGAAAAAAGCTATTAACGGATAGGAGAAGAACATGACATTGTCGGAAGTTGTTTTTGCCAGTCATAACGCCGGAAAAATCAAGGAAATCAAAGAACTTTTGCAGCCGTTCGGCATAAATGTGAAATCAGCTTTGGATATGAAACTTCCGGATGTGGAAGAAACAGGCAGTACTTTTGCCGAAAATTCGCTTTTAAAATCTCAAACCATTGCCGAATTGACCGGTTTGCCGTGTATAGCCGATGACTCCGGTTTATGTGTTGATGCTTTAAACGGAGCCCCGGGCGTATATTCAGCCCGCTATGCTCCGAACCGCAATTTTGACAAGGGAATGGAAAAATTGCTGGCTGAAATGGCGCAAAGTCCGAATAAAAGCAGAAAAGCGCATTTTTCCTGCGTTATATCTCTGGCGTTTCCAAATGGCGGATATGAGCTTTTTGAAGGCCGCGTCGACGGGCATATTGCCACGGAAAAGCAGGGAAACGGCGGATTCGGTTATGACCCGTTGTTTATACCCGACGGATTCGCGAAAAGTTTTGCCCAAATGAGCAAGGACGAAAAAAATCAGGTGTCGCACCGTGGCCGGGCTGTTGAAAAATTAAAAGCGTATTTAAAAAATCTGTAGGAGGGAAAATGGCGCCGAAAATATATAATGTCAATGCCGGTGAGTCTTTTGTTGATGTTTTGGCGGCGCATTTTTCTGAATGTTACAAAAATCAGCCCGACGAGCTGGCTAATGTTTTGTTTTTGCTGCCGAACCGCCGCGCCTGCCAAAGTTTATCCGACGCGTTTGTGCGGTTAAAAGGTTTGAAACCGACAATATTGCCGCGCATTTTGCCGATTGCCGATGTGGAAGAAGACGAAGTTTTTTTAACCGGAAATAGTGAAATTTTGCAAGGATTGGCGCCGGAAATTTCTAAAATTGAACGCACGCTGATTTTTACCAGGTTGATTATGCAAAAGCCGGCGGAGCTTGGTTTGGGACATCTCTCTTTGGCGCAGTCGTATGCTTTGGCGGAAAATTTGGCGGATTTAATTGATTTGGCCTATAATGAAAATTTGGATTTTTCTCGTTTAAAAGAAATTGTGCCGGCAGAATATGCTGCGCATTGGCAGGAAAGTTTGAATCTGCTTTCCATAATTACCGAATATTGGCCGCGTATTTTACAAGAGCGCGGAGTTGTCGACGCCTCTTTTCGCCGCAATCAGCTTTTGGAAGCGGAACTGAAAATGTGGCGACAAAGCCGAACTGAACAAAAAATTGTGGTTGCCGGGACTACCGCCGCTTTTCCGCGCCTAAAACAGCTGGTGCAGACGGTGCTGAATTTGCCGAATGGCGAAGTTTGGCTATATGGCTTGGATAATTGTTTAGATGATTCGGCCTGGAAATTGATTGATGAAAATCATCCGCAGTTTGAACTAAAAGAATTGCTTGATTTTTTGAAAGCCGACAGAGCGGAAGTTATAAATGTTCCGCATAAACTTTTTAGCCCGAAAGAACGGCTGATTTCCGAGATTATGCGTCCGGCAGCCGGGTCGGCGGAATGGCGTAAGTTGTCGTCAGAGCCGTTTCCTGTAGAGGCGTTTGCCGGATTACAGATGGTAAATTGCGATGATATTCGGCAGGAGGCGCAGGCCATAGCGTTGCTGATTCGCAACACTCTTGAAACACCGGAAAAAACGGCGGCTTTGGTAACCATGGATAGAAACTTAGCAAGACGGGTGGTTTCCGAACTGAAAAAATGGAATATCATTGCCGACGATTCGGCCGGTCAGCCGTTGAGTTTGACGCCTATCGGTACTTATTTGCGGCTGATTATGAATGTTTTGGAAAATGATTTTTCGCAAGTCAGTTTGCTTTCTTTATTGAAACATCCGTTTGCTTCCTGTGGAATGAAATCAGCAGAATGTAATCAAAAAGTCCGTGAAATAGAGCTTAAATGGCGCAAAAAAGAAGAACTTACAGACAGTCAGTCCGAATTTTTAGAAAAAATTAAAAATATACTTTCGCCGTTGTCGGAAATTTATCGGCAGTCGGAAATCGGTTTAAAAGAAATTTTTACAACTCACATACAGGTTGCCGAAAGATTGGCCGACACAGATATTAAAAGCGGTGAAAAAATTATTTGGAAAAATGATGCGGGTTCCGCAGCCGCTGAGTTTGTCGGTAATTTTTTGCCTTATTGTGAACTGCTGGAAAATATAAAACCCAAAGATTATTTGCCTTTGCTGGAAAGTATGTTCTTGGAACAAAATGTGCGTGTGCGTTTCGGTATGCACCCGAGAGTGAAAATTCTTGGTCCGATAGAAGCCAGACTTACGCAGTTTGACGTAACGATTATCGGTGAAGTCAATGAAGGTGTGTGGCCGAAACTGCTTTCAGCAGATTTATGGATGTCCCGTCCGATGAAAAAAGATTTCGGTTTCCCGCTGCCGGAACGTTCAATCGGAGTTATGGCGGCTGATTTTGCACATTTGCTTAATGCCGGAGAAGTTTATTTAACCCGCGCCGAACGTGTGGACGGAACACCGACTAATAAATCTCGCTGGTGGCTGAGGTTAGAAACCGTACTTTCAGCGAATTTTGGCGGAAATAAGGAAAACTATGCATTTTTATATGACAATAAATATTCTTTGTGGGCAAAATATTTGGAACGAGCGGTTGTGCAAAAACGCATAGGCGCTCCTGAGCCGCGTCCGCCGCTTTATTTGCGTCCTCGTAAATTGTCTGCGGTAAATTTTGAGATGCTTATGCGTGATCCATACACAATTTTTGCTAAATATATTTTGAAATTATATCCGCTTGAAAATTTAGATGAAGATGTTGCTTATCGTGATTACGGTAATATCATACATAAGGTTATTGAAAGATTTAACAATGTTTATAATACCGGTTCTTATCCTGCCGATGCCGAACAACAGATGTTGCGTATCGGAGAAGAAGAGTTTGCAGCTAATCACATCAGTTCAGATATAAAAGCGTTTTGGTGGCCAAAATTTGTTAAAACGGTAAATTGGCTGATTGAAACCGAAAAGGCTTATCGTCCGGAAATAAGAAAAGTGCATAATGAGATAACCGGCAGTATGGTATTTGATTCTGCCGGCGGCAAATTCACGATAACGGCTAAAGCCGACCGTGTTGATGAGACGAAAGACGGAAAAATAAATATTTTGGATTACAAAACCGGCAAAGCTCGTTCAGATAAAGAAATTGCCAGCGGTATGGCTCCGCAGTTGCCTATTGAGGGATTGATTGCTCAAAACGGAGGTTTTGCTGAAATTCCGGCCAAAAATATTTCAACTTTGCGTTATTGGCGTTTAGGTAAAGAAGAAATTGTTGCCAATGAGGAGCAAAGTCAGCGCGGTTTGGAACGAACTATGAATTATTTACAAACCACCATAGCTCATTTTGACAAAGAAAGTACGCCGTATTATACCAAGCCGGACCCGCATGAAGCTCCGGATTATTCAGATTACGACCACCTTTCCCGCTTTTTGGAATGGTCGGTAAGAGATGACCAGACAAAGGAGAACGGTTTTGATGATGACTAGAGAAGAATTTGAAAATTTGCGTAAAGAGCGAGGCGATTTAGCCACTTTACAGCAACGAGCCGCCGCTAATCCGCAAAAATCGGTTTGGGTAGAGGCTTCTGCCGGTACCGGTAAGACCAAAGTGCTGTCCGATAGGGTTTTGCGTTTGCTGTTAAACGGTGTCGGTCCGCAGCGTTTATTATGTCTTACTTATACCAAGGCTGCGGCGGTAGAGATGAATACCCGTATTTCCGAGCGTCTCAGTAAATGGTCCGTAATGTCGGAAGCCGATTTGGAAGGTAGTCTGCATAAATTGCTGGGCAGTGAAATCGGCAATGTGAAACAACAGCAGGAATATAAAAAACGAGCAAGAACTTTGTTTGCCGTTTTGCTTGATACTCCGGGCGGTATAAAAATTCAAACCATTCACAGCTTTTGTCAGGAAGTTTTGAAACGTTTTCCATTGGAAGCCGGTGTTTCTCCTTACTTTGATATTTTGGACGATGAAAGTGCCGCCGAGTCTTTGGCGCAAATACAAAAGGAATTACTTGAACAAACAGAGCACGGAGCCGAAGGAACTCTAAAATCGGCATTGCAGTATTTAACCGAAAATTTGAGTGAATATTCTTTCCCGAAAGTGATGAAAAACATTACTTTAAATCGCTCTAAAATTGCGGATTTGCTTAAAGGTTATAACAATGAGACTGCCTACGAACAAGAGTTGGCGCAGCATCTGCAAATATCGCCTCAAGATAATGAAAAAAAGGTTATTGCTGATTTCATGGCAAGCATAAATATTGCTGATGTGCGAGCAAATATTCCGGCTTTGCTGCGCGGCGGCAAAAAGGATATAAAGCGCGCCGAAAAGTTTGAGGCGGTTTTGCTGAACGACTTTAATCCGGCTGATTATGATTTGTACAAGTACATTTTTTTGACAGTCGATGGAACTTTAAGCAAGCAGTTGGCCGGTAAAGATGCTGTTTCTGCCGATTCGTTGCTGCTTGAGCGTATGACAAAAGAAGGTGAGCGAGTACTGCAAACAGAAGATAAAATTTGCAAAGTTCGTTTATTTAAAGCCACTAAAGCTGTATTTGCCATTGCTCGTGAGCTTACTGAACGTTATAACGAATTTAAAAAACTTCATTCGCGGTTGGATTATGAAGATTTAATTTTGTTAACCCGAAATTTATTGTCTGATGATGGTGTTGCGTCTTGGGTTTTGTTTAAACTTGATGGCGGTATCGACCATATTTTAATTGATGAAGCGCAAGACACGTCGCCTAACCAATGGGAAATCGTAAAATTTTTGAGCTCAGAATTTTTTGCCGGCGCCGGAACGTCCGAAAAAAAACGGACGGTGTTTGCCGTTGGGGACAGAAAACAGTCTATTTACAGCTTTCAAGGCGCCGATCCGGATAAGTTTGATTCTATGTCGCAGCTTTTTGCCAAGCGCGCGGCGGCAGATTTTCAAAAAGTTAATTTAGCAGTGTCGTTTCGCTCGTCTGCCGCGGTTTTGAATACGGTTAATCAGCTTTTTGCCAATCAGGAAGCGGCAAAAGGAGTTACGGCTCCGGAAGAAACTGTCAACCATATTCCGTTTCGGGCAGGAGAGTTCGGCAAAGTAGAAATATGGCCTTTGCTGGTGGCGGATAAAAAGGAAAAAAATGATGATTATAACTGGCAGCCGCCGGTTGAAATGAATAAGGAAGTTTCGGTTAAAACTCGTTTAGCGCAAAAAATTGCTGCCAAAATCAAAGAGTTGGTAACCAAAGACGGTCTGCATTATCGTGATATTATGGTATTGGTGCAAACGCGCAGTAGCTTTGTTGATGAGTTTATCAGGGCTTGCAAAAATGACAACGTCAATATCAGCGGTGCCGATAAGTTGCGTTTGAGCGAGCAAATTGCCGTGCAGGATTTAATTTCTTTGGGGCGCTTTTTATTATTAAATAATGATGATTTGTCATTGGCTGAAGTCTTAAAATCGCCGATATTCGGATTAAGCGATGATGATTTGCTGAAATTATGCGCCAACCGCGGCAGTGCTCCGTTGTGGTCTAAATTAGGTGATTATGCTGAATATGCCGAGGTTTATGAAAATTTGAAAATCTTGTCAAATATGCTTGATTTTGTGCGTCCGTACGAGCTTTTCAACTATGTATTGACAACTTTGGACGGACGGCGCAAATTTACCGAGCGTATGGGTCTGGAAGTTGAAGATGCGCTGGATGAGTTTATCAATTTGACCATAAGCTATGAACAAGACCATATACCGAGTTTGCAAGGGTTTATTGAATGGATTAGCCGAAGTGAAGTAGAAATTAAACGCGAGACCGAACAAAAAGATACCGATGCCGTGCGCCTGATGACAGTTCACGGTTCAAAGGGCTTGCAAGCTCCTGTTGTTTTTCTGCCGGATACCGTGCGTATTAAAAACGCAAAAAATGAACAGGCTTTATTATGGGATGATGAAATCGCTTATTATCCGCTGAACAGTGCTTGTTATGATCAAAATTGCGTAAAACTGAAAGAAGAAAACAATCGCAAGGCTCTTGAAGAATATCGCCGTTTGCTGTATGTGGCGTTGACCAGAGCCGAAGATAGGCTGTACATTTGCGGTTTTACCGGCAAAAAAAATGTTGATAAACGTTCTTGGTATGAATTATGCAAACAAACTCTGCAAGAAAACGGCATTGCCGCCGGTGAAAATTTTGAGGAGGAAGAACCTGAAGTTATTGCTAAGAAAAAGGCAGATGATATAAGGTTGCAAAGCGTTATGCCAACGCCGGAAGAATGGATAATAAAACCGGCCGAAACGGAAAGTTTGTTGGCAAAACCGTATACTCCGTCGCATATAGAAGATGAGGAAAACGCGGATTCCGCTTCGCCTTTGGCTGAAAACGGAAACTTTTATCGCCGCGGTACCATTATCCATAAACTTTTGCAGTTTTTGCCGCAAAATGAAGAAAACCGAGAAGCCGTAATTTCGGAATATTTATGTAAAAATGCCGCTGATTTCAGTCTTTCGCAACAGGAACAAATAAAATTTGAAGTGCTTAATTTGTTGAAAAATCCTGATTTTTCAGAAATATTCGGTAAGGATTCGCGAGCCGAAGTTCCGATAATCGGCGAGGCTGGTGGAAAAATAATATCGGCACAGCTTGACCGTCTGATAATTTTACCGCAAAAAATTATGATTGTGGATTTCAAAACCAATCGTCCGGCGGCAAAAAGTTTGGAGCAAACCCCGTCTAACTATGTTAAACAGCTTGAAGCCTATGCCGAGTTATTGCAAAAAATATATCCCGACAAAGTTGTTGAAACATATATTTTATGGACCAATGAAACCAGACTTATGCGGGTAAGCTGAAAATTATGTTGTCTTATTGAGCATAAGACTTTAATATTGCAAAAAATAAGACTATATAGAGAATATCGTTTTTTATAAAATTAAGGAGAAAAAATATGACACAACCATTAACCGACAGCCAGTTTTCTGAAAATGTTTTAAATTCTAAAGGGCTCGTTTTGGTGGATTTTTGGGCAGAATGGTGCGGTCCGTGCCGTCAGTTGGGACCTATTTTGGAAGCTATTGATGAAGAAATGAACGGTGCTGTTACCATCTATAAAATGAATGTTGACGATTCGCCGGAAACCGCCAGCCAATTCGGTATTCGCAGCATTCCGACTATGTTTTTGTTTAAAGACGGCAAACAGGTAGATACCAAAGTCGGATTGAGCACTCAATCAACCATTTCTTCTTGGATTGAATCATATAAATAAGAAAAACTTGATATGAGATAAAATCATCATAATGAAAAAGAGTGTAAGCAATTTGCACTCTTTTTTGGTTATGATTGACGTCTGCTCCGTAAACGGAACGCAAAAGATAAGTGATGATATTTTATACAAAAAAGCCTTGCTGAAGAAGCAAGGCTTTTAAGTGTGAAAAACAAAACTTATCTGACCGGCGCAAACACTTGCACGTCGTCCAATGTTTCATCAGTGCATTGGTTGCCGTGACAGCGTTTCATCACTGTAGCCTTACGAGTTTTATTGAGACCGCGCACATTGATTGACGGTACATAAACTTCAATAATAGTCAGCTTAAAGGTCAAGTAAGCGATGTTGTTGTTTTTATCCAAAGCATAAATTTTAATCTTATAAACTCCGCCGTCTTTAGGCATAGCCATACCGGTAAACATTTGAGCTTTTGAATTATATTTCAGCCATTTCGGCAATGGGGAATCATCGATTAAACCTGCTTTAGTTGTGAAAGTTCCAGGTTTCCAGCCCATTTTTTCAAATGCTGAATTAGGAATTTCAATTTTTATATGCTCGCCGGTCTCATAAGTTACGTCCGGCAACAATTTTTCGGATGATAAGTTTACCGGCGGACGGCGGCTTGGAATATCCATCAAATACGGACGGTTATCCGGTATAAATTCGCCTTGACGCCATTTATCTAAGTTGTCGCGTAGTGCAATGGCAATTTTAGACGGCGATTCGTTAAGCATATAATACGGAACAGCGTCCAAACCGATTGTTGCGTACAAAGTTCCCAGGGCGTCCTGCAAATCAACATAAGCTAAAGAAGCCTTGGTTTCATCGGCAATGGCACGGGCGGCTTCAAGCTGACTTTTTTCTGCCTGACTACCGTTAGCCGAAGTTACGTCTTCAGCAATATTTTCTGAAGTACCGGCAATTTCAAAGGCAATTTGATAGTCTTCGGTTGCCGATGTATAGCGAGCCCAAGCAATATAAACCTGGTTCAAAATCAGCGAAGTCATGCGTTGACGGCGCAAAGCGGTCATTGTTTGTTGATTGATTGTGCTGCGGGAATCCTCATATACCTGCATGGAGGCTTCTTTTGCCGCCATGCACCATTTTTGGTTATAAGTGTTCGGGCTGTTTTTATAGCCGCTGCCGTTGTCATCGCGGAAGTTTGAAATTATAAGTTCCAAATCATCGTTACCTGTCAAAAGGTCATGAACCTTCAATTCCGGGCGGTTGGTTAAAGCCAGCCATTCCAAACGCGAAAGATTAGATTTAATTTCCGGCAGAGCAAAGTTTCCGTATTCTTTACCTACCAACGTAAATTGAGTGGCCGGATGCAATCCCATTAAAGACGCCAAACGCTCGTGAGCTGTTTCCATGTCGCGTTTTAAGGCTGAAAGTTTTTTTACTGCTTCCATATATTTACGTTTTTTAACCAGCTCTTCGGTAGACGGATTTTGCCCCTGCAAGGCTAATTCTTTGGCTTTGGCGTTCATTTCATCCACATCAAGAGTTATATGCTCAATCGTGTCGTCAATAACCGGAATCAAGCGCTGAGCCGTCAGAGCTTTCCAATATAAAACGCGGGCTTCCTGCAAAATGTTTTGAATAACTTTGCGGCTTTGTTCCACAGCCACGTTTTGTTTAAATTCCGGAGAATTATTCATATAATATAAAGTGGAAATATCCAAAACGTTCCAGGCAACTTTCAAATCCGGACTGGTGTGCTCGTTGCTGTTGGTGTTGATGTAGCCGGCATTAGAGGCAATTTCAGGCAGTTGGGAGTATGCCGATTTTCCGGCTTTGACCAAACTTTCCTGATAGCGAATCATTCGCCCGGTGTAGTTATATTTAAGAGCCAGCGCCATAGACATATACATATCTATCGGTTTTTCCAATTTCAGCGGCGCGTTGGCATACATGTTTTGCATATCCACATCATAGCGCACGGCTCTGTCCCAATCGGAATAATAAGCGGCGTCCGGTCCGTTCTTATAAGAAGAGTTGTTTTTAACACAGCCGGAAACGGCTAAAAAACTCATCATCAAAAACAGTAGTTTTTTCATGGTTATTTCCTTAAAGTATACTTCATTTATTCTGCCATAATAATAATCGCTAAAAATTAACATTTTGTTACACTTTTGCTTATATCATACAACTAAACGCAAATTTGAGGTATAAATCGACATGGTTTCAATTTTAGGCACCTTATTTAAATACAAAGAAAAAGAATCGCCCGATGTTTTGGGATATTTTCCCGAACGTGTCCATGTTGATGCTTTTCCCGAACGCAGATATTTGTGGACATCACGCTTTTTGGTAATGGTAACCTGTCTCAGTATTTGTTTTAACATGATTATTGCCAGTATCATCTATATGATATTGCCTGAACAGCATGTCCAGCCTCGGCTTTTTGTAATAAACAAAGATACCAATCAGCTTGAGGTTATGGAACGGGACGAACGCTATTATTATGCCTCAGACTTGATTGCCGAGCAATATATCCGTGATTATATGGTGTTGCGCTATACCGTAACCGAAGATTATGCCGAATTAAAAGACAGATGGCGCAAAAATTCAATTTTATACTGGTATTCCAGCGAAGAAATTTTTGACGAGTTTTTGAAAAAAGACGCTGCTACCGCCGACCAGCAATTCAAAAGTATCGGCTTGCAGCGCTATATAGAAATAGACTGGACCAAGCGTGTGTCTCTTTCCATGTGGATGGTGCAATTCAAAACCTATGACATTACCCGAGACAACCCTAAGCCGAAAGTTGACGTTTGGCGCGCCACTTTGCGCGTGGGTTACGACGGTAATATGCGTTTTAAAAAGCCGGAAGACCGCATCAAAAATCCGTATGGTTTTTTAGTTTACAGCTATACGCTTTCGTATCAAGGCGATTATCGCAACGGACCGGAAGAGGTTAATTCTAACCTTAAATATAATTTGATGATGTACTGATTCAGTTCATTGTCAAATATAAAAAAATACCGCTCTTTTCAGAACGGTATTAAACTTTTTAGTAAACTTAATCTTATTTAATCAATCCGAATTTCTTTTTACCTTGCGAAATTTTGACTGTTCCGTCAACCATATCGGCAGATGTGATAATATAATTTTCATCAGTTACCGCTTTATCGTTAATTTTTAAGCCTGATTGTTTAATCAAACGGCGGGCTTCGCCTTTGCTGGCGACAAAGCCTATTTGCAAAAAAGCGTCCAAAACTCCGATACCTGTATTTAAATCAGCATTTAAAGTTGGTAAATCACCGCCGGCAGCGCCTTGCTCAAAAGTTTTAACCGCAGTGTCTTGAGCTTTTTGCGCTTCATCTAAGCCGCGGCAAATTTTTGTCGCCTCAAACGCCAAAATCTTTTTTGCCTCGTTGATTTCTTTATCTTTCAGTTGCTCCAAACGGCGCACTTCGTCCATCGGTAAATCCGTAAACACGCGCAGACATTTACCGACTTCAGCATCTCCGATATTGCGGAAATATTGATAATAGTCGTATGCAGGCAATTTTTCATCGTTAATCCAAACCGCATTGCCTTCGGATTTGCCCATTTTTTTACCTGAAGAATCTGTCAAAATCGGACTGGTAAAACCGAACAGTTCCGTATCATAGCGGCGGCGGCCAAGCTCTGTGCCGGAAGTTATGTTACCCCATTGGTCAGCACCGGCGATTTGCGCGCGGCAGTTATATTTCTGCAGCAACTGACAAAAGTCGTAGCCTTGTAAAAGCATATAGTTAAATTCCAAAAATGACATCGGCTGTTCGCGTTCCAAACGGCTTTTTACACTATCCATAGTCAACATGCGGTTAACCGAATAGCAAGTGCCTATATCACGCAAAAACGCTAAATAGTTTATATCTTTAAACCAATCCCAGTTATCAACCATCACGGCATCGTTGGCGCCGTCGCCGAATTTTAAAAACTTGCGGAAAGATTTTTTCAATCCTTCAATATTATGCGCCAAAGTTGCTTCATCTAAAAACGGGCGGAGTTTATCTTTACCCGATGGATCGCCGATGCGAGCAGTGGCGCCGCCAACCAAAGTCAAAGGTTTGTGTCCGCATTTTTGAAACCAGCGCATCATCATCAACGGCACAATGTGTCCGACGTGCAGACTGTCTCCCGTCGGGTCAGAACCCAAATAGCCTACCGCCGGTTTACCTTTGCTTTCACATTCATAAAGATAGTTGTCAAAACCTTCTTCATTTGTGCATTGATTATAAAAACCGCGTTCGTGCATAATGTTCAGAAATTCTGATTTAAACTTGTTCATCGTTTTTTGTCCTTTATACTAAATTTTAACGCATATTAACATATTATTTTGGCATTGCAACAAAAGAGATTTGTATAGATGATAAAAAATATAACAGTTTTAGGTCTTTTCGGAGGGGCTTCTTTAAATTCTATTGAACTTGCGTTAGTTAATACCGACGGCATAGATGTTCATAATGTGCTGAAAACTGCAGTTGTTCCCTATCCAGAACCTCTGGCGGCAAAAGTTCGCGCGGTTATCGGCAGACGGGTTTGCGATTTGTCTCTTTTGCGGGAAAATAAAGAAATTCAGCAACTGCAGGGAGAGATGACTGATTTTTACGTGGAAACGGTAAATGATTTTTGCCACGCCTCGGAATTTGATGAAATCGGCATAGACAGCCTGACCATTTGCAACGACCCGGCTAATAAATGTTCATATCAGCTGGAGCAGGGGCATGAACTTGGGCGAAAGCTCGGGCGCCGGGTTGTAACTCACTTTCATAAAGCCGATTTGCTTTCGGGCGGACAAGCCTCGCCTTTGACGCCGGCGTTTTTCAATGCAATGGGACAAAATATTGAGCGTCCGGCTTTGTTTATAGACTTAGAAGCCGTAAGCAGTTTGGTATATTTGGGGGCGTCAGGAGAGCTGTTGGCTTTTGATTGTGCTCCCGGATTGGCAATGATAGAAGACTGGACATTCCGCCATGCCAATATGCAGACTGATTATAACGGACGTTTGGCAATTACCGGAAAAATTCATGTGCAGGTTGTGGAAAGTTTGTTGCACCACAAATTTTTGCGCAAAAATCCGCCGAAGTCTTTAGATATTCTGTGCTTCAGTGATAAAAAAGAACATTTGGAAGGTCTGTCGCTTGAAGACGGAGCCGCCACCGCCACAGCTTTTATAGCCCAATCAATTTATCAGTCGGCTCAAGATTTTTTACCGGAACTGCCTGCAGAAATTTATGTTGCGGGAGAAGGAACTAAAAATCCGTCTTTGATACGTTTTTTGAAACATATTTTCAAAAATCAAACCTTAAAAAATATTACAGAATTAAATTCAGAGTTAAAAAATATCGGCGCTGAGGCAACTGCTTTTAATACGGCGCGCCGCCTTTATGCTTTGCCGATAACTTATCCGACAACCACCGGAGCTTATGAGCCTATGACCGGAGGAGAAATCTATGAAACGAAACAATGACATAACCTTAAAAGTATCACATTTGAACAAGATTTATGATACCATTAAAGCCTCTGATGACTTGACTTTCGACGCGCACCAAGGGGAAATTATTGCGCTTTTGGGACCAAACGGCGCCGGTAAATCAACCTTGATGAACATGATTGCCGGTTATTTGGCGCCGACTTCCGGTAATATTGACGTTTTGGGAAAAAGCATAAGCGACAATCCGATGTTTGCCAAAGAAAATATTGGTTTTTTGCCGGAAGGTTCGCCACTTTATCCTGATGTCAGTGTTAAAATGTTTTTGAATTATATGGCCGAATTGCGCGGAGTTAACCAACAGCGTGTAACAGAAACTATTGAAATTGCCAATATTAAAGAAATTGTTGAGCAAAAAATAGAAACGCTTTCCAAAGGTTATCAACGCCGTGTAGGTTTTGCGCAAAGCATTTTGAATAATCCGCCATTGCTTCTTTTGGACGAGCCGACGGACGGACTTGACCCAAATCAAAAAGACTATATCCGTAAACTTATTTCCAATATGGCAAAAGACAAAACTATTTTAATTTCCACCCATTTACTGGAAGAGGCAGAGACAATCTGCAACCGCATAATTTTGCTGGATAAAGGTCAGATAAAAGCCGATGGCAAATTAACGGAAATATTGCAAAGGGCAGAAGCCGAAAATTTGGCTGACGCGTTTAGGAAGTTAACTGCGCATTAAGGAGAATTAACCATGAAAAAACTTTGGATTGTTTGTAAAAACGAGTTATTCAGATATTTTGTTTCTCCGCTCGCTTATGTTTATTTGCTGAGTTTTTTGCTGCTTAACGCTTCTTTTACTCTTTATTTCGGCGGCTTTTTTAATCGCGGGCAGGCTGATTTACAGTCAATGTTTTCTTTTCAGCCTTGGCTGTATTTATTGTTTATTCCCGGAATATCCATGCGTTTGTGGGCGGAGGAGTTCCGTAATAAAACGATTGTACAGTTGGTAACAATGCCGGTTTCGATTCGCACTTTGGTTTGCGGCAAGTTTTTTGCGGCTTGGTTATTTTGCGGTTTGGCGTTATTATTGACTTTTCCGTTTTGGATAACCGTTAATATTTTAGGAACACCGGATAACAGTGTTATAGCGTTGGGCTATTTAGCAAGTTTTGTGTTGGCCGGCTGTATGCTTGCCATTTCTGAAACCATGTCGGCGCTGACCAAAAACCAGGTAATAGCATTGGTGCTGGCAGTTATTGCCAACTTGATGTTTTTCTGGAGCGGAATTGAATATATTTTATCATTTTTCCGCTTGTTCTTGCCGGATACTATTATTGATGTGATAGCGTCATTCAGTTTCTTAAGTCATTTTTCAACTTTAAGTCTGGGCTTAGCCGAATTGCGAGATGTTATCTTTTTTGCCTCAATTATTTTCTTTTTCAACTTTACAACCATTTTAATTATCAACTTTAAAACCGCCGGTACTTCAGGCTGGCTGAAGTCAAACAGCCGTGGTTATTATCTAACGGCATGGGTAATGCTGCTTATTGCTTTTTTGGGAATAAATATTTTAGCCAACGTTCTGACACGCAACATTCAATTAGACGCTACCGAAAAAAAGATATTTACTTTAACCGAGAGTTCAAAAAAAGTTCTACAAAATCTGCCGGAGCCGGTGTTGGCAAAACTTTATTTTTCACCGATTTTGGAACAGCGTAATCCGGCTTTGCGCGAGGTTTTTGACAATATTCGTCTGCTTTTGAAAAAATGCCGCAATGTTTCAAACGGAAATTTTGATTATAAAATTTATCAGCCAAAGTTTTTGAGCGCGGAAGAAGATATTGCTTTGGCAAACGGTTTGCAGCCGATTCCGTTGATTGATTTAAATCAAAATGCTTTATTCGGATTGACTTTAGAAGATACTTTACAAAATAAGCAGGTTATTCCGTTTTTTGCCCAGGAGCGAGCCGGTAATTTGGAACAGGATTTAATTACCAAAATCCGTCAGTTGCACCACCAAAAGAAAAGTTTGGGAGTGATAACCGGTCTGCCGATATTCGGTTCAAACAGCAAAGACAGTACATTTTTGGGACAGCCGTGGAAAATTATTGATTTGCTGAATGAAAATTACGATATAACCAACATTGTTCGTCCGGAAGATTTTAATCGTAAATTTGATGCGCTATTGTTGTTTTATCCCGATAATTTTCCGGCGGAATACATTGCCGGAATTAAGAAATATTCGCAAAGCGGCGGTAAAATCTTAATGCTTTTAGACCCGGCAAACGAGGCGTCACGGCTTTACTCTGCCGAAAATCGCTATTTAAAAGGCACCGATGCGCAAGAATTGGAAAATTTTTGGCACATAAAGTTTTATAAAGACTATGTTGTGGCTGATTTGGGTAATTCCATTACCGTGGACGCTTCGGCTGACTATAAGACAAACCCGACCTTTTCGCAAGATGTGATACAATTCAGAATTAAAGCCGAAAATATGAATCCGGTTCATCCTGTTACCAAAAACCTTAATGAAATTTTAGTGGCGTCAACTTCTGTTATTATGCCGGAGCCGGAAGCGTACAAGGAAAAGAAAATTGCATTCTATCCGCTGTTGCGCGCCGGAAAAATTTCAGAAATTATGCCGGTTGATGTGGTGATTAACGGTTTAAACCCGCAAAAAATTCTGCGTTATTTTGAGCCGGACGACAATTCTAAAATTATTGCCGCCGAAGTTATCGGCTTGCAAAAAGAAAATCCGTTTGATTTGATTGTTATGGCGGACACCGACTTTTTATATGATACTTTTTGGGGAAACAAAAAATCGTTTTTAGATTCGGAATATGTGGTAGAAAGTTTTGATAACGCCAATTTTGTTTTGAATGCTTTAGATTATTTGACGGACGACAATGATTTGCTGCAACTTCGCGGAAAATCGGCGCAAAGCCACCCGTTTAGCGGCATAGAAAAAATGCGCCGTCTAAATTCTCTGGAATTTACAAAACAGGAAGACGCAATTTTTGCCAAGATAAATAAAGCCAAACAGGCAATGCAGGAAGTTTGGAATAAAAAGGATTTTGAAGAGCGTGAAAACTTTACGGCAGATGAATTGGCGGCGGTTGCTAAAGTGCGCGAGCAACTGAATGAGCTGCGTCAGCAGCTTAGTGATATTCGCGAGCAGGCTTTTGCAGATATCCGTAAAATTGATAATACCGTCAGCCTTGTGAATTTGCTGGCTGTACCGGCGCTGCTGGTGCTTATTCTTCTAAGTGTCAAACTTCGGCAGGTGCTGAAACAAAGAAGTTTGGAACGCCGCATCGGCTTCAAGATTGATAAAAAACTGGTTCGGCTGGTCGGCGGCTGCTTGCTGATATTTGCAATGGCGTTGCTTTCCGTTTATTTAAGTAATCGCAGCAGCGTAGACGCTTATGAGGGCAAACCGGCGTTTCCGGCGGTGTCAAAGAACCTTAACAATATCGATTCGCTCAGCCTGAAATCAAATTCAGCCGAACTGCACTTTATTAAAAAAGACGGTTTATGGGTGCTGGAGGGACACGAAAATATGCCTGTGTATCAGGAAAGAATCCGCCGTTTGTTGACCACGCTTGCCAATGCCGAATTTTTTGAACGCAAAACCAACAAAGCCGAAAATTTGGGATTGTTCAACTTGGCTCCGCTTGATGATGCTGCGTCAAAAGTGATAGAATTTGAGCTTAAAAACGGTGATAATTTGATACAGCGTTTTGATTTGGGCGATATAAATATTGACTTGGGGCGAGGTTCCAAGGCCGCGTATATCAAATTTGACACGCAGTTTCAGGTTTGGGAAATCAGCGCCGATTTTGTGGATATGAATTTGGACTATCACGAATGGACTTACGGCAACTTGTGGGATTTGCGCTATGGCAGGTTGTATTCGCCAAGCAATTATCAGCCGGAGCAGGAAAAATTGCTGTATCTGATGAAATATGCCCTGAATACGGAGATTGAACCGGTAGAAATTACGTTGTCAACAAAGCCTTTGCAGATTCGTAAATTATTTATAGAAAATGATAACAGAGCGGTTTTATCTCTTTATCGTGAAAACGGTGAAAATTACGCGATGTTGGATTTTGCGGCTGAAAACACCAATCCGCACTTGAAACTTGTGGCTAAGTACTATAATCATAAGCCATTGAAAATAGATTCGCAAAAAATGGAGAAAATTCTTGAGCAGTTCTGATTTAGATGAACAGCAGCTGAAAAAGCTGAAAACATTTGCCGCCTGCGCCAGTATCAGCGTTTCAATAACTTTGAGCATTATCAAAGCCGGAGCGGCGATTGTAACCGGTTCGCTTTCGGTTCTGTCTTCAATGGTGGACAGCCTGACCGATGTTATATCGTCTTCAATTTCATTAGTGGCAGTAAAATTTGCTAATAAGCCGTTGACCAAACATCATCGTTACGGCTATGGCAAAGCTGAATCTGTCAGCGCTTTGATTCAGGCGGCGTTTATTGCCGGTTCCGGAGGATTTATTTTTTATGATGGAATTTGCCGCCTAATGAAGCCGGAACCGCTTAAACAAACCGCTGTCGGCTTGTGGATTATGGCTATAAGCATCGTGTTGACGGTGGCGCTGATAGCTTTTCAGTCAGCCGTGGTAAAAAAGACGAAGTCTCAGGCCATTGAGGCCGACAGTGCGCATTACACGGTTGATTTGCTGACTAACGGAGCGATTATTTTATCACTATTAGTGGTACACTATTTACATTGGCAATGGTTTGATTGTGCTACGGCGGTGGTTATTTCGGTTTATTTGTTATGGAATGCCGGACACATTGCTGTTAAGGCTTTGGAAGAAATTACCGACCACGAAGTTGAAGATGACATAAAACAAAAAATCGTGGATTTAGCGCTGAGCGTGCCGGAAGTAAAAGGTTATCACGATTTCAGAACACGAGTTTCCGGTATGCGTATGTTTGTGGAAATTCATTTGGAGTTAGATGGAAACTTAACCTTATCGCAAAGTCATGATATTTCGGATAAGGTTGAAGAAAAAATTTTAGCAGCTTTTCCGATGTCGCAGATTATTGTGCACCAAGACCCATACGGCCTGCATGAAAAGCGGCTTGACCACGAAATCAGCGGACATTGCGATTTATAAAATTATTCTGATAGTTGCACATAAGAAAAATCCCTGTTTCTGCAACAGGGATTTTTTTTATAAGGAGGAAAGACTTTATTTTGAGTAAGAATCAATATCTTTAAATGCGTTGATAGAAATTGAACGAGATGATTGTAAATTCTGCACAAGCTGCTTATCAACCGAAACATTTTCGGAAGAACCTTTAGCCAGCGGGCTGAAACCAAACTCAATGGCGCGCATTTCAGATTTGCTTGGAGATTGCGTTGTCGCATATTCCTTCATCGGAGATAATACTTTACCACCGAAATCGCTGACCTTTTCCCCCAACTTCGGCTTATCCGAAAAACCTGACGTATTAAGTTTTCCTTTCATTGAGGCAATTCTATCTAAAATTTCTTTTTTATCAGACATTTTACAATCCTTATTTCTCTCTTCTTTTGTCTATTCTTAGCATAATTATTTTGTTTTGTCAAGTGTAATAATTTAGACAATCCCAAAAATTTTAGGGGCCGTCAAAATAATAATACCGCGGCAATCTGGGGGAGAACCGCGGTATTTATTTTAGGTTTTACGATATTTATTTTTAAGTGTTACATCACCTCCTTAAGAAAATTTTCCTTTTTCGGGCGGGGATTTCTCCCCGCTTTTTATTTGTATTTTTTACATGTAACTCCTTTAGGAGACGAATAAGAATAACCAACTCTATAATGGTCTCCAGCTTCAAATGCATAAGAAGAAGATTTGAATGCGGTTGAATTTCCGCTTACGGATAAAGGTTTTTCACATCCGCTATCTAGAGCTTCTTGGCCGTTTCCCCAACATTTATCAGTTGTGGCCGCAGCAGATACAGGCATCAAAGACATCATTTCTATATATGGTATTACACTATAGTCATCAGCTTCCCAGGCCAAGTTCAATATATAATTACCTTTTGTAAAACGAGCTCCTGATGATGTTATTTTAGCTACAGTATTTCCGTATATATCCTTAGCTTTATTTCCTTTTTCGTCAGTTAAATATATACTTACCCTGGTATTACCGCTGTAACGATGTGATGAGTTGTAACAATATATTTCATCTGGGGATGACTTATCAAGGTAAATATCAATGTAGTTATATTTACAAGTACCACACTTGTTACCGAAATCATCTATAGGGTAAGTTTTATTTGAAATAAAAATTTCACCTGTTCTGCAATCAGATTCTTTATTCAAATCCCTATCAGAACAAGATTTTTTGCTAACATTATCATTAAAACTATATACAACAATATACTTATCTCCGTTCGGCATTTGTATTGTTGTTGATTCGCAAGGCGATACGGAACGTATACTCTTGGTGGTTCCGTTAATTTTTATAGAACATCCGGTAAATGACAAATTCAGCTGATAATCTCCGCCATTGCCGCCTACATTACTTTGTATAGTATCCATTCTGTTGGAAACAGACTTTGTAAATGTTCCTCCAAGTGTGACTGGACCTGAACAATTGCTTTGATTACAGTTATATCCTGATATTATATCAATGCTTGCGTCAGGACTGTCATAAGTAACACTTCGTTGGAATATATATTCACCGGTTCCGCTGCCAAATTCGCCATAATCATCAACAGTTATTGTATAGATTTTGGCTTCTTTTTTACAAGTACCATTATCCAGTTTATAACCGTTAAGCGGCGTGGTTCTGACCTCACATTTATATTTTGCCGTATTGCTACCACATTGCGAGCAAACATAGCAATTATTATTATATTGCGCGGCTTGTGAAGCAGTTAAGTCATAACCTTTACATTTATCTATCGGTTTGCAGCCGGTACCGTCAGTTTCATAATTTGCATCGCATACACATGAGCCGTTTTGTTCATGCTTGTTTGCCGGACAGCAAATTGTGTTTTCCGCATGTTCGCCGGCATTGCAGCAAAGATGTTTGTCGGCTATTTTGCCTTTTTCGCAACAAGTACCTGTAGAAGTTTTAGCATATTGACAAACGCACTCGCCGTTACTCCACTTTTTCAGTGTCGGACAGGTGCAGCCGGATGTTTTCGAACAACACATTCCCATCTTGGAATACCATTTTTCACCGCTAACACAGCAATGTCCTCCATCGCTGCTATCCCAATAATAACCGGAATCTTTTATGCAATAATAATTTGTTTTACCATTGCTGGTGCAGGTTGTGCATTTAAAGCAGCTGGTTTTACTTTTCCAATCATACTCTGATTGTGTAGTGTTATTCTTAAAGCCTTTGCAAGCGTCTACCGGTGGATTTGGGTTGGGATTTGAATCTGGATCTGGGTTTGGTTTTGGTTTATCTTCATTCCCAACTCTGCCGGTACTACAGTTACCGGACGGCAAAAAGCAGGTCGTTGCCCACGCCGTTGCGGCGATATAGCAAGTTCCCGCTATCAGTACGGCAAGCGCAAATATACGCCTTATTGCCGCTTTTTGATAGTTCTTACTCATCGTAAAACCTCCTAAATATTAAAGTTAAAGCCAAGTGTGTAAAAAACGACCGTTATTTTTACACACTAAAAAGAGGCGTCTTAATATGTTACAGAAATGTGAAGAAAATTGCGAAAACTTAAATAGTTATTGCAAAAATTTGCAAAATTCCGTATACTTTAAATACCATGAATATAGTGTGTAAAAATAACGGTCGTTTTTTTACACACTTTTTATAATATAACTATTTGTTTTATCTGTTTTATTGTCAAAAATATATTTTGTTGTTATCAATATTTTTTTTTATTATACAAGCTCGCTGATTGTCGCTATGCTTAAACATATTTTGTGGGTTTACTGAGGATGAATTATGTCGCTATTTAAATCTGTCGCCACTTTCGGGGGCTTAACGCTGGTCAGCCGTATTACCGGTTTTTTGCGAGATATGGTTTTGGCAAATTTTTTAGGTGCCGGAGCTGTTTCTGACGCTTTTGTGGTGGCGTTTAAATTACCTAACTTGTTTCGCAGTTTGTTTGCCGAGGGGGCTTTTACCAGCGCTTTTGTGCCGCTGTTTTCGCAAAAACTGGTCGCAGACGGTAAAAAACGCTCTGTCTTTTTCGCCGCTCAGGCAATTTCGGTTTTGGTGTTGTTCGTGGGCGCTTTTGTATTGCTGTTTGAAATTTTTATGCCTTGGGTGGTGGAGGTCTTGGCTCCGGGTTTCAGTAATGAGCCGGAAAAAATGCAGCTGGCGACGCAGCTCTGCCGCATAACTTTTCCGTTTTTGCTGCTGATTTCGCTGGTTTCTTTTCAGGGGGGAATTCTAAACTCGTTTGAAAAATTTGCCGCACCGGCAACCGCGCCGATTATTCTTAATCTGATGATGATTTTTGCAGTGTTTTTGTTTGTGCCGTTTACCCCGACTCCGGCGCATGGCTTTGCTTTGGGTATAACCACCGCCGGTTTGCTGGAAGTTTTTTGGCTTCGGCATTTTTTACGCAAGCTGGATATAAAAATTACACCGTATCTGCATATTGCGAAAATTTTACGCAACCCGGAAATTAAAACTTTGTTCAAACGCATTGCTCCGGGAGTTGCCGGCGCCGGAATTTATCAAATAAACATGGCTGTAGACACGATTTTGGTTTCGCTGGTCGGTACAGGGGCAATTTCCTGGCTCTATTACGCCAACCGCCTGCAGCAGCTGCCGCTAGGAGTTATCGGTGCCGCTATCAGCGTGGCGCTTTTGCCGATTCTTTCTAAATATTTAAAAGAGGGACAAACGGAAGAAGCTCGCGATACTCAAGATAAGGCAGTTGAATACGGTTTGCTTTTGTCATTGCCGGCTGCGGTGTTGCTGATTGTTTTGGCCGAGCCGATAGTTTGTCTTTTGTTCCAGCATGGCAAGTTTTTGCCCGACGACACCGTTAAAACCGCCTATGCCGTTATCGCCTATTCCGTCGGTTTGCCCTGCTATGTGATGACAAAGGCGCTTATGCCGAACTTTTTTGCCCGCGGAGATACTGCCACTCCGGTAAAATACAGTGCCGTTGTGTTTATTACTAATCTGATTTGCATTTTGCTTTTAATGCGTTCTTTCGGCCACATCGGCATTGCCTGCGCCACGAGTATCGCCGCTTTTGTTTCGCTTTTGCAATATGTTATCGGCTTGAAAAAACGCGGATATTGGCAATTTTCCCGCCGGCTTATCGGCAAAGTTTGCCACATTGTCGCCGTATCACTGCTGACTGGCGCGGCAGTTTACGCCGGTAAATTTACGGTGTCGGCTTTTTCTCCAAATTGGATTTATGGTTCTAAATGGCTGCTGTTGGCTGATTTAAGCGGGCTCGGCATATTAGCGCTTGCTTTTTTCCTGATTTCGGCTAAAATATTTAAAGTGTTAGATTTTAACGACATTATCCGCCTGATTCGGAGGAAAAAATGATTGATAAAACGCGTTTTTTTGAGCTGGTAAAAATTTTTCAAGCCCGAATGAAAAACTTTGCGGCAAATTTTGCGCTGACAATTAAAAACATCAATTTCCGCGAGCGTTTCGGCGTGTTATGGATAAATTTGAAAAGCCTGAAACCGCGGAAATTCCGCCGCCTTTACAAAAAACTCCGCAAAAAAATTGCCTCTTCTTGGAAAACTTTAAGCGGAGCAATCGTTTGTTTTTTGTTTTTATATTATGTTGTCGGCGCGTGTTTGATTGAAAATGTTAATGTTTCAAATGTTTATCAGTTGCCGAAAACTAATCGCCACAAGTCGGAAATAGCCGCAAGCATGGCTTTTTTGATTGACCGTGAAATAGACGCTAAAATGTGGACGCCGAATTTACCGCCCGTGTTTCCGGCGTATATTTTGGATAATATGCCGAATTTTCAAATCGGTATAATTACCGCCGTGCGCGACCATGCTTATGTTTTGAAAAACTTTGCTGATAAAACGCCGGAACAAATGAAAAATACCAAAAAAGCCGAAGAGTTTTTACGCTATTCGCCGTATGTGTGGCTGATGTCTAAAAAAAGCTCGTTCGGTTTGGCTCCGTCGGCAAATGCGCAATATCGCAAAGCCCGCAGCGAACTCTTAAAATATAATAAGACTGATTTTACTGTTTATGAGGCTGATTTTGATGTGTATTTGCGGCGTTTAGCCCGAGTATTGCGTCTGCTTATTCAAAAAAATGACAGTCATATAATTGAACATTCGCAGGAATTTTTGGATACTAAAGCCGATGATTTGTTTTACAAAACGCGCGGTTATGCGTTTGCTACTTGGCAAATCGCCACTGCCGCCGGATTTGATTATAAAACTTTGCTGGTGCAAAATAATGTTTATACCGAATGGACCTATCTGCTGTCATCGCTGCAAAAAGCCGCGGAATTAAAACCGCTTATGGTGCGTAACGGCAAAATAGACAGCGTTTTCGGCACAAATCATTTGTTAGCGCAAAACTATTATTTGGAGCGTGCACTGGTTGCCGTTACCGAAATTCAAAAGAAAATACAGGAAAAAAATGCAGATAAAAATTGAAGATTTAGCCCCGAAAAAATTGATTAACTTTTACCCGCCGCAGGCTGTTTGTTTGGCAAATCAAGCCGCTTTGTTTTTGCCGGAAAGTTCAGCCGTTCCGCCGCTTGCCCGCGCAATTTTGGAGATTGAGGGGGTAACAGGCTGCCTGGTTTCTGATGTTTTAATCGGTGTTTCTTTTTCCGAAAACGCAAATAAAGAAGATTTGACTGCTTTGGTTTTGGCGGAACTTGATGATTATTTCAGCGTCGGCGGCGAAATGTTGCAAGTTGCTGCTTCTCAAGCCAATTTGCCGTTTATGGAAGCGCTGGCGGATTCGTTTATCCGTCCGACCTTAAACCGCGATAAAGGAGATATAAAAATCATTTCTTATAAAGGCGGAATTTTACAGTTGCAGTTTACCGGACACTGCGCCGGCTGTCCTTATGCGCAAAACACGCTGAACAATGTGATTGCCGGTTGTTTTAAGCGCTATGTGCCGCAGCTTAAAGATATTCAGGTAAAGGCGTAGCACGATGTTCAGACTGATTATTTTTTTGACAGTCTGCTTTTTTCCCGTATTTGCGGACGCTCATTTAATTGCTGAAAAAAAAGACGGCGCTTTATATGTAAAGTCCGCCACTTATCAAGAAACTTCGGATTTATTTAAGCAATATAATTTTGATGATTTTTCCGACATAAACAAAGTTTTTCCCCGCATTTATTTTTTGCATTTGCCGAAGGATTGGGCAGAAATTGCCGAGTCGGACGACAAACACCGGGTTTTTATTAAAATTTTGCTGCCGCTGGTGCTGCATGAAAATGAAATTATTTTGCAGGAACGGCAGATGGTTGAAAATATTGCCGTCAAATTAAAAGCAAAGCAGAGTTTGACGCAAACTGAAAAAGCGGAACTTGAAAAACTGGCGGAAAAATATGATGTGTTTACACGCTTGAAAGATGAAGCGCGGCTAAAAATTTTGGTCAAATTACTGCTGCCGAAAATTGACGCCGTTCCTCCGTCGCTGCTTATCGCTTCAGCCGGAATTTACAGTAATTGGGGGACTTCCCGCCTGGCTTTGCAGGCAAATTCGCTTTATCTGCAAGAAGTTTGGTACGGAGAACAGGGCTTAAAACCTTTGGACGACCCGAATGCCGACTATCGCTATAAAATTTACGGTTCGCTGGCGGAAGGGCTTGCCGACCATGTCTTGAAAATGAATTCGCATATAAATTACACGCACTTCCGCAATTCACGCGCCAACGCCCGAAAAATGGATCGTCCTCTTTACGGTCCGCAAGTTGCCGCTACTATGATTGTTGACAGCAATTTACAAAACATTGCTGGTATGATAGATTACACTTTTTCTTATTACAAATTGCAAGACGCTGATTATAAAGCTAAACTGGAGGATATAAAATGAGTTTGACCGTTCAGCCGATTTTATGTAATGCCGGATATATGGATAATTACGCTTATGTGCTGATTGACGGTGAAACCGGCGCGGCGGCGATTGTGGATGCGGCGGAAGAGCAGCCGATTGTTAAGTTTTGTTCGGAACATAATCTTACTCCTCAATATATTCTGACCACTCATCATCATGACGACCATACAAACGCGAATCTATCCTTAAAAAAACGCTATAAAGCTCAAGTTGTCGGTTCGGCGGCGGAAGCGGAAAAAATTGCCGGTTTGGATATTGCCTTGCGTGAAGGCGACACTTTTAAAATAGGTAATTTATCCGCACAGGCTATTTTGGCGCAAGGACACACAAACGGCCATCTGCTGTGGTATTTTGCCCAAGACAAAGCCTTGTTTACCGGTGATGTTTTGTTTAATTTGTGTATCGGCGGTTTGTTTGAAGGAACGCCGCGGCAAATGTGGTTGAGTCTGCAAAAAATCAAAGCTCTTCCCGAGGATGTGTGTTTTTATCCGGGACATGAATATACCCGCTCTTCATTCGGCTATCTGCTGAAAAATCAAGATAATCCGCATATTCAGGAATATCTGCGCTTTTTAGAAAATTGCCGGCGCTTTAATCTGCCGCTGGTCGGAGTTCCGCTGGGGCTCGAAAAACGCTGTAATCCGTATCTGCTTATCAATAATGAAAAAGAATTTATCCAAACAATGAGTTAATCCATGTTCATCAGTTTAAATAAAAAAATTCTCTATAGTATTTTAGGCTTTTTACTTATCATCACCGGTTTGTTTTTTGTGATTTTTATCAACTTTTATGCCCGCAATTTGCAAGACCGTCAAAATTCGCTGTATTTACGTAACCAATATGTGGTGGATTTGTTGTATGACAACATTTCTTTACAAAAAGATTTGGCGGAAGTCTATGCTAAATATCCCGAGGCTATGCCAAGCTATCGTTCTCAGAAAGTTTCTCAGGGAATTGATTTAACTCAAAAAGAATTGTCAAAAGAACAGCGACTTAACGCCGAACTGCAAAAGAATTATAACAATAACCGAGAGGCTTTGAAGGTTGGCGCGCAAATTTTAGGTTTCAGCTTGTTTATTGTAATTTTGTTCATCTTTTTGCTGATATTTATGCTTGACTATTGGGTAATCAGCCCGATTGAAAAGCTAATTGAAATCAGCCGTAAAGTTTCGCTTGGTATTTTTTCTAGCCGTATCAATGTAGAAAAAGGACGCTTTCAGGATGAATTTGATATTTTATATTCAACGTTTAACAAAATGCTGGACAATACCGAATATAATATTGAAGAAATTAAGGCGCGTGAAAACTTTTTACAAAAACTGATAGATGCCATACCGGATGGTATTCGTGTGATTGATAAAGACTATAACATAATTATGGCGAACAGTGCGTTTCACTCCATGCTTAAGCTGAAAAAATCCTGTGTCGGTCAAAAGTGTTATCATGCCTATAATCATAATTGCGAAGGGTGTCCGCAGCGGCAATATGCCTGTCCGGTTATGGAACTGCTTAGCAATAAGGATAACAAAACAGAAAATTTCCATACCATTCACGAAGTTGGAAAAGTTCCGCTTTATCTTAACGCGACACGCTTACGCTGGGGACAAAACTGCGATAATGTTTACATTGTGGAGGCTTTTCATGATTTAAGCAGTGATGTACGCTTTTCCCACCAGCAAAAAGTTTCGTCATTGGCGTTTCTTTCTACCTCTATTGCGCATGAAATGAAAAATAATTTAGGCGCAATTCGGATGATTTTTGAAGGAATTTTATCAAGCTATGATGATGCTTCTGCCGACAAAACAAATCAAAAGAAATATTTGCAAATGGCGTATAATCAGCTGGTTGAAACTATTAAAACCCCGGAAAGACTGCTCCGTTTGGCTCGCTATTCCGATAATGAAGATGTGGAAATAAATGTGGAAGACGCCGTAAAAGATATGCTTTTGATGATAGATTATGATGCCAAACGCCATGGAATTTCCATAAAAACTCAGCTTGAGAAAAATTTACATTTTTACGGCAATGAGGCTGATTTTAAGATGATTGTTCTTAATTTAACGCAAAATGCCATAAAAGCCATGTCTGATGGAGGAGAGCTGTTTTTGGGTTCTCGAACTAAAAAGAACAATTTCTATTTGACGGTGCGAGACACCGGAATCGGTATTGCCAAAGATAAATTGGAACATATTTTTGAACCGTTCTACTCAGCCGACAACAGTACTAAAAGTTCGGGGTTGGGGTTGGCTATTGTCAGTAGCTTAATTGAGAAAATGCACGGCCGTATAAGTGTAAAAAGCAAGATTGGCAAGGGGACAGAATTTAGTATAAGGCTTCCGTTAAGCAGTAAATAAAATGATTTGATAAAACAAAAATTATTACTGCATAGTAAGGCTTTTTAGTTTGCTTCTATATCAATTTATTTTTCATTAAGTTCTTCAATAATAGCGAAAACGCTGTAAAATTGCGTAACCACTTTCCGCATATTTTTATAGCTTAAAGCCGATGAAAAAAGCGAAGTTGTTTCAAACATATCTTCATTGGTGTAAATGGCAATTAGCAGATTATTTTTCCAAAACGAACAATCTATTTTTTTGCCATGAAAATATTTTTGTACATTTTTAAGCTGCTCCATAAACTTTGGATTTAGTAAATATCGAGCTTCTATCTGATCTTGCGAATAAACTTTCCACTTTTTCTCAAAATCTATATCTTCCAAATTTATGCTGTGTTTTAAGTTGCTTTTGAGCTGAGCTTTTATAAATATTCGGTATAAAATATAAATCAGTAATATCAGCGTTACCGCAGACACTGCATAACTAAACAGTATAATCGCATCTATTTCTTGCGGCCAGCCAAACATTGTCAGCATACAAATAATAAATCCTGTCAAAGAAAACAATAAAAAACAATTCAGCACCACATAAATATTTCCGGTCAATCCGCCGGGCAATGTTACTTTATTAGACCGCAAAATGGTCCTGCAGCCGACTTTTTTCTTTAGTCTTATCCATATCAAAATACCGTCAAACAACGTAATATCTGATTTTTGACGTCTGAGATTCAGATTATATTCCGAAATACAGACATCTGTATCTTTATATTTTCCGGCAAACTCATCATCTTTTTCATAATCATTAAATGTGTCAAACAATTCGGAATTTTTAATATCTTTACTAGCTAGAATATTTGCTTTATCTTCATGAAAATCCGTCCAAAATTTCAATATTTTATCAGCCACCAAAGATTTGCTGGCTCCTTTATATTTTGAAATCGGCACTGTGCAAAGCCAAACGCCTATAACCACGCCGCAAAAACCGGCTTTAGACGCAACACACTCAATAAAGTCGCTTCGGCCTAAACTGTAATACAAAACAGCATGTACGGCAAAAAGTATTGTACAACGCAAAATAAACGAGGCCAAATATTTATATCTTTCCTGTTCCAGTTTTTTGAAGTCCTGCCGCAGATTCTTTTGATAATAGGTATAAAAATTCTGCTGCAGTTTGGCTAATTTTGCGTCATAATTATATTTATTTTTCATTTTCAGTCCTTAGGCGGTCATAATTATTTTGTATAGTAAGTTGTTTCGGCTATTTTACAAGCCGAATTTTGCATCAGTCAAACAAAAAAGCACCAATCTGAACTATACAGCTTTGGGATGATAGTTCAAAAAGATGCCTTTTCTTATAGAGCCCACAGTTTGCTGTGTGGTATCTGTTTGCTAATGCTGAACTTTATTCGGCAGAAGCGGCGTTTTCAGCTTTTTCAGCTTCAGCGGCAGCAGCTTTTTCAGCGGCAACGCGAGCCAAATCTTTAGCGCCTTTTGCGTTTACATCGCGGTCAACCAATTCAATAATTGCCATCGGAGCGCAGTCGCCATAACGGAAACCGGCTTTCAAAACGCGGGTGTAACCGCCGTTACGTTCTTTATAACGTTCTGCCAAAGTAGAGAACAGTTTAGAAACTACTTCATTATTGCGCAAGAAACCTGCGGCAATACGACGGCTGTTTAAATCACCTTTTTTAGCAAAAGTAATCATGTTGTCGGCAAAAGTTCTCAATTCTTTGGCTCTTGTCAAAGTAATTGTAATTTGTTCGTGTTCCAGCAAAGAACTTGTCAAGTTAGAGAACAAAGCTCTTCTTTGGCTTTTCGGCATACTGAATTTTCTGTGTCCATCACCATGTCTCATGATGTAATTCCTTTCATTTTCTCTGTGCTTTGATGGGCAAAGCGGATAAATACAAAGTTTTTACTACGGTGGCGCAAAGCGCTCATACATAAAAACCAACTCAATTTCAGCATTTGTTTAACACACTTGTCGGCTAAAAGCAAGAAGATTCTGTGCTAATAATTTTTATTAAATTTTTCGGATTCGGTTTTAAGAAAATTAGTTTACCGACTCCTTTTTCTAAGAAGGATATTTTAAAAATGACAAACGCTTCTTTTTTTATATTTACAGAATCAAATTGTTATCTGTAAGTTGTTGATTTATGGCATAAGAAATATATTCGGCAATGTTAATAAATGTTAACAAGGTTATATACATACCAAAAAAAATTTTTAGCCGTAAATTTAAACATTTAAAGAAATTATGCAAAAATGTAACATTATTTTCCTTGTCGGCTGGGTATTTATTTTTCTAGTATGTAAAACATCAAGCCAAATGTGCTTTATAGGCAAATAAAAAAAGTTGGGTATACTAGATATTGTTTGTTTACAAATTATTCATACTATATGTAGTATACCATTCAATAAATGTTTATAACAACGCCACTGGGAGAATTATATAATGGGTACAGAGCAAAATACCATAACAAACAAAATAGACACTAATGTTGAAAGCATTACAAAACGTGATGGAACTTTAGCGCCGTTTGATGAAAACAAAATTTACAACGCTATATTAAAAGCCGGAACAACTACCGGAGAGTTTGGTAATTCTGACGCCTGGCTTTTAACTGCTCAGGTAATGAAGGTTATCAATCACAAATTCAGTGAATCCTTACCTTCTATTGAGCAAATTCAAGATATTGTTGAACAGGTGCTGATTTCTGCCAACTATTTTGCCACGGCCAAGGCTTATATTTTATATCGCGATAAACGTAACCGTATGCGCTCTGACCACAAAGTTATGGTTGATGTTGAAAGCTCTATTAACGAATATTTGGAAAAGTTGGACTGGCGTGTTAACGCTAATGCCAATCAGGGGTATTCTAACGGTGGTTTGATTTTGAACGTTTCCGGTAAAGTTACGGCTAACTACTGGCTGAGCCATGTGTATCCGGCTGAGGTTGGTGAAGCTCACCGCAACGGTGATATTCATATTCATGACTTGGATATGTTGGCGGCTTATTGTGCCGGTTGGTCGTTGAAAAATCTTTTAAAAGAAGGCTTTAACGGTGTAAAAGGCAAAGCAGAGGCTAATCCTCCAAAGCACTTGACTTCTGCCGTTGGGCAAATGGTTAACTTTATGGGGACTCTGCAGAACGAATGGGCCGGAGCTCAAGCCTTTTCATCTGTTGATACCTATTTGGCTCCGTATGTTAAAAAAGATAATTTGACTTTTGATCAAGTTAAGCAATCTATTCAGGAATTGGTTTATAATTTGAACGTTCCTTCTCGCTGGGGCTCACAAACACCGTTTACAAACTTTACTTTTGACTGGGTTTGTCCTGAAGATTTGCGCAATCAGCATCCGTACATCGGCGGTCATATTGCCGGTCATGATGAAAATTATATGCCGATTATTGAAGGTCAGGAAGAAATGCCGTTTACTTACGGTGATTGCCAAAAAGAAATGGATATGATTAACCGCGCCTATATTGAAGTTATGATGGCAGGCGATGTGTTGGAGCGTCCGTTTACATTCCCTATTCCTACTTATAATATGACACCGGATTTTCCGTGGGAAGATGAAAAATCACAGTTATTGTTTGAAATGACCGCCAAATACGGTATGCCTTATTTCCAGAACTTTATTAACTCTGTTTTGAAACCGGGGCAGATTCGTTCTATGTGCTGCCGTCTGCAGTTAGACTTGCGTGAGTTGTTGGCAAAAGGTAACGGCTTGTTCGGTTCGGCTGAGCAAACAGGTTCTATCGGTGTGGTAACTTTTAACTGTGCTCGTTTGGGTTATATGTTCAAAGGCAATGAACAAGCCTTGTTCGCTCGTGTTGATGAGTTGATGAATATTGCCCGCACCTCACTTGAAATTAAGAGAAAAGTTATTCAACGCTTGATTGACAATGGTTTATATCCATACACCAAACGTTATTTGGGTACTTTGCGCAACCACTTCTCTACCATTGGTGTAAATGGTATTAACGAGATGATTCGTAACTTTACTAACGATGAACACAATGTTGCCGACGAATGGGGAAAGGCGTTTGCTGAAAAATTCTTGGATTATATCCGCAGTTGTTTGGTAAAAATTCAAGAAGAAACCGGACACATGTATAATTTGGAAGCTACACCGGCAGAAAGTGCTACTTACCGCTTTGCTCGTGAAGATAAAAAACGCTTTTCCGGAATTATTCAAGCCGGTACTAAGGAAGATCCGTATTATACCAACTCTTCACAATTACCGGTCGGTTATACCGATGACCCGTTTGAGGCTTTGGATTTGCAGGCCACTTTGCAATCTAAATATACCGGCGGCACCGTATTGCACTTATATATGAGTCAGCGAATTTCTTCGGCCAAGGTTTGCGGCGAACTGATTAAAAAAGTTTTGACCAATTACCGCTTGCCGTACATCACAATTACTCCGACTTTCTCAATTTGTCCGAAACACGGCTATTTGGCCGGCGAACATAAGTTCTGCCCGATTTGCGACGAAGAGAAGAAGGCCGCAAAATTGAAAAAATTAAAAGCCGGCAATGCTGCTTAACTTTACAGAATATTTTATTTTAGGGAGATAAAACTATGGAAAACACCATTAAAATTGAAGACATCAAATTAACTGACGCTGAAAGACAGCCTTGCGAAATCTGGACCAGAGTTATGGGGTATCATCGTCCGGTTTCTGAATTCAATAAAGGTAAAAAATCTGAATATTATTCTCGTAAATGTTTTTGTGAAGAAAAAGCTGTGGCATATTTGGATAACGATTGCTGCTGTGCTTTGGCTGCAGAATAAAAAAGTAGACGCGTATGTCTTCTGATTTATTAAGAATCGGCGATATTGAAAAATTCAGTATCGTCGATTTTCCAAATAAGATAGCCGCTGTTGTTTTTATGCAGGGTTGTCCGTGGCGTTGTCCGTTTTGCTATAATTCATCTTTGCAAAATCCTAACAGCGATGATAATACGGGGTGGGATAAGGTACTTCATTTGCTGGAACACCGTAAAGGTATTTTGGATGCAGTTGTTTTTAGCGGCGGAGAGCCGTTAATGCAGAGCAATTTGCCGCAAGCGATGGATGAAGTTAAAACTATGGGGTTTGAAATCGGCTTGCACACCGGCGGCTATAACCCTGAAGCCTTGAAAAAAGTTATGGATAAAGTTTCTTGGGTTGGTATGGATATAAAAGTTCCGTTAGATACGGAAAGATATACCAAAGTTACCGGTTGCCCGACACCTGCTGGTAATATCAAAGAAAGCCTGCAGATTTTGATTAACAGCGGCGTACACTTTGAATGTCGCACCACTTGTGATCCGCGTATTTTGGATATTGCCGATATTTATAACATAGCTGATGAACTATCTGCCTTGGGTGTGAAAGAATATTATTTGCAAAAATATCGGCCGATACCGGAGGATAAAACCACTCAGGAAGTGGATTGCGATAAATTTTTTAATGATTCCGCGCTATTAAGTTATCTAAAATCTAAGTTCGAAATTTTTGATGTGCGTAAATAAAAGAAAGGTTGAATACACATCAAAATGTCTGATGTTAATTGATTTTGAAAAATATTTCTTAAATATTGATGAGAAGGGAGTTTTGTAACTCTCTTCCTTTTATTATATTTTGCAAACTCCGAGTTTATGCAGTGCAGTGCGGATATATAATTATCTTTACTTTCAAATAATATTTAAGTAAGATATTTAGCAGGCGGACAATAGTCTGCCTAGGGCGTCAGAAACCCTTTTCTGTATCAGTCGTTAGCATAAACGACTTAAATTTTAGTATGCCGATTTCCGCTGGACGGATGTCGGCTGAATATGGCTATGCGCTGAATAAGCCGAGCCGTTTGATACAGTACGGTTTCTGAACATCCGCCCGCTTTTTACAGCGGGTTTTGTTTTATGTGCAATTTCAGGAGGTTTAGAAATATGGATAAATTAAAAAACAATGTGTTCTATCGATTAAGAAATTTATCCTTCAGTGTCATTCTTCGACGAGCTTTTGACAATAAAGTCATGGATATTCGTCTGCCATGTCCTTGGGCGGCTACAGGTGGCGAGGTGGGTAGGAGTATGATAGAGATGTTAGGAGTATTGGCTGTTATTGCCGTTTTAACTGTCGGCGGGCTTGCTGGATACTCTAAAGCGCTATCTATGTATAAATGGAACAAAGCCTTAGATCAGTGGCGTTCAATGATTAGCGCTATAAACAGCTATAAATCTCAGCTGCGAGTAAATGATACAACAGTTGCAAACAGTGAGATATATATTGTTCCTCTTTTGCTGGCATTGGATGAATTTCCAGATGATATGATTATACCGAATAATGAATATCAAGTAAAGGATAGCATCGGCAATATATTGAGCATATATCACCATGGTACCGGCTATATTGGAATAGCCTCATTTAACGCTAACAATAACTATTTGGGGTGCCAAATGTTTTTAACTATCGGGCGGTATTATCACAGCATGGTAGAGCGTATCCAGTTTTATACAAATGAACCGAATGAAAATGCTGCGGTAATTTCTTCTGGTTTTGTCGGGGATAATATATGTTATAAAGGTAATACAAATTGTTTAAAAGATTTAACCGTTTCCCGTATTAACGAACTTTGTAAAAATAATCAGGTTTGCCGGCAAAATAAAAGTTGTAATTATTTAATGTATTGGTTCTAAAACAAAAAAACGCCCTAATCGTGCAGATTGGGGCGTTTATATATGTATATCCGCTTATTGAGCTGCAGATATGCCCTCAACTAAAATTGTTAAGTTTGATGTAAATAATTTTACGGCGATTGACATCAAAATAATACCAAATGCTTTTTGAAAAATACAGATGATTCCCGGAGAAAGTATTTTTTCCAATTTCGGAGCCATTTTCAAACCAAGGTAAACCACAATAATGTTTAAGACAATCGCCAGAATAATGTTCAAATCAGCATATTGAGAGCGAATGGCCAAAATCGTGGTAAATGAACCTGCGCCGGCGATTAACGGAAAAACAATCGGGGTAAAAGTTGCGTCGTTGGCCGAATATTTATTTTCGTGGAAAATATGCACATCTAAAATCATTTCCATAGAGATAATGAAAATAATAATAGAACCGGCGATAGCAAACGAAGAAATATCCAGGCTGAACAGTTGTAAAAAGGCATTACCCATATACATAAAGCCGATAAACAGTACCAGAGAAATAATAGAGGCGCGTCCGGCGTGAATGGTACGTCCGTCTTGCAACAAATTCAATACTACCGGCAACACGCCTATAATATCGATGATAGCAAACAAAACCACAAATGCGCTTATAAATTGCGTTGTGTCATAAGTGCTTAAAAAAGCAAAAAAAGATTCCATCTAAAACTCCATAAATAAAAAAGAAAAACGGCGATATTTTTATATCGCCGTCGTTCTAGCAAACAAAATTGAATTAGTCAACCTTTTTTGCTTCAATGCGCATTTTGTAGAATGAGCGCCATACAAACACAATGCCGATTACAAGAAAAATTACGGCGATAGAGGTTGCCAGACATTCGGATTTAGCCGAAACTTTCGCAGCCATTTCAGCAGCCAGCAAACCAAACAAGGTCGTAAATTTAATAATCGGGTTTAAGGCAACGGAAGCCGTGTCTTTATAAGGGTCGCCGACAGTATCGCCGACAACCGAGGCAGCGTGTAATTCTGTGCCTTTTTCGTTTAAGTCTACTTCTACCACTTTTTTGGCATTATCCCAAGCACCGCCGGCGTTAGCCATGTACAAAGCCTGATACAAGCCGAAAATGGCGATTGAAATCAGATAGCTGGCAAACATTTCCGGACTAAAGAAAGCAAATGCAATGGCAAAAGAGAATATAACGATAAAGATATTGAACATACCTTTTTGCGCATATTGAGTGCAGATTTTAACCACGGTTTTAGAATCTTCCACCGAAGCTGCTTTTTTGGTATCCAGCTTGATGTGTTCCTTAATATAGTTAACAGCGCGGTAAGCACCGGTTGAAACCGCCTGAATTGAAGCGCCGGAGAACCAGTAAATTACGGCACCACCCAAAATCAAACCAATCAAAACGCGGGCGTCAAGCAGGTTTAATTGCAGGTTCAAAAGCAAGATGATAGAGAAAATCATGGTTGTTGCACCGATTACGGCTGTACCGATTAACACCGGCTTAGAAGTGGCCTTAAAGGTGTTTCCGGCCGAGTCGTTAGCTTCAAGCAAGTGTTTGCCTTGTTCAAAGTCCGGTTCAAAGCCATAATCATTTTTGATTTCTTTTTTAATGCCTTTAATGTCTTCAATCTGAGAAAGTTCAAATACGGATTGAGCGTTATCGGTAACCGGACCGTAACTGTCTACGGCGATGGTAACCGGTCCCATGCCCAGCATACCAAAGGCTACCAAACCAAAAGCGAATACTGTCGGATAAATCATAATTTGTGATAAATCACCCAAAGAAGTGATGTATGCAACAGCCATCAGACCGGCCATAACCACACCTTGCCAAAAGCCCGAGAAGTTACCGGCGACAATACCGGAAATAATGTTCAAAGACGCTCCGGCTTCACGGCTGGCGTTAACCACTTCTTGAACGTGTTGAGATTTAGAAGATGTGAAAATCTTTGTAAATTCCGGAATAATGGCGGCGGCCAAAGTTCCGCAGCTGATAATTACCGACAATTCCCACCAAATGTTTGAACCGAAACTCTCTTTTGGCAGCATTAAATAAGATACACCGAACGTTACCAAAATAGAAATTAACGATGTCAGCCAAATCAAACTGGTCAGCGGAGCTTCAAAGTCAAATGATTTTTTATCGCCGTAGATTTTTTTAGCAATAAAGCCGTTTAGCGCATAAGAAACCACGGAGGTAATAATCATCAAAACGCGCATTGCAAAAATCCAGGTAATTAAGCGAGCTTGCAATTCCGGAGCGTGCAAATGTGCAGAAATAGCGCCGTCGGCGGAAATGCTCATACCTGCGGCCAAAACGATAAAGCTGATTAAAGCCACGCCGGTAACGCCGTAGGTTTCAAAACCATCGGCAGTCGGTCCGCAAGAGTCTCCGGCATTATCGCCGGTGCAGTCGGCAATCACGCCCGGATTGCGAGCATCATCTTCATCAATTTTGAAAATAATTTTCATCAAATCTGCGCCGATGTCGGCAATTTTTGTAAATATACCGCCGCAAATACGCAAAGCTGAAGCGCCCAGCGATTCGCCGATAGCAAAACCGATAAAGCAAGCGCCGGCAGTATCACGCGGAATAAATACCAAAATGAACATCATCATAATCAGTTCAACGCAAATCAGCAGCACGCCGATAGACATACCGGAACGCAAAGGCAGGTTCATCACCGGATAGGCTTTGCCTTCAAGAGAGGCAAAAGAGGTGCGGGAGTTGGCGTATGTATTGATGCGCATACCAAACCAAGCTACGCTGAACGAGCCTAAAATACCCAAAACCGACCATAACAAAATATTCAAAACTTTCAAAAGCGGCGTGCCATTTAAAACAGCAAAATAATAAATAATGCAGGCGCCGATAAAAACTTCAAGCACAAGCAGTAATTTTGCTTGTTGTTTCATATAAGTAGTGCAGGTCGCATAAATTGTTTCCGAAACCTTGAGCATGGCTTCATGAGCCGGCATTTTTTTAATGCGGAAAAATTCCCACAAGCCAAAAGCCATACC
This sequence comes from uncultured Alphaproteobacteria bacterium, assembly GCA_934277545.1. GTDB lineage: Bacteria > Pseudomonadota > Alphaproteobacteria > RF32 > CAG-239 > RUG410. The sequence goes on along the minus strand of CAKQUG010000007.1, from coordinate 21,581 downwards.
CAAAATGCAAACAGCCATACCGCCAAGCAGTAAGCCGTTGCCGGAAATTTCCAAACCAAGAATGCTGTAGGTGGCCTTAGACAGGGACGGAATAATCAAATCCAGTTCCGAGGCGCTGGCTGTTCCTACGGCAGAGAGTACAAAGGTCAATGCCGCAATAACGGCTTTGCCGATTCTTTTTCTGCTGATAAACATATTTTAATCCTCTAAAAAGTTAATAAAATGACCTCAGTAAGTTCTCCCTTACCGGCCTGGTAGCCATAATCGTAACCCATAATTGTTAATTATTTCCTAGCAATCAAACGTTGTGGAAATAATTATTCATACGAGGCGATTATATCTTTTTTTTCCAACTCCATATAGCCGTGTCCGTCATTATCCGTAATGCGGATATCGGCTCCGGCTTTCAGAAGCATGGTTGAAACGGTATCACAGCCGAACGCGGCAGCATAAAACAGCGCAGTTCGTCCAAAGCGGTCTTGCTGATTGACATTGGCATCGGCTTTTAAAAGTATTTCAATTAAAGGTGCATTCAAATCGCTGGTTGCGGCGCTCATCAACGGTGTGCCGCGCGGAGTTTCCTGGTTAACATCGGCGCCGTTGTCTATAAGCAGCTGTAATAATTTTTGTGAGCGTTTGAGCAAAAAATTTTGTTGTTCATTAAAATTAGCCCGCTGAATTTCGGCATTTAAATTATTGTCATTTGTTGCTGCCGGTTGTGTTTGCTGTAATTCTGCGGCAATAGCGGTGGCAACCAGTAAAGGCGTCAAACCGTTGGCAGACGGCAAGTTAACGTCGGCTCCGGCGTTAATCAAAGTTTTTGCCATATCTAAATCAGCGTAATGTGTCAACAAATAAAACAGCATGGTGTTGCCGTCGGCGTCGCGCGAGTTAACATCCAGTCCGGCATCTATAAGTTTTTGCAAAGCGGCGGTATCGCCGGAATCTAAGATTTTTTGTACAATCGCGTCATCAATATCTTCACTCACTGTTTCGGCGTGAGCAGGTGTAAAAAATAGCAGACCGAAAATAAAAAACGGCAGAACCAAAAGTTTCATGATGTCCTCGCGGTTGTTTTTAGAATACGAACAATGTACCACGTCAAAAACAATAAGGCAAGCCTTTAAAAATCCGGAACCGAGATTATTTTTAGCAAAAAGGGAGGCAGATATGAAAAAGAAAATAGGTAAACCGCTGTATATCACATTGCAGGCCGGCAGCAAGGATTTTCATGTGCGCGTAATTGAAGAAGACCGCTTTGTGCCCACGGTTCAGTTGCGGGATATGGATTTTGAAGAAGATATGCGCAATTATGGCGATTCGGAAAATTTACCGGAAAGCGACCGTATCATGGTTTGCCAGCAAAAAGGCATAAAACAGACTCATTGCGGTATAGAGTAAAAAAATATTAAATAATGCAAGCCGGTATAATTCAGCCGGTTTTCTTAAAAATTATTGTAATGACAGTTGCCGTTCTTTGGTGATTGTTGCCGCTTGGTTAATACTCCATTATTATTCAGCGCCAATCCGACCAAGGTATTTTAATTAAACAAAAAAAGCGGGGATAAATCCACCCCGCTTTTTTTGTTTAAGTTAGTTAACTAATTAAGTTTTTTACAGTTTGTATAATTTCCTAGTGAAGAATTTTGGCCTTTCCAACCAAAGTAACATCTTCCGCCAAATCCTTTGTTTAGATTTACATCTCTGTAACATCTTGGAGAAATGTCTATTGCATCACCTGGTTTTACATTTGTAATTCTATACCAAACATATTTGCTGATTATTTCTCCTAAACCGGTTGTTCCGGCAATATCAATTCCAGTTGATGTATCATTTATTTTTTTATTAGGAAACATTTTTTTAATATCCGCATTTGATAAATATGTGCTTCCACCGGAGCCTACGCCAAAAGCGTAGTTATTGTTACCTGAAGTAGTATAGCCGGATATTTTCTTTTCACACTCAGTTACACCAGGATTACCACGTTTCCAAATTTCAAGATTTTCATCAGTAGATAAATAGCATTGAGAGGTGTTGTCAGGGTGTGTTTGTTCAATATACAACTCATAAAAGCCTCGACGTTGACCTATTGTATTATCAAATTTAGATGTTGGCGACCATCCCTCCATTTCTCCTAAATCATCAGTAACACTACTGTAATCATTCATTGTCGTTAATACAACGTACTCATCGCTGTATGGAACAGATCTACTGTCTTGATATTTGATTTTACCATCACTATCAATCCAAATAACAATAAATTTGTTGTATAAAGATGTTATACATTTATAGCTTTGTTCGCCAGGATTGGATGGATAGAAATATTCGCAACTTTGAGCTGAGCCGCCACAATCTATCGTATTAGCAGAAAATGTTACATTTTTCACACAAGTACCGCATTTATTGCTATTGTCATCGGAAGGATGTTCTTTATCTTGGATAAAAGTATAGCCGTAACCGCAGTTGGTCTCGGTTTCCGATTTCAAATTCCAAGTAGCACAAGTATTCTTTGCATCCTCGTATTTAACACAAATAGTTCTGGATTCTCCGTCTTTTGTTAGTGTTTTACATCTTTCGGTTTCTCCTGAAGCTGTATACAAATTTTCATCTTTAATTATAGATTGTCCAAGACCAAAACCTACCCAAAGTTTTGATCGTCTTAAATCTGAATAAGCTTTAAAGTCATCATTTATGTCTGTTCGACAAGGTGTGTTATCTCTTAAAACAATGGTATCACCATAACCGAACACCTTGTTATTAGAGTTCCCGCTCATCTTAACATACTCAGGCTGCGTGTATGCAATGTTATTTTGATAACTTTGATTTTGATTTTGAGTGGAAACAAGATAGCCGGCAATTTGGGCTGAGAATGAAACATTACTCATAAATTCATCACCTGAAGTATCAGGAAATTTCATTCTTCCACTTACAGTTAATAAACATTTATTAGTACCGATATTGCTTGCTGAATCTCCGTCAGAATAGTGATTATTGTCCATGTCGCGGTATAAAGTGATATAATATGTTTTACTATTTGCATTATCCGGTGTTGGATCCGGTGTCGGGTCTGGTGTCGGATCCGGGTCCGGTCCTGTTTTAGTTTTACAGTTACCGCAAATGTTGCCGTAAGCGTCAATTTTGTTTACGGATTCAAATTCCTCATCGGCGGTACAGCTGGCTTGGGTTTTATAGCCCCCCCCCATTTGCGAGCAGGTTAACTGGTCGCACACGCCGCATAGATTACCGTTTTTATCAATCAAGGAAATAGAAGAAAACTTCACATACTCTGCCGTACAATCCTCTTTTACTTTATATCCCAGTTCTCGGCAAGTGTGTTCTGGAATCACCGGGGTTCGACTTGTTATAAGTTTCCAGCAACCATCTTTGCAAACCACGCACTTATAAGGGATGGCGCTTAATGGCGGTATTCTGGAGCCACCTAGACGTTTCCAACGTAACCATCCTAAAACTGAGGCATTTGCTTTTTTCATGCAATCAGATTCTGACATTTTGCAACGTCTGTAATAACACATTCCGCTCTGATAGGTCTCTTGACATTCGCCAAGTCCGTTTTTTGCGGCATTTTCATCTTTATATTCGCAGCCTGTAGTATTATTGACCGACGAATATGTTGCTTTGCCGGCTTCGCAATTTCCGTCCGGCAGGAAACACACCTTGGCAGAAACATTCGTAGTGTTCCCTAATATAAATATACCGATAAGGTATATCAAAATTAAACATCGTTTAATCATTGATTTTCTCCTAATTATATCTCAAATAACTCGGCAAAACCAAGATGTCTGCCAAGGTTAACGGCAAAAGCTAATCAAAAAAACGGCAGTTTTTTCAATTCCCCAATACTTCTACCAATTCTATCATAGCATAAGGATTGTAAATATTCAATAAATATCAAAGATTCGGCAAAATTTTAACACTAATGTAACAGTTTATTAAAATGGCGTATCCGGCGAGGCTCGAACTCGCAACCTTCGGCGTCGGAGGCCGACACTCTATCCAATTGAGCTACGGATACTTTAACGATTCGCGATAATTTTTCATCTTTTTACATAATTTTACTTGACTTGTCAATGAAATGAATGTATTAACAAGCAACAAATATATGTTGAAATTTAACTTTGAGGATTTTTAAAAATGGCTAAGAAATGTGATATTTTGGGCACCGGCGTTATGAGCGGCAATAATGTAAGCCATGCAAATAACAAAACTCGTCGTCGTTTTTTGCCTAACTTGCAAGTTGTTTCTCTGTTCAGTGAAGCATTAAATAAAGTATTCAAATTGAAAGTTTGCTCTAAAACTTTGCGTTCTATTGAACACAACGGCGGTTTGGATTCTTATTTGGAAAAAACATCTAATACCAAACTGACAGAAGAAGCTAAAAAAATTAAAAAAACTATCGCTTCTAAAAAAGCTGTTGCTTAATTTTTAGATTTATAAGTGCAATAAAAAAACTCCGCTGTTAAAACAACGGAGTTTTTTTGAGGATTAAGCCAACCCGATAGGGTAAAGTACATAGTACATTGTTGCAAGGAATATTGCCAAACAGCAAATGCTGGATACAATAAAAGTTGCACTGCTTTTTACGGATTTTCGAGCGGAGTGTTTTCGTAAAAAGATAACATCCAACACTTTAGCCAAAAACTGAATGATGAATGCTACCGCAAAAATTACGTTGACAGCGCACATTGCTGATAATATGCCCCATATAATGGTGTAGCCGACAGACGCAAAAGGAATTATGTTATCCAATGTTAAATGTCCGATAAACCAAAAAAATGCCAAACACGCAAACAGACCGATGCAAACAGGTAATATGTTTTTGCAAATAATGTCGGACAATTTTGTTTCATCGCTTGTTTTGAGGCAAATGTAAAACACATAAGCGACAAAAGGCGACAGAACCAGCCAGGAACCGATTGAAAAGGTGCATAACCAGGCTATGCCGCAGGCAAAAAGCAAAATTGATACGGTGGCAAAAATGCTCAATACTAAAAATTTCATACGTCTAAAAATTAAGTTAATAATATAAAAGTTGAGGATAATATACAAATAAATGTCAATTTTGTCAATAAATATCTTGCATTTTATAAAAAATGGGGTATAGTGAGGTTATCTTTTAATTATTCATTCAATTATTCATCTTTAATTTTATTTTTTATGGAAAACAAGGATTTGGGTCGCGCTCGTCTCATTGTCGGGTTGCTGGGTTTTGCCGTAATCACTTCATTATGGCTTGTTAACATTGTGCCTTTGGCTTTTGCCGTGTTGCTCGATTTAGTTTTTATCGGAGCTGTGGCAAAACTTCACATTGGGCACGCTCTTGTGGTAAGCGCCGTTGCCGCTGTCTTTCTGCTCTTGGGCTTATACGGCCCGCTGCTGGAAATTTGGCCGCCAATGCTGGTTTATCGCGGTGGAACAACTGTTATCAACCTGCTGATTTTTGTTAACATCATCTTGAACACCGTTATTTATGTGATAATTGCGGTTGTGGTGTTGCTTGCCGGCGGTTTCGCTTATCTGAAACTTCGAAACAAGAAAAAGTAATTGTTTCGTACAAAACAAAAAAAGAGTTGCCTTTTAAGACAACTCTTTTTTGTTTATGCGGATAAATTATATTTTATCAACTTCGCCGACATACATACCGATGGCGTGTGCTGCTTTAACATAATCGCTGTGCGCGTCCAAACCGGTGGTGCCGGCGGCAACAACTTCGTCTAAAGTGAATGATGTGATTTTGCCGTTGCTGAGCGATACCATGCGGTCGGTGTGTCCTTCTGCCAACAAGCGAACGGCTTCGGCACCCAATATTACGGCTAAGGTGCGGTCAAATGAAGTCGGATTGCCGGAACGCTGAACGTGTCCCAATTTTGTAACGCGGGTTTGGAAACCTTTGTAGTTGGCGTTGATTAAGTTGCTTAAATAATCGCCGATACCGCCGTTGATTTTTTCGCCGACCATATTCACGGCGCCGGTAACAGCTTCGCCGTTTTCGGTTTTAACGCCTTCGGAAACCACAATCAAAGCGCTGGTGCGCCCGCTGGCTTTTACTGCTTCCAGCTTTTTAACAATACCGTCCAAAGTGTATGGAATTTCCGGCACCAGGCAAATATCGGCAAAACCGGCAATAGCCGAGTGCATGGCCAAGTGTCCGGCGTCTCGTCCCATAACTTCCAAAATCAAAGCGCGGTGATGTGAGCGTGCTGTTGTCATTAAATCGTCCAAAGCGTCGGTGCAAACTTGACAAGCGGTGTTGAAACCAACTGAAAATTCTGTCAGCGGGGTATCATTGTCAATTGTTTTTGGAATACCAATCATCTTAACGCCGGCCATTTTGCAGTAGGTGCTGACAATGTTCATGCTGCCGTCTCCGCCGACTACCAAAACCGCATCTAAACCAAGTTCACGCACGCCCTCGCCGAAACGTTGAGCCAAAACTTCTTGCGATTCTTTTACGCCGGTGTTCAGAGAGCCCAAATAAGAACCGGCCATTCTCGGCCAAGGGGAGCTGCTGAAATTGCTTTCTGTTAAAATTTCGTAAGAAAGCGGACGATTGGTCAAACCGTCGGTGCCGTCATGAATACCGTAAACTTCCCAGCCTTGTTTGGTGGCGGCGTTTACTACGGCCATAATTACGGCGTTAAGTCCGGCGCAATCACCGCCGCTTGTTAAGATACCGATTTTTTTGATGTTAGTCATTCTATAAAAACTCCGTTTTAAAATATTGCAATCAGTCAAAAAATAATGTATACTCTTTACAACTTTTGGAAAAAAAATCCATAAAAAAATTGATTTTGTTAAAAAAAAATGCGGAAAGGGTTATTTTACTGATGATTGGTAACGATAAAACAGCAAAACTTCAACTTTTGTTGTGTGAGCTGAAACTAGAGCAAAGACATGTTAACACTGATATGTCAAGATTGCTGAAACAGGGGAAAACCGTCGATTTTTATCAGGCAAAACAGTTGGCTGGGCAAAAAGTCGGATTGGCAAAAAAAATCAGTAAAGTAGAAAATTCTATAAATCCGAATATTATAGCGTAAGTTTGATTGAAAAACCAAAAACAGAGCCTGCATTTTTGCGGGCTTTATTGTTATATTTGACAAAAAATAAAAAATGTAGTATTTTCAAATCGCTTTATAAAGAATTGTGTAAAATTATTAGGATATTGATTGTTGGTTAGAGAGTTTTGCTCATATAACTGATTAACTTTGTCTGAATGTTTGAAAATTTTGCGTAAGGCGTTGTTTCTCGGCTAAAATATTTTTTTGCTGAAATCTCTGAAACAGCTTATGTATTTTATTCACGATGACATGGGAGATTATGTTGTCAAAAATCTTTTTCATTATGGAAAATTTTGTTTCAAAGGCTTGTACCTTTTGTAAAAATGTGGGTACACTCTTGTGGATGGCTTTGTCCGGTGTTTTGCTATTTGTTGTCTCGGCGCTTATCGCCGGCGGATTTGCCATAACGGCATTGATAGCTACCCCGGTGGCTGTTGTTGAAGCTCTGCTGATGGTTGTTTGGGCTTATGCCCTTCCTGTTTCTGCCGCTAAATGCTGGAGCAGATGGCAAAAAAGACGTGGTTGTAAAGGTATGGGAGATGCGATACTCTTCTATTTTAACAATGATGACTTTGAGTGGCATTATCCGGTGGCCAAGGAGACTTTTATGTTTTTGACATCTTGGGTAAAATCTGTTAAATTCAGATTTAATCCGTATTTTGTGGAAGAAACAGAGCTTTATATTTGGCCTGATGAAAATCAGATTCGCTGGTATAAGGTGCTGTATAATGGCGACGCAAAAGCACTTAGTAAATTGTCTGTCTCCGCATTTATGAAAATGTGGCATAATTACAATGCTGAACATAACTTAGAACAGTTTAATCTTATGAAAGTCAACCTTCCGGAGGAGGCTATGTTTGATATTTGTAAGCATAGATTGCATTATGAAGCGGTTAATTGGCAGCTTGTATATGATTGGTTTATGAGCCGGTGCCGTTCTGCTAAAACTGTGAATGAGTTGATTGCTGTGGCTATGATAAATGGAAAAGCTCATAAGTCAGCCGAGATTGCAGAAACAGTTGTGCTTAAAAACGGATTGCCTCAAGCTGTAATTGCTGATTTGTTGGCTAAAAAAGATAATGAGGTTGCTCGTCGTCTTATTGCTGCTAACACAAACTATGAGTACATAGTGATGTTGAAATCGGCAAATTGTCATTTAGCGAGTCTTCTTAGCAGTTGCAAAAAACTGAATCCGGAGTTTGATGGTTTTGATTCTGTTGTTGAGATGTATCTCAATGAAACAACTTATAAAACCTATCATGGCTGCGGATATAGTCTGAAAGTTGAGACTGTTAAAAATATGTTGTCTTCAGATAATATGTCTCTTTCTCTTTTAAAGGAGATTGTAGACAATGAGCCGATGTTCAAGGATTTTGCTTCCTTGGACGAAGAAATTAAGATGCTTCTGAAATCTAAGATGAAGTATATGTCCAAACTCATCTAACTAATTAAATTAAAGCGTCGCTCTTATTAAAAGGGCGGCGTTTTAATTTTTTTTGTAATGCTATTTTTTGCTTGAAAAATAAAAAAGTATGTGTTAAATAAAGCTAAATTTGTTGTTAAACTTTAGAAAATTTTGGAAAGAGGTGATTTAAGTGGTACAAGTAACAGTTATCGGAAACGATGTAAACCAATCTTTGAAAATCTTGAAAAAGAAAATGCAAAGAGAAGGTGATTTCCGCGAAATGAAATTGCGCCGCTGCCACGAAAAGAATTCTGAAAAGAAAGCTCGTCGTAAAGCAGAAGCTATCCGCCGTGCTCGCAAACAGATGCGCAAACGCTTAGACACCGAAGGCTTCTAGTCTTTTTTGTGTTATAATCTATTTGAATCCCCGCCCGCTTGAGTGGGGATTTGTTTTTCAAAAAATAAAGGAGATAAAAATGAAAAAATTTTTGATTATGTTATTGGGTATTTGTTTTTTGACTGGTTGCAGTAATACGGTAGAGCAAATTTCTTTGGCCGGTAAAAAGTTTGTTATGCAAAATTCCGAAGCCGGTACAACCGTTACTTTGGAATTTGCCGACAGCGGAAATGACTATTACGGACAAGTGGTCAACAATTATTTTGGCAGCTATAAAATATTTAATGATAAAATAACTTTTAGTGCCGGCGGAACAACTATGATGATGGGGCCGCGTGAAGAAATGGAAGCCGAAGGACGTTATTTTGCCGATTTGGATAAAGTTAGAAATTTTACTTTGCAGAATGATATATTGACCCTGATTACTTCTGACGGCAAAGCCTTGACATTTGAAGAAAAATAAGGTGTAAAATATATAAAAAACTTGTTATTATTGTAAAAATGTCTTGACAGGTAACCTGATATATGTTAAAAAATATAACATGAGCAAGAGTGCTGTTTAGCGTTTCTGCTCATATTTTTAACAATAAAATCCTTAATATGAAAATAGTAGGTGCCGATAGTTATGGGCATTGCAGAGCAAATTACGAAGCAGCCAAAAGAGGTAATTGGGGACAGCTTGTTGGCAAAATAGTTAGTGCATGTAGAGAATTATCTGATTTGCTACAAGGTAGTCCTTTATCAGATAGTAGACGGGATTGGGTTGCAAATACAAAAGGCTGGACAGGAGCTTCAGACGGCAAGACATTAGAAGAGGCTTGTCCTAGTAATCCCAAGGAATAGGTAAATATAGATGACTATAAATAATTAAAAATATGCTAGAGAAGTTATATATTGATATACAATCTTTCTCTAGCATTGACATATATTTAATTTCATCATATACTATTAGTATGAATGAAAATTTTAGAATAATAAAAAAAATATTGCTTATGGCCTGTAAAGGTCTGTTAGCTGGTTTTATTCTGTTAATGCTTTGCATTTTGCAATATGAAATAGAGAGCTTTGCCGAAAATATAACCTTATCAATATATTTTGAGCGAATTTTGCTGGGATTGACTGCTATCTGTTTAATTTTCTTTGTGTTTTTGCCATTAAACAAAAGAAATGTTTTATTTTTTAGCTCGCCTCTGATTTTTCTCATTCTTTTTGTGTCAATAAACCCGGAAATTCAGGAAATTTTAGAACGTGAAAGATGTTTATTTGAACCTGGAGGGTGTTCCAATCCTGAAATAAGGAGGCTGTATGAGCAAAATTCTTGAAAATAAAAAAAGTACAGTTATCTATTTTTATCCGTTCACCCAAGCTAATATGCTTTGATTTTTTATGTTTTTTTATGAAATATACGATTCTTTTTTTATTCTCAATCGTTCATTTTTTGTTTTTAATTTACATAAGAATGAGGTAAAAATGCAGTCATAACTATAATTACAACTTCTAAAGTGATTTTGTTTGTAAAAAAACAGCAGATGTAAAAACTGCTGTTTTTTTCTTTAAAAATTCATTTATCATAATGAGTATAAATAGTGCTTGCAAAGCGGCGGCTAATTGTCTATAACAAATAAAATTTTAAGAAATACAGCCCGTTAGGAGTTTTGATTATGGGATTTAACTGTGGTATCGTTGGTTTGCCAAATGTTGGTAAGTCTACGCTTTTTAATGCTTTAACACAAACAATTGCCGCTCAGGCTGCGAATTTTCCGTTTTGCACAATTGAGCCAAATACCGGCCGTGTCGCTGTTCCGGATAAACGTTTGGATAAATTGGTTGAAATGGTTCAGCCTAAAAACGTGGTGCCGACACAACTGGAGTTTGTGGATATTGCCGGTTTGGTAAAAGGCGCGTCAAAAGGCGAGGGCTTGGGAAATCAGTTCTTGGCCAATATTCGTGAAACAGACGCTGTAATCCACGTTTTACGCTGTTTTGAAAATGATAATATCACCCACGTTGAGGGGACTGTTGACCCGGTGCGTGATGCAGATATTGTAAAAACAGAATTGATGATTGCCGATTTGGATTCTTTGCAAAAAAGAATTGACCAGCTGCGTAAAAAAGCCACGGCCGGAGATAAAGATGCTGCCGTAAACGTGCGGGTTATAGAGCCGATTATTGCCGCATTGCAAGCCGGTAAGCCTGCGCGTTCTGCCGCGCCGGATGCTCAGGATAAAGAAGCGGTAAAGTGCTATAAAATGCTGCAGCTGCTGACCTCTAAGCCTGTTTTGTATGTTTGCAATGTTGACGAGGATTCGGCGGCAACCGGTAATGAATTTTCAAAAGCCGTGCAGAAAATGGCAGCTGACGAAGGCGCTGAATCGGTTATTATTTCAGCCGAAATTGAGTCGGAAGTGGCACAACTGGAATCTGAAAGCGAAAAACAAGAATTTTTGAGCGCTTTGGGTTTGGAAGAAACCGGATTGGCAAAAATTATTCGCGCCGGTTACAATCTTTTGGGTTTGCAGACCTATTTTACGGCCGGACCGAAAGAAGTTCGCGCTTGGACTTTTGTTAAAGGAATGAAAGCTCCGCAATGCGCCGGAATTATTCATACTGATTTTGAACGTGGTTTTATTCGCGCCGAAACAATTTCTTATGATGATTATGTGCAATTTGGCGGCGAGCAAGGCTGTAAAGATGCCGGAAAGATGCGTTCCGAAGGCAAAGAGTATGTTGTTCAGGACGGCGATTTGATGAATTTCTTGTTTAATGTTTAAACTTGGGCGGCAGCAATGCCGCTTTTTCTTTAGATAAAACTTATAAAAAATTGACATTATCACCTTTGGCTTTATATTAAAAGCAAAGGAGATAAAATGAAAGAACCTGCAGAATTGAGCCGTGAAGAAGCGGCGGCGGAATTGGCTTATTTGGCGGCGGAAATTGCTCGCTCGGATAATGCTTATTACCAAAATGATGAGCCGTATTTGACCGATGCCGAATATGATAAGTTAAAACACCGCAATACGGCAATCGAAAAAATCTATCCGGATTTAGTGCGTGCTGACAGTCCGTCTAAGCGTGTCGGCGCCGCGGTGCAGAGCAAATTCAATAAAATAGAACATCGTTTTCCGATGCTGTCGCTGGCCGATGTTTTTTCTATTGAAGAAGTGGAAGATTTTGTGCAGGGTGTAAAACGTTTTTTGAATACGGCCGAGAATATTCCGTTTATGGCAGAGCTGAAAATTGACGGTTTGTCTTTTACGGCGCGTTATGAAAACGGACGATTCGTTTCCGGCGCCACCCGCGGCGACGGCGTAGTCGGCGAAGATATAACCGAAAATCTAAAGACGATTCGTCAACTACCGCTGCAGCTGCCGGCAGGTGTTCCCGAAGTGCTGGAAGTTCGCGGCGAAGTCTATATGGCAAAAAGCGATTTTTTGGCGCTGAATGAAAAAAATGCGGCGGAAAAAAAGAAAATATTTGCTAATCCTCGCAATGCCGCCGCCGGTTCGCTGCGTCAGCTTGACCCTAAAATTACAGCTGCACGCAAGCTGAGTATTTGGGCTTATACTTGGGGTGAGGTTTCACAGCGCCAATGGCAAACACAAGAGGAATTTTTTGAAAAACTGCAGGAATGGGGTTTTCCGATAAATCCCAATAACAAAGTCTGCAAATCCATTGCCGAAATAGAAAAGAATTTTGCTCATATTATGGAAATTCGCGCCGATTTGCCGTATGATATTGATGGTTTGGTCTATAAGGTTAATTCAATAGAATTGCAGAACCGTTTGGGCTTTTTAACCCGTACGCCGCGTTGGGCGATAGCTCATAAATTTCCGGCAGAGCAGGCAATTACCCGTATAAATAATATCCGCGTACAGGTCGGACGTACCGGAGCTTTGACCCCGGTCGCCGATTTGGAACCGATAAACGTGGGCGGAGTGCTGGTTTCGCATGCTACTTTGCATAATGAAGATGAAATAAAGCGCAAAGATTTTCGCATTGGCGATATGGTGGTAATACAGCGTGCCGGAGATGTTATTCCGCAAGTTGTGGAAGTGATTTTGGATAAGCGTCCGACGGATTCGCAACCGTATGAGTTCCCGACTGTTTGTCCGGAATGTGGCGCGCATGCCATTCGCGAAGAAAATGAGGCAATCCGCCGCTGCACCGGAGGGTTAACCTGTCCGGCGCAGGCTAAAGAGCGCTTAAAGCATTTTGTGTCTAAAGAAGCGTTTGATATTGTTGGATTGGGCGACAGAGTAATAGAAGAGTTTTTTGACGAAGGGTTTTTGCATAATCCTGCCGATATTTTTACATTGGAAGAACGCAATCACGCGCCTAAAGATGACTTGTTCAGTCCGGTAAAGGCGTTGAATTTAGAAAAAAGAACCGGTTGGGGACGGCTATCGGTTAAGAACTTGTTTAATGCTATAAACAGCCGTAGGGTTATTTCTTTGCCAAGGTTTATTTATGCGCTGGGAATTTCCCAAGTCGGCGCCGCCACAGCCCTAACGCTTGCTAAAAACTACGGCTCTTTTGCCGTTTTGCAGCATGAAATGGAAAACCGCGAAACCGAAAAACTGGTAACCATTGACGGTATCGGTGCTTCCATGGGTACGGATATTGTTGAATTTTTCTGCGAAGAGCATAACCAAAAAACCATTGCCGAGCTGCTGAAATATGTAACGGTGGAAGAATATGTTTCAGACATAAATTCAGATTCGCCGCTTAACGGGAAAATCGTGGTGTTTACCGGTACGCTTGCCGGCTTGGCGCGTGCCGAGGCCAAGGCGATTGCTCAAAAATGCGGCGCCAAAGTGGCTGGGTCGGTGTCAAGCCGCACAGATTATGTGGTAATGGGCGAAGACGCCGGTTCCAAGGCTAAAAAAGCGCATGAACTCGGTGTGAAAATTTTAACTGAAGATGAATTTTTGGAAATGACAAAATGAAACATACAAAAGCGGATAATGTTAACGGCTGGCTGATTGTTGATAAGCCTTGCAGTATGGGCTCAACCGAAGTCGTGGGCAAAACGCGGTGGCTTATGCACGCCAACAAAAACGGACATACCGGCACTTTAGACCCATTTGCGAGCGGAGTGCTGCCTATTGCTTTCGGTGAGGCGACAAAGTTGGTGCCGTTTGTAACCGATGGTAAAAAGGAATATGAGTTCATAGTCAAATGGGGCGAACAAACCGTGACTGACGATACGGATAGCGAAGTCGTAGCCCGTTGTGAAAAAATTCCGACGCGCGCAGAAATTTTGGCGGCTATTCCGCATTTTATCGGAAAAATAACCCAAACTCCTCCTGCCTATTCCGCCATAAAAATCAAAGGGCAGCCGGCCTATAAATTGGCGCGCAAGGGACAAGAAGTAACTATTCCTCCGCGTGAAATAGAAATATATGACTTGGAATTGCTTGAGGTTTATGCCGATTCGGCAAAGTTTAGGGTGGAATGCTCTAAAGGGACTTATGTGCGGACATTGGGTAAAGATTTAGCGCAATTTTTGGGCACATTGGGGCATTTGATAATGCTAAGGCGCACAAAATGCGGAATTTTTGACACTAAGCATACGATTTTACTGGAAAATTTAGAAAAAATGGAGTATGTAGAAAAACGGCGTAAGCTGCTTCTGCCGATAGAAACATCCCTGCGCGGCATCGCGGAGATTGCTGTTTCGGAAGAAGATGCAAAAAAATTAAGCATGGGACAGGGTATTTCGCCTAAAAATTATGACGCTGAACCGTCAGAATGTGCGGCTGCTTATTTCCATGGTTGTTTGATTGCGTTGGTGCGGATTGATGAACGTAAAATTTCACCGATTCGCGTGTTTAATTTAGATGAAAAAAAGGAAATATAAAGATGTCGATTACAAGTGAAGTTAAAAAAGAAATTATTGCTAAATACGGTACTTCTGCTGATGATACAGGTTCTCCGGAAGTTCAGATTGCTATCTGGACATATCGTATTAACGCTTTGATTGAACACTTCAATGTTCACGCAAAAGATTTGCACTCTCGTTTGGGCTTGATGAAGATGGTTAGTCGCCGTCGTCACTTGCTTGACCACTTGAAAAAAACAAGCGAAGAAAGATACCAGAATATCATTAAAAAGTTGGATTTGCGTAAGTAATATCCGGCAAAAGGGGTTGCGTTTGTTCGCAACCCCTAAAAAATCCTGCTTCTGGACAGGTGAGGTTTTATAAAGATGATAAAAGATGAAGAGAAAGGAAAGAATATATGATAGATTTTAAAGTGTGCCGCAAAGAAATGGAATGGGGCGGACGTAAGTTAGAGTTGGAAACCGGTAAAATTGCCAGACAGGCTACCGGTGCCGTGGTTGCAACCTATGGCGATACAAAAGTAGTTGCTACTGTTGTTGCCGCAAAAGAAGTGAAAGCAGACCA
This sequence comes from uncultured Alphaproteobacteria bacterium, assembly GCA_934277545.1. Taxonomy (GTDB): domain Bacteria; phylum Pseudomonadota; class Alphaproteobacteria; order RF32; family CAG-239; genus RUG410. The sequence continues at coordinate 6,294 of CAKQUG010000007.1, read as the reverse complement.
GGATTTCTTTCCTTTAACAGTAAACTATCAAGAAAAATACTATGCTACCGGTAAAATTCCTGGAGGCTTTAACAAACGCGAAGGCAAACCTTCCGAACGCGAAATTTTGATTTCACGCCTGATTGACCGCCCGATTCGTCCGCTGTTTCCTGACGCATTTAAAAATGAAGTTCAGATTATCTGCACGGTTGTTTCTCATGACCAGAAAAACGATTCGGATGTGTTGGCTATGGTTGCCGCTTCTGCTGCTTTGGCAATTTCCGGTATTCCGTTTATGGGGCCTATCGGCGCAGCTAAAGTCGGCTACAAAGATGGTATGTACATTTTGAACCCTAGTGTTGATGAACAGAAAACTTCTGAATTGGAATTGACTGTTGCCGGTACGGAAGAAGGCGTTTTGATGGTAGAATCCGAAGCTAACGAACTTTCGGAAGAAACTATGCTCGGTGCCGTTATGTTTGGCTTTGACAGCTTCCAGCCGGTTATTGAAATGATTAAAGAATTGGCTGCCGAAGCCGGTAAAGAAAAATGGGCTGTTCCTGAATTTCCGCCGGAATACGAGGCTTTGAGCCAACGCATTATGAAAGACTACGGCGACCGCTACAATGCTGCTTTTTCTATTACCGATAAGCAAGAGCGCGGCACGGTTTTAGGTCAGTTGGCAGAAGAAGTTAAGGCTTCTATCGATCCGGAAAATGAAGTTGAAAACGCTTTTGTTTCCGACGCTATTGAAAATGTTATGCACCACACTATGCGTGAGAAGGTTCTTTCTACCGGACACCGTATTGACGGCCGCGATACTAAAACAGTTCGCCCGATTCAGTGTGAAGTTGCCGTATTGCCGGAAGCTCACGGTTCAGCACTGTTTACCCGTGGTGAAACTCAGGCTTTGGTTGCCACTACTTTGGGCACGCCTGATGATGCGCAGTTGGTTGACGGTTTGATGGCTGAATATGACCAAGACTTTATGTTGTTCTACAACTTCCCTCCGTTCTCTGTCGGCGAATGTGGCCGTTTGGGTACTCCGGGACGTCGTGAAATCGGTCATGGTAAATTGGCATGGCGTGCTATTCATCCGATGTTGCCGAAAGATAAAGATGTGTTCCCATACACAATCCGCGTTGTTTCCGATATTATGGAATCTAACGGTTCTTCTTCTATGGCGACCGTTTGCGGCACCTGCTTGTCTTTGATGGACGCCGGTGTTCCGATGAAAAAGCCGGTTGCCGGTATTGCCATGGGCTTGATTAAAGAAAACGACGGCCGTGTGGCTATTTTGACCGATATTTTGGGCGATGAAGACCACCTTGGCGATATGGACTTTAAAGTTGCCGGTACAAAAGACGGTGTAACAGCTCTGCAAATGGATATTAAAATTACTTCCATTACCAAAGATATTATGAAAAACGCTTTGGCCCAGGCTCATGAAGGACGTATTCACATTTTGGGCGAAATGGCAAAAGCCATTGCCGAGCCTCGTCCGCAGGTTTCGCCGAAAGCGCCGCGTATTTTCTCTATGAAGATTCCTGTAGATAAAATCCGTGAAGTTATCGGTACCGGTGGTAAGGTTATTCGTGAAATTATTGAAAAAACCAATACCAAAATTGATATTACCGACGACGGTGTTATTACCATTGCTTCTAATAACAATGAAAATTGCGAAGCCGCCATTGATATTATAAACGGTATTATTGCTGTGCCGGAAGAAGGCAAAATCTACAAAGGCGTAATTACAAAAATTATGGACTTTGGCGCATTTGTTCGTTTCTTGGGACAAACTGAAGGTTTGGTTCATATTTCAGAAATTAAAAACGAACGCATTGCCTCTGTAACAGACTTCTACAAAGAAGGCGATACTATCTGGGTTAAATGTATGGGTTCTGACAATCGCGGAAAAATTAAATTGTCAGCAAAACGCGTTAACCAAGAAACAGGTGCAGATTTGGAAAAATAATTATTTCTGAAATTTGCTGCAAAAAAGGCTGCCTTTATCGGCAGCCTTAAATATATTGACAAAAATACACAATAAATCTATATTCAAGCCATAAATAAATTATTGTGGAACTTAAATTTTTGTGTATGAACGTATTTAAAAAATTGTATGATTATTTGTTTGCCAAAAACAGCGGTATTTTTGCTGACGGCAAAATTAAATCTTTGGTTAGCTTTGAATATAGAGTGGCAAGCCCAGAAGATATTTTGCCGGGGTTGGGAGTGGCAATCGCATATGATACCAAAAAAATGGTGAGTATGAATTTGAGCGCGCTCAAGCTGCGTAATATTCTCAATCTGGAAGATGGTTCGTATATAGGTTGTTGCTATATGGTTGAGTATAACGGGAAAGTTTATGGCTCAATGACCGGAACAAACTATATTTTTTCTTGCTATCCGCAGGCTTTTAGTTTTGTTAAAACCAATGTCGTAACGATTCCCCTGCAAAAAGTTGAAAACAGCGAATATTTTTTGCTTTGCAGTTTGAATAAAAAACTGTATCTGCATCCAAACAGCGTGAAAATAGTAAATGTATCAGATAAGAGCGAACATATCTTGGCAACTTTTGCTAAAGATTGCTCTTTTAATGAAGCGATTCGCTACTGTCAGGCTGCCGGATATTATAAAGATTGAAATCAAAAAGTGTTTTATCAAAAAGGTAAAACACTTTTTGCGTAACTTGACAAAATTCTTTGAATGCACTATATTTTATGCAGTTGAAAATTATTGTATCTTAAAAATTTATCATTATGAATTTTTTCAAAAGTATTTTTATTCGCGTGTTTAATGACAGAAAAATGTCAAAAATGAAAATTATGCTGCGAGCCAAGGGACAATGCATTGCCATACCCGGCACTGCGCTTCCGCTGATTGCTGAGGCACTGTCCTTGCATACGAATGAAGATGTCAGTATTACCTATCAAGAACTTGAAGCGCTGAATATTTATACGTCTGAAGACAGAGAATATGTCGGCTGCTGTTATGCTTACAAGTTTCAGGATATGTACATTGGTGCGCTGATTGGAACGAAAAAGATTTTTTCTTGTCGAGTGCAAGACTATTGTTTTGAAAAAACAAGAAGAATCCTTGTTCCGCTTAGCACTTCTTCAACATGTAAATATGACCTGCTATGTTTGCTTAAAGACGATAATCAAACGCTCCAGCCGCTTGAAGTTAAAAAAACGTACAAAGAAATAGATAAGCAAATCAGTAACATGGTTTTTGCGGAAATGAATACGTTTGATGATGCGTTGACCTATTGCTTTGATTTAGGAATATTGGAAAAGTAAAAACAGAAAAATGTCTCTGAAAAACAGAGGCATTTTTTTGCTTCTTGACAAAAAAATGACTTTTGTTATAGTAGAAACAATTTAATATTATTGTTGAACTAAAATTCTTGTGTATGGAAAATATTGTTACAACCGATTTAGCGGAGACAGTTAAAAACAACTGCTCGGCTCAACGTTCTGCTTTCGGTTTTCTGTTTGCCAAAAGAAAAGTGCCTTATTTTCAGAAAATGAAGATAATTTGGAAACTGGGATTTAACGTTGTGTTTCCTCTGGATATATTAGACAGCTTGAATGCTTTTTTGCCGCAATATCTGAACCGGTCGCTTCAAATTACCGGTAGTCAGATAGAGTTGTTGAATATTTTTGATGATAAACGAGGTTTTCTGGCTTGTTGCTATGCCGTGTTGATAGATGGTTACTATTATGGCGCCGTAGCCGGAAGTAAAAACTTGTTTGTCTGCTCAAAGGATGCATACCGTTTCACGGCAGGAGAACAGGCCACCGTCGTTATTAACAAAAATGACGATAGTCTTTTTGAACTTGTCGGCAAATATGATAAAGAAAGTTTATCTATATGTTTTTCTCGCTTGCAGCGTCGATATTTAACCGCTCTTAATTGCTATGAAAATTTAATCATTTTCATCAATCCGGTTTCATTTATTGATGCTATGTATGCGGCAGAAAAATATATTCAAAAACTTTGATAAAGTTAAAAGCGTCTTGATTGATAAAAATCAGGACGCTTTTGCTTTTTTCATATAGAGAATCGGAAACGGATTGTCCTGCTCGTCTAATTCTGTTCTTTTATAGGTTACAAATCCCATGGCTTCATAAAACAATTTTGCCTGCGGATTCTGTTCATTAACCGACAATTCGTCGATTCCGTATTTTTCTATGCCGTATTTTAACAAGGCCGAGCCGATTCCTTTTCTTCTTTCTTCCGGCAAAACGAACAGCATTTCCAAAAAATTATTCTCAATTCCCATAAAGGCGAGCGGTTTATTTTGCGAATCGGTGGCAATAATCAGGTGTTCGACGTTTTTTAAAGCAGCCGGTACATATTTTTTAATATTTTGAATATCCGATTCGCTTAAAAATAAATGGGTGGCGCGCACGGATTTTCCCCAAAGTTCCAATAATCCGGCAAGCAAGTTATCAGTTCTGTTTTCTATCTCGGTAATTTTCATATTTTTATTCCGTAAATTCAATGACAACAATTTCCGGTTTGCAATTAAAACGAATCGAAATGCGGCTGGTTCCCAAACCTTTTGATACAATCATTTTCTTTCCGTTTTCTTCAATAAATCCTTCGGCATAACGGCGCCCATGTTCTAATGGTACTATCAACGCACCGATAAATGGCAGTTTTACTTGTCCGCCATGGGTGTGTCCGGCTAAAACTAGCTCAACCGAATCGGTAATATCCGGAAAAACATCAGGCGTATGAGTTAAAAGGATTCGCGGCTCCGGAGTGTTTTTCAATGCTTGATGAGAATCGGCTACACACGTTATTTTATCTGCGACTCCGGCAAGCGTAAATTTTCCTTCGTTAAACGGAATAATCTCATTGTCGTTTTCTAAAACCACAATTCCGGCAGCTTGCAGCGCGTGTTTCATCTTCCGCCCGCCGATGTACCAGTCATGATTGCCCAAAACACTGAAAACTCCAAGCGGCGCATGTAATTTACGCAGTTTTGCCGAGATTCGTTCCGGTGGCATTGTTCTTAAATCATTATGACCTTTAATAAAATCTCCGCCCAGCAAAATTAAATCAGGTTTTTGTTGCTGAATAGAATCTATTATTTTATCCAAACGCTTAACATCATGTTTTGCAATGTGAAAGTCCGTAGCATAAACGATTCGCAAACCGCTTAATCGCGAATCTCGAATGGTGTAGCGCTTAATTTCCAGTATATTCGGCTCAATTTTGAAAGCCCAAATTAACAGGCTTAGGATAAAAAGCGAAAGAATCGCGGCAATAAGGATTAGTATTTTAATGCTCATAAGGTATTCCATATAGAAAAAAGCCTCGTGGTTGGCGAGGCTTTATAAAAACGTATTCGATTTTTATTTAACCGGTGCCACCACCATAGTCATTTGTCTGCCTTCAAGTTTCATTTCCGAATCGATTTTGCAAACCCCGTCTAAATCGTCAATTAACTGAGTTAAAATCTTTTTACCCATATCATTGGCACTAAGTTCACGTCCCTTAAAACGCATTGTGAATTTTACTTTATTGCCTTGATCCAAAAACTTTTTAGCTTGTTTTACTTTAACTTCATAGTCATGTGTTTCAATCATCGGTCGCAGTTTTAACTCTTTAACTTCTACAACCTTTTGATTTTTCTTGGCTTCATTTTTACGTTTTTGCTGTTCGTAACGATATTTACCAAAATCCAAAATCTTACAAACCGGCGGAGTCGCCTGCGGTGAAATTTCAATCAAGTCTAAACCGGCTTCTTCAGCTAAAGACAACGCTTCTTTAATAGACACAACGCCGCGATTTTCATTGTTGGCGTCAATCAGGCGAACCTGTTTTGCTTTTATGTTTTCGTTGATATTCGGTCCGTCATCTTCATGTAATTGAGTGTCGCTCATTATAGAATCCTTATTCCTCCTAAAATTATACTTACAAACAATATAATATATAACATTACGCGATAATCAAGAATAAAAACGCCTCTATCGCATTATTTTGTGCGATTCTTTGGGCGATTCCGAATCTTTTGCAACAGATTCTAAGGTTTGTTAAAAAGATAAATATTGAAAGCAACTTATACGCTCACCATATATAATAAGTATAAAATTTATAGTGTGAAAAAATAAAACATAATTTTTATAAAAATAAAATAAGGTAAAAACAGTAGGTTGTTACAAGACTGTAAAAAAAATAAAAAAAATTGAAAAAAGTTGTTGACTTTGTATGAGGATTATTTTATACAGTCAATCACCGGCCGATGAGGTGCGGTTGAAAAAAAAGCTGACGAGGTCAGCGAGGTTATAAGAAATCGTA
>CAKQUG010000006.1 GCA_934277545.1 uncultured Alphaproteobacteria bacterium | reverse complement strand
TAAAAAGGCGGCAGATATTGATAAAGTAAAAGCTCATTTGCTGTTAAAGGCAAAAAAGGCTTAGACTTTGTCAATAACCCTAAAATAAAAAAAGTACCTCTCTGTATGGAGTGGTGCTTTTTTTATAGTGTTTTTCTAAACAAAAATAGATGTTTATCCGAATTGTTAAATCGGAAACAAATAAATCTTAGGTGCGCTGTTCTGTAAATCTCTGCTAATTTTTATTTGATTGAATTTATCCGCCTTCTTTTGCACTTCGTGGCACTAAATAAATACAATAAACCGTATTTATTTAGTGATGGATGTTTTTTATAGTTGTGTAACTACTTTATTAAATGCCATTTGTTATAATCAACAGCGTATCGCAGCTTTGTTTAGCGCATTTTGCACATTTTTGTGCAATGACTCCAACATTGTACGGAACACAATTTTCATATTTTGCATAATCGGTTTTAGCCGCTTTTCCACATATAGATAAATCTCCCCCCATTTTTCCTGTTGAGAATTCATTCAAGATAACAGCTTTAGTACCCTCATATTGCGGAACAATATCAAACATAGCTTTGCATTCTTCAACTGCTCCAATGCTTGGTTGCATATAAAAGTCTAATCTCAAATGTGAAGTCCAATTATAACGTCCTACACCTGCTATATGTGATAAAATAACCAAACGACTTCCAAAAACATCTCTATTTTGCTCATCTAACATATTTTCTGGTACAATTTTCAATTCTTCAAAAAAATCCGTTAAATCTTTATCATCAATCTCAGAATATTTTTTGCTATTCATATAAAAAGTATTGAAATTTGCTATGGTTGTAACAACATCATTCAGCCATTTATTAACCTTAAATTTCATCATAGCTTTGGAATATCCGGCGATGCCGCCGACGCTCAGCACGCCGATAATGGCTAAAACGCCGAGCATTTCTATCATACTCCGCCCGTACTGCACGCCAGCATCTGGTGCACATTGCGAAGGAAGACGGTCAAATTGATTTTGGTTCATCATAACTTCCTTTATTATTTTGTTAAATCAGTAATAAAAAAGCCATCGGCAAGATGGCTGGAAGTTGACAACTACTCTAAAGAAAATAGTGTAGCATATTAGCTATTGCGAATATAGCATATTTTGCTACCTTCCAGCTCTAAAGCCAGAAGGTATGCTTGATTATCGTCTTAGCATTAAAACGTCTTTAGACGAGGTTGTCACACCCCAGACAGACTATCGCCTATCCGATATATATTTTAATGAAATAATGCGTGAAAGTAAAGTATTTTTGTATTCTCAAACGTTCGTTTTCTGTTTTTAATTTACAATAAACAATCCTTGCATTTAAAGGTTTTATTACCTAACTAAAGAGCATAAACTTATAGTTTTAGGAATAACCATGACTGATAAAGAAACTCTACCAATAAAAGCCGCACGCAAGTTAAATCTGCTGATTTTGCATAATGAAGCCTTAGCAAAAGACAAAAGCCTACAAGAAAAAATAATCGCTTGGAGCTTAGATATGCTGGAAGAAGCTCGTACCGATTGGAGCGATATGCATAATGCAGTATTAGACGCTGTTATAACCTGCGACCGCAGAAAAGAAGCCATTAAAAGGGGAAAAGCGCGAGATAATAAATATGCTCCATTTAGAAAATATTTTAAGGAATTGCAAAAGCAAAAGTTTGCTGAATATCAAAAATTAGGAAAGAAAATGACTGCCAACGGTTTTGTCGGGTGGTTTTTAGAAAATATACCAGATGAAGTAATAATACCATACAAGCCAAGCAATCAATACAATAAATTGATAAAATTAGCCGAAGAAAACAATCACGAGCTAAAGAAAAATCACCCATAGAATGCAAAAGGGGATTCTTGCATTTTGTGCCGGATAGACAAGGGTTTTGCTCTGTATTAAAGTGATAGTTGCAAAATTTTGCAATAATTTTATTTTAATTAGGAGAAAAAGAAATGGATATGTATCAAAAATATACCTCGCCATTCGGGTATCAAACGGGATCTGGTGGTATAGACACCTATGGTGTCAATCATAACGGATTTTCTTTGCGTGATGAAATTGAGTATCAATTCGCCCGGCAAAAACGCGAAAACGAGTTGCAAGCACAATACAACGCTCAAGGTATTACCGAAAATTATCCGCAATATACAACCAATTTTTGGGGTAATTCTGACAATAACTATGGCTTCGGTATGACGAATATTACCGACAATATCGCTAATATGAAAAACACCACAACTCCGATACCGGTGGCAACAGCCGTATCGCAGCGACCAGTACAAAACAACGTCCAACCGCAACCAAATACAAGTGCTTGGGATAGAGTTAAGAATGCGGCGAATAATTTTGCTGGTGGAACCGAGGCTTTTTCGGTTGGTTATGCTACCGGTGCAACATTAGGCAACTTTGACGAAGGAATGGGAACGGTAACAGCGGCAGTTACATTGAAGCCAAATAATTACGCAATGGGACGTGATGCAACTCGGCAATTGCAAAATGATTTACAACAGCAACATTCGATAGCTTATGGTGTTGGTGAATTTACTGGTGCAATGACCACTCCGTTGCATTTTGTAAAAGATACCACTTTTGCCAATAAAGCCTTAAATGCGGCAACTGATACATTAAACGCTTCCGCAGGCTATGCCGAAAACTGGGATGATTTTTGGACTAATTTAGCGGTAAACGGAGCGGCTAATATGGTAGGTTTGCAAGTTGAACAACTTCCTATGTGGAGAGCAGCTGGGAGCACTTTAAGTAAATTTTTCACTAAAAATGGTCTTAAAACGGTAAAACAAGGTATAAATTCTTTTGCTGACAAAATGAAAAATATGTATTATAATGATAATGAAGATGAACAAAAATACTACTATTAGTAAAACATAGAAAAGGAGCAGAATATGGAAAAAGAGGTTATTACCACTTGGATAAAGAAAATATTGCTAAAAATTGCATACTGGGGAGTATCTTTGTTAATTTTTTTTAATGCTATGATTATTTTAAATTTGCATTTGGTTGTGCCTTTTTTCCCTGTTCTGTTCCTATTTGACTTTTGTTTTTGGGTTGGATATCCGCTGTTTATGGAATATGTTCTGAAACGAAAGTGGTTTGAGTGTACAAAAGAAGATTATTTAGCGCTAAAATACATATTAACTCCGTGGTTGATTATGGAGATAATTGTAATGATTTATTATTACAATTAAATCATACTTTTGTCGCAATTTGAAAATGTATTATAATGAAGATGAGGAAAAATACCGCTATTAGTAAAGCATAAAAAGGAGCAGAATATGGAAAAAGGGGTTATAAAAACAAAACTCATAGAGTTTATCAGTTATGCGATAGAAATCATTAAGCTTTTATTGAACTTCAAATGGTATATTATTTTTGATTTTGTATTTTTTTTGTTGTTAATGTATGAATATCTTAATCCTCCATCAGTAAATGATCCTATTTGGAATAGTGAAGCTATGCTTGGTGCATGGAACTATCAAAATCAACAATTATATATTCAAAGCTGTAAATATAGCTTAATTATTTCCGGATTATTTTTTCTGATTGGAACAAGTAATATGCGTAATCATCGGATGATAGCTAAAATTGTTTTTTTATTTCCATTATATGCTGGTTGGATAGGGTTATTGTAATTATATCCAAATGGAGATTGTTATGCACTCAGACAAAGATATATTAAAAAATATTTTTATATTTATTTTCGCTTATAATCGTAGGAATGTAAATTAAAAATAGAAATAGAACAGCAAAATTGGCCAAAGTTATACAATGCTATAAATAATCGCGATGTGAGCGGAATAGCTGATAATGTCCATCGCAAAGATGTCAGTTGGAAAAGAAATGATTGGGCAGAACAAATGGTCCGTTCAATCAGATTTTGAGTTTGTATCATTTGGTGGGGTTATGCAGTAAGTTCCGTAAGAAGCTTGTTTGGGAAATTCTTTAGGAGTAGAATAATAATATTGTTCAATAATTAAACAGGTAGAGCTTAGTAAATCTGTTATTACATAAGTAAAATAGCTACTTGATTTTGACCCATCATACCATTCACCTATGCATTTTAAGGTAATGCGGTCTTGTTTATTTTCAACAAGGTCGCATTTACCTATGTAATCTATCTTATCTTTATTATGTAATTCACTTAATTTGATGGACGATGGTGTTAAATAAGCATAACCTACCGTTTTACCAAGAGGTCTTAGCAATTGATGAAAAACAGGATTTTTAAATTCTGTATCATATTGTGAAACCGAGCTACATGCGACAATTAGTAAAATAAAAAGCAACAATATTTTCTTCATAATCAACCTCACTTAATGAATATAAGCATAATTATTCATCTTCAAAAGTCAAGTTGTAATTATGATGCGTAAGCACAATACAACGCTCAAGGTATTACCGAAAATTATCCGCTTATTCTAGGGCAGTTTTGTAATCAAAAATAATTTTGGATTACAGAACTGGTGGATTATTTTCTAAGTTATTACTTTATTGTAAAAGAGAAAACTTTTTATGTTTACAAACGTTGTTTGAGAATTTTAATTTTTTTTATTTTTCATTGCTTTTTATGATATTTCTTTTTATACTGAAACAAGCGCAGTTGGCGCGGGGCTTTCAACGGCTCTTATCATTACCGGTGCTAGGATATAGCATCGTCAAGTTATCGGTTATTCGCTATTGCCGATGATTAAATATATCCCCGATACATAGCAATATGGTCGGGGAGCTTTTAGCGTATGTCCAAAAGCTATATAATTATCTATGAAAAAAATATAGCTTGAAAGGCTAAAAGAGTCATTTGTAATGATATGATTGTTGAACTCTCCGACCGCTTTTTTTGAGCGGTTTTTGTGTAATTATTACTTTAAGGAGTTCATAATATGTCAAAAAAATCACAATTTGGCCGTTCAATGATAGAAATGCTTGGTGTACTGGCCATCATTGCAGTACTAACAACCGGCGGAATTGCCGGCTACTCTAAAGCTATGGAAATGTGGAAAATCAGTCGGCAGAAAGAATATCTGGCTGAATTGTTTTTGCAAAGTATAAATTTAAAAGATGACTTTATGCGTGAATGCTTAAAAGATAACAAAGTTGTTCCAACTGCTGATATTATGGATGCTATGGGGGTTATACCGGACGGATTGACGAAAATACGTAATAATGCATTTGAAGATTTTGCCGGTAATAATTTAGATATGCTGATATGGTATAATACATGGAACAGTCAAGACGGAAAAACTCATCATGCTTATGAATATTCTTTGCGTTTTCTTATTTCTCAAAACAATGTTTCAACTCGTTTACAGCAACAATATTGCGTAACATTTTTAGAACAAGCACAGGCGATTGCTCCGTATATTGATGAAATTGCAAATTTTGCGTCAGATAACAGTTATAACGGATTTTCTGCAACCAGATGGGGCGATATCGGTTCTGCCAAGCCAAATGAAATTTATGATTTTTGTAAAAAATGCAATTCCGAAAAACGATGCCGATTGATAATGTTTCTCAAATTGTAGAATTGTTTGAAAAAAACAATCGAAAACTCGAATATCTAATGCAGGTGCGACGAGATTTTTAAGCGACGTGTACAACTGGGTACACGAGCGCAAAAATCTCTAGTAAATACAGCTAAACGTGTTTTCTCACATTAGATGTGTTTCCAGTCTATCTTTTTATCCAGTTCTTCCAACATATCAATATATGATGAAATCAGGGACAATCCATATTCCCAAAAATCCGGACTGTTAGGATTTAAGCCAAACGGAGCCAAAATCTTGTCATAGTCTTCCAAGGCCGTTTTTGAAAGCATATCCAAATATTTATCGGCAAAATTTTCCACCTTGCCGGATTGGCTGACCTGGTATAATGAATTTACAAAACAATCGGCAAACGAATAGGCGTAAACATAGAACGGCAAGAAAAAGAAGTGGCCGACCATAGACCAAATATGCTTGCTGTCATCAGTTACTTCCACATAGTCGCCCAAGCTGTCGCGCATTTCTTCAAGCCAAATTTGACACAGACGCTCTTCCGAAACTTCTCCGCTTTTACGCTCATCATGGGCGCGGGTTTCAAAAAAGTGAAAAGCAATCTGCCGAATGGCGGTGTTAATCATATCGCCGACTTTAGAGGCAATCAGGCAAAGTTTAGCTTTGTCATCTTTCAAATTGCGCAGCATGGATTGAAATACCATCATTTCGCCGAATACTGAGGCAACTTCTTCCGAGGTCATGCGGGAATGTTCGTTAAGTTCTCCGTTTTTCAAGCGCAGTTGGTGATGGCAGCCGTGTCCAAGCTCATGCGCCAAAGTCAAAACATCATTTTGCTTGCCCACAAAATTCAGCATCAAATAAGGGTGCTCGTCGCTAATCGGACCACTGCAGAAAGCGCCGCTGCGCTTGCCATCGCGAGGAGGAACATCTATCCAGTTATGCTCAAAAAAGTCTTTAGCGATGTTATACAGCTTCGGCGAAAATTCTTTATAGGCGTTCAGCACAATCTGCACCGCCTCATCCCAGCTGTATGTAGTGTCGGCAGCAAACGGCAGCGGCGCGTTTCTATCCCAATAAGCAATCTTTTCAACACCCAGCCATTTTGCTTTCAGTTTATAAAAACGCTCAGAAATATCCTTATAATGTTTTTTCACGGTCTGCGCCAAAACTTCAACCGTTTCATCGCTTACATCTTCACTCAAGTTACGAGAAGAAACCGGAGTTTTAAAGCCGCGTTTTTCATCTTCTATGGCTTTGTCTTTCATCACCATATTATAAATAAAAGTCATGAGATGTCCGTTTTCTTTCAAAACACAGTTCAGCTCTTTGCCGGCTTTTTCTCGAATTTCCGGATTTTTATCCAGCATCAGCTTAGATAGTTCGGCATCATTATATTCTTTGCCATCAACCGTATAAACCAAGCGCGATGATGTTTCTTCATACAAACGCACCCAAGCCTCGGAAGATGTTAAAGATTTTTCAATCAAAATTTCTTCTACCGGTTCGGAAAGTTCATAATCTTTGAACTTGCGCATACGCTTTATCCAATATTTATAAAACGCCACATCTTTATTTTGCAGCCACTCGTTTATTTTGGCATCCGGCAGCGCATTAAATTCCAATGAAAAGAAAATTGCCGGCTTGCAGTAATCAGTCAATTTTTCCTGAATATCTTGATAAAACGCCACGGCTTCCACATTTTTCATCTGCGTAACCATATTCAGATAGGCAAATCCGCCCAAACGGCTGGCAATTTTAGAACGGCGTTCAATATCTTTGGCGGCAGCTAAAAATTCTTCTGCCGACAATTCAGCCAATTTGCCTTTGTAACGTGTGGCAAATTTTTCGGTGCTTTGACGGTATGCCTCCAAATCTGCAGCAATTTTCGGGTCGTTTATTCCGGTGTAATAATCGCTTAAATCCCATGCCGGCAACTTATTTGTCATTTTCTTCTCCTTTTTGTTCTATGCTTTTTTTGGCGTTTTGTTTAAGCAGAGCTTTAGTTTTTTCAGTTTCCGAAACCGGAGTTTTCGCTTTTTCGACGTTTTCATTTTGCTCTGAAAAATCTTCTAAAAACGCTTCCTCGTCTATGTCGGAGTCTCCGGTTTGTTCGGTTGGCTCAGCTTTTTCTTTAACTTCATATTTTTTATCTTGTTCCGCTTCTTCGGCAGCCAAAACATTTTTATCCAAATGCAGATTGCGCTGTTTGGCGGCTTCAAGTTCTTGCTGGCGCGCTTCTAAAAAGCGGCGCTGACTGTTTAAAATTCCCACATCATCGGCCACTACGCCGACATACGGGGTTTCGGAGTCAATTTCCGCCGGCGCTTTCGGGGTAAACAAATAATTTGCCCACGGTGTCGGCTGATTGCCGCGTATCCAGGCTCCGGCGCCGTCAAAAATAACATACAGGTTGCATTTTGTGTCTTGCCAAATACCGCCGGCAATACAACTGATATTGCCGCGTCCGCAGTCGGAAACTTTGTTTACAAAGGTTTCTGTACAAGGAATAAAGCCGCGTTTCAGCGCATCGCTTTTTGGGGCAAGCGCCAGTGCAATTACCATGTAAACGGTAATAAAAACCAGCAGCCCCAAACAGTAGTAATATAAAAGTTTAAAAAAACGATCCATTAACGGTTCTTTCTGCAATATTCCTCAAGTTTTGCCAATTCTTCCAAAGTGTTGGCACCGGCAACTTCTTCCGGGTCTACCGAAAACGCCGTGCATTTTAAGCCCATTTGTTTGGCGACTTCTACCGCGTCGGTTAAATAAAATTCGCCGGAAGCGTTTTTATTGCCGATTTTGGAAAGAATGTTGAACAAATGCTTGCCGCTGAAAGACATAAAACCTGAATTGCAAAAATCAATAGCACGTTCTTCGTCAGAGGCGTCTTTATATTCCACAATGCGCTCAAGTTCATCTCCGCTCATAATCAAACGTCCGTAACGAGCAGGGTCTTGCGGGCGGAAACCCAAAACCACCACCGAGTAGCCGTCTTCAACTTTTTCAATGGCGCGTTCAAAAGTGTGGCGGGTAATTAAAGGCGTGTCGCCGAATACCACCAAAACAGTACCGTCAAAGTCTTTTAAAAATTCTTTGGCGCAGTTAACGGCGTGTCCGGTGCCCAGCTGCAATTCCTGCACGCAGGTTTTATACGGAGCCACTTCTTTAGCCACTTCCTTGCCGTCCGGCGAAATAATGGTAATAATTTCATCTACCGGTATGGAAGTTAAAGTGTCGACAATATGTCTAATCATGGATTTTCCGCAAACCGGCATTAAAACTTTCGGTTTGTCAGAGTGCATGCGGGTGCCTTTTCCGGCACCTAAAATTACGGCAGCAACTTTTTGTTTCATAATTTATCTCCTTATAACTTTTTTAATCTTTAGTCGCTATATTAAACAAAACTATTTTATTTGTAAACATTAAGGACGCATTATGAAGAAGTTTTTTTCTCTGTTTTTGGGTTTAGCGCTTTGCGGCGTTACCGGTTCTGCCGCGGCTAAAGTTATTCCGCTGGCAAGTATGCCGGAATATGAGGCAAAGCAGGCGCAAAATAAGAATAAAGCCCAAAATCCGTTTGATTTACCGCCGGGAATGCCTGACCCAAATGACCAAGATGCCGTCCGTGAGTTTTTTAAAAAAAGATTTGAAGAGGTAGCTAAAACCCCGATGGATGAAAATATCCAGTGGGATAAACCGTCGTCAACCAGCGTGGTTCCGCCTCCGGAATTTTATGAGCAGGAAAAAGAAAAAAAGAAAAGCACTTTTGAAAAAATTTATGAAGAAACGCTTAAGGCTTTTCAGGAAGGCGATAAGAAAAAATTGAGCGATGATGACACCGCCGCAGAAAACGCGCAAGAGCAAAAAGCCGCCGCTTCGGCCACACGTTTTTTTGTGAAAGCTCCGTTGGAAACGCAAGCCGTTCCGCAAGAAGAAAAAATTCCGACCGTCAGTGTAACTTTGCCAAGCGGACGACGTATTGCGGCGCCGGCGATAGAGCATATTCCGTATTTTATGAGTTATATCGATATTCAATCCAACGGTTATGTGCAAGTTGAAGATACGATTACCGTTGTTGCCAACGGCAAAAAATTTGCTCAAGGGTTGGAACGAGTTTTCCCAAAATTCACAGGTTATCAGGGCAAGCATGAACACCGTATAGAAATTTTGCTGAACGAAGTAACCGTAAACGGCGTAAAAGTTCCGTATATAGCCGAAGAAAACGGGCAGAACATTTTACTTAAGCCTAAATACAAGCAGCCTTTGGAACCTGGTGTTTACACTTATAAATTCAGTTATATGATAAATAATAAGCTGCAAAACTATAATAATATGATATTTTTGAATTGGAATTTAACCGGCAAGCCGTTGAACGCTTTTATTACGTCGGCAAACGCCATTGTTACCTTGCCGGAAGGACATTCGTTTAAAGACGCTTTGGCTTTGGTGGGGCAAAGCGGCAACACGACCAATCAGCGCACCAACGTCTTTCCGCTGGCGAAAAACGTGCTGGCGTTTTCTAATCTTACCCCATTGCTGAACGGCGAAAAAATGGATATTATTACCGTGATGAACCGCAACATTTTTATTAAAGACTATGATAAAAATTTAACCTCGTTTTTGATAGATTGGGGTAACATTGTTTACGGCGGAATCGGTTTTGCTACGATTTTAATTTCTTTCATTCTCTCACTGATAAGTTTGAAAAATGAAAAGCGCAACAAATATAAGCCGTCATACAGCGGTGCTTTGGCGCGCAATATCGCCGTCGGTAAATATGACCGCATTGCTTTTGTGGCTCAGTTGCTGGAATTGTTCCGCAAAAACGTCGTGGATTTGGTGCGGGATAACAATCGCAGTTTGCTGGTGCTGAAAAATTTGAAAAGCGCGAAGCTGACCAAAAATGAAAGAAAAGGCTTGAGCAGTTTGTTTAACAAAAAAACAACTCAGTTGGAAATTAACGTCAGCAATAATCTCAAAATTAAAAAAGCCAAGCGGATTTTTGAAAAAGGCGCTAAAAAGCAAATAAAAAAATATCGTTTAATGCAGAATATCGGCTATGTTTTGTTCAGTATTGCCATGCTGGTTTTAACCGAATTTTTTATTGCCTACATCAGCACAAATTTGGCGCAAAGCCTGATAATTATGTTGTCGGCAAGTTTGCTTTTTGCTTTTTATGTGTGGATTTTGCGCCACAAATTCAAATATATCCTGATAGCCTTGCCGTTTAAGCTGTTTGCTTTGGCAGCCATATTTTTGATATGGGTGTTTTGCAGCGTTTATATCGGGGGCGTAACCGCGGCTTTGATTGTGGCTATGATTATAACAATTTTTGAGTTTTCGCGCATTTTCGGCGAGCATAACAACTTTGTCAACGAAGCTAAAAACTCAATCGGCGACTTTAAGGAATATTTAATTTCCGGCGCCGACGCCATCAACCTAAGCCGCGATTTTATCAATCAGCAGTCTAATATTTTTGCTTTGGGCATTGCCGAATATTATCCGCAAAACGTGTCTAACAAAAATTATTACAGATTAGATGTTGCCGAAGAATTTAAGCAAAGTTTGATTGGTATAATTTAGACAAATTATACTTGACAAAAACACGGCTACTGCTATAATGTAACCGTGTTTTTTTATTATTGTTTCATTTAATACCTATATTTATGTTTACAAATTTTTTCAAATGGCTGTGGGCGTTGGTGGTAAAACTTTGGGTTTTTATCAAAACACGCTTGGAGGCAAACGACTATTACCTTGTGATGAACGGCAACTCTGAGCATATTTTGAAACGCTTGTCAAAGGGAAAGGAAAATGATTTTTCCGATGACGCACAAGTTGCTTTGCTGAATAGAGGCAATCATGACGAAATTATGGCGCTGCTTCACAACAAAACAACCTGCCTGGAGGTAAAGAAAAAGATTATTGACAGGGGAGTTGCTTCGGAGCTGACGGTTTTTTGCCAAAAGAACTGCGTTATCGATGAAGATTGGGCTGATAAAATTATAGGCTACGGTTTTGAAAAACCGATTATGATGATGATAGAAATGCAGTCGCATAATCCGTTCTTAAAAGTCGATGAACAAGCCAAAATCATCAGCTTGGGCAATCCAAAACTGACAAGAGCGCTGGTGGAAAAAATCAGGTTGGCGGATTCTAATATTGTCAAACTTATAGAAGCCGGCTATAGAAACATCAACAGTCTTATGCCGAGATTCTGTTTTTACTCAGATGAAGTCTTTATGGCGGTGTTGGAAAATTGTTCATTTGACGATATTGAATACATTGCCGAAAATTTCGATTTGCCGGAAAAGTGTGCATTGCTGCTGCTGGATCGTTATGCCGACGAGGTTGACATTATGGACGCTTTTTTCTGCAGGCTCATTGAATCAAGCAAAGTGCAGGTGGAAATTGTCAAAAAACTTTCACACGAATATGTGATGCAGTTGCTTGATAACCAGCTTTCCAAAGAAGCCTGTATGGAAGTTGTGCAAAAAGGCAACATGGAGGAAATCGCCAAGCTCATTGAAATTCAAGACGGTTTGCCGCAAGAAGTTGTCGATGCTTTGCTGGTTCGCAATGTTCAGTCCGAATTGACAAGTTTGGCCGAATATCAGCAGCTTGACTATTCCGTTTTAATGACGTGGGTTAAGCATTGCCGGTTTGAGTATGTACAGCTCTACTTGGAGAAGCATGAAACAGACCGAAAACTGACTCAGCTTTTGGTGTTGGAAGTTCTTAAACGCACAGTCAAGTAATTAAAAAAAACTCCCTTTTCCTTTTTTTGGATTAGGGAGTTTTTTAGTTATTTTAGCAATAAAGCCTTTACATCTCTATTGAATATCCGCTGTCGATTTCCACAAGTTGGGAGACAACGTCAAAATCGGCGGCGTTGCAGGAATAAATGGTATACAGTACTTCGCCGGCTTTAACTCGGTCGCCGGTTTTCTTTTTTAAGTCCAGTCCCGAACCAAGGCACTGCGTGGCGCCGGCATAAACACCGATTTTATTGATTGTAACGTTGTTAATACCACTGATTACACCGTCATAAGGAGCAACCACGTCGCGCACATATTGTCCCAGCGCCGCTGTCGGTTTGGCACCTTGAGCGTTAACAATTTTTTCAAATTCTTCCAAAGCTCGTCCGCTTTCTAAAATTTCTTTTGCCGCGGCATAGCCTTGTCCGCCGCGCAACTGCGGGTCAAACTCTAAAACCCGGCCGGCTAAAAACAGGGATTTTTCTTTTAAATCTATCGGTGCAGCGGGGTCATTATGCAAAATCTGCAGTACATCGCGAGCTTCTAAAACAGCACCCACGCCGTTGCCGATTGGCTCGCTGCCGTCGGTTACTACGGCGTCGATTGAAAGGCCAAGCATATCGCCGATATATTCCACCTGCTTGCGAATGCGGATAGCTTCATTAGCCGAACGTACACGCGCGTTTGCGCCAACCGGAATATCCAGCACCAAATGGCTGACGCCGCAAGAAATCATCATGGCGAGAATTGAGGCCAGTACCAGCTCGTTTTGATTTATGCCAAGCTGGCTGCGTACGTCATGCAGCAGGTGATTGACTTTTGTTTCTTCCAAAGAATCATAGTCGGCCAGCGCGCCGTTGTTATCCCGCACCAGCTTTTGAAATTTGGCCGCGTTAAAGTCAACATTTGCCAATACCCCCATGGTGTCGGCCACGCCGGCGCAGGAAGTCAGCGAACGAATGCTTGGTTTGGCAATGGGCAAGCCGTAGGCGGAAACAATCGCCAAAATAATCAAGTCGGTTTTATCCGCCGGCACGCCGCCGAGACAATGCTGGTCAACTACCATGCTTTTTTCGTCCCAATGCAGAACTTTTTTGGCAACCAGGGCTTCGGTCAGCGATACCAGTTCGGTTGAACTCATAGAAGAGGAGCACGCTACTAAAAACGCCGCCATATCCATTTTGGAATAGCGTCCGGCGGCAATATCATTGATAATGGCCGCATAATCGCCGGAAGACAGAACTTCGCCTAAAATTTTGCGGTGGAGGGCGCGGCTGCTGGATGACGGTGCCGCCAGACTAACGTGAACTTCAGTACCTTCCGACATATTTAAAGTGTTAAAAGCGTCGGTGTTCAGTCCGATTTCATCAACATCCAGCACATCGTTTTGATTGACGATTTGCAAAAAGGCATAAATGGTTTTGCTGCCTTTGTGAATTTCCAAGCGGGTTGCCTTGTATAAATCATCAACTTTATAAAGAGTGCAGTTTTTGTTTATATAAGCAATATTTTCACCGAACGACTGAACCGGAATATGTTTTAATTTGAGCATGTTCCCTCGCTTTTTAGAGATTATCTGAATGACAAGTTAATGGTCAGTCCGTCGCTGGCGCAGGCGTCGGCCGCTGTGCCGATACCCATTGGGGCAGGGTAGCTTTTGTCGCCGACAAGGGCAACGGTTTTAGAGGCCGGACCTTTGTTGACGGCGTCGGCGTCATTGCCCACGGACAGGCCTAAGAAACCGCTGGAACCGGGAGTGCCCCAGTTGGTGGTAACAATCTGCATACACATTTCTTCGGTAGCGCCTTTAATTTGCACCGTAAATTTTGCTTTGCCGCCGACATATTGAACATTATAGGTAACATCGCCGGTACCCAGCATGCTTTTGCATTCGCCGAATTCTTCGGATAAGAATATATCCGGCACGGCTTTGCCTTTGCATAAATATTCATTCATGGAAGCCTTTTCGCTATTTTTGTCTTCCTCATAATCGCGTACCACAATTCTGGTTTTGCCGGCAAGTTCTCCGGCAATGTCAATTACCTGATTGGTTTCATAGGAGTTGTGCATTTTGTTAACTAAACTGAAACCGCCGACGCTCAGCACGCCGATAATGGCGAGCACGCCCAGCATTTCAATCATTGACCGACCGTTTTCATTTGTTTTCATGTTTTGTCTCCTTTAATAGTTCAATACATTGTGTATCTTAATCTTATATAATTTTTTGTTCCTTTATCGCAAATATCTGTTGCCATAGTCAAATTAAAAGTAGTCGTTGTTACTTTTAATTCATCTCCGCTTTTACCGTTGCCGTCTTTTCCGTTTACTGTGACGCCGACAATTCCGCTGGATTTAGAGGTACCCCAATCGTTTGTTGCTAGTTTCATGCAATATTCGTCAGATAAATTATCAATTTCCATTGAAAACCAACCATTGCCGACATCAATCCAATATATAACACCTTCGGCATTTTTAAATTTTTCTCCGGTAAAGGTAAAGCCTTTAGGATAGGCGTTATTTTTGTATAAATAGATATTATAACCATATCTGCTATTATAAGCATTATCAAATTGCCTACTCATTTTTCGAGCTTGGCGGGCTAAATCGGCTGTATCATTAACCATTTGTGTTGATTTCAAGTTAGATTGAAATTGTCCGACAACTTTCAATCCGCCTAAACTAAGTACGCCGACAATAGTCAACACCCCCAGCATCTCTATCATGGACCGACCTTTTTCAGTTATCTTTCGCATATTGTATCTCCCTTTGAAAACAAGCAAAAAACAGCCCTTAAGCAGAGCTGTTTTCTGACTTTCATAATTATTTACGGTCTTTTTCTTTCATTGCTTCCGGCGCTTTCTGCACATTTTTAATTTGTGAGGTAACCGGTTTATAAATTGTTTGCTGCCACGGGCTTTCTTCGGTGTATTCATGACCGCAGATACTAATGCCTAAGCTACGCAAAGCCGTTTCGGTCGGAATAAATATATCCAAGCCGTCGTTGGTTTTTACACCGCTCGGCGCCATGCCGTTAATGGTGCAGTCTTTATAGATAAGCGCACCGCCGACAGTTACATTCTGTACAAAAGTATTGGCTAAAATTTCGGCGCCTTTGGCTTCACTGTAACGATAACCTTCAACACGCGCGCTGTTTTCCAAATAGTCTTCACCGTCTTTAAAGTCTTTTACATCCAGCAAGCCCAAGGTTAAAAAGCCGTTGTGGCCTACTTCCGGCAGGTTCAAATTCAAAGCCAGAGGGGTGTATTTTGTGCCGGTTTCCAACATCAGCAGCGCGGTGTTTTTCAC
Organism: uncultured Alphaproteobacteria bacterium; assembly: GCA_934277545.1. Taxonomy (GTDB): domain Bacteria; phylum Pseudomonadota; class Alphaproteobacteria; order RF32; family CAG-239; genus RUG410. Next base: position 103,113 of record CAKQUG010000006.1, on the reverse strand, counting down.
AGGGTTGATGCGTACGGCATGAGCTTTCAGCTTGTCGTTGCGAACCGTGGTAACGTTGTTGCTGTTGTCTTTGCGGTCAACTAAATCGGCCGAGGTTAAAATAAAGCGGTCGGAAATCAATAAACCGGCGCCTTTGCGGCCGTTAGAGCTTTCTATTTGCACAATGGACGAACGCAGGCGATAGATTGTTTCCGGTGATAGCTGCTTGCATGGGTCGGTGGCGTTAACGCAGAATTTGTCAAGCGCTTTTACGTCGCCGGTGTCTACCCAAGTGTCATCAACAACCTGACACATTCCGTCCGATTTTACATTGCCGTTTTCATCAATGCAGGAGTTGATAATGTCATAGGTGCTGCTAACATCGCCGCTTTCTTCAATTCCGTCATTAACAACCGCGCCGCTTCCGACAACGCCTCCGTCTTCGGCAATACCGTTTTCAACATATCCGCCGTTTTCAATAACGCCGCCGTCTTCAACAATTTCCGGAGCCGGTTCAGCCATGCACGGAGCGCAGCCGTAAGCGTTATAGCCGCCGTCTTCAATAATTTCTCCATTCGGCACCGGTGTAACCATACCGTCAGCCGATACTGCGCCGTTTTCATAAACAGGAACAGCTGTCATCGGTGCTTGTGCATTCGGGCACATGCAAGGTTGGCACGGCTGACACTGCATAGGGTCAAAACCAGGTCTGCCGATTTGGCAGTTTGTCATGCACTGATATTCTTGGCGGTATCCGCATTTTGCCGGATTTAAGGCGCGTTCTTCGTCAATTAAAGCTGCGCGCTGTTCAGCAAGTTCTTGAGCTGTCAAGCGGGTGGAAAGTCTTTCTTCAAAGCCCGGCAGATTGCGTAAATTGCCGGCGGCGTCGGCAAACGCGCGTTCAATCAGCTTAATTTCGCCGTTGGCTTCGCCTTCGTCTAATTCGCCGTAACCGGTGCTTTCGCCTTTCCAAAACATTTTAGTTTGGGTTAAATCCATCAAACGCCAGGTAACCGTAATTTCTGATGAACCGTTGCGGGCGTTGTTCTTTTCCGCTTTATCCCAGCTGTATTCATCACAGATATTCATAAAGTAATCGGTAATTTCAGCCGTCAAAACATATTCCGGCAGCTGAGCCGTGCCGTTGTCAAGGCACAAATCATGCGGCATCGGTAAAACTTTGTAGCAATCGCCGACCACGTCTTCAAACACCGAGTTAAAGGCAATATTTTTTTCCAGTACCCGGCCTTTGTTCAGCATGGCTTCTTTGTCAAAACGGCGGCAACCGAAAATACGGAAACGATAATTGCCGAGTTTGGTGCGATATGGCTCGTCGCCGTTGTTTTTTATGCGGAAATCCACATGCGCCAGCGAAAGCGGAGCCATTTCGCAGCAATGGCGCAAAGTTGCCTCATAAACAACCGGTGTGTAAGGAACATAGTTTTTAATTTTTATTCTTTCCGGCTGACGCTCAACACATTTCTTGCATGGTCCCGGAAACAAGCTGCCGTCTTTGGTGCAGGAAACGCAAGGTCCGCCCGGAAATAAACTTCCGTCTTTGTCTTTGCTGCCGCAGTTGTCGCAAGAACCACCGGGAAACAAACTGCCGTCCTTGTCATTTTGCGGTGCACCGGCCGGAGCTCCGTTGCCGTAACCGGCGGCAATTGCCGCGGCACTCAGCAGACTGATTCCGGCGGTGGCTGCTAATATATAAGCTATTTTGCGAGATTTTTTCATAAGTTTATTCTCCTATACCTTTTTAGACGGCATGACATAGCGGTATGACAATGCCTCTGCTATGTGTACTTTAGACACTTTTTGTTCATTTTGCAAGTCCGCAATCGTGCGGGCAAGTTTTAATGTTCGGTGATATGCTCTTGCCGACATTTTCATTTTATCGGCAAAGGCAATCAGCATTTTTTGAGTTTCGGCGTCAAGTTTGGTTACGTCTTCCAGCAAATCGCCTTTAAGCTGCGAATTGGTGCGCAAAGTCGGATATCCCAGCTTTTTGAAACGTTCTTCCTGGATTTTGCGGGCGGCAATCACTCTTTCGCGGATAGTTGCCGAACTTTCGCCTTTTTTTACTTCGGACATTTCCCACGGGCTGACCGGCGGCACCTGAATGTGAATATCAAATCTGTCCATTAACGGACCGGAAATGCGTGATTGATATTCTTCGGCGCATTTCGGAGCGCGCGAACATTCTTGTCCCTGACAGCCCAAATAGCCGCAGCGGCAAGGGTTCATTGCCGCAATCAGCTGAAAATTTGCCGGATATTGGGTGTGGCAGTTAACGCGGGAAATGCTGACATAGCCGGTTTCAATCGGTTGACGCAAAGCCTCAAGTGTGGCGCGATTAAATTCCGGCAGTTCGTCCAAAAACAGCACGCCGTTATGCGCTAAAGATATTTCTCCCGGCACACCCTTGCGTCCGCCGCCGATAAGCGCAGGCGTTGAAGCGTTGTGGTGCGGGTCGCGGTATGGGCGTTCAAAACTTATTTCGCCGTTTTTCAGCTCTCCGGCAATGGAATGAATCATACAGGTTTCCAAAGCCTCTTCGGTGGTAAGCGGCGGCAAAATTGTGGTTAAGCGCGAGGCCAGCATGGATTTTCCTGCTCCGGGAGTGCCGACCATAAGCATATTGTGAGCTCCGGCTGCAGCAATTTCCAATGCGCGTTTAGCGGTTTCCTGTCCTTTGACATCGGACATATCCAAAGTGGAAATTTTACTATTCTTTTGTCGTGCTATCGGTTTCGGCAGCTGCTGCACACCTTTAAAATGGTTTATTAACGAAAGCAGGCTCGGTGCGGCGACTATGTCTTTTAAACCCGACCAAACCGCCTCGCTACCCTCTGTTTCCGGGCAAACCAAGCCTTTGTGCCGGCGGTTGGCGTGAATCGCCACGGGCAAAACGCCGTTTACCGGCATAATCGCGCCGTCAAGCCCAAGTTCGCCGATAATGATGTAGCCGGTTATTTCTTCGGCCGGAACCACGCCCAAACCGGCTAAAATTGCCAATGCTATCGGCAAGTCAAAATGCGAGCCCTCTTTTAATAAATCAGCAGGCGCAAGATTGATGATTATACGTTTGGCCGGTAGCTCTATACCGATAGAATTTAAGGCGGCGCGCACGCGTTCCTTACTTTCGGCAATGGTTTTATCCGGCAGTCCCACAATATTAAAAGCCGGAAGGCCGGGCGAAATTTGCAGCTGCAAATCCACATCCAGCGTATCTAATCCGTTAAAGGCTATGGTGTTAACGTGCGCCTGCATTCAATTCTCCTACCATCTCGGAACGTTTTCGCCTTCTCTCCAACGGCGGGTCGGATAGGAACCTTTGCGCAGCAAATCATATTTAGCCGGCAGCGTCGGAACATTTCGCAACTGAGTGTAGCCGGAACATTCCAGCCGTTTTACACATTCTTCCATGGCGTCTTCATCCCCGCGGCAATATGCAATAACCCGTGTTTGTAAATTTTGCATAACAATTTGCTTTTTGTGATATTTATTGTTTTCAACGCTTGGAAATTCGCCTTCAATATCATCAGGATTTATTTCTTCTTCATCTTCAGACTGAGTCTTAGCCTCATTTTCCGGCTGAATTGCCGCCGGTTGTTCATTTTCTTCCATTACGCAACCCGGAACCTGATAGGCTCCGGCGTCGTCATAAACCACAACCATGGTTTCTTCGCCGCAATTCGGATAAACGTCATAAGCGTAATCGCCGTAGCCGTCGTTATAATAGCCGACAGATTGGGTATAAGCCAATTCACTCGGCTGCGGCGGCGTATATTCAAACGGGTCTTTGGTCTGTTGCGGCGCCGGTGTTTCAACTTGAGCCGCCACCTGTTTTTTTATCCGCGGGCGAGGTTTCGGGTCTTCCATTAACTCAACGCAAGATGTTAAAGCGGCAATACCGGCGATTAAGGCGCATATTTTATAAAACTTAGTCATTTTTCCTCTGTATAAAGCCATTTTTTGCCAGCATATCGCTAAAATGTTAAAATAATATTTAAGAATTGCGGCTTGATTTAAGAAAAATTCAGTCATTAAAAAATAAATAGTGTAACTTTTTTAATGATTTATATAATTTTTTAGATTATATTGTATATGAAAAAGGATAAATTTATATGGCAAAATGTATAAAATGCGGAGCTGAAGACTTTGTAAGAAACGGAAAAGTATTTGGCGTACAGCGCTATAAATGCCGACAATGCGGTTATCAATTTACAAAGGAATCGCCGCACGGAAAATCTATCTTTCAAAAGCTGATGACACATGATTTATACGCCGCCGGACTTTCTATGCGGCAGATTGCAAATTTAGTTGGCGTTACGCCGCAAACTATATCGCGCTGGCTTAAAAAATGGCATTCTGTTTATCAATTTGAGCAGGGAAATGATACTCTTATGTATAAAGTAAACAGCTCTAATATATTAGATTGCCTAAATATTTGCGATGGTGAAGAATATGTACTTCTTAATAACAGGTTGCCGACAGGCACTAAAGTTGCAATTTTAATCCAAACGCCGAAAAATCATTAAAAAAGTGATATTAACTTTTTTTGACTTGCTTTAAGATTTTATAATTTTTATTTTTAGCCGAATTTAAAAAAATTAAATAGAGGTATAAAATGAAAGTTAAAAAAATCAAAAGCAGACATATTTATCTTAATACTTGTTACGCTCTGTGTTTTGTGGCTTTGGGATGGTATTTAAACAACCGTTTTTCTCCAGCCGGCAATATAGGGTTTGAAATTGCAACTCCCTCTGTGCAAGTTACCGAGTTGGGGCAGAAAGATGTGTCGGCAAAAAAGAAATATATTGCCAATGTTGAGGCAATCAACAGTGTTGATATTGTACCGCAAGTGTCGGGGTATATTGAAAAGATTTTGTTTGAAAACGGTTCTTTGGTCAAAAAAGGCGATGTACTGTTTGTGATAGAGCAGCGTCGCTACCGCGATAATCTGAGATTTTTAGTATAAGATGCAAGGCTTTATTTACTAAAAACTCTAGGGTATAAGCCAAATATATACAACTTTTTGCGCATAAAATAAAATTAACAAAAATATTATATAAATTTAGGAAATTTTACTAAATTTTATTTTATAACTTAGTGCCTTTTGCGCCAACCAATTATAAATGCGCTGCATGGATATATCTCCATTGGCGGCAAAGTCTTCGGGATGCCATTGAATGCACAGTATATTCTTTTCGTCGTTTCCCCAAGATTCCGGAATATTGTCTTCGGTTCTGGCATAAATCGTCAGTTTGCTGTCAGAAGCATAAGGCAGCATAGATTCCGTATGGCGAGAATTTGTTTCAATTTCTTCAGTTTGCAAAATGTTATACAGTGGTGATTGATTTTTAATTAAAACTTTGTGTGCGTCTAAAATCTTGGTTTTATGCTCAATATCTGTATTTGTATATTGTTTGGTGTTGCGGTACATCTTCATTCCCAGCACGCCGCCAATAATTTGCGCGCCGGCACAAATGCCTAGCATTGGCAAGTGTTCTTTTAGGGCTGTGTTAATACAATTCAAATATGCGGCGGCTCGTGGTTCGTATTTTGTTGATGAATTTGGTACAGCGTCGCAATAAAATTGTTCAGGTGAGGGAAATCTTCCTCCGGGTAAAATTAAACCATGAACACCTTTCATCTGCTCGGTGCAGGCGGAATAGGTCAAAAAACGGATGTTTACGCCGGATTGTAAAATAGCGCGGGCGTAGTTATAGTCAATAGTATAGTAATTTTCATCGCGTCCCAGTAAAAAAGCAACAGTCGGCTTGTCATTTTTTTCTACTGCGGCAAGCTGCTCAATATCATGAGGAGCTAAAGAAATTAAAGGAATTATGTTTTGTTTTTCAAATACGTTTATTTTTTCATCGCTGATGCCGTAAGCTTCATATTGCGGCAGATAGTCTAAAGTAACAGATTGTGTGTGCATTGCTTTTCCTTTTTTGTTTTATACTAATGATTTTTACGTAAATAAATTTTTTGTGTCAATAGTGCTTGAGATATGGAATTGCATTTTTTTTACCGGAGAAAAGTGTGAAATATTTATGTTGTAAAGCAAAAAGCCTCACTATCATAGTGAGGCTTTTTAGGTGTCTATTTAAGTTTATAGACTGTTATCTGACGAACTTTGAAACGCTCAACCAACATACCAGGTTGGGCATTAGCCCATTTAGGGTCATTATAAATATGTAATATGACTTTGTGTCCATTGGTAAAAGTTACTTCCAAAACGGAAATAGTTGCTTTTGTGCCATAGCTTCCAAAGACAATATTCTTTTCATATTTTCCAATATTATGTTTGAAGCGACTATACGCGGTTTCCCACTCAGACAGTTGACACCAGTTAGGGGCTATATTACTCTCAAACTGAGTGTTGGTCCAGTTAAGTCCCTGACTAATAGAATAATCTTCATAAACAGCACATAACTTAACATTTTTTATCTTTAAAAGTGTGTGTTCGCGCTTGTTGACAATTTCGCAAACTTTACCGTCTGAATACAATAATTGCCCTTTTGCGTATTCTTGTAGAGGGAATTTTGCATTTTTGCCAATGTAAGTTTGCTCGTAAGAGCGATAATCTTCTATAGATACATTTTTTAAAGTCCTATAAATGGTGTAGTTTGCAACAATTGTGTAGCTATCATATCTTTTGCCACTTGCGGTAAGACGTATTTCATCATCACCGAACAAATATTTTTCTTGAGTTATATTTATGTTTGATATTCTATAGAATCTGATTTGAGCCGAAGCGTTAGAATTAAACACAAAAGCCATCAAGATAACTAAAAATAATCTAATCATAATAAAACCGGAATGTTTAAAGAGTCTTTGTTTGACCGGATACTCTGTATATAATAATAAATTGATAGACTTAATATAAAATATTTGAAAATTTTTGTCAATATTGTTTTGTCGGATTAAATTTAAAAAACACTTGAATTTAAAATTTATTTGCAGTATAAAGCTCTTTGTCTGAGTTGTTCGGGCGAATTGGCATGCCTGACAGCTTGTTGTTTAATTCCAGTTTATTGAAAGGGAATAAAATGCCTAAATTGAAAACTAAAAAAGCCGCTGCTAAACGTTTCAGCGTTACCGGCACCGGCAAATTGAAAAGAAACCATTCGTTCAAGAGACACCTTCTCTTCAACAAACCGACAAAGCAAAAAAGACAAGCTCGCGGCTCTATGATTATTGCAGCAGCCAACAAGTTTGTTAAAAAGTTTTTACCGTTTATTTAGGGGAGGATAGGATATGTCTCGTGTTAAAAGAGGTTTAACGGCTCACGCTCGCCATAAAAAAATTTTGGATATGGCTAAAGGCTATAGAGGTCGTAATAAAAATGTATTCAGAGTTGCTGTTGAAAAAGTTGAAAAAGGTTTGCAATATGCTTACCGCGACAGAAAAGCAAAGAAAAGAAGTTTCCGCTCTTTGTGGATTCAACGTATCAACGCTGCTACACGTATCCATGATATGACTTATTCTCGATTTATCAGCGGGCTGATTAAAGCCGGTGTTGAACTTGATCGTAAAGTTCTTGCTGATATCGCTTTGAAGGAGCCCCAAGCATTTGCTAAGTTGGTAGAAACTGCCAAAGCGGCTCTTAAGAAATAAAATAGATACAAAGTAAAAAGAATAAAAAAGAGTTGGCTAAAGGGCAGTCCCGAGGCGGACTCTTTTTTATGTTTTAAAAAACTAAGGTTGCAAATAATGGAAAATTTAGAAGAATTAAAAAACGATACCCTGACAAAAATCAGGGCGGCCGCAAATTTGAAAGAATTAGATGAAATCCGCGTGGCCGTTTTGGGTAAAAAAGGTAAGCTGACCGAACAAATGAAAGGCTTGGGTGCTTTGCCGCTGGAAGAAAAAATTGCCGCCGGTAAGGCTTTGAACGTTATCAAAAACGAAATTGACGCCGCGATTACAGAACAAAAATCCGTGTTGGAAGAAAAAGCCTTGAATGAAAAATTGGCAAGCGAAACCATTGATGTTACTTTGCCGGTTCGTCCCGAAACTCAAGGACGCATTCACCCTGTATCAAAAATTTATGAAGAAGTTGTAGCTATCTTCGGTGAAATGGGATTTGAAGTGGCTAACGGTCCGGATATTGAAGACCAATTCCATAACTTTAACGCTTTGAATATGCCGGCAAACCATCCGGCACGTCAAATGCAGGATACATTCTACCTCAGCAGCAACCCTGAGGAACCATTTGATATGGACACCGCATACGTTATCCGTACTCATACATCGGGAATGCAAATCCGCACTATGGAAAAGCAGCAGCCGCCAATCCGCATTATTGCTCCGGGGCGCACTTATCGTTCGGACTATGACGCTACTCACACACCGATGTTCCATCAGGTAGAGGGTTTGGTAATTGATAAAAACATTACCATGGCACATCTTAAAGGCTGCTTGTATGACTTTATGAAAGCCTTTTTTGAACTTGATGATTTACCGGTGCGCTATCGTCCGTCATATTTTCCGTTTACCGAACCTTCGGCAGAAATGGACATCGGCTGCCTGAAAACTAAAAACGAACTGAAAATAGGTGCGGGAACAGATTGGCTCGAAGTTTTGGGCTGCGGTATGGTGCATCCGAATGTTTTGAAAGCCGGCGGTATTGACCCTAACGAATATCAAGGTTTTGCTTTTGGCTTGGGAATTGACCGTTTAGCTATGCTGAAATATGGTATTCCTGATTTGCGCACATTCTTTGAATCTGATGTTCGTTGGCTCAAACACTATGGTTTTACACCGCTTGATTTTTCTTCTATGACCGGCGGTTTAAGCAATAACGGAGGACTTGCACGATGAAATTTACTTTATCTTGGCTCAAAGAACATTTAGACACAACAGCCACACTTGATGAAATCAGTGAAACTCTAACCCGTATCGGTTTGGAAGTTGAAGAAGTTTATAATCCGGCCGCTAATTTAGACGGTTTTATCACTGCTCGTTTGGATAGCGTTGAAAATCATCCGGATTCTGACCATTTGCACGTTTTGTGCGTGAACGACGGAACCCATAAATATCAAGTTGTTTGCGGCGCACCGAATGTTTTTACCGGTTTAATCGGTATTTTTGCTCCGTCCGGAACATTGATTCCTTTGTTTAACGAACGTTTGAAACCAACAAAAATTCGTGGTGTTGAAAGCTGCGGTATGATGTGCGCTTTTGATGAATTGGGAATTGGTTCTGACCACAATGCCATTATTGAATTGCCTGCTGACACACAACTTGGCAAACCGGCGGCAGAAGTTTTGGCTATTGACCCGGTGATAGAAGTTTCTATTACTCCTAACCGCGCCGAATGTTTGGGCGTGCGCGGTATTGCTCGCGATTTGGCTGCGGCCGGATTGGGTAAGTTAAAGCCGCTGAATATTGTTAAAACTCCGGCTAAATTTGCTAATCCGCTAAAAGTTACGGTGGAATGTCCGGCTGAATGTCCGACTTATACCGCGCGCTATATTCGCAACGTGAATAATAAAGCCGAAACGCCGAAGTGGATGAAAGACCGTTTGGAGGCAATCGGTTTACACTCTATTTCTCCGCTTGTTGATATTACCAATTACATAAATTATGATTTGGCGCGTCCGTTACACGTTTTTGACGCGGATAAGTTAAGCGGCGATATTGTTGTCCGTATGGCGAAAGACGGCGAAAAATTTACCGCGCTTAATGAAAAAGAATATGTTTTGAATGACAAAGCCTTAGGCATTTGCGATGCGGAAGGTGTGCAATGTCTGGGCGGTATTATGGGTGGTTTGGCTAAAGGCTGCTCGACAGATACGACCAATGTTTTGCTGGAATGCGCTTTGTTTAAGCCGGAATGCATTGCCTGCACCGGCCGTCATCTGCAAATAGATTCGGATTCCCGCTATCGTTATGAACGCTGGGTTGATCCTAAATCAAATATCAGCGGTTCGGACTACGCTACGGCAATGATTTTAAGTATATGCGGCGGCGAGGCGTCGGAATTGACCGTGGTTGGTTCGGAAGAATGTGAACTGCAAGTGGCTTATTTGCGTCCGGAGCGTTTGGAAACTTTAATCGGTTTGCCGGTAAGCGCCGAAAAGTCTATGGAAATTTTGAACAAGCTCGGCTTTGAAACTTCTTTAGAAAACGGCAAAATTAAGGCCGTTTCACCAAGTTGGCGCGGTGATATTGAAGGCGAACATGATTTGGTTGAAGAAGTTGTGCGTATGATTGGGCTTGATGAAATTCCGGCTGTGTCTTTACCGCATGACAAATTTCCGAAAGAAACTTTGTCGTCGGCTCAGCATAATGCTTTAATCGTAAAACATGAGCTGGCTTCGCGCAGTATGTATGAAACCGTAACTTGGAGTTTTGCCGATAGTGATTTGGCGCAATATTTCCGTAAAAAACATGAAGCAATTATCTTGGCTAACCCGATTGCCAAAGAGCTGAATGAAATGCGTCCGTCAATTTTGCCGAATTTGCTGACTGCGGTTAAAAATAATATTGCCCGCGGTTATGCCAATGTTTCTTTGTTTGAAGTCGGGCCGGAATTTTACGGTCGCAATCCGCAAGAGCAAAATATGGCGGCAAGCGGTGTTCGCTGCGGTCAAACGTCTAAAAAAGATTGGACGCACAGCAACCACGACTATGATGTTTTTGACGCTAAAGCCGATGCTTTGGCAGTGATTGCCGCGGCGAAAGGTCCGTTTGAAAATCCGCAGATTACTTTGGACGCGCCGTCATATTATCATCCGGGCCGTTCAGGAACTTTGCGTTTGGGTAAAAATGTGTTGGCCTACTTTGGCGAAATTCATCCGGCAGTTTTAAAAGCCTTTGACATTAAAACCCGTGTTGTTGCGTTTGAAGTAAATTTGGATAATATTCCGTTGCCGCGCAACACTCAAGGCAAGGCTCGTAAAAAACTGGAATTGTCGCAATTCCAACCGGTGGACAAGGATTTGGCCTTTGTGGTAGACAAGTCGGTTAGCGCCGCTGCGATTATTGCCGCCGCTAAAAACGCCGACCGTAATCATATTACCGATGTGCGTGTGTTTGACGTCTATGAGGGCGAAAATATGCCGGAAGGTAAAAAATCCGTGGCGATTGCTTTGACATTCCAGCCGGTTGAACAAACCTTTACCGATAAAGATATTGAAAATTTGATGAATAAAGTTATAGCAGAAGTCGGTAAGAAGACCGGCGGCGAATTGAGATAGGGAGAAAATAAATGGCTTTGAAAAACAGTCGTAAACAAAATTATCCGGAATGGTATCAAAGTGTGGTTGCCGAAGCCGATATGGCAGAAAACTCAGTTTCTCCGGGGTGTATGGTTATAAAATCCTGGGGCTACGGAATTTGGGAACGTATCCAGCACGAAATGGATTATCGTTTTAAGGAAACCGGCCACGAAAACTACTATTTTCCGCTGTTTATTCCGCTTTCTTTCTTTCAAAAAGAAGCAGACCACGTTGAGGGATTTGCCAAGGAAATGGCGGTGGTTACGCACTCTCGTTTGGTTAATGAAGACGGCAAGCTGAAACCGGCTTCTGAGTTGGACGAGCCTTTAATTGTGCGCCCGACCAGTGAAACAATCATCGCCGACTCGTTTTCTAAATGGGTAAAATCTTATCGTGATTTGCCGATTTTGCTGAACCAATGGGCAAACGTGGTGCGTTGGGAAATGCGTCCGCGCTTGTTTTTGCGCACTCGTGAATTTTTGTGGCAAGAGGGACATACCGTACACGCCACGGCTAAAGAAGCTGAAGCTGAGACAACTAAAATGTTGAATGTGTATAAAGAAGTTTCCGAAGATGTGTTGGCTATGCCGGTGATTGCTGGACGCAAGCCGGAACACGAAAAATTTCCGGGGGCGGTAGATACATATTGTATTGAAGCTATGATGCAGGACGGTAAGGCTTTGCAAGCCGGAACTTCTCACTTTTTGGGGCAAAATTTTGCTAAATCGGCGGACATTAAATTTGTTAATCAAAACAATGAACAGGAATATGCTTATACGACCTCTTGGGGCGTTTCCACCCGCTTAATCGGCGGTGTGATTATGTCGCACGCTGATGACGAGGGAATGGTTGTTCCGCCAAGAATTGCACCGTATCAGATTATTTTTATTCCGTTGATTAAAAAGAATGATGATGCCGCAAAAATTATGGCGTATATTGAAAATATTCAAGCTCAGCTGAAAAATAAAACCGCGTTTGGCGAAAGACTGCGCACTAAAATTGATTCTCGCGACAAATCCAGCGTGGATAAAGTTTGGGAGTGGGTTCGCAAAGGTGCGCCTATGGTTTGCGAAATCGGCGCCCGCGATATAGAAAACGGCGGTTTGATGGTTAAAGAGCGTATTTTCTTTGGTCAGCCGGAGGGTAAAAAAATTCTGAAGACTGAAGAATTTGTGGCATCAGTCAGCGAACGTTTGGAATGTTTGCAACATGAAATGTTTAAGCGCGCAAAAGAGCGTTTGGAACAAAATATTCGTACCGATATTAAAACTCCGGAAGAATTTGCTGCTTATTTCGCCAACGGCAATGAATGGATTGAAGATGGTAAACAAGGCAAAGTTGCGTTTGTGCGCGGTAAATGGTGCGCAGACCCGGCAACCGAAGAATTGCTGAAAGCTATGAAAATCACTATTCGCTGCATTCCGTTTGACCAGAGCGGTACCACCGAAAAATGCTTGCTGACCGGTAAAGACGCAACTTTAGATGTGATTTATGCACGAAGCTACTAGTTTTTAGAGGATATAAAAATGTCAAAACAAACTTGTTTTATGATTTTTATTGCGGCTTTGGTAGTGATTATGGCGTCATTCATTTTTGGCTTTGGCGTCGTAACCGCTCCGGTTTCGGCAACATTCGGCGCGATGAAGGGACTATACTTAACTATATCCGCCTTAGTAATTTCTTTGCTGCTCTTAAAGCAAAAATATTATTGGCTGTTGATTTTGGGGTGCGCGGTTGTAGCGGCTGTTTTAATCCAGCTTTTAATTGTCGGCGGTTCGGTTATGAGTATTGCCGTGCTTTATAAAATTGCCGCATTTGCGGTGTATGCTTATTTGGTGCAGCTTGTCCGCTTTATGATATAGAGAAACTCGTTTAGCTGGTATCTGCTAGGGATTTTTGCGCTCGTGTACTAATTTGTACACGTCGCTTAAAAATTCCGTCGCATCTACATACGCTATCCGAGTTTCTGGGAGTTAATATAAGTTGCGCTCGTGTACTAATTTGTACACGTCGCTTAAAAATTCCGTCGCATCTACACACGCTATCCGAGTTTCTGCGAATTAATATAAGTTGCGCTTGTGTACCTTTTTGTACACGGCACAAGAAGGTTAATGCGTATTAGCCTTATTATTCAGCGTTTTAAACTCGTATAGCAGGCGTGTCTGGCGCCAAAGGGAAGTTGAAAATGAGTATCCATAACTTTGTTGCAGAAAGCAGCGCATATATATGGATGCAAATCAGAAATCGGTAAATAGTTTATGTGAAGCGTTGCAAACTTTAAATTTTCTGTAGAATGATTATGTCTTTTGTGAGAAAAGGAGTTTGAAATGCGTTTTATAAAGCCGATAAATTTAAATGAAAAATCGTTTATTTTGGATGTGCGTTTGCCGGAAGAACGAGCAGTGGAAGAAATCGGGCTGCCGCATATAAATCAGGATTTGGAAAATCTTAATCCGTTGGAATTTATAAAAGAAAACAATATCGGTAAAAATGAAACCATCAATATTTTGTGTTCGTCCGGGGGCAGGGCGTCGCAAGCGGCGGAAATGTTTGAAAAAGCCGGTTTTAAAAATGTGGCAGTAGTTATAGGAGGATTGGTAGAGGCAGAATATGAGGGGGTGCCGATTATCCGCCATTAGGTCTTGCGTTTTGCGCGGCGTATGATATAGTTCCGGCAAAGGAGAAAGTCATGCCAGATTGGAAAATAGAAGACGAACATCAAGGATTGATTTGCGGAGTGGATGAAGCCGGGCGCGGTCCATGGGCGGGACCTGTGGTGGCCGGAGCCGTGGTGTTTTTAACGCGAGAAGTGGCGCCGGAATTGTTGGCGCAGCTAAATGATTCTAAAAAACTTTCAGCTAAGAAAAGAGAATATTTATATGAACTTTTGCGGCAAGAAGAACAAGCCGGACACATTTGGTGCGGCATAGGCGAGGCGAGTGCGGTTGAAATAGACGAGATGAATATTTTACAGGCAACATTTACGGCAATGCGCCGCGCGGTGGAAAAATTACCGCAAAAGCCTGATGTTGCGTTGATAGACGGCAATCGATTGCCTCAAGACTTTCCGTGTGCGGCGGAATGTTTTATCGGCGGCGACGGCAGGGCATATTCCATTGCTGCGGCAAGTATATTGGCAAAGGTTTATCGAGACCGATTGATGTGCGAGCTGGCACAACAATATCCGTGTTACGGGTTTGAAAAAAACGCCGGTTACGGTACCAAAGCGCACATTGAAGGTTTGCGTTTGCATGGTGTAACGCCGCAACACCGGCGCAGCTATCGCCCGATTAAGGAATTTTTAGCAACCGGAAAATAAATCCGGCTTGCAATTTGCGATAAAATACGATATAAATTTTTTTCAGGATACAGGCGTAGCTCATCAGGATAGAGCGACTTCCTCCTAAGAAGTAGGCAGGCGGTTCGAGTCCGCCCGCTTGTACCATTTAGCTTTTCCGCCCTTTCATTTAGTTAGGTTAATCCAAAATTCAACCGAAAATTTCTGCTTGTATATATGTGCAGTTATTATTGATATTATTTATATCATTTTCTTATATAAATCAAAGAGAGATGATTGTGATGCAGGCTGAGGAGTTCTGCTTCATTCAGATATTACAATCAAATAGAAAATTGATATTTGCCTTTACCTTTTCCTTGTATAGGTTTAATTATTTGGTTAGTTAATAGTAAATTGATTAATCTTGATGCCATTGCTGGTTTTATGTTAATAATTTCAATAATATCTGAACGGCCAAAATACTGAGTATTACCATATTTATCATATAGTTTTAATATATGTTGTAGTGATTTTGCGGAAATATTAGATATTTTGCATTTACATATATTTTCAATGTCTACTTTTTCTGTTTCAATATCTACTTTTGTATTATCAATGTCTACTTTTTTATGCGGTATATTGCCAATATGCATTGATTGATTAGATAATTTATGATTTTCATTTAGTAGCAAATTTTCTAAAAATAGCTCTAAATATTCTGTAGTTGAATGGACATTATTCTTTAAATCTGTATAATTAGCTCGAACTAATGCATTTCTAAAATACCAAGAATTTTCAGCAAATATATCATTAGTAACATTATAACCTAATGTTCTCAAATATTTGATAAAAAATACGGCAGATGTTCTGGTATTTCCTTCACTAAAAGCGTGTATTTGCCATAAATCGGAAATAAATAATGCTAAATGATGTATAATTTCTTGAGATGATAAATTTTTATAGCTAAACTTTTTTTCTTTGGAAATATCGTAGTCCAGAGTTGCTTTCAATTCAGTTGCAGATCCATAAATTACAGTTTCACCATTTAAAATCCATTCTTTTTTGGTAATATTATAATCACGCAAAATACCAGCATGAGGGAAAATGCCATCAAATAATTTTTTATGAATGGAAATGTATTCATTTGTAGATAAAGTAAAGGCTCTTTCTGATAATATTTTGGCAATTCGAACAGAAACTTTATCAGCTTCTTCCGTACGGTTTTTATCATTTATTTGATTATTTTCTTCATAATAGCTATTAAGAAGATTTTGTGCTTCATCAATAGTAATATCACCTTCAATATTCTTAATGGCTGTATCAATAAGATATTTAGAGGTTTTTAATCCATCTACATCTTGTAATCCTATGGCAGTTTGCCAGGCATAACTTTTCTCTCTTATGTTTGGTTCTGCTTGACAAGCGTATTCTTTAAATGGATCCTGATTCATAAATTAACCTCTTAAACTATTGCTAATTATAATATAGTATAAAAAATTAAAATTACATAAATTTTATTTAATTTTGCAGATATATGGGTGACGGGTTCAAATATTTAAATACAGTTTTTATTTGACTTATATATCAAATTAGATGATAACTATGAATTATGATGAAGTATGAAATTTATACAATAGGATATACGGCATTTGATGAGCATATGTTTATCAAAGTTTTGAAAGATTATAATATTTCTTGTATTATTGATGTGAGAAGTTATCCTGTTGCATCAGAATATTATAAGATTTATTCACGAAACAATCTAGAACCTTTATTGAAAAAAAATAATATAATTTATAGAAATTATGCTAAAGAATTTGGTGCAAGACAAGAAAATAAAATTTATTACACTTCTGAAGGTTATTTAGATTTTTTTAAATTTACGCAAAGTCCTGAATTTAACGAAGGTGTAAATAAAATAAAAAAGGGAATCGAATTAAATTATAATTTTGCCTTAATGTGCGCTGAAAAAGATCCTATAAATTGCCATAGAGCAATAATGGTTGCGAGGGAATTATACAATAGAGGTTTTATAGTGCATCATATTTTATCTAGCTGTAAAACAGAAAGCCAAGAAGATTTAGAAAAACGTCTTTTAGACTTTTATAAGATACAGCCGAGTTTCCTAGTTAGTGTAAAGGAACAGATTCTTGAGGCCTATAAAAGAAAGAATCAAGAAATAGGATATAGAGGAGATCAAAAATATGATTAATATATATACAATAGGATTTACTCAAAAGACAGCGGAACAATTTTTTACAATATTGAAAAATGCTAAGATAGATTGTTTAGTAGATGTTAGATTGAATAATGTGTCTCAATTAGCAGGCTATACTAAATCACTAGATTTGAAATATTTTTTAAAAGAAATACTTAATATAGAATATAGACATTCTACCATGCTTGCACCAACAAAAGATATTCTTGATGGTTATAAGAAAGGTAAAATATCTTGGAATGACTATGAAATAAAATACTTAGATTTAATATCTAAGCGTCATGTGGAAAAAGATTTTATTAAATTTTTACCTAAAAATTCACAGAATATTTGTTTGCTTTGTAGCGAAGTTAAACCTGATAATTGCCATAGACGATTACTTGCTGAATATTTAAAAAATAAATTACCAGAGGAAATTAATAATGTCTGTCATCTTTAGTATTATAGGTATTTTGATTTTAGTATCTTTATTTAAAAGTGATAAGACTAATAGTATTGAAGCAAAATCTTCAAATAAAAAAATTGATGTGACAAAAGATAATGATTCCAATTATAGAACTATAAAATTTTTGGTTTTATCAAAATCAGCAAAAGATATGGGATATTGTGTTGCTGGTATAGATGTAGAAAAAAATATACTAGTTCGCTTAGTTTCAAATGCTACGGGAGATAAAATTAATAAATGGGAGTTTATCATTGATAATAATGAAATAGAAATATTGGATGTAATAGAAGTAGTAGTTGTTGATGCTCCTTTAATATTGCAAAAAGAAAACTTAATTCTAAAGAAAATTATAAGAAAAATTTCTCATGAAACTGAAAATAATTTATTAAATCTTTATTCAAAGTTAAATAATGGATCATTACTAAATCCTCCTTTTTGTTCAATTTACGAAGATAAGAAGCAAACATTAGTAGGATCTATAATGGTGGCTAAAGTAAGTGATCTAACTCTCTTTCAGATGCAAACTCCTGAAGGAAAAACAAAAACGAAATGTAGCTTTATCTACAATTCAGTAAAATGTAAAGAATTTGCTATTACAGATCCAATCTATTTTAATAAAGAGGAAAATATTAAAAATGCTATATTATTGATAAGCGTATCTGAACATGCGTATCACGGAAGATATTATAAATTTATAGCAAAAATTATACCATTATCTGATAAACATATAATATAATATTGTTTATAAAATCGTCAAATTATGATGATTGATATACTATAATGGATGATACTTGGAAAGTAATAAAATAATAAGAAAATGGCTAATTTCTTCCATGTTTATATTATATTGGGGTGTTTAAATTTTGTGATGACTATAAGACAAATGTAAATTGATTTTATAGGAATTTTTGTATTATAAAATATCTAGTTTAAGTGTGATACAAAGTGTGTTGCATTTGCTCCGAAATCGCAACATCTTAAAATGCAAAATGATGTAAAATCAATAGAATATTAAAAAGGCGGTTCGAGTCCGCCCGCTTGTACCATTTTGTAATTCTTCAACAAAAGTAAAAATTTTTCTATAAATATATTGCGAATTGCATTTTGTTTTGCTAGTTTATTAAAAGCTAACAAAAGTTAGTTAGTACCTGAAAAGGTGCGGAGCTGTCGAAAGCTCTGGTGTATTACGGTGTTGGATACATCGTCAGTTGTCTGTAAAAAGGCAACAAATATCCCCGATTCATAGTGATATGGTCGGGGAGCTTCTAGCGTATGTTCAAGGATTGTCGATTATCTCTGAAATAAGACTATCTGAAAGGCTAGAAGAGTCATTTTAGGATATATGATTTTCGAACTCTCCGACCACCTGATAAAAGGTGGTTTTTATGTTATATGTAGTATCGGGAATTTGAAATGATGTATAAGTTTTCTGGTTTTAAGAAAAATGTCCAAAATATCCGGCAATCGGGGCGCAGTATGATAGAAATGCTGGGCGTGCTGGCTATTATCGGTGTGTTAAGCGTCGGCGGAATTGCCGGATATTCCAAAGCTATGGGAAAATGGCAGGAAAATAAACAGCTTGAACAAATCAGTATGCTGTTTTATAATATTTTAGACACGATGGACTATTTTTCTAATGAATTAAAAAAGAATCCTGACGGCGGAGGGCAGGGAATTCCGGTTTTGGCGGCAATAAACCGTATTCCCGAAGGTATGACGGTAAAAGGTAATTATGTGTATGACGCATACGGCAACAGTTTTTCGCTGTATTACGGTATCGGAACATGCCGCTATGATGATGGCACTCTCGGACCGTGTAAAATCAATATGCAAAGTTATGTCGGTATCAGATTGCAACAGCATGGTTCAAGTTTTGCCTTAACCTCAGAAACGCAATGTCATAACATTGTTAAAGCCGCCGGGGCTTTCGGCGAATATTTAGTCAGTTTGGAAAGCCGAAATTCAAATGATTCCATAAGCGGTTATGAAGTCAGCAGCGCAATATACGGCAAAAACCGCTGTCGTAACGGAGTGCTTTGCTTTAACACTTTAACTCCGGTACAAGAAAACGCTTTTTGTAAGAGCTGCGCTTCGGAAGTTTGCAGTTTTATATTATATTTTGTAATCCGATAAAACAGTAAAAAGTTCTATATCTGTTGAAATGCGGCAAACGAGAAATAAATATAGAGTGTTCAAGATGTAATCGGTGATTGTTTTTAAGCAATTAAATTCTAAGCCGACGTTTTGAACCACGAGTTCAAAAATGCAGCGTAAAAAATTTAAGCGATTAAATACTTTTACAATGCAGGAGAACACGGAAGACCTTATGATTTGGTGTATTGTAACAGTATTTGATTGTAAACAAGATGTTTTCCATCAACCTTTTATAATCTCAAATAAAGGTAATAGAGCCGAGGAAAGCAAGTAGAATATTCACTTGCTTTCCTTTTAGGTTATTTAGAATATACTGTCCAGCAATCCTTCTAAAGTTGATGGTTTTGAATTTGCGGAATCATCGAGATTTTCTTCTTCTATCAAGTCGCCGATACTGTCGGTTGAAGCGCCGTCTTCAAGCAGCGAGCCAATGTCGTCGGTGTCGGTGCTGATAGGGCTGATATTGTGTGCCGCCAGCATTACATCATGCCAAATTTCGGCAGGAATGGTGCCGCCGCCGACTTTATTCATTGGCTTTTCATTGTCGTTGCCAACCCAAACCGCAGCCACATAGCCTCCGGCCCAGCCCACAAACCAAGCGTCGCGGTAGTTTTGTGTGGTTCCGGTTTTTCCGGCGGCAAAATACGGCAGCTGCGCTTTTTTGCCGGTGCCGCGGTTAATCACATGGCTGAGCATTTGCGCCATTTGCTTAACAATATTGCTGTCGATAATTTGTTTTTGCTGATTTGATTGACGTACATAAAGCTGGTGCCCGTCTTTGCTGGAAATTTCGTTAATAGCGTGCGGCCAAACCGCATAGCCTCCGTTAGCCAAAACGGCGTATGCTGCCGCCATATCCAATACTTTTACGCCGTTTGTTCCCAAAACCATAGACGGAGTCAAATCTATTTTGGTGCTTATCCCCATTTTGCGGGCGTTGGCGGCAATATCCTTAAGATACAGCTCTTTAGAAAGCGCCGCGGTCGCCACATTCAGCGAGTGGGTTAAAGCATAATCCAAAGTAACATTACCGTAGTAGCGTTTGCTGTAATTTGACGGCTGCCATTTACCGATTTTTAGCGGTGCGTCGTTGACCATGCTGTCAGGCGCAAAGCCGTATTGCAAAGCCGTGAGATAAACAAACGGTTTGAACGCCGAACCTGATTGGCGGATTGCCTGCACCGCGCGGTTAAATTGACTGCGGTTATAGTCCATGCCGCCAATCATGGCTTTAATAGCGCCGTTATAGTCCATAATTACAATCGCGCCTTCGCTGACATTTTTGCCTTTGGCGCCCCAAATATGCGAACGCAGTATTTTTTCGGCGCTTTCCTGCAGTTTTTGGTCAAGTGTGGTCATAACATTCACATCAACCGAACGTTCGCCGATATAGCTGTTGACTTCGTCATAAACATATTGGGCAAAGTGCTTGCCGCCGCTCACGCGGTATTGCTGTCCGTTGCTTATCGGCAAGGTTTTGGCGGAAACGTATTGCTTTTGATTTATATAATCGCATTCCAGCATATTGTGCAGAACAACATTGGCGCGCTCCAGTGATTTTTCGCGGTTTAAAATCGGGTTGTAACGGTTAGGAGCTTTGAGCATGCCAGCCAAAATAGCCGCTTCGCGTAGATTTAAATTATCGGCGTTTTTGTTGAAATACCAGTTGGCGGCGGCTTCGGCTCCGTATGTTCCGGAGCCCCAGTAAACGCGGTTCAGATATAGCGCCATAATTTGATTTTTGGTTAATTTATTTTCCAGCCAAAAAGATAACAGTAGTTCTTGAACTTTACGTTTAATATTTTTGTTTGGAGTTAAAAAAATGTTTTTCGCTACCTGCTGCGTAATGGTTGAAGCACCTTGAGCATAGCGGCCACGGAACAGATTGGTAATCATGGCGCGTCCGAATCCCCAGACATCAAAGCCGAAATGCTTGTAAAAGCGGCGGTCTTCGGTGGCAATAATGGCGTTTGTCAGGTTTTTCGGCAGGTTATTCGGATATATCACTTCGGCGTAAACATTGCCGAATGAAGCAATTTCATTGCCGTTTTCCGCCATAATCGTGGTGGACGGCTGGCGGGTTTGCGCCACGGCTTTAGCGATATCCGGCATGGTAAAATAGCAATACGCCACATAGGAGCCGACAGCAATAAATAAAAACAGTCCCAGCCACAAACCGAGAATAAACAAAACCTTCCATAAAGACGAACTGCTGCTTTTCTTTTTTGACGAGCGTTTTTTCTTGGGCGCTGATTTCTTTTTGGCCGTGCTTTTTGTTTTGGCTTTACGCACAGTGTCTTCTAAAGTTACCAAACCTTTTTTGAGCTTGCGGCGGATTTTTTGTTTTACGTTTTGCGGCATTTTAATCTCTCATTTTCAGTCCAAAATCTCTTAGCCTGCACTATATATAAAATAAGTTAAGGAAGTTTTTATAAACAAAAGCGCAAAGAAAAATTTTTAATGCTTGGCGAACGCCTAAAAAGCCGTTATATTGGCGGGCAAGGAGAAAATAAAAATGGCAAAAGTTTGTTTGATTGACGGTTCGGGATATATTTTCAGAGCGTTTTACGCCTTGCCGACCATGACGGCGCCTGACGGCACTCCGGTAAACGCAGTATACGGCTTTTTGACAATGTTTATGCGGTTGATAAAGGCTATTCCCTGCGATTATTGCGTGGTGCTGTTTGACGCCAAGCGCAAGAACTTCCGCAACAATTTTTTTGCCGATTACAAAGCGACGCGCGCCGAGATTCCTGAACTTTTAATTCCGCAGTTCGAACTGATTTATAAAACTGTGGAAAATTTGAATCTGCCGTGCATTTTACAAGAAGGCTATGAGGCTGACGATTTGATTGCTACCTATGCAAAACAGGCGGTGGACGCCGGGCATGACGTGGTTGTTGTTTCTGCGGATAAGGACCTTATGCAGCTGATTCGCCCGCATGTGGAATTTTATGACGGTATGAAAGACAAGTTTTTTACGGTGGAAGACGTGCATGAAAAGTTCGGTGTTTATCCCGATAAAGTGGTTGATGTGCAGGCACTTTCCGGTGATAAAATCGATAATATTCCGGGAATTCCGGGGATAGGTCCAAAAACGGCGGCAGAGCTGGTTAATTTGTTTGGTTCGGTGCAAGGGGTGTTGAAAAATGCCGAACAAATCAAGCAAACCAAACGCCGCGAACTGGTTATGCAAAATAAGGAATCGGCCGAATTGTCGCTGAAATTGGTAACGCTTAAAGATGATGTTCCGGTTGAACATCCGCTTGAAGATTTTAAGTGTCAGGCGCCGGATGCCGCGACTTTACTGAATTTTGTAACCGGTTTGGGCTTTAAGAGTATTTTGCCGAAGCTGCAGAAATGGATTGAAGAACGTTGCTGTGTCTTGGGCGGAGCGTCGACGGCGGTAGAAAAAGAAGAGCCTGCAAACTATCGGAAAATTCAAAATACGGAGGATTTGAAGGTTTTATATCAGGAAATCTGTACCACGCAGCAATTCAGCTTTCAGGTTTTGCATAACGGTGTTGAGCCGGAAGCCTTGAGTATCAGCACCGCCGAAAACAGTGCTTGCTATTTGCCGATTCCGCAAGTGGCGGGCGAGGCGGATTTGTTTGCTCATAAAGAAGTTTCGCAGCTTGATAACGAGGCCGTTAAAAAATTTTTGCTGTCGGTTATGGAAAATCAGAATATCTTGAAAATTGCTTTGGGCTTAAAAACACAATGGCATTATTTGAATAAAATTTGCGGCAAGCAGCTGGATTTGTGGCCGTATCATGATGTTGCGGTAATGTCGTATGATGTGGACAGCTCGTTGCATGAGCATACTTTGCAGGTTTTGAGCGATATGTTGCTGGATAAAAAAATCGCCCTGCCGAAACTGACGCAGAAAATTAAAAAAATAGACTTCTTTAATGAAGAATACGGCAATTATGTTTTTGAAAGCGCTGATTATGTTTTGCGGCTTTATCATATTTTGAAAGACAGTCTGTTTCACGAGCGTAAAATGTATGTTTATGAAATGCTTGACCGCCGCCTGCTGCAAGTTTTGCTGAAAATGGAAGACGAGGGGATTGTCATTGATGAAAACTGCATGGCTGAATTGAATGACGAATTTGCCCGCCAGATGAGCCAATGTGAAAATGAGATTTTTGCGCTTGCCGGCACAACGTTTAATTTGAGCTCGCCTAAGCAAATCGGTGAAATTTTATTTGATAAACTAGGTTTCAGCGGCGCCAAAAAAACGACCGGCACCGGAAACTATAATACCAGCGCCGAAGTTTTGGAACAGCTGGCGGAAGAACATGAAATCGCCGCCAAGATTTTGGAATGGCGCAGTTACGCCAAACTGAAATCCACCTACACCACGGCTTTGCTTGAGGTAAAAGACCAAAATAACCGTGTGCATACCACTTTTTCGCAAACGGTAGTAAACACCGGGCGTTTGGCGTCATCTAATCCGAATTTGCAGAATATTCCGAATCGTTCGGAAATCGGGCGTAAAATCCGCGCTTGTTTTGTGGCGCGCAAGGGCTATAAAATTGTGGCGGCGGATTATAGTCAAATGGAACTGCGTTTGCTGGCGTCGGTTGCCGATGTTAAAGCCTTGAAAGAGGCGTTTGCCGCCGGTGTGGATATTCACGCCGCCACGGCTGCCCGTGTGTTTGGCCTGAAACCCGAAGAAGTTGATCGCGACCATCGCAGCCGCGCCAAGGCCATAAATTTCGGCATTGTTTACGGCATCTCTCAGTTTGGTTTGGCTAAACAAATCGGTACAACTAAAGAGGTGGCTAAGCAATATATTGATTCATATTTTGCCGCCATGCCGGAAGTTAAAACTTATATGGAAAAAACAATAGAATTTGCCCGTAGCCATGGTTATGTTTTAACGCCGATGGGACGTAAATGCGCCGTGTTGGGGATTAACGACAAAAATCACCGTATTGTTTCGTTTGCCGAGCGGGCGGCGATTAACGCGCCGATACAAGGCGGAGCGGCCGATATTGTGAAACTGGCTATGCAAAAAGTTTATCAGGCGATGCAAGAACATCAGCTGGACGGACGTTTGCTTTTGCAAGTGCATGACGAGCTGGTGCTGGAAGTTAAAGCTGAACATGCGCAGCAAACTGCAGCTTTGTTGCAGAAAATTATGGAAGACGCAGCAAATACGGCAGTAAAAATGGTGGTGGAAACCGGTGTCGGCGATACTTGGGCTTCGGCGCATTAAAATTGCTAAACAAAGTATGTGTTAACCTTTCAGTCATAAATTATGTCGTATAAAGATTATAATAGATTAAAAGGAGAATGCAAAATGAAAAAATATTTGTTGCTTGCGGCAGGTTTATTGATGGCTGTTTCGGCTAATGCCGGCGAATATCGTCCATATTGGGGGTTTGATTATGTTAATATGACGCCAAACTTAAAAGGTCGTTATGAAAATTCTTTTGCCGAAAATTATGATTTGGGCAGTCTGACCGCAGGTGTAAAATTTGTTGACTATGGTTCTATAGAATTTTTTGCCGAACGTTCTTTGCAAGAAAAGAAAGTTATGGGTTCTAATGTGGCTCGCAGCCGTTTATATGGTTATGGTGCCGATGTTTTGATTGATATGTACAATGTTTCGGACGCCACAATTTTGGGCTCGGTCGGTTATGGAAGAATTTCATCTAAATTAAAATACAATGGTAAAAGCGACAAAGATTCTGCAAATGCTTTGCGTTTGGGTGTCGGCGGAGAAATCAATCCTACTCCGGAATGGGGCTTTAGAGCAATGTATCGTTATTCTTTAGCTGACGGCGATGCTTATAACAACAGCAAAGAATTTACTATCGGCGCGCGCTACTATTTCTATTAGTGAGGAAACTCGGCTAATGGTCTACTACTTTTAACTTTTTGTGCTTGTGTACTAATTTGTACACGGCGCAAAAAAGTTAATGCGTATTAGCCTCATTATCCGAGTTTCTGAGAGTTTATACCGGTTGCATTCGTGTACTATTTTATACACTGCGAAAAAATCTTACTTTGCATTGAGCTCATTATCCGAGTTTCTGAGAGCAGAGCAACGCGCCTAACGGCACATCTAAAGGTAACTTACGTTCATTCAGAAAATTCATGTACTTCTATGTACACTAGGATTTTCTTCAGAACCAGAGTTGCCTTTATCTGCACCATTATTCTCATTGCTTTATGGAGTATGTTTTTTAATCTTGCCCCCCTGATGGAGAGGTTGAAGCTTCGCTCCGGGTGAGGGGTATAAATAAAACGTCTAGTGTTCGTATCACTAGACGTTTTCCAACATAGGAAAGAAGTTGAACACCCAACTTCCCAATCTTATATTGGAAGTATGACATAAAAACAGATAAATGTCAAACTTTCAAAGAATTAGTATGGTGAGGCGGAGTTTTCAAGCTCAACCAATTGATATTGTGGTAAAAAATTTATCTTAACATAATCTTTTGAAGTTGCTAAAATTCTAAAACCAATAAGCAATAATCGGTTCCAATTACACAGGATGTGCAAGCATTTTGTATGTCGGATAGAGTCATATTGATTAGGCATTTATTGCCATTGGTACATAAAGAATCGCCATAATAATATTCGTTTTTGCTTTGTGACTTAAAAATCCAAATATATTGTAAAGAAGAATGCAGTGGCTGGGCAAAGTTACTTATAAATTCACGGCAAAGCTTAACTGAAAAGTTATCAGATCTAATATTATTGCTGTCATCAAAAGAAGATGTTCCCAGTGCTATATCATAAACTAAATGATTATTGCGAGCAAAGACAGTAACTGAGCTGCCTGTGGTATCAGTCAAAATTTGGTTTTGTATAGACCATCCTTCCGGAATAAGATTCAATCCTTTGATTGTTTCTAGCAAGTAATGTCTACGGGTATCATCAGTTGGTTGCAAAACTCTCAAATTATCGATATGTTCCATCAGGCCTTGAGTTAAATAACTGTATCCTTCAAGAGTTTTGTTAATTTTCCATTTTTCCAGTGCTTGAGAATAGCCGGCAATTCCGCCAACGGATAAAACCGCAATTATAGCCAGTACACCCAGCATCTCTATCATGCTACGGCCTTTTTCCCAATTTTTATACATTTTTCAAACTCCGTTTATTGTGACATAAAAACAAAACCCGCTATAAAAAAGCGGGCGGATGTTCGAAAACCGTGAATCAATAAATAAAAAACGGCTCGGCTTATTCAGCATATAGCCTTATTCACCGACATCCGTCCAAAAACAGAGGTCGGCATAACAAAATAGAGTCGCTATGCACAGCGGCTATTTATTGATTCAAAGGGTTTTCGACGCCCTAGGCAGACTAACACCTGCCTGTTTAAGAGTTTAACTAAAGAAATAAAAAATGTAAAGTAAAAAACTAGGGCTGTTTAGCAAAGCTGTTGACGCTGGTAGGAAAAAGATTTATGCTGACGTAAAATTTATGTCGAAGGGGTATTTTATAATGTTTGAAAGCGGATTTATAAGTTTGGAAAATGAAAAGGCTAAATGTAAATTGGCGCTTTGGGGCGCGGATTTGTTTTCATATTGTCCAAAAGGCGAAGAGCATGATGTGTTTTGGCTGGGAGATTTGAATAAATTTGACCATAGTCAAGCTATTCGCGGCGGTGTGCCTGTTTGTTGGCTGCGTTTTGCGGCAGAAAAACTGAATGATAATCTTCCGCGTCACGGTTTTGCCCGTATTTCTGACTGGCAAGTGCAAAATGTTGTTTCCAATAGTCAAAAATCAGAGATAGAGCTATATTTACAGCCTGATGAAAAATATAATTTGTCGGTTAGCGCAAAGCTGTTTATAAAAATTAGCGATAAGTTGGAATATTGCTTGGAAACCACAAATAACGGTGCTGAGGATTTTTCTTTTAGTGAAGCGTTGCATTGTTACTTTAATATTAGTTCACTTGAAAATATTACAATAAAAGGTTTGAGCGGACATCAGTATAGAAGCTCTTTAGACGGCAAAATATATGAACTTGTCGAGGATTTGCAGATTGACGGCGAATTTGACGCGGCATTCTTAAATCATAGCGGTAATATAGAGATTGTTGATAAGGGCTATAAACGAAAAATATGTATTGAAAAAAGCGGTTCAAAATCAACAGTGGTTTGGAATCCGGCTAAAGATTTGGCAGAAATGTCGGCAGGACAATACAAGCAATTTGTTTGCGTCGAGCCGGCTAATCAGGGGGATTATTTTGTACGTTTGAAACCGCATGAAACACACCGTATTTCTATGGTAATTCAGGTTGAAAAATTGTGATGATTTATTTGAGCGGCGGGAGAAATCTCGCCGTTTTTAAAGTGATTGACATTTACATTCGGCTTATTTTCTGTCTTCGGGTTCCCACGGGAAGTTTATCCATAATCCCATAGGTTCGGACATTGGAAAGTAATCCGGTTTAATTTCCGGATTTTTGTTGATTAGGGTATAGATTTGCGCCAAAGGATATTTATGGCGTAAATATTGCACTGTTTCGCCGCTGTCGCATAAGTCGTCGATTATATAGGTGTTGGCGGCGTTAGGAATTTCATCCAGCGTTGTATCAACCATTTCAGACTGTGATTTGCTTTCGTCGCTGTATGAAGAAAGACGTATAAAGCGAATGTCTTTGTGTTTGAGATAGTGTGAAATAATGGTTGCCGGAACAAGACCGCCGCGGGAAACAGCCGCTAAAACAAAGCCGTTCGGCGAGCGTTTTTGAATTTTTTGCGCAATCATAAAGCAGGCATTATCTACTTGAGCTTGAGTAATTTCTTTCATGGTTCTATCTCCAACAAATTAAATAATGCTCTGCTTTATAGCAATTACGGATTTAGTCGTCAATATATTTATTGATTTATTGCGCTTTTGTTTGCTGCAGGCGGCAAAATTTGCGAAAATATAAATATTCGGCAATACTGAGAATACCAAACGCAAAAATATAAAAGCCGACATAAAGCACCAGAACAGCTTCGCCAAATGATTGATAAGCCAAAACTAAGAAAGCCAGAATAATGCCCAATATGCCGCTGAACATACTCCAGCCCCAAGGTAACCCAAGATGTTTGATGTCTAAGCTGCCTGAAATTTGCATAATTCCGGTAGCCAAAAACCAAAAAGCAAATAAAATCGGCAAAGTCTGCACGGTTAAGCCTAAATTTGTCAGTAAAATAAGACCTATAAATAAATCAAGTAATCCGACCAAAAAATACCAACCTGAATATTCGCTGAAAGAAAAAGTTATATAGCCGCAGCCGAGTAAAAATACGGCACCTCCGAAATATATAGCCATGGCATAAAGCGATGACAGCGGGTTTGCCCATACCACAATACCTAAAATCAGCATGATTATGCCTGAAATTAAGTGCCAAATACTGCATCTTCTGTCTTTCATAAATTTTCTCCTTTATCAAAAAATATTTTCAATTCGGACGTATTATTTTTTTGCCAAAAAACAAGAGAGGTTTTTATATTTTTCTTTAAAATTAAGATGCTTGTGTTATAATCATATAATGACAGAGAGGACTGAGATGGAAAGTTTTGACAACACGCCGGATATAGAGTTTAAGGTTAATCCGATATATAGTTGCTATTGTTTATGGAGCGGAACTTTAAACGGGAGCGGAGATAAATCTTTTGATGAAAAAAGAAAGAAGTTTGCGGCTTCTTTTAATAGTCCTGAAATATCCGGACTTGTTGATGCAACGTTGCCATGGAAAAATAGAAAAACTCTTTCAAATATTCAAAAAGTTCAGGGAATTATCGGAGAGCAAAATGTGCAGAATATTGCAGATTTGCAAAAAATACTTAACGAAAATTTTGATAGAGAAAATGCCGAACAGTTAACCGAAGCAATTAAAAAGGCTTTGCCCGAGTTTAATAAATTTTTGACTGAAAATAAAGGTGTTATTGATAATGACTTGAATGTTTTACGCGAAACACAAAAAGTGTATGGTAAAGAATTATCGGCTTTATATAAATGCCTGGGTGTTGATGGAAATAAACAAGGTGTTGTTTTTATAAATCCGTCTCCGGTTAAGCCTTTGGGCGATGGTATTTCAACATCGTTGAACGCAAGTATGAATTATTCTTTACACAGAGATGAAGATGGTGCAAATTATTTGGCGGACAGTAATATTTTAAGGCGAAAATCAAGTACTCCTTTTCATGAAACAACACATTTTTTGTTTAATAATTCCAAAGTAAAAGCCGAATTGAGTAATCCGACTACCGTGGGGGCAAAAAAATTGATGAAATGGTTGACCGCGGAATTTGATAAAAAACCTGAAGAGAAAAGAGTGGGCAATGATTCTGCTGCAAATGCAATAGGGGCAATGAATGAATTGTTTGCAGTGTGTTCTACGGCTTTATATAATGAAAAAACAACCGGAAAACCGATAAAAGACGGAGATAAATGGTATCATGGTTTTGAAATGCCAAATCGCTTGGCACCTGTCGTGTATCCGTTGTTTAAAGACCATGTTAATAGCGGACGGCCGTTTGACGGGGATTTTTATGAAAATATTTATGCGAAAATGACAAATTTAGAACATTTAAATTCTGTGCGTAAACGGGTACAAGATAAAAATGAAGAATTATCAAAAAGTGGCGGTTTATCAGATGAAAAAAGCGGCAGCTTACCAAATAAAAGCGCAAATGATAAAGCACTTGAAACTGCAAAAACAATGGAGATTGCAGAAAAAAGATGTCGGGGATAAAAGAGCTTGTATCCGAATTGTTTTTTTATTACCTTTTTTTATAAAAATGTTGCAAAATAAAGCAAAAAAGTCTATAATCCGAGCAGTTTAAAGCAGGCGGGTGAAAATTCGCGTGTCTATTATTTGGTGGATATGGCTGAGAGTGTGGATTTATCAGGGGTTTGGCTGTATTCAATTTAAATGTTTTTATAAGTTTAACCTTCTGCGGTCGGGATTGAGTTTTATTCAAAGAATTGCCGTGGAATCAAAATGTTAGAGGAATTTTACATGAAAGAGTCTTATACGGAGAAAAAGCGTGTAAGAAAAAATTTCGGCCGAATCGAGTCAGTTATCGATATGCCGAATTTAATTGACGTTCAAACCGGCTCTTATTCCAGCTTTATCAATAACGTGGACGCCAACGGCGAGCATTGCGAATTTGGCTTGGAAGAAGTTTTTAAATCTATTTTCCCTATTACCGATTTTTCCGGCAACGGCGAATTGGAATTTGTTAAATATGAATTGGAAGAGCCTAAATATGATGTAGAAGAATGCTTAAAGCGTGATATGACATACGCCGCTCCGATTAGAGCAACTTTGCGTTTGGTGGTTTGGGATATTGACGAAGCTACCGGCGCAAAATCTATTCACGATATTAAAGAGCAAGATGTATACATGGGCGATATTCCGTTGATGACGGATAAAGGTACGTTTATTTTTAACGGTACCGAGCGCGTTGTGGTTTCACAAATGCATCGTTCTCCGGGCGTGTTCTTTGACAGCGACGGCGGTAAAACCATTTCTTCGGGTAAAAAATTGTTTTCTGCCCGCATTATTCCGTATCGCGGTTCTTGGTTGGATTTTGAATTTGATGCCAAAGATTTGGTTTATGCGCGTATTGACAGACGTCGTAAACTGCCTGTAACTTCCATTTTCTATTCATTGTATTCTAAAGCGACCGAAGAAAAAGCCGCCGCATTGGCAAAAGAAGGCAAAACTTTGGAATTGTCTGACATTGATGGAATGAGCAAAGAAGAAATTTTGGCTTATTTCTATGACACTGAAACCTATTCGGCAGACAAGAAAAACTGGAAAATGAAATTTGAACCTTCTCGTATGAAAGGCGTTAAGTTTGATTTTGCTTTGGTTAATGCCGCTAACGGCGAAACCGTTTGGGATGCAGGCAAAAAACTTGCTCCGAGATCTGCTCAGAAACTGGCTGACGAAGGTTTGGAATATTTTGTTGTTTCTAAAGAACAAATGTACGGCAAATTCCTGGCCAAGGACATTGTTATTGCTAAAACCGGCGAAGTTTTGGCCGAAGCAGGCGATGAAATCAATGAAGATTTGATGAACACATTAACTGAAAATAAAATTAAATCGGTTGAAACTTTGTATATTGACGGCATGAGTGTGGGGCCTTATATTCGCAACACTTTGGCTGCTGATAAAAATAAAACACGCCAAGAGGCTTTGTTCGATATTTACCGCGTAATGCGTCCGGGCGAACCGGCTACATACGAAGCTGCAGATGCTTTGTTCAAACAGCTGTTCTTTGATTCGGAACGCTATGACCTGTCAGCAGTCGGCCGTGTTAAAATGAATGCGTCCTTGGGTATTGATAAAAATGAAGTGCCTGATACGGTGCGTGTTCTGCGTAAAGATGATATTTTGCGCATTATCAAAAAATTGGTAGCCATTCGCGACGGCAGAGGCGAAGTTGATGATATTGACCACTTGGGCAATCGTCGTGTTCGCTCGGTCGGTGAATTGATGGAAAATCAATATCGCATGGGTTTGCTGCGTATGGAACGTGCCATTAAAGAAAAAATGAGTGCCGAAATTTTGAATAATGTAAAACCTCAGGATTTGGTAAACGCAAAGCCGATTGCTTCCGTTATCCGTGAATTTTTCGGTTCATCTCAGTTGTCTCAATTTATGGACCAAAACGACCCGTTGTCAGAAATTACACACAAACGCCGTTTGTCTGCATTGGGCCCAGGCGGCTTGAGCCGCGACCGCGCCGGTTTTGAAGTGCGCGACGTGCACCCGACACACTATGGACGTATCTGTCCTATTGAATCTCCGGAAGGTCCGAACATCGGTTTGATTAACTCTCTTTCAACCTATGCCCGCATAAATAAATACGGCTTTATTGAATGTCCGTATCGTAAAGTTGTGGACGGTGTTGTAACTTCGGAAGTTAAATATTTGTCGGCAGATGATGAAGGTGATGTTATTATTGCGGAAGCAAACGCTAAAGTTGATGATAACGGACACTTTGTAAACGATTTGATTACTTGCCGTCATGGCGGTGAAGTTGAATTTCACAGACCTGAAGATATTAACTACATTGACGTTTCGCCGCAACAGTTGGTTTCTGTGGCTGCCGCTTTGATTCCGTTCTTGGAAAACGATGACGCTAACCGTGCGCTGATGGGGTCAAACATGCAGCGTCAAGGTGTGCCTTTGTTGCGTTCGGAAGCTCCGTTGGTCGGTACCGGTATGGAAGTTGCCGTAGCTAAGGATTCCGGTGCTACATTGGTGGCAAAATATGACGGTGTCGTTGACGCTGTAGATGCAAATCGCATTGTGATTCGTTCGAAAGCCAGTGATGCTCACAACGTTGGTGTGGAAATTTATAAATTGTCTAAATTCCGTCGCTCAAACCAAAATACTTGTATAAATCAGGTGCCATTGGTAAAAGTCGGCGATGAAATTAAAAAAGGCGATATTATTGCCGATGGTCCTTGTACGGATTTGGGTGAATTGGCTTTGGGTAAAAACCTGCTGGTGGCCTTTATGCCTTGGAACGGTTTGAACTACGAAGATGCTATTTTGCTTTCCGAAAGAATTTCCCGCGATGATGTCCTGACCTCTCTTCACATTGAAGAATTTGAGGTTATGGCTCGTGATACCAAACTGGGACAGGAAGAAATTACCCGCGATATTCCAAACGTTGGTGAAGACGCTTTGCGCAATTTGGATGAAGCCGGTATCGTTTATGTCGGCGCTCATGTTAAAGCCGGCGATATTTTGGTCGGTAAAGTTACACCAAAAGGCGAATCTCCGGTTACTCCGGAAGAAAAATTGCTGCGTGCTATTTTCGGCGAAAAAGCCAGCGATGTTCGCGATACTTCTTTACGCGCTCAGCCGGGTATTGACGGTATTGTTGTTGATGTTCATATTTTCTCTCGCCGCGGCGTGGAAAAAGATGAACGTGCTTTGGCTATTGAACAGGATGAAATTTCCAACTTGGCTAAAGACCGTGATGACGAAATCGCCATTATCAGAAGAAGCTATGACGCTCGTTTGAAAGCTATGTTGGCCGGTCAAACAGTTGTTGACGCTCCGAAAGGTGTTGCTAAAAACGTTAAACTGACTGCCGATATTTTGGAGGCTGTTCCGTCGTCTCAATGGCGTAAAATCGTGGTTAAAGACGAAGACGTTATGGCAAAAATCGAAGAATTTTCTGCCGCATTTGACGCACGTTTGGAAAACATCCAAAAACGTTTTGAAAATAAGGTTGAAAAAGTACAGCGCGGCGACGATTTGTTACCAGGCGTTTTGAAAATGGTTAAAGTATTTATCGCTACCAAGAGAAAAATGCAAACCGGTGATAAAATGGCCGGTCGTCACGGTAACAAAGGTACGGTTTCTCGTGTGTTGCCGCTGGCCGATATGCCTTATACCGAAGACGGAACCCCTGTTGATGTTGTGTTGAACCCGCTGGGTGTGCCTTCTCGTATGAACGTGGGACAAATTTTGGAAACACACTTGGGCTGGGCAGCCAAAGAACTTGGTGCACAACTCAATGAAATGTGCGAACAATATAAACGCGGTGAAAAAACTATTGACGAATTAAATGCTCGTTTAAGAGAAATTTATGGCGAAAAACAGTATAAACGCGATGTTGAACCACTGACAGTGCCGGAAAAAGTAGAGATGATTTCTAACTTGAAACGCGGTGTGCCGATGGCTACTCCGGTATTTGACGGCGCCACAGGCGATGACATCAATAAAATGCTGAACATGGCAGGTTTGCCGACATCCGGTCAAATTGACCTGTATGACGGTCGTACCGGTGAAAAATTTGATCGTAAAGTAACCGTCGGTGTTATGTATATGATTAAATTGCACCACATTGTTGATGAAAAAATGCACGCTCGTTCGGTTGGTCCGTACAGTTTGGTTACTCAGCAGCCTTTGGGCGGTAAAGCTCAATTCGGCGGTCAACGTTTCGGTGAAATGGAAGTTTGGGCTCTGCAAGCATACGGTGCTGCCTATACCTTGCAGGAAATGCTTACCATTAAATCTGATGACGTTGCCGGCAGAACAAAAGTTTATGAAGCTATTGTTCGCGGTGAAGACAGCTTTGAAACCGGCGTACCGGAATCCTTTAACGTGTTGGTTAAAGAAATCAAGTCGCTGTGCTTGAATGTTGAAATGTTAAATGAAGAAGCGTAAGCTGAGGAGTCTTAACAAATGAATAATGAAATAATGAATATGTTTAATCAGCAGCAACCGTCTACGGAAGAAAATTTTGACGAAATCAAAATTTCCATTGCTTCTCCT
This sequence comes from uncultured Alphaproteobacteria bacterium, assembly GCA_934277545.1. Lineage (GTDB taxonomy): Bacteria > Pseudomonadota > Alphaproteobacteria > RF32 > CAG-239 > RUG410. The sequence continues at coordinate 68,534 of CAKQUG010000006.1, read as the reverse complement.
GAACAAATTCGTTCTTGGTCTTATGGTGAGGTTAAAAAGCCTGAAACCATTAACTATAGAACATTCAAACCGGAAAAAGACGGTTTGTTCTGCGCGCGCATTTTTGGTCCGGTAAAAGACTATGAATGTTTGTGCGGTAAATATAAGCGTATGAAATACCGCGGTATTGTCTGCGAAAAGTGCGGTGTGGAAGTAACTTTGTCCAAAGTGCGCCGTGAAAGAATGGGACACATTGAACTGGCTGCACCGGTTGCCCATATTTGGTTTTTGAAGTCGCTGCCGTCTCGTATTTCGGTATTAACCGGAATTCAGATGAAGGCTTTGGAGCGCATTTTGTACTTTGAAAGCTATGTGGTAATTGAACCGGGTTTGACACCGTTAACTGTTAACCAGTTGTTGACCGAAGACGAATATCAGGATGCTATTGACCAATACGGCGAAGATTCATTCAGAGCCGGTATCGGTGCCGAGGCTTTGCGTGAAATTCTTTCTAATATAGATTTGGAAGCCGAACGTGCTTCCATGCGTGTTGAATTGAAAGAAACAACTTCTGAAGCTAAGCGTAAAAACTTGGTTAAACGTTTGAAATTGGTTGAAGCCTTCTTGGAATCCAATACTAAGCCGGAATGGATGATTCTGACTGTATTACCGGTTATTCCGCCTGATTTGCGTCCGTTGGTTCCATTGGACGGCGGTCGTTTTGCTACTTCTGATTTGAACGATTTATATCGTCGTGTGATTAACCGTAACAATCGTTTGAAGAGATTGTTGGAATTGCATGCTCCGGATATTATTATCCGCAATGAAAAACGTATGTTGCAAGAGTCTGTTGACGCCTTGTTTGATAACGGTCGCCGCGGTCGCGCTATTACCGGTGCAAGCAAACGCCCGTTGAAATCTTTGTCAGATATGCTGAAAGGTAAGCAGGGTCGTTTCCGTCAAAACTTGTTGGGTAAACGTGTTGACTACTCAGGACGTTCGGTTATTACCGTCGGTCCGGAACTCAAAATGCACCAGTGCGGTTTGCCGAAGAAAATGGCTTTGGAATTGTTCAAACCTTTTGTTTATGCAAAATTGGAAATGTATGGCATGGCCACAACCATTAAAGCCGCAAAACGCATGGTAGAAAAAGAACGTCCGGAAGTTTGGGATATTCTTGAAGAAGTTATCCGCGAACATCCGGTATTGCTGAACCGTGCTCCGACTTTGCACAGACTGGGTATTCAAGCATACGAGCCTGTTTTGGTTGAAGGTAAGGCTATTCACTTGCACCCGTTGGCTTGTACAGCGTTCAACGCCGACTTCGATGGTGACCAAATGGCCGTTCACGTTCCGTTGTCTATTGAAGCGCAATTGGAAGCCCGCGTATTGATGATGTCTTCAAACAACATTTTATCTCCGGCTTCGGGTAAACCTATTATCGTACCTTCACAAGATATGGTTTTGGGTATTTACTACTTGTCATACGACGCCGACGATATGTTGGGACAAGGCAGTATCTATGCCAGTCCGGAAGAATGTATGTTGGCTTTGAATGCCAAAGTTGTGGATATGCACGCTAAAATCAAATGCCGTATGGACTATGTCGGCGATGATGGAAAACTGCACCATGGTATTGTAGACACAACACCGGGACGTTTGATTATATCTGATATTTTACCAAAAAAAGACGGTAAATTGATAGAGGGTGTTCCATTCTCATTGGTTAACCGCTTGATGAAGAAAAAGCAAATTTCTCAAATTATTGATGAAGTTTATCGTGTTTGCGGCGGCAAAGAAACCTGTATCATGGTTGATAAAATTATGAGCATGGGTTATAAATATGCTTGCTTGTCCGGTATTTCGTTCGGTAAAGATGATTTGATTGTTCCGGCCGCCAAAGAAAAATTGATTGCCGAGACTTCTGCTCAGGTTAAGGAATTTGAACAGCAATATCAAAACGGTTTGATTACTAAAGGCGAAAAATATAACAAAGTGGTGGATATTTGGGCTGCCTGCACCGATAAAGTTGCAGATGAAATGATGAAGAATATTTCTAAAGCTGACCACGGTTATTATAACTCAGTATTCATGATGGCCGACTCCGGCGCCCGCGGTAGTGCCGCACAAATGCGTCAGCTGGCCGGTATGCGTGGTTTGATGGCTAAACCGTCAGGTGAAATTATCGAACAACCGATTATCTCTAACTTTAAAGAAGGCTTGACCGTGTCTGAGTACTTCAACTCTACCCACGGTGCCCGTAAAGGTTTGGCCGATACCGCTTTGAAGACAGCTAACGCCGGTTACTTAACCCGTCGTTTGGTAGATGTCGGACAAGATGTGGTTATTACTGAAACCGACTGCGGTACCGAACGCGGCATTATTGTTCGTCCGGTAGTTGACGGCGACAACGTGATTGCCACTATCGGCGAGAGAATTTTGGGGCGTACGGCTCAAGAAGATATTTTGGATCCTGAAGATTCAAACATTGTTTTGGTTAAGAAAGGTAAACTGATTGACGAAGCCGATGTTGAAAAAGTTGAAAAAGCCGGTGTTGAACAAGTTAAGATTCGTTCGGTTTTGACCTGCGAATGCGAAAACGGTGTTTGCGCTGCTTGTTACGGTCGTGATTTGGCTCGCGGTAATCCGGTTAACATTGGCGAAGCTGTCGGCGTTATCGCTGCTCAGTCAATCGGCGAACCGGGTACCCAATTAACATTGCGTACGTTCCACATCGGTGGTGCGGCTTCTAAATCTGCCGAACAGGCAAGTATTGAAGTTCCGTTTGCCGGTATTTTGAAACTTGAAAACGGTCATACCGTTACCAATGCCGAAAATCACCTGGTTATTTTGTCTCGTAACTGTGATGTGGTTATTCAGGACGCTCAAGGCCGTGAAAAATCACGCCATCGTGTTCCGTACGGCGCAGAAGTTTTGGTACAGGAAGGCGTTGAAGTTGCCAAAGGTCAAAAAATTGCCGTTTGGGATCCGTTCATGGTGCCTGTAATTTCCGAAAAAGCCGGTAGAGCTCAGCTGGTTGACCTTATTCCGAATGTTTCCGTAAAAGAAAGCACGGATGAAGTTACCGGTATTACCTCTAAGGTGGTTATTGATTGGCAGACAGGTCCGACAGCTAATAGCAGCCTGAAACCGAGCATTGTTCTGAAAGATGAAAACGGCAATTCCGTAACTTCGGATTCCGGCAAAGAAGTTCGCTATTATTTGTCGGTTGACGCGGTGTTGAATGTTGATAACGGCGACGAAATTAAAGTCGGTGAAGTTATCGCCCGTATTCCGAGAGAAAGTGCAAAAACCAAGGATATTACCGGTGGTTTGCCGCGTGTGGCTGAACTGTTTGAGGCCCGTCGTCCGAAGGACCCTGCCGTTATTTCAGATATTGACGGTATGGTTGAATACGGTAAAGACTATAAGGCTAAACAACGTATTACCGTTATTCCGACAGAAGGAAATCCGGTTGAATACTTGATTCCTAAGGGACGCCGTTTGGTTGTTCAAGACGGTGATATTGTGAAGAAAGGCGATATGCTGGTAGAAGGCACACCGGCTCCGCACGATATTTTGCGCGTTTTGGGCGTTGAAAAATTGGCCGAATATTTGGTTCAGGAAGTTCAAGCCGTATATCGTCTGCAAGGTGTGGCCATCAACGATAAGCACATTGAAGTGATTGTTTCGCAAATGTTGCGTAAAGTTGAAATCACCGCTCCGGGCGATACCACATTCCTGGTTGGAGAACAAGTTGACCGCGATGTATTTGAAACCGAAAACAATAAAGTGATTAAAGATGGCGGACAGCCTGCTGTTGCCGATCCAATCTTGCTGGGTATCACTAAGGCTTCATTACAGACCAAGTCGTTTATTTCTGCCGCTTCATTCCAAGAGACAACTCGTGTCTTGACCGAAGCTGCTGTTGAAGGCAAGGTAGATAAATTGACAGGTTTGAAAGAAAACGTAATCGTAGGTCGTTTGATTCCTGCCGGTACAGGTAATGTATTGCGTTCTTTGCGCCGTGTGGCTGCTCAAAATGACAAGGAAATTCTTGCTATGAGAGAAGCTCAGACCGCTGAAGATGGAAATGCAGCATTAGAAAATAATGCAGAACCAACTGAATAAAAAAACTTATTTGGGCTAAAAAAAACTCCCTTGTTCAATGAATGAGGGAGTTTTTTGCATAATTTAATGTATTTATCTTTAAGGGCGAGTATTGTGTCGATATGAAATCTTTCTATTGTTGACAAATAAACAAAAAGTTTGTAGTATATATATATGTATATAAATATCAGAGGTAATTAAAAATGAATGTAAAAGAGCGTTTAAATAATATGAAAAAGAAATTAGTACTGGGAGGTTTGATAACACTTAGTGTTACAGGTGCTAAAGGTCAGAGTGTTGCTGAAAATTTTGCGTCCTTTAAGGAAAAAAGCAAAAAAGAATTTTCCGATTTTAGTAAGCAAAACAATATAGATGTTAAAAGTAATGCTGACAGTGAGAACACGGAATGGAAAACGACTAAAGAAGGTATAAAATATGCATTAACGCCTGATGGTGTAAAGTTTCAGGCGAGTATTGGTTTGAGTACACATCATTTAATGCCAAAAATTTATGAAATTGATGATGACGGAAATGGAAAAAGAGTTTTTGAATGTGGCGGTACATTTAACTCTAATAAGGCTGTCTTAAATAAGGTGGTTTCTGAAAAAATAAAAAAAGTGATAATTTTCAATAAAATTATTGAAGATATTAAAGAGAGTTGTGGTAAGGACATTCCTTTACAAGCAGCTAACTTAATGAATAATACTGAAAAAAATATGCAGAAGTTAGGACTTGTTGAAAAAGACGGAAAATATTTTCAAATTAATCCAGATGTGATGCAGATTGGTGGTCATGTAAAGGATAAAAGTTCGTTGGAAAAACAAAAGGAAAAAGATATTAAAGACGCTGCAAAAGATATACAAAAGCAAATGAATTCGAAACAGAATAATTTTAATAGATTGGCAATACGGGGTAACGAGAGATAGTATGTCTATATAACAAAGTTAGATTTTAAAAAGGTCGAAAAATATTGCTATTTCTTTAAGAGCCACGTATTAAGTGCGTGGCTTTTCTGTATGAGATTATTGTGATAATTTTATTGCTATTGATGAAGTATTTTTTTCTTTACAACCTTTATGTTTTCCGATAATGTTTCTTTTGAAAGTACTATGGTGCTTTTAGGGCGTCAGAACCCCTTATATGAGTAGTCGCAGAGCATAAGCGACTTAAAATTTTATATGCCGATTTCTGTTCGTTGGACGGATGTCGGCTAAATGTGGCTATGTGCTGAATAAGCCGAGCCGTTTACTCATATACGGTTTCTGAACATCCGCCCGCTTTGTGCGGGTTTTTATTTTAGGTATATTAAGAGGTTCGGAAATATGTGTAAGAAGTTTGAAAATAGTGTATTCTATCGTTTAATAAGCGTTGCCTTTGGCAACAAAGTCATGGATACTCCGAAACTGTCTCAGTCCATTAAACGGCATGAAGTGCCGAAGTATGGCGTTGGTAACAATATACAGGGCGGACGAAGTATGATTGAAATGCTGGGCGTGCTGGCTATTATCGGCGTGCTGTCAGTCGGAGGAATTGCCGGATATTCCAAAGCAATGAGTATGTATAAACTGGATAAGTGGAGTGCAAACTTAACCCAGGTTATTGTAGAAACACAGGCTATGTATATGAACCAAAAATCATTCGGCGATACGGTTAAGGATATTACCGGAACTTTGATTGAATCAGGAGTGATTCCTCAAGGCATGTTGGATGCGAACCGCAGAGATTTGTTTGGCAACAGATTGCAGATTTTAACCAGATATTGGGCTAAATATGGTATAAGGCTGCATGTGTATCATCAAATGCCGGCGGGAAAAGACGCAGTTGCCTGCTGTAAGAAATTGTATGAGATGGGGCAGGTTTTTAATAGTAATTGGGTTGTTTGGAATGAAAATTTCGGTTATGCGGTTTGCGGAAAAGCGGCTCCGACTGAATATGCAAAAGATATGGGATGTCAGCCCTATAGTTTAGCTAAGGTGGCTGAACTTTGCAAGAAATGCGAGCTTAATCGCTGCGGTATAGTGTTTTTGTTGGATAACACTTCCTTTTAATGTAACAAAAATTTACACGTTTAATCGGTGTGAGAATATCGCCAAATAAGATGGGTAAAGGCAATATACATCAGCATTTCGCTGCTTTCTTCCAAAATTTCGTTATCAATAAACGGAAATTCGGCAAGGGTGGCCGCAATTATCGCACCGACTAAAACGAAAGAATCCCAAACAAAAACAGGAGCCTGCAAAATATAGCGCCATAAGGTTTGATATACTTTTTTGCTCCATATATAATACAGAATATACGCGCCGTAAAGGTTACGCAGAGGTTCGACTATAAAGCCGTATTTCATATTTTTCCAACGGCAGATTTCATCCGGCGATAAATATTTTTCGCAAAAATAGGAACGCCCTAAATTGGTTTCACGCATAAGCATAAGCACAATAACCAGTGTCAGAGCCGTAAATAAAGTTTTATCCTTTGGTGAACGCAGGGCGATAATCAAAGCTATTCCTAAAATCAAAAGCTGTAAATTTTCTACCAAGCCGCCTTCCGTAAAAAGTTCGGCACGCGCATAATTCATCATGAATGGAATCGCTGCAATATAAATCAATTCAACAACGGTAAGTTTTGATAAATTCCATTGCAAGCGCGCCGGAATTCCTTTTAAAAATTCTATAAGTTTCATTTTTTCCCTATTTTATAACACATAACACTCTGACAGTATATTCTTGGAAAAATTTTTATGTAAGTATTTTTTTTGTATTTGGGTATAAAATGATAGGTATATTTTGGCGTGGACAGATTTAGAAATAAATTGACTTAGTTTTGTTGGCTATTTTATAATATAAATATGATGAAGTATAAGATAAATTTAAGTAACATTAGCATAACAGGATGTTTGGTTCTTTTGACAATAGCCTTGTTGTTGGTCAAAATTGTTTTTGATATGTTCTATATGGGTTATCCGTCCGATGAATTTGAACATTTGCATGTTTCCTGGCTGGTATGGAGCGGCAAAACGCCGTATATTGATTTTTTTGAACATCATAATCCGCTGTTGTGGTATTTGTTTGCTCCGGTTGCCGGACTGATGTATGATAATTTAAATATTGCCTATGTTTCCCGAATTGTTGCGGTGGCGGTTTCGTTTACCTGTTGGTTTTATATTTATAAAATTATTGCAAAATGGCTGGGTGGTTGGCAAGTTTGGTTGGCTGCGTTTTTATTGTTTTGCGGCGGCTATGATGACAGCCGCTATATCACGGAATTTCGGCCGGATACGTTTATGAATTTATGTTTTTGGAGTGCTTTATATTATTATTTGTCTTATTTGGAGGAAAAACGCGGCAAAGATTTAATCATTTCATTTGTGCTTTTTACACTTTCATTTTTCTTTTTGCAAAAGATTATATTGTTACTGTTGGTGTTGGCAATATATACTTTTATTTTGTTAGGGCAAAAGCAAATTAAACCTGCAGATTTCGGCAAGGCGCTGATATTGCCAGCTGTTATCACATTGAGTTTTGTCGCTTGGTTGTGCTATCACGGAATGTTTTTCAAATATATTGAATTAAATTATACGTTGAACAGTGCGCTGGTGCAATATTACGGTTTGCACAGAGTACAGGTTAATTTGGGGAATTTTCAGCTGTATTTGCCTTTTGTCAACGGTTGGGGTGCTGTTCGGTTTACGCCGATTACGACCGTTCTTAGCACGGCGGCGGTTTTGCTTTATGCTAAGTTTTTGCAAATAAAGAAACCTGCCAGTCTTTGTTTGGTTGTTTTGTTTTTCGGAGAACTCGGGGCAAGGCTTTTGACTTTTTCGCCGTATCCGCATTATTTTTCTTTATTGCTGGCGTTTGCTTCAATAATCATTGCAGATGTTTTGTTTGGAAATATGTCAAAATTTAAGCAAAAATTATTTGATTTGTTTTTATTTTGCTCTATCTGTATTTTAGGTTCGGCAAACTACGCTAATTTCAGCAGCGAGATATACCGCGACCAAATAAAGAATGCTTTGTTGAATACTAAATTTATTATCGAAAACACTTCGGCCGATGAAATGGTTATGAATGCGCATAATTACAGCCCTAATTTGTTCCGTCCCGACAGTGGTTATGTTTGGTTTTTATTAAACGACACCGGTTATGTGTATGAAACAAATTTTGCTGGTAAAAAAACAAATTTGGATGAAGTGATTATCAAAAAAAGGCCGACAATTATTTTTACGACGGATTATATGAACACTCCGTTCAGCGAGCGCCGAGAGAAAAAACTGTTTGAATACAATGCGGATATGACGTATTTATATCAGAAAATGAATATAAAAGATTATCCTTTAACCGAATTGCTGATTAATATTCCGCAGCCTAAAGCCTATATATGGAATATGGATTTGGTTAAAAAATATTACAAGCAAACGGAGCTTCCGTCTTTGTGGATTTTAAAAGATGAATATCGACATAAGGAGAATTAAATGCATAAAAATTTGCTGATTTGGGATTTTGACGGAGTTTTGGCGGACAGCGAGCATTTGTGGGTGCAAAATTGGACCGACACGCTGCAAAAACTATATGGTTTAAAACTTTCGCCGGCTCAGCAAAAACAATATTTAGAAGGGAAGGCCGATAAAACCAAGGTGGATTTGTTTTCTGTAGATTTTCCGAATATAAAACTTGATGAAAAATTTTGGGAAGAAATTCATCAAAACGAAGACAGGCTGATTGCCTCTGAATTAGTGCTGACAACGGATATAGAAAAAATTTTAGATGATAAAAATTTTGCTCAGTGTGTTGCAACCGGCGCTACAATCGAAAAGCATAATAAAAAAGTTAAAAAACTCGGTTTGGGTAAATATTTTGACGGGCATAACACTTTTACCGCTTATATGGTGGCAAACGGAAAACCGGCGCCGGATATTTTTTTGTATGCGGCGGAAAAAATGGGCTTTGAACCGCAAAATTGTTTGGTGGTGGAAGATTCCGTTGCCGGCATAAAAGCTGCGGTTGCCGCCGGAATACCGGTTATCGCTTATATCGGAGCTACAGGGCATAACACGCCGGAATATGCTGCTGCTTGTACGGAGGCCGGCGCCTTTGAAATCTGCGATAATATGCAGGACGTTTATAAAACTGTCAAAAAACATTTTAGTAAGAATTAAGGATAACAAAATGAACAAATTTTTTACAATCAGTTTAGCCGCATTCATACTTGTGTCTGTCGCTGCAAACGCCGCGGAGATAAAAAAACTTCCCGAACCTGATTTGGAAGCGCAGTCGGCGCCGTTAATGCAGCTTTTGAATATTCGTCATTCCGGCAGAAACTATGATACGGATAAACGGATTGACGATACTACCTTAAGCGAGATTTTGTGGAGCGCCGCAGGGGTTAACCAATATGATAAAATAACTATTCCGACTGCTTTTAATAATCAAAATTTGAAAGTTTTTATGTTGAACGGCGAGGGTGCTTGGTTATATGAGGCAAAAGAAAATCAATTGGAAAAAGTTTCGGATAAAAATTTATTGCCGTATTTGGCAGAAAAGCAGGATTATATTTTGCAGGCACCCGTTCATTTAATTTATACCAGTTCGGATAAAATGTGGGGCTTTGCTTATGCCGGTTCCGCTTATCAAAATGTTTATTTATATGCGGCCTCCAAAGGTCTTGGCACGGTAATTCGCGGTTTACCAAATGATGAAGCAGTGGCAAAGGCTTTGAATTTGAGCGAAGATGAATTTACAATCGCTCATCAGCCGGTAGGCTATCCGAAATAATATATTTATATTCAGGTATTGAGTGATTACATGTTTTTTTATGGAAAACTCAAAACCTAAATATAGTTTGAAAGAAAAACTGGATATAGCCGAAAGCATTTCTACCGTGCTGATGTTTCTTATGGCGGTGTGGGGAGCGATTGCGGCGTATGAAGCCGGGTTATGGCATAAAATTATGCACATTATCGACCATTATCATACGGAAATTGTTAAAATAGAACGTACAGAAAAGGTTCAAATAATAGAACATAAAATTTTACCTAAGATGGTCGAACATTCAAAAACTGTTCAAAAGAAAAAATGAAGCCACATTGCCCGTCTGATGAGTTAACACATTCGCGACAGGCGGTCTGCATTTTTTGGGGCGTATGTTAAAAGATGTTTGTTGTATATTTTAAAATTCCCAAATTATACCACAAAAACTATTGTTATTAGTACATTGTAAGCAAATATCTTTTATTGTGCTCATATTCATATTTCTTATACAATTTTTTCCTTTGACACAGTAATTATCACCATAATATATACCTGCATTACGCCCATTTATTATAAACCAAACATTGTTAAGAATAGAAGAAAGAGGTTTTGCTACATTCCTTAACATTGTTGTACAATATTGAGGGTAGAAACTATCTAAGCCGGCATTTCCACTGTTTAGAGGCTTTGAACCACCGATATACATATCAATAACAACGATGTTGTATCGATGAACAAATGCAAAAACATTTCCATATTGGTCTATAAACTGGTTATTCGAATTGTTTTTCCAATTTTTAGGTACAATATCTGTTGCTTTTACATATTCAAATAAATTTATTCCTGCAGCTGGGTCTTCATATTTTTGATTTCTGGCTTCATCAAGATTTGATAGCAAATTGTAAATTATGTTGGTATATTCTTCCGTGGCTTTGTTTATCCGCCAAATACTCATAGCTTTTGAGTATCCGGCAATCCCACCAACTGATAACACCGCAATGATTGCGAGCACTCCGAGCATTTCAATCATACTCTGCCCTAGCGGGTTTGCCTGTCTGGTCTCTACTAGCGCTTTTCTCACTCGTGTACTACATTGTACACCACGTTCCAAAAGTGCGGCGTATTGACGCACGACATCCAAACCATTGTGTAGGATGTTTGTTTTTACCTCGCCCCTTGCGGGAGAGGTCGACACGTTAGTGTCGGGTGAGGGGTATTTAAAGAACTTGCTACATATATTAAACAAGCGTTTAAAGCACCAACAATCAACGTCATACTTGTCGCCACACCCCGCTGGTTGTGGCCGACGAGTATCCATAACCTTGTTACTGTAAGCAACGCTTCTTAGTACTCCCTCAATTGGCGAGGTTGGAAAATTTCTGATTTTATCGAAAAACTCTGTAAATACCTGTGTAGCGGCGAAAAAAGTACCTTTAATTAGATGTCTAGGATTTGCAGAGAGAGAGAGAGACCTTTTGTTTGCTTATTTTTCATCTTTCTTTCCTCATTTTTGGTTAGTTATATTTTTATTTTAGGTGCTCAAACTAAATATGTCAAATGTTAAATTGTAAATGTCATATAAGAGTGTTTTGTCAAAAGTGTGTAAAAATAACGACCGTTTAAATCGGACTTTAAAATAGCTTTTTTTGCAATTTATCAGAGGTTGGCGGTTTTTGCAATAACTTTTTATAATTACGATATTTTTTGCTTGTTTTTTAAGTATTTTCAGACGGTTGTTCGAAGTGTGTAAAAATAACGGTCGTTATTTTTACACACTCAAGGAGAAACAACGTGTTGAAAGGTATAGAATTTTTATTGAAGAAGAGTAGGGGATTTAAAACCTCGCCCCGTGCGGGAGAAAAAAGTAGCGTTGCTTTCAGCAACAAAGTCATGGATTATCCAGCATGGCACAGCCTGTGGTGTGTGCCGCTGAAGAATGACGTTTTAGGTAGGTACTGGAAACGCTGGTTTGGTGTCTTTTGCAAGTCTTTTAAGTATCCCTCACACGGCGTTATCACGCCGACCTCTCCCGCATGTGGCGAGGTTGGTCGGTCTATGATTGAAATGCTCGGCGTGCTCGCGATTATTGCCGTGCTGAGCGTAGGTGGTATCGCCGGATATTCCAAAGCTATGCTGATGTGGCATTCAGACAAGCAGAAAGATTTGCTTGTTGAGTTAATAAACAATGCTATTACTCTAAAACCAAATTTGTCTTCCATAAGAGGAAATCGCTCAATAACTGTAACTGATATTTTTAATGCTATGGGAGCCATACCAAATGGTTTTATTTATAAAAACCGCATAATATATGACTTAGATAATAACAGTATAAGCATAACCTATGGCATTGAAAATGACATGCAAAAAGACGGTTCTACCAAACAAGTATTTAAATATGCAATTCGTATCAGCGCCATAGAAGGAACCGGCAAACTTTCTATATCCATGAAAGAATATTGTAAAAATATTATACAAATCGTACAAACCATACCCAATGAAGTTGAACAGGTTGACTTTAGCCGCATAGATTCCGATAGCTGGAGCGGAACTAGCGGTGTGTTGATTTTCAATAAAAGCACAATCGGACAGACTTCTCCTGCGCAAATAAATGAACGCTGCAATATTGCAATTAAAGAAAACGGACGAGGATATTTCCGAATTTTGCTCAATCCTGATTAACATAAAAGCCTGATGTTTAAGTATATCAGGCTTTAAAATTTAGCGTTCCAGTTTTTTATAGCGGATGCGGTGCGGATTGCAGGCATCTTCGCCCAATCGGGCTTTTTTATCTTTCTCATAGTCTTCAAAATTGCCTTCAAACCATTCGACGTGTCCGTTGTCTTCATAGGCTAAAATGTGAGTTGCCAAGCGATCTAAGAACCAACGGTCGTGCGAGGTTACCAGCACACAGCCCGGATAGTTGTTGATACCTTCTTCCAACGAGCGCAGAGTGTCTACATCCAAGTCGTTGGTAGGTTCATCTAACAGAATGACGTTTGCGCCTTTACGCAACATTTTCGCCAAATGCACGCGGTTGCGCTCGCCACCTGAAAGCTGACCGACTTTCTTTTGTTGGTCTGAGCCCTTAAAGTTAAACTGTCCGACATAGGCGCGGGAAGACACTTCATTTTTGCCCAGCTGAATCATATCCAAACCGTCGGAAACTTCTTCCCAAACGTTTTTATCAGGATTCAGCTCGTCGCGGGATTGGTCAACATAACCCAAATCCACCGAATCGCCGATACGGATTTCGCCAGAATCCGGCTTTTCCTGTCCGGTAATCATTTTAAATAAGGTGGTTTTGCCGGCGCCGTTTGGTCCGATAATGCCGACAATCGCGCCCTTCGGAATTTTGAAAGACAAATCATCTATCAGAACTTTATCTCCAAAGGCTTTACTGATGTGGTTGGCTTCAATTACCAAATCGCCCAAGCGTTCGGTCATCGGAATATTGATATGAGCGGTGCTGAGTTTTTCGCGTCCGGCTTGCGACAGCAATTCATCATAGGCGTTAATGCGGGCTTTTGATTTAGCCTGACGGGCTTTCGGATTTTTGTGAATCCACTCCAGCTCCAGCGCCAAGGTGCGCTGACGGGCGTTTTCTTCACGGGCTTCCTGCGCAAGACGTTTTTCTTTTTGCTCCAGCCAAGAAGTGTAGTTGCCTTCATACGGAATACCCTGACCGCGGTCAAGTTCCAAAATCCAGCCGGTTACATTGTCTAAGAAGTAACGGTCGTGGGTTACCATTACCACTGTGCCGTTATAGTCTTTGAGGTGGTGTTCCAGCCAAGCCACAGATTCGGCGTCCAGATGGTTGGTAGGTTCGTCTAAAAGCAATAAATCAGGCTTTTGCAAAAGCAGCCGGCAAAGGGCGACACGGCGTTTTTCTCCGCCTGAAAGTTTGGTTACATCGGCTTCGGCCGGCGGACAGCGCAAAGCATCCATGGCAATTTGCACGGTTCGTTCAATATCCCAACCGTTGCAGGCATCGATTTTTTCTTGCAGCTCGGCTTGTTCCTCAATCAGCGCGTTCATTTCGTCATCGGTCATCGGTTCGGCAAATTTGGCCGAAACTTCTTCAAAACGCTGCAAAAGCCGCTGAGTTTCGCCCAAGCCGTCCATAACGTTTTGCATAACGTTTTTACTTGAATCTAATTGCGGCTCTTGTTCCAAATAACCGATTTTTACACCGTCGGCAGCCCAGGCTTCGCCACTAAATTCCTTATCAATACCGGCCATAATTTTTAAAAGAGTCGATTTTCCGGCCCCGTTAACACCCAATACCCCGATTTTGGCTCCGGGGAAAAAAGAGAGTGTGATGTTTTTGAACAATTCTCTCCCTCCCGGCAAGACTTTTGTCAGGTTTTGCATTACAAAAATGTATTGGTACGATGCCATTATTATCTCCTATTTTAGTTAAATTGATTGGCGTAACGGCTGTAATTTGCGTCGCGCAGTTCCATTTTCGGGGTATTCTGCCTGTTTTTTTGCGCTTTTGCAAGTGCTTTTTTGTAGCTGGCCAGCGCTTTGTCATAAACTTTAGGGTCGTTTTTATATAAACTGGCAGCGTCATAGAGTTTGCGCGGTTTCAACATGGTGCCGTCATAGAGTTTGATTTTGCCGTCGGCATAAAGCGTGGATTGAAAAATCTTTTGACGGTTAAAGTTATAGACAATTTGGTCGCAGCCGGCATAATCATTGTCAAAAATAGTGCTCATGGCGTCAATTTTGGCTTCGTTATAAGTGCGCATGGCTTGTTGCTGCATTTTGTCATTCGGCGATTTGGTAACCAGCAAAGCTCTGGCCAAAAGCTCATATTTTTGATATTTGCGAGCGCGGCAGGCCAGCCCTTGTCCGGCAACATCGCCCAGCTGCTGCATTTCATCCAAATAAGAAAGAGAGTTTTCAGCCTGAACAGCGGTTACGGCGCTGCAAAATATAAAAGTAAGTAGCAAAAATTTTTTCATTTCAGATGTCCTAAAGGTTTTGTGCTTTTGTGATATAATACAAGATAAAAAATAAAATATATCTTAATTTTGTGGAAATATATAAAAAGAATGCTTGACATTTGCGGATAAATAGCTTATTTTGCGCTCAAAATGTTTTGTAAAGGATAATAAAAATGAAATGTTTCAGTTCGTTAAAATCTAAAAAAGAACGCGATAAGGATTGTAAAGTTGTTCGCCGTAAAGGTCGCGTTTATGTGATTAACAAAAAGAACCCGAAGCTGAAAGCTCGTCAAGGTTAATGTTTAATCATTGTTTAAAGTGCAATTAAAAAGACTCTCAAGCGAGGGTCTTTTTTAATTTTAAATATTTTGTTTCTAATAAAAAAAAGAGCAACAGTTTTATTGCTAAAACAGTGCTCTTTAATTCGGTTTGGACAGGTCTTACTTAAGGCTGTCCGTTACAATTTCCTGAAGTGCGTGAATCTTCTCAGCTACTTCGGCGCGGTCGCGAACGTACAGGCGGCGGAGTCGAGAACACTCTTCTTCAAATTCAGTGATGAAGTTCTTTTTACGAGCCTGCTGGCACATCACATTGATGTATACAGGAACTTTGTCACTGGCGCTTTCTACGATTTTCATAATTGCGCCGCTGATTTTGTAAGCCTTCAAGTCCTTGCGGAAAGACTTTGAAATCTCAGAACGTTCCTCAGAAGAGAACTTGTTAACACCTTCCATGAAATTGATAAAGCAATTTTTTGCCATACTTTATAAAATAATTAGTTAAAAATTTGAAATCTTGTTAAGAGTAACTTAAATTTGTCTAAAATGCAAGACAAAAAATTAAAAATAATTTATTTTATTTGTTGACAACAGCCGATTTTTGTGCGATTTATGTTGCAGATTGTCAGGTTGCGCTCCTAGCTCAGCAGGATAGAGCAACAGCCTTCTAAGCTGTGGGTCGGGCGTTCGAATCGCCCGGAGCGCGCCAATCTCCTTTCAGCCGTCTGTTTTAAGACGGTTTTTTTATGCAAAAAAAGCTCTCGCCGAATTTGAAGCATATCTTTGAAAAGATAAAATTCATTTTCTGCTAGAGCTTTAATTTTTATTTCCATACCCAACGTAGCAGCTTGATAAGCAAAACTATTGCCAAACCGAAAACAAAGCCGATAATGGCAATGCCGCCCCATTGGAAAAAAGCTGCAATTCCCCGGTTAAACTGCCAGAAAGAATCCGGATATAACGGAATCAGCGGGATTAAACAGATAATTACAATAAACAACACCCGGACAATGCGTTGCGGCCATTTATGAAAACAGGCTAAAAACTTGCTGTGTTCATCGCTGTCTAAATATAAAATGGCAGCAAAAACCGCGATGCAGGTTAAATAAATAATCCAATACACCATAATGATTCAAATTTAATAATTAAAAGATGTATAGATTATCGGCTTTTTTCAGACTGTTGTCAATTATTATTTGACGGCGAGAGCGCTGGAGCGGCAGCCGGCTGTAATGTCCATATTTGAATTATAGACAGCTGTTTGAGCTCGGCGGCGGCCGGTTGATATTGTATGCGGCACATTTGTAACAGCATTGCCGGAACCACGCCGGTAAAAAGAACATACATCCAGAAGGAAAAAGAAGTGTGTTCTATCGTTTCGCGCAGGTTGGTTTCCATAATGTTGCGAATCATATCGGAGTCAATATAAATGCCGTCAGCATACATGTAATAGTTTGCCGCCGCCGAGCCTAAAAGCAATATTGTTGTTATCAGCTTACCAACATAAGGACAAAATAAAAAATTGAACAGCGCATAAAGAGGAACAAATATAAACACGCCAAGGGAAAAGGCGAACAGCAACATCATCGGGCTGTCGATTTGAATGTTGTGTGTTATGTAGCGCCAAAACGACAGGTTTAAGACCGTTGCAAAGTAAAGGGAAACAATGCAGATTAACGTTGTTGATTTTATATTTATTCTGTTCATTTTTTGTTTGTCCTCCTGTTGATACATTGCCGAAATTAGAAGGTCAATCTGAAAACAATCTGAAAAAATCTGAAAAAAATTTCAGATAAATTTCAGATTGCGCTCTTAATAAAAACAGCATAAAATATTTTACCAGGAGACGTTTATGCGTATTTTATTGGTTGAAGATGATGCAAACTTGGGGCAGGGAATTAAAACTCTGCTGGAAATAGACGGTTATGAAGTTGATTTGGCAAAAACCGGCGTCGAGGCTATAGATGAAGTTAAATATGGCCCGGAGCAATATGATGTGGTGCTGCTGGATTGGATGCTGCCGGAGCTTTCGGGAATAGAAGTCTGCAAGTGGCTGCGTGATATTAAAAAAGGCCATTATACCGGCGGAATTATTTTTTTAACGGCAAAGTCGGAGCTGGATGATTGTGTGCAGGCCTTGGAAGTGGGGGCTGACGACTATATTACCAAACCGTTTGAAATCCGCGAGCTGAAAGCCAGAATCCACGCAGTTTTGCGCCGTAAGAACAAGCCGTATGTCGACAGCGTGTTTGAAACCGGCGGTTTTGTGATGGATTGTACGCAAAACACTTTGAGTGATGGCAAGCAAACGCTTAATTTTTCTAAAACCGAATTTAAAATATTGCAAATTCTTTTTGTAAATCACGACAAAACCATTTTACGCGAAACGCTTTTTGAAAAAGTGTGGGGCAATAACCCGGAAATAAGCAGCGCAAGTTTGGATTCTTATATTTACAATTTGCGTAAAAAACTTAAAATTTGGCAAGATAACATGCAGATAAACTTGCTGAAAAACATCGGATATATGCTGGAGCTTAAATGATAGATATTTTAAAACGTAAACTTTTAATCAGATACGCATTGATATTGTTCAGCGTGTCTTTGCTTATATTTTTGGGCGGGTATGCGGCATATCGGATTATTTCAAAAAATGTGATTGCCTCGAGTTTATATGACTATTTGCAGGAAGAAGTTTTTGAGTTTAAGCAGGACTCCGATGAATTAGCGGTAAAACCAGAGCGAATCGCGGTGGCGGCGCGCAATAACGCTTTGCACTTTTTTTCTTACGGATTTGTAAACAGTAAAATGCGCCGTTTGGAACAGCCGGCCGGCGAGGCTGGCGATATGCTGACGCAAAAAATGGCAGACTGGCAGGAAAATGACGGAGAAATTAAAAGCGTAAAGATTAAAAATAACGGTGAGCGTTGGCGTTTTTTAGCGCTTTCAGAAAGTTGGAAAAATGAACCGGACGGAGATGAATATCGAGTGGTGGTGCTTTTAAATGTTACGCCGTATTTTTATGTTACACATCGTTATAAAAGCTATGGCTTAATTGCGGTCGGAATTTTGTGCCTGCTTTCAATTTTGGCAGCTGCGCTGTTGGCGGGCAATGCCGTAAAGCCGTTGGCCGAAGCCTATCGCAAGCAAAAAGAGTTTGTTTCGGATGCATCGCACGAATTAAAGACGCCGCTCAGCGTGTTGCTGACTTATATCGAAATTTTGGAACAGCAGCCGCAAAACGCCAAGGCTTTGCAGGTTATGCGGGACGAGACAAAAAATATGTCGGATTTGGTGGAAAATCTGCTGGCGCTGACGCGCTTGGAACAAACAGAAAATACGGCGGCTTCGGAACTGAATGTCGCAGATGTTTTACTGCCGCTGGCCGAGCGTTTGAATATGGTGCATAAAAATAGAAAAGAAACGATTAAAGTTGTTTGCTCGCCTAAGGTTGCGGTTAAAATGTCTGCGCAGCATTTGGAAAGATTACTGATTATTTTGCTGGATAACGCCGTAAAATATACACCGGATGATAAAAAAATTTCGGTTGAAGTCAAGTCGGATGAACATAGGGTAAAAATTGCGGTTCAGGATGAAGGAATCGGCATAAAAGCAGAGGATTTTCCGCATGTTTTTGAACGTTTTTATCGTGCGGATAAGGGAAGAAATCGACAAAGCGGCGGTTTCGGGCTCGGACTTTCATTAGCGCAGGAAATTGTTAATAAATATCACGGGAAGTTGAAAGTGCAGAGCGAGTTTGGCAAAGGAAGCGTGTTCAGCGTGATTTTGCCGAAATAATAACAAAAAAACAGCCTGTTAAAAAGGCTGTTTTTTTGTTAAAGATTAAACCGGAACTTCTGAGCTTTCCGTTGATGATTCTTGAGCGTTTGCCGCTTTAGCTTCATCATTTTCAGTGGTCTTGCGCTCAGTGGCATAAATACCGTAATCGCGCGCGCCGCTGACAGTCAGTAAAATACTAAGTGAAGCAAGCAAGCCTTCCCAGTCAACAGGATGAATGTCAAAGTAGGGAGAAACAATAAAATTATTGCTGTAACCCAAAACCAGAATCCAACCGATTGCCGGAATCCAAAAGCGGTTGCTCAACTCTTTGTTGCCTACTGTAACATCAATGGCCTTTTGCACCGGACCGAGATAGCGAAAACGCTGTAAAACAATATCTCGAGCGCCTCCCAAGCCGATAACTACGCTGAATGTTAAAATCAGTTGAGACCAATCAATTACACGGCAGTTGAAATAAGGGGCGATAGCGCAGTTATGGAAAAATCCATAAGCAATCACCACACCCAAGGCAGGAATCCACATACGGGATTTCTTGACCTTAATCTTAAACTTAATCATAAGGCAGAAGAATTTACATAAATAATTTTTTTTCAGACTTTAAAATACCTGTTTATGTTTATTTTGTCAAGTGGTTATCTGAAAATTTGTCAATGAGATGAAAAATCGGGATAATTTATAGGGTATCAAAGTAGATTATTTTTTTGCTAACAGAACAAAAGTGTGTAAAAAAAACGACCGTTTAAATTGGACTTTAAAACTAACTCTTTTTGCAATGTAGCAAAGGTCGGTGAAATTTGCAATAACTTTTTATAATTACAATATTTTTTGCGTTTTGTTAAGTGTTTTCAAACGGTTGTTTAAAGTGTGTAAAAATAACGGTCATTATTTTTACACAAATGAGGAGATATAAGGAGTTGAGAGATAAGATTATCGCATTATTATTCAAAAGGAGTATGTTCATACAAGATACTCGGGATGAATTCGAGAATGACGGGTGCAGGGGGCGAGGGCTTAGCGTTTGTTGCAAGTTTTTAAAGCGGATATACCATACCGGATTCTCGGAAAATGAACTGACGCTCAAAGCCAAGTATGACCACTGGAGTGTGTTGCAAGGTGGGCGTTCAATGATAGAAATGCTGGGCGTACTGGCAATTATCGGCGTGTTATCGGTTGGCGGTATTGCTGGTTATTCCAAGGCTATGGAAAAGTGGAAAATTAACAAAGCCATTGCTGGATATAGTTATTTAACTCATGGTTTGCTGGAACATATAGATAATTTGAGAAACCTGAAATCTGATAATGGTAGCAATAAATATGATTTAGCAGAAACAATTAAAGGATTAAATCTGCTTCCTGAAGGTTGGTCGTTTGAAAACAGTACTGTAATATCAGATACTGTCGGCAGCATAATCACGATATTTTCCCGTGATAACCATCTAGTTTACGACATAGCGCTAGGAAATGCCTCTTCTACTGATAACTATTTGGTTTCAGATAATTTTTCAACTAAATTGTGCCGAGAATTTATCAGCAATTTTGCTCAGCCTTTGCATTCTTCTCTACAATTTGTCTGGATTTTTAGAACTAAAAACGGCAATATCCATTATTATGGAGATTCACAATGCACTGACAGCAATAAGTGTTTAGTTAATATGACGTTATCCGATATACAAAATGTTTGCACCTCTTGTGCGATAGGAGAGGAATATTGCTTGTTTGTTTTGGAATTTTAGCAGTGAAATGTGCAAGTAATGTGTTTTTCAATACAATTAAATATCAAAGGGCGGAGCTTGAAAACTCCGCCTCATCATACTATACTATTTTAATAGAAGGATGATGATTTTAAGCAAATGGATAAGAATGCTTAAAACTTTGAGTAAGTTTACCATCTTTCACCTTTCAGCCTAATTTAGGCAGTTGGGAAAGGGATAAAACCGTCTAAATTTGATAAAAGTATTGACTTTTATGCAAAAATAGGTTACCTTTAACTTAGAAAATGGTTAAAGATAGGGTTTAACCCTTTCCAGTTAAATTAAAGTCCAGTGTTCGAGCACCGGACTTTTTTAATAATATATCAATTAAAAATAAATGTCAAATAAATACAATCATTAGATGGTTTTATCCTATCCCTTAAAGCCTTGGGCAACCACATACATCTCAACCGAATCCTGACGGCTGGCGTCCGGTTTAAAGTGTGTAACTTTAGCAAAGTTCTTTTTCATATCCGTTAAAAGTTCGCCCTCGGTTCCGCCTTGAAAAACTTTAGCGATGAAAATACCGCCTTCTGCCAATACCTCTTTTGCAAATTCATAAGCCAATTCAACCAAAGCAATGGTGCGCAAATGGTCGGTTTGCTGATGACCGGTAGTGTTGGCTGCCATATCGCTCATAACTACGTCGGCATGACCATGTAAAAGTTCTTTCAGCTTATCGGCGGCGCTCGGTTCGGTAAAATCCTGCTGCAGCAAAATAGCACCTTCTATAGGCTCTGCCGGCAGCAAGTCCATTCCAACAATCTGCCCACTGCCTTTGTTACGCTGTGCTGCAACTTGTGTCCAGCCTCCCGGGGCGCAGCCAAGGTCGACAATGGTTTTGCCTTTGCCTAAAAAGTGATATTTTTCATCCAGCTGAATCAGTTTAAACGCGGCACGTGAACGATAGCCCAGCCGTTTGGATTCGCTGACGTACGGGTCGTTCAGCTGACGCTGCAGCCAGCGGTTGGAAGACGGTTTGTTATATTTTGCGGTTTTAACCTTTACCGTTAAATGGTTGCGGCCTCTAATCAACTTTGCAGATGCTGTTAATTTTGCCATTTCTGCTCCAATTCTGCTATAATTGCTTCTTGCGCTCCTTTTAGCGAAGCGGTTAAATTTTTTATTTGCAATACTTGATAAATTGTCTGAAATATTATACAGGCGGCAACGAAAATCGGCGCGCGGTTTTCTCCGATATACGGGCTTTCGCTGAGCTGTTCCAAATTCATTTTCAGCGTTTCGGCAATTTGCCGGTCTATCTGCTCGGTGGTTACCGTCATACCGTCTGCAAAATCCTTGTTATAAGAGCCGGTTTTGTTAATCATACTGAACAAACGTAAAGGCGTGCTTGAAGTGGCTATGCAAAAACTTTGCGGCAGATACATTAAAAACTCGGAGTTAACCAAAAATTCTTCAACGTATTTTTTTATTTCATTCCGCAGTTTCTGAGCCTTTTCTTCATCATATTCCGGCAGGTCAAAGGCTTCGGAAGCAGTTCTGGCTCCCCAGGGTACGGATAATGTATAAATTTCTTTCGGTTTTTTGCCGTTTTCGGCTAAAATGATTTCGGTCGAACCGCCGCCCAAATCATAAAGCAAAACGTATTTTGCTGACGGAGGAACATTCAGCATGGCGCCTTTAAGGTTCAAGAGGGCTTCTTCTTCCGCAGAGATAACTTCTAAATTTATACCGCTGAGTTCCTGCACCATTTGAATAAATGTACTGCTGTTTTGCGCTTTGCGGCAAGAAGCGGTTGCCACTGCTCTGTAGTGCCCGACGTGATAATCTTTCATCAGCTCGGAAAAGCGCACTAAACAATCAATTCCGCGCTGAATTGAGGCTTGCGAGAAATTGCTGTTTTCATAAAGTCCTTCGCCCAATTTTATGGTAACGGCTTCGCGATAAAGTAAATTGCCTTTGGGGTCTGTAATACGCAGACGGCAGGAGTTTGTCCCCAAATCAATCGCCGCCAGATTTTCGTTGTCCATGATAGTGTCCTTTTCTGAAAAGTTTGTGGCGTTTTCCGCCTTTGTGGAAGTAATTGTTTTTTTGATGGTGCATCATATCCAAAAGAATGCCCTCGCGGATTCCTCTGTCGGCAATGGTGATTTCTGAAACCGGCCAGAAAGAGCATAAGGCTTCGATAATTGTACAGCCGGCCATAGTTAAATCGGCCTTGAGTTTGCCGATACACGAATGTTTGCATCGGCCTTCATAGCCCATATTTTTAATGCGGCGAATAACTTTTTCAACATCCGAGCCGGATAGGGCAATGCCGTCCACGGCCGCCCGGTTATAACGCGGCAAATTCAAATGCACGGCGCCCAAAACCGTAACCGTTCCCGATGTGCCGATTACCTGAATTTCCTGATTGCGGATAGCCTCGCTGATATGGTATTTATCTTCAAATTCCTGCAAAATTTTTTGGGTGCGTTCAACAATGGTGTCATAGGCCAAAGTGGTCATGTCTTTTCCCGGAAAGGCTTCGGAAATGGTTACCACTCCATAGGGCAAAGAGACAAAACCTTCAATAAAAGTTCTACCGGTTTCGGTAATGCGGGCCAACGAAATTTCGGTTGAACCGCCGCCAATGTCAAACACCAGTGCGCGTTTAATCATGCGGTTTAAAAGCGGCATACAGCCGACAACTGCCAGACGCGCTTCTTCTTTTGAGGATATTACTTCCATGTTTAAGCCGGTGGCTTGTTTTACCGCCGTTTCAAATTCACGGCAGTTAAGCGCGCGCCGACAAGCGGCAGTCGCTACAAAGCGCATCCGCACAATCGGTTTATATTCGTTGATAATGGCGCCGCAGACTTTTAACGCGGCAATCGTGCGCCGTATTGCCGGCTTGGACAGCATATTGCCGTTTATAATTCCTTCTCCCAAACGGGTAACGCGTGAAAATGTTTCAACTACATGAAATGAGCTCGGGGTTGGTTGAGCGATAACCAGCCGGCAGGAGTTTGTGCCTAAATCAATCGCCGCATAGCAGTCGCTTTTGAGCGCAAGATTGTTACTTTCTTGCTCGGCTTTATCTCTAAACTCGCTGTAATCAGGTCTGTGCTCGCTGTTCAATTTTATTTTGCCCCATACATTTCCTGACGCAGCTGGCAACGCAGCTCGTCAATACAAACCAAACCGTTTTTACCGTCTTTAAAATACCAATATTCCCAACCGTTGCAGGCCGCGGCATTTTGCTCGGCCGCGCCGACTTGGTGAATTGAACCTTCGGCATTGTCGCTTTTGATTGAGCCGTCAGCTCGAATTGTGGCAAAATGTTTGCCGTTTACATCGCTCAACACATCGCCCGGAGCCAGCATACCGCGCTCAATTACGGCTCCAAAAGGTACACGCTGCAGTTTTTTCTTCACTGTATATTCCAAGGCTTCGCCGTTCAGCGGTTCAATCGCGGCCAAACGTGCATTAGCACCTTCTACATACGAGCTGTCTCGTTCAATACCGATAAAATTACGTCCCATTTTTTTTGCTATAGCTCCGGTTGTACCGGTTCCAAAGAACGGATCCAAAACCACATCGCCCGGTTTTGTTGACGCTAAAATAACTCTATAGAGTAATGCTTCCGGCTTTTGCGTCGGATGCAATTTTTCACCCTGACCGTTTTTCAAGCGCTCTTTGCCTGTGCAAATAGGAATTTCCCAAATACTGCGCATTTGCGTTTCATCATTAAGCGCTTTCATAGCCTCATAGTTAAAAGTATATTTCGCCTTAGGGTTTTTAACCGCCCAAATCAAAGTTTCATGAGCGTTGGTAAAACGCGTGCCCTTAAAATTCGGCATGGGGTTGGTTTTGTTCCAAACCACGTCATTTAAAATCCAAAAACCTAAATTTTGTAAAATGTAACCGACACGGAAAATGTTGTGATAGGAACCGATTACCCAAATGCTGCCGTCGTCTTTCAAAATCCGGCGGGCGGCGCTGAGCCATTGTTTTGTATATTCATCATACGCGGCTAAACTTTCAAAACTGTCCCATTCTTCATCAACACCGTTCACAACCGTGTTGTCCGGACGCAGCAAAGCCTCGCCCAGCTGCATATTATACGGAGGGTCGGCAAAAATCACATCAACCGAATTTTCTTCCAGCTTGTTCATTGTTTCAATGCAGTCGGCGTTGATGATTGTGTTTAAAACTGTTTTAGTCTTCATTATTTTTCTCACTCATTTTCGTGTTAAATCCATTATTATCCGATAAAGTTATAATTTTCTTAATAAGAAAAATAAAAAATAAGCACACGACGATTTTTTTTGTAAAATTTTTACAAAAAAGACTTGGCCGAATACATCACTTAAATAATTTTTTCAAAATTTCTTCTTTCTGCTCAATCAGCTGCAGCTCGGTTACACCGCCTTCGCCGGCTTCGCTGCGCTGTTTTTGCAATTCCAGCATTTGCTGCACCGCCGAAGATTCCGGCCAGGCTGCCAGCTGCTTGATTAAGGCTTTGGCGTTGCGGCGGATACTCAATGTAAACAGTAAAGCCGCTATGCGCTGCTGCACATAAAAAAAGCGGTCGGCGTCCCATTGATGGTAAACAAACCAGATTTTGCTTTTCCAGCCCAGCCATTTAGACGGACGCGCCACCTGATATGAAACCGTAAGCCCGTCATCAAAACCGAGTTCTTTATATTGCGGAAATAATTTAATAAAATCATTCAATTCCGCCTCGGTAATTTCTGTCGTATAATCTTGCTGTTTTGCCGAAATTTCCCGATTTGCCTGTTTCCAAACGGTTTCGGTTACCTGGCATTTTGCCACATACAAAATCAGAATTATTCCGATTGTCAGCCAAGCCAAGCGTTTCCAAAACGACATCACCATTGCAGTTTCTCCATGCAATAGTCAACATTCAGCCCAAAACCGGTGGAAAGTTCATCCGTTTGTTTAATTAAATCGCCGCTCAGTTGGTGGATGCCGGAGGTTATCAGCAAATTTTTACCGCCGAAATTATTTCCCAAACGCATATCGGTTGCCATATTGTCGCCGATAAACAAACAGCGGGAAACGTCAAAATTCGGCAAATTTTCGGTTAAATATGCAGCAATGCGTAAATCAGGTTTGCCGAATGATATTATTTTGCCGCCAATCATGGCATATTGTTCGGCAACCGCGCCCGCTGCCGTTTTTACGGCTTGCGGTGTCAGCACCGAAGTATCGTTTCCTATGCAAAGTAATGGCAAATTCAAGCCGGCAGCTTGTTCCAAAGTCGGCATAAGTTCAGCGATTTCGGCCCCTTTTTCCGATTGCTCGGCTATCAAAAAATCTGCCATCAGCACGCTGTCAACTTTTTCATAGTCCAATTCATTTAAAGCGCAGCAATTTTCCGAAACCAAAGAATAATAGGTGCTGCCGGCGTTTTTTTGCCGCTTAAAATAATAATGGGCAATTTCTCCGGCAGTAATCAAAGCATAAAAAATATTCATGGGCATGCCGCAGCGTTTTAAGTGCCAAAATAAATTTTGCACCCGCAGGCCGCTGTTAGAGGCTAAGGCGATTTTTTTGCCGCTTTGATAAAGTTTGGTCAGGGCGTCGACACTTTCGGGAAAAACTTTTTGACCGTCCGTAAACACGCCGTTAACACCGCAGATAACGGTGTCAAATTCATCGCGGATACGCGAAATATGTTTAATCAGACTGTTCATTTTGCCCTAACTGTTTTCAATTACATAAAAAGCAGTTTAGACCAAATTAGTAAATTTTTAGATAAAATTTTAATTCAGTAAAAAGTTATTTATCGCCGTGGTTATTTGTTCCTTAAAAAACAGCTCATCTCCCCACCATTGCTGCGGATTGTCTATTTTATAGTAACCGCGGCTCATGCCGTCGTTAATCCGCACCAGCACAATCGACAGTGCCTGGTTCAAAAAATAGGCGTTTGTAAATTCAAATTCGCCCTGTTCCTGGTAATTTATTTCAAAATAGCTGAAATCATTGCTGTAGTATTGCTGATAGATGTTGTAAATTTCGCCCATGGCTTCGGCGCAATGCGCACATGGGGTATTATTATAAAACACATAAATTATTGATTTATTCCAATTATTTTCGTTTTCCTCTACATATTGTCTAATATACGGCGTGTAGCCCGAAGAATCTATGTATTGCGCATTTGCAGGCGCCAACCATAAACAACAAAACAAAAAAGCCGCCGCCTGCAAAATTTTCATATTTCCTCCTTTTCTTTTACAAAATCACAAAGGAGAACAGGACTCTTTCAGCCACTTCTTTTCATCATCATTTACACACGCGGCCAAACGCTCATATACTTTTTTATGATAATCGTTCAGCCAGTCCCGTTCTCCCTCATCAAGTAGATAAACATCAATCAGCTTTTTATCAATAGGCACTAAGGTCAGGGGTTCAAATTTTAAAAAACCGGAATTTAATGCGGTTTCTTTAGTGTAAACCAAATTTTCAATGCGGATTCCGTAAGCGTTTTCTTTATAGTATCCCGGTTCTATGGAAGTTATCATATTCGGCTTGAAACCATAGGTGCTGCCGCCGCTTGAAATGCGGTTAGGCCCTTCGTGCACATTGCCGAAGCAGCCGACGCCGTGTCCGGTTCCGTGTTTATAGTCTTTACCTTCACGCCATAAAGGTGCGCGCGCCAGTACATCTAAACGAATTCCCCCGGTATCTGCCGGAAATTGAGCTTTTTCCAAAGCTATGTGTCCTTTCAGCACCAAAGTGAAATCATGTATCATTTCCGGGGTTGGAACGCCCAAAGCCACGGTGCGGGTTACATCTGTGGTGCCGTCAAGATATTGGCCGCCGCTGTCGAGCAGAAGCAAATTGTTTTCTTGCAGCAGGCGGTTAGATTTTTGAGTCGGTTGATAGTGAACAATAGCCCCGTTTTCAGACGCGCCGGCGATGGTTTCAAAACTCTCGGAAAAAAACAAATTCTGTTTTTTTCTAAATTCATGCAATTTTTTTACCACATCTAACTCTGTTTGACCTTGCCAATTATTTTTCAGCCAATAAAGCAATTTAACCAAGGCAACGCCGTCGCGTTCATGGCAGGAAATCATGCCTTTTAACTCGGTTTCATTTTTTTCGGCTTTCAGCATTTGGCAAACGTCGCAAACATTGTGCCCGTTTTTAATTTTTCTGATTAAACTTTCCGGGGTTATACTTTCATCATACAAAATTACATTATCATTATCATCAAGCCATTTTGAAAGGCGGTCAAAAGTCCAAACCGGCAAATCTGTTTGCAGATTATCGCTGATTAAAATGGCTTTTCCTTTTTTATCAATCAGGGCATAAGCGCGCACCACAGGTGAACACGGCAAATCTTCGGCGTATATATTTAAAAGCCATGAAACACTGTCCGCCGCCGTCAGCAAATAATAATCAGCATCTTTTTTAAGCAAAGCGGTAATAGCCTCTATTTTTTCTTCCCGGCTTTTACCGGCATATTTCAGCGGTCGTTCCAAAACTTTTATCGGAGTTTTGCAATCTAAATCGGTTAAATCGCCGACATCAGTTAAATTCAAACTTTCAAACAGTTCTTCAGCGGTTTTTTCTTCTGCTAAAGAAACAGACATTCCGTCATAGCCGACAACTTCTGCTCCCGCTTCTTGCAAAAAAGAACAAACATTTACAAAACATGGGTCTTTATTTATTGCAGTAACTTTGTTTAAATTAACTTCCTGCCGCGCCTGCAGTTCATAGCGTCCGTCCACGAACAAAAAAGCCTGTTTTTTTGTTATTGCCAGCATACCGGCCGAACCGCTGAAACCGCATAAATGCTTTAGTTTATGCTCACTCGGTAAAATATCCTGCCCGATAAATTTATTGCCGTATGACACAATATAGGCGTCGATTTTAAGAAATTTCAATTTGTTTTGAATTTCGGCTAAAGTCATTTTATTTCTCCAGCAAGGCGACGCGCCAGTTTTCTTTTTCATATAATTTTACGAGTTTTAAGCCTTGTTTTTCATGCTCGCCGACAACCCAATCCACTTGGTCGTCAATAAAGCCGGAAATTACGGCGTAACCGCCTTTTTTTAAGCTCTTTGCCATATCCGGCGCCATGGCTATCAGCGGACGAGCCAGAATGTTGGCAAATATTACGTCATACGGCGCATTTTTTTGTACTAAATCAGATTGATATCCGTCGCTCAAAGCTGCACTGATTTGTTTTTCTACTCTGTTATCTATAGCATTTTGCTGTGCTACGCGTACGGCTTCGTCATCAATATCAACGGCCACAATTTTAGAATTATTCCAAATTTTTGCCGCCGCTAAAGCTAAAATTCCCGAACCGGTACCGACATCTAAAACTTTTTTCGGCTTTTGCCGGCAAAGTTTATTTATATCTGAAATTGCATCCAAACAGCCGCGGGTGGTTTGATGTTCCGAACCGAACGCCGTGGCGGCGTAAACTTTCAGCCCGATTTTATCTTGGGGCAGCGTTGTGTCATCATGAATGCTGCAAATAAAAAATTCGGCTTCTTCCAATGGAGCGAAAGTCATCACGTTTTCGGTCAGCCAATCGTCGCTTTGCAGTAAATCCCAACTGTATGGCGGCAAGGATATATTTTGTTCTTTTGCCGCTTTTTGCAAATCTTCTTCTTTAGCGTTTTGGCGCAAATAGCCGACCAGCTGTTCTTTGCCGTCATCGCAGTAATCTATTGATGTTACCTCGAAAAAATCTTCGGCAAATGCTTGCAGTTCTTCGTTTACTTCGGTTGACGGTTCAAATTTTGCTATTTTGCAGCTTCCTGAATTATTACTCATTTTTTTATCTTTCGTTATTACTTTTTTTACTAACTTTGGTATAAATTTATAATCAGTATACTAAATAAACATTTAAAAAGAGCTTATCATGAAAAAAATATTTATCACTCTTTCTTCTATGCTTTTAGCGGCATGTACCGTTTTTGAAAGCGACAACGATAATT
The DNA here is from genome assembly GCA_934277545.1 of uncultured Alphaproteobacteria bacterium. GTDB lineage: Bacteria > Pseudomonadota > Alphaproteobacteria > RF32 > CAG-239 > RUG410. Next base: position 38,998 of record CAKQUG010000006.1, on the reverse strand, counting down.
ATTGGCTGAACAACGTGCGTCCGTATAAGTTGATGAAAATAAACTATTACGACCCGAATGACGGCGCGTCAGATGAAAAAATAACCGACAGCAAAACTTTGAATACGAGAATTTATAAACATAATGTTGTGGTTTCGGCAAATTTGGGACAGCGCATGGTTGACGCTCAAACCTATACGGTGCAGAATTTTGCTAAACCGGAATTGGTTGCGAAAACCGACGGCAGCATATCCGGCAGTAATTTTAATGTGCAAATTCATCAAGACCAACTGTTTGAGCCGATTGGTGAAATAAAGCTGAACGGCAATTATTATTTGGTAGTTCCCGGCAATGATTTAGGTGATATGTTGTTGGTTGACGAACAAGGTAATTTTTTAGATTATATCTGTCACTTGTATCACGGTCAGCTTTTAATGCCGCGTCATCGGTCTGTTATCAGTCCTAAAGGTTTGGGAGTTGAACAAAAGAAAGCAACCCGTGAAAGCGTCAGCGACCCTAAATTGCAGTTTGAACTTAAATATGACGGCTTGGAAAACGGCTATATGGCGTTTATTTATACCGATTACAGCAATGCTAACGCCAGTGAAGGCTTCTTCCAGCGCTATGTTTTTCCGCAAAACCAAGACTTGGTGGAAATCAACGGTATTCGCTTTAAGGTTATGGATGTTTATCCGGAACGCATAGAATATATGCTGCTGGATTAAAATATTTGTTTCAGATTTTTTGAAGATTCCTATTAAAGTGGTCTTTAAAAATGCAGCAGCAAATGCTTATTCATAATGGTAATAATTAAAAGTAAAACATAAAAAAAAATTTATAGCTCTTAAAATATCGCAAATTTTATCTAAAGTTGAGAGCGCTAAGCAAAAAAATCCGCTTTATTGCTAAAGCGGATTTTTTAGTTTACTTTACGGCTGACAGCGCGTTTTCAATATAGGCTTTGCATTTTTGCAAATCCAAATGTCCGTCATTACCTTTCAGCTTGCCCTCGGCATCAATATAAATTGCGCGTTTGGACTTAACTACCAGTGACAGTTTTTGCAGCTGTTCGGCCACATTATCTGCCGACAGACCGCCGGAATAGCCTTGTAGGCAATCTTTGAAAACCGGAGCCTGCAGTTGTTGCGGTAAAATCCCTTCGCCGTGAGAACTGTCATATAAGCAGTCGAACTTAATGCTTTTGCTATGCAGTTTGTGCACAAAAGCAGAATTCTGTTTGTTATACGGCAGTACAATCGGACGAGCAGAGTGGTCGGTCATGGCTTGACAAAAACGTCCAAAATTAATTCGATGATTGTTTCCAATTAAAAAATTGACTTGCAAGCGCTTGATAAAACAATCTTTTAGGCCATTTCTCAGAGTTAGAAAATAATCTAACTCCGGAATTATTGCCCGATTTGCAAATTGCTGCACCCAATCGCCGTTAACATGCAGAGCAATGTTGGGGGCAATTTTCAAAGTTACCACTTTTTCATGCAGAGCTGTAATCCAATCAAAGCGAGCAGGATTTTCGATAATTTTTTTCTCTGATACCTGAATACCGATTTCCATTATCGGATATTCTTTTACTAAAGCCAACAAATCATCAATGTTTGTATGTTCGTTGGCGCCGGAACATGTAATATACTTTAAAACCATAATTATAAAAAATTAAACAAAATTATATAAAATCGTTTTTGAATATAAGTTATTTGTGAAAATAGTCAAGCGAAAAGCTGTTTAGGACGCCAGTCGGATTCCTGCCAGCAAAAACAAACTTCCAACCAGCACGGAAGTAATTAAATAAGCAAAGCCTTCGACAATTTTATTTTCATTCAGCAAGGTGATGAAATTTAATAAATAGGTGGAAAAGGTAGTAAATCCGCCCAATAAACCGGTCATTACAAACATTTTGGCTTCGGCGCTTAAATTGCTTTTGGCAAAATAAGAATAGGCGCAGCCGATTAAAAGCGCACCGACCACATTAACAAACATTATGCCCCAATGCGAGGGAATAAGGCTGCAGCATAGCCAACGCAAAACCGAACCGATACCGCCGCCGCTAAATACGGCCAAAAAACTAATCATTTTGTTTTTCCTCAAAAAGAAACCTCCGCCAAGCGGAGGAGGTCGTTTTTTTTATCATAAACTTAATAAGGAAGGAGTTAGAATTATTATATACAATATTTTTTGGCCTAACGCAAGTACTTATTTTAAAAAATTTTGAGAGGGAGTGATATTTAAGCTGTTTGTAAAAAAATGTAAAAACTGTGGTATTGCGGAATTGCCGTTTTAATTTTGATTTTTGCTAACCAAGTTTTTACACTCTCGGCATATATTTAAGGCAGTGTAAGGAGGTTGTAATGAAAATATTGGCTTTTGATATAGGCGGCACCAAGATTTCGTCGGCAGTAGTATCTGTTTGCGGTAATTTGCTTAGTCCCATAGAATGTGTGCCGACACCGAAAACAGCGGAAGAAATAGAAAAATATTTCATTAACCGAATGAATGTTGAAGAATTTGACGGTGTTGCCGTTGCCACAGCCGGAGTAGTGTGGAATGAAAAACTTTTGGCTAAACCGCATAATTTGCCGGCAGGATATGAAAATATCAATTTTCACAAATTTACAGACAAGCCGGTTTTAGTGGAAAACGACGCTAACGCAGCATTGTGGGCGGAATATAAAATCGGAGTGTTGAAAGGAACGGAACACTCAATAATGCTGACATTGGGAACAGGCGTGGGCTGCGGTATAATCTGCGGCGGTAAAATTTTGCGCGGAAAAACCGGTGCTGCCGGCGAACTGCCGTTTTTAATAGCCGGCGGAGATTTAGCAAATATTGCCTCTCAAAACGGCTTAAATGAAAAGGATTGTTTTGCTTTATGCAAATTAAAAGATGAACATAATCCGGCAGCCGTAAAAACTTTTGCGGAATGGCAGGAACGTTTGATTGATTGCCTGGCTCTTTTGAATAATATATTAGACATCGAGGCAGTGGCGCTGTCAGGAAGTTTGGCTGAAATCGTAGATTATCCGGTAGTGGAAAAAGCCGTTAACGCTAAAGGGTATCATAATCCGCTGTGCTTGAAAAAAGCCCAAACCGGAGCAAATGCCGGGTTGATTGGTGCGGCGCTGTTGCTGAAAGACAAAATCAATGGCTGATTGGCGTATAATCGGTAATATGACCGGCAATTCCATGGATGCTGTTGATGTGGTTTTAACAGAATTTTCGGACTGCCATATTAAAGATATTTGCAGTTTGAGTATTCCTTACAGTGTGGATGAAAAGCGTGAAATAGATAATTTGCGCCGGCGGGTTGTCGGACAAAAAATTCCGGCTGAGGATTTAATAAAAGACCAAGAATTTTTGCGCATACACCAAAAATATGTTGAAGGAGTTGCCAATGCCGTAAATGAGCTTTGCCGACTGAACAATATAGATAAAAAAAGTGTGCAGGCTATTGGTTTTCATGGTAAAACTCTTGACCACAATCCGCCTTCATTGGCAAAATTGAACGGCACGCAGCCTTTTACAACGCAAATGGGTTCGGCGCAGCTTTTGGCTGATTTGACTGATATTCCTGTGATAAACGATTTTCGTTCGGCATTGCTTATGAACGGATTTGAGGGGGCGCCGTTGGCCGCTCCGCACAATGCGCGCATTGCCAAACAAGAAGGCGACGGTTGTTATATCAATGCCGGTAATACTGCAAATTTAGCGTGGATAAAAAACGGCAGGGCGCAAATCAGCTGGGACTCCGGACCTTTTAACGAATATATTGATAATTTTGTGCTGCGTTACAAAAATAGGGGCTTTGATAAAGACGCCGAATGGGGAAAAAAAGGAATTTTGCTGCTTGAATTAGCAGAATATTTGTTTGCACTTTGCCGCAATTTTTATGAAACAGAACCGCCGAAATCAGGCGACCCGGCTTTTTATAAAACCGAAAAATTGTTTGCTTATATTGAGGAAAAATATGGCAATCCGGCGCAAAACGAACAAATTTTTTGCAATGTTCTGCATACATTGGAATTTTTTGCCGGATATTTAACAGCGTATGCGGTTGCGGCAACACCTGAACATATTGAAATTACTCAGAATTTCAGACTGTTCGGCGGCGGTTGGAAGAATCCGCTGGCCCGTCAGAGTTTTGAAGGTGTTTTATCAGGCAAAATTCCGGTTTTGCCGCAGCATAAAAAATTGTTTAAAAACTTTACACAAAGGCTTAACGCCGAACCGGTTATTAAATATTCAAATTTCGGCGAATTTATGGAGGCTCGTTTATTTGCTGATTTGGCTCGCTGTTATTTAGAACGGAAAAGCTGGGAGTTGCCTGAATTGATAAACAGCGGCAAATCTTTGGTTTTGGGCTATAAACGCCTTCCTCACGCGGCTTTGGTTGACGATTATTTAAGCCGGGCGGCACGGGGTTGGCAAAACAAAATAAATGAATAAGGAGGTATGTATGAAAAAAATTATATTGATTTCAGCTTTATGTTTGTTCAGTGGTAGCGCTATGGCGCAAATGAGCGACGCTTTGGGCACTTTGCTGATAGACGGCGAATTGTCTAATGAAGGCTATCAGGCAGTATCACAAGGACAGCGCGCGGTCAACCGAATGCGTTTTCAGCAGGATTTAGGTAATCTGGTGGCTACGGTGCAGACCACTTATTTTGGCAGTTATGCCGGACTGAGCAAAGCCGGGCTGGATTTTAACGGTTTTTTCGGCATAAACTGGGATATTAAACCGGCTGATGACGGTGGATTTTATATAGCCTTTGACGGTTTGGACGGCGCAACTTGCTTTGTTTGCCAAAGCGGCACCGGCGCCAAAAGAGCCGAAATAAACAACGGCGGAAGCTGTCAGCAGACCGGCAATAAAGTTAAATTGTTCTTTTAGCCGATTCTAATAATTCGTCGCGGGTAAGGTTAAAATTGCTGTCAATCCACTGTTGTTCAAGCAAAGTCAGTATTTGACCGATTTTTTCACCTTTAGCAATGCCGTGGTCAATCAAATCACGGCCTCGCAGCGGAAAAATAGGCACGACGGCATCTTCAACCTCTTGCAGAACATTGGCGATTTTGGTACTGTCCAACTCAAAAATGGCGGCGGTTAGTAAAATTTTATCTAAACAAAATGTTTTGCCATAGCGGTAAATAAAGCGTAAACGCTGCGTCGGTGTGGAAATATTTTCGGGCATCAAGGTTATTTTTGACCAATTTACAAAATTTTCTTTTTGTTTTTTAGAAAAGCGCAATGTGCCGGCAATGTTTTCGGCTTCTGACGCGTTTGGTTGATATAACACAAACAGTCGCCGCAGAAAGTTGCCTTCATATTTCATATCGGAAACCAATTCAGTCAGACGTTTTAAGGCGTCAAAATGTGTGAATTTATTTGGTAAAAAGTAGCTTAGAATGTCGTTGTCAAAAATAATCTGCATGGTTTCAGCGGCTTTCGGAGTAACTAACAGCTTAAACAGCTCATCGCGTACACGTTCAATAGATATGGTACGCAAACCGTCTTTATTGGCAACGCAGGCTTTTAAGGCTTCTTTATTTATAGGCTTTTTGCTGAAAATAGAATAAAAACGGAAAAAACGCATGATACGCAGGTAATCTTCTTTAATACGTTCATCGGGATTGCCGATAAAACGTACAATACCGTTTTCCAAATCGGTTATACCGTTGTAATAGTCAAAAACATTGCCGTACAGGTCGGCGTAAACGGCGTTAATCGTCAAGTCGCGGCGGGAAGCGTCAACACTCCAGTCGTCGGTAAATTCCACTTCGGCGTGGCGTCCGTCGGTTTTAACATCTTTGCGCAAAGAGGTAACTTCAAGTACCTGATTATCGATAATTACGCCGATAGTGCCGAATTTCAGACCGATTGGCACGGTTTTTAAGCCGTAATCCTGACAGGCCTCGACTAATTCGTCAGGAGATAAATCAGAGGCCAAATCCAAATCAAAATGATTTTGTCTGCCGGCAAGAGTGTCGCGCACCGAACCGCCGACAAAACGCAGAGTTCCTCCATGTGCTTCCACAGCGTCAAACAGGCGGTAAATTCGTTTAGAGGTCAGTAATTTTGACATATCTAAAAAATTCGGTTTCATCATGATTTGAAAATTCCTTTTGCATTTTTTATAAATTTTAATTGTTTATATATAATTTTTTGCTATAATCCAAGCAAAATTTAAGTGTAAAAGGATAAAAAACTATGTTAAAATATTTATTGGTTTTGAGCGGTTTGATATTGGCGGCAGCGGCAGATGCGGCTGAAATGCCAAAAGAATTGGGGCAATACGGCGATTGGACCGCTTGGACTTATAACGATCGCGGCAATTTAATTTGCTATATGTCGTCCACACCTAAAAAAGACGAAGGAAAATATACTAAGCGCGGTGATATTTATGCGATTATTACTCATCGTCCGTCGGAAAAGACATTTGATGAGGTTAGTTTTGTCGCCGGTTACAGCTTTGACACTAAAGCTCCGTTTACTATTAAAATCGGAGATAAAACTTTTAAAAATACATTTACCGAAGGTACTAAAGGCTGGATGGTAAATTCTCAGGAAGACCGTAATTTGATTGCAGCCATGAAACGTGGCGAACGCATGATTGTAGATGGCAAATCAAGTCGCGGCACCACTACTAAAGATACATATTCTTTAAAGGGTTTTTCCAGCGCTTATCAGGCAATTTCCGCTAAATGTAAGAAAAAATAGTCATGACAGAAAAAACAGAGCTTATCGGTTTAAGTAAAGAAGAATTACAGTCTGCTTTGGTAAATATCGGTGAAAAACCTTTTCGCGCCAAGCAACTGTGGCAGTGGCTTTATTATTTCGGAGAAACAGATTTTGCTAAAATGAGCAATCTTTCCAAAGAGCTGCGGCAAAAACTTGCCGATAACTTTACGATAAGCCGTCCGAAAATTGTGGCGGAACAGCTTTCGGTTGATAAAACCCGTAAATGGCTTTTGGAATTTAAAGATGGTCAGCGGGTGGAAATGGTCTATATTCCCGAAGAGGATAGAGGAGCTGTTTGCATTTCTACACAGGTGGGGTGTGCAGTCGGTTGTCGTTTCTGCCATACCGGCAGCCAGAAACTTACTCGTAACTTAACTGCCGGAGAAATTGTCAGCGAATTTATGGTGGCGCGCGATACTTATGGCGAATGGCCGAGTCCGACTAATGAAACGCGTTATCTTTCCAATATTGTGGTTATGGGTATGGGTGAGCCTTTGCATAATATGGAAAATACAATAAAAGCTCTGCAAATTTTGACAGACGGCGACGGTATAGCTATTTCTCGCCGCCGTGTAACAATGTCTACATCAGGCATAGCTCCGAAAATTTTACCGGCATTGCAGCAAACAGGCGTACGTTTGGCGGTGTCTTTGCATGCTCCGAACAATGAAATTCGTTCGCAAATTATGCCAATTAACAACCGCTATCCGTTGGAAGATATTATGGAGGCGTGCCGAGCTTATCAGGCAGGCGACGGCAGTAGGTATATTACTTTTGAATATTTGCTGTTAAACGGTGTTAACGATAGTTTGGAATGTGCGCGTGAACTTATCTCATTGATGAAAAAATATCAACTCAGAGCAAGTTTTAATTTAATTCCGTTTAATCCGTGGCCGGGGTGCTTATTTAGCCCGAGTTCAAACAATCGGGTGCATGCTTTTGCTCGTGAACTGGAAAAAGCCGGCTTTGCCGCTCCGGTTCGGGTGGCTAGAGGACAGGACATTTTAGCGGCTTGCGGACAATTAAAGTCTAAAAAAGACAGTGATGATAAGAAAGATTCTAAATAATACCCATTTTTTGTGCGGTAACCACGGCTTGTGTACGGTTGCTGACGTTAAGCGAGCGTAACAAAGCGTTGATGTGCAGTTTTACGGTGGATTCCGAAACTCCCATATCATAGGCTATTTGTTTATTTGATTTGCCCTGAGCTATCAAATCCAGCACTTGAGATTGGCGATTGGTCAGAGTTTTACTTTTTTCGGAGTTTTCAGCAGAGAAGTTATGCTCATTCAGCGAACTTGAAACATAGTTGTTTCCGGCTAAAACTGATTTTACGGCGGTATATAGTTCGGATATTTCCGTTTGTTTGGCGATAATTCCATTAGTGCCGGCGGTCAAAATTTGTTTTGTGAAATGAAAATTTTTTGAGTTAGCCAAAGTAATGATTTTAGCAAGCGGAGCAATTTTTTTAACTTCTCTTAAAATATTTTGCGGCGATATATCGCATATATCCAAATCTAAAAACAGTAAATCATAGTTTTGTTCTTCGGTTAATACTTTAATAAATTGCGCATAATCCGGCGCTTGTTTAATTTTAGCAACGGGCAAAATATGACTAAGATGCAAACTAAGCCCGTCGCGAAAAATGGGACAGCCGTCGGCAATTAAAATTTTCATTATCCAACCTCCTTTAACTTTGGGCAAAATTCAATCGGTAAGATATATATTGACGTTTTAGTAAATTTAAAGGGGTAAAAACGCCTTAAAATAAATTATTTTTTGGTCGGTAATTCAATATAGGTTACACCGGCTTCATTGAACATTTGCGCCGAAAAATTGAGTTTATCTCGCCAAGTGTTTTTCGGGTCGTTTTCCGTAGGCTTATATTCATAGGTTATAACTTCTTTTATGCCGGCTTGGATTATGGCGCGCGCACAATCGGTGCAAGGTGTCAAAGTGCAAAAAATAGTGCAGCCTTTGAGTTGTGTTCCGGTTAAACAGGCATTATAAATGGCATTGCGTTCGGCGTGTTCAAAAAAATCATATTTAGTAGGGCGTTCCATTCTTTCGGGAATGTCATCTGATACACCGCGAACCAAGCCGTTATATCCGGTGGCGCGTATTTCTTTATCCGGTCCCACAACAACGGCGCCGGTTTTAGTCGACGGGTCTTTAGACCAGCCTGCGACTAAAGTTGCCAATTCTAAAAAGCGGTAATTCCATTTTTCTGAAAACATAAAATTCTCCTTTCTGCCGAAATACTATTGTCAGTATAGCAAAAAAAGCTGTTTGTACAACATTTTATTTTATTATATAAGCCTGCCTATTTTTTCATAGCGTTTGTGAATGCACTGCAAGGCGGTTTTGTGCACGCCTTTAGTGATGTTATAGTAAATAAATCTGCCGTCGCGCCGACAAGTTACAAACTCATCATCTTTCAGGCGGCGTAAGTATTGCGAAACTTTCAGTTGGTCATTTTGGGTAGATAGCACAATTTGTGTAACATTGCTTTCACCGTTGAGCAATAAAAATTCCAAAATTCGCATTTTATCATAATTTGCAAACAATTTTATACGATTTGCGGCCATAGTGGTATAATCCGGAGGTAAAACGGCTTTGTATCCGTCAGCCAAAAAACGTATGCTGTCGGTCATATAGCCGTATAATTTGCGCAAACATTCAAATATGCTGGCCGGATATTCTTCATGTATACTGTAATATATAAAGATTCCGTGCCGTTTGGTTGTAACAAGACCGGCGTCACGGAATTTTTTTAGGCTTTGCGACACAATCATTTGTTCGGCATTTACGGCTTTAGTAATTTGAGAAACCGAGGCTTCACCGTTGACATCTAAAAACTCTAAAATTCGCAAACGCAAAGGATGTGCAATGTAGCTGATTCCTTTAACGGCTTGTTTCATAATTTCCGGCGGCAGTTGTTGTTCAAGCATGATTATCCTCAATAAGTTGTTTATTTTATATATAGCAAAAAATATATGTTTTATAACAAAAAAACAGCTTTTCGCAAATGAAAAGCTGTTTTTGGTAAGTCTAAGGCTTTATCTGCCAGCGGTCATGATTTTCTCCGATTTTGAGGTAGAGACCGCCAGATCTTCGCTGATAATAGTCTTTGTGCGTGTTAACAAATTCACGGCCGTTTTCATAATAGGTCTCGCCAAACGGGTGTTCAACAACAATGCTGACACCCTCCATGTGGATATTGCCGTTGTCAATGGAGCCATATTTGTCGCGGCAGTTCAGCAGCTGACACTCCAGAATGTAGAAGTAGTCTTGGTTATGCGCAATGTTTTGCAATATCCAAACGGCGTCGTTAAAGTTCTGACGCACTAAAACTACATCAGGCAAAAACGCCTTCCTGTAATTAACAGGTCCGTCCAGGTTCGGAAAGTCGGGCTTGTTCAGGTGAATGGCCTGCTTAATCAGCATGATGCGGCGTTTGGTTATGCCCTGCTGATTTTCCATGCTTTCTTGTGACCAAAACTCGTCCGTGGTGTTGCCGGAAAGCACCGAATCGTTTAAACCGATTTGCATCAAGCTGTTGTTGATGGCTTGGGCAACCAGTTTGTCAATTAACTGCAGGTCTTCCGAATTGGGGAGTGTTACGCGGTTTTTGCGGCAATACTCAAACGCTTTTTCACGGGTTACGGTATTGTCGGAAATAGAGGAAAGCTCGATATATTTGTCGTCTTTGCCGATGAATATACCACGTTCCTGCTGAAAAACGGTAGATGTTGACCAGCTGCCGTCCGCAAGCAAAAAATCGCCTGGCATAATGGCTGTGCTGACAAACATTTTTCCGCCTTCTCTGGTTATAACCGCACGGCGTTGTCCAACCGGAATGGTACGATTAACACTACATAATGATTTAGGATACATCATAATAAAAAAATTAAAAATTAAACAATACTTGCATATATATACTTTTTTGTGTTTTTTGTCAAGCAGGGGAATTTAAATGCTGGTAAAATTTATTCAATTTCATTTTTAAAAAGTACTTGCTTTTTTGCTTAAACTGTCATACAAAAAAGCAAATCGCGTTTGGCATATATATATAAAGTATGGTGAGATGGCAGAGTGGTCGAATGCGATTGACTCGAAATCAATTGTACCTCTTTCAGGTACCCAGGGTTCAAATCCCTGTCTCACCGCCAATAAACGAAAAGCTCCCGAAAGGGAGTTTATTTGTTTAGATTAACGGTAGAAATTTAAAATTTGAAAAAAACGGCAACAAAATTGTTGTCCTAGGGTTATTACTTTTAATTATTTTATTAGTTTTTGTTGTTTAAACTATGAAATAGTGAAATGTATTAAAAACAAAAAAGCCTTGTTGAAAACAACAAGACTTTTTTAGTGGCGGGAGCGACGAGGCTCGAACTCGCGACCTCATGCGTGACAGGCATGCATTCTAACCAACTGAACTACGCCCCCAACGACAAAAACACTTATATAAGATAAAATTTCATATTGCAAGAACTTTTTTTACTTTTTTATAAAAAAAATTTATCTTGTGGAAAAACGGCAGTTTTTGTTGGTATAACTACATTTATCTACTTGCATTGAATATTAAAATATATCATTATTTCGGCATTATTGAATTGGAACTGATATGCCTGGGTTTACAAATTTAAGAAAAAAAGTGCGCCGCCGCCGGATTGAGACTATTCTGCTTGCAGGATACGCCGTGGCTGTAACCTGCGCATTGTTTGTCTCAATGCTGAATAAAAACAACGAGCCGGTTGTTAAACAGCAAATTGCCGATGAAGGGTATGATTTTGGCAATGATGTGATGATACCGGCATTTAATGATGTTAAAGACAATCCGTTTGATATTTTGTATGCTCAAGTAAATAATATGAGGCTTTTGAGCGACGATACTGTTCTTACCCAAAAATATAGAATCAGTCAAAATGGTAAAAACGGCGTGATTATGCCGATTCAGCCAAAACCGAAAATGTTTGAGCAAGCAGGCAGTTTTGATGGAATCTACCAAAAAGAGCGCCGTGTGATTGTGGTTAATCCGGGGGATAACTTTATAGGTATTCTGACTAATTTAGGTATGGAAAATAAAAGTGCTGCAAACGCCTATGCCACATTGAAAAAAGTTTATGACGCGCGCAACTTGAAAGCCGGTCAGCATATTGAATTGACGGCAACTTTTGATGTGCAGTCAAAATCTTTGGAAGCACTTGATACTTTGGTTATTGAGCCGGTTCGCGGCACGCGCTATATTTTACAAATTAACGAATATGATCAATTTGAGGCCAGAGTCGAACAAGAAGAGTTTGTCTATGAGATTAAAGATATAAAAGGCGCGGTTTCCGGTAATGTCAGCGCTTCGCTTAATAAGTCCGGTGTTCCATATAAACTTTGCGGCAGAATTACGCAGATGTTTGCGCATTTGATTGATTTTAGGCGCGATGTTAAAAAAGGCGATACTTTTAATGTAAAATATGAAGTTAATAAAACCTCAAACGGTGATGTTGTCAGTGTCGGTGATGTAATTTATGCTTCATTTACGGTTGCCGGCAAAACATATAAGTTATATCGTTATAAACCGCGCGGCGGAGCGGCTGATTATTATGATGAAAAAGGCGGTGCCAAAAAGTCGGGTTTGGATAAAAAGCCTTTGGCTATGCGCAATGCTCGTATTTCTTCATTGTTTGGCTATCGCCGCCATCCTATTTATAAGACTAAAAAATTCCACAGCGGCGTTGATTATGCTGCTCCGCGCGGTACAGCTATTTATGCCAGCGGTGCTGGAACCATTGAAATGGCTCGGTATGTAAACGGTTATGGTAATTTTATCAAAATTCGCCATAATTCGGAATATGAAACGGCGTATGGGCACATGCACAAATTTGCCAGCGGTATGAGACCTGGAGTGCGTGTGAAAAAAGGACAAATTATCGGATATGTGGGCAGTACCGGCCGTTCTACCGGTCCGCACCTGCACTTTGAAATTTTGCGTAAAGGACAGCGAATCGACCCGCTTAAAGCTAAAGTTGCCACCGGTAACGATTTGACAGGAACTCAGCTGGCTGAATTTAAACGAATCGTTAAAAAGGTTGATAATATCAAAAACACGGAATTAGCCGCTACCGAAAAGAAAAAAGAAGCTATTGAAGCTAAAAATGAGGCTGCCGAGCAAAATGCCGAATTGCAGAAAACTCAAAAGACTGGCACGGTGCAAGCAAGCGAAAATAAACCGTCGGAAATAAAGAAAGAGGCTGTCGTGCAGTCAAAGCCGGCTGAAAGTGCGGAAATGAAGTCGGAAACAGAAGTTGAAAACGGCAATGATGATGTTAAGCCGGTTGAAGTTATAGCCAATAATAACGGAGTTTCGATTCCGCAGAAAGAAGATATTTTTGCCGGACAGATTATAAATAAAGCCGCAGAAGAAAAAGCGGAAACAGCTATGGAAAAAACAACTGACGAATCGGTAGAAGAAGCTGCTGCGGAAAAAACGGAGGAAAAGGCTGTCGAAAAAATTGAAATACCGGCTGAAAATACGGAAACGGTTGTAAAAAGCACGCAAAAACCGGTATATCCGCCCGCCCGTTCTCTTAAAAAGAAACAGGCAGAACGTGCCGCAGAAGCTAAATCATTGCGGCTGGTTCGGCAAATTTCTCGCAAACCGAAAAGAAAATAAAAACAAAACAACGGCAAAACTTTATCCGACACTTGATATTTGCAACGATAAAACTTAAATTTATATAGCATATAGGAGAGGTTTGAATATGGATAATTTACCCGATTTAAAAGACATTCATCTGCCGGAAAACGGTGTTTCCGTTTGGCCGTTGGCTTATGGCTGGTGGAGCCTCGTAGCGGCGGTTTTGCTGATTTTCGCTTTATGGAAAATAATTACTTGGTTCAGAGAAAACAGCAAAAAAATTTATGCTCGTTATCTGTTGCAGAAAAACGGAGCGGAAAACACGGCGGCAGCAGCGGTTTTTATGTCGGAACTGCTGCGGCGAATCTGTGTCAGCCGCTATCCGGAAGCCGTTGCTTATGCCGGACGTAATTGGGTTAATTTTTTAAATGAACATTCTAAAAATAAATTGAGTTCAGAAACGGCGAGTTTGCTGATTGACGCTCCGTATGCTCCGACGGACAGCGCTTTGTTTGCTGCGGATAATGTGGCAGAACTGCGGAAGTTTTGCTTGGGTTGGATAGGAGCGAATCTATGATGATAAATCATTTTGCCTGTCCGGAGGCGGCTTGGCTGCTGTTGCTGCCGTTTGCGGTGTATTTTCTGTTGCCGGCACTGAAAAAAACATATAGCGAGGCTTTGAAAATTCCGTTTTTGGCGGATATAAAGCACATTCAAACTCAAAGCGGAAACAGTGCGCTGCTAAGTCCGAAAATTGCCGCAGGAATCCGCGGAATTATATTGATTGCAGCGTGGTGCCTGCTGGTTTTTGCCTTGTGTCGTCCGCAATGGGCCGGCAAACCGATACCGGTAAAAAACGAGGGACGTGATATTTTGCTGGTGGTGGATATTTCTAATTCCATGAGCGAAGAAGATTTTGAATATCAACAGAAAATGTACAGCCGTTTAGCCGCGGTTAAAAGCGTGGTGTCAAGTTTTATTGATAAGCGTACGGCGGATAGAATCGGCTTGGTTTTGTTCGGTACCAGAGCTTATTTGCAAGCGCCGTTAACCTATGACAGGCAATCGGTTAAAGAAATGCTGCAAACTGCCGATGCCGGAATGGCCGGAAATTCCACTTCTATAGGTGATGCCGTGGGAGTGGCGCTGAAAAGTTTGGCCGAATCTGCCGGAAAGCCGGAAAATAAAGTGATTATTTTGCTGACCGACGGTGAAAATAATGACGGAAGTTTGTCATTGCCGCAGGCAATAGCTTTGGCAAAAGAAGAAGGAGTTAAAATTTACACCATTGGCGCCGGCAGCGACACAGAAGTGTTTTTCGGCGGGCTGTTCAGTATTCCGAGGGATAAGGGGCTGGATGAAAAAAGTTTGAAAGCGTTGGCAAAAGAAACCCAAGGTAATTATTTCAGAGCCAGAGATGTAAATTCACTGGCGCAGATTTATGATAAAATTGATAAGTTGGAACCAAGAACTGCTGATGGTCGCTATGTGCAGGAAATAAGAGAATTATATCCTTATCCGGCGGCAGCGGCGCTGTTTTTGTTTGTGTTGTGGTTGGTTGTTTCAAGAAAGGTTAAATAAATGGCTTGGTGGCAGGATTTTCACTTTTTACGTCCGTGGTGGCTTATCGGGCTGATTATTCCGCTGGCGGTTTACGTTATTGCCTATCGGCAGGCCGTAGCTCAATCGGCATGGCGCAAAGTATGTGATGAAAATTTACTGAAATTTTTGCTGGTGAAAAATGAAAAGCTGAAAAAAACAAAACTCAGTTCTTTGGTGCCGGCGCTGATTTCTTTGTTTTTGGTGCTGGGATTGTCCGGACCGACCTGGATAAAAAAAGAAAACCCGGCGCTGAGCGTGGAAAATCCGGTGATGATTTTGTTGAATATGTCAGGCGAGATGTGGAATAAAGATGTTTCTCCGAGCCGGATTGAGCGTGCCAAATATGTGATTAAAGATTTAACCAAATCTTTGCGGAATACTGAAAGCGGACTGATTGTGTATAGCAAAGAGCCGTTTATGATTACTCCGCTGGCGGAAGATGTTTCTATTATTGATAATATGCTGCCGGCGCTGCAAATGAATGTGATGCCGGAAGACGGCGATCGCTTGGACAGAGCTATTGATTTCGCGGTTTCGCGTATGCGGGAAGCCGATGTGCCAAGCGGCAATCTGATTGTAGTTACTTCAAACGTGGGAGAACGTTTTGACGCGGCGCTGACGGCGGCGGCTAAGGCGGCGGAGCAGGGATTTGATGTAAATATAATCAATGTCAGCTCCAAGGCGGTGGAGAAGCTGGAAATGGTTGCCGAAAAAGGACGGGGAATGCTGCTTAATTATAATCAGAGCTATGCGCCGCTGGTTAAAAAAATTAACGACATAACCTCTAAAGAAATTAAACAGAGCAAAAATATGCAGACAGTTTGGGAAGATATGGGCTGGTATTTGCTGTGGCTTCCGGCCTTGCTTTTACTGGGATTTTTTCGCAAAGGCGCGTTGGCGGCGCTGTTGTTGAGTCTGTTAACAGGAGTGAATGCTCAGGCCGGTTGGTTTTTGAATGACAACCAGGAGGCGCTGCAAGAATTTAATAAACAAAATTATGCGGCGGCGGCCGAAAAATTTACGGATACGCAATGGAAAGCCGCGGCAGAATATAAAAACGGAAATTATCAGAAGGCGTATGAAAAATATGCGCAAAAAAATGACGCCGTTTCATTGTATAATCAAGGAAACGCATTGGCAAAAGGCGGAAAAATTGCCGAGGCGATAAAGAAATATGAGGAGGCTTTGCAAAAACAATCTGATTTTCCTGATGCAAAGTTTAATTTGGAATATTTGAAAAAACAACAGCAGCAGCAAAATCAACAGCATCAGCAGCAAGATAAAAATAAGCAGGATAAAAAGGAACAACAGCAGCAGAAACAGCAGGCTCAGAATAATTCCGAGCAGCAGCAAGCTGATGAAAAGCAGAAACAAAATCCACAGCAAGAGCAAAAAGAAAGTGAAAATCAGCAGAAACAGCAGAATCAATCGGGGCAGCAGGAAAAGCAAAAGCCTCAGCAGTCAAAATCCGACAGCTCCGAACAGCAGCAGGCAGATAAACAACAGACAGATGAAAACGAGAATAAGGCACAGCAGGCCGAGAAAAAACAAAATAACAATGAATCTCGGCAATCTGAAAACAGCAAGTTGTCTGATAATAAGTCGGATAGGGAAAATAAGGCTGAAATTCAGCAGCAGACTGCGGAAAATAAAGAAGGCAACGAACAGCAGGAAACTGTTGGCGTAAATGATGAAAAATCGCCGGAAGAACTGGAAAAAATGCGTGCCAGAATGCAGAAGTTTCGGCAAATTCCAGAAGACAAAGGCGGTTTGCTCCGGGCTTTGATTCAAAGAGAATATGCAAAAAGAAGATATGATAAATAAAGCGAGGTTAATATGAAAAAATTGGTGCTGGTTTGCGCTTTGGCGCTTATGAAAGTTGCAACGGTCAATGCCGAATCCTTGACGGCGGCGGTGGATAATGCTACTGTGCCTTTGGGAGAAGTCTTTAACCTTAACTTGTCGTTTGACGGTAAAAACGGCGGTTCAATGCAGCCTGATTTAAGCGTTTTGCAAAAAGATTTTAATATTTATTCAACCTCAAGTTCGTCGCAGATGAGCTATATTAACGGGCATAGCTCAGAGCAGACGGATTGGGATATTGGGTTAATGCCGAAACGCGAGGGAAATTTGGAAATTCCTGCAATCAGCATAGGAGCCTACAGCAGTAAGCCGCTGAAAATTAAAGTGTTGCCTGCCGGCAGCAATGTCAGCGCTTCGGCAAAGAAAAATGATAATATTCAAAGTGATAACCGATTGGCTGAAGCTAATAAATTTAGTGTTGATTTGGCGGTAAGTTCTCAAAAAGCGTATGTTCAGCAGGAAATCAACGCCGTGCTGACGCTTAAGGATAAAGTCGGATTGCAATTAACTGAAGAGCCTAAGTTTGTTAATGCGGAAGATTGGATTGTAAGAATTTTGAAAAAGCCGGAAATAACTCAGCAAAACGGCGAGCGGGTTATAAAGTTTTATTACGCGCTGTTTCCGCAGAAAAGCGGAGAGCAGGAAATTCCGTTGCTAAAGGTTAACGGCTTTTATATGGGGTTTGATAAAGCAAAGAATCATCCGTTGTTGCACCGGGGCGCTAACAGTCTGTTTCAGTTGATGAATGTAAATTTTGATGAAATGTTCGGCACGCAAAAACCGGTGGAATTATATACAAAGCCGGTAAAAGTAAATGTGCTGCCGGCGGCGGAAAACGGCTGGTGGCTGCCGGCGGAAGCGGTAAAAGTCAAAGCCTTTTGGAATGAGAAAAAGCCGTTGTTTAAGGTGGGCGAAACCGTGTCGCGGCAAATTGCCGTTTTGGCTGCCGGAGTTGCCGAAACTCAGTTGCCGGAACTGAACTTTACGGATGACGAAAACTTTAGAATTTATCCGGAAAATCCCGAATTGGAAGCTAAAGTTTATGATGATAAAGTGGTGGCTCAATCCGTAACCAGAGTGGTGTATATTCCGCAAAAGGGCGGCGAGCAGATTTTACCGGAAATTAAAATAAATTGGTTTAATGTTAAAACCGGAAAAGCGGAAACGGCTGTTATTCCGGCGGAAAAAGTTTTTGTGGAAGGCGGAACGGCGGTAACCGAAACGCAAACCGAACAAAATATAAATATCGGCAAACAGGCGGAAAATGTAAATCAAACCGCAGTGTCGGAAACTGAAAACCGAACTGCGGATAAAGGCGGTTTTGCTAAAGAAAAAGCGATTGCTTTAGCCGCCTGTGCTTTTATCTTGGGCATGCTGTTCAGTCTGCTTTTGCGCCGTCGCCCGGAAAAGGCTTGCGAAAAAGAAGTTAAAATCAGCGATATGAGTTCGATTTTACATAAAAATTTTGCCGATAAAAATTATCGTTTGCTGAGGGATAATTTAGTGCTGTGGGGACAGAAAAATTATAAATCGCAAAATATCAATAACTTGGACGATGTGGCAAAAGCGGCGGCGGAACCGGAATTCGGAAAACAGCTGCAAAAACTCAATAATATTTTATATGGCGGAAAAGATGAAAATGTTGATGAAAAAGTAATTTTACGGACAATAAAGCAAGCGGAAAGCTCGCAAAAGCAAAAAACGGAAGCCGAGCCGCTGCCGAAACTTTATAAATAGCTTGCATAAGCATAAAAACTGTGTTCTAATATTACCAATAATTATAAGGATTTTACCGATGTTTTTTGTTAAAAAAGTGTTTTTGTGCATGTTGTTTGCCGTTTTAATGTATTACGGCGGCGCCGGGACGCAAAGCGACAGCACTTCGCTGCAGGGTATGGGATTTGTCAGCGTGGTGATTGCGTTTGTGGTTTTGTATATTTTGTTCAAAATTATGTGGTCGACGGTCAGCTTTTTCTTTTCTTTTGCCATTATCGGCGCCGTGGTGGTGTTTATTTTATATTGTTTGGGAATTATCGGAGCGGATAGCGCCGGCGGTAAAATCGTGCAGCAGGTTTTGAGCGAAAACGAGGCGTCGGCGGAATATGCGCCGGATAATAACGCAAATGAGCAAAAACTTGCCGAATTGGAACCTGTCGGAATGAACGGAGTGGCAACTGATAATAATGCAGCAAGCGAAGTTGAGGAAAACGGAGGTTTTTTTTCTAAAATTAGCGGTATGTTCGGAAAAACAGACGCCGCACCGGCGCAGATAAGCAATTTTAATCCGCAGGATTATCCCGAAGTTACGGGCGTACCGAGAGTTATTACTGGCAGTGTACTGAGAGTGAAAGGTATAAATATTAAATTGTTGGGTGTTGACGCTCCGAATCCTAATCAAACCTGTTCGGATTCACGTGGACTGTCATATTCTTGCGGACATAAGGCTATTACCTGGCTGCAAAATTGGCTGAACGGCCGTGAAGTTAAGTGTCATGTTTTGGGAAATGTTTTGCAACATCGGGCGACCGGTGTTTGTTTTTTGGGGCAATATGACGTAGCGGCGGCGGTTGTAAGCGCCGGTTGGGCGGTGGCTTATGCTAAAAACACCGATGTTTATGTACCGTATGAAAAGCAGGCGCGTTCACAGTCTAAGGGCTTGTGGAACGGACGTTTCTATCGTCCGAGTGATTGGCGTCGGTTACAGGCAAAACAAGCGGAAGCCGTGGCAAAAGCCCAAGAAAAAAGTTCGGATTGGTTTAATTTTGACGGGTGGTTTTAATGGAAAAAGTTTTTATTTCTCACAGTGAAGATGACACCGGCGCAGTGGCGGAAAAGTTGGCGGCAATCAGCACGCAAGGCGATGTTTGGGCTTTAAACGGCACTTTGGGAGCCGGTAAAAGTGTGTTTGCCCGCGCGTTTATAAAAAAACTTACCGGCGCCGGAGAAGTTCCGAGTCCGACTTTTACATTATTGCAAACTTACAGCGCTCCGGCGTTTGATATTTATCACTATGATTTGTATCGTTTGGAAAAGCCAGTGGAAATTTTTGAGCTTGGTGTGGAAGAGGCTTTTTATTCCGGCGTAAGTCTGGTGGAATGGCCGGAAAGAATGGGGGCATTTTCTCCGCGTAATATGTGGAATGTGCAAATAGAAATGACGGAGGACGGACGCAGAATAACCGTTTCCACCACTGATGAAAACAAACAGAAACGGTTGTTAAATGTCTGACTTATGCACAATACATGCTTCTTTTGTGCAGTGGCGCAACAAAGGAATTTTATTTAAAGGAAAGTCGGGAAGCGGAAAATCCGAGCTGGCGCTGAAATTTATAGAAAATAAAGGCGCGGTGTTGGTGGCTGATGACGTTGTCGCCTTAAAAGTGTGTGAAAATCGGCTGACAGGCGCGGCTCCGCAAAATATAAAAGGTTTGCTGGAAATACGAAATGTCGGAATTTCCCGCTATGAATTTGTTAATGAAGCCGAGGTCAGTCTGTTGGTTAATCTGCTGCCGAATAAAGAAAATTTGGAACGTCTGCCAAAAAATAAGTGTGAAAATATTTTAGGTGTTGAAATTCCGGCAATAGATTTGTATGCTGAAGACCAAACAATTTTGGAAAAGATTATAGTCAAGCTGCGCAATAATCTTTTGACAACGGAATAGGAAAATTGAAGATGCTAAAAAAAAACATGGAAACGTTTTTACAGCTGCTGGGCAAACCTTTGCTTTCTTTTGTGTTGGAATTGGGGGCTTTTACGCGCTTTGTGGCAAAATCGGTTTATAATTGTTTTGTGCCGCCGTTTTATATTAAGCTGTTTTTTAATCAGTTCTTAAACATGGGCTTTTATTCGCTTCCGGTTGTCGGGTTAACTACGCTGTTTGCCGGTATGGTAATTGCCATACAGACTTATTCCGGTTTTTCTAAGTTTGGAGCGGAGAGCGCAGTGGCGACCGTGGTTTTGATTTCGGTAACGCGTGAACTGGCTCCTGTTTTGTCAGCGCTGATGGTTGCCGGGCGTATCGGTGCGGCTATGGCTGCGGAAATCGGCACTATGCGGGTTACGGAACAAATTGACGCCTTGGTTACCTTGTCGGCTAATCCGTTTCGCTATTTGATGGCGCCGAGATTGTGGGCCGGCGTGGTGGTTATGCCGTTGTTGGTGTTGTTCGGCGATATTATCGGTATTTTCGGCGGTTATGTGGTCGGAGTTTATAAATTGGATTTTAACCCTGCAAACTATATTAACGCCACCATGCAGAATTTGCAGGCAATAGATGTGATTTCAGGTATGGTAAAAGCCGGTGTGTTCGGTTTTATTATTTCGGTTATGGGCTGCTATCACGGTTATCGCTCTAAAGGCGGTGCACAAGGCGTGGGCGAGGCTACAACCAATGCCGTGGTTTCGTCGTCTATCTTGATTTTAATTTTTAACTATCTGATTACGGAAATTTTCTTTTCTAAATAGGATGAGCTATGAGTGAAAATAAAATAGAAATTCGCAACTTATATAAAGCGTTTGGCAAAAAGAAGGTGCTGGATGGTGTGGATTTGGATATTAAAAAAGGCGAATCCTTGGTGGTTATCGGCGGTTCGGGAACCGGCAAATCGGTGTTGATTAAATGTATACAGGGATTGTTAACGCCCGACTGTGGTTCAATTAAAATTGATGATGAAGAAACTATCGGCAGCAAAAAAGACATTCACGAAAAAATGGGTATGCTTTTTCAGGGGGCGGCGTTGTTTGACAGCTTGAGCGTGTGGGAAAACGTGGCTTTCAGGTTGTTGCAGAAAGGCGAAAAATCGCGTAAACAGGCTAAAGTAGCGGCAATACGGGTGCTGCGACAGGTTGGGTTGGCGCCTGATGTGGCAGATTTGTCTCCGGCCGAGCTTTCGGGCGGTATGCAGAAACGCGTAGGCTTGGCCAGAGCTATTATCAGCCGGCCGGAAATTATCTTTTTTGATGAGCCGACAACTGGGCTTGACCCGATTATGGCCGATGTAATTAACGATTTAATTATCGAATCCGCCCGCGGTTTGGGTGCGACAACCTTGACTATTACGCATGATATGGCGTCTGCGCGCAAAATTGCCGACAGAATCGCCATGCTTTATCAGGGGAAAATTATTTGGTCCGGCACTGTTAAAGAAATGGACAAGTCCGAAAATCCGTATTTGCAGCAATTTATTCACGGTAGCTCGCAAGGCCCGATAAAAGTGGAAGTATAGGTTATGGCGAAGAAAAACGTTAGTTTATTTATTTGTCAAAATTGCGGCACGACTTATCCGCGCTGGCAGGGGAAATGTGATTCTTGCGGCGAGTGGAACACTATTGTCGAAGAAGTGCAAAAAAACGACGGTTTTTCTAAAATAAATCCGCGTAAAGAAGGAAAAATCATTGATTTTGTGCCGTTGAAAGGCGAACAGAGCACATACGCGCGTTTGCAGACCGGCATTAAGGAAATTGACAGGGTAACCGGCGGAGGATTGGTGCCGGGGTCGGTTATTTTGGTGGGCGGCGACCCGGGAATCGGTAAATCTACATTGCTACTGCAGGTGTGTGCCGGTTTGGCAAATAAAGAGGAACATTATCCGTGCTATTATATTTCCGGAGAAGAAGCTATAGACCAGGTGCGTATTCGTGCAAGCCGTTTGGGATTGGCTGAAAGCCCTGTTAATTTGGCGAGTGCCACCGATGTACGCAACATTATTACCACATTGGAAAAAACAGACGCGGCTGTGGTAATTATCGATTCTATTCAAACAATGTATTTAGACGAAGTAGAATCCACTCCCGGCAGCGTGGGGCAGGTTAGAGCCTGTGCATACGAGTTGATAAAACTGGCCAAACGCAAAGGATTTGTGCTGTTTCTAGTCGGGCATGTTACCAAACAGGGAGAAATTGCCGGACCGCGCGTGTTGGAGCACATGGTTGATACGGTGTTGTATTTTGAAGGCGAGCGCGGACATCATTTCAGAATTTTGCGTGCGGTTAAAAACCGCTACGGCGCGACAGATGAAATCGGCGTGTTTGAAATGCAGGATAAGGGGTTGGTTGAAGTAGAGAATCCATCGGCTCTGTTTTTGGCTGAAAGACAAGGTAATGTTTCCGGTTCGTGCGTATTTGCCGGAATTGAAGGTTCTCGTCCGCTGCTGGTGGAAATTCAGGCTTTGGTCAGCCCGAGCGGCTACTCAACGCCTAAACGTGCGGTTGTGGGCTGGGATTCTAACCGCTTGTCAATGATTTTGGCAGTGTTGGAAGCTCGCTGCAGTATGAATTTCAGTTCGCATGATGTGTATTTAAATATAGCAGGTGGCTTGAAAATTACCGAGCCTGCTGCCGATTTGGCGGTTGCCATGGCGGTTATCTCTTCGCTTACCAACAAGCCGCTGCCGGCCGATATGGTGGTGTTCGGCGAAATCGGACTTTCCGGAGAAATCAGAGCCGTCAGCCAGCCGAATCTGCGTATGAAAGAAGCGCATAAATTAGGCTTTGTCAGCGCCATTATTCCACCGTCTTTCGGCAAAGATAAAAAAGAAAAAGGCGCAAAAAATTATGAGCTATCCTGCTATGAAATCGGCAATGTTCATCGTTTGATAAATTGGTTTAATTAGGAGCAAAATTATGGAACAATTAAACAACTTAGATGTGGTGTTTTTGGTAATTGTCGGCGTTTCGGCGCTGGTGGCGATTGCCCGCGGCGTAACAAAAGAACTGCTGTCGATTACCGGCTGGATTTTGGCGGCCGTTTCAGTGTATTATCTGCTGCCGGTGGTTGACCCGATAATGCAAAAATATATAGCCTCCGAAGTGCTTTCCAACCTCGTCTCCGGTATGGTTATTTTGATTATGTTCTGTATTTTTTGGGTGCTGGCGGCCGACAAAATCAGCACGCAGATTCGTTTCAGCAAATTAAGTTCGCTGGATAGAATATTAGGATTTATTTTCGGTATTTTTCGCGGTGTTATTATCGTAATTTTGCTCCAGATTATGATTTCATCACTGATTCCGGAAGAATCGCAAAAAGGTGTGTTTGCCGAATCCCGCTACTTTAAACTTGCCGGCGACGCTGCCGGACCGATTAAAGGCTTGATACCTGAAAAATGGTTTGACGATTTGAAAGCTAAAGGCGAAAGTCTTGGTTTGGGTGCTGCTAAGATAGAAGAAAAATCAGAAGGCGACAAAGCTCAGAATACAGAAGAAAAAGCGGTTGATAATACGGCCGGTATCAATGGCGAAGTTTTGAAAAAAAGCGGGGAAGAACTGTTTAACAAACTGGTACAGCCAAAGGTTGACGGCGAAACCAAGACTCAGGACGAAGGCTATGAAAAAGAAGAAACCTCGGATTTGGATAAGCTGATGGATGAACTGGAAGACAAAGTTGTTACCACAGATGAAAACGCGGTTCCGGCTAAAGATAGTGCGCCGAAGGAAATTAAATCTATAGATGAAAATCTGTAAGTTTTAATTTTATTTAGCCGGTATTTGCACATAATTATGCTCATGTATCGGCTCGCAGGTATTGCCGGCAATGAAATTTTCAGAAAAATGTTATTTGGTGTTTGGCGATACTGTAAAACTATGATTTACCATAAAACGAAGAGCCTTTAATTAGAATGTTTTGTGTGCAATGAGATAAGTGTTTGGTAACAAAAAAAGTTAATAACTGTTGAGATTTTTCGTTTATATCCGGCGACAAACGGTTTACTTTTGTAAATTATCCGTTATTATGCTTTCAAACATCAAAAACAAAGGATAAATATGTTTGTAAAGTTAAAAGAAAAATTAAAAGACAATCACTTTATCAATGATTACGGTCAAATGTGGGTTTTTGTTAAACCATATTGGGGCAGAGCCTTGTTGGCTATTTTGCTGACTTTACCTGTCGGTGCCATGGACGCGGTAATCGCGTGGGCGTTAAAGCCGTATATGGATGTGATGATGATAGAACAGAATACTAATACTTTGTGGATTCCGCTGGTTATTATTTTGTTCAGTGCTTTGCAGGGAATGTTTACGTTTGCGGCGAATTTTACAAACACTTGGGTAGGCAACCGCATTGCCAGCGACGTGAAAATATCGCTGTTTGAAAAACTTATGAAATTTGAAGCCGCTTTTTTTGATACCACGACTTCCGGCAATATTATGATGCGTTTTAATAACGATGTCGACGCGGCGTGCAGCGGTCTTTTGAGCAATATAAAACAATTTTTTACACGATTTTTCTCATCGGTGTCATTGGTGGCGGTGCTTTTCTATAACAGCTGGCAGTTGGCGCTGATTGCAGTTGTGGTGCTGTTCGGTGCGCTGTTTCCGTTGACCGGAGTCAGAAAACGTATAAAAGATATAAATAAACAAACGGTTTTTACCAGCGCCGAGGTAGTAACACATTATAACGAAAGTTTTTGCGGCAATCGCATTATTTCGTCGTACAATTTATATGACTATCAGAATAATCGTTTTAATGATACCTTGCACCGAGTGTTTAAACTCGGTATGAAAATGGTGCAGCGCACAGGTATGCTGTCGCCGCTTATGCACTTTGTGGTTTCTTTGGGAATTGCCTTGGTTATTTGGGTTGGAAGCTATTTGATTGTCAATCATCAAATAACCGCCGGAAACTTCGTTTCTTTTGTAGCGGCGCTGATTTTGTTGTATAATCCGATTAAAGGTATCGGCAATAATTTTAACAATGTACAGGTGGCGTTGCTGGCAATGGAGCGCGTGTTTGAGCTTTTAACCCAAAGAGCAAAAATAGAAGACCGAACAGGGGCTAAAGAACTGAAAAGCATAAATCGCGGAATTTCCTATAAAAATGTTTGCTTTGAATATATTGCCGGGAAACCGGTGCTTAAAAACATCAATTTAAATATTAAAAAAGGGCAGACTATTGCTCTGGTTGGCAATTCAGGCGGTGGTAAAACAACATTGGTTAATTTGTTGCCGCGTTTTTATGATGTAACTTCAGGGCAAATTTTAATAGACGGTACCGATATTAGAGATTTTTCGCTTTATTCTTTGCGTGATATGATTGCCGTAGTTTTTCAGGATAATTTTTTGTTTTCGGGAACAATCCGTGACAATATTCTGCTTGGTAATGAAGGTGCTGATGAAAAAGACATTGAATATGCGGTTTCGTGCGCTTGTCTGACTGATTTTATTAAAGAACTGCCAAACGGTTTGGATACGCAAATCGGTGAGCGAGGGGTACTGCTTTCCGGAGGACAAAAGCAACGCATAGCCATTGCCAGAGCTTTTATTAAAAATGCGCCGATTGTGATTTTAGATGAAGCTACATCTGCGTTGGATAATAAATCTGAAGCTATTGTGCAGCAGGCTATTGATAATTTGATGGCGGACAGAACTGTGTTTGTGATTGCGCATAGGCTGTCAACAGTTCGCAATGCCGATAAAATAGTGGTGGTTAATTATGGTAAAATTGTGGAAACAGGAACTCATAAGGAACTGATGGCAAAATCAGACAGTATTTACGCGTCGTTGTATCAGGCACAGCTGGTTTAAAATTTGTTATCAAAATATTTTTTATAAAAATGTTCAAAAACTGGTTGACAATAAAAAAACGCTAGTGTATAAGTTCTTTCAGTTATGTTGCCAACATAGCTCAGTTGGTAGAGCTACTGATTTGTAATCAGTGGGTCGGGAGTTCAAGTCTCTCTGTTGGCACCATTAAAAATCAAAGGGTTATGAAAAATCATAGCCCTTTTTAGTTACTTATATAATATTTTATAGGCAAGGTGGTAATGGTTTGGTTTGCATGTGGGGTGTTTTTTCGTTGACCGGCAAAGCCAAATACTTTGCCGGTCAACAAAAATGCGTTAATTTATGCCGTCTTTTGCCAATTTTTCCAAAAATTTAATCTGAATGTCGGCGATTTGTTTTACGCTTTCAATTTCCACATATTCACCGGCGGCGTGCATACCTTCGCCGGTTCCGGAGTGCATGATTACCACCGAACCTTTTACGGCGAATGCGCGCGAATCCGTAGCGCCGCCGATATGTTCAAATTCTATCGGGCGTCCTAAAATGTTTTCGGCAAAATTTTTATATTCTAAAATATACGGATTATTTTCATCCATAACCACCGGTGTTGATGATGAAACAATTTTATAGTTTACGCCTTTAACCAAACATTTTTGCAAATTTTCTTC
The DNA here is from genome assembly GCA_934277545.1 of uncultured Alphaproteobacteria bacterium. Lineage (GTDB taxonomy): Bacteria > Pseudomonadota > Alphaproteobacteria > RF32 > CAG-239 > RUG410. The sequence continues at coordinate 12,003 of CAKQUG010000006.1, read as the reverse complement.
CAAATGCTTCAAGGTGGAATTTTCGGTTAAGCGAAAATCCAACAGGGCTTCGGCATGATTGGACAGCACGTTGGAAACTTGTCCGCCGTTTATCAGCGCCATGTGTACCGTGTCAAACCAAGTGTTGTGCGGCTGCGGCAAGTCTTTGGCGTAATACGGATAAATTTGACGCAGTTTATTCCAGCTTTGAATAAGAAGCTCGTTGGCGTCGATTCCTTCCCACGGAGTTGAGCCGTGTGCCTCTTTGCCGTCGGCAATCAATTTTACAAACACCGGATTTTTGCATTTGCTGACAATTTTAGTAATGTCTCCGCCCACGTCGTTATCCAGCACAATTTTAGCGGTTAAATTCGGATAGTTTTCCAAAAAAGATTCGGTAGATTTACTGCCTTTTTCTTCGTCTGTTGAAAGTATAACTCCGAAATTCAGCGGCAGCTGATGCTCGACAACATACATCATGGAATTTAGCGCTACTGCTGCAAACGATTTCATATCCAGAGTGCCGCGTCCGTACATTCTGCCGTTTTTCTCAATCGGTTCAAACATAGAGGTTTCTGCCGGAACAACGTCGATATGTCCCAAAACCAAAACATCAAAATTCAAACAGTTTGAGTTACGCAAAAAAACGACAGGAGAAGCCGTGGTTTGGAAAATTTCCGCAATAACATCGGTGCCGGCAAATTTTTCTACAATGTAGTTGGCGGCTTTTTTTATTTCAGATTCATTTCCGGTTTCGGTGCGGAAACGAATCAAGTCTTTTACAGTGTTCATTAAATCCATTTTTCAGCCTTTCTTTTTTAATGTTTACCTTTTTTTTATTATATACATTTATCATTGATTTAAATTTTATTAAAGGGAAGAAAAATGAAAGCATTGTTGACAACATTTATGGCGTTTGGTTTTGCTTTGTGCGTTATGAATATGGCGCAGGCGGCGGAAGAAAACGAAAGTGAAAGCGGATTAGCTTTGCCGCGCATGGTTTCTTTGCGCTCCAGCCTGATAAATGTGCGGTCCGGCCCCGGTATTCGCTATCCCATTGTTTGGGTATATAAGCAAAAAGGTGCGCCGGTGGAAATTATTTCCGAATTTGAATTGTGGCGGAAAATCAGGGATTGGGAAGGCTCGGAAACCTGGGTAAAGAAAAATATGTTGTCCGGACGGCGTTTTGTTAAAGTTATCAATCCGGGTGAAAATAATATTTACGCCAAGCCGGAGATAGACTCTAAAGTTGTGGCAAAAGCCGAAGACGGAGTTGTCGGAGAAATAGAAAAATGTCCGACTCCGGATGGAATGTGCTTAATAAAATTTGACACCGTTAAAGGCTGGATGCCGCGCGATGTGTTGTTCGGTTTGTATAAAAATGAGGTTATAAAATAAAACGTGAGAGCCGAAATTCAATTTAATGCCGATAACACATTGCTGCCGCTTATTGAAAAGTGGCAAGATTGGCTTTTGAAAGAACGACTGTATTCCGAACATACTTTAGACGGGTATTCGCGTGATTTATCTTTCTTTTTGACGGAAGTCAAAGATACTCCGTTGAGTATGCAGGAATTAAAAGAACTGGATGTCCATGATTTCAGAAAGTTTTTAAGCAAACAAGCCGCGCGTTGCTTGAGTAAATCTTCAATGTGCCGCGAGCTTTCGGCTGTTAAAAATTTTTTCAAATGGTTGGAACGCAAAAAAATTATTAAAAATCCGGCAATCAGCGTTATTTCTTCACCTAAAAAATCTAAAGTTTTGCCAAAGGCTTTGGATATTGATGATTCATTTAATTTGCTTAAAGGTATTGAAAAATTAGAATTAGAAGCGTGGCAGGGACTTCGGGATAAAGCAATTTTAACCTTGTTATACGGTTGTGGATTGCGTATATCCGAAGCCCTTTCTATAAATATTGGCGATATAACGGCGAAAAGCGAGTTCCTTCGCGTTAAAGGTAAGGGGAATAAAGAACGTTTAGTGCCCCTTCTTCCGATTATTTGGCAGCATATCGCCGCTTACCTTGCAGAATGCCCGTATAAACTCAATGTAGGAGAACCATTGTTTTTGGGGGCACGAGGTGAGCGAATCAGCCCGCGTATAATTCAGCGCCAACTGCAAAAACTGCGTCCGATTTTAGGGTTGCCCGATACGGTAACCCCGCATGCCTTGAGACATTCGTTTGCCACGCAGTTGTTGGCTGAGGGAACGGATTTGCGCTCAATTCAAGAATTGTTAGGTCATGCGTCCCTAAGCACCACCCAGCGCTACACAGATGTTCAAACTGCAACTTTGCAAAGAGAATACCATAAAGCGCATCCGCTTGAAAAAGAGTAAATATAATAAAAAAGAGGTCTGAATTTACCAGCACCTCTTCTTTCAAATTCTTTTGCAGAAATTACTTTAATTTCTTTTCAACGAACTCTTCATGTTTTTTAGATTTTTTATCAAATTTCTTCAAAACCAATTTTTCAGGATGAGTTCTTGGATTTTTTTCTGCCAAATAGAAAGAACCGGTACCGGCACTGCTTTCCAATTTAATTTTAATTTTTACTGCTTTAGCCATTTTTTTACTCTTTTACAAAGTTATCAATTAAAACATTTAGGCGAAGTATACATTTTTTAACGGGGTTGTCAACTGTTTTTTTGCCTATAATTCATTTTTCAGCAATTTTACGGCGGTTGAAATGTCGCTTTCATCCCACAGCCGGCTTTCTTGGCGGCAGGAATCATTATTGTCCGGGACAACGCACAAATCAGGAGTTACGCCGTTTTGGTGAATTACTTTGCCGGACGGAGTGAAAAATTGCTCGGTGGTTAAAACGAGTTTGCCGCCGTTGCTCATTTGTATCACATTTTGGATGGTGCCTTTGCCAAAGGTCTTTGTGCCGATAATTTCAGCGCGGGATTGGTCTTGCAGCCCTGCTGCCAAAACTTCTGCCGCCGACGCGGTTTCGCCGTCTACCAGCACGGCCAGCGGACCGTCATACAATCGTCCTTCTTTAGAGGTGTAGTAATGTTCGTTGGAACCATTGCGACCGGAAGTGTAGGTTATAATTTCATTGTCGGTAAATAAATCGGCGACTTTCAATGCTTCGTTTAAAATTCCGCCGCTGTTGCCTCGCAGGTCTAAAATGACGGCGTTGTAAGGCTTGTTGCGTTCCAAAGAACCTTGTACGGCAAGGGCTGTTTGCTTATTAAAAATTCGTACGCGCAAATATAAAACATCATCAATTTTTCGGTCGCTGTATAAGGTGTAAATGGCGTTTTCTTCTTTATCGTCGCTGTAATCGTATTCCGAATAATAATGCGAAAACTTATCAAGTTTGCCGGTGATTTTTTTCATCATTAAATCCGGTAGTTCAAAATCTTTTAATGCTATTTTTTCTGACCATTTTGAAGTTTCATCGGCAATTTGCGCCATGGTTTTGCTCCAAGCGGCAATATCATTGGCATCTTTGGGTTGCGGAATAATTTTCTTTATTTGTTTTTTATAGTAAAGATAAAATTTGTCGCTGCCTTTAGATATAACAACATCGGAATCCAGATTGGTAATCGCCTGCAGTCCGTTTGCCGCCAGTTCGGCGTTATTAACCGGTTGCAGATAGTCTTTATTAACCATAGTCAGCATTTCATTTATCAAATTTTCATCAACAGAGGCAAAAGCCGGAAAAGCCGTTAGCAAAATTGTAAAAAATATAATTTTTTTCATCACTATTCCTCAAATTCGGCCAGCAAAACAGTGTGGTCCGATGCTTTTTCCAAAGCGCGGAAATCTTTGTCTATGCGACATGATTGCAGGCAATCGGCGAGCGCCGGAGAACAAAAGATATAATCTATACGCATACCTAAATCATTAGCAAACGAGGCGTTGGTATAATCCCAAAAAGTGTAGCCGGTTTGTGAAGGATATAAAAGGCGATAGGCGTCAGAATAGCCGATAAATTCTAATTTATGCAGCCGCTGCCAAACTTCCGGTCGGTAGAGAGCGTTGCCGGTAAAAAGTTCGGGGTTGAAAACATCGTCTTTAGTTAATATCACATTGAAATCGCCGGCTAAAATCACGTTTTTGTGCTGCAGCAGCAATTCTTCGGCATGGCTTAAAAAAGCGTCCATCCATTTGAGTTTATATTCAAAGCGCGAAGTGTCTTTTTCATTGTTATACGGCGGATTGCCGTTTGGCAGATACAGCGAGGCCACAATATAATTTTGACCGTTTTTCATAAACTCTATTTCTAAATAACGCGCGTTTTCATCCGGAAAATTTGGTAGATTCTCGGAGGTAACCGTCATTTTTTGTTTGCTTAAAACCGCAACGCCGTTATAGCTTTTTTGCCCTAAAATTTTAGCGTCGTAACCCGAAACCTGCAAATCGAAAAACGGAAAATTGTTAAATTCGGTTTTAATTTCCTGCAACAGCAGAATATCCGGCTGATTTTGCTGCAGCCATTGCAGCAGATTCGGCAGTCTGGCGTTGATGGAATTGATGTTTAGCGTGGCAATTTTCATTAGCATATCCTTTTTTTCTGACTATAGTATCTTTTTTGTGAAATAAAAGAAAATTTTTGTTCTGTTAAGTGATTTTAAAACATTAGCCCGTAAAATGAAGAAAATTTTTGAATGAGGTTTATCTATGTATCCCGGTTTATTGAATAAAGATGACGATTATTTGAACGATTTTAAGCAAAAAGTGGCTAATCAGAAAATTGCCACATTGGAAGAGCGCCGCACAGAACTGGTGCGTTCGCGCAATAATTTTTTGGGCACATTTGCCGGAGTGGCGTTGGCCGGCGTTGTCGGTTGGTTGGTTTTGGCACCGCAATATGCCGAAACGGAAAAGGAAATTCCGATTATCCGCCGTCCGCAAACCGCCATCAAAATTAAACCTGAAAACCCGGGCGGAATGGATATCCCAAATCAGGATAAAAATATTTACAATATTGTTGAAAAGAAAGAAGTTGACACTACGGTTGTGGAAAATTTGCTGCCTAAACCGGAAACTCCGAAACTTCCGGATATTGTGCCTGAGGTTGTTGATGTTGACGCTAACGCTACAAATTTGGACCAGATTGTAGATGAAGTTGCCGCAAATAAGCCGGAAGCTGTAAAAGCCGAAGCGAAAGAAACCGAAGCGAAAGAAACCGAAATCGGGGGCAATGTTCCGGCCAAGCCTGCTGATTTGCTGGCTGAAACCGCAAAGCCGGCAGCTGCCGAAAAAGCTGAAACTCAGACAAAAACAGAAGTTAAAGCCATTGTGGAAAAAGTGCCCGCCGTTGCAGCCGGCGGTTGGCAAATTCAGTTTATCGCTTCAAAAAATAAAGCTGCTGTTGAAAAATTATGGGCCGATTTGTCTTCTAAGTATGAGGACCTGAAAAAAATGCCGCATGAAATACAAACTTCCGATTTAGGCGCACAGGGAATGTTTTATCGTCTACGTGCCGGTTCGTTTGCTGATAAAGCAACTGCTGCACAGGCTTGCGCTGCATTAAAAGCCAAAGGTCTGCGCGATTGCATAGCTAAGGAAAAATAATATCCGATGAATAAAAAAATACTTCCGGCATTTTTATCCGTTCAGGGATTTTCTTTAAGCGATGAAGAAAAACGCTTGTTTGAAAGCTGTAATCCGTTGGGAGTGTGTTTGTTTGCCAAAGGCTGCAACAATGTGCAAAATAAAACGCAGCTGCAAAGACTGTGCAGGGATATTAAAGAAACAATCGGGCGGAATGATGTTTTAATTGCCGTAGACCAAGAAGGCGGAAGAGTACGCCGTTTGACCGAGCCTGAATTTACGCCGCTTAGCGAGCAAGTACGTTTAACGACGGAAGATTTGGTGCGTGAGCATGCTTTTTTAGCTTCGTACGATTTGAAAAATTGCGGCGTGAATGTTAATTTTGCACCTGTTTTAGATGTGTATTATGATTTTACCTCAGCTGTGCTGAAAGGTCGCTGCTTTGCCGGAGATGAAAAGCAGATTGCCAAGCTGGGCAGGGCTATGGTTGCGGAATTTGAGGCAAACGGAGTTTGTCCGTGTGTAAAACATCTGCCGGGACATGGGCGGGCGCAAAGCGATCCGCATTTAGAACTGCCGGTGATTGATGATGATTTGGAAATCTTGGAACAGGATTTTTATCCGTTTAAGCAGTTGAACAGCGCCCCAATGGGTATGGTGGCGCATATCTTGATGACAGCGGTTGATACGGTTTATCCGGCAAGCGAATCGGCAAAAGTAATTCAGAATATTATTCGCAAACATATCGGTTTCAACGGATTTTTGGTTTCTGATGCTGTGATGATGCAGGCGCTTAAAGGCTCGATAAGCGAGCGGACGCAAAGAACTCTTGCTGCCGGCTGCGACGCGGTTTGCTTAGGAAACGCCGATTTTGCCGCAAATGCCGAATTGGCTGCAAGCGGCGCGGTTTTGAGCGATGAGGCGGCAGAACGGCTGGCGGTGGTTCGGCAGATTATCGCCCGTCCGCTGAAAAAACAAAGCTATGTACAGGCTGAAAATAAATATTGTGCAACGCTGAAAAATATTATAACGTACAATTCAGATTATGATGCGACAGAAATTTTAAGCCGCATCCGTAAATAAGTTAAGGAGAAAAAATATGGATGGTTTCTTTGGTTGGTTTTTAGTGATTGTCGGTGTTTTGGCTGTTTTTAATGCCGAAAAGTTGCCGGCTTTGCGTCAAATGCTTGAAGAAAAGTTTAAGGATAGTTTGGACGCGGCAAAAGAAGGCTCTAAAACTATGAAAGACAAAATAGAAAAAGTAAAAACCGATATGGATAATCGTAAAAATGCTCCTCAAGCCGAAAAAGAAACGGAAGAAAATACGCCGGAAGAAACAGAAGAGGCTTTGCAATTTATGAGCAACTATATCAATAAAGATGAAAGTGAAAAAACAGCAGTGAAATCGGAAGAAACTGCTCAAGCTCAAGAAACAACTGTTGCCACAACAGAGGAAAACGAAAAAGCCGAAGAAGACAAGCCGGTTGATTTGAGTCATATTGACTAAGTTTTATATAAGTTAGAAGCAATCCGCTGTTTTTTTTGAAACAGCGGATTTTTAGTTTGCGGTATTTAATAACTAAAACTTAATGCTCAAATTTCGTTTTTTTGATGCAGTCTTTGCGTTCTCTATCAATATCAGACAAAGATAAGTTTTTTAAGTAAAAAATATTTCCGGATTTTCCGGTCAATTCACTTTGTTCACATCAAAGAATGATTGGTGTCGTAAGCGAGACTTCTGAGCCATTTGCCGGTTTTGTTTTTTTTGCGTATTATTGCCAACTATTTAGATTTTATCGAAGAACTTTACAGGAATCTTTGTAATGGCAAAAAATGTGTCTTTAATCAGACGGATATGATTTACAGAGAGAGCTTTTGTTTGCTTGTTTTTCATCTTTCTTTCCTCATTTATGGGGAAAAAAATAATCAGAAAGAAACTCCACTGGCATAAAACAGCGGAGTTTCAAAGTTAATTATTTTTTGACAACTATTACTGTCGGAACTTTTTTGCTAAGTTCACTGCGGGCGCTAACCTGCATGTTTTCAGCCGGAACACCAATGGTCAGCATATCACCGAAAATTTGCGCCGTGATATTTTGCACCATTTCCTGGGCGCCGGAATCCATTGGCATAATCGCAATTACCTCAAATTTTGAATCCGGATTATTTTCCATGGCTTTTAGCAGAACTTGATTCAACTCGGCATAATATTCAACATTTTCGTTAGGAAAATCTTTGGAAAAAATTGTTCCGGCAATCGGCTTTGCGGTTTCCACAATGGTTTTAGCCTGAACCGGTGATTTTGTTTTTAAGGCTTTCTGCACGCTTTGCGTAGTAGCTTTTTTAGGAGCCGGTTTGTTTGATTTAGCAGGTTTTACCGTTTCAATAACGCCAAATTTTTTAGCAAGTTTAACTCTTTTTTTATCACTGCGCACAGATTTATTTTTTGCCAGTTCTTTTTTTACGCTGACCGGTTTAATGGTCTTAAATTCGTCAGAGTTGTCCTTTGAAAGTAAAATACTGTTAGAATTATTGATATATCCGGCGGCAACATCAACGTTCAAACGTGTAATTTCAGCTCGAAATTGTTGAGATTTATTCTGTTCGTCCGCAATATCGGATTTTACGGCCTGCATTAAATCTGCATTGGTATTTTCCTGCTGTTCCAAAGCCGCGGTAATAATGTTCAAATCGGCGTGGTCAACATCATAAGCGCCCGGAATGGCATAGGTGGCATTAACCGTTGATTTCAGCGCAGCTAATTTTTCTTGTTGAGCGGCAACTTCTGAGGCGACAGAGGCTAATTCTTGGGTTCCGTTTTCTAAAGTGCCTAAATTTTTCTGCGCCTGATTTAACGCTTTTACCAAATCCGGGTTAGAAGGAGTCGTTCCGGCTTGCAATTTTGCTTCAATGGTGTTGATAACCGCATTATATTCCGAATCGGCTTCGGCAATGGATTGACTGATTTGCGCCAGTTTTTGCGCGCTGGAATTTATGGAATTATGTATGTTGTTGTATTCTCTGGTAAATTCATTGACTTTTTTCCCGACGAAAGAACCGCTGCTGTTTGAGATATTCAAAACCGGAGAAGGTGCAACGCCCGGAAATTGAACTTCATTCGCCGCGCAAGCTGTTAATAGCAGTGCCGTAGCCGAAAGTAATATAAATTTTTTCATCATATAAGCCTTATATATTATAGTTAACTTTCAATAATGCTCTATTTGTAAAGTGTTTTTATTAAAAAAACAATTAAAGAATTAAGGGTTTGTGCAAAAATTTTAAAAAAATTAAAAAAAGTGCTTGCAATTATATTTTTTTTGTTCTATTAAAATATCCAGTCGCTGCGCTCGTAGCTTAATTGGATAGAGCATCTGACTACGGATCAGAAGGTTGTGAGTTCGAGTCCCGCCGAGCGCGCCATTAGAAAAATAAAGGCTTTCAGAAGAATCTGAGAGCCTTTATTTTTACTTTAAATTTGCTTATTTTAAAAATCTGTCCCACTCCTGTCCCACTTTTTAAGGGTATTACAAATGATTTTTTATTATTTAATATTCATCAGCCCGCATAATTGTTAAGACTCGGTTTGTTACATTCGGGTCAGCGGCATCGGGGCTTAAATATAAATAATCATGGTCGTAATAGTCAATTTTCCAAAAGTAAGTAACACCCTCTAAGTCAAAAGCTCCAAAATCATGTTCGCCGTAAGGGTCGTTGCTTGCGTTGAAATTATTAAAACTTTGGACTTTTTGTATAATTTTTAGCCGTGTAGCCAAAGGTAAATCAGCAACACCTCTTGTCACTATAACTTTACCACCGGAAAAGTTTTGCCGTAAATTATCGTTCAATTCTCGGATTTTCTTAATCTTGTTGTCCATTTTTTGCCTTTCGTTTAAAACAGAAAGAGCCGGAATTTTTTCCGACCCTCTTGTTAAATTTGTAAATTTATTACTTCGCATTCGTTACTCTTTTTTTATTATTTTATATTTTCACATCTTCAAGAGTTCAAGTGAAGAATTACAAACAGTTTTTGTTGTTATAATGTAAAGTAATAAATAGATATCCCCTAGTAAACTGGGGGGGGTTCTATTATTGATACAAACCTTTGGTTTGACCACGCTCGTTGGCGTGGAACGGTGTCTAACGACACCTTTGCATTCACCCCCGATAAATTGGGGGATTTCTGTAACGAACGTATTAAATTCTACATACTTATACAGGTAGTATCACATTAGTATAGTAAAATTAATGCTTTTTATTTTGGAATTGACTTTTTTATAAAATAAATTATATTATATTTTAAGTAGTTTTATGATTAAATTTGATAAAGAAAGGCTTAAAATGCTTATTGAATTCAATTTTAGCAACTTTAGAAGCTTTAAGGAAGAGGCGGTTTTCTCAATGGAACCTGTCTCTCAAAATGGAAATGAATACAATATTATAAATACCAATATGAAGAGAGCTCCTCAACTTTATCGTTCATCAGGTATTTTTGGTGCAAATGCTTCAGGAAAATCTAATATAATACGTGCTTTTATGTATTTTTCATTTATAGTTAAAAATAGTTCAAAATATATAGTAGATGATATTTTTCCTCCCGAATTTTACGCATTAACTGATGGCTATGATAAACAACCAATGAATTTTAATATTAAATTTATAGTGGACGATATATTGTATGACTATAAATTTAGTCTATTAACAAACGTTGTCCAAAATGAAATTTTATATAGCTATAATATTTCTCAAACTGGCAGTAATAGAGCCAAGTTAGTTTTTGAAAGACATTATGTTGATGGTAAAATGATGTTTAGAAAATCTACAGGAATTTTACAATCATGGTGCAATGAAGTCCTAAATAATCGCTTATTGTTATCAGATATTGTGAATAATCGTAAATGTGAGTTAACAGAAATTAAAAATGTTTATGACTTTATCACAAAGAAAATAGTTGTTGCTGATGTTTCAATGTTAAACAAGGGATTTTCTCTTAATGCGATTCTTGAAGGACGTGGCGAAAAAATTATAAATTTAGTAAAAAAAGCTGATTTAGGCTTAGAAAACATAGCTGTTAGAAATGTTCCTTCAGAAGAAATTATAAATATGTTTACAGAGTCCAAAAAAGAGGTTCCTACAAAAATTAAACAAGCGTTAATGGCAGGAACAGCAAAAATATTTGATACAAAGAGCTATCATAAAACTGAAAATGGCGAGCTAAAAGAGTTTGATTTTAATGAAATGGAATCCGAAGGGACTGAAAAGTTTTTATCTATAACAGGACCTGTTTTAAATGCTATAGAAAGCGGGAAAATTTTAATTATAGATGAAATGGATAATACTTTGCACCCATATTTGGTTAAATATATTGTTGATTTGTTTAATAATCCTGAAATAAATAAAAATAATGCTCAACTTATCTTTGCATCACACGCTTATTATTTAATGGATGGAAAACATTTAACTCGAGATCAAATATGGTTTGTAGATAAATCTATAACCAATGGTTTTTCATCATCTCTATATTCTTTGAGTGACTTCAAAGATGTACTAAAACGAAAAAATACATCATTTCAGGAAGCATATATGGATGGTGTATATGGTGCAGTTCCAAACATAAAGGATTTTTAAATGTCCAGAAAATTAAACACAAAAGTATTATCCAACTATCCTAATAAAATTTATTCATTTATTTGCGAAGATGAAAAATCTATGTGTTATTATTTGAACGGGTTAAAGCCATACCTAAAATCCAATATAAAGATTGATATTAATCATTCAGATAATGGTAATACAGCTAAAAAAGTTTATGAATCGGCTAAAAACAAGTTAGAATTAATGGAGAAACATAAAGCTGCATATCCTAAAGGATTTGAAATTGTAGCTTGTTTTGACAAGGATGATAATAAAATAAGCGATATTTATAATATAATGAAAAATAAAAAAGATTCAATTTCCAAAATATACAATAACCCCTGCTATGAATATTGGCTTTATTTACATACTACAAATAAAGCTCCTACATTTTCCGACTCTGATGATTGTGCTAAAAATTGTTTAAAACAAATCAATTCCACATATAATAAACAAATTCCAAATATCAAAGAACTAAAGAATTGCTTTGGTATTTTTGAAATATTGAAAAATGATTTTCCAAAGGCCGTTAAAAATGCCTATGCTCTACATTTTTTAGATTATGATACAACATACACTAACGCACAAATTATTTTAGATGAAATAGTTGATAAAGATAAACTAGCTAATTGCATACAAAAATAACCCTAAAAGTTAAACAATTTTAACAAAATCACTAACATATTCAAATAAGTCTATCCCTTTTAATTTATTCACTTTTTTTATAAATAATTGAGGAGGACTCATTTTTTTGCTTGCTGATATTTGGAAAAAATAATAAACTTTAGGAAAAATAACGATGTAGAGCCGAAAAATGACACCTGAAGAAAACGCAAGACAAAAAATTGATAATTTGTTATTACAAGCCGGTTGGATTATCCAAGACC
>CAKQUG010000005.1 GCA_934277545.1 uncultured Alphaproteobacteria bacterium | reverse complement strand
ACGGTTCGCGACTTTAACGGCAATGTTATCGGCAAAGTTGACGCCGACGGCAATATCATTGATGAAAACGGTAATATAATAGGCCGAGTAGGCGGAGACGGTAATTTAGCGCTGGATAAAAACGGCAATGTTATGGGCTTTATTGATAAGAACAGTGTTGCCTATGATAAAAACGGTAAAAAATTGGGTGTTGTGGATGTCAGCGGCAACATTCGGGTGTTCGGCGTGCGTAAAATAGGCGCTTTGCTGGATAAACAGCTGCTGCCGATTACTCCGGACGGTAAAGTTTTGGGCGAAATTAACAATCGCGGCGAAGTGATAAGTCAAAACAAAGTTGTTGGTAAAATGCTGCCCAACGGCTTAGTGGTTGATAAAAACGGAGCCAAGATTCTGGCACGCGGCGTTCATACCGGATATATCGCAAATTGGGGCTGCAGTTATGAGTATCGTTTGGATAAAGACGGAATTATCCGCAAAGAAGGCGAGGAAACCGGCTTGCAGGTTTATGCCGACGGCACCGTGTGGAATGAAGAAGGCAAATTTGCCGGTAAGGTGATTGAAACCGGCAGTGTGTATGATGATGAATGCAATTACATAGGCGAGGCGAACGCAGACGGATATGTGCGCGATGCGTATGGCAAGGAAGTCGGTTGCCTTAATCCTGATTGGTCGGTTTTGGCCTTGGAAAAGCCTCAGATTAAGGGACATCTGGTACGCCAGCGTGAAGTTATGTCGATAAATTGGCAAAGTTTAGGTGTTTTGGAAGCCAATGGAGTTTTGCGTGATAAAGAAAACAATGTTATCGGCTGCGCTAATCACAACGGTGAAGTATATGATAAAGACATGGGCTATTTAGGCAAAATTTCAAACGCTTATTACGCTTATGACTTTAACGGAAAATTGTTGGGAGTGTTTGATAAAAACGGCAGGGTATCTGTTCCGGGACAAGGACCTGTCAGATTGTTTTTGCACAATTTAATTGCAAATCGCAGCAATCAGATTATTGGTTTTGCCGCGCCGGAAGTTAATATACTTATCAGCGCCGACGGCAGTATTTTGGGGCATTTATTCCCGGACGGAAATATTTATGACGGCACCGGCGAGGTTGTTGATTCCGTCAAAGGCAACGGTTTGGGACTGTATGGCGGTGTGCCTGCTAAGTTTTTGAAAACCGGCTATGTGGTGGATACGGACGGTAAGCCGTTGGGCTTTGTTAATTATGATTTGAACATTGTTGACGTTAAAGGCAGTGTAATCGGTAAAGTCGACGCTAAAGGACGCTTTATTGATGAGAACGGTCGCCAGCTGGGCGGAATTGTGCGCCAAGGCGGCGTGCGGGGCTATAACGGTGTATATTTAGGCTATGTGGTGGCTTCCGGCGAAGTGGTTGAATTGGTTGAAAAAACTGAAGACGCTGACGGCAATGAATATAAGCGCGGTGACGTAACCGGAAATGTGGTGCCGGATGGACATATCGTGCGCGACGGCCATATTATCGGCGAGGTTTTGCCTGAAACGGCAATGATTGATTTATTCGGTAAATATATGGGCTTTTCAAACGCATTCGGCGAAGTTGTCGGGCGAGATAATAAAGTTATGTCCGTTCTGCTGCCCGGCGGCGTAACCAACGACAATATTTCTCCGTTGCCTAAAGGCCTGGTTATAGATTTCGGCGGCAATGTGATTGGTGAAATTTTGCCGGACGGGCGTTTTATGAGCAGCCAAAAGGCAATTATGGGTTTGGTTATGGCAGACGGCAAAGTTGCCGGATTTGACGGCAAATTGCTGGGAGAAGTCGTAAGCGGCGATATTGTTATCGGCAATGATGATAAAGTGAAAGGCTTTGTTGGTTTTGACGCCAAAGTTTACCGCGGCGGCAGTGTTATCGGCAAACTGTTGACCGATGGTTTGGCGGTTGATAATCAAAACAACATCTTGGGCCATGTTTACAGTATAGGCAACACCGTGCTTTCCAACAACGGCGACTATGCCGGGCGCTTGGCGGCAAACGGTAAAGTTATAGTCGATACCGACAAAGAAATAGGATATATGAAAAGCAACGGCTCGTTTATTGACGCAGATAAAAATGTGGCGGGCTATCTGTTGCCTGAAGTCGCAAAGAATCGGAGGAACTAATGAAGTTATGCGGATTTAAAAAATATTTTAAATTAGTTGTCTTTGCATTGCTTTTATCCGGTTTGAAGAGTAATGCTGTTCAAGCTGCCGAAATTACCGCGGTTGACTTTAACGGCAATGTTATGGGACAGGTGATTTCTACCGGTATGGTTATTAACTCCGACGGCGAAAACATTGGTTATATCACGGCGGACAGCTTGATTGTTGATGACAATAACGAAGTTATCGGCGGCGTAGTTCCGCAAGGCGTAGCTGTCGGCAACGATAACCGTCCGCTTGGAAAAATCAACAGCGACGGCGTGGTGCGCAGCTTAACCGGCAAACCTTTGGGCAAAGCCTTGCCGAATGGTTTGGTTATTGATGAGCAATATAACATTATCGGTTCAATTCTGTTTCCGGGCTTGGTGTATTCCTCCGAAGGCAATCCGCTGGGACGTTTAACCGGCGCCGGCACTTATACCAATTTAGATGGTAGCGAAGTCGGCTTTGTTTCTGCCAATGGTTACGCTTATCGCAAAACCGCCGACAGCTATACATTGGACGGTCGTTTAATGTCTTCTAAAATGGTGGTTTCGTTAAACGGCGAATTTATCGGCAGTATTTCGCCGGCTGGCAAAGTCATAGATTTTGAAGGCAAAGAAATCGGCACCGTGCATGCCAATGAATATGTTTATGCTTCGGATAATGGCATTATCGGACGGGTGGTGCGCACCGGCTATGCGTTTGATTTGAACGGCGGTTACATGGGCGTGATTACCTATAACGGCACTGTTGTAAACGGAACAGCCGAAGTCGGACGTTATCGCGCCGACGGCAATATTGTGAATAAAGATAATCAGGTAATAGGATTTTCGGTTCCGCTTTCGGCCACGGCTAACGATAATCAAGGGCACTATTTGGGACGTGTTTTGCCGAAAGGTCTGGTGGCAAAAGAAAAAGAAATTATCGGTAAAGTCGGCGCCGGCGGCTATATTTATGACCGCGATGGCAAAAAAATCGGTCAGTTGACGCAGACGGGGCCGCTGTTCGGCGCTTTAGGACAGCTTATCGGCCAAAGTATGAACAACGGTCTGTTTATATCGCTGAAAGGCGGGATTATGGGACGTATGCGCGGGGCTTGGGCTTTTGACGGCAACGGCATGCTTTCCGGCAGCACGGTTAAGAATATGCTGGCGTACGGCAGTTTGGATAAAGCGTACGGCGCAGCGGAGGTTGACGCCACGGTTGCGGAAGGTTCCGGCAAACAAAAGATTTCTCCGTTCGGCTATCTGTTTACCGCAGATAATAAAATAAGCGGCGGCAGCCGTTTGATGTCGCCGATTTACGGGCTGGAAGGGCAAATTTATTCCTATGTAACGCCAAACGGCAGTCTTTACCGCGATATGCCGGACGCTAAAATGAATATGAACGGAGTGCTTATCGGTAAAAACGGCTATATCGGTTCCATGCAGGATATTTTATACGCGCTTGGTTTTAAAGGACAGCAACTCGGCAATCTTAATGAAAATAATCTTATTTTTACCGAAAACGGCGAATTGGCGGCAAAAGTCGTGCCGGGTAACTATGTTGTGGATTCGGCTGGCGGATTAACGCAAAACATTATGCCGTTGCGCGGCTATGCCGGCAGCAATCGTGTGGTTGTGGCTTCTAACGGCGATTTGCTGGGCTATGCGGATTCCGAAGGTAATGTTAATGACCTGCAGGGCAATAAGTTCGGACAAGTTTTATACGGCGGCTATGTCAGCGACAATAATAATTCGGTTGTGGGTAAAACCGTGCCGTTTATGAGCATAAACAATGACAAATGCGCAATGATTGGTGTAATGAACGGTCGCGGCGAAGTTGTAAACAGCCGAGATGTGCCGATTGGCCGAGTGCTTCCGAACGGGCAGGCGGTTTCTGATGTCGGCTCTTATATCGGCTATTCGCCTTTAGGTAAAGGTTTGGTCGATTTTGAGGGAAATTACGCCGGTTTGCTCAATTTGGGCAAAGGTGTGGATTTTGAAGGTAAAAACTTGGGCTGTGTTAACCGACGCGGCATCATTATGAATGCGGATAATCAATGGCAATATGGCGTGATACAGCCAAATCCGGTTATTGACTTTGAAAATAATATAATCGGTCAGATTTTGGATAACGGTACAATCGCCGACAATAACAATCAAATTTTGGGATCAATTCAGCCTAATGGCAATGCGGTTTCAAAATCTAAAAAGTCCATAGGTAACGCCATGCGCTATAAAGTGGCGTTTAATAACGACAACACGTTTATGGGATTGGTGCAGAACTCCGGTCAGGTGCTTAACTCAAAAGGCAATGTCGTCGGACAGATATATTTTGACGGAAGCGTGCAGCACAACGGCGAGCAGGTCGGTTATGCCTTGTATGATATGTATGTTTATAATGAAGACTTTGTGGTGTTCGGCTACATCATGAAAGATGGTACAATTTTGAACACTTCCGGCAGCCGTATGGGAAAAATGGATAAAGGCTTTGTGGTTGACAAGTCCGGCAATTTAGTGGCGCGCGGTAATCGTGATTATACGGTGCGTGATGTCAGCAATAACGCTGTAGGCGAGTTGCAGATGGACGGTAATGTTTTAGATTATGATAATAAAAATGCCGGCTATTTGGCGGAAACAGGCATTATCCGCAACACTGCCGGAGATGAAATTGCCAAGGCTTTTCCGCTGCAATATTACCAAGTCAGCGAACAAAAACAGGCGGTTAATTCCGGGCAGGATTGGGCTGACTATAAAAAGGTTCAAATTCAAAATGAAAAACCTATGAGCGGCGGAGACAGCGGCACGGAAATAAGTTCCGACGGCAGCTCAAACAGCGGTTTTAACCGGAGGGTGATTGGTATTGCCTTAAATCCGGATGGTGATATTTTAGGCAGTATTTATGATGATAACAAAGTTTATGACGACAACGGTAATCAGGTCGGTTTCCGAACACCTGACGGTATGATTGTGGATATGAAATATAATCCGATAGGTGTGGAAGAAGTTAAAAACGCCTCGGCTAAGAATATGTTTGTGCCGGCCGGAACTTTCGGCGGTGGCAATGCTTACGGTATCGGTTCAAAGCCAAGCTCTTTAGGACCGGGCGGAGGTTACGGAGCCGGCGAACGTTATGACCCGGCAAAAGCCAGCGCTTTGGCGCAGCTGCAAAACGCGCGTCGCGGCGGAATGGCCGTCGGTCAAGTGAAAAGCGAATATAAAGCATCGAGCTTTACCGGTTATGAAGACGGCGCCTGGGGCGGAAAAAAAGAAAATATTTCTACCTGGCGTGTTGATATGAGCAATATGATTTTGGAAGATAAGCCGATTCCGGCAGTTTTGGCTCGTTCGGTTTACGCTTCTGACGGTTTAAGCACAAATATTCCGGTTACGGCGATTGTGGAACGCAATATTTATTCTGAAGAAGGACGAAACATCATTATTCCGGCCGGTTCGCGGGTTATCGGCCAGATGAGCGGCGGAAGTTCAAGCGGCGGCAACAGCGGCGGCGCCGTTAAAATCGGTATCAACTGGAAGCGCTTGATTCGTCCTGATGGTTCGCAGTTTAATATAAGCAAAGCTCAAACTGCCGACGCGCAAGGCCGAGCCGGAGCAATCGGATATTTGGACGAGCAGCTGTTAAAGAAATATTCCGCCCCAATGTTAACGACGGCCATGGAAAGTGCTACGGCCTATTTGATGGCCTCAGGCAGCGGAAGCACGGCATCATCAAACGGTTCTACTACTTCAGATTCAAAAAGCGAGGCTGCTCAGCAAGCTCGTGAAAACTTCCTGAACCAAATGCAGACTATTTTTGATGATATTGTTGAGTCTAAAGCCAATATCAGAGCCGTAACCTATATTCCGGCCGGCACGCGCATTATCATTTTTGCT
The DNA here is from genome assembly GCA_934277545.1 of uncultured Alphaproteobacteria bacterium. Taxonomy (GTDB): domain Bacteria; phylum Pseudomonadota; class Alphaproteobacteria; order RF32; family CAG-239; genus RUG410. The sequence goes on along the minus strand of CAKQUG010000005.1, from coordinate 153,525 downwards.
AATCAGGATTTGTGGCTGAGAACGGAAGATGATGATAAAAAAAGTAAAGACGGCGGAAATGACGGTGATGACGGTGCAGAAACTAAAACAGGCTTGACCACCGAGCCGGACAAATTTATGGGTAGCGACAGCAGCAGCGGTAATTCGTATTACGGCAACGAATATGAAGAGGATATTCGCCCGACCGGCGGTGCACGGCGCGCAAATACCCGTCAGCAGCTGCAGGCTCAGCAGCGCTTGCGGCAGCAAAACGGCGGAGTTCCGGCCGATATTCAGCAAACCGCGCCGATTTCAACGCCTGATGACGATGTTCCGTCTTTGTTATAGGAGGTGAAAATGAGTGATTTTTCGGTTTTAGAATCTGTTTTACGTCCCTTATCATATTGGTATAACCAAGACAATTTGGAGGAAGTAGCCATTAACCGCTCCGGACAAATTTGGTTGCGTATGCGCGGTAAACGCGCTTATCCGTGGGTAATGTACAAAGATGAAAAATTGTCAAAGGAATATTTAACGGATTTATTGTACATAATAGCCAATACCTATGAGCTGAAATTTGACCCTTTGCAAGGTTCGCCGCTGGTTTATGCGACTATTCCCGGCGACCACCGTTTTTCGGCGATTTGCGGTCGCAACGTGATGTATGATGAAGAAGATTTAACCGGCGGCGTGGCGTTGGCAATCCGTTTGCATGCCGACGACGTGGCTTTTGGTTTGGAAGATTACGGCATGCGCCAAGGTCATGCGCTGCAAAAATTAAATCCGCTGAAAGATATTAAGGTGCCTGATGATGCTTATGAGCGTTTGCTTTTGTATATCAAACGCGGCGAACATATTTTGGTAAGCGGTGCTACTTCTACCGGTAAAACTACATTTTTGAATAACCTTCTGAAAATTTTGGACATTCACAAGCGCATTATTACCGTGGAGGATACGCGCGAGCTTATTGTCCCTCACCCGAACCGGGTTCACCTGGTAATGTCTCGTACCGACCAAGCTAACGAGATGGACTATTCAAAAATCATCGACTTGGTTGTGCGTTTTACGCCTGACGCCATCATCGGCGGCGAGATTTCCACCAGTAATGCCAGCGGTATTTGGCAGCTGATGGGTTCAGGACACGATAACTGTTTTGCCACCATCCACGCCGAAAGTTCGCAAGAGGCTTATTTGCAATTCATCAAGCGTATTCAAGCCTCTACGCAAGGTACGGTTAATGTTGAGCAAACACTTGATGAAATGAAACGCAAACTGCACGTGGTGCAAATTTGCCGTTTAGGCAATACGCGTGCCATTACTGAAGTAACCTAGAATTTATTTCATAAAAGAGCAAACTTCGGCTTTGAGTATATCAAGGCCGATTTTCTTTTCGGAGCTGGTGGCCAGCGGTTCCGGCATAGCGGCGGCGTGTTTCTTTAATTCTTCGGCAATCGCCAGACTGACGGACGCTAAAGCCTTTTCGGATATTTTATCAATTTTGGTCAGCACCACTTGATAGGTAACCGCGGATTCGTCAAGCAATTTCATAATTTCACGGTCTTCCTTTTTTAAGCCATGGCGAGAATCTATCAACAGAAAAACTCGGCGTAAAGTAGGTCTTCCGCGCAAATATGTTTTTAGCACAACCTGCCATTGCTTGACTAATTTTTCCGGAGCTTTAGCATAACCATAACCCGGAAGGTCTACTAAATAGAGCTTATTATCAAAGTTGAAAAAGTTAAGCTGCTGAGTGCGCCCCGGAGTGCTGGAAGTTTTCGCCAGTTTAGTCTGATTAAACAGCGCGTTTATAAGGCTGGATTTTCCAACGTTAGAACGTCCGGCAAACGCCACTTCATCAAAATCGGACTCCGGCAGCTGCAATAAATTTGCTACACTTATTACAAAATTGCAGGGGCGAGTAAATTGCGCAGCTGCTGCGGATAGTTCATCTTTAGAGAATTTTTCACTCATTTCACACCATTTTTATGCATAATATATTTTTGTTGAATTACAGAAAGAATGTTGCTGAGTGTCCAATAAATTACCAAACCTACGGCGAAATGCGCAAACATTATCATAAAAATCAGCGGCATCAGCGCCATCATGCGGGCTTGGTCTTTGTTAGCCGGAGCTGGATTCAGTTTTTGTTGAATAAACATGGTAACGCCGTAAATCAGCGGCCATACGCCAATATCCAGCAAAGACGGAACATAAATGTGTGCCCAAGTTGAAATTGTCAGCGGGTCCGGAGCTGATAAGTCTTTAATCCAGCCGATAAACGGTGCATGACGGATTTCAATCGCGATATTCAACACCTTATACAGTGAGAAGAAAATCGGAATTTGAATAAACAGCGGCAGACAGCCCGAAGCCGGATTAACTTTTTCGCGGCTGTAAAGCTCCATAGTCGCACGCTGCAACGCCATTTTATCATCTTTATAAAGTTCTTGCAAAGCCTGCATTTTTGGCTGCAGTTTTTTCATTTTAGACATACTTTCGTATGATTTGTTGGCAATCGGGAACATCAGCAGACGCAGCAATGCTGCGAACAGCAAAATCGCCCAGCCCATATTACCGATAAAGTGATATAGGTAATCCAAAATATAGAAGAATGGTTTAGTTAAAAAGTAATACCAGCCAAAATCGACGTTTAAGTCAAATTTTTTGATATTTTCGGAATACTTATCCAAAAGTTTAATTTCTTTAGCGCCGGCGTACATTTGCGAGCTGAAGCTAGCCGAACTTCCGGACTGAATTTGCATCGGCAGACCTTTAAAGTCCAGCTGGAAAGTGTTGTCATTGGTTTTACGCAAGGTTACTTTTGCCTTGTAGGTGTCATTAAAGATAAAAGCGCTGAACCAATATCTGTCGGTCAAAGAAATCCAACCACCGGTGGTTTCAAAAGTTTCAGGCTCTTTTTCTGTATCAAGCTCATTGTATCTGATTTCTTTTAGGTCGCCGTCAATAATACCGGTAAAGCCTTCATGCACCGCGTAGCCGCCTCTTCTTTTATCTTCCACTCTGTCTCCGCGCATAGAATCGTTAATGGTTTTGCTGAACAAACCATACGGATAAACCGTAATTTCATGTCCGCTGTTGTTTTCTATGGTTTGTTTAATATCAAACAGATAGTTGTCGTCAAGGCTGACAGTATAGATAAATTTAACGCCTTGTCCGTTTTGCCAAACCAATGTAACCGGTGTGCTTGGTGTCAATTCCTGATTGCCTTCAACTGACCACATTGTGTCTTTATTCGGGAGCAATAAAGACTTGTCGCCGGAAAGCCAACCATAGTCGGCGTAATAAGAATTTTCGGTTTTAGCCGGAGATAAAAGCTCAACATCCGGACTGTCGGCGTCCAAGGTCAGTTTGTATTTATCAAGCAGAATTTCATCAAAACGAGCACCCTTCAAGCGGATGCTGCCGTTAATAACGCCGTTGCTGATTTTTAGGCGTTCATCTTGTTTAAGCACTTCTTCAACCGGCGCATAAACGGTTACAGCGGTGTCGTTTGCTACAGGCATTTCTTCGGCAACCGGCGTTTGCGCTTCTTCTATTGCCGTTGTTTCGGTTTCAGCTTCTTGCTGTGGAAAGAAATAGTTTACACCCAAAACTACCAGCGCCGACAAAAACACGGCTGTGATAAAACTCTTAAAATCATCATTAGTCATTGTATGCTCCCATTAAACAAATCTTCTTCTATCTAAAATAAAACAGCTAAAAAAGCAAGCTATTATGGCAACTTATGCTTTGATTCTTTCGGTGGCACGGGGTCATAGCCGCTTCCGCCCCACGGATTGCAGCGCAAAATGCGTTTTATGCCTAAATATAATCCTTTGCAAATTCCGTGGACTTGTATGGCTTCAATCATATATTGCGAGCAGGTTGGCCTGAAACGGCAAACGCCCGGACACCATGGCGAAATGCAGAGCTGATAAAGTTTAATCGGCAGAATGAGGAGTTTTTTCAGCATTCTCATCCCCTTGTAAAATCATTTTATTGGTTTTGCGAAACGTCCAAATAACATCGCGTTTCAAATCGGCATACGGACAGCACCAAGTATCAAAACGTCCGACTAAAACATAATCAACATTATCTAAAGCATATTTTTTATAAATTTCTCGTACAACTGCGCGTAAACGGCGTTTTGTACGATTACGGATATGCGCTTTGCCCAAACGCTTAGTAGCCGTAAATCCGATTCGTGCTTTACGGCTTTCCTCCGCCGGAATATCGGCAGATAAAGGGCGAGCCGCCTGTAACATTACGTTTTTAGAAACCATGGTAATGTCTTTGGCGGCTCTGAGAAAATCTTTTCTTTTTTTCAGAATCAGAAATTCACTCATTTTTGCTACTTTAAGCAGAAATTCTTTTACGACCTCTAGCTCTGCGGGCTGCTAATACTTTGCGTCCGCTAACGGTTGCCATACGAGTTCTAAAGCCATGGCGGCGAGTGCGTACCAATTTACTTGGTTGATAAGTTCTTTTCATTTTAAAATCTCCGGTTAATTATTAGTTATTTAAAGCCTGCCCCATGCAGACTCTCGGTATTTTTCGTCTTTCTTATAACCGCATAATTGTTTGAAGTCAATAAAAAAAGTTAGATTTAAACGGTCGTTTAAATCTAACACAAAAGCAAATACATTAAATTGCTATTTTAATTTAAGTTCAATACAAGCCTCTTCTAAAATTTTCGGTTCATAGAGCAGGGCAATTTCTTCTTCGCGGCTGAAATCAGGTGTTTTACCATAATTCAAATAGTTATCCAATTTGATGCGAGCTTCATTCAGTATAGATTTGCCAAAGTCAGGCGCCGGACCGTTAGTTTCCAGCATAAGCGTGTGAATTTGCAAAAGATAATTATCTTCTATCACATCTAAAACACCGCGCTTTTTACTTTGTTTGAGTAGCAACGGTGCATTTTTTTGCACGGTCTGTGTAATTTCCGGCGTATGTTTTTCTTCCGGTATCACAAACCAATTATGCTTAAAAGCAAAGCGACCGAGTCCTTCGTATGAAGAAAGTACGGAAAGCGGAATGGAAAGCATTAAGCCGATAGTTACCGGCAACATCCAATAAAACAGAGCCGGCAGCTGGTCATAAACAACATAGGTTGTCAAAACGCCTAAAATAGTGTGTCCGATATGACGTTCAAAGGCTTCTTTCCAAGTGGTGTAGCCGTCGCGGCTTTGCGTGTTCCAGCCCACATCCTGACCGGTTAAAATTTCCCACACGAATTTTGTTTGAAAAATCATCATAATCGGCGCAATTAAGGCTGAAAACACAATTTCCGCCAGCACGCTTTTAATTGTGCCGAAAAATCCGCCGATATTTTTGAATTTGTTATTTTTCAAATAAATAATCATACCCAAAAACTTAGGAAAAATCAGCATAAACATTGAAATCAGAAACAATGTTATGGTACCCATTTTATCAAAAATCGGCCAATTCGGGAATAATGACTGCTCGGTTGAAAAATATTCCGGCGGAAAATAAACATGACCCAGCGCCACCAAAATTCCGGCAACCAAAAAGATGAACCACAGCGGCGAGGAAAGGTAAGACATTATACCGATGGTAAAATGAATACGGCTAATCGGGTGGATATGCTTTGAAACCAAAATTTCCAGGTGTTGAATATTGCCTTGGCACCAACGACGGTCACGGGTGGCAAAATCAATCATGGTCGGCGGGCATTCTTCATAGCTTCCGCCCAGTTCAGGTAGCAGCCAAGCATACCAGCCGCCACGGCGAATTAAAGCCGCTTCTACAAAATCGTGGCTTAAAATATGTCCTCCAAACGGTTTAGGGCCTTTCAAAACCGGCAGACCGCAGCATTCCATAAAGGCTTTGATGCGGATTATGGCGTTGTGTCCCCAATAGTTGCTGTCATGTACTTGCCAATAGCATAAGCCGGCGGAAACAATATTGCCGTAAACCTTGCCGGCAAATTGCTGAACCCGGGCAAACAGCGAATGGCTGTTGATACATTGCGGAGGAGCCTGGATAATGCCGGTATCCCGGTTTATTTCCATCAAACGTGACATTTCCACAATGGTTTTGCCTTCCAAAAGGCTGTCGGCGTCCAAAACTACCATATAATCATAGAGTGCGCCCCATTTATGGCAAAAATCCTCAATGTTTCCGCTTTTGCGCGCAATGTTTTGCGGGCGTCGGCGGTAATATAAATTTATTTCTTTAGGCATCAGCTTTTGAGCATTTATCCAGCCGTTTTCTTCTTCTACCCAAATTTTAGGGTTGGTGGTGTCGCTCAAGACAAACATGTCATAAGACTGTGCCTGACCGGTTTTAACCAAACTTGCGGCAATCGCCAGCAAACGGGCGTATACAGTGTCGCATTCTTCATTATAAATCGGCATTAAAATCGCGGTTTTGCTTTTAAGCGGAGTTTTCTTTTCCGGCCAAATAATTCCAGGCATATTTTTTCCGGCCAGCAGTTCAAAAAATCCGAAAATGCTTGCCCAAAAGAATAAGGAAATCCAACCGGTGGTCAAAATAAATAAAACCGTCATGACAATCCGGGCGGCGGAATGAGCGTCGGTCGGCATTGCCGCAATCCATTTAATGGTCAGAAACAGGGTTGTTAAAATCATTAAACCGAAAATTAAAACGCGGCGGAAGGTTATTTGCGCCGGACTTATCGGACGAGTTTTTATCACAGCTTTTCCCCTTTTTTGGCAGATTTGTTTTTACGAAAATGAATTGGCGATATTTCTTGAGTCGGCATTTCGGACAGTTTATAAGATGGTGCCGGAATAATTGCGGAAGCCCGCATGCTTTTATCAAAATCAGCATTTTCAAAATCCGGAAGTAATGGGGCAACACCGTATTTTTTTGCACAGTCCAGATTTATATAAACCGCCTTATATAAAGCCACCAACTGAGTTTTAGGCATTTTTGTTTTAAAAATTTTTTTAGCCTTGTGATAAATTATTTCATCTGTTTCCGCCGGAATATCGTTGCCGCTGCTTAGTTGCGGATAGGCGTCGGCAAAAATTTGAGCCGTGCCTTTGGCAAGCCCTAAACAATCTAAGCAGGCTGCAATAATGTCTTGAGCGCTTTGTACTTTCAGTTTAACCATTGATAGCTCCATACTTCGGAAATTGTCTCATCATCTTTTGTTAAAGACACGCGTATTTCATCACCGTCTTTCGGCTGGTAGTCGACATAAACGGTTATGCCTTTGGTAACCGGGTTATATACGGCGCTGACGCCGTTGATATTGCTTTTAAGTGTTGAAACTTGCGGTTTAATACCGTTTTCCGCAAATTTTTCATTAAGAGCTTTGCCGACAAAGTCAATTACAAACTTGCGGTCGGTGTTATCAAGATTTATGCCCGAAACACCGCCGACACCGGTGCGGGTGGCGGCAATGGAGGCCAGCTCTTTTTCTTTCATAACGTCATTAAGCCAAATCAAGCGATAAGAAAAATTATATTCTTTACCTGCTTGTATTTGTTCACTCGGAACCCAATAGGCGACAATATTGTCGTGAATTTCCTGCAAAGACGGAATTTCCACCAGTTGCACAAAGCCTTTACCCCAATCGGAAAGCGGCTCTACCCAAGCGCTAGGGCGGTCTTGATAATTAGCTTCAAAATCCAAATAGTTTTTAATGTCGCGGTCGCGCTGCAGTAAGCCAAAGCCTTTAGGATTGCTGTCCATAAAAGAGCTTATGCGCAAATGTTTGGAATTATCGAGCGGACGCCACAGCCATTCGTCGTTGCCGTTGTGAATCAGCAAGCCGTCGCTGTCGTGAACTTCCGGACGGTAGTCGTCAAATTCGTGCTTGTTGTTTTCACCGAACAAAAACATGGAAGTCAGCGGCGCGATACCGATTTTTTTGATATTCTCACGAGTGAACAAACGTGCTTCAATGTCCATAATGGTATTTGTTCCCGGAATGATTTTGAAACTGTAAGCGCCGCTTACGCTTTTGCTGTCAAGTAAAGCATAAAGTTTGATGAACTTATCTTTTGGTTTTGGTTTTTCCACCCAAAATTCTTTGAAAATCGGAAACTCTTCGCCGGTCATCTCGGCAGTGTCTATTGCCAGTCCGCGTGCCGAAAGCCCGTATTTCTGGCCTTTGGCTAAGCCGCGGAAATAGCTGGCCCCCAAAAATGTAACCAGTTCGTCAAAATAAGCCGAAGTGTTAAGAGGACTGTGGATTCTGAAACCGGCGTAGCCTAAATTTTCAAATTGTTCGGTCGGGAGATTGTTTTTGCCGTAGTTAAAAAAATTGCTTGAATATTTAATGCTTTGCGATACGCCGTCAATAACTTCGTTAATTGGTACGGAAATTTGAAAAATGTTGCCCAGGTGGAAAAATTGAATTTCATAAGGCAAATTCTGATTAAACCACGGGCCGTTTTCGCGCACGAAACGAATATCGCGGTGCTGGTCGTAACTCAAATTATTTAAAGAGTCCGGTAATGCCGTGTTCGGAATCTGGTAGGGAGTGTTCGCCAGTGCCTGCGCTTTGCGGATAACGCTGTCAAACGAAAAGTTTTTTTCAATATGATTCTTTAAGACATTTTCCTGATGAACACTATATTCTTGCCAGCCGTACCAAGCGCCGGCGCCTAATCCTGCAATAACCAGCAGTAAAACAAGTTTTTTCAACATATTGCAAAATCTCCATCTAAAATTTTACTTTATTTTGTTGTATATAAAGAAGTTCGCCTTTTGTCAAGATTCGTTACCAAAATTTTGAAATACAAATTAGGGTGCGAAAAATGGTTTTCAGATTTTTCTTTTTCTTGGATAAATTAACCCGGAATTTCGGAAACTGAAAATCTCGTTTCTGGTTACAATCAAATGGTCGTAAACTTCAATATCCATAGCCTCCGCCACCATTTTGATTTCTTCGGTCAGCTGCTTATCGGCGGCCGACGGCTTGCATTCGCCGGACGGATGATTATGCGCTAAAACAATTATCACCGCTTTGTTATCCAGCGCCGCTTTTATAATTTCCCGCGGGTGCGCCATAGTTTTATTAACAGTTCCGGTGTTCATCAATCTGTTTCCTTTATAATGCAGCGCGTCGTCAAAGAAAAATACTCTAAATTCCTCAACATCGTTATAAGCCATAAGCTGGCGGCAATAATCTTCAAATTGATCCCAATAGGCGATAATCGGCTGGTCGCTGTCCGAAAAACAAGCGCTTGACGAACGCAGTGCACAAGTCGCCACAACTTTCAGCAGTGCCAATGTATTTACGCTTAGTCCACAAATCTCAATCAGTTCATGCGCCGGAGCGTGCAAAACACCGCCGATGTCGCCGTAGCGGGCAATCAGTTTTTTAGCAAGCGGCTTTACATCTCGTCTTGGAATAGACATTGTTAAAAGCAGTTCCAAAATTTCATAATCCGGCATACTTGCGCCGTTATCGGCTAAAAATCTGACGCGCAGCCGTTCTCTATGCCCTAAATATAATGGCTTGTCTTGTTGTTCGTCCGTCATTTAACGTCCTTATTTATAAGGCGGTTTGTCCATACCTTTCGGTGAATAGGTAAAAATTTCGCAGCCGTCTTTAGTTACGCCCATGGAATGTTCGAACTGTGCCGACCAAGCATGGTCGCAGGTAACGGCAGTCCAACCGTTAGAAAGAATAACACCGTCTTTTTTTCCCATGTTAATCATCGGTTCAATCGTAAAAATCATACCTTCTTCCATAATCGGACCGGTTCCCTTTACGCCGCAATGCATAACATTCGGTTCATCGTGAAAAACCTTGCCGACGCCGTGTCCGCAAAACATATCAACCACTGAATAGCCGTATTTGTGGGCGTATTCTTCAATCACAGCGCCAATGTCGCCGAAATGCGCTCCCGGTTTAACCACATCTATGCCGCGCATCATACATTCGTATGTTACATCACACAGGCGTTTGCCTTTAACTTTCGGCTTTCCGGCAAAATACATACGGCTGGTGTCGCCGAAATAACCGTCTACAATCGCCGTTACATCAATGTTTAATATATCGCCGTCCGCCAGCTTGCGTTCATAGTCCGGAATACCATGGCAAATTACTTGATTGATGGAAATACAGGTCGCTTTCGGATAGCCGTGATAGCCGATACAAGCCGAAACTGCGCCTTTGCTTTTCATAAATTCATTGCAAAGGTCGTCAAGTTCGCCGGTGGAAACGCCGACTTGCACATAATCTGCAATATAATCCAAACATTCAGCCGCTACTTTTCCGGCTTTGCGCATACCGGCAAAATCTTCTTCTCCGTAAATTTTAATACCGTTTTTATTTGTGCGAACCATAATAAAAAATCTCCCTTAACTCATTTCATTCACACATATAACATTCTGCAATAAAAGACAAGAGCTAAGAGAGATAATAACATGTTATGTAAAATAAAAACAAAAAGATAGCGGTGGAAAATAAAAAAACTCGCCGTGTTTTCTAAAAAAACAAGGGCGAGGCGCATTTTGAAATTAACATCGCAAAATGACAATTATAGAAATATTTGTGATTTTTCCAAATACTTCTGCCGTGTTTCACAACAGAGCAGAAGAGCAATTCTAAAAACTATGGCTAAGTCAAGATTCCGCATTATCACAATGAAGAAAAAGACTTTAGTACGTAAATAAAAATAATACGTACAATAATTCATTCGTTACTGTCCTGTTTAACAAATGTTTTTTCTTTTGTCAATATTTTTCTGTCAATTTTTTCATTTTTTATTTGGATGCTGGTAATAAGGGGATATTTGTGCGACCTAAATCTGTAATGCAATCAAAAATGTGTAAAAAAAACGACCGTTTAAATCGGACTTTAAAATAGCTTCTTTTTGCAAATTATCAAAGGTTATAGGTTTTTGCAATAACTTTTTATAATTACGCTGTTTTTTGCTGATTTTTAAGAATTTTCAGCCGTTTGTTCGGAGTGTGTAAAAATAACGGTCGTTATTTTTACACACTCAAGGAGAAACAACGTGTTGAAAGGTATAGAATTTTTAAGAAGAAAGAGTAGGGCATTTGACACTTCCTCCCGTTCTCTATCGTCATTGCAAGTACAGCGAAGTAATGACGAAAAACAAGGTGAGGTCGGTCGCAGTATGGTAGAAATGCTGGGAGTGTTGGCGATTATCGCCGTGCTGAGTGTCGGTGGAATTGCCGGATACTCCAAAGCTATGGAAAAGTGGAAAACTAATAAAATTATAGGTGAATACAGCTACTTAATGCAGGGTATAATTGAACATTTAAGTGATTTTGAAAAATTAAAAGGAGAGGATATTCGTTATGATTTATTGCCGACTTTAACCGCTATGAATGTTATTCCGGCAAGTTGGACTAAAGCCGAAGATTATGCCGGACATCAAAATTTGTCCGATTCTTTAGGTAATACCATTTCTGTTTTTACGCGCAGTAAACGTGTTGTTTTGACTTTGTTGTTTGGCGCAAGTTCGGTGTCAGACCAAGGCGATGCCATATCTCCGACTTTTTCGGGGCAGCTATGCAAAGCCTTTTGGCGTGATGTTTTGGTTCCGTTGCACGAGCAAATTTATTATGCCGGTGTGTATCGTTCCAAATATTACAAACGCTCAAATTATTATTACAATGACAAATATTGCGGCGGAGAAAATCTTTGTTTCAGCACCATTAAACTCAGTGATATAGAACGGGTTTGCGGTGCTTGTGAAACTGGTGAGGAATATTGTGTGCTGACCTGGGAATTTGATTATTAACAGGCTGAATGGACGGAAAGGATAATGTATGATAAACTTGTTCGGATACTTATTTATCTTTTTAAAATCATCATCTTTCTATTGAAATAGCATAGTATAATGAGGCGGAGTTTTTAAGCTCAGCCATTTGATATTTTTTACCTAAGTCTTTATCCGATTCGTCGGATTATTTTTCCGGCAATATCTAAATAAGCCTGACTATACGGACTATCCGGTGCGGAAATTACAATCGGAGTGCCTTTGTCGGCATTCTGGCGGATTGCCATATCCAGCGGAATTTCGCCTAAAAAGGTTTCGCCCATTTTTTCGGCGGTCTGCTTGGCGCCTTTATGTCCGAAAATATCCGACCGCTCGCCGCAGCAAGGACAAATAAAATAGCTCATATTTTCGATAATGCCCAAAATCGGCGTGCCGGTTTTCTTAAACATATTTACGCCTTTAATGGCGTCTATCAAAGCAATATCCTGCGGTGTGGAAACAATAACCACGCCGTTTATTTCCACGCGCTGCGACAAAGTAATTTGAATATCTCCGGTTCCCGGCGGCATATCAATAACCATAATGTCTGTTTCACCCCAGTTGGTTTGTGTCATCAGCTGTTCCAAGGCTCCGCTGATTTTAACGCCGCGCCAAATTATCGGGGTGTCGCGGCTGATTAACGAACCGATTGAAATAGATTTTATGCCGTAAGTTTCAAACGGATTGAAGGTTCGCCCGTCGTCAGAAAGCAGCGGTTGTCCTTCATAGCCCAACATTGTCGGAATTGACGGACCGTAAATATCCGCGTCGACCAAGGCCACTTTTTTGCCCTCATGCGCCAAAGCTAAAGCTAAATTTACCGCAGTGGTGGATTTACCGACACCGCCTTTACCTGATGCAACTCCGATAATTTTTTTAACTGTCGGCAATCGCCATTTTTCAATGGCGTTGGTGCCGAGGTTGGCGTTTTTGTCTTCCACAAACACCACGGAGATTTTTTTATCCGGCAGAGCGGCGGCCAATTTCTGTTTTAACTCTGCAGTTGCATTAGTATTTTCAGCCAGGTTTTTAAACTCAATAATCAGCCGGTTGCCAAGCTCTTTAATGCCGGCTATATTTTCAATCGGATAGAATTGCCGGCAGATTTTTTTGATTTCCTCGGGTGTCATTATTATCTCCATAATGTGGATATTCACTGTTCCTTAATTGTTTTTATCTAATATGTAGGCTATCTTATTGCAAGAATTATTTAAAATAAAAGGAAAAATTATGGTAAAAAAAATAAATCCATGGGACAACGGCGGCGATAAAGACGGTTGGTCTTTGGGCGGCGAAATGTTTAGAAAAAATAAAATCGTTGATTTCAGTAAAATAGCCGATATGCATAATTCAAAAGATAATTTCGGGGGCTGGTTCAAATATGCTTTTTTGCTTTTGTTTGCATTGTGGCTGGTGTCTGGATTCTATCAGGTGCAGCCAAGTGAACAAGGCGTGATTTTGCGCTTTGGTCGCTATGTTGACACCACTGATGCCGGTTTGCATTATCATCTGCCGTATCCGGTAGAAAATGTAATAAAAGTAAATGTAACACAAGAGCGCAGTATAAATTTGGGCTCGGCGGAAAATCGCGATTATCGCAATAATGCGTTTACGGAAAGCCACATGTTGACCGGAGATGAAAATATTGTGGATATAAACCTTACCATTGTTTGGAAAATAAAAGACGCCAAGGATTATTTGTTTAGTATGCGCAGTCCCGATGCCACTGTCAGCGTTGCGGCACAGTCTGTATTGCGTGAAATTGTCGGACAATCGGAAATGCAGCCGATAATTACCGGCGACCGCGGCAAGGTTGAAGATGACACTAAAGATGAACTGCAAAGAGTGCTTGACGAATTTGGTGCCGGTATTCAGATTGTTCGTGTGAAACTGCAAAAAGCCGACCCGCCGAGAGAAGTGGTTGATGCGTTTAATGAAGTTCAACGTGCCAAAGCCGATATGGAACGTTTTAAAAACGAGGCTGAAGCCTATCGCAACGAGGTTTTGCCGAAAGCACGCGGTAAAGCGGCGCAAATTTTGCAGGATGCCGAGGCTTATAAGGCAACAACGATTAACAAGGCACAGGGTGAGGCGGACAGATTCGCGTCGGTTTATGCGGCTTATAAGTCAGGTAAAGAAGTTACAATCAAAAAAATGTATTTAGAAGCATTGGAAGATGTTTTGCAAAAGTCTAACAAGGTAATTGTTGATCCGGCGCAAAAAGGCAATTTATTGCCGATTTTACAGCTGAATAACCCGCAACCGCAAACAAAGGATTAAGAAAATGAGTTTATTTAAAACGCAGTTATATATTTTTTTAGGGCTTGTAGCATTGGGTTTGATTCGTGGCTCGGCCTATATTGTGTATCAGCCGGAACAGGCTATTGTTCTGCAATTCGGCGAACCGGTGCGCTGGGTTAAAGAACCGGGGCTGAAGTTCAAGATTCCGCTTATTCAAAATGTGGTGTTTTATGATACTCGTTTGCTCAATCTTGATCCGCCGGCGCAGGAGGTGGTTTTGAACGATAAAAAGCGTTTGGACGTCGACAGTTTTACTCGCTATCAAATTGTTGACCCTCTGAAATTCTATCAAACGGTGAAAACCGAAACTCAGGCGCGCAGCAAGCTGGAAGAAATTGTCAACTCTTCTTTGCGAAAAGTTTTGGGACGTGTTACTTTAACCGAGTTGTTGTCGCAACAGCGTACGCAGATTATGGCGGACATCAGTAAAACTGTTAAAAAAGATGCTGAGGCAATCGGTGTAAACGTTGCTGATGTGCGGATTCGTCGTGCCGATTTGCCTATGGAGGTTATGCAGGCTATTAACGAGCGCATGAAAACCGAGCGTCAGCGTGATGCCAAAGAGTTTAGGGCTAAAGGTCAGCAAAAGGCTCAGAATATTCGCGCTACTGCCGATAAAGAGGCGGCGATAATTGTGGCAGAGGCTGAAAAACAATCGCAGATTTTACGAGGTGAGGGGGATAGAACTTCGGTGGCGATTTGGAATAAAACCGTAGGACAAGACGTAGAGTTTTATGAATTTTACCGCAGTTTGGAAGCCTATCGCAAATCTTTGGGAGATGCTGAAACATCTTTTGTTTTGTCGCCGGATTCTCAGTTTTTTAAGTATTTTAACGCAACAATAAGAAAGTAAAAAAATGCAGAGGTTTTTTGTTGTCTTTTTGCTTGCCGCTATGTGGGCTTTGCCGGCGCAATCCGAACAACGTCCGCTTGAGGATGTGATTGAAGAAGTTAATCCGTCTGTAGTCAGCATTGCGGTAGATGTCAGTGATGATGAGCAGGCTCTGGGTGCCGGAATTATCATCAGCGCCGACGGTTATGTGGTTACAAATGCGCATGTAATGGAAAATGCACAAAAAATCGAGGTGCAGACCACTGACGGCGAGAATTTTGCTGCCAAATTGGTGGGAATAGATGAAAAAACAGACATAGCTTTGCTTAAAGTTCAAAAACCGCTTAATTTTGAAGCCGGTCATTTCGGCGATTCGGATGCTATTCGGGTCGGCAATTCTGTGTTTGCCATTGGTAATCCTTTCGGACTCGGTAATAGTGTTTCTTTGGGAATTATATCGGCAAAAGAAAGAGATATTGACAAAGGACAATATGATAATTTTTTACAAACAGATGCTGCAATCAATCAGGGTAACTCCGGCGGGCCGCTGTTTAATATGGATGGAAAAATTATTGGTATGAATACTGCAATTTTTTCGGAAGACGGCAAAAATATCGGTGTAGGTTTTGCAACCCCGTCTAATGTGGTTAAATGGGTGGTTAAGCAGCTAAAACAGCACGGAAAAGTTATTCGCGGCTGGCTCGGCGTTGCCGTGCAAAGCGTGCGTGTTAAAGGCGAAGAAAAAGAAAATGCGTTAATAGTTTCGGCTATGACGGAAAATTCTCCGGCCGTTGCCGCCGGCTTAAAGGTTGGCGATAAAATTTTGTCGCTCGGCGATGTTAACCTTAAAAATCCGCGCTTATTTTCTTTAGACGTGGCAAAGCTGGCTCCGGAAACCATTGTGCCGTTGCGGTTTAGCCGTGATGGTCAGATTATGGAAAATAAAGTTATCATAAAAAATATGCCGGCGGAAAATAAAAGTGAAAAAGTGTCTGCTGTCAGTACTCAGCTGCGCAGTTTTGAAGAATTGGGGCTGGATAAATATAAAATCGGCAAAGCGGTAGATTTTGCTGCTTTGGGATTTGCGGCATATTATGATGAAAACAGTAAAGAACTTGCTATTACTAATGTCTTTGCCAATTCAGAAGCTGATGAAAAAGGAATTAAAATCGGCGATAGGGTTATTTCAGCCGACGGCAAGCAGATTTTTGGAATTGAGGATATGCGAGGCAAAATTAAACAAGCCAAGAACAACAATATATTAATGCAATTAAAAGACAACGAGGGCGTCTATGGCGTTTCTCTGCAAGTAAAGGTAAAATAATGACGCGAGTAGATTTTTATCATCTGCAAAAAAAAACATTGGATGAGGTTTTGCCGATACTTTTACAAAAGGCATATTCTGCCGGCAAACGTATAAAAATAAAAATAGGGACCGAAGAACGTGTTGAGTTTATAAATTCACTGTTGTGGACTTATAATGATGAAAGTTTTTTACCGCACGGTTCCAAAAAAGACGGTTTTGTCGAACAACAACCGATATGGCTTTCGGCGGATTCAGATAATCCGAATGGCGCGGCTTTCTTATTTTTAGTTGACGGAGCTGAAGAAACTATTCAGAATTTGCAAAACTATGAACGTGTGTTTAATATTTTTGACGGTAATTCCGAAACGGCTTTGCAACAGGCACGGTTCTTGTGGAAAAATTTTAAAAATTCAGGCTGCGAAGTTTATTACTGGCAGCAGAATAATAGCGGAAAATGGGAACAAAAAGCCTGATAAGGGCATAAAAAAGAAAAATATCTTGAATTTGCAGACAAAAATTTTATTATGTGAGAAAACGTTTTTACAAGGAGATTATCGTGACTGAAAATAAAGATGTAGAAGTTGCAAAACAAACTATTGACCGCGAAATAGAAGCATTAAAAGCTATGGAAAATGAGCTCGATGGAGATTTAACGACGGTGGTTGATGTTTTGCAAAAAACCAAAGGCCGCGTGATTGTTACCGGTATGGGAAAATCAGGGCATATCGGCCGTAAGATTGCTGCCACATTTGCTTCAACCGGTACTCCGGCGTTCTTTTTACATCCGGGTGAAGCCAGCCACGGCGACTTGGGTATGATAACTAAAGATGACACGGTTATTGCCATTTCCAACAGCGGCGAGTCTAGAGAATTATCCGATATTTTGGTATACTGCCGCCGTTTTGGCGTGCCTTTGGTGGCCATTACAAAAAATCCGGAAAGCTCTTTGGGTAAAAATTGCAATTATATTTTGAAACTGCCGGCAAATCGAGAGGCTTGTCCTTTGGGATTGGCGCCGACTTCTTCCACTACCGCCACTTTGGTGCTGGGTGATGTGCTGGCTGCCGATTTGGTGGTGCGCAAGGGCTTTACCGAAGATGATTTCCATTTGCGCCATCCGGGCGGAAAACTCGGTTCTATTCTGCGCCATGTTTCTGATGTAATGCACGCCGGCGATGAAATGCCTGTAATTAAAGACAATGCCATTATGCAGGATGCTTTGATTGTGATGTCTGAAAAAATGCTTGGCTGCGTCGGCATTGTCAACGATAAAGGCGATTTAATCGGAATAATTACCGATGGCGATTTGCGCCGCTGGATGTCGCCGGATTTAATCAGCGAAAAAGTGTCTAAAGTTATGACCAAAAATCCTAAAACCATTTCACCTGATGCGTTAATTGCCGAAGCTGTTAATGTTATGAACAACACCGGACGCGGAATTACCAATTTATTTGTGGTTAAAGGAACCAAGCCAATCGGGCTTATCCACATTCATGACTGCCTGAGAGCCGGAGTCAGCTGATAAATGTTTGATTCGCACAAAATAGACGACTATTTTGACGGCAAGCGCCCGTTTGAAAACGCCAAACCTGATGATAAACCGAAAATTTCGGTATGGTTTCGTTTTGTAAAATTGGGCTTTCCGTGTTTGGCGGCGGCGATTCTCGGTGTTATGGTGGTTATGCCGAATATTAAAAAAAGCGTGGATTTGCAAAATAACATAACCGTTCCGCGCAAAAATGAAATGGAAAAGCTGCATATCGAACAGACTGTTTATTATGCGACCGACACCGCTAACCGGGTGAGTAAAATCACGGCGGACAGCGTGGATGAATTGGCGCCGGGAACCAAAGAAGTTAAAATAAATAATCCGAAAGCGGAAATTTCTTCGGCAAAAGGAATTATAAACATTCTTTCCAAAACCGGTTTTTTTAATCAGGAAGTTGGAATTTTAAAACTGCGCGAACAGGTTACGGCTGTTGATGAAAGCCGAAACAAAATAATTACCGAAGAAGCCGATTATGATTTTAACAAAGATTACGGTTTCGGCAACAGTCGTGTGAACGCCGAGGGTGATTGGGGTGATTTGGAAGCGCAGGGCTTTGAGTTTTTTAAGCAAGATAATATTTTAGTGCTGAAAGGCAGACACGTTGTTACCACTTCGCAAGGCACACTGACGGCAGAAAAAGAAACCCGCTATTTTGAAAACGCGCATAAAAGCGTCTCGTTAGGGAATGTGATTATCCGTCAGGGCGATAATATTTTATACGCCGATAAAGTTATCGCTTTTTACAGTGCCGCCAACGAACTGCAAAAAGCCGAGGCTTACGGCAATGTGCGCATTGTTACTCCAAAAGGAAAAGCCTATGGCGACAAAGGGGTTTATAATCCCAAAACAGCAAAAGTCGAGCTGTCGGGGAAAGTTAAAATAGAACAGCAGGGCAATGTTATTAACGGCAGCAAAGCTGAAACAGATTTGCAAACTCAAATAAGCACAATCAGCGGAAACAAAAAAACAGGCGGCCGGATAACCGGTACGTTTTACAGCAAAAGGAAATCGGAAAATGGTAAAAAATCAGGCAAATGAAACCGAAGAGCTGGAAATTTTCAATATTGGTAAAAAATACAAAAAACGCACGGTGCTGAAAAATGTGTCGCTGCACGTCAAAAAAGGCGAGGCTGTCGGACTGCTGGGACCTAACGGGGCCGGCAAAACCACTTGCTTTTATTGCGTTACAGGTTTGATAACTCCTGATTACGGCGATGTTTATGTCGGCGGCAAAGATATTACGGATATGCCGATGTATAAACGAGCTCGCATGGGTATCGGTTATTTGCCTCAAGAAGCATCAATTTTCCGTACTTTGAGCGTTGAGGATAATATTAAAGCTATTTTGCAAATTGTTATAGATGATGAAAACGAACGTGAAAATTTGTTGGAAGAGCTTTTAAGTGAATTTTCCATCGCCCACCTGCGTAACTCTCCTGCTTTGGCTTTGTCGGGCGGTGAGCGCCGCCGCTTGGAAATTGCCCGCGCTTTGGCCAGCAAGCCGGATTTTATTTTGCTGGACGAACCTTTGGCCGGTATCGACCCTATTGCGGTTGGAGAAATCCGCACTTTGGTGTCTCAGCTTAAAAACCGCGGCTTGGGTGTGCTTATTACCGACCACAACGTACGCGAAACCTTGGATATTATCGACAGAGCCTATATTTTGCACGGCGGCACGGTTTTGATGGAAGGAACGCCGGACGAAATTGTGGCTAATGAAGAAGTGCGCAAAGTATATTTGGGCGATAATTTCTCACTATAAAAAAGTATATTGTTTACTTTTGCTTAAACAGTGTTATACTATAAAACAGTTACAAAGGCGATTGTGCCGAAATAATTAACAAATGAGGTAAATCATGAAAATTACATTAACAGGAAAACAAGTAGATATTAGCGACAGACTGCGCAACCGTGTTGAAGAAGCTGTTGAAAATGCCGTAAACAAGTATTTTAACGCTCCAATCAGCTGCAGTGTAGCTTTTTCTAAAGATGGCGAAGATTTTAGAGCAGAAGTTACTGTTCATCCGGCTAAAAACATTGTTTTGAAAGGTACAGGCGTTGCCGCAGATCCTTATTCTGCTTTTGATAATGCTAATGAACATATCGCTACTCGTTTGCGCCGTCAAAAAACAAAATTGAATGACCACAAAGGTAAAACCGGTATTGTGGAAATGGCTCATGCTGCTGTTTTCCCTGTTAAAGAAACCGAAGATGAAATGAGCATTGATGAATCTGCTCCTTTAACCATTGCCGAAACCGATGCTAACATCAAACTTTGCACTGTTGGTGAAGCAGTTATGTATATGGATTTGGCAGATGAAAACGCTTTGATGTTCCGTAACAGCGCCAACAACCGCATCAGTATGGTATATCGTCGCAAAGATGGCAACATCGGTTGGGTTGAACCTGCAGAATAATTTTTTACTAAAAGGGATAAAAAATGGGAATATCAGATATCTTGTCAGAAGACATGGTGTTGGCTCATGTTGAAGCCGAGAGCAAGCGCAATATGCTTGAACAGTTGTCAAAATTTGTTGCTGAAAAAGAAAACATTGATAAAAATTCTGTATTTGAAGCAATATTAGAACGTGAAAACTTGGGTTCAACCGGCTATGGCGATGGTGTTGCTTTCCCTCACGCCCGAATTGAAGGCTTAGATAAAGTTATTGCTGTTTTTGCTCGTTTGGATAAAGGCGTAGATTATGAATCTTTGGATTCGCATCCGGTGGATTTGGTAGCGTTTTTATTGTCACCAGAAAAAAGTGGAGAAGACCATTTGAAAGCTTTGGCTGTGATGTCAAGAGTTTTGAAAGATGAAGAAACTTGCCGCAAAATCAGAGAAGCAAAATCAGCGCACGAAATTTATGTGGCTTTGCAAAAGTAAAATTAAGCTGATTAAAAAAATAAGGGTTTCCATGCTATGAATGGAGACTCTTATTTTTATTGACAAAAACGTATGCGGAATATAATATATAAATTACATTTTTATTATCATTTTTATTATTAATTTTAAGCATATGGAAGATTTGGAACTGAATTTTAAATTTTTATATCCGGCGATTGTTTGGGATATAAAAAAATCTGAAAGATATGTTCAGATTTTTTACATTTATCAGAAACGGGCATGGTATCAAAAAGTTCGTCCAATACATAGTGAAAAAATCTATACGGATGACAAGCGTTTTGTCCAAGCCGTTCGTTTGCAAAAAGGAGATGTTCTGTATTTGGAATTTGGCGGAGACAGCCCAATTCAGGAAATGAAAAAGCTTCCTTTTTGGGAACGAATCAAAAATCGTGTTTTTTCTTTATGTTATAAACGGGAAAAATGTTAAAATGAACGCCATGTTGCTTTTGTGCATCATGGCGTTTTTGATTTTTTAGTTAGACTTGTCAAAAACAATATTAAAAAGGCAACCTTTTTCTGTTTTGTTACAAAATTGGCAAGTTTGTTGCACTTTAACCGGAGATGAAACATCATCAGTTAACTGTTGTCCGGAAGTACAGTAAGACGCGCCACCATTCCAAGTGGTGCTATCGGAAATATGAAAACAGACAGCAGATATATCTGCTCGGAAAGCCTTAATTGTTTGCAGTGCATTTTTGCAAAAATCTTCACCACTGGGCGAAAGTAAGGTATTTGTTTGAGAAAAGTTAAGAGATAACATATAATAGTATTGATGTGATTGAGAACCATCTTTATTTGTCCACTTAGATAGACCATGCCTTAGCGTTATGAGGTTGCCGTAATTATCTATAAGGCGTGAATTTTTATAAGTTAAACCATCGGGAATTTCATTTAAGGCATCTAGAACATAAGTGATGTTTTCCATTGTTTCAGGATAATTACCAATAGAAGAACGTAAGGATATTGTGTTGGCAAAAATTTGGGATAGCTGTTGTTTTTGTTGGTTGGAACGGTACTCGCGCATTGCTTTGCTAAACCCTTGAATACCGCCGACGCTCAACACCCCGATAATGGCCAAGACGCCGAGCATTTCAATCATACTTCGTCCACACTGCACACCATCTGCTAGGAATTTTTGTGCTCGTGTACTTCTTTTGTACACGTCGCTTAAAAATCCCGTCGTATCTGGTGCATATTGTGGACGAAGGTTGTTATGGTCATTCTCGGGCTTGACCCGAGTATCCAATAAAGAAGAATGTTCCGCATGGATTCTCGGAATAAATCCGAGAATGACGTTTGAAAGGTGGTTGACATTCAAAGTGTGTTCGAGAATGACAGAAAATGGAGTATTCCATTTACCTTTAAATTTTTCCCAAAAGTGGCGAAAACAGCGTGTAGAAGCTTTAAAAAGCTCTGAAATCTAATGTTTAGGATTTACAGAGAGAGAGAGAGAGACCTTTTGATTGCTTATTTTTCATCTTTCTTTCCTCATTTTAAGTTGTTAATACGCTTATTTTAAGCATACTAATCGCGTATGTCAAATTTTAAAAGCCGTTATTTATTTTCAGCATACGGATTATCGGATTTGCGAACCGTAATGCGGATAGGTATTCCGCCCAAATTAAAGGTGTCGCGCAAACTGTTGGTTAAATAGCGCAAATACGATTCCGGTAAACCTTCTGGATTGCTGGAAAAAATAAAAAATGACGGTGGACGCGATTTTGCCTGAGTAATAAATTTCAGCTTAATACGGCGTTTATTTTTACCCAAAGGCGCCGGATTTTGCTCTTGTACATCTGAAAACCACTTGTTCAGCGGAGCAGTCGGAATACGGGTGTTCCAGCGCTCATAAACTTTGAGTACGGCGCTCATCAGCTTATCCAAGCCTTCTTTTTTGAGAGCAGAAATTGTTACGGTAGGCACGCCGGCAACCTGCGTGAGTGAAGTCATCAGCTTATAATTCAGCTGCTCTATGGCTTCTTTGCGGTTGGCTATATCCCATTTATTTACAGCAATAACCAAGGCTCTGCCTTCATCAATAACTCTGCGTGCAATAGTTAAATCCTGTTTTTCCAAAACAGCGTCGGCATCCAAAACCAGCACCACGACTTGCGCCATGTCCGCAGCGTACTTAGTGCTTTCCACCGACATTTTTTCCAGTGAATTTTTGACTTTAGATTGGCGGCGCAATCCTGCTGTGTCAACCAAATTAAACTTGCGCCCTTTCCATCGCCAGCTCGTAGTTATGGCGTCGCGGGTCATTCCGGCTTCTGGTCCCGTCAGCATTCGTTCATCATTCAGCAACGCATTTACCAAAGTTGATTTTCCGACATTCGGACGTCCGACAAAAGCCAGCTGTATCGGGCGTTTATTGGCTTCTTCAACCGAAAAATCTTCGGGAATTTGCCCCAGAACCGCTGTTTTAGGCTCTGCTTCTGCTTGTTTGTTTTTTTCTTCTTCTGTTTCATGCAGTAAAGTATATAAATCTTCAAAGCCTAAGCCGTGTTCTGCCGAAAAAGGTATCGGTTCGCCCAGTCCTAATTTATAGGCTTCAAAAATACCATCCTCTTGTTTTTTGCCTTCGCATTTGTTGGCCAGTAAAATCACCGGTTTATGGGTTTGGCGTACCAAATCGGCAAACTGCTCGTCGTATGGCTGAACCCCGGCGCGTGCGTCAAACAAAAACAAACAGATATCCGCTTCGGCAATCGCCATTTGAGTTTGTTGCCACATCCGGCTTTCCATATTATCGGTGGTGGAATATTCGTATCCGGCGGTGTCAATCAGCTGTAGTTCCAAATCTCTGAACTTTGCCGGCGCCATTTTACGGTCGCGCGTAACCCCCGGCATATCGTGAACAATAGCCAATTTTTTGCCGACTAAGCGGTTAAACAACGTAGATTTTCCAACATTCGGACGTCCGATAATGGCAACAGAAAGCACCTTAAATCTCCTTATTTATAAGCTATCAAATCGGCTCCCGCCGTTACAAAAAACACATATCCGCCGGCGGCAATCGGTGCGGAATTTAATTTTTCATCTAAATCAACGCTATTCAGCAATTTACCGGTCTGCGGCATATAAGCGTAAACTTTGCCGTTGGAAAGCGCCACGACCAAACGTCCGTCCAGCATAATCGGGTTAAAAATCATTACATCAGCCGGTTTTTCACCCAAATTCAGTGGGGTAGCCCACAAAATATCGCCGTTTTCCTTGTTTACGGCCAGCAGGTCGTTGGTGTTTGAAATCACATACAGCGTGTTGCCGACCAAAAGCGGAGTGTTTACACTGCCGACTTCTTTTTCCCATTTGCGGGTGCCGCTGCGCATGTCGACAGCTGTCAGTACATTGGCGTTACCAATAGCATATACCGTTTCGCCCTCAATTACCGGAGCCGCTTTTATGGTGTCTAAAAAGGTGGATGAATAGGCTTGGCGGTTAGAAATTAAAACATCCGACCACAGCGGAGTTCCCAAGGTGGCGTTAAACGCCTGAATTTCGCCGTTGGAAAAACCTGTTACAACCATGTCTAAATCGGCAGAATAAGCCGCCGGTGCGCCACCGACTAAAGTGGTGTTTTCCATTGAAATGTCATATTTCCATTGTTCTTCGCCGTTTTTGGCGTTAAGCGCGTAAAATTTGTTGTCCACGCTTTGCACAAAAACATTGCCGTTTGCGGCCATCGGAGCAATTCTGAGTGGCGTTTGCAATGATTTAGACCACAAAATTTCGCCTTTTTGCGCATTCACGGCATAAACTGTGCCGTAACCGGTCGCGGCATAAATTGTGCCGTTATTAAAAGCAATGCCGGCGCCCTTCAGTGCCATGTCGTCAACATTGTCATTTTCCGAGTGTAGTTTCGTTTTCCACAGCAAATCACCGTTTTTTATGTCAAACGCGCTTAAAAGTCCGGCCGCGTCTAAGGTATAAACTTTGTTTTTGGCTACTAACGGCTTAGAAATTAAAAATTCCCGCTTGGAACTTCCTTTGCCGAAACTGCTGTCCCATTGTTTTTGGAACGCTGTGCCCACTTTGAAATTTTGCTGCGCGTGTTGAGCGTTAAAACCCTCTTGCTGCCAATCAGTATTGGCAACCGCCGCCGGAGTGTTTATTTTAGCGGCAGAGGATGCCACATCAGGACGAATTGCTGCAACCGGTTCCAAAACCGCAAGACGTTCACCCTTTGGCAATACCTTATCGCTGGAACATGCCGTAAGGGCAACGCTCATCAGCAATCCGGTCAAAACTTTAGCTTTTGTGTTCAACATTCGCACACCTGTAATTTATAAAGTTATTCAGCGCTGCTGTCGGCAGTGTTTAACGAAGACAGCATTTCTTGAATTTTAGATTTGAAACTTTCCGGCAAATCTTTAACAGTCAGCAATTTGCCGTAAATGTCGCGGGCGGTTTGCAAATCTCCTTCGCGGATTGCCGCCATGGCCAGCAAATCATTTGCCATCGGCGTCCAAGAATTGTTTGCGCCTAAAACCGGCTTTAATAAATCGGACAATTCCTGCTTGGACATAGTGTCAACTTTATAGGTGGCATACTTTATCAGGGCAATCTGACGAACTTCTGAATTTACTTGTGTGTCCTTAGATAAAGATTCCAGCATGGCCAAGCCTTCATCTTCTTTTTGCTGGTCAAGCAGCAAGTTGGCAATTTGCAGACGCGCAAAATCGCCGTATATGCCGTGGTCGTTCTGATTGATTTTTTGCAGAGCCGCCATCATGGCTTCAGGGTCTTGCTTGCGGGCTGAATCCATATAAGTTTCGGTCGCAATTTGATTATGTTGCTGACGCCAGCTTTTTATACGCTCAAAAGAAACGGCACCGCACACGGCAATTACAACAATGGCAATAATCGCCACGCCGTAACGGTTCCATAATTCTTTGAAGTTATCGTTTTTAACTTCTTCGCTGACTTCGTTAATAAATGCGTCGGTCAAATCAGGATTTACGTCGGCTTTGTTTTTTACCGCGGCTGCAGCAACGGCCTTAGCGTTGTTTTCGGCTTTAGGTGCTGAATTTTTTTTCGCCGCCGGTTTTCTTGTTTTTTTCTCTGTATTTTTCATAATTTTATCCCCATAAAATCAAAAATTATCTTATCCATAGCAAATATTGCGTAATAAAGCAAATTATTTTATCAATCTTGTTTAACAATTTCGCGGATAATATAGCCGCGCACCCAGCGCAAATCTTCAACCGGCATATTTTTGCCGAAAATCATGCTTCCGTTATGCGAAATAACCGAAAGATAATAGCGGTCTGTTGTCGGATTATGTCCCACGTCAACCGCTTCAATTTGATTTTTCGGTAAAAATTCGGCGTCCATCCGTAAAAACATTATGTTATGACCTAAAATAATATCGCGTTTTGTAACAATCAACACGTCTTTGCTGAAAATCGACACTATCGAAAACAAAATAACCGCTGTGCAAAAGGCTAAAATTCCACTGAACCACCACACGCCCAAAAACGGCAGCACCGTTTGATGAAAATACAGCATAACTGCTGCAATTCCGCTCACAAATATGGTCCCTAAACACGCCAGTATGCTGTAGGCGTCTAAAAACAGGTGTTTTTCCTTAACAATGGTTTTGTTGTTTTTTACTTTGCATTTTACCGATTCCGGCTCAATCTGCACATCTTGATACAGTGCTTTCAGCTGCCATTTTTTTGCCATTTCTTTCAGTGTTTTGTTCAGCTCGGTATGGTTGCGGGAAATTAAGCCTTTATCGGTTAAAAACAGCGCCGGCATTTTGAGCTTGGCGGCATAATATTCCCAAATTTTCCGAATATTTTTGCCGCTGGTGCTGATATAGAGGGGAACACGCTTGTTTTTGTCGGCGTGATATAATTCTATTATATAGCGGTTGCGGTTGATTAGTCCCAGCTGATAATATTCCACCTTGAACAGCACGCCCAAATAGTTATATAAGTTTTCAATCTCAATCTGTTTTTCGCCAAACAAAGGCTTGTGGATAATTCTGATTTTATCACCGTCAAAAAAGATTTTTTTATATCTCATCATTGCCGCCGCCGACAAGGATATAATTACGATACCGAACAAAAAGACAAACACGTCAAAAGAATAGCGCAACGGACCTATATCCGTATTTCCGCCTTGTTCCGGCAGGTTGAAATTATAATTTGTATCGGCGGGCTCAAAAAAATATGCCGCCGCTTCAAAAAGTCCCAGCGCCGTAAACACCAAGCCGAAAAAAATACCCCACACCGCCAAGCGGCAAGGAATTCTGTCTTTTTGCGAAGCCGGCAGTTTTTCTATATCAAACTTAAATTTATAGCTGTAATGGTCCGGAGCCGTATATGTCATTTTTTTCTCCCACTGTGTCCGATAACTTAAACTTAGCGCAATAAAAAAAATTTTTCACTAATTATTTTAAAATAATGTTGGTTTTTATAATCTTTGCGGCTATTATAAAACATATTTTATTAAAAATGGTGTAACAAATGCTTAGTTCAAGTATATTTTATTCAGGTTATAATGTTTTATTCGGTGTTTTATCGCTGTTTATCGGTTTGGGTTCAACTTTTTTGGTGCGCTCATCTAAGGATTTCCGCGGTTTGCTGATGTTTCAGTTTGGCGGATTGTGCGTGGTTTTTCTCAGTTATTTAACCCCGAACGAGCATATTCTCTATAAAATCGGCTTGAACTATAA
This sequence comes from uncultured Alphaproteobacteria bacterium, assembly GCA_934277545.1. Classification (GTDB taxonomy): domain Bacteria; phylum Pseudomonadota; class Alphaproteobacteria; order RF32; family CAG-239; genus RUG410. The sequence goes on along the minus strand of CAKQUG010000005.1, from coordinate 126,233 downwards.
CTTTGTGGCCTTCGTGCGGATGATTATTGCGCTTTTGACCTCGGTTATTTGGTTTAATGCTTCTTCCGAATTGCTGAACAACCGGCCGGCAAACCGTGAAATTTTAACATTTTATGTGTCGGCGAGCTTGACCGTCGGACTTTATTACAGCTTTTTAAACTATAACCAAAGCAATGTAAATATTTTTGATTCTGCAGTTATTCTGTTTGGTTTGTCTTTGGTTTGTGCGGTGGTGATTCGGCGCTGTATCGGCAATTTCAGCTTGGGATATTTCCTGTTGTTTTGCTCTGTGTTTATGCTGTGGGGCAAGTTGGTTGTTTCAACCTTCTTTTTCAAATATAATTGGCTGAATCTTAATATTTTGAATTGGTTTTGGCTTTATGTGTTTGCCGCTGCCGTTATTTTTATCAAAATCAATATGCTGCGCCAGGAATTGCAAAAAAGCTGGAATTTGATAGATAAACTCAATTTGCAGATGGCGGCAATGATAGATTCATCGCCTTTCCCGATTATCATTTCCAAAATCACCGGCGACAAAATTTTGCTCATCAATAACAAAGCCGGCGAGCTGTTCGGCATAACCAAAAAAGAATGCGGCTATTTTAAGCTGAAAGACTTTTTTGTGGATGAAGAAAACCGTAAGGCTTTTTTAGAAAAATTAGAAAAAGAACATGAAGTGCAAGACTTTGATTTAATGGTTTGCAATCTTATCAGTTCTGCGCCGTTTTGGCTTTCGGTTTCGGCAAAAGCCATTGATTATAACAATGAAATGGCGTTATATATGGCGTTTCAAAACATAACTTTGCGAAAAGCGCGCGAAACCTCTTTGCAGTTTCAAGCCGAACGCGACCCGCTTACTTTGGCTTGGAACCGCCGCTATTTTGAAAAACTGGTGCCTGAACGCATTAAAGAGGCCTTAAAAAAACAGCAGAACTTCAGCTTGCTGATGATTGACGCTGACAAATTCAAAAATGTAAACGATACTTACGGGCATAAAACCGGCGATAAAGTTTTGACCGAATTGGTTGCCTGCTGTCAGAATGATTTGCGTGAAGACGATATTGTCTGTCGTTTCGGCGGTGAAGAATTTGTAATTTATTTGGATAACACTAATTCTCAGTCGGCGAGGGTTGTGGCCGAGCGTTTGCGGCAAAGCCTCGCCGGCTTGGAAATAGAAAGCGAAAACGGCGACAAATTTCATTTTACTGTCAGTATCGGCGTAGTTTCTTCCGAAAAAACCGCTAGTTTGGATGTTTTGTTGCGTCAAGTGGACGACGCTATGTATTTGGCCAAAAACAACGGACGCAACCGTGTGGAAATTTACGATGAGCAAAAAGTAAAGCAAATTATGAAAAAGAAAACGGCAAACCAAAGCCGTAATGTTCATCCGGTGTTTCAAAATGAAGAAAACGAAGAAATTTCTTTGTTGGATAACTATGAAAATAAAATTTTGTGAGGAAGAAATGACTTGTCCATATCAGCAAATTTGCGGCGGCTGTCCGTATCGCAATTTAAATTTGAAGGATTATCAAAAACTGAAAACCGAACAGTTTGAAAAAGTTGTGCAGCAGCTGAATCAAGAAAACGTAAAAACCGGCGAGCCTGTTTTTATTGCCGACGGAACACGCCGCCGCGCCGAGCTGGCTTTTAAGCATAATCGCGGAAATTTGGTGCTTGGCTTTAATGAAAGCAAAAGCCATGAAATTATAAATATGGATAACTGCCCTTTGCTGACAGTGAAAATTAACAGCCTTATTCCACAGCTGCGGATTTTTTTGCGTGAATTTTGCAATATTAAAGTTTCGGAAAAGCTTAAAAATAAAAAATTCCGTACCTATAATGTCGGCAGCGGTGATATTTGGCTGACCGAAGCCGTGAACGGCGTGGATGTGCTGCTGGAGATAAACGAGCCTTTAGGTTTGGAACACCGCATGGCTTTGTGCGATTTTGCCAACGGTTTGGAAGATGTCGCCCGGGTTTCGGTGCAAGTCGGCAGCGGTAAACCGGAAACGATAATAGAAAAAAATCGTCCGTATTTGAATATCGGCGGCTATCAGGTGTTTATCCCGGCCGGAACATTTTTGCAAGCTTCTGATGCCGGCGAACAGGCGTTGATAAATTTGGTGCTGAAATATATCGGCGGTTCGCAAGGCAGTATTGCCGATTTATTCTGCGGTGTCGGAACGTTTTCTTATCCGCTGGCGGCAAATTTAAAAAATAAGATAACTGCGGTTGATTCTTCTGATGAATTACTTGAGGGTTTTCAAAAATCAGTCAATCATAATACTATTCCCAATATTAAAATCTGCCGCAAAAATCTGTTTAAATATCCGCTTGACGGCAGTGAACTGAAAGGATTTGACATTGTGGTATTTGACCCTCCGCGTGCCGGAGCTGCCGCCCAAACTGCGCAGCTGGCCTCTATGCCGGACGAGGATAAGCCGCAAAAAGTTATTGCCGTATCATGCAATCCGCACACGTTTGTAAATGATGCAAATACATTGATTTCCGGCGGCTATCGTGTTATAGAAATAACACTTGTCGACCAATTTGTTTATTCAACGCACAGCGAATTAGTCGCTTTATTTGAAAAATTATAGGAGAAAAAAATGAATACAGAACAGCATAAATTACAGCAAATGGCGAACGCTATCCGCTTTTTGAGCGCCGACGCTATTGAAAAAGCCAAATCCGGACACCCGGGAATGCCTTTGGGCATGGCTGATGTCGCCGCCGTGTTATTCGGCAGATATATCAAAATCAATCCGGCTGCTCCGCGCTGGTTTGACCGCGACCGTTTTGTTTTGTCGGCCGGGCACGGCTCTATGCTGTTGTATTCGCTGTTTTATTTGCTGGGTTATAATGACATTACTTTAGATGATATAAAGAACTTCCGCCAGCTGGGTTCCAAAACCGCCGGACACCCTGAATACGGACATTTAGCCGGTATAGATATGACTACCGGACCTTTAGGTCAGGGTATTTCTTCCGCCGTCGGCATGGCATTGGCCGAACGCCGTATCAACGCTGAATTTGGTGCTGACTTATGTAATCACTACACCTATGTTATCTGCGGCGACGGCTGCTTAATGGAAGGTATTTCCGAAGAAGCGATTTCGCTCGCCGGCTTATGGAAATTGAACAAGCTGATTGTATTTTGGGATAACAACAATATCACGATTGACGGCACTGTCGATATGGCGAACGGCACAGACCAAATCGCGCGTTTTAAAGCGGTGGGCTGGAACACAATCAGCGTGGATGGGCGCAATCATGAAGAAATATCCGCTGCTATAGAACAGGCGCAAAAATCCGACAAGCCGACTTTGATTGCCTGCAAGACGACTATCGGTTTCGGCGCGCCGCACAAACAGGGCACTTCAAAAGTTCACGGTTCTCCGTTGGGTGCCGAAGAATTGGAAGCTATGCGTCAAAATTTAGGCTGGACAGCGGCTCCGTTTGAAGTTCCGACCGAAATCATGGCGGCTTGGCGTGCGGCCGGGCAGCGTTCGGCGGCTCAGTATGCCGAATGGCAGAAAAAAGCTGAAAACAACCAAAAATTTATTGATTATATCAATGATAAGCTGCCGGAAAATTGGAATAAAGATTTAAACGAACTGAAAAAGAAGACTATTAAAGAGCAGACAGCTGTTGCCACTCGCAAGGCTTCGCAGCTTTGCTTGGAAAATATTATTGGACGTATTCCGCAAATTATCGGCGGTTCTGCCGATTTAGCGGCGTCAAACCTGACTTTTGTCAACGGTATGAAAACCATTACCGCCGCTGACTATAACGGCAACAATGTTATGTATGGTATCCGCGAGCACGCCATGGGCGCGATTATGAACGGCATGGCTCTGCACGGCGGTGTTATTCCTTACGGTGGAACATTCTTTGTGTTTTCTGACTATTTGCGTCCGTCCATGCGCTTGGCGGCGCTGATGGGACTGCGCGTGGTTTATGTTTTGACGCACGATTCTATCGGTGTGGGCGAAGACGGGCCGACGCATCAGCCGATTGAACATCTGGCTTCTTACCGCGCAATGCCGAATATTTACACTTTCCGTCCGTGCGATGTGGTGGAAACGGCCGAAGCCTGGGAAATTGCCTTGGAAAGCGAAAAAACGCCGAGCATTTTGGCGCTATCCCGCCAAGGTGTGCCGACTTTGCGCACAGATTCCGCTGAAAATTTGAGCAAACGCGGCGGCTATGTTATCTCTAAGGCACAGCGCGAACCGCAAGCCACGATTATCGCCACAGGAACAGAGGTTTCCTTGGCGGTGGAAGCGCAAAAACAGCTGCGTGAAAGCGGAATTGAAGTAAACGTGGTTTCTATGCCATGCTGCGAATTGTTTGACCAACAGCCGGAAGACTATAAGCGCTCGGTATTGGGCAAAGCTCCTAGAGTTGCCGTTGAGGCCGCCGCCGTTTATGGTTGGGAACGTTATACCGGCACCGGTGAAAATGTGATTGGCTTAAACAGTTTCGGTGCTTCAGGTAAGGGCGATGAAGTTTATAAACATTTTGGTGTTACAGCCGAAAATGTGGTTAAAAAAGTGCGTGAACTTATTTAATTCTTCGCAAAAATAAAAGACAAAGCTCCGTTATCCGAATAGCGGAGCTTTGCAGTATGTAGGGAATAGCCGGAGGTATTTGTTTCTCGGCAATTCATTTGACATTTATTTTTAGTTGATATATACAAAAATAGTCCGGTGGACTAGACCGGACAAATTTTTAACCAAGAAAGGGGTTAAACCACTTCTTTAACCAATTTCTAAGTTAAAGATAACCTGTTTTTATATAAAAGTCAATGATTTTAATAAAAATAGGCGAGGTTTTTCCCCTTTCCAACATTTGGGGAGGTAAAAAAATGGCAATAAAAATCATTATTGTTATTCGGAAATTCCGAATTTACATTTCTATCAAACGATAGTTTTGTTGCGGCGGCGGGAGTAATCTCGCCGTTATTAAAAAAGGTATTACAAGGAAAAAACGGAGTGAAAATGCAAAAAATTATAAAAGTTGCGGCGGGAATTATTACCTGCAAAAATCATATTTTGATAGCTCAGCGTAAACACGGTAAAGACCTAGAATATAAATGGGAATTTCCGGGCGGCAAGCTGGAGCAGGGCGAAACCTATGAACAGTGCCTTGCGCGTGAATTGCTGGAGGAAATGAATCTGCCTATTTTGGTCGGCGCGCATTTTATGGATACTGCCTATGACTATGATTTCGGGCGGGTTGAGCTGCATTGCTATCACGCAGTTTGCGCGCAAGAGCAAATTCCCGAACTGAACGAGCACGAACAATATAAATGGGTGCCGGTGCAGGATTTGTCGCAATATGACTTTGCTCCGGCGGATAAGCCGATTATCCATACTTTGCTGCAATCGGCAAAAAATAATATTTAACCAAAAATTTACTGCCTTAATGCTAAATAATGTTACAGAATTGTGAAGAATCGCCCGCTTTAGTAAAATATGCTGGTTATGGGCGATTTTTTGTGATAACTTATAATTAGAGTAAAACCGCATTTTGAGGTAGGGTTATGTATATATGGATTTTGCTGGCGACAATAATGGTGGCATTGAGTTTTCTCAACACCTCGCCGCGCGAAGACAAAGCAGGAGTTTTTGCCGAGGTAAAAGCGGCCACGGTAGTGAATCGCTTTCGGGCGGAACATGTGGCGTTTTATCGCGGTACCGAATGTGAAATGCTGTATAATTCGCAAAGTTCAAACTATAACAGCCCGTATGAATGTACCAAGGGAAATAATTGCCTTAATAAAATGGAAGAAAATTTGCCGGTCGGCTATGATATGACGGATGTCGCCACGGAATCAACTCACGCCATATATTGTTTCAGCGACAAAATAGAAAACGGCGGACAGGTTCGCTCTTGCAGCAGTGCTGACGGCAAAAAGAATAGATACGCGGTTTCTTTTGCGCAAATACCTAACCGCTGGTATTCCAAAAAGGCAACCGAAATAACAGTTACAGAGGGAGACAGCTCGCACAAAGTGTCTATGGTTGCGCCGACTCCTAATTTTACCAATTATTTGGCAAGGGAACTTTCCGGCGTTAAAAACATGGGTTGGATGTGGTGTGAAACCAATAAATGCCATTTAGTCGGGCGCACCGCCATTCAGGTTGCGTATGAAAGGAATCCTCAAAATGAAAAAGGCTCAATCGCAAAATATGTAAAATTTGTGTTTCCGCCGGTTTTTTATACCGGACAGGACAATGCTTCTCGGCAATTTCGGGAAAAGTGCAAAGCCGGCGCGCCGTGCCTGTTTGCCTTTGACAAATACCGGAACACCGATATAGGTGGACACTGCAGAACGCAAAGACGCAATAGTGGACAATAAGGAGAACGAACATGAAACGCCGTAACATCTCAAAATCTATCGCACAGCAGGGTGGTTTAATGATTGAAGCCCTGGCTATGCTGGGACTTATCGCCGTTGTAACCCCGACTATGTATAAAAAGTCGGCGGAAAGAACCATGGAGGTTGAAGACATCAACACGGCGTCAACCATTCGCACCATAATGAACGCGGCAAACGATTATGTGGGCGCCAACTATTCCACCATTATTGCAGATATGGGCGAAACGCAGGCGACCAGACCGGTAACGCCTGAACAGATAAGCGATTATCTGCCGTATAAATTTGATGTGGGCAAAGCCTTGTATAACTACGGCAACCCGGAAATTACCATTGTAAAACAGGGCAATAACCTGACTACATTTGCGCTGTTTCCGGCAAACGCCAACATTGGACAGGAGCGTACCTCGCGCATTGCTTCGCTGATTGGAGCCAGCGGCGGTTATGTAACCGAAGCCGGAACCGCTCGCGGTATCGGCGGTATTTGGAGACTGGAAGGCGATGAGTATACCAATGCGTTTCCGGACAGCGGCGCCGGAGCGGCAGAATATTCCATTGTAACGGCGTCGGCGGACACCATTAACGCGGCAACCGGCAACGAAATTGATATGGATAAATATTTGCAGCGCGGACGCGACGATACTGACGACCCTAACGACCGTTCGACCTGGTGGAAAAACACCATGCGTACGGATTTGTACATGGGCAATGTGGATAATAGAAACGATGTTTATAATAACTCAGCGTCAACGGATACTTTCAGTATTCGCAACATTAAAAGTTTGATTGTTGGTGCAGAAAACGCCACGGCTGATGGTTCGGCAGACAACGACTCTGAGTACGGGTTGTATATTTCCGGCGACGGTCTCAAACCTAACGCTTTTATTCAAGGCAGTATAACCGCGGCGGAACAAGCGTTCAGAGCCGACGCGACTCGTTTGGGTTTCGGACGCTTTGTCGACGCCGACGGAGCCAACGAGGACTTTCATTTTAAAGTTGACACCAACGGTAACACCCGCGCCGACGGCTCGTTAACAAACCTTATGGATGTTAATTTGGCTTCCAAACTCAACGACGCTGGCACCGGTCCGGCTTGGACAGATGTAAAAATCGGTGCGTTAGGACATCAATACCAAGGATCGGATAGCTATTTAATTCAAGGTGATCATAATCACAATCCTAGAGGCATGGTTAATTTAATAAATGAAAGTATTGCTTCATTTCAAGCAGTTGGAACAAATGATATAAACGCACCAGGAGATCATCAAAATAACAGTATCTTATTGATGGGAAGCGGAGGATATAAAAAAATTAACCTAGCTAATGGCAAAAATGCGGCTACAGAAAATATAAATGCTCCTTCATATAGATATACGCAAACATTTCCTGTAAGAATTGGAGCTAATACTGTAGCAGAAGGTCTGCTTGCAGCAGGTCAACTCGATACACAACATCTTCGTGCTTCAGATTTTGAAGTAGGCTCAACAAATATTGATGATAATGATAAATGGATGTATGTGCATAATTTAGGAATGCTTGTGGCGCAGCCAAATGCAGACAGTGCAGGAAGATATTCGAATATTAACAAATCAAATACGCGTTTTAATGTAAATCCAGTGCAAATAGGTTTAAGAATTGGCTCAGAAGCTAAAGAGATTAAAGGTGTGCCAGGATTAAGAGAATCTTCAGAACACGAAGCTCAAATTGTATTAAATAAAGGAGGTAAAGACGGAAAAGACAATGATGTGGCCGCTAATATCAAAATTACAGCACCGGTAACCGACATTCGCGGTACTACGGATATGACTATCAGTGGTAAAGGAACTTTGATTCAAGCGCTGAATGAAGATGATTTTGGAGTGGAAGACAATTTTAAAAACGATTTATCTGAAAATACCATAAAATTGCGCAACTCCGATATGCAAGCGACAATGGAAGGTAAGCAGTTGACGATTGAGGGACGTAATAAGGATGAGGATGTAAAAACCGTATTTAATTCAGGTGCCGTTGATTTAGCTGAAGCAAATTTAAATGTTACTTCCAAAGAAATAGCAAACTTTAACATTTCACTTGGAGGAAGTTCATCGACCCCTACTTATAGTAATAAAATGGTATTTAGTGTGCGTACAAATAAAAATGCAAAAGATCCATCTTTTAATAATAAGTTTGAGGATGACTATGATGTTACAATGCATGGTAACGTTTTAGTAGGTAACAGTGAAAGCGGATTAGAAGCAACAGGTGGTAAAACTGCTATGATACAATCGGAACCGAACAGATATTATCTTTCTATCGGAGAATATAAAAATGATGCAGGAATTAACATTGTACCGGTAGGATCAACTAGAAACATGGTTATTGCACAACCAATACTTAAAGATGAAGATAAAAATATTTTGTATATGGAACAAGGTGCAACGCACGTTCGTAACGCCTTAAAAAATGCAGATGGTTCTTATACGGCAAATACTAACACAGGTACTATCTATATCCGTAAAGGATACGTTGAAGTAAGAGGTAATGAATATTCAGATAAGAAAGATTTGAATGCTGACCAGGGTTATGGTGTAATTTCCGCCTCCCGCTTTGTTGCAAATAATCCAGCTGGTGGAGATACAATAACAGGTGGTGATAAGAAAAATTACTCTGTGCAAGGAGCTACAATTCCTGATCTTTTAACGAAAACAGAAAGAAGCGATTATGAAACAGGTGCTAATCGCTATGATACCTATATGGTAAATCCGGCGTATACATCTGTTATGAATGATATTAAATTAACCACCCGCGGCGGAGCTCGTTTGAGCGATATTTTACCGGACTTTATCAATAAAGGTATTTATGTGGTAAATAATACGGTTGTAGAATCTAAAGCATCAGATTGGGATAAGGAAACAGATTATGACAAAGCTAGAAAATATGATACAGATAGTGGTGATGTAGGGGACGACAGTGTTGATATGTCGGTTTCTAGTAACTGGGCGTCTCCATTCATGGGCGTGGTTCCGGCTCCGCAATGTCCGCCGGGCTATATGCGTGTTATCACTTTAACTCCGGCAAGTTTTGAAGTAGGACAGGCAGGTTTGTTGCGCAAAAGCGGAAGTAGATATTTTATAACTCCGGATACTCCAAGTGATACACAAGCAGATGAAGCGACTAAAAATCCACCTAGATTTGAAAATGTTTCAGTGTATGGTAATGTGGATGTAAATAACGGGACAGAAACTGTACATATTAGTCCGGGAAGCGGTAGCAAAGGTTCATTAACTACAACATCGTATGTTTTGAATTATACTTCACCAAGCACATCTACAGGTAAAGATTCGGCAACTAAGCCTAATGCTCCGTTGATGTTCCAGCAAAGTACCAGATTGAAGTCAATGGTTATTCCGCTTAAAGCAGAGAGTGGTTATACCCGAGGATGGTCTGCTGTTACAGGGTTCTTGTATCCGTACTCTATGTACAGTGCATTTTTAGAAAAGAAATCCGATAGTTCCGATAGTAGTAAACCAAAAAAGAACGCTTTATATTGGAATGTATTCCCGGTAATTAGAGGAACGATGGAATCTTATGCAACAGTATATTGTTATTTCAATAGAACAAATATGGAAGTTAATAAGAAAAAACCTTTTATAGATGATTATGGAAAATTTATAGATAATTATAGTTATATGCAAAATATGACAGGTGTTCCAACAGACTATAAAAAATCTCCAAGTAATCATAACAGAGTGAATGACCCGGCATTAAAATACGACGAAGTATGGTAAAGGTCTAACCTCTCGCCCCGCGGTACCCTCGCCCCTTGCGGAAGAGGGCACCGGGCGAGGGGTACCTGAAAAACTCGCAACAATCGCTCAACTGGCGTCTTATATTCCCGTCATCCTAGGTCTTGTACCTAGGATTTTGTGGCAACGAGTCTCTAACCCAATAAAAAAATTGCAACACCATTAAAAAGGAGTATGTTCACACAAGATTATCGGCACAAGGCCGATAATGACGGTGCCGCAAACGCCTTTTAGCGATTGTTGCAACGCCATCAAGCACCCTCATCCGACACTTTGCGTCGACCTCTTCCGCACGAAGTGAGGTTACTGGATTGCTTCGCTTTGCTCGCAATGACGATAGAGCAAGGGGCGAGGTTTCAAACATCATCATTGCCCACGCATCCATAAACCGCTTTTGTAATAAAAACAAAAAACACTTGCATTTTGCAAATAATGTGATATACAAAACAGACGGTTAGGGATATTTGTATCCTTGGCTGTTTATGTTTAACAATGTGGGAGACCAGCCATTGGTCTTTACCACTAACCTACAATGAGGTATTATAATGGCTAAATCTAAAAAGAAAATTTTAGGTCTTATCAAGCTGCAAATACCTGCCGGAAAAGCTAACCCTTCTCCGCCGGTTGGTCCAGCTTTGGGTCAAAAAGGCCTGAATATTATGGAATTTTGTAAAGCATTCAACGCTAAAACTCAAAAAATGGAACCGGGTGTTCCTGTGCCGGTAATCATCACCGCATACGAGGATAAGAGCTTTACATTCATCACTAAATTGCCTCCGGTTTCTTATTTGATTAAGAAAGCTGCCGGCGTGCAATCCGCTTCTAAAGAACCTGGCAAAACTGTTGCCGGTCAAATTACTTTGGAACAGGTAAAAGAAATTGCTGCCACCAAATTGCCGGACTTGAACTGTCCTACAGTTGAAGCTGCTATGAATATGGTTAAAGGTCAAGCCATTTCTATGGGTATTAAGGTTACGGAGTAAGTCGATGAGCGGAAAAAGATTAGTAAATGCATATAAGACTCTGGATAAAAATCAAGAGTACAGCCTTAAAGAAGCAGTTAAAATCGTTAAGGAAAATGCAAAAGCAAAATTTGATGAAACCATTGATTTAGCAATCAATTTAGGTGTTGATCCGAAACACGCAGACCAAATGATTCGCGGTGTTTGCCAGTTGCCGCACGGTAATGGTAAAACCGTTCGCGTTGCCGTATTTGCTCAGGGCGAAAAAGCTGACGAAGCTAAAGCAGCCGGTGCAGATGTTATCGGTGCCGAAAATTTGGTAGATTCTATCTTGGCCGGTAAAATTGACTTTGATAGATGTATCGCCACCCCTGATATGATGGGTATGGCTGGTCGTGTTGCTCGCGTTTTGGGTCCTAAAGGCTTGATGCCAAACCCTAAATTGGGCACAGTTACCGCAGATGTTGCCACAGCAGTTAAAAACGCTAAGGCCGGTGAAGTTCAATATCGTGTAGAAAAGAATGGTATTGTTCACGCCGGTGTTGCTAAAGCGTCTTTCTCTGAAGACAAAATCTATGATAACGCTAAATTGTTCATCGAAACAATTATCAAAGCTAAACCTGCTACCTTGAAGGGCACATATTTGAAGAAAATTTCAATCAGCTCTACAATGGGTGTCGGCGTAAAGGTTAACGCTTCTGAATTATAGTTTTTAACTATATTAAATAATGCTTGCTTTTTGATAAAAAGTTTGTTAAAAGGCAAATCAGTTTAGGGCAGAGAAGTTGTTTATATGATTTTTCTGCCCCGCTCTTCAAAGGTTTTTACCTTTGAAACTGTCCAAGACTGTGGGCGGCTTACGATACCGAAGGCTTTTTGCTTGTAACTAAAGCTGACGGTGTCGCAAAGCCTTAAATATCCTACATAGACGGGAGTGAGTTTTAGAATTAAATTTTTCTCCTGGACAGATTTAGGTTCCGCAAAATTCTTTATGAGAATATTGCGGGTTTGGTAACGGTTTAGACCTTGAGGGTCTGAATTTAACATTTTCGTTTGGAGACAATAAGTGAACCGCGAAGAAAAAACAGAGTTACTCAACATGATGCATGAAGTATTCTCTAACGCAGAATCAGTTGTAATCACCGAATATTTAGGTTTGACTGTGGCTGAAGCTGACGAATTGAGAAACAAAGTGCGTGATGCCGGTGCCTCTTTGAGAGTTACTAAAAACCGTATTGCTCGTCTTGCTGTAAAAGATACAAAATTTGAAGGTTTGGCAGACCTGTTCAAAGGTCCGGTTGCTTTGGCTTATGCCAATGACCCGATTGCCGCCTGCAAAGCATGTGTTGAATTTGCAAAAACTAATGAAAAATTGGTTATCGTTGGCGGTGCTTTGTCTGACAAAGCTCTGACTTTAGATGAAATCAAAGAATTGGCTGCTATTCCGTCTATGGACGAATTGCGCGCCAAACTGGTTGGTTTGTTGCAGGCTCCTGCCGCCAAATTGGCAAGAGTTACCAAGGCTTACAGCGAAAAAGAAGCTGCATAGTTTTCTTTTTCGTTTTATGCGAGTCATGCTTGCTGATTTATCGCTTATGTACTAAGTTGTATACTTCGCTCAAAATCAGCGGCGCGGCACTCGGCCTAAAACAAAAAAAAGTTTAGCTGTGTAAATGGTTTTTAATTAGAAAATTTTAATTTAATTTATTTGGAGAAAAAAAATGGCAGATTTGGCCAAATTAGTAGATGAATTATCAGCTCTGACAGTTATGGAAGCTGCTGAATTGTCAAAAATGTTAGAAGAAAAATGGGGCGTTTCCGCTGCTGCAGCTGTTGCTGTTGCTGGTGTTGCCGGTGCAGGCGCTGCCGCTGCTGAAGAAAAGACAGAATTTGATGTAGTTCTGGCTGAAGCAGGCGCTAACAAAATTAACGTTATTAAAGAAATCCGCGCTATTACAAACTTAGGCTTGAAAGAAGCTAAAGATTTGGTAGACGGCGCTCCTAAAACTGTTAAAGAAGGCGCTTCTAAAGAAGAAGCTGAAGCTATCAAAGCTAAATTGGAAGCCGCTGGCGCTAAAGTTGAATTGAAGTAATTTAACTTTATAATCAGTTACAAAAAAGCTCTCATTCGTAATGATTGAGAGTTTTTTTGTAGCAATTTAAATACATACTCTAAATAATAACGCCTAAGAAATACTTTCTTAGGCGTTATTATTTGAATATCTAAAACTCGCAAAAACAATTATCTTCCAAAATCTTTTAACTTGCGAGCAACATCGTTATCCAAAGCACTTCTTTTCGCAGAAGCGGCTTTGTCTTCTTTAGCATATTTAGCTTCTAGTTGTTCAAGACGAACTTTATCAGCTTCTTTTTTCAATCTATATCCATCGGTTATGATGGTTTGACGAGCAGATTCCAAAACCTTATTAATAGATTTATATTCAGGTTCTAATTGAATAGGATTTGCTAAAAAATCATCTAAAGTACGATTAGGGTTATAAATATCTTTATTAAATAAAACTTCTTTAGAAAAAGTTTCTTTAGGTGTTGTTGCTTCAGAGTTATTTGAATTGCTTTTTTTTGCCAAAATCTTTGACAACAGCTTATTTTTAGCTTTTTCAAACTTAGATAATTTTTTTTCTTCAGTCTGCTTTTCTTCGCCTTTTATCGGCTTTTCGGTGTATATCTCTGCATTTACACGATATAGTGTATCGCTGGTACAATCGCCGACGTGCTCTATGACAATATATTCATCATTTTCTCTGAATTTAACAACTAAGCTCTGGTCGTCCTGTTTAGCATATTTTATGATTTTTAAACTGCCATCATCAATATATGTTGTATTTTCATCAATTTTATATTCTTCCATGACCTTATCCTTCCTAAATAGCGTTATCTTTTCAAGAAAATTAAAATATCCTCTTATAGTTTTATTATGGCATAAAATATTAAAAAGTCAATTCTTTTTGTCAATCTGATAAAAGCAATTTTGTCAAGAATTAAAAAGCGGCTAAAGATGTGCAACACAAACAAAAAAGCCACCATAAAGGTGGCTTTACTGTTGGTGAGCTCGGTGGGATTCGAACCCGCGACCCTTTGATTAAAAGTCAAATGCTCTACCGACTGAGCTACGAACTCGCTTAACGAGTATGCTTATATTAGATAAAATTGCGGAAGTCAATAGAAAAAATAAAAAAAGTTAAAAAAATTTAATTTAGTGTTTATTTATTAAGATTTGTATGTTACTATTCCTTAAAATTTGAGGAAAACTTTTGTTTTTAGAGGTTATGTATGACTATTAGCAATGAAATCGGTAAAAAAGGAAAATATAGTATTTTTCAAAACGCTAAGGGTGAGATTATGTTGATGATGGATAGCCGTGCCGGCGGACCTGAAAATCCTCGTTTTATTTATGACGGCAGCGACAGAGCCTTGCTGTATCGTTCGCAGGAAAGTTCGGTGGCATTTAATGATATTGATAAAGACGCTCGCTCTCCGCTGAAATCCGTATCGGAAGTTTTAGTCGTGGAAATTGATAACGATGATGTGGAACGTGAATATATTGTTCCGGTTCGTTTGGTTAAAAACGTTCAAAATTTGATTATTTCTTAATCTGAAGCAGGCTTAAATGATTGCAGACACGGTATTTCTGTTAATTATTGTTGCCTTTTTCAGTTGTTTTAAATCAGGCATAAAGACCGATAAGGTTTTGTCTTGCCTGATTTTTTTGTTTACGGCGTTTTTGCTTGGCCGATTCTTTTTACAAAGCGATATTGCCGCGGAACAGTTTTTTTCTTTTATATGGAACAGCTCGCCCAGCGGCAACATTATGTTTGATATTGTTTCAAATACTTATAATTGCAAGTTTATTTTGCCGTTTTTCGGCTTAACGGTTTTGGCTCTCGGTTATAATGTCATTTTCAGAAATGAAGAACGGCGCTGCGCGTTTGACGCGGTCGTGCTTTTTAATTTGGCGGCGCTGATTACTATGTTTACCAGCAATAACTTGGTGCAGCTGCTTTCCGGTTTGTTTTTGGTGGACGTACTGGCTTTATTGTTGATACACGATGTGGAAAATTCAAAGTGTTATGCTACTTTTAACCTGATAGCCGACATGATTTTGTTTACGGTTTTGGCGGTGGTTAACTGCCAGCTGGAATCCTTGGATATGCGGCAGATTCTAAAATATGACCGAATCGGCTTTCATAAGGATTTTGTGGCGATTGCCGGATTCTTTGCCGTGTGTATAAAATTTGGGCTGATTCCGTTTCAGGGCGGAATCCAGCCGCTGAAAGAAATTCGTTTTCACCGTCTGCAAAATGTTTTATTTTTATCATCTCCGGCCGCGGCTTTAATTTTATTGCTGAAATTCAGCTTGCTGTGGCAAACTTCAATTTATTTCAAACCGATGCTGCATTATATCTGCCTTTTAAGCGCCGGCTGGGCGGCTTTATGTTTTTGGTTGGCGGAAAATTTGAAATTAAAGGTCATTTATCAGCAGATTTTGTTTTGGGCGCTCTTAGTGTTTTTGCTTGATAAAAACGGCTTTATTTGGAATGAATCTTTTTCTTGGCTGCTAATCTGTCAATATTTGGCAACAAGTCTGCTGTATTATGTATATTATCAAACAAATCGCAATGTCAGCCTGTTAAAAATAAAAAACTGCCGGCTGCCGAATTGGAAACTGAAATGTGCCGCGGGATTCGGTTGTTTGACGCTGTTGCTTTGCGAAATTAACTATGTTTATCCGCAAATAAAAGAGCAATACTGCCTGCTCGGATGGCTGGTTATTTATATTATTGCTTTGCTGCAGCTTTGGCATTTCTATATTATCGGGAAAAGCGGCGAAACACAAAAAAACAGACACAGCGCAAAAATGTGGTATTGGGTGTTGACGGCGGCGGCTGTCGTGTATGCTGTTTTCAACTCGCAAATCATTTTTAATTCATTTAACATTATGGTGTTTATCGGTATTGTTTTATTATTGCTTTTGCCGATTCCCGGTTTTGTTTACGGTGTTTATTCTTGCAAATTTGTGCAAGACACCGATTTTTTTGGCGTGTTTTATAATTATTTTATTGTAAAGCCTCTGCAATGGATTGGCCGGGTTCTGGCGGTTATTATCGACCGTATGATAATTGAAAAAACTGTGGTTGGAATTTCGGTGTTTTTGCTGAACGGAGCAATCAGGCTGTTCCGCAATATGCACTATAATCGCGTGTGGGGCGGAATTGTAATGCTGCTGCTTTTAACGGCGCTGTGGATATATGCTTATTTTGCGGGAGGAACAAACTGATGCCGGAGTTGATTTTGGTAATGCTGCTGCTGCCGATTATCGGATGTTTTTTTGTTTTGACCGCGCCGGATAATAAGAACAACGCCTATAACGTGGTTTTGTTTACACTGTCTGCCAATATTTTGACTGTGCTGCGCCTGTTTTCTTTTGCCGGAGAAAATAAAACCGAAGAAATCGCCGGCTTTTCGTTTAATTGGCTGGAAAACATTGGATTTGAACTGTATTTTGGGGTTGATGCTTTTGCTCTGCTGCTGATATTGGCTTTTTACATGGCTTTAATTATCGGCATGGCCGGATTGAATCAGACGCACCGCAAAAATAAGATGATATTGTTATTAACGCTGTATTTTGCCGGTATGCTGACGGCCTTTTTCACAGCCGGCGATTTACTTTCGTTTTATGCGTTTTTTGCCGGTATGCTGCTGCCTTTGTTTATGCTGGTGGGGGCGGGCGGAAGCGCTAAAAAAATACAAACTCTCTATCGTTTTTTTATTTATAATTTTATCGGTATTTTATTTTTGTTCGCGGCAACTTTAATTTTGTATAAGTTCTATCATGGCAATGTGCGGCTTTCGGAAATAGCTTTAGTTGATATGTCTCCGCATGTCGGTCTTTTGGTGTGGACGGCCGTTTGTCTTGCCTTTATTTCAAGAATACCGGTTTGGCCGTTTCATTCTTGGATAGCTTCTGTCAGTGCCAATATCCGCAATCCGCTGGTTTATATTATGGTTAATATGCTGCCGCTGACCGGGCTTTACGGATTCGCACGTTTTTGGCCTTTATCTGTGCCGGACAGCATTAGTTTATATTTGCCGTATATTGAAGTGTTTACGGTGTTGACCATGCTTTTTTTGGCGCTGATAGGTCTTGTCAGCCGGCAGTTTTTATATAAAATGTTTTCATATTCCACCGTTTACTATCTGTTTTTTTTGCTGGCGGTTATTCTGCCGGTGGATACTTTGAAAATGAATATTGCTTATTCGCTGTTTATTTTTTTGATTGTTACCTCGTCGCTGGTGGTGCTTGATTTGCAGTTTGAAGAAAAATGCCAGCAGCAAACCTGCGGCTACCGCGGAATTTTGGCTTATATGCCTCGTTTTTCGATTGTGATGTCGTTTTTTGTTTTAACAGCAATCGGTTTGCCGATTTCCTCATTGTTTTGGAATAATTTTGTGCTGATTTCCGAGATTTTTCAAGAAAACTTTATTGTCGGGCTGTGGGTGATGACGGCTTTGACTTTAGTGGCGCTTTCATTGCTGCACGAGCTTTATATGATGCGCGATTTACGTCAGCATGACGAAAAAGCCGAAAATCTGAAAGATTTATCAATAAAGCAGCAAATGTTTTTGAGCGGTGTGGTAATAGTTTTGTTTTTATCATTTTTTAACCCGCTGTGGTTTGTGTTTTAGGAAAATAAAATGATTGAAAATGCTTTATATCTTTCTCCTTTATGGCTGTTGGCGCTGGGTGTTGTGGCTTTGTTTGTCTGCTATATCCGTGAAGCAGCCGTCGGAATGGTTTTTCGATTGGCAAAAATTTTTACAATCATGAGTTTTGGCTGCAGCGTGATTTTTTATAACCGCACGGCTTTTGCCGATTTTTTACAGGCCGATAAATTTACGCTTTTGTTTGAAATCATCTTGTTTGCCGCTATTTGCGCCACGTTGTTTTTGTCGCGCAAATGGTACGCCAGCATGAATGTCGGTTGCGCGCTTTGGGGCTGCGGCTTGCTGGCCTCCGGTTTGGCTGGCCTGCTTTTAATAATGTCAAAAAATTTGGGGCTGACTTGGGCGGCATTTGTTTTGATGGCAGCTGCGAATTATTTGCAGTTTATCCGTGCCGATAAACGCAAAGACATTTATATCAGCAGCCGTTTATACGCTTTTTCCGCTGTTTTTGTGCTTGGTTTGTTTTCCGGGTGTGTTTTGTTTTTGTATATGCAAACCAATGATTTGAACTATGATATTTTGGGTGGATATTTTGAAAACGGAGCTGCCGAGATAAAAACGTTTTTAGCCGCGACGGTTTTGATTTTGGCTTTTGTATTCTTTTTAGGCTTGGCGCCTTTGCATTTTTGGTATACAGAAACCACAGGGCAAATCGTGCTGCCGGTTTTTACCTATTTTACTTTAGTGCCGATTGGCGCCTGTTGGGCGGCATTTATAAAAATGAACACGCAGGTTTTATCTTCGGTTGAGCCGCGTCTGACCTTGTTTTGCCAAGGGCTGGCGATTCTTTCGCTGTTCGTGGGCTCGGTCGGCGCTTGCAGCGGTAAAAACATCCGCAAAATTTTCGCTTATAGTTCGGTGTGTCAGCAGGGAATAATTTTTTTAGTACTGCAGCGTTTAACTGCCGATGCCTTAAATACGGCGTTTATCTATTTAGCGGTTTATTTATTGGCGATGTGCGGAGTTTGCGCTTGTTTGTTCGGGCTGAAAAATAAAGGCGAATACCTGTTTATGCTCAGTGATTTTGAGGGCGCGTCGTTTCGCCGTCCTTATATTTCGGCTATGCTGACATTCTTTTTATTTTCATTGATAGGCTTTCCGCCGTTTTTAGGTTTTTTAGGCGTGTTTGCTGTGGTCAGCGATTTGGTTTTTCACAATAATTTTTATCAGCTGAGTATTGTGCTGGCCGCGTTTTTGGTTTTGGTTTACGCTTATTTGCAAATTGTCAGAACTTTATATTTTGAAAACAGCAACATTGCTTTTGACCGTGCCGACCGCGGAATTTATACGGCAATTTTCGGTGTGGCGCTGTTGATGGTAATATTAACTCTGCAGCCGCATTTTTTAATACAGGATTTTGAATTGATTTTTGAAGGAGCTTTGGCATGGCGCTGAATGACAAATGGGTTTATTATTTAGAAGATGAAGTCGCCAGCACTAATGATGAAATACAAAAATATTGTAATGAGCCGAATAAATATGTGGTGGTTTGCGCTAAAAAACAAACAGCAGGCCGTGGCCGCCGCGGTCGAAATTGGAGTAGCTGCGACGGAAATTTATTTTTTTCCATGGCTTTTGAATATGAATTGCAAAAATCCGGAGAATTGGCGTTTGCGGCGTCTCTGAGTTTGTTGCAGGCAATCAAAAAAATCTCGCCTAATGCCGGCGTAAAATTGAAGTGGCCGAACGACGTGCTGCTGAATAATGCCAAAGTAAGCGGAATTTTGCTTGAAAAAGGCGCGGAAAAGTATATGATTATCGGAGTGGGCGTTAATATCGCCGACAGCCCGAAACTTGCCGACGCCGTTTATAAAATAACATCATTGGCGGAATGTGGAATAAAAATATCGGCAATAAAGTTTTTGCAGCTGTTTATGGAAAGTTTTTCGCAGAATTTGAGCTTACTGCAAACCAGAGGTTTTGCAGTTCTGCGTGAGGAATGGCTCAAAAATGCCAAAAATTTGGAGAAGGAAATTATAATTCGCCAAAACGGCAAAGAAGAAAAGGGCATTTTTATGGGAATAGATGAAAATGCCGCGTTATTGTTAAAAACACCGGTCGGTATTAAAAAAATATTGGCGGGAGATGTATTTTTTGAAGAGATGAATAAAAATGAGTGATTTTAAAAAAGAAGGAATTTATTTTTTGCCGCTGGGCGGGGCCGACGAAATCGGTATGAATATGTATATGTATGCGGTGGACGGCAAAATAATTGTGGTTGACGCCGGCTATGGTTTTTTGCTGGATGAATATCCGGGAATGGACTTGGCCTATGCTTCTCCGGAATTTTTGGACGCCTACAAAGATGATATAGAAGGTTTGTTCATCACTCACGGACATGAAGACCACCTTGGAGCCATTGCTCAAATTTGGCCGCATTTGCAATGTCCGGTTTATGCAATGGATTTTACTTTGGGGTTGATTAAATCGCGTTTGACGGAATTTAAAATGGAAGATGTGGTTCCGTTGGTTTCGGTAAATCAGCAAAGAACGGTAGAATTGCCTAATTTCAGCGTTGAGTTTATATCCATTGCTCATTCGGTGCCGCAAACCTGCGCTTTGGCAATTCGCACTAAATACGGCAATATATTACATGCGACGGATTGGCGTTTTGATGATGAAGCGCTTTCTATGTTGCCGACAGATTTTGAAGCGTTGAAAAAACTTTCAAATGAAGGCGTTTCAATGTTGGTTTGCGATTCGACTAATATCATGGTTGATAAAAAATCGCCGTCTGAAGCTGAAGTGCGTAAAAGTTTAATGGATATTGTGCCGCAAATTGAGGGCGGATTGATTGTAACCTGCTTTGCGTCCAATCTGATGCGTTTGGAAAGTTTGATTTTAGCTGCTGACAAAGCGGGGAGAACTCCGGTATTGCTGGGACGCACTTTGATTAACAACATTAAAATTGCCAAAGAATGTGGTTATTTACAAGATTTACCTCCGGTTCATACCATGGAGGAGGCTAAAGATATTCCAGCAGATAAAGTGCTTTATATCTGTACCGGTTCACAGGCCAATTATCGTAGTGCGTTGAGCATTATTGCCAACGGCGAAAGCAAATATATAAAGTTGGATAATTCGGATACGATTATTTTCTCGTCTAAGATGATTCCGGGAAATGAAGATAAAATTGAACGTATGCAAGATAAATTGGCGGCGCAGGGAGCGACGGTTATTACCGATGAAACCGAGTTGGTTCATACTTCCGGACACGCGTGCCGCGAAGATTTGAAACGTATGTACGATTTATTGAAACCGGCTGTGGTACTGCCGGTGCATGGTGATAAAAAGTTTATCCGCGAACATAAGCGTTTTGCTTTGAGCTGCGGTATTAAAGAAGTTTTTTCGGCGCGCAACGGCGATATGTGTTTGCTGCACAACAATCATATTGAGCTTTTGGAACAGGTTTTCTGCGATATTATCGGTTGGGATAGAAATCGTCCGGTATCGCTCGGCTCACAGCTGATTAGAAACCGCCGCCGTATTGCTTTTAATTGCAGCATGTTTATCAGTGCCGTGATTAAAGATAAAAAGCTGTTAGATTTGCAGATGTCTTCTATAGATATTTTAGAGGAAGATGATTGGAATAAGCTGGCTGACGAAATTTTGGCAGCTGTAAAGCCTCTTATAGAAAAGAAGTTGCTGGAGTCTGAAAATCATACGCAGATAGAAGATTTTATTCGCGGGCAGATTCGCCGCCGTGTTTTTGCGGCAACGGAAATAAAACCAGTTACACTGCTGCATGTGGCATTTTTGGATAATGAATAAAATTAAGTAATTTGTAAGCGAGGTTAAAGCGGCCTCGCTTTTTTCAAACCGCCATCAAAGATAAATCTCTTGTATTATTTGCGATTTTAGTTTAGATAAAAGCAAGAAAGGTTTGAAAAAATGGTTGTAGAAGCTCCTATATATACAATTCGCGGTGCCAAACTGAGCTTTGGCTTAAATCCGCTGTTTACGGATGTTGATTTATATATTAACCGCGGGGATAAAATTTGTTTGGTCGGACGCAACGGTTGCGGAAAATCCACACTGTTAAAAGTTATTGCTCAAGAAATTGAACCGGATGAAGCCGAGTTTTTTATTCAGCCGGGTGTTCGTATCGGCTATATGCCGCAGGAACCGGATTTTACCGGTTTTAAAACTCTGCGCGAAGTGGTTGAGGCCGGATTGCCGAAAAACGAGCAAAATCAAACCTATCGAGCGGATAAATTGATAGAATATTTTGCCATAAATGAAAATCAAAATCCCGAACAGTCTTCCGGCGGTGAACGGCGCAAGGCGGCTTTGGCTCGCTCGTTAATCGGTGAGCCGGATATTTTACTGCTTGATGAGCCGACTAACCATTTAGATATTACCACTATTGAAAAATTGGAAGACTTAATTAAAAGATTTAGCGGAGCTGTAATCGTTATCAGCCACGACCGGATGTTTTTAGACCATATTTCACAAACCACATTTTGGCTGGATAGAGGAATTTTGCGCCGCAATAACAAAGGATTTTCTGCTTTTGAAGACTGGGAAGACCAGGTTATTGAGCAAGAAATTATCGAACAGAAAGCCTTAAATAAAAAAATTGCCGAAGAAACAGAATGGCTGCATAAAGGAGTAACCGCACGCCGCCGCCGCAATATGGGACGTTTACGTCGGCTGCAACAGCTGCGTCAGGAGCGTCGCGAGCAAATAAAAATGACAGGTTCTGTCAACTTGGAAGCAGAAACGGCTGAGTTGCGTTCTAAAATGGTAATAGAAGCCAAGCATATCAGTAAATCATTCGGCGACAGAGAAATTGTTAAAGATTTTTCCATTCGGGTGATTAAAGGCAACAAAATCGGTATTGTCGGCCCGAATGGTTCCGGTAAAACCACATTGATAAAGCTGTTGACCAAACGTCTTGAGCCGGATTCGGGTTTTGTGCGTATCGGCAAGAATTTGGAAGAAGCCTATTTTGACCAAAACCGTATTACTCTTGACCCGAAAAAAACTTTGTGGAAAACTCTGTGCAATGAGGGCGACCATATTTGGGTGAGGGGACATTTTAGGCATGTGGTTGCCTATTTGAAAGATTTTCTATTTAAGCCAGATCAGGCGCAATGTCCGGTTTCCACGCTTTCCGGTGGTGAAAAAAATCGTTTAATGCTGGCACTGGCGTTGGCTAAACAATCTAATTTTTTAGTTTTGGACGAGCCTACCAATGATTTGGATATGGATACGCTGGATTTGCTGCAAGAAGTTTTGGACGACTATGAAGGCACAATTTTAATCGTCAGCCATGACCGCGATTTTATGGATAAAGTGGCGACATCTTTAATTTATATGCGCGGCGACGGTACGGTTTATGAACATGTAGGTTCTTATTCGGAATTGTTGGAAAAGCTCAAAGGTATTCCGCTTAAAAAGGACGCCCGCAAGCAGGTAGCAAAAGAAGAACCGAAAGTTCGTGAAAAAAATAAAACGCAGAAATTAAGCTATAAAGAACAGTATATACTGGAAAATCTGCCGAAAGAAATTGAAAAATTAGGCGAAGAAAATAAAGCTATAGAGGTTGCTTTGGGCAATGCTAATCTTTATACCGATGATCCGCAAAAATTTGATGAGCTTACTTCCAAACTTGCCGCAAACAAAGAAAAATTGGAAGAAATGGAAAATCAATGGCTTGAAGTGCAGATGAAAGCCGATGAGCTGGAAAATTCCTGACTTGAAAAAGCCCGGCGGCTGATTACATAACTTTTTATGTTATGGATTGTCAATGGGTTAATATACGGATTTTTTACGGCGGTTTATACCTTGTTTAATCAGCATTACAAGGTAGACGGCTATGTTTTGGGGATATGGCGCGGTTTCGGCATATCTTTTTTGTTTATGCCGCTGTTGGTGTTTTTTCCGGTGCCGACCAGCGCTTATTATTGGGGCTTGCTGATTTTTCAGGGCTGGCTTATCGGCATATACGATTCGCACTTGTTTTTTGCTTCGGCCAAATACGGCGCCGGTCCGACTTCGCGTTTTATGGCGATAACAGTGCTGGTTACAACGTTTTTATGGTGGATGTTGACGCCTGAGGAATTTTTTGCGCTTACGCGGCAAGGTAACGTTTTTATTACTCTTCTCTTGGTTTTGTTCGGTTTTACATTTTGCTATTGGCAAATGATAAACACGCGAGTATCGCGGCAAACCGCGCGTTATATTATGCCGGCGGTTTTCGCCCTGGCCGGAATGAGCATTATCACCAAATACATTGCCTTGGGCGGTTCGTCGGTATGGCAGTCAATCGCCTATTATTTGTCGGTTGCTACTTTTGTCAGCGGATGCTATAATTTGAAATGTTATATTCAGCATCGCCGAGAATTTTCTTTTAAGCAGAAAGCGGGTGAAGTGTTTTCGCAAAAAATGTGGAAAATCGGCGGTTATCTGATTGGGTTCAGCGCCGCGCTGATTACCGCTAAAACCATGGCTCTGCGCGCAGCTCCCAATCCGGGATATGTAACAGCCTTGTTGCTGGTGGCTCCGTTTTTTGTTTTTGCCTTGAATCGGCACTATAAAATTCCCGACGGCGTTTCGGTGCGCGCCGGATTCGCCATGATGTTTTTTTTGCTGCTGCTTGTGGTGCTGGTTAACGGCGGCTATGGTATCAGCGATTAAAGACAAAGCTCGTAAATCAGCGTGTTTAAAACTAAAAAGCCTTGCGGTGTGGCGGTTAAGTTTTGCGATGTATCTTTTAATAATCCGAGCTCAGACAATTCTTTAAGTTTGTCGGTGTTTACAAATTTTTCCAAAGGTGCGCCGATAATTTTTTGAAATGTAGCTTTGTTTATACCCTGCACAAGTCGCAATCCGGTAATTATAAGTTCTTCCGCGCGTTCGGCGGCGGAAATTTTTTCATTGATAAAGGGATAATCAATCGCGAAAAAATCACCGTTTAAAGTCAATCTGCCTTGCGCCGATTTGCCGATACCTATGTAATCTCCGCCTTGCCAATAGGTTAAATTATGTCGGCTCTCAAAACCAGGCTGTGCAAAATTTGATACTTCGTATAAATTATAACCGTGTTCGGCTAAATATCCGCTGGTAAATGAGTATAAATCGGCTGCAGTTTCATCATTGAGCGCTTTGACGTTTTTGCGGTAAAACACCGTGTTTTCTTCAATGGTCAGCTGATAAAGCGACAAGTGTTTCAGTCCGTAGCCACAGATTTCGGCAAGTTCCTGCCGCCAGTTTTCAACTGTTTGCCGCGGCCGGGCGTAAATTAAATCGGCGGAATGATTGGCAAAAATTCTCACAATTTCCTCAAGGCTGCGGCGGGCTTCCGACAGACTGTGTGTACGTCCCAAAAAGCGCAGGTCTTCGTCATTTAAGGCTTGCACTCCCAAAGACAAACGGTTGATTCCGGCGGCTTTCAAGTCCTTAAACATACCCGGGTGATTGCTGTTGGGGTTGGCTTCCAAGGAAATTTCAAAATTGTCGGTAATGCTTTGATTTTTGCAGATGAAATTTATGATTTTTTCTATGTTTTTCGGACTTATAAGAGAAGGGGTGCCGCCGCCGAAAAATATGGATTTAACGCGGCGTTCCGGCAACAAATCATGATATTTTTTTAAGGCTTCCAGATATTCGGCAATCAGCTTTTCTTCATTACAATTTTTTGACAATTCTTTATAAAAATCACAATAAGGGCATTTGCTTTTGCAAAACGGCCAATGAATGTATACGGCTAAATCTTGAGGCTGGTACATCTAAAAAAACAGCGGATATAAAAACGCCCCCCACAAAATCAAGGCATTGATAAATGAAAGTAAAACCAACAAGCTGCCGATGTCTTTCGCTTTTTTGGAAAGTTCATGATAATCCGGCGAAATGCGGTCGATAACCACTTCCACGGCAGTGTTTACCAATTCCATAATCACAATAAACAGCAGACTTGAAATAAGCAGGGCTTTTTGCCAAACCGGCATACTAAGACAGACGGCAATAATTGAAAACACCGTAAAAACCGCTAAATCCTGCCGTAGCGCCGCTTCGCTTTTGAAGGCTGCGGTAAAGCCGTCGCGGGAATAGATAAAAGCCTTTAAAATTCTTTTAATTCCGGTGTCTGTTGCTTTCATTTTTTACTCCTTTGCGTTTATCATAAATATTTTTGTTTTTGCGTCAATATTTATTGTGATTTTCCGGCTGAAATATCTTGAAAAGGTTAAAAAAATCGTTAACATAAAGTTGTGTTTTTAATTAAAGGAGAAACAAATGTCCAGATTTGACAATAGCCCGAATTACGGATTGATTTTTTGTGTTGCGTTGTTTACGGCCGTGGTTACTGCTGCTGCAACCAGAATGTTGTCAAGCAATAACGAACCTAAATTTGCGGTTGTCGATGTTCAGCGTGTGCTTACGGAATCTAAAGATGTGGCGGCGTTGAGAGTTGAGCGCGCAAATCAAATTGATGAATTGAAAAAAATGGCGGACAAGGCTAATGCAAAATTAGCAAAAATCAGTGATGAAGACGCTAAAAAGAAGGAATCAGAAAAATATTTGGCGGAAATCAACGCTAAAAAAGAAAATTTTGATAAAATGTATGCTTCAGCTTTGCAGGCCTCTGACCAAAAATTGAATGACATTATTAAATCGGTTGCCGACAAAGAAGACCTGAAGGTTATCATCAGCAAAGGTTCTGTTGTTAACGGCGGTGTTGATATTACGGATTCCGTAGTTGATATGGTTAAATAAAAAACGCCTGAACCGTTTATATATAACGTTTTTAAACAAAAAACACCTCCGAGTTTTCAGCTGAAACTCAGAGGTGTTTTTATAAATTGGCAGATTTAGTTCTTTTTGCTTTGAAACCACTTTACGGCGTCGGCGCATTGTTCTTGTGTCATTCCCTTTACACGGCAGCGGTTAACTTCCACTGTCGGAGCTTTATCCAAATTGAAACAGCCTTCGCCGAGCAAAACCACATCTTTATAGGTTCTAACACCCGGATTCAGTCTGTTCATTTGAATTGAAGTGTCCATTTCCGGCCAATGAAGCTTAAAACTGAAATTGTTAATTCTTTCGGTTAAGTCGTTCAGCACATAAATGCGTAAAGAACAGCGTATCCAGTTATCAAAACTTTTATTTATTTGATAATTTTCATAAGATATTAAAATTGAGCGCGGCGGATTGTCTGTTACAATTTCTCCGTTTACCATTTTAAGCGTAAAGACTTTACGCTCGGTGTTGTCATATTTTTTTTCCTGTGAAGATTCCGCAAAGTTTCTGACAACATAGTTTGGGGCGCCGTTTTCGTCCAACAGCGGCTTGTCAGCGCTTGGGGTGGAAGTAGCGGTTGCTGTTTGGGCTTTAGCCTGCGCCGGTTTGCTGCCGGTTGTGCTTTGCTGCGGAGCAAACATTTGCGCTTGCGCCGTATTTATTCCCCAAAACAAAACCGTTAATAAACAAAGTTTTTTCAGCATATCCGCCCTCCGTGAAATGATAGTGGATTATTTAATAGCGTCCAAATTTTCGCCGGCTTTTTGCATATTGATCATAGCGTTTTGATAATCTTCGGAAATTTTTGCAACTTCATTGTTTTTTTCCGCTTCGGCCTGTTTGGCAATCACGCTTTCCGGCACGTCTTTAAATTCGGAATAATATTCAGGGTTCTTGGAGTCAATATAGTCAAAGTTGTCTTTGCAGCCTTCGGTTTTGCTGACGACTTTGCTGTTTTTAATTTCTACTTTGTCGCCTTCGTTCATGCAGGATTCAACTTTGTAGTTTAAGTTGTCAAACAATAAAAAGCATTTGTCGGTGTTAACGCTGGCTTCAAAACTTTTTTGAGTGTGTGGAGCAATGTCGGAAAGCGTAATATCCGATGTAATTTTGGTTTGGGCATCGTTTCCGCTGTTTACTTTAATATCGGTTCCGTCAATCACATATTTGCCCGAGATATTGTCAGCCCACTTAAAATTCAGCTTAGCTTCTTTTACTGCTTTATCCATGCGGTTAAATGCTGTTACCATAAAGGTGCATTTGTCAATTAAACCGTCGTTGTTGGTAATCGGCTTAATATTTTCTATACGGAACAAAATAGCGCCGGCATTAGAAGACTCTGCATCTCCATCTTTTTCTCCAGCAATGGCCGGATTCACCAAGGCAAAAATTGTCAAAAGGCTGATACCTGAAACTAAAATTTTATTAAACATACGCATCTTTATCACTCCAAAGGGTTAAATATGTTAACATATATATAACTTTATTGTTTAATTTTCCTTAATTTTTTCAAAAAATCAATTTTCCTGCAATTTTCTCTGCAGGCGCAACAAATCGCTCCAAGACTTAGATTTTTGCTGAGGCGAACGCAGCAAATAAGCCGGATGGTAGCTACATAAGGCCGGTATTATTTCACCGTTTGACATTCTATAGTCCAAAATTTTTCCGCGCAAATGCGAAATGCTGTCGGTATTGTCCAGCAAAGCGTTGGCGGCGCTGGCGCCCAGCAAGAATATGCATTTGGGCTTAACCAATTCTATCTGCCGCTGTAAAAACGGCAGGCAAACCGCAACTTCGCCGTCTGTAGGCGTACGGTTTCCGGGTGGTCTCCATGGTAAAACGTTGGTAATATAGCAGTCTTCGCGTCTTAAGCCGATTGCTTCCAGCATTTTGCTTAATAGTTGTCCGCTGCGCCCCACAAAAGGTTTTCCCTGCATATCTTCATCGGCTCCCGGCGCTTCACCTATAAACATAACAGGCGCTGCCGGATTTCCGTTGCCGAACACGGTGGAATTTGCCGAAAACTTAAGCGAACAACCTTCAAATTTTTCCATAGCGTTTTTAAGCTCGTTCAAAGATTGAGCGGCCGCGCAAGTTTCGCGGGCGTTTATGCAGGCGCTGTTGCTGCTTTGCGCCAGCAGAGTAGTGGCCGGGCGCTGCGGTGCGGAAGACTGTGCAAATGCGCTTGGCGCCGGTGCTTCCGCTTTGGAAACGGCCGGAGCCGGTTTTGTTAAAGCGTTAAACGGTTCGGCGGCGCAGATTTCATCAACTCCGCCCAGCATATACCAACGCAATATTTCTTCTAAATCTTCCATTTTTTTATCCGTTACCGCTAATCATATCCTAAAATACATTTTTTGCAATATGATAAAGACTCTTTACACATTGCTAATAAATTTTATATATTATACAGATTGATTGTGCATTAGGGTAAAAAGTTATGAGAGATGTTATGAAAAAAACTGTTTGCGCTGTTATTTTATTGTCCGCCGCCGTTTTGGCTTGTTCGCAAAATGTGTTTGATTTTGGAACTTTGAAACAATCGCGGAAGACAGATAATGAAAGTAAAACGTCTTTTTCCGGTTCCGATTCCTTATACGGCGCGGCCATGGCTGCGCATGTCGCTTTTATTCGGCGCGATTATGAAAACGCTGCTGCGTATTATAAAATAGTTTTGGAAAAATCACCGCAAAATCAAAATGCCGTTAACGCAATTTCCAGTGTTATGCTGTATTTGGGAAATTTTGACGAAGCTGCTGCTTATGCGGAGAAAAATATAGAAAACGGCAACAAATCTTTGCTCCCGGTTCTTATTGTTGCGACCAAGGATTTTAAAGAAGGCAAATACGCCAAAGTGCGTAAAGAAATTACGGAGTTTGATCGCGACCCTTTCTATAAAAAAGTTGTGCGTCCGCTGTTTGACGCTTGGTCTTTTGCCGGAGAGCATCAGGAACAGGCGGCGATTGCTTCATTGAATAAAATTAAAGTCAAAGGGTTTGAGGTTTTGACTTTGATGCACACCGGAATGATTTATGATTATTCCGGCAACTATAAAAAAGCAGATGAAACTTATAGAAAGTTTCTGAAATTACATTCCGAAGAAATTAACTATCGTTTGCTGGATGTAATGCTTAATTTTTATATTCGTCATAATCAAAAGAATGTGGCCGAGCAGATTTTTAATCATTATAAAGAAAGCGGCGCCATGGCTTTGTTAATGGAAAGTCTGCGTCAGAAAATTGACAACACGAATTCTTCATGCCCAGCCATAATCGATACGCCGCAAAAAGGTTTTGCCGAAATAATGTTTAATTTGGGAACCATGTACCGCACGGAAAATTTTCCTGAACTGGCGCAAGTTTATTTAGCCGCTTCGGTTTATTTGAATCCTGACTATGAAGTTACAAAATTCGCTTTGGCTAATGTCTATGAAAATATGGGTTTTTATACCGATGCAAACCGCATTTACGGACAAATTAACCGCAAAAATGCGTCTTCTTATTATTTGGCGCGGCTGAAGGTTGTTGAAAACCTTAACGCTCAAAAGGACTATAAAGGCGCCGAAAAATATTTGCGCGAATTGTTAAAAGAATACCCAGATAATGCTATGCTTTTGAGTAATTTAGCCGATATTGAGCGCGAGCTTAAGCAAACTAAAGAGGCGTTGAGATTATATCATCAAGCCTTGGAGGCTCAGCAAAATCCTGATAAAACCAGCTGGTCGATTTATTATGCGCTGGGTGCTCTTTATTATCAGGAAAATGACTATGACAAAGCGATTGAATATTTAAATAAAGCGGCGGAATTGAGCGGTCGCAACCCGAATGTAATGAACTATTTAGGGTATATATATTTGGACAATAACACAAATATCGACAATGCGGTGCAGATGATTTTGGAGGCTTACCGCAATTATCCGTACGAAGGGCATATTATAGACAGTTTGGGCTGGGCGTTTTTTAGAACCGGACAATATGACAGAGCCGTATATTTTTTGGAACAGGCAGCGGATATTAACCCCGAAAACGCCGTAATTTGCGACCATTTGGGCGATGCCTATTGGTTCGTCGGGCGCAAAAACGAAGCGGTTTATCAGTGGCAGCATGCTCTTGTTTTGAAAGAAGATGAAAATGTTTTGAATAAAGAAAAAGTGCAGAAAAAAATAGATACCGGTGTTGTTCATAATACGGTTTTACCGCTGACAAATCCCGAGGTTATAAAAAAATTGCAGAAAGCCGCGCAAAACTGAAACTTCGCTTTTTATATTGCTTGACAAAATATTGATTTTGTCTTACATTTTTAACATTAAATGTATTATTTTGTTTTGTCTTAAAATTATTGATTATGGAAAACTTATTTATTTTAGTTCCGCTGTTATCAGTGTATTTTCTTATTGTTGCCAGCGGATGTGCTGAATCGCCGGAATTAAGAGCGCCCAAACGTTGTCAAATACTTTATTACGGCTGTATGCTTTGTACCGTTTTATTGTTGCTTACAATGTTTGTCGTAGAGCTGTTTTCTTTTAGCGACCCGGAATTCTATATGATAGCGTGGTCATCTTTTTGGTTTTGCAATGTCTCTGCAACTATTGTGGCTTTGTCCGGTTTGGTTGAGGTGAGAAAAAAACGCGATGCCAAACTTAAAAAGTTTGAAGCAAAATTTGCCGTTGTTTTTTTGTTTGCGGCAATTTTCGTGCAATTTGTGTATTTCATTTATTGGCTGATTGTCGAATAAATGCTAAAATTTACCCCCGAGTTTCATACAAGACTCGGGGGTAAAATATATCACATATAAAAACTATCTGTCGTAACTGCCTTTTTTCAAACCGATTGGCAGACCTTTTTCATCAATAAGTCCGGCCGCCTTAGCCGCTTTACGGACAAGTTCTTTCTTTTTCTTGCGTGAGAGTTTTTCTTTTTGCGCATGAATTTCTTTACGAGACGGAACATAGTAGTTGTCTTCATCATCGCGGGCTTGAGCCAATGCTCTTGAAGCGTAATCTCTGGCAACTGCCGGAGTCGCCTCTTCACGAACAACCTGCAAATCTGCAACTTTGCTGAAATCTTTGTCCACCAAAGTATAGGTGTATTGGCTTGCTCCTCCTGCATAGCCGTTTAATGTTTCGCCCTGTACGGCAATCCAGCGTTGTTCTTCTATCGGTTTTTGTTCCAGTTTTTTCGTGCCGCCGGCCCAAACTTTAATTTCATCGGCGTTGTGGCAAATAGAAGGTTCGCCGCCGGCTTCTCTCACAACTTTCGCAGTGTTTGCCAGCTGATGAACATCGCCGTGAATCGGGATAAATACCAACTTGCTGCCGTTTTTACGATTGTTTACAATCAGTTCAATAAATTTCTTGGTTTCCGAACGGACGGCATGTCCGGTGCGTTGCATTAAAGCAGTTTCAAATTTGCCGGTGTTGTTGCCGGAACGATTTTCAATTATGGTTGCGCCCAGAGCCGCCAAACGATTATACATGGCGCGAACTTGTTTACCGTTAATGGACTCGATACAGCGCTGACGGGCAAGAATCAAAGTCATAGAGTCAACCGTAAAGTCAGGGTGTCCGGCTTCGCCTTTGCTGTTGCCTTTCACTTTGCCGTTTTTATCCAGCATAACTTTTTGCTGTTCTGACATTTTATATAGTCCAGATTTCATGCCTTTTTTAGATTCGGCAAAAGCGCCGCTTGGAATAATATAGCGTTCGCCGCGGTCATATTTAGCCAAATAAGCCTTAGCGTTGGCGTTTTTCAAATCTTCGCTTTTATACACAACATCATCATAATCATGTATGCCGCTGCGTTGCATTGCCAGAAACGCCAGTTTGGCCCAATATCCGTCAATAAAAACTTTACGGTTAGATTGCTTAGCCGCTTCCAAATCAATTGCCATGTTTTGAATACTGCGAGAAATAACTGCTGAGATAACTTGTTTTTCAGGGTGTTTTTTTACTTGTTCCAGAGTGTTTTCAACTGCGTGGTCAAAGTCTACTAAATATTCGTCGGTGCTGTCGCTTGAAGTGGAATCGAGCAAAACATGTGTAACCGGTTTATCTTTCAAAAACTCCTTAAATTTATCTTCTTCAAAACCAGGGCCTACTTTAGATTCTCCCATGCGATAATCGCCAGGGTCGATTATTCCGGCGCTGACGCGTCCGCGGACGGTTGTCAGAATATGGAAACCCATGGCGCCGACGGTGGAGTGAGAAACGTTAAACGGGCTGACATGAACATTGTCGGCAACATCAATAGTTTGACCTTCGCTGACCGTTTTAATTTCCGGCTGATTTTCAACCGATACATGCCCTTCTTTGAAAGCTGTTTTTAAAAGTTCTTTGGTGTAGGAACTGGTGTAAATTTCCGGAAATTTATAACCGGCACGGGCTAAATGCACCAAACCGCCGATATGGTCTTCGTGGCAGTGAGAAATAAACATGGCGTCCAAAGGTTTTTCCGCCGGTTCGCTTTCTTTTCCCAAATACGTGCGGACATCCGGAATAATGGAATCTAATCCGGTCCATTCAGGTGGAAATAAAGCGCCCAGGTCAATCATAACCCTTTTAACGCCTTCGCCCTCTTCGGTGTGTTCAATTAACAGACTGTTGCCGCCGATTCTTGACTCGTTATTACCGCCCAAAAAATCAATCTTTGTGCCTTCTTCTGCTTTAGCCATGGTCGTTACTCCGTATATTATTTAAAAGTTATATCTTATGATACACACTTTTTGACAAAATGCAAATGAAAAATATGACAAAAAAGAAAAAGTTTTCAATACTTGAAATTTTTGAATTGCGGCTTACTTCTAAGGCAGGAGAAGACAGATGTTTCAAAACAAATATGTCAATTTTTTATACGCTTTCCTTGCGGTCGGTGTTACGGCGGGATTATGCGGCTATTTAAATGATTTTGGTCTAAACACTTTTTATCAGCAAATATACTTGCCGGCGTTAACACCTCAAAATAATGTATTTCCGCTCGTTTGGAGTGTTTTATACGCATTGTTGACGGTTTCTTTAACTTTAGTTCTTAATACAAAAGATAAAGTCAAAATAAAAGCGGCTTTACCGATTTTTTGGCTCAATATGCTGCTGCAAATTATCTGGACTTACGTTTTCTTTTACTGCGGAATGTTTTTAGCCGGATTTTTTATTTTGGGGCTGCTCGATTTTATTACCGTGTTGTTGATTGATTATTTTTATCATATCCGTAAAACCGCGGCTTATTTGCTGATTCCTTATTTATTTTGGTTGCTGTTTGCCACCTATTTAAATTGGGGAATATTTGATTTGAACGGAAGTGCCTACATTTTTTGATATATTTTTGAAAAATCACTTAAGATTCTGCTAGACAACCTTATAAGTTTGCGCTAGTTTAGCCCCGACAAAATGAAATTTAGTTAAAACTTTTTTTTAGGGACGTACAATGACTAGTGTAAATCAAATCCGCAAAACCTTTTTGGACTATTTTGCCAAGAACGGTCATAAAGTTGTTCCGTCATCATCCCTTGTTCCGGATAATGACCCGACATTGATGTTTACAAACTCCGGTATGGTGCAATTTAAAAATGTGCTGGCCGGCAATGAAACCCGCGATTACACACGAGCGACCACCGCGCAAAAAAGCGTGCGCGCCGGCGGTAAACATAATGACTTGGACAGCGTCGGTTATGATGTACGCCACCACACGTTTTTTGAAATGCTGGGCAACTTTTCTTTCGGCGATTATTTCAAAGAAGGTGCCATTCCGTTTGCCTGGGAATTGCTGACTAAGGATTTCGGTTTGCCGAAAGATAAGCTGGCAGTTACTATTTATTACAACGATGAAGACGCTTATAATTTGTGGAAAAAAGTTTCCGGACTGTCTGATGACAGAATTATCCGCATCAGCACCAAAGATAACTTTTGGCAAATGGGCGACACCGGTCCTTGCGGCCCTTGCTCCGAAATTTTTTACGACCACGGTCCGGAAGTTTGGGGCGGACTGCCAGGAACACCTGAAGAAGACGGCGACCGCTTTATTGAAATTTGGAATTTGGTGTTTGACCAATTTGAAGATTTGGCTGATGGTTCTCGCATAAATTTAAAGCGCCCCGGTATTGATACAGGTATGGGGTTGGAACGTATTGCCGCTATTTTGCAAGGCGTACATTCCAACTTTGACACCGATATGTTTCAACACATTATCAAAGCCATTGCCGATATGGCCAATACCGACCCCGACGGCCCGTTAAAAGCCTCTCATAATGTGATAGCCGACCACTTGCGCTCAATCTGCTTTTTGATTGCCGACGGAGTTTTGCCGTCTAATGAAGGACGCGGCTATGTTTTGCGCCGTATTATGCGTCGCGCTATGCGTCATGCTTATATGCTCGGCGTAAAAGACCCGATGATTTACAAACTGTTGCCGACTTTGCAAAAAGAAATGGGCGACGCTTATCCTGAACTTTACGCCCGCGAAAATCTGATTAGTGAAACTATTAAAATAGAAGAAGAACGTTTTGGACGCACTTTGGATAAAGGCTTAAAACTTCTTGATGAAGAAATCTCTC
Source organism: uncultured Alphaproteobacteria bacterium (assembly GCA_934277545.1). Lineage (GTDB taxonomy): Bacteria > Pseudomonadota > Alphaproteobacteria > RF32 > CAG-239 > RUG410. The sequence continues at coordinate 91,071 of CAKQUG010000005.1, read as the reverse complement.
ATCTCGGACGCGGTGATAAACTGAATGGTGAAACAGCGTTCAAACTTTATGATACTTACGGTTTCCCGTTGGATTTAACACAAGATGCTTTGAAAAACAAAAATATTGAAGTTGATGTTGACGGTTTTGACGCTTGCATGGCTCGCCAAAAAGAAGAAGCTCGCAAAAACTGGGCCGGTTCCGGCGATACCGCGGTGGAAAAAGTTTGGTATTCCGTAGAAGATAAGGTAAATCCGACTGAATTTTTAGGTTACAATGTTACAAAATCTGATGGCGAAATTGTAGCCTTAATCCAAGATAATAAAGAAGTCAATGAAGTTACTTCAGGTAAATTTGAACTTGTGGCCAATCAAACACCGTTTTATGGTGAATGCGGCGGTCAAGTCGGCGACACCGGTTTGATTGTTTCCAAAGATTTTACGGCAAAAGTTGTTGATACTAAACGCAAGTTGGACAAGATTTTTGTTCATGTCTGCGAATTGGAAAAAGGCTCGGTTAAAATCGGCACTTGCGCTAACTTTGAAGTTGATGAGGAAAACCGCAAACGTATTTGTGCCAACCACTCGGTAACCCACTTGGCACATAAAGCCCTTAAAATGATTTTGGGCGACCACGTTGCGCAAAAAGGTTCCATGGTGGAAGCCGACAGAATGCGTTTTGACGTTTCTCATCCAAAGCAAATTACTGCCGAACAACTGCGTCAGGTAGAAGATATTGTCAACGAACAAATCCGTAATGATTTGCCGGTTACAACCGTTATCATGAACAAAGAAGAGGCTGTAAAACTCGGCGCCATGGCTTTGTTTGATGAAAAATACGGCGACGATGTGCGCGTGGTAACAATGGGCGACGAAAACAATCCGTTCTCCCGTGAGCTTTGCGGCGGCACTCATGTATGCTCTACCGGAAACATCGGTTATTTCCATATTGTCGGCGAGTCTGCTGTTGCCGCCGGCGTACGTCGTTTGGAATGTTTGACCGGCGTTGGCGCGGATTCTTATGTGCGTGAAACCGAAAACAAATTGCATCATGTTGCCGCAACCTTAAAAACCAATCTGAATGATTTGGAAGCTCGTATCAACAGTTTGCTGGAAGAACGCAAAAAACAAGAGCAAGAAATCTTTAATCTCAAAAAAGCTTTGGCCGGCGGAAAATCATCTTCTGATGAAATCGAAACTGTTAACGGCGTGAAATTTGTCGGTAAGTTGGTATCCGGTGCGCACCCGAAAGAATTGAAAGCCTTTGTTGATGACATCATGCAAAATCTTGGTTCTGGTATTGTTGTTCTTTGTTCTGATAAAGATGACAAAGCATCGGTTGTGGTCGGTGTAAGCAAAGATTTGACAGCAAAATATAATGCTGTTGATTTTGTGCGCGCAGCCTCTGCCGTGGTTGGCGGACAGGGCGGCGGCGGACGTCCGGATATGGCTCAGGCCGGCGGTTCGGACGTGGCCAAAATCAACGATGCAATTTCAAAAATCAAAACAATGATTGCTTAACAGTGAAAAAGGGCGAATTTTTATGGCTAAACCGCAGTTATTCCGCTCATTTTCTCTGAATATTGAAGTGTACGGCATTTTTTATATGCTGTACACTTTGCTTGCTTTTAATTGTGTGTTTTTTGAAAAAATATATGATTTAAGCCAAAGTACAATGTTTACAATAGGCGCATTTTTTGTGCTTTGGATACTATTAACCGTTTGCAGCTTGTTGCTTTTTTGGAAATGGACGGTTAAACCGTTATCTGTGATTTTTTTGTTAATAAACAGCGGTGTTTTTTATTTTGTAAAAAATTATCACGTTGCCGTTGATGAAGAAATGTTGCGCAACGTTTTGCAAACAAATCTGCATGAGACCGCGGAATTACTGAACTTTACATTGCTTGCTTATATTTTGCTTTTAGGCGGAATACCTGCGTTTATTATAAGTCGTGTTAATTTTACGGAAGCAAGCATACTAAAACAGCGCGGTGGTTTGTTTGCTCTGTTTTTATTGATATTTGCCGCGATTATTGTCCCGAATAGCAAAGACGTTGCACAATTTATACGCAACAATAAACCTGTTAAATATTTGCTTATTCCCGTAAACTATATCGGCGCCGTAAGTTCTACCGTCAAACACAATATGCGTGCTAACCATGAATTTACACCTATCGGTTTGGATTCGCATTTTACAAAATATTGGAACAACGACAAACCTATGTTGATTGTTTTTGTGGTCGGAGAAACTGCCCGCGCCGCAAATTTTTCATTAAACGGTTATGAGCGCGGTACAAACAATCCTTTAATGCCTTATTCCGATAATATCATAAATTTTGAAAATACGACGTCATGCGGCACCTCAACAGCTGTTTCCGTGCCATGTATGTTTTCTAAGGATAGCAGAACAGAATATGATAACGGCAGCTTGAATTATACCGAAAATGTACTTGATATTTTTAAAAAGAATAATTGGCGTGTAGTTTGGCTTGAAAATAACAGTGATTGCAAAGGTGTCTGCACCCGAGTAGAAACATATCGTCCTTGTCAGAGCGGCGCCGGTACTTGTTTTGATACTGTTTTAACCGATGAAATGAAAACACAACTGTCTGAACCGGCTCAAAATACGGTTTTGGTTATGCACCAAGCCGGAAGCCACGGACCTACATATTATAAGCGTTACCCGCAAGAATTTACCCGATTCGCACCTGTTTGCAACACCGAAAAACTGAATATGTGCACTACCGAAGAAATTGTAAATACGTATGACAATACCATTCTTTATACCTCCCAAAATTTGGCAGACATAATAAGTTTATTGCAAACTCAATACACACAATATAACAGCGTGCTGTTCTATGTTTCAGACCATGGGGAATCATTGGGAGAATATAATGTTTATTTACATTCCGCACCGTACGTTATTGCGCCGAAAGAGCAAAAACACGTTCCGTTTTTTATGTGGTCAACCGATTCGGTATTAAAAACACTTAATTTGGACAAACAATGTCTGAAATCTATCGAAAAAGAAAACGTTTCACACGATAATGTTTTTCATACTTTGCTGGGAATAGGCGGAATAAGCGCTGATGAATATGCGCAATCACTTGATTTGACGAAAAAATGTAAAAAATAAATATTTTTTGACAAATTATGCTTGCTTTTGCCAAAAAGATATGCTATATAAATTGGTATTGAATTTATTATTAACGTTTTAAATATTATTACTATGAGTACTATTGCTGAAAAGAAGTTGAACACTATGGTTGCTAACATCAAGGCTAACAAGGCTTTTGAAGATTTTAACAAGAAGAATCCTAATCTCGTGGACCTTTCTTCGTGCGAAGCTCAGCCCCAGATGGTAAAAATCGTACTGCGCGTGCCGATGTTCAAGAAGAATGCCTCTGTGCCGTTCTACGCGTTCATCAAGCATTCAAAGAACCTCAACGCTATCGTGGATATCCAGACAGGTTCTGCCAAGATTGTCGACTCGTCGGTTATTGCTTCGGAGACTGAGGTTCTCGGCAATTTCCGCATCAAGGGGGTAACCTATGGACTTAAGGACACGGTCAACGGCTTCAAGCGTTATCAAGCGTTATCAGTTGCTCCTCGCAAGCCACGCAAGCGTCTTTCCCCGCTCAGCCTGGAAGTGGTAGCTGCCGTTTGCGACAGTGAGGCTGGTACTGAAGACATGGATTTCTAATCAGCTTCTAAGCAAATTTTTAACAGCACTCGTGAAAACGAGTGCTGTTTTTGCGTTTTATGATTTATAACTGATTGCATAAAGTTTATAAATCTGTTATACTTACTTAATAGCATATTAAAAGGGTGGATGTAATGTCGCTTGAATCGATGAATAAGTTTTTGAAATCTAAATGTACAACGCTTAGTTTAGCATTAGTGTTGGCATCTCCGACAGCCGCTCAAGCACAAAGCTATACTAAAGAGCAAATAGATGCACGAAAGAAAGAGGCATTACAAAGAGTTAAAGACTACCAAAAAGGAAAAAGTAATACCCTTGTAATTTCTTTAGAAAATGGCAAAGCGTTTGAATTTGTCAGAGAAAATGGAGAACAATATACGATTGTTGATAATGCGGTATGTGACAAGAATATGCAGGCTTCTACTAAAACAGCTAAAAAAGAATATAGCAAAGAACAGCAACAAGCATTTAACAATGCTGAAAAAGACGGAACGCACAAAAAAGATTTGGAATCTTTTTTAGACGATATTAATGAGAAGGGTGGCGTTACAGTGGGAGGATATTCATCTACTGAAAAAAATATTATAATAAATTCGTTTAATTTAACACCAGAAGAACTTAATGAATTGAAAGAAAGTAAAAATTATACTCCTGAACAAGCGCAGCAAATTATAGAAAAATATAACCGTTTTACCGCGACACCTTCAGAAGAAATTAGTTTTATAACTCACGAAAATCAACATAAAATAAATGATTTAAATAATGCGTATGCACCGGGCTTGAATGCCGTAGAATATGGAAAGTTAAATTGTTGGGATGAATGTTCGGCAAATGTGGCTGAGCTGGTTGTTGCAAATCATAAATATAAAGAATCTTTATCTGCGGGAGCATCTAAAGAAGAAGCACTTAAAGAATTTGATGTATTGGGTGGAGAGTTTTCGTTTTACAAAGAAGCAATCGCCGGAGGCCTTAATCCAGATAGTCATGAAGCAAAAGAGCTTATGGTAAATGGTACAATAAAAATGTGGAAGGAAAATTATCTGGAAATTTATATGAAAGAACAAGTTCCTTCAACTATGAGACGAGTTTCTTTATCAAATGACGTAAATGCTGCCGGTTTGTTAATTGGAAATGAGCAGGACTATTCTCAACGCAAAGACAAAATGTTTGATTCTTTTGATCAAAATCCGGAAATACAAAAACTCGGTATAAAAGTTGGTAAACTTTCTCAGTATCTGCCTAAAGAAGATTTTCAACTTTCAGAAAATTTTATGATTGAGGCAAATAAAATAACTAAAGAAAGAACAGGATTCAGTTTGGATGAGGGTAAGCAAATAAGCGATGCTTTGCCGGGGTCGCAGAAAAAAGATCAAAAAACATTGGCTAAAGCACTGTCAAATCCTAAAAAAATGCTGCAACTAAGCGGACGTATTTCAGCGGCTATAAATGAACCGGTAAAAAAAGAGGGCAACACCATTACTCAAACTCAACAAAAAGGTTTAACAGCTTTATCTTCATTGCAAAAGTCTGTTGAACGCTGATATTTTATATTTTTTAGAGTAAATTTTATTTATTTGTAAACATTTTTGTTTTATCATACGGGCATGAATAAAAGTTTTTTTTAAGAGGCTCATTATGAATAAAATTGCCATTGTTGGTGTAAATAATAGTTTAGGTCGTGAAATATTAAATATTTTGGAAGAAAACGGCATATCTGCCGACAGTATTTTTGCGGTAGATACAAACAGTCCGCTCGGTACTCAGGTTTCATACGGCGAAGATGTTGATATGGATGTTTGGAATTTAGACGATTTTGATTTTTCATCAGTTAAAATCGCGGTGTTTGCTACTTCTGAAGAAGTTGCCAAACGTTACATTCCTCATGCTTCGTCCAAAAAAGTTATGGTAATAGATTGTTCTATGGCTCATTCAGCCGATTCGGATGTTCCGTTAATTATTGCCGGCTTGAATGATGAAAAAATTTCCGATGCCAAAAAAGGAATTATTGCCGTTCCGTCACCGCAAGTAACGCAAATTATGTTGCCTTTGCAAAAAGTTGCGGCAAATCATAAAATTAAACGTTTTGTGATTAACACTTATATGTCTGCCTCCATTTATGGCCGTGAGGCGATGGATGAGCTTTTTGCACAAACTCGTAAAATTTTTATGAACGAACCTATTGTTGATGATGAAAAAATCTTTCATAAACAAATTGCCTTTAACGTTTTGCCGCAAGTTGGCGAATTTATAGGCGATGAAACAAAATATGAGTGGGCAGCGAATGTTGAAATTAAAAAAATTTTAGGCGGAAATATAAAAGTACACGCTAATTGCGCCGTTGTTCCTGCTTTTATCGGTATTGGCGAATTTGTTAATGTTGAATGTGCCGATGATGTGGATATAGACCAGATTCGCAACCTTATGCGTGATACCAAAGGCGTGGTGGTTTTTGATAAACACGTTGACTGCGGCTATGTTTCAATTAACGATGTTCAGGGCGAAAGCGATATTTACATCAGCCGCTTGCGTCAGGACATTTCAGTTGAAAACGGTTTCAGTTTTTGGTGCGTGGCCGATGATTTGCGCGCCGGTACCGCTCAAAACGCTTATAACATTTTGAAAATTTTGTTAAAAAAATAGGAAAAATCCATGGCTAAACTTTTTAAAGCTGTTTTTATTGCTTTTTTTACCATTGTATTACTGGCCGGTAATCTGCAAGCCGCTGACGGTGCGGATTCTAAAAATTCCATAGATTTTAATAAGATAAATAAAAAACTGGAACAAATTGACAATGAGTTGAAAAAAGAAAATTTAACTGAAGATAACATAAACAGTTATGTCAGTTATTTAAGCGAACAAGAAGCACAAATCAGCGGTACCCGCAAAGATTTAGACAAGGATATAAAATATATCCAAAAACAGCTTGATGCCCTTGGAGAACCTAAAGAAGGCGCTACAGAAGACAAGGTAATAACCAGACAGCGTGCTGACTTGACTAAACAGCTAACCGCCGAAGACCGTGTGCTGAAAGAAGCGGATTTACTGATTGTTAAAATAGAAGACTTGACCGCTCAGGTTTTGAATGCTCGCAGCAAACGTGTTTACGGAGATTTAATCACCAAACAGTCCGCCTTGATTAACCCTATGGTCTTCTTTAACAGCTTGAAATTATATGCCATTTTCTTTTGGAATATTACCAAATCGCCGGTTGACTGGTATCAGGGAATACCGGCCGAAGACCGCAGTTACACAATTTTGAGCATTGTTTCCATGGCGCTGATTTTGATTGCCGCGTTAGCTGTCGCTATTATTCTGCGTAAATACATTTTAACGCACTGGGGATATAAAGACGACATTGAATTGCCGCATTTCAGCCGTAAAATTGTTGCCGCCATAGCTGTCGCTATTGCTCGAGGTTTGATTCCGGATGCCTTTGTCGGCGCCTGCATGATTTGGATGGTCAGCACTAAAATTTTTGGAGACAGTCTGTTGGGACATGTTTTGATGATAAGCGGTTTTGCCTCTTTTTTGGCGATTATCGAGGCAACTATTTCTCGTGTTACTTTTGCGCCGAATCATCCGCAATGGCGATTGTTTAACATTCCAAACGACCAAGCTCTGCGCTTTACCAGAGTGATATTCTTGTTTATTATATGCAACGCCATTGCTCTTATACAGGTTACTGTTGCTCAAAAAGCAAAATATTCCATTGATACCATACACTTTTTGACGATGATTTCATGTGCGGTTAAAGCATTTTTCCTGATATGGATAATTAAAATTGCTGTAGATTCTTATCGTGAGATGAAAGGAATTACAGCTGAAGATATCGAAGAAAACGAAGAAGATCACGATTCCTTGGACAGCGGTTTTAAAATTATGGTTGCCAGTAATTTGTTGTTAGCAACAGCATTCGGTTTGTCTTTAATCGGTTACCCTGAGCTTTCTTCATTTATTTTACGCAATCTGATTTTATCCATGGTTATATTCGGTATTTTTGAATTATTCCGCCATGCCTTTATTGATATATTAAAGCGTTTGGTGCTCGCTAGCCCGTGGATGAAATCTATAAAAGTAACTAAACGCAATGTCAGCAAAATAGAATTTTGGATAACCTCTTTTATAAATCCTATTTTGGTTTTAACCTTTATTTTCACTTTGCTTAATCTGTGGGGTTTACCGGGCGATTTTATGCTGCAAATGGGTAAAAAACTGTTATTCGGTTTCAAAATCGGCGGCGTGCAAATTTCACTTATTGCCATTGCCTTTGGTATTTTGGTGTTCTTTGTGTCTTTAACCGTGGTTAAGCTGATTAAAAAACATTTAGCTACCAATGTCTTTAACAATATGGATATTGACGACGGCATTAAGCACTCTTTAATTTCAGGTATCAGCTTCGTCGGGTTTATAATCTCGTGCTTACTGGCCATTATCGCCGTCGGTGTAGATTTAACTAACCTCGCATTCATCGCCGGTGCTTTGTCGGTAGGTATCGGTTTTGGTTTGCAGGACGTAATTAAGAACCTTGTTTCAGGTGTCATCATTTTGTTTGAGCGTCCGTTTAAGGTGGGCGATTGGGTAATTATGAACGGTACGGAAGGTAAAATTAAGCAAATCAACATTCGTTCAACCGAAATGGAAAGTTTTAACCGCACCAGCGTGATTGTGCCTAACGCGACTTTGCTTTCCAGCTCTATCGTAAATTTGACCCACGGCGACAATATCTCGCGCCAAAGCATTTCCGTTGGGGTGGCTTATGGTTCGGATGTGGAAAAAGTGCGTAAAATTTTGTTGGAATGTGCGCTTGCTCATAAATATGTTATGAAAAATCCGGCGCCTTATGTGTTGTTCAAAGATTTTGCCGACAGCAGTTTGAACTTTGAACTGCGTTGCTATACCAATGATATTTGGAAAGGTTGGATTGTGCCGAGCGATTTGCGTTTTGCCATCAACAAACGCTTTATTGACGAGGGAATAGAAATTCCGTTCCCGCAGATAGTGGTTCACTCCGGCGAAAAAGTGGCACAAGAAAATCAGTTCTATGCTCTCAAAAAAGGTGAAACGCAACAATAATAAAATAACAGCAAGCCGCTTGAAAAAGCGGCTTCTTTACTTTCAGATGTGTTCAAATTTCAGTAAATTACCGCTATATACTTAGCGGTAATTTATAATTTTACTTTCGGCGTTGTTAATTTTGTGTAACGTCTTTAGGTTAAGCATATTTTATCATTCTTTTCTCTATTTTTGTTAATTCTAATTCAAACCGCCTGAAACATATTGTGCCAAATATAAAAAAAACTCCCTGCTTTGAAGTAATCAAAACAGGGAGCGTATAACCAAAATTGTTATCAGTACATTCCGCCCATACCACCGGCAGCGGCAGCAGCGTCGCCGCAATGGCATTCTTTTTCAGGAATTTCTGTAACCATAGCTTCGGTTGTGATTAACAAACCACCAACAGAAGCGGCGTCTTGCAAAGCGGTTCTGACAACCATTGTCGGGTCAACAATACCGGATTTAATCATATCGGTATATTCACCGGCAGCAGCGTTATAACCGTAGTTATAATCTTTGCTTTCCAGCAATTTACCGGCAACAACCGCACCATCAACACCGGCGTTTTCGGCAATTTGACGCAACGGAGCTTGCAAAGCGCGGCGGATAATGTCAATGCCAACGTTTTGGTCTTGATTATTTGTTTTTACATTTTCCAAAGCCTTTGTAGCATACAGCAAAGCGGTACCGCCGCCGGCTACAATGCCTTCTTTAACAGCAGCACGGGTTGCGTGCAAAGCGTCGTCAATACGGTCTTTCTTTTCTTTTACTTCAACTTCAGAAGCGCCGCCTACTTTGATAACAGCAACACCGCCGGAAAGTTTGCCCAAACGCTCTTGCAGTTTTTCACGGTCATAATCAGAGGTCGTTTGGCTGATTTCCTGACGAATTTGAGCCGTTCTGCCTGCAATGGCTTCTTTATCGCCGGCGCCGTCAATGATTGTCGTGTCGTCTTTGGTAATTTCAACGCGTTTAGCCGTGCCAAGCATATCCAAAGTAACGTTTTCAATCTTCATACCCAATTCGTCAGAAATAACCTGACCACCGGTCAAGACAGCCATATCCTGCAGCATAGCTTTGCGTCTGTCGCCAAAACCAGGGGCTTTTACAGCGCAAACTTTCAAACCGCCGCGGATTCTGTTGACAACCAAAGTAGCCAAAGCCTCGCCTTCAATATCTTCAGCGATAATAACCAAAGCGCGTCCCGATTGTACAATCGCTTCCAAAATAGAAATCATCGGCTGTAAGTTAGAAATTTTCTTGTCGTACAGTAAAATGTACGGATTATCATATTCGCAGTTCATTTTCTCCGGATTAGTTACAAAATAAGGAGATAAATAACCGCGGTCAAATTGCATGCCTTCTACAACGTCTAATTCAGTTTCCAACCCTTTTGCGTCTTCAACGGTAATTACACCCTCATTTCCAACTTTTTCCATAGCTTTTGCTAAATATTCACCGATTGTGGTGTCGCCGTTAGCCGAAATTGTGCCGACCTGAGCGATTTCACCGGATGATTGAACGGCTTTAGAACGTGATTTTACGTCATTAACCACGGCTTCTACAGCCATATCAATACCGCGTTTTACATCCATAGGATTCATTCCGGCGGCAACGGCTTTGCAGCCTTCGCGGATAATTGCTTCGGCCAAAACAGTGGCGGTAGTTGTACCGTCGCCGGCTTTGTCAGCTGTTTTTTGTGCAACTTCTTTAATCAGCTGAGCGCCCATGTTTTCAAATTTATCGGACAAAGCGACTTCTTTAGCAACCGAAACGCCGTCTTTTGTTAATTTCGGCGCACCGTAAGATTTGTCAAGCATTACATTACGGCCTTTAGGCCCCAATGTAACTTTTACGGTTTTTGCCAAAGTTTCGACGCCTTTAAGCATTTTGCTGCGGGCGTCAGTTCCAAATTTAATGTCTTTTGCAGCCATTTTAATTTACCTTTCGCAGATTATTCAATAATAGCTAAAATATCAGATTCGTTAACAATCAAACGAGATTCGCCGTTAACCTTAATCTCTGTGCCTGCCCATTTGCCAAACAACACACGGTCGCCGGCTTTTACGGACAAAGCGATAATTTTTCCGTCAGGAGCAACACGGCCGTTGCCCACAGCTTCAACAACGCCTTCAGACGGTTTTTCTTTTGCCGTGTCAGGAATAATGATTCCGCCGGCAGTTTTTGTTTCTTCATCTACACGCTTGATTAAAACTTTATCGTGTAATGGTTTGATGTTCATTTCAATACTCCTAAACAATTAGTTTTATTCAACTACTTGTTTAGTTAGTGTTTGCAAAATGCAATGTCAAGATATCAAACCTTAAAATTATAATTCTTTTTTAGCTATTTCATCGTTTAGCATATCACACAATTTTTCTGCGTCGTTTATGCAGCCCAAAATCAGAGCTTTTCGTTTAACTATAGAAAAATCACCGCTGGTTAGATGCTTTAATTTTGATATTTTTTCATATGGTGCAATTAAACCAAATATTTTTTCAAAGGCATAAATTGCCTGCATTGTAGTTAAATAATCAAAATGCAGTTTAAAGACAAACCGCCGTAAAATGGCCTTGTCAACAAATTTTAAATGGTTTGAGGTGCCGGCAAACGGTACGGTGCAACTTTCTAATGAAGATAAAAAGGAGTTTGTCATATCGCTTTTCCATTTATTTTCGCCGGAATCTTTGCCGCGTTCAGAAATAATGCCTTCTATTTCATCAATAATAAGCATGGCATTTTTGTCTTGAGCTTCTTTAAAGATATTTAAAACTTCTTTTGCCGGTTGTCCTTGATATTTAGAAAACATCTCTGCTGGTTTCTTTTCAACGGTTGAAATACCAATGTTTTGAGCTAAATAACGCAAAAAATAACTTTTACCAGTTCCCGGCGGACCATAAACTAAAATCGAAAACGGATATTTCGGGTCATAATATTTCAGTTTTTCAATCAAAACTTCAACATCTGTATCGCAATTTATCATTTTAGAATCAAACTGAATAATCGGCTTGTTGTAGTTGTTATTGCCAAATTTGAAAAACATTTCATCTTTTATCATATTAAGAATATCGGCATTTTTATTTATATTTAGAACAGAACAAGTTTTTTGAATACGGTTAAAATCACTGATAACCATTCCGCTTATAGATTTTAACTCTTCAGGGGCTTTGTTGTTGAAAAATAGCTCATAAGCGGCTTCTTCTTGTTCTTGATTCATATAATTGAATTTTATCTTAAACAAAAAATTAGAAATAAAATCTTTGGGCAGATTATCCAGAGAGTTTATGGAAACAATGATATTGTTGGTTTGTTTTTTTATTTTATTAAGCAGTAAATAGCAGTGTTTTATATCTTTTAGAGCAATTCCGAAATTATCGTCTATTTGTATCAAAGTAGTTGTTTCTGATATATTTTTAAAATTCTCATCAAAGTTAAACGGAGATAATTTTACAATTTTGAAAGTTAAATTGTGTTGATTGTAAAAATCTTTTATTTTTCCTATCAAATGCTGAGCAAATATACTTTTACCGCTGCCTTCAGGTCCATAAAGCAATAATGAAAAACGGTCTTTATCAATATTGTTTAAGAGGGCATCAACAATTTTGTTTAGGTTTATATTCACGTTTAGAAAATCAAAAGATGTTGCGGCGCTAAGAGTGTTCAAAAAAGAATTGTATTCTTTTACAGCATTTTTACTGCCAAGGTTAATAGCTTTAAGAAAATATTGTTTAGTTAATTTTTTTGTATCCAGCTCGTTAAGCAGTTTTGAGTTGATGTTTAAATTATAAAATCTGGCAAGATAAAGATAAGGTACATTGCTTTTAGGATTTTTTTTGATAGCAATATCTGCAAAGTCAATTATATTAGAGCAGATAAAATCAATAGTATCTGGTGACATCATTGATGAATTTTCACGCAGAATATTGACATAAAGTCTTACAAACTCACTAAAAAAAATAGCAGGTAATTCATCTTTACTATATTTTTTATAAATTTCATTAAATATTAATAGCGCGTATTGGCGGTCATCATCATCTTTATAATAATTTGCGAAAAAATCACAAATCAACGCTGCTACATCTGTTGCGGGCGCATTTGACGATAAAGATAATTCTATATTATGTTTCAAGATTATTTTTGTTTGATCAGTCATTGCAATCACCTGATTTTTGCTAGATTCCGAACAAGAAAATGCAAACCAGCAGAGTGGCGTAGACAATGGAAGGACCGAACGGACCGACTCTTTGCTTTTTGATTAAGCAGCCGAGAGCAAACAAAATGCAGGAACCGAGCAAAATGTAGGAAATAGGTCCCAAGCCGACCCAAGCGCCGATAGCCGCCAAAAGTTTAATGTCGCCGCCGCCGAATGCGTCCGGGTATTTCCAAACTAAAAACATACTGGCGACAACCGGCATTAAATATCCGGCGCAGGCACCCATAAAACTGTTTTGTGCATTGCTTATAAGCTGCGGGTCAATCGTGTCCAGCCACACGCCGTTAATTGTCGCATAGCCGAAACCCAGCACCAATAGTGGTAAAGTCAAAACATCAGGCAGCAGCATAAAGCGCTTGTCAATTTCCACAAGCAGCAGCATAATCCATAAAAAAGCAATGTACCAGCCGGTGTAATACGGGTCAAAATTTACGGCAAATAAATATGTAACGGCGGCGCAAAAAATACCCCAGCCCAAACTTCTCATCATATATCTTTTGAATAATTGCATATATTCAAAATCATTTTTCAGTTTGCTCCACGGCATATAGTGCTGAGGGATAAAAATTTTGAGCAGAATATAGCCCATGGTTGCCGGCATCAACTTGCCGAGACGACGTGCCAAATAGGGAATTAAACAGCCGAATACAAAACCTGTTAAAATGTATAACATAGAAACCTCCGTAAATTTACTAGAAAGGAAGATAACAAAAAAATCATAAAATTTTATTAAAAAGGCTTGAATCTTTGACTTTTTTGTTGTACAAAGCCGTTACTGACGGCACCCCTGGAGGCCGTCGGTTAAATTGAATTTAAAATAAAGGATATAAAAATGACAGAAGTTACTTTTAATGCAAAAAAGCGTGAAAAAGCAGGTAAGGGGGCAGCTCGTGCATGTCGTCGTGAGGGCCGTGTTCCTGCCGTTATTTATGGTGGTAAAAAAGATGCTGTTTTAATCAGCCTTGACCCTGTAGAATTGGAAAAAGCCCTTGATTTGAGAGATTTCTACAAATCTGAAATCGTTGTTGATGTTGAAGGCAAAAAAGTTAAGACTGTTTGCCAAGACGTTCAATTCCATCCGGTTTCTGACAAGCCTATTCACGTTGATTTTATGCGTAAATAAGGTGTAATGATGTTTTTGGTGGTTGGTTTAGGTAATCCGGGAACGGAATATGCGGCTACCCGCCATAATGTTGGATTTATGGCGGCTGATGAGCTTCATCGCCGCTATAATTTTTCACCGTTTCGCTCTAAATTTGACGGTCTGATTGCCGAAGGAAACATTGATGGCGAAAAAGTATATTTGCTGAAACCGCAGACATTTATGAATCTTTCCGGCAACAGCGTTGTTAAAGCGGCTAACTTTTATAAAATTTTACCGCAGAATATTGTGGTTATCCATGACGATATGGATTTGCCGACTGACAAAATAAAAGCCAAACTAGGCGGAGGCGCCGGCGGACATAACGGCTTAAAAAGTATAGATTCTTGCATTACCCCTAATTATAACCGGATTCGCATTGGTATCGGACATCCGCAGAACCGAGACGCCGATAGCATTGTCAGTCATGTCCTTTCCGGCTTTTCCAAAGCTGATAAAGCCAATCTGGAAGCCAATATTGATTTGGTAGCCGATTTAATCGGCGTACTTTTCAAAAAAGGTCTTGCCGAATTTTCTAACCAACTCGGTTTAAAACTGAATCATCGGTAGCTATTTGAAAATTTTGAAGCGGTTTTCCAATGGTAAAAAAGTTTTTTCTGCCGGTGTTTTTTCTATACTGCCAAACGGCATTTGCGCCAAAATTTTCCAACTGTCCGGCAAACCGAGCATTTTTTTGACATCTTCTTCAATCAATTCATTGTAATGCTGCAAGGATGCGCCGATTTCATTTTCTGCCAAGGCCTGCCAAACCATATATTGTAACATGCCGTTGGCTTCAAAAGTCCAGTTGTGCATATTTTTTTGATAAAGCGGAAAGTCTTTTTGCAGCTGTTCTAAAACACTTAAATCTTCAAAAAACAAAATTGTTCCGTACGCCGCGGCAAAAGAGTTTATTTTTTGCGCTGTGCTGTCTTTTTTGCCAAGCGGAGTAACTGCCAAAACTTTTTGCAGCACTAATTTCCAAAAATTTGTATGTTGTTGATTTAAAAGTAAAACTAATCTTGCCGATTGTGCGTTAAACGGAGTCGGGCAATTTTTTAAGCAGTCTTTTAAGGTGTCTTCCAAACAAAAATCCGTAACAATTCTGGTGTGCCCGAGCGCGTAAATTGAGCGGCGGCGGGTTAAACTGTCTTGTTCTATGCAATGTGTCATTATAAATCTCCTTCAAAGTCGGGAGATAAGCCTTGCCGGCAAAAAATCAAGGTCAGCCCAAATAATTTCTGATTTTTAATAAGGCGCGTTCCACGTTTTTAACGCCGTGTTTCAGATTCAGCTCATTATATATTTCCAGTGCGGAATTAAAATAGTTGCGGGCTTCTTCCATTAGTTTGTCATCATCATTTTGTTTGCCCAGCAAATAAAAAATATTGCCGATTTTTTCTTGAATTTCTGCCCAAACAGCCGGAGCGTTGTTTTGAGTGTAAATTTTCTGCTGGCTTTTATAGGCTTCTATCGCCAGTTGCATCAGCTCGTTGCTTTTGGTTTGCAGACCGAGAGAGGTAATGTAATTGCCCAAAAGTCCTTCAATTTGACACCAGGATTCCGGAAACTGTGCCAAAGAATACACTTTTTCAGCTTCGCGGAGTTTTGATACGGCGTCGCGCAAAGCCTGTAAATCGGCGGTGTGCTTCCAATATTCAAAATAAAGCTGCGCCAAATGATAAGCAATCAGCCCAAAATCATAAGGATAGTTGCGGTTCAGATTTTTTTGCGCCGATTGATAGTTGGAAATGGCTTGTTTCAAATAGCTGATGTTTCCCATTCTGCTTTGCCGGAAAGCCGCTTCATACAGCTGTCCGAAATTGTTATAAATACAGCCGTAATAAATGGGCAGCCTGATGTATTGCTTATTTTTGAGCGCTAATTCAAACAGATTATGAATAATTTCAATGTCTTTTTCGGTTAAGTTGGCGCAAGCGTTGCACAAGTAAATTTTACCCAATAAATTCATAATGTAAGGCATAAATTCTTTAGATATGTCTTTGGGTGATTTATCGGCGGATAGCAGGGCGATAAGCTCTTGCAGAATTTGCGGACGTTTTTGTTTTTGTGCGTTTGTAACCGGATTTATCGCCGCCACGATTATTCCATAAATTAAGAGCAGCAGCGATTCGGAAAAATTCGCGGTGTCGGTTAAATAGTTTAAAGGAATAAATAAGCTGTCCAGCAATGAAAAAGATAGGCTGCCCGGAATGGCATATTGGTTGGCAACCTGAAAATTAAGGCGGATTTTGCCGTCGTCTTCATAGCCCCAAATCACAATATCGGCTTGTGTTGAGCTCAAAATTTTATTGCCGCGGTCAATAAAGTCAAAAAAATTGCGGCTTTGCAGGTTTAAAAATCCTTTGGCAAAAGGTTCGTTAAAAAAAGTTATGTCAAATAAATTGCTTTTTTTCAAAAGCTCGGCAAAGCGCAGACCGCAGTTCAGACTGCACTTGTCTTCAAACGCCACAACCGTAACCCGAAACAAGCCATTTTTATCAGGCTTTTTTTCAGAACCCAGCAGGCTGCGTATATTTAATAAATTCGGCGAAAATGACATATTTTACGATTCCTTGCGTGTGCTGCGCGGTGATTTACGTTTAGCGGCTTTTTTAGGCTGCTTGTTTTTTTTAGGCAAATCAGGCTGCTGCAAAGATTTCAGGTCATTATGAATATTAGCCAGATTTTGCTTGAAATCTGCCACAAACTCAGCATTGATTGTTTTTAAGTCGGAATTAAACGGGTGCAGCATGGTATGACTCAGCCAGCCTGTTATAGCCAAACAAATTATTATCAGCGAATATTGATTGACGGCAAACAGCTGGAAACAGCCGATTAACAGGCTTACTCCGCAGATTTTGGCAACATTGATGGTTAAAAAGCGCAAATTATATTTTTGAGCGGCCAAGGCGCAGTTTGTGTTTTCATATAAGGCGCCGGATTTAACAATTACAAATTTATTCCATAAAGCAAAAGCAAATTCACTCCAGAAAAACGCGGTAAAAATAATGCAGGAACTAAAGCTGTATTCCCCGCTGTCTTGCAAAATCAGGTTACTCAATAAATAAGCCAAAGCGCAGGACGAACCGCTGTCAAAAGGAACTTTTACCGTGTTCAGGTTAACGCATAAATAACCGGCGAGGGTACCGATTAACAAAGCCGAACTTAGCAGAAAATAAAAAGGAGCCGCCGAAAAAAACGGCAGCAAAGCCAGACCGGATAAAGTTAGAATTGCTGAAATTATCATGGTGTGCGGCAAAAAATTCAGCACACCGTAAAAAATGCAGAATATTGAGAAAAAGGCAATTAACAAAAGCCGTGCCGCCCAAAGCGGTAAAGCGGAATAAGGAAATCCGCTGCCCAGCGGCTGTAAAAAAACAGTAACCGCCACGCAGGCAATAACAATCGGTATAAAAATTGAATTGTCAAAGAACATGGAAGATATAAAAATAACCGCCGCCAAAAGCAATGGAATAAAAAAGCGATTCGCCGTCAGCGGTTCTATAAAATCATTAAGCGGAAAAAAATAATAAATTAAAATCGAACCGACGGCGTAAAAGCCGAAAATATAGCTGAAAGGCAACATCGCCGGAGTTACAGTCAGCGTTTGCATATATTTATTGGCAATGGGGGTAAAAACAATCAGCATGGCTGCCAAACCGACAAAAATCAACAACGCAAATATAAATATACCGGCATTTAACATTTAAAATCTCCTTTAACTTGAGGCTATTATAAACGTAATTTGTTAAATTATTCTTTTCAATTTGCAAATAAAAAATGAATCCATCCCGTTTTTATCAGCTTCATAAAACGGCAGTGTGCGGATATAGCCTTGCGGAGTAATCGTCGAGTTGTTCCATTTGCCGAATGCGGATATTTGGTCAAGGCTAATCGGTGAAATTTGAAATTCGGAATGTTCCTTTATAAAGGTTTCAATTTGTTTTTCCCCTTCACTTTTAGCTATTGAACAGGTGCTGTAAACCAAAGTCCCGCCAAACTTCAAAGCATTTTTACACGCGTCAAGCAGTTGTTTTTGCAAAGCGGCTTGCACAGCAACGTCTTCTTTGGTTTTGAGATACAGCACTTCGGGATGACGGCGGAAAGTTCCGGTTGCCGAACAAGGCGCGTCCAGCAGAATAATATCGAATTGTTCTGTGTTGTGCCGTAAAAATTCTAAAGCGTCGGAGGCAATGGTCTTGATGTTTTCAAAACCAAGGCGTTTCATATTTTGCTTTAAAGTTTCCAAACGTTCGGCGGAAATATCAATCGCCGTAACCTGTGCCCCGCAGGCGGCCAGCTGAGCGGTTTTTCCGCCGGGAGCGGCGCATAAATCCAAAACCTTTAACCCATGTAAATCTTTCGGCAGAGTCTGCACCGGCAAACTTGCGGCAACGTCCTGCACCCACCAAGCGCCTTCGTTATAACCTTTTAAGGCCGGAACTTTCGGATTGTTATACAGTCGGAGCGAACCGTTCGGCAATAAATCAGCCTTAAGCTCTTCAGCCCATTTTTCCGGATTTTCTTTTACTGTAATATCCAGCGGCGGTAACACAAACACACTCTGCGCAACACCAGCTTGTTCCTGTTCGGAATAGTCAGCAATAATTTGCTTAAAACCGTCGGGCAGGGGATTGGCGTTTGCTATTTGAAGCAAAAGTTTTTCTTTTTGCGCCAAAATTTTGCGCAGAACCGCGTTTGCCAGCCCGCCTAAAAAACGGTCGGTTGTTTTGCGGATGTTTGCCACTGTTTCGTTAATCACGGCATAAGGCGCGGTTTGCATAAATAATAATTCACATTCGGCCAAAATAAGCAAATATTCGGCAAAACGGTGTTTGTTGGGAATTTTTTTGCTTAAAAATGAACGTAAAACCGCCTGCAGCGCCGTATAACGCCGCAGAGCGGTTAAAATCAGCATATTGACGAAAGGCAAATCCTTTTCGGAGAATTGCTTTTTAAGTTCTCCGAAAAAGACTTTGTCTTCTAAGACGGATTGCAGTGCTTGTGCTGCTTTAATCCTTAGATTTTGCATTTTTACCTTTCACTTTTTTGCGGTCGGTAATGGTTTGGATTAAGATATACATTAACGGAATGAATACCAAACCGGCTAATGTACCGACAACCATACCCGTAAACACCGGTACGCCCACAGCCACACGGCTTCCTGCCGATGCGCCTGTAGCCCATACCAACGGAGCTACACCCAAAATAAATGTGCAGGCGGTCATCAGCACGGCGCGGAAACGTTCACGCGTACCATACAAAGCCGATGTCAAAATTGATTTGCCTTTCAGGTGAGCCTCACGGGCAAATTCTACCACCAAAATTGCGTTTTTAGCGGCCAAACCAACCAGCAGCACCAAACCTAGTTGGGCATAAATACTCAATGACATATTGGTTACAAACAAACCGCAGGTGGCGCCGAGCATAGCCGTTAAAACAGACAGCATAACGGCCAGCGGAATCATCCAGCTTTCATATTGTGCCACCATGAACAAATATGCAAACAAAGCGGCAAATGCGATGATGTAGAAAATTTGTCCTTGGTTGTTTTTTTCTTGTAAGCTGGTACCCGACCAAGCGTATGTATATCCTTTTGGCAAAGTCTTGGTGGCTAAATCTTCCAAAGCCTGCATAGCTTCACCTGAACTGTAACCGCTGGCGGCAACTGCGTTTACGGTTGCAGCCGGATATTGGTTATAACGGTCAATACCACGCGGCAGCAGAACAGTCTTCATCTTAATCAAACTTCCCAGCGGTACCATTTCTCCTTTATCACTTTGAACATAGATTTTGTTCAAGCTGTCAAGGTCTTTACGGTATTTCCAATCAGCTTGGATTTTAACTTTGTTAACCTGGGTGCCGATGTTAATATCATTGATATGTGAAGAACCTATATAGGTTTGCAACGTGCTGTAAATATTACCCACGGCAACCCCCAAAGATTCGGCTTTTTCACGGTCAATTTCAATATAAGCGTGCGGTGTTTGCGCGTTAAAGGTTGAATAAGCCAATGAAATTTGCGGCAAAGCCATCGCTTGACGGGTAAACGCATTTACCGTTTTTTCCAAGTCTTTCATATCTGTATTATCAACCGCCTGAATTTTGAAGTCCATAGCATTGGTTGAACCAAGTCCCGGAATAGCCGGCATTTCAAACATTTGAATCTTTGCTTCCGAAAAGTTTGAAACTCTTGCCATCAGGTTGCGCAAAACATTGGTTGAATACATATCATCGCCTTTACGTTCAGCCCAATTTTTCAAGGAAATAACGGCAAAGCCCACGTTCTCGCCCTGACCGGCCATAATGCTGAAACCTTCCATTGTCATCACGGATTCAATCGCCGGATGATCTTTGATGGCGGCCAGCATTTTTTCATTTACAGCCTTGGTTCTGACATTTGAAGCACCTTCAGGTAATTGAACGTTCACCATGATAATGCCTTGGTCTTCGTCAGGCAGAAATGATGTCGGAGTAATTTTGATAAAGAAAGCGTTTAATGCAAACAAAATCAACAGCATAAACACAATCACACTTACTTTTCGTCCGATATAGCCGACCGCAACCAGATATTTATTGGTTGTTCCTTGAATGAAACGATTAAACCAGCCCAAAAATCCTGTTTCCTTTTGTTCAAACGGACGTAAAAATGTTGCCGACAGCGCCGGAGACAGAGTCAATGCGTTTACTGCAGAAAAACCCACGGCAAAGGCAATGGTAATAGCAAATTGCTGATAAATCTTACCGGTAATACCGCCCATGAAGGCGATTGGTACGAAAATTGCCAGCAATACCAAAGTTGTGGCTACAACGGCGCTGGAAACCTGGCTCATTGCTTTTATGGCCGCCTCTTTGGCTTTCAGTTTTTCTTCTTGCATCAGGGCTAGTGTACGTTCCACCACCACGATGGCATCATCAACCACCAGACCAATAGCCAGCACCAAACCGAACAAGGTCAAAATGTTTAAGTTAAATCCCAGAGTTTTCATCATGGCAAAAGTGGCTAAAATAGACACCGGAATAGCTATTGACGGCACCAAAGTTGCGCGCCAGTCTTGTAAAAAGACGTAGCAAACCAAAACCACCAACAAGAATGTCAAAAACAATGTGAAGAACACTTCTTCAATAGAGGCAGAAATGAATTCGGTCGTATCTTTAAAGATTTTTACTTCCAAATCTTCCGGATAAAAACGTTCCAATTTAGCCAGTTCAGCGCGAACGGCTTTCATGGCGTTAATGGAATTGGCGCCAGATGATTTGTTAATCATAATAGACACAGCCGGCTGTCCGTCAACGGTTGAGTTCATCAAATAGTCTTCCGAAC
Source organism: uncultured Alphaproteobacteria bacterium (assembly GCA_934277545.1). Classification (GTDB taxonomy): domain Bacteria; phylum Pseudomonadota; class Alphaproteobacteria; order RF32; family CAG-239; genus RUG410. The sequence goes on along the minus strand of CAKQUG010000005.1, from coordinate 69,654 downwards.
CCAGTTCTACGCGGGCAATATCTTTCAGGCGAACCAATCCGCCTTCTTCGGCCGTGCGCACAATGATATTTTCAAAATCTTTCGGGTCGTTCAAACGGCCTTGAGTTTCCAATGAATATACCAAAACCTGTTTGCCGTCCCCCGGAGCCGAACCGATAGAACCTAAAGAAGGTTGAACGTTTTGGCTGGTAATGGCGGCTTTAATGGCCGAAATCGGAATGTTTAAAGCGGCCACTTTGTCAGCGTCAATCCATACACGCATACTTGTTGCCGAACCCATAATATTAACTTCGCCCACACCGTATGCACGGCTCAAAGCAATTTTAATATTATTTTCAACATAGTTGTTTAAGTAGTTACTGTCGTATGTTCCTTTAGGAGATGTTACTTGCATAAACGCCAAAATATCTGAAGAACGGCGTTCCACGGTTACACCATAGGTTTGCACTTCAGACGGCAAAGAGCTTAAAGCCTGCTGTACGCGGTTTTGCACTTTTACTTGGTCCAAATCAGGGTCTGTACCGGTTTCAAAGGCAATAGAAAGCTGATAAGCACCGGAGTTATAAGAAGAAGACGACATATACAGCATATTTTCAATACCGTTAATGTTCTTTTCCAGCGGAATACCAACGTTTTTAGCCACAGTTTCGGCACTGGCGCCGACGTATACGGTTGATACGCGAATTTCCGGAGGTGCAATCTCCGGATACATGCCGATAGGCATCGTAAATACGGAAACCAAGCCCGCCAACGCCATAACAATAGCGATTACTACGGCAAAACGAGGTCTTTCAATAAAAAACTTAGAAAACATTTTTCTTTTATCCTATTTTTATTTCTCTAAAACGCCAATTTTAATCGGAGAATTGTTTTGAATTTTTACAGTGCCGGAAACCACAATCATTTCGCCTTCGTTCAAACCATTGATAATGATTTGTTCGTTTTCGTTAATCGGGTCGCCCAAAACAACGCGTCTTTGTTCTGCCACACCATGCAAGTCGTTTTCTTTGCTCTTACTTTCATCAATTTTAGCAATATAAACAAAAGCTCCGTCTGTGTCGTAGTTCAAAGCAGATTGCGGAACCACAACAGAATATGTCGGTTTACCGGTCAAAATAGCCGACTGAACATAGTTGCCCGGAATCAATTTTTGGTCGGAATTGTCTACATCAACAAAAATAGAAACAGTGGCAGTGGCCGAGTTGATTTCATTGTTTAAGAATTTGTCGACAACTTTTTCATCAATAACCTCTCCGTCAGCCAAAGTGATGCGGGCGGTTAAATCTTCAGCCTTGTGTCCCAATTTTTTTACTTGTAGAACTTCTTTATCGGTCAAAGAAAAGGAAATTCTCATCGGGCTGATTTGCACGATTTTTGCCAATACCTGATTAGAGGCAACAACATAGTTACCTTTAGTTACCAAGGCTTTACCGATACGTCCGCTGATTGGCGCTGTTACTTTTGTATTATCCAAATCAATTTTAGCGACATCTAAGTTGGCTTGAGCTTCTTCAACTGCGGCTTTAGCTTGTAAATAAGTGCTTTCTGACGAATCAAAAGTTGCTTTAGAGGCAAATTTTTCACGGCTTAATTTCACTTGACGATTATAGTCGCGTTCAGCGCGTACCAAATTTGCTTTGGCGCTGTCCAAACGAGCCTTAGCCAAATCATAGGCGGCCTGATATTTTGAAGGGTCTATTTCAAACAAAACATCGCCTTCGTTTACAAACTTTCCTTCTTGAAACAATACCTTTTCCACCGTGCCGGTAACTTGCGGCAAAATGTTTACTTCGTTAATTGTTTCAACATACGAAATTTTGGTTTGGGCGGACGTAATATCTTTTGTTTCGCTTTTTTGCGCCAAAACATAAACTTCACCCATGCCATAGCCCATTCCTTGAGCAGATGGAGATAAACGACCTTTTAAATACCAGCCGATAGAAATGCAAACCAATAAGATTGCAATTCTAACAACAGCTCCTTTAATGTTTGGAGAACTAATTTTCATTGTTTACACCTTCCGTTTTTATACTGTTAAAAATTAAATTAAATCCTTGTCTGACTGTTTTTTCAAAATCCAAAGTCATCCGTTTTGCCAAATAGTTTTCTAAAAGCCCCATCCAAAGAGCTTGCAAAATTTCCGTAATACTTTCAACATCAACATCGGCTCTTATTTTTTTATTTTCTTTAAGCTCGCATAACGTGTCAATCATAATTTTACGGGAAACTACTTTGGTCTTTTCCACCAAAGGGCGGATTTTCACCAAAATAGCTTCACTCCATTCCATTTGACAGGTAATAAAAAAGATAAACTTGTATTCCAGCGGATTCTCTTTCATGTAATGATAAGCAAGCAGCATCATATCTGCCAAAACATTCAAATCTTCTTCTTTTTTTCCATTACGAAAATCTTCAAGTCGCTTAATATGTTTTTGCACAAATTCGTTGATTAGTGCCGCGACAATATCCGGCTTGTTGCGAAAATACCAATAAACTGCGCCTTTAGTTAAATTTATGCGTTTGGCTATTTCATCAAAAGTGGTTTTAGAGTAGCCTTTTTCATAAAAAATATCCATAGCCGATTCTAATATCGCCTGCCTGGTTTGTTCAGCATCTTCTTTTGTTCTGCGCATTGCGGATACACCTTTGAATTATATTATACCAAATGGTATGTATAAAACAAAATCAAAAAACTTCAATATTTTTTTTATACATACAGGTATGTATATTTATTAAAAACTTATTAAATGAAGATTATCTTGTCGCCCAAGAAGGCAACTGTCTGCCGCGTTTATCAGTGGTTTCCGGGGCACTTACTGTTTCGGCCTGCAGAGCTGCTTCGCCGTCTTCATCTTCTGTGGCGGTGGAGACAACCGAATTATCCAAGTCGGTAACAATGCGGCGTTTCAGCGGAGTTATGGAACGGCCTTCTTCCGCGCCGCCTTCTTCCGGTTCGTTGTCTGTGCCATACATATCTTCATCCAAAACGGAGTTGGCGTTTTTCAAATATAAATCCAGCAAAGCGGCAAAGTTTTCATTATAATATTGTATGCAGTAATCAAAAGACACCGGTTTTTGCGGATTCGCAATTTTTTGCACATAGGCGTTCAGCGAGCAAACGCGGTTGCGGTATGCTACCCAGCTATCAAACATATCGCGGATATTGCCGTTTTTAATATCCGGACCGTTGTTCCATTTTGCAATGGTCGGAATGGTTAAAATAGTGGCTAAATCATCTTTAATATATTTTGTTGTGCGCTCGATTTCTGCCTTAAGACATTCATCCTGCGGCTTTTTTTCGGCAACGCATGATTTATATTCAGCATCGTGATCTACTTCCAAATATCTGTTGCCTCCGTCGGCGTTAATCAGTCTTTCGGGATATGGGTTACGCGGATTTTTTATGTTTAGATTATGCAGGATATTTCCTAAATAATCTTTTTGCATAAAGTTTTGATATAAGGTGCAAGAAATTTTCGGGTCTACCAACGGCGCAATATATTTTGAGACCGGAACATTCAGCGAGCAGACGCGGTTGCGGTAAGCCGTCCAGCTTTCATACATATCGCGCAGCATATCTTTATTTTTATCTACAGAGCCGTTCCAATCGTTTAATCTGCTGTCGGCCAGCAAATTTTTATATGAAATTTTTATGTCTCGCAAAATGCGTTGGCTTTCTTCTTTGGCGCACTCATCGCTGTTATGAGTTAGTTTATAGCACTGCTCATAGGCTTCATCATCTAAATATTCGGGAAACACAAATTCGCTCACATCGGCTTTTGCCGTAAAAGCATAGCAAAGAGAAAATACAAACAAAAGATATTTAAACATAAAAAAAGCCTTTCTGTTAGCCGTTATAATAATACTTTAGCTTTAAAAAGTAAAGACTATCTTAAATAATGTCCTCAAAGCCCAAGCCGGAGCGTAAAATTTTTTGCGCCGCTTCGCTGTAGGCGCCGCTTTCTGAATGTGTGATAAACGGAGGCAGAAGGCGGCACGGTGCTTTGGAGTCTTTTTGCGCCGAGACTAAAACTCGTTTTGCGGTTTGCCCTTCTTTTGAATAAACCGGTAAAATTTGAAGATTACCGGCTTTGCCGTATAGAATGCTGCATATTTGCGGCAGCGCTTCGGCGCGGTTAACCATATATATTTTACCAAACGGCTTTGTCATTTTCAGGCAGAACTCAAGCCATTGCCGTAAGTCAAAGCCGCTGTGGTTATGGGCAGCCGCTTTGCTTTTGTTGGGAGACGGTAAGTCATGTTCGCTGTACGGAGGGTTTGTAACCACGGCGTCAAACGAGCAGGGAACAAGGTTGTTTTCTTTTGTTCCCAAACGAATATCGGCGTTTTGGTAATGCAGGCTGTCAAAGCCGTTTTCTCTGGCGCTGAATGTAGACAATTCCGCTAATTCCGGCTGAAGTTCCAAGCCCAAAATATCAATATCGTTATTTTCAAAACGTTTTGCCAAACACAGTGATACCGCACCGGTTCCCGAGCCGACATCCAAAATTTTTCCATTTTTAAAACTTGTCGTAAAAGCTGCCAGTAATACGGCGTCGGTTGAAGCGCGGTAACCGTCAACAGGCTGAAAAATTTTAACTTTCTTGTCTAAAAGATAATCGGAAGTATAGGGCGGCAGCATATTTTATTTTCCTTGTTATACAAAAAAACTCAGGAGCCAAACTCCTGAGCTAAAGCCTATTTGCTAAACAAATCAGTCATTTGCGTTTGGGCAAACTTTAGCCTGTTCGGCGTTGAATTTTATAGCAGCTTCGTCAGCTTCGGCATCACTGCAAATAGCGCTTTGCGGGCATTCGGAAATGCAAACGCCGCAGTCAATGCAGGTATCCGGGTCTACAACATACTGTTCATCGCTAACATGAAAAGCGCTTACAGGGCAAACCGAGGCGCAAGTGCCGCATTTAACACAGTTGTTATTTACTACTGAAGGCATATTTTATTCTCCTTAAAAATTTTTATATCAGCGGAAACCACTCTAAAACATTTCATAATAAAAGCAAGTGTTTTTTTTGTCAGCTGCGAGCATTTTTGTTTTGTTTAACCTTCACGAGGTTTACTTTAGGGGTGTTTTCGCTCAGGTATTTTGTTTGTTTCTTTTCCAAAGGTACAATTTGCGCCACGCACTTTTCATCAGGTTCGGCTTTCATTAAAGCGACTGCTTCATCTATAGCTTGTTGTTTGCAATAAAATTGTGGCATACCGTTTTGTATTTTATACACCGGGCGGTTTTTAAAGCGTCTTATTTTTTTCTTTTTTCCGTTTTTAATTTCAGTAGTTACCACCGGAGTTTTTTTCATTTTAGTTGAACCGTCTGGATTTTTATGGCAAACCAAGCACTGGTCAATCTGCAAATTATAGCATCCGGCTGGTTTAAAAGTTTTTATTTCATCCGCAGTAATGTAATTGTTCAAAATCATGTGCAGAACAAAAAACCTTTTGGAAATTCCGGCGTCGACTTTCCACAGTGCCAAACAGCGGCTTAAATGGTTGTTTGGTTTATTTTCATTTAAGGCTTTTACAAATTCCGAATCTCCGAATTCGTTATTGGCTACAAAAGCAAAGTTTTTGGTTACAAACATTTTGGTATTGTTCAGCTTTACTTTTACATTTTTTAAAATTTTCGGTAGCAGATAAAAATAAGAGGCTCTGTCAACCTGTTGCATGGCCTGTCGTTGCGTGATGTATTGACCTTTTTGCACAAAAGCCGACATTTTGCCTTTAATTCCGCGTTTTTCCAGCGGATTTCCTTTTTCATCCAAATAATTTGTGCAGCCGTAACCGATTGTTAAAAATCCTTTATTGTCATCGTAGGTGGCGGAATGAAAATTTTCGGCAAACGCTACAAAAGTTCTGAAATCCTGCTGCGTATTTATAAAGGCGGCTAAATTGTGCTTTTGCACATCGTTTAATTGATCTTTGCCCAAACCCTGAGCGGTTAACGCTTCTTGTACGTTTTCGTCCAGAGTTTCAAAGCCGATAGTTTTAGCAGCGGTATTTTGTTTTGCTTTGGAGGTGTTATTTTTTTTTGCTGCGTGCTTATAATAAATTACGGCGTCAGATATGTTTTTTAATGTTTTATCGGGCGCAATCCCCGCTTCAATAATGTCGGATTTACGTTCTTTTTTAGGATTCGCGCATTTATAAACACTAAGCGATAAAAAAGCGCATAATGTGGCGGCACCCAAAACAGCCCCAATTCTTTTATGATTTTTCTCAAAAATTTTTTTGATGTGTTCAAGGCGTTTTAAATATTTATCGCTCATGTTTTTGAAAACTGGAGCGGTTAACACTTTGAAAGTGTTATAAAGAATAGTTCCGCCCTGCTTGGTAAAATCACTCATTTTTGCCGCGGAAACCAGCGCTTTGTCTTTGAATTTTTGTGCCAGATATTGATTATAGGCTTTATTCAGCCTTTTCATATTATCTGTGTCTACTCTGATTTTTAAGGAGTTGTCAGGGTTGGCATTGTTTAACAGCATTGTCAGACGAACCGCTTTTTTATAGCGGGCATAAATATTTTCTACAACTTTCAATTTAGCTTCATCATCTTGCAAATTTCTCAAGCTGTAAGGTTTGACTATAATCCTGTCCTTAAAACGTAAAGTCGGAATTTTTCGTACGCCGTCTTTGCTGTATTTTGCAATTTCGGCAGCTTGATTTTTAAGGTATTGACTGAAAAGTGCTTGTTCAAAAGCGCTGTAATCATAGTTGCCGGTCGCATACGCAACAGGAACAAAAAAATCATATTTTCCCAAAGAAATTTTAAACGGTTCAAAATTACTGTTTTTATATTCGCTTAGCAAAAAATCTTCATATTCTTTTTTCATTTTAACAACACCTTTTAAATTTATTATATTATAAAGCGGATTTTTAAAAAAGTCCAGTCTGTTTTTGGACAAAAATTAACAGCATTGTAAAATTAGAAAATGGGCTTATTTAATTAGAAAAAAGGAGAAAATATGGCTGAATATAAAGCGGACGTTTTAATTATCGGGTCGGGACCTGCGGGGTATACGGCCGGAATTTATGCGGCTAGAGCAGGGCTTAAGGCTTTAATAGTTGCCGGAAATCAAAAAGGAGGACAGCTCATTTTATCAAGCGAAGTTGATAATTACCCCGGATTTGTTGAAACATTGGCGGGTTTTGAACTAATGGAAAAAATGCGCCGGCAGGCCGAGGCGCGCGGTGTAGCCATGGTTGATGATATTATATCGGAAGTCGATTTTTTTGACCATCCGTTTACTTGCAGTTCCATCGGCGGAAATTCTTATCAGTCTAAAGCTATAATCGTGGCGACAGGTTCATCGGTAAATTGGCTGGGGTTACCGAGTGAGCAAAAATATATGGGGCACGGAGTTTCGTCTTGCGCCACTTGCGACGGCTTTTTCTATCGCGGAAAAGAAGTGGCTGTGGTGGGCGGCGGTAACACAGCGGCGGAAGAAGCGCTTTATTTATCGGCGTTTACGGATAAGGTATATTTAATTCATAGACGTCATTCGCTGCGAGCAGATTCTGTTTTGCAACAACGCATATTGCAAAATCGTAAAATTGTGTTGGTTTGGAACAATGTGATTGAAGAAGTTTTAGGAACAGATGAGCCGCTTTCGGTTACCGGATTAAAAATTCGCAACGTTAAAACAGATATGCGAAAAACACTGTATGTGGTTGGCTTATTTGTGGCAATAGGGCATCATCCGAATACAGAGTTATTCCGTAATTATCTTAATTTGACCTCGGGAGGATATATAGTTACAGGCGCAAACGGCTGTTCTACCAATATAAAAGGAGTGTTCGCGGCAGGTGATGTTTGCGAACCGGAACATCATCAAGCTGTAATCGCCGCCGGCTCCGGCGCCAAAGCCGCCCTGGAGGTTATAAAGTTTTTACGGTAAAGGTGTTGCTAAAAGACAAAAACTATTTAAGTGGCAAAAACGAAAATGTAGGGCATTAAATTATAAAACATTCCGAATGAAACGGTTGTTTTACAAAGTCGTTTAAAACGAAAACACACCCATTCTTGCGAATGAGTGTGTTAATTTTATGGTAGGGCCGGAGAGCTTGTTATATTCCTACTCTTGCAAACAAGTTTGCTGCGAGCAGTGCCTTTCGCGTCGCAACGGCTCAACCATCGCAATTGCTCGGTTTTGCCGGCTATCCGCTTCGAACTCTCTTATCGAGTTCGCTTCTTCCGGCTTTAAAACAAAAAAACACCCATTCTTTCGAATGAGTGTTTTTAGTTTTATGGTAGGGCCGGAGAGAATCGAACTCTCAAGACATTGCTGCCACCAGATTTTGAGTCTGGCGCGTCTACCAATTCCGCCACAACCCCATAAAAATTACACTACGTTATTACAGTATATTTTTTTATGAGTCAATACTTTTTTTGTATTTTTGTAAATATTTTTCCTTTTATTTTATGTCAGCCTATGTTATACTCTCTGCCAGTTGATAAAAAATTGAGGTTACAGTGGAAAATTTAGAGCATCAGGCTTCGGTTTTATTTGGCGAGAAACAATTTCAAAGAGCTTTGGAAATTTACCAACTTTTGTTACAAGGTAATCCAAAGGTGGAAAAATATGCGATTGCTTGCGGTAACTGTTATGATTCGCTTGGTGATAAAGAAAAAGCAATTGAATTTTATACACATGCTTTGAAATTGAATAAAAGCTCTGAAGCGGCGCTGTTAAATCTTTCTACCATAAATTATGAAATTGGCGAATATGATAAATCATCGGATTTTGCCAATAAAGCTCTTAATCTAAATCCAAATAATATGACTGCTTGGCAAAATTTGGCAAACATCGCTTTTTGCCGTGGCAATTATGAAGACGCTCTTACTTATTATCAAAAAATGTACGAGCAGAACAATAACAGTTATATTGCCATGATTAACCTTGCCAACACCTACTATTCGTTGGGTAAGTATGTTTTAGCGTTGGAATTTGCAAAAAAATCTTTAGAACGGCATCCGTCAAGCGTGGTTGCCAACATGATTTCCGGTAATGCTCTCGCCGCTATGCAGAAATATGAAAAAGCCATAGATAAATATTTACGGGCCTATGAATTAGATGAGCATAATCGAGAGGTTTTAAATGCTTTAAGTGAAACTTACCGTAATCTAAATGATTGGGAAAATTGCATTGTTTTTGCCTGGAAATATGTAAAGACAGCCCCCGAACAAACCGATGATGTAAATTTGAATTTTGGTTATCTGCTTTATGAGTGTTATTCTGAAAAAAGTGAAGAGTTAGCAAAAAAATACGCATCTAAATGGCTTAACTTTTTCCCGGATAATAAGATTGTGCAACACATGGCTTGTGCGTTAACAAACGGACACGCGCTTTTAAATTCCGATAGTCATTTTATTAAGGCTACGTTTGATTCGTTTGCCCAAGATTTTGATGATACGTTGAAGTCATTAGACTATCAGGCTCCGGCTTTAATTGAAAATGAGGCGGCTAAACATCTTAAAACTTCGGTTTTTAAAGGTTATCACATCTTAGACCTTGGTTGCGGCACAGGCTTGTGCGGTGAAAAAATGAAAAAGTTTGCTTCTCGTAAAGGGCTTATCGGGGTTGATTTGTCTGAAAAAATGCTTGAGGTGGCGCGGGCAAAAAAAATTTATGCTCAACTTTTGTGCGATGATATTTGTCATTATATGGAAACAACCGAGTATTATTTTCATGTAATTATTGCGTCTGATGTGCTTACTTATTTTGGAGATTTAACAAAAGTTTTTGTCAGAGTTTCAAAATCATTAACACCGAACGGAATGTTCTTTTTTTCGGTAACCGAAAATCATTACAATGACGATGATTTCTTTATGGCTCCGAGCGGTCGTTTTGTGCATAATCCGAATTATGTGGAAAAAGCTCTGAAAAGCACCGGTTTAAAAATTATAAACTGCGAACGCCACATTCTGCGAAACGAGGCTGAAAGTCCTGTTTACGGCTACATATTTACGGCAATTAAGCCTGAACTGACCAAACAGGGATGAAAATGAAGAAACTTTGGTGGTTTGTAACAGTTCTTTTTTTTGCTGTGTCTCCGGTTTTTGCCAAAGAACAGCCGCTTATCAAACAAAGCAGTATTCGTCAACAACAAATTTTGCGATATGCTAAGAACGCTCCGCAATATGTTTCTGAAAATCCTCGTTCACTTGCTGTTTATCTGGCTAAACCGTTTGATAATAAAATAGAAAAAATGCAGGCGATTGCCTACTGGATAGCAACCCATATCGCCTATGACAGCTACAAATTTGACAAGGTGCCGAATTTAAAAAATAAGAAATACCATTATGATGTTTTTAAGGCGAGAACAGGTATTTGCGGCGATTTTGCCATGTTGTTTCAAGAAATGTCGTTATATGCCGGAATACGGGGAGTTAGAATTGTTTCAGGTTTTGTTGTAAAAACCAAACGGTTGCAGCAAATATATAATCCTCGGCAACTTGGAACCGGTCATGCTTGGAATGCCGTAAATATTAACGGTTATACTTATTATATTGACACAACATGGATGGCTATGCAGAAAGTTGCAGTTAAAGGAAGCCGCTCTTACAACCAATGGAATCACAAGCAGGAAATTTGGAAGCGTCTCCGCCAAAAAAACACAACTCAAGCAGCTTCAAATATTCGTTATTATTACTTTTTATTTACTCCGCAAGACGAAGTGCGTAAATTTGGCGAACACCATTATGGCGTGAGTATGGATTAAAGCAATTCTTTGATTTTAGCGCTTAAATCTGCGTCAATTCTAACCGGTCTTTTTAAAGCTAAACTCATGTGAATGAGTTTTACTTCAATTTTTGTCAGTAGTGTGTCGCCGCGGTAAATTTCTTGCAACACACGCAAACTGGCGCCGCCGACTTCTAAAATTTTGCAGGTAACAACCAACGCATCATCTAAACGAGCCGAGGCAATATAGTCAATATTGCAGGAGCGAACTACAAATCCGGTCTGCCCGACTTCCAGATTTTTTTCCTGATTAACTCCCAATGTGCGAATAAACTCTGTGCGAGCGCGTTCGGCAAACTTTAGGTAATTGGCATAATAAACAATTCCGCCGGCATCGGTATCTTCATAATAAACACGCACCGGATAAGCGAAAATTTTGTTTTCTATTTGTCCCAAAGCAGGGAGTGTATTTTCAAACATTGTCTAATCCTCCAAAGTTTCCAAAAGTTCATACTGTTTGGTTTGTTTTGCCGGCATATTGACGCCTAAATAACGATACCCGAGCTGTGAGATAATACGCCCACGCGGTGTGCGCTGTAGAAATCCGAGTTTCAGCAAAAACGGCTCCACAACTTCTTCAATAGTGTCGCGTTCTTCCGAAAGAGCGGCCGCCAAAGTATCGGCTCCGACCGGACCTCCGCCGTAGTTTTTGACAATGCAATTCAAATAGCGGCGGTCAAAAGCGTCAAGCCCAAAGTCATCAACATCCAGGCGTTTCAAAGCTAAGTCGGAAATACGCGAGTCTATAATTTTTTGGGCTGAAACCGCACCAAAGTCGCGCACGCGGCGCAACAAGCGTCCGGCGATACGTGGTGTTCCGCGCGAACGTTTGGCAATTTCCATAGCTCCGTCTTCTGAAATTTCTATGTTTAAAAGTTTTGCGTTACGCTGCACGATTTTTTTTAAGTCTTCATGCGAATAAAAATCTAAGCGCAAAGGGATGCCAAAACGTTCACGCAACGGGGTGGAAAGCAAGCCGGAACGAGTGGTGGCGCCAACCAATGTGAAAGGTTGTAGGTCTATGCGCACCGAGCGGGCGGAAGGTCCTTCGCCGATAATCAAGTCCAGCTGAAAATCTTCCATTGCTGAATATAAGACTTCTTCAATAGCCGGATTTAAGCGGTGGATTTCATCAATAAACAACACGTCGTTGCGTTCCAGATTAGTCAAAATCGCCGCTAAATCGCCGGATTTAGAAATCATCGGTGCCGAAGTGGCGCGGAAACCTACGCCCAGTTCTTTGGCTACAATAGAAGAAAGCGTGGTTTTGCCAAGTCCCGGAGGACCGAATAACAACACATGGTCAAGCGCTTCTCCGCGTTGTTTGGCAGCGGCTATAAACACTTTCAAATTGTCGCAAACATCACGCTGTCCCACAAAGTCGTCCAAACTTGTCGGACGCAGACTAACCGGATTGTTGCCGATTTGTTCATCTTCGGCTTGGGCTTGCGGGCTAACGATTCGCGTATCATCTTTCATGGTCTAAAATTCCTTTTGAGCAAATTCTTTTAAGGCAAGTCGGATAAGCGTCGGCACATTGGCGTCAGGATTTTCTGCCACAGCTTTAGATACGGCGCGATAAGCCTCCAAACGTTGATAGCCCAGATTAACCAAAGCCGAAATAACATCTTCGCTTTTAGAATAATCGGCGTCTTTAGGCAAAACAACCTGAGCCGCCGGAGAGCCCTCTATAACTTCATCAGCATTGGTGCCGGAAATTCCGACCGGAATTGTAACGATTTTATCTTTGAGTTCGGTTACTATGCGGGCGGCAAGTTTTGGCCCCACGCCGGAAGCGCGACAAAATGATGTTTTATCTTGCGCGCTGATAGCTTGAGAAAGTTGCGCCGGAGTTAAAACCGAGAGAATGCTCAAACAAACTTTAGCGCCGACTCCCTGAACTTTTGTAAGAGTCGTAAACCATTCTTTTTCCCAAGCGTCGGCAAAACCAAACAGCGAAAGGCTGTCTTCACGCACTACCATTTCGGTCAAAAGTGTGGCTTCCTGTCCCTGAGCCAATTTACCAAGAGTTTTAGACGAGGCGGAAACGAGATAGCCCACGCCGTTCACATCTATAATGCAATAATCATCGCCGATTGTGTCAATCAGCCCGCGTAATTTAGCAATCATTTTTTTACAATCCTTCTGTTGGCACTAGACTAACGGAAATATGCGTACAGTACAAGAGTTTTGTTGCTTTTCTGCAAGGCTTAATTTTATCAGGTCAGTACATAACTTTATTCAAATATAATCCGCAGGCGGGGGCGCTGATACCGGCTTTAGTGCGGTCGCAAGCCTCTAAAATGGTTTTGACGTCTTCCGGTTTAAGGCGTCCGTTGCCGACTTCTTTCAAGGTACCGACCATATTGCGCACCTGATGATAAATAAACGAGCGTGCCTCCACGGTAAAAATAATTTCATCTCCGTTGCGTTCTATATCAAGTTTATCTAAAGTTTTTACCGGACTTTTCGCCTGACAGCCGGCTCCGCGGAATGAACTGAAATCATGGTATCCCAGCAAATATTTAGCGCCTTGTCGCATAGCTTCAATATCCAGCGGATATGGTACGCGCCATACTCTGTCCATTAGCAAAGGACTGGGACCGCGGCGGTTTAAAATTCGATAAATATAGCCGCGTCCGACCGCGGAAAAACGGGCGTGAAAATCGTCAGACACTTTTTCTGCCTGCAACACGCTGACCGGCGCTTGCAACTCGCGCAGCAAAGCGTTCAGACTTTCCATTATTTTATATTCGCTTAAATCCAGATTTAAGTCAAAATGCGCCACTTGCGCCAAAGCGTGAACACCGGCGTCGGTGCGCCCGGCGCCGAATACTTCGGTTGCTTGGTGTGAAAAGCCTAAAATAGCTTTTTCCAAAAATTCTTGCGCACTGGCGCCGTCTTTTTGTTTTTGCCAGCCAACCAAGTGAGTTCCCTCATATTCCACCGTAATTTTATAACGCATTTTCAACCCTTTTTAAAATTTTTTCCAGCTTAGGCGAGGGAAGTTTAAAAGTCAAACAAAAATCAGCTTTACTTTTTATAAAACTACAGCTAACATTAAGACAGATAAGTGAGAGCTTGTCAGGGCGTGACAACCCTTTGAAATATATGTAGTCGCTTTGAGCATAAGCGACTTAAATAATTGTATGCCGACTTCTGTTCTGGGGGATGGATGTCGGCTAAATAAGGCTATGTGCCAAATAAGCCGAGCCGTTTTATACATATATTTCACGGTTTGTCAACATCCGCCCGCTTTTAGCGGGTTTTGTTTTAGGTAACAAATTAAACGGAGTTAGAAATTAGAAATATGTGTAAGAATTTGAATAATGTTTTTAAATACCTTTCACCCGAGGCTTGCGCCTCGACCTTACCCTCGGGGAGCGAGGTTGGTAGAAGTATGATAGAAATGCTTGGAGTGCTGGCGATTATCGGTGTGCTTTCCGTTGGCGGAATTGCCGGTTATAGTAAAGCCATGCTGATGTGGCATTCAAATTTACAAAGACATGCGCTTGCCTCTCTTATCGCCAATGCTATATCTCTCAAGCCAAACTTAATAGCCGGACTGAAAAAAGATAATGTCGATATTACCTCTATTTTTAACGCTGTCGGAGCTGTTCCTGAAGGCTTTACCTTTAAAAATAACTACCTTTATGATTTAGATAATAATATGATTTATTTCAATTATGGGGCAGCAAAAATCCGTCGGGAAGACGGTTCATATTATATGCAGTATCAATATTTAATGGGAATACGCGTAAAAGCCGGAACCGATAGGCTTTCTTTGTCGGCGCAGGATTATTGTCGTAACATTTTTCTGGTGGCAAAAGAAATTCCGCAGGAAATTAACAATGTGGCTTTTTCCAGTAAAGATTCCGACAAGTGGAACGGCAGTAATTGGCAAAATCTTTGGTATCGGGCAAATTTTAAAACCTCTACCATGGCACAGGTTAATGAAACCTGTCGGCTTGCTGCTAAAGAAGGAGGAACCGGAACTTTTTATATTTTTCTAAAAGCCGATTAGGCTTGATAATTGTCAATCAGCGGTTTAAAAGCCTGATACATTTTTTCGTAGGCAGGCTTTTTAAACTCCACGGCAAGCGCGACAGCTTCTTCTAAAGTACCCCATTTAAATGCTTTAAATTCCGGCTCTGCGGTTTGCAGGTTAATGGCGGAATCTTGTCCGTCAAAATAAAACAGCGACCAATACATGTCTTGCCCTGCGTTGTTAAAGCCTCGCTTTTGCATTTGTGCGATTACTTCCGGCGGAAAATGATAGCGCGCCGCTTCGCTTAATGTTTTAATTTGTTTTAATCCGGCTAAAGACGTTTCTTCCTTTAATTCACGCGTCGCTGCTTGTTCCGGTGTTTCTCCTTCTTCAATACCGCCTTGCGGAAATTGCCAGGAATCGGCCATATCATTACGCTGGCAGAGTAAAACCTTTTTATCTGCTCTGAAAACAACTATTCCGGCGTTGCGTCTGAACCATTCTGTCATTATTTTTTGCCTTTTTTCACCGGTTCTGACAAATTTAAAACATTTTTATTGTCGTTTTGCCCATACAAATACAAAGCCTTAACTAAATCCAAAGCTCGGATAAGTTGATAGTCTTTTTTATCTTCATCAGAAAGTTTGTCTGAATTTTTATTATCGGTTTTTTTCTTGTCGGCCTGTTCGTTTTTCAGTGCACCTTTTAAGTCGGCTTCGCTGATGTTCCAGCCGGTGTCTTCAACTTCTTCAACTTTTGCTAATTTTACTTCAATATCCGGCTCAATTCCTTTGGCTTGAATAGAGCGTCCCGACGGTGTGTAATAGCGTGCCGTGGTTAAGCGCATACCGCCGCCGTTCGGAAGCGGGGACAAAGTTTGCACCGAACCTTTGCCAAAAGATTTTTCGCCGATAATTACAGCGCGGTGATGGTCTTGCAGCGCACCTGCTAAAATTTCCGCTGCTGAGGCTGAACCTTCGTTAATAATTACCACAATAGGTAACCCTTTTGCGATTTCTCCGGCAGAGGCGGAATATTTAATTGTATCTTCAACATTGCGTGAACGGGTTGAAACTATTTCTCCCTGTTCCAAAAACAGGTCAGAAACATTTACGGCTTGTTCCAAAAGTCCGCCCGGATTATTACGCAAGTCCAATACAATTCCGGCAAGTTTGTTCTTGAGTTTCTTTTGCGCGTTGTTAACTTCTTTTTCCACATTTTTACTTAAATCTTCATTAAACGAAGAAATGCGGATGTATAAAATATCATCATTTTTCAGGGCGCTTTTAACGGCGTCTACTTTAATTTCGGCGCGGCGGAGCGTAACCGTAAACGGTTTTTTGTTAGCTCGTTTAATTGTTACTTTTACTTTTGATCCGACTTTGCCGCGGAGTTTATCCACAACTTCATCAAGAGTTTGCCCAATAACCGTTTTGCCATCAACTTCGGTAATGTAATCGCCGGCTTTAATACCTGCTTTGGCCGCCGGAGTGTCGTCAATCGGCGAAATAACCTTCACCAAACCGTTGTCGGTGGTAATTTGAATACCCAAGCCGCCGAATTTCCCTTTGGTTTGTTCTGACATATATTTAAAGTCTTTGGCGGTTAAATAGCTGGAGTGAGGATCTAAAGAAGACAGCATTCCGTTTATTGCCGCTTCAATCAGTTTTTGGTCGCTGACTTCTTCCACATAAGTCATTTTTGTGCGCTCCATAACTTCGCCGAACAAATTAAGAAGTTCATAGGTGTTAACCTGTTCTTCTTGCTCTGTCTTATTTTTAGCGGTAGCGCAGCTCGTAATTAAACTCAAAATCAAGGTGTAAACAATCAACGATTTTTTTAACATGTTATTTTCCTCATTATTTTATTTTTTTATCCAAACATTCGGGTCGACAGGATGGTTGTTTTTGCGAATTTCAATATGCAGTTTGCTGTTGGCGTCGGCAGGCATCGTGCCCACCGGTTCGCCGGCCAGCAGCATTTGCCCGACCTCGGTATCTGTTTCGCCCAAACCGCTTAAAAGCGAGGTGTAGCCGTCGCCATGGTCGATAATTACCAAATTTGCAAAGTTTTTAAATGGCCCGGCATAAATCACATTACCGTCGTATGGAGCAATAACTTGCGCTTTGGCGGCGGTTTTAATGTCTATGCCGTTGGAATATACGCCTTTAGACAATTCGGTATGAAACGCCGTAACAATCGGACCGCGGGCAGGGCGCGACAAGCGTCCTTTAGCTTTACTGAAACCGGAGGCAATAGCAGTTGGTGCGGCGGAGTTGTCCATTTCCTCAATAGCCTCTAAACCATGGCTGTCTTTATGGATTCTTTTCAGCTCTTGTTCTCTGGCTATCCGAGCTTTTTCAGC
Source organism: uncultured Alphaproteobacteria bacterium (assembly GCA_934277545.1). Taxonomy (GTDB): domain Bacteria; phylum Pseudomonadota; class Alphaproteobacteria; order RF32; family CAG-239; genus RUG410. The sequence goes on along the minus strand of CAKQUG010000005.1, from coordinate 52,544 downwards.
CATTTGCCGGCGGCTGATTTCTTTTTGCTTTTCCAGTTTTTCCAACAAATCCCGCAGGTTATGCGCTTGGCTTGCCAATAAATCGGCTTTCTTTTTCGCTTCTTCGCTTTTGCTGGAAATTTGACTGTACATGGCGTTTTTTTGCTGCGATAATTTTTTCATATCATCTTGCTGCCGCGCCAGTTTTTTATTGTCTTTTTCCAAATCTTGCAGACGCAGGGCGATTTGTTCTTTTTGATTGCTGATGTCTTCTATGCTTTTGCGGATGGAACTGGCGCGGCTTTCCAAAGAGTGCACGCTGCCGCGCAGCAAAATGCTGCTGCGCATAACTTCAACCGGCGACAGCGGCTGAACCAGCACGGCTTCGGACGGGCGCAGAGCCAAATTCTGCAGCGCCGCCAGGGTTTCTATCAACATATCGTTTTCCGAATTAAACTTTTCTTCGGATTCGCTGAGCTTTTTTTGTAAAACGGCAAGTTCTTCTTGCTTTTTGCGCACTTCATCTTCGCCGTTTTGAATTTTTTTGGCGGCGGCAATCAGTTTTTGATTAACATTTTTAAGTTCTTCTTTAAGTTTATTGGCTTTTTGTTCCATTTCCTGATGTTCTTTGGAAACACGCTTGGCCTCGGCTTCCACCTTGGCTACTTCCGACGCGGAAACACCGGCTGCCGAAGCAGTGTTTACATACTCTCCGGCGGCCGCTGATAAAATTAAAGTCAAAATTAAAAATGTTTTTTGCACAATACTAAAGTCCGTTCTTTTATTTTTTCAACAAAGAATGACCGGTCATATCGGCAGGTTTTTCCAAGCCCAGCAAGTCAAGCAGAGTAGGAGAAACGTCAGCTAATCTACCGTCTTCCATACCTTTTACATCTGCCGGTGCGTTATATAAAACGGCTTGAACTTTGCCCACGGTGTGCGCGGTGTATGGTTGTCCGGTTTTTTCATCAACCATTTTTTCCACATTGCCGTGGTCGGCGGTTACAAACAAAACGCCGTCAACGTCTTTAATAGCTTTCATAACGCGTCCCAAAGACTTGTCTACAGCCGCAACAGCCTGCAAAGCCGCCGACATAATACCTGTGTGTCCCACCATATCGCCGTTGGCAAAGTTGCAGATAATTGTGTCAAATTTTTTGCTTTCAATAGCATTTACCAAAGCGTCGGTTACTTCATACACGCTCATTTCCGGCTTCAAATCGTATGTTGCGACTTTCGGACTGTTAATTAAAATGCGCTCTTCGCCTTTGAACATGCGCTCTTCACCGCCGTTAAAGAAAAACGTAACATGGGCGTATTTTTCGGTTTCGGCAATGCGCAGCTGAGTCATTCCGTGTTCTGAAACGACTTCGCCGTAAATGTTTTTGAGCTGTTCCGGTGCAAAAATGGTTTTCATAAAACGGTTATGGTCAACCGAATATTCGGCCATGCCGACGCAAGCAGAGAATTTAACGATTTTATGGCGGACAAAGCCTTCAAATTTATCATCACCCAAAGCATAAGTAATTTCACGGGCGCGGTCGGCGCGGAAGTTTGCCATTAAGAAAGCATCGCCGTCGTTTGCGCCTTGATAATCGCCGATAACACACGGAACGACGAATTCATCGTTGACACCGGCAGCATAAGAAGCCTTTATTGCTTCCGCGGCGGAGGTATAGCGTTTGCCGTTGGCGGAAACAATGTTGTTATAAGCTAACTCAACTCTATCCCAGCGTTTATCTCTGTCCATGGCGTAAAAACGTCCGGATAACGTTGCCAGTTTAACCAACGGCATATTTTTAATCGAGTTGTTGAAATCGGCTAAAAATCCTTCTGCTGAGGTCGGCGGAGTGTCGCGCCCGTCTAAAAAGGCGTGCACGTCAACTTTAATGCCGTTGCGGTTAAGAATTTCGCATAAAGCGACAATATGTTCCTGATGAGAGTGAACGCCGCCCGGAGACATCAAACCCATAACATGACAGGTTTTACCGTTGGCTTTCAAGGTGTTGATTAAATCAGCCACAACCGGGTTCTTTTCCAAAGTGTGTTCTTTAACGGCTTGGTCGATTTTTGGTAAATCTTGCATAACCACACGGCCTGCGCCAAGGTTCATGTGCCCCACTTCAGAGTTTCCCATTTGCCCTTCCGGCAAGCCGACATCTAAGCCTGAAGTTTCCACAAAGCAGTGTGGACAAGTTTTCAACAATTCATGCCAATTCGGAGTTTCGCCCATTTCAATGGCGTTGTCTTTGGTTGTTGTGCTTCTATATCCCCAGCCGTCCAAAATAAGTAACATAACCGGTCTTTGCATCAATGTATCCTTTCTTTAAATCTTAAATCTTTTAAACTGTCTACTATTATATATAGGAAAACAAATTTTAAAAGCACTATTTTTTTATTTATAAACAGACTTATTTTTAAAAAAGTATAAAAATATGATTTTTTATTGACATAAAGTGTGAGTATTCATAAATTAAAAATAAATATTAAGGATATAAAATGAAAAAAAATCTGTTGGTTGTTGCTTTTTTTCTGATGGCGTCGCCGGTTTGCGCCGGAGAGTTTTTTTATGATGTTTCCGGTGTCGGCAATTCTTTTTACGGTTATGGCGATTATGCTGAAAAATATCGTCCGCGCTATACGCATAGTCATACTCCGGCAACTGCGGAAGTTTATACATCTGCCGGCTATCGCTTTGATGACGAAACTTCAATTAAACTGGGGCTTGATTTGCAGGCTGCCGGCGGTAAAGAGGTGGAAGACTACAATCAGGGAAAATGGGGCGAAAATATTTATGGCACTTTAGAGTCTGCCTATGGCGAACTAAGTTTGGGACAAATTTATAACGCTGCCTATCAACTTGGTGTCGGCGCGCCTAAAGTCGGCGCTTTTCGTGTAAATAATTCGCCGATAACAGATTTTATCGCTAATCCGAATTGGCAGCGCCACAGTCGTACGGCTTCTTATCGGACACTTAATTCCACCTATTTGAATACCGACGCCGACGCACCGAAAATCAGTTATGTTACGCCGGAATTTTATCGTACCAAGCTGGCGGTTTCTTACACGCCGGACAGCTATTCCGCAGCCGGTTTGATCAACAAACACAGCCGCTATGACAGTCGCTCGTCTTATGCCGCCGGATTATACAATCATCATGAATTAGGTTCGTGGGAAATTGAAAGCTCGCTCGGCTATGCTTATAACCGCAAGAATAATCAGGAAGTTTCCGCCGGTTTGAGTGTTTATCGTAAAGGCTGGACTTTGGGCGGTTCCTATCGTAAATCCTTTACCTCTTCCGGCGATTATGCTTTGAATGATGTTACCGGTTTGCCGTATTATTTTGACGGATACCGCAGCGGGCAGGCGTATAATGTCGGTTTAAGTTACGAATTCGGGCCGCTGACCACGGGTATTTCCTATTTTGCTTCATCTGCAGATAAAACGGATAATAAAGATAAAATCGTAACATGGGCGAATAAAATTGCTGTACATAAATATGTGTCTTTGTATTTGGCTGCGGCTTATGCTGAATACACAGGTGGACAAACGGTGGAAGAAAATAACCGCGGCTATGCTTTTATCAGCGGTTTGGAAGTGGAGTTTTAACAGTTATGTCGCATATTTTGTTTGTTTCTGATAATGTCGATTTTGCCGAAGATTTAAAAGCGCAGATGCTGCGTTTTGCTCCGGATTTTTCATTTGTTGAAACGGCTCCGGACTTGATGCTGGTAGATGAAAATGAAGAGCTGTGTGCCGATTTGCGAAAAAAATATCCGTCCGTTCCTCTGATTTTTCTCTCAGCGGATAGCAAAGCGGATGACCGGCTGAATATTTATGTTAAAAAGCCGTTTGCTTTGATGAATTTTCTTGATGTTTTGCGTGCGGCGAATAATAACCTGGACAATTCCGAGGACGGCTATTTAACTTTTAACGGTTACGAGTTGCGTCCTAATTTGCGTGAAATTGCCGATTTGTCGAGCGGTTCGGTAACCAAACTGACCGAAAAAGAAGTGAGCATTTTGAAATATCTGTATAAAACTCAAGGCACTTATGTTTCTAAGACCGATTTACAGCTGAATGTTTGGAAATATAGCGAAGATGTTACGACGCACACGATTGAAACGCACATTTATCGGCTGCGCCAAAAGGTTGAGCAAAACGGCGGGCGCCGTTTGATTGTTACGGATAACGGAGGTTACATGCTGTTGCAGGATGATTGCAATGCCTAAAATGACACCGAAGGAAAACCCGAAAATCACTATGTATGTCAGCGCTATTTTTCGCGAGGCTAACCGCTATATTGCCGAAAATCGACTTTTTACACTTTGTGTTTTTGTTGTCAATATGGCGTATATGCTGACTTTTAAATCCATAGACGGCGGTTTGTCGAACCCGCTGAGTTTAGTTTGGGCTGTTACTTATTATATTTTTTGGTGCGCTTTTTATCGCTACTACTATCATCTTAAGCCCTATATTTTGAGCAAAACCCTGTTGGGCAGCATGGCGCCGTCGTCCAAGGCGTTGGTTTTGATGTTTGTGGTTATAATGGGATTGGCTCTGTTGCCTATGCTGCCGCTTTTCTTAGGCTTTAATGATGTATATTTGGACTATTATGAGCGCTATACGGCAGCAATCGAAAATTTGTCGGACACTCAGGATATAGGAACGTCTTTTGTTGATATTTTGGTAGTTTACGGCATTATGTCGTTATTAGCTCCGCACTTGATTTGCAAGCCGTATCTGGCGTGGATTTCCTCATTGCGCGGGCATAACGCTTCTTTCCGTAAAGCCGGCAACAAAACCCGCGGCAATTATGTGGCGTTTGTGATGATTTCGGCGGCGCTGCTGTATCCCGAGGCTTTGGGACTGGAAATCGATCGCGTTTTTCATTTGCAGGAATGGTTTCATTATACCGTAAGCACGGTAATATTTGTTTATACCAATATAATTTTTGCTAAAATGTATGATTTATTTTATTTGAAACATTGACTATCTGTTTCTTTGATGCCACAGCAAGCGCAGTAACCGAATTTTACTTTTAAGCGTTAAGTCGGCAAAAGATATAATGTCTTCATCTGCCAGTTTTTGATATTCTTGTTTGAAATAAGATTCAAGTTCGTTTTTATTTTCTTTGCTTTTAGAAATTTTTGAAAGCGCCATTTTGAGAGAAAGGCTAATGCGTTTTTTACGAACGACCATCCATTGTTCTTTTTTGTTTTTTGCCATGAAATAGTTATAAACATGGCGGATTCCTCGAATATAATCATGAATTTTTTTTATGGAAAATGAACTGCGGACTATTGACGGCGAAGTTGTATTATACATATAAAGTTTTTCATCAATTAAAGCAAAGCGCTCAATGCTGGAAAATACACAGGCGGTAAAAGGCCAGTCTTCATAGTAAATTCCTTCAATAAAACGGAATCTTTTTAAAGCGTTTGTGCGGTATAATTTATTCCAAACCACAGCCGAAACCAAACGGTATTTATACAAATCATTCAGCGGGTTATTGCAGATTTTAAATGGAACCGCATCTGAATTATACGTCTGCATGTTCAAAGCGTCTTTGCCGACACGGCAGAATTTTTTTGAAATCACAATCGGACATTCTGACTTTTGCGCGGTTTTATAAAAAATTTCCAAAGCCTGTTTATGTAAATAGTCGTCAGCGTCCAAGAAAAAAACATAGTTACCGCTGGCAACTTCCAGCCCGTTGTTTCGAGAAGCGGAAAGTCCCTGGTTTTCTTGTGTGATAACTAAAAAACGTTGGTCATTTGCTGCAAATTTGGCCAAAATTTCTCCGCTTTTATCCGTGGATCCGTCGTTCACGCAAATAATTTCTATATTTGAAAATGTTTGATTGACGACACTGTCTAAACAGCGCGGTAAAAATTTTTCCACGTTATAAATCGGAATAATCACAGAAATAGCCACGGCAGCAGTATCGGTCATCAATCATAATCCATAAATTTAACACACCACTATATTTAAGCCATTTGTTTTATTAAGTCAAATACTAAAGCAAAATTTATCTGCATATAAAAAAAGAACAGTCCGTTCAGACTGCTCTTTTTAAAATTTTTTATGACAGTGCAAAATTATTTTGCCTCATCAATAGCGGCTTGCAATTCTTCAGCGCGCATTGTTTGAACATGTTTGCCGTTAACGATAACTGTCGGAACGCCGTTAACCTGAATTTTTTGAGCCAGGCTGGAAATTTCATCCAAATCGCCGTTAACTTCAGCGGATTCCACATCGGCTTTATATTTATCAAAGTCAATATTTAAACCTCTGGCAATACCGTCAACAGTGTCTTTTGTAACTCTGCCTTCTGCAGCCATTACAGCTTTGTAAAAGTCAGCAAATTTGCCCTGTTTATAAACTGCCAAACCGGCCTGAGCCTGATAATGAGAATTTTGCGGGTCAACAAAAGACAATGGTTTGAACACAAATTTAACATCAGTGTTTTTAGCCATAACTTCTTCTAAAGCCGGAGCTAATTGTTTGCAGTAGTGGCAAGAAAAGTCAAAAAATTCCACAACGGTTACTTTAGCGTCTTCCGGGCCGACAAACGGAGCGTTGGCAGAAGAGTTGATTTCCGGAACGTATTTGCTCAATGCTTCTTCAGCGGCTTTTCTTTGTTCTTCTTGTTGTTGAATTTGATAAGCCTGCAAAGCGTCAACAACCATTTTCGGGTTGGCTTTAAGAGCTTCTTCAACGTTTACGGCCGGAGCAGCTTCGGTGTTTGCTGTTTTGCATTTGAGGCTGCAAACCAAAGAGGCTGCTGCCAAAATAACGGCAACGGTAGAAAGAATTATTGAAAAATTTTTCATATTGATATGTCCTTATAAAATAATTAACGTTCAAATCATTTTCAAAAATAGCTGAAATTTCTGAAATTTGCAAGGGCAAAAATAGTTTTGCAAATAAAAAATAAGTGTGGACAACCTTGCTTTTTGTTAGTACAAAGAAAAATTATATTTAAGGGAGATAAAAATGTTTAATGTTAAAATTTCATTGTTTTCCGGTACAAGGGAACTGGAACATAAAATAGATTTAATGCACGACAAAGTTATTGAATGCGCCATGTATTTTAAAGAGGCGTTTGCTATTTTTTTGAAAGAAAAACGCAGCTTGTCATATCGCCGTGCCAGCAAAAAAATTAAAAACATTGAATCTCAGGCAGATGATTTGCGTCGTGAAATAGAGAGCAGTCTGTATGCGCAGAATTTAATTCCGGATTTGCGAGCCGATGTACTGCAAATGGTTGAAAATATTGATAAAGTTATTAACGAATTGGATGAAGTTGCGCACAAATTTTATATTGAACAGCCGGATATACCGGAACAATATCAGGACGATTTTAAGCTGCTGGTGCAACAGGTTTCCGATTGCGCTGAAAATATGGCGATTTCTTCGCGGGCTTTTTTCCGTGATTTTGTAACGGTGCGCGACTATTCGCAAAAAGTATATTTTTTAGAGCATGAAAGCGATAAAACCAGTGCCCGTTTAAAAGAAAACGTGTTCGCTTCCGATATGGAACTGGCGCACAAAATTCAGCTTAATATGTTAATCGGCGAAGTTGCCGATGTGGCGGATAAAGCTGAAGACTGCATAGATGCGTTGTTGATTTTCACAATTAAGCGAGACATCTAATGGACATCAGCTATTTATTTTATTTAAGCAGCGGTTTGTTTTTGGGCTGGTCTTTGGGGGCAAACGACGCTTCAAACATTTTCGGAACGGCTGTCGGTTCCAAAATGGTGCGCTTTATGACCATTGCTTTAATATCCAGTTTTTTCGTAATTTTGGGTGCGGTGTACGGAGGTGCCGGAACCAGTAAAACTTTGGGAAGTTTGGGATCTGTTAACGCTTTGGCCGGTGCTTTTATGGTGGCGCTGTCGGCGGCTTTGGCGGTTTATTCCATGGCGCGCACCGGTTTAAGCGTGTCTTCGTCGCAGGCGGTGGTCGGAGCTATTATCGGCTGGAACCTTTACGCCGGCAAGCCGACAGATTTGGAAACTTTGGCGCGCATTTGCTCTACTTGGACGGTATGTCCTATGCTTTCCGGTGTGGTAGCGGTAATTTTGTATTTTATTTTTAAGCGAATTCTGAAATATTCGCACATTCACCTGCTTATGCAAGATCAAATCACCCGTATCGGCTTGGTGGTTACGGCGGCAATCAGCGCCTATGCTTTGGGCGCCAACAATATTGCCAACGCGGTTGGAATGTTTGTGGAATCTTGTCCGTTTAAGCCGTTGAAAATCGGCAGTTTAGCCACCTTTACGCCGGAACAGGTACTGTTCTTTTTAGGCGCGGTGGCGGTCAGTGTCGGAATTTTGACTTATTCTAAAAAAATCATTATGACGGTTGGCAATAACCTAATGAAAATGACACCGATAACCGCCTGGATTGTCGTGCTGTCGCAAGCCATTGTTTTGTTGCTGTTTTCATCTGTAACTTTGCATAATTGGCTGGAGGCGCATTCGCTGCCGTCATTGCCGCTGGTTCCGGTTTCCAGCACTCAGGCGGTTATCGGCGCGATTGTCGGTTTGGGGCTTTTAAAAGGCGGACGCGGTATAAACTGGACGATTGTCGGTAAAATTATGGTCGGCTGGGTTGCCGCGCCGGTAATTTCCATGACAATTTGCTTTATCAGCCTGTTCTTTTTGGAAAACGTGTTTAATCAGGTTGTTTATATCGCAAATTAGTAAAAACAGCCTAAGGTTTTAGATATTTCTTAATAAATTTGCGTTAGCATAAGGCAAATTTATAGGAGATATTTTATGATGAAGGCACATAGTCATACTTTAGGTTTGTTAAATGCGCAATACCGCAGTGTTTTGAAAAAATGCTTGTTGCTGAATTTGGCGGCTGCTTTCTTTATGGCGGCAGCTCCGGCTGTTGCCGACGATTGGACACCGAACCAGACTGCCAATGCCAGTAATTCGGGGAATTTGGATTCTAAAGGTCAAACTACTATCGGTTATCTCAAAGATTATATGGGAACCACCATCAGTACCGATACCGGAGCCAACAAGCAGTCTATCGGCACTTTGTATATTGACAGAAACTACACGCAGGAATTGTTTTCGGAAGGTTCCGACCCGGCTCAGTTTAAGGCCGGCGCTTGGATATTTGATAACGGCAATGTTTATACCGGTTACAAATATGATTTTGGTACCGGACAAATTACGGAAGTAACCGGCGGCGTTATCATCTCTAACAAGCACAATACCCGCGCTTTAATGAATCAGGTCGGCGGCGGTGTTTTTGCGGTTGGCGATGAAGATGAAATCGGAACTCAGCCACTTATAAAAATAACAAACACCACTTTTGAAAACAATAGTGCCAGCGCCAATAATCCGACCGGAATGATTACGTCCGGTGCGATTGCCAATTACAGCAATAATCAGGATAATGTTATCAGCAACAGCAAATTTGTTAAAAACTATGTAATGGGCGAAAAAACAATTTCCGGCGGTGCGGTTTCTAACTTTGCTTTGGATAATACGGATAAAGGCTATTTGCTGTCTAAAAACAACCAATATGTCGGCAATTATGCAGCAAACGAAACTTCTTCTACCAACGCTTTTTTAACGCAGTTTGTGGGAAAGACTACCGAAAAAGCTATGGGCGGCGCAGTTTATAACAGCAGCACGTTCATTTCGGAAAATGATGTCTTTAAATCTAACTTTGCCAAAGGAACAACAGCTCAGGGCGGAGCGGTTTATAACGGAATTGAAAACGGCGTTACCGGCAATTTTACCATAACCAACAATGGAAGTACCAACTTTAGCGGCAACTATGTGGCCGGCGACGAATTGGGCGAGGGTGGCGCTGTTTATAATAACGGCGTTATTTCTGTTTCCGGCAGTGTTTTCGCAAACAATTACAGCAAAGCAACCTCCACGGCAAAAGGCGGCGCGGTTTCCAACAGCGGTACTTATACCGCCGATGAAAATAATTTCAGCAATAACTATGCCGAAGCTGCAACCGCATACGGTGGCGCCGTTTATAACGCACAGGGCGGTTCCTATACCCTTACCGGCAACACTTTGTTTTCCGACAACAGCCTGCAAGGCGTCGGCACAACAACAAATACCGGCGTGTTCGGCGGTGCTTTTTATAATGACGGAACTTTAACAGCAACCGACGGCGGATTGGTCTTTGACGGCAACCATGCTAACGGCAGTGTCGTGGTTAAAGGCGGTGCGTTGGGCAATGGTTTGACCGGTGTCGCTTCGGTCAGTGGTGCGACTTTCAGCAACAACTATGCCGTTAACGACACCAACAATGTTTATGGCGGCGCTGTCTATAATGAAGGAAAAATAACCATCAGCGGAGCCACGTTTGAAAACAACTACGCCCGTGCGGAATCGCAAACCGGAGTGTCTTACGGCGGTGCGTTTGCCAATGCTACGGCAGCCGGCGAAAATACTTCTCCGCTCAGCGAAATTATTGACAGTTCATTTAAAAACAACCAGGTTATCAGCGCTTCTGCCAATCCTGGAGTTGGGGCAGAAGGCGGTGCCATTTATAACCGGGCTCAAGGCGAAAATAATTCCGGACATGTAAGCCGCTTGCAGCTTATTGCTCGCAACGCCGATATAGAATTATCCGGCAACAAGGCTTTATCCGCGTCGGGATCAGGTATCGGCGGCGCCATAACCAATGATAATTTGGGACAGCTGGATATTTTTGCCGAAAACGGACATACGATACTATTCAAACAAAATGAAGCCGATTTGGGTGGTGCTTTGGCAAATTCGGCAAGCGGAAACGGCACTAACAACCCGGACGGTGAAATTTCCCGTTTAACCGTGAATGCTACCGGCGGAAATATTGCTTTCAGCGGAAACAAAGCAAACAAATACGGCGGTGTAATGTATAACTATGCCGATGAAGACGGTATGACTTTTAAGGTTTCGGACGGTTATGAGCTTACTTTCAGCGATAACACGGCCGGAGTTAACGGTGGTGCTTGGGCAAACGCCGGTAACTTAGACCAAACCTCCGGAACTTATGAGTTTGGCAACATTGAATTGGCGGTCGGCAATAACGGAACTGTGCAGTTTGCGCGCAACGCAGCCGGAGAAAACGGCGGAGCGATTTATAACTTGGGCAAAATCACTTTGCAAACCAATAATGTAACCAATACGGCAAGCATAAATTTCAGCGCTAACAAAGCGGCAAAAGGCGGCGCGGTATATAATTCCGGTCATGCTGTGTTTAATGCCGGCCTGAAAAAAGACACGTCTTTGACTTTTGACGGCAACAGCGCAACCGGCGGTTTGGGCGGAGCCATTTATAATGAAACGGCCGGAGATATGAATTTTACTTTGTCCGACACGGCGAAGCTGGTGTTCAACACTACGGCGGATGATGTTTATAACCTTGGCACAATTACCATTACCGGCGATTCTCCGAATTTGATTTTGGGCACAATGTCGGTTGGCAGCGCGGTTTTGCCGCAAGCGGTAAACAGTTCGCAGTCGCAAATTATTCTTAACTCGACTTTTGCCGGCACCGGTGTCTATAATATTGCCAACACGCAATTAAATATCGGCAAAACCGGATACATAGATTACGAGCCGACGCTCAATCTTAAAAACACGGTGGTAAATCTTAATTCCGGCTCTTATCTGAACTTGGATGACGGCGATAGCCTGACTAATAACAATTTTGATATTTTCAGCGGTTCAACAATTAACTACAAGGCAAACGACGGTACTGCCAGCAAAAATTTGGCAAATACTCTTAAAAATGCCGGCCTGCTGAATTTAGGCGACGGTGTGCTGACAGACTTTTCCATCAACACGGTGCAAAGCGAAAACGGTACTATCCGCATTGATGTGGATAATCCGAACTTGAAGGCCGATCGCATTATTGTAAACGATAAGATTTACGGAACCACCAATATTGCGTTTGACAATGCGACAAACTTGAAACTGGGTATTGATGACCGTATTTATTTTGCGCAAACTCAAGCCGAGCAGTCTTTGGCTGATTATACGTTTGTTTCCAAAGCCAGCAGCAATATTTATGAAATCGGTATCGGCCATGATGAAAACGGAATGGTTAACGACTGGTATTTCTATCGCACTAAGTTTTTGAGCCCCGAGGTTATCGCCTATATTGATTTGCCTCGTTCGGCGATTGAACAAAGCCGTTCGCTGCTGTTTAATGTCGGACGTTTGGATAAAGGCAGCTGCAACTGCTATCGTGATGAATGCAACTACAAAGTCTGCAACTTCCGTGATATGGGCGGTAAAGACAGCGTTTGGGCTACTCCGGTATATCGTTCCGGCACGTTTGACAAGCCGGTTGAAACCGATGTTAAAATGTACGGAGTTGACTTTGGCTATGACCACCAGTTCAACATTTCCAGCCAGTTCGGAATCTTCGGTTCTTACCGCGACGGCACTTATGAAAACAGCGGCAAAGGCGAGGGTGATATTCTTTCCAACTATGGCAGTGAATTGGATATTACCAGCGTTTTAGGCGGTGCTTACTATCGTCAATATTTCGGCGACCTGTTTATGAGCGGCGCGGTTTACGGAGGTATGCAAAGTGCTGATATAAAGGCTGACAACGGCGTCAGCGCTTCAACCGACGGACTGAATTTAGGCGCGCAGGCTGAAATCGGCTATGATATTAAAACCTCGCAGCGTTCGGTTTTGACTCCATCAATTAAGGCTACTTATGACTATATCAAATTTGATGACATCAAAGATTCAACCGGCAAGGAAGTAAGTTTTGATACCATTCACGATATAGAACTTGAAGCCGGTATTAAATATGAATATCAGTTTAACAATGAACGCCAGCTGCCGACAACCGGTTATATTAAACCGTCGGTAATTCAGACTATCGCCAACGGCGGCAATGTCAAAGTTAACGATACGACGTTTGACAAGACCATTGAAAACGAAACTTTGGGACGTATTGAAGTCGGCGCCGACGCTGAAATTGTTAAAAACTTCTCGCTCGGAGCGTTCGGTAACTATACCTTCGGTTCAAGCTACAGTGCTTGGGGTGTCGGTGGAAATATCCGCTACAAGTGGTAATGAGTTTACTTTCAGTAAAAAATCCTCAATCTTGCGGTTGAGGATTTTTGTTTACGGATAATCAGCATCTAAAGACATAAAAAAAGAAGCCGTGCCGGCTTCTTTCTTAATCTTTATGGCGGAAAGTAATGCGCCCTTTAGTCAGGTCGTACGGCGTCATTTCAATATCAACTTTGTCGCCGACCATAACGCGGATACGGAACTTACGCATTTTTCCTGCAGTATGCGCCAAAATCTCCACACCGTTTTCCAAACGGACGCGAAACATGGCGTTTGGCAGTTTTTCAATAACTTCGCCGGTTAATTCCAACAATTCTTCTTTACTCATTAAAACCTCATTTTTTTCAATATTTGTCAAAGGTATAACTGTTTATAATCAATTTTGCAAGCAAATTTGTCAGCAATCCTCTAAAAATACGCTATTTTTTTGCGGTTACAATCTGTATTGCCTCTTCGGCGGTCAGTGAACTCGGGGCATAACCTTTTGGAATGGCGTAATTATTTTTGCCGCATTTCAAATACATACCATAGCGTCCTTTATTTAAGGTAATATTTTCTTTTGTAGTCGGATGCTGAGCTAAAATCGCTGGTTCAGGCTTGGCCACGGCGTTTTTCAAAAGCTCTTCGGCGCGCTCTGCCGTAATGTTAAATATATTATCTTCGCCGCTCAAAGATTTTGATTTTGTGCCTTGCTTAATATATTGTCCGAATTTGCCGATATTTACTTCTATTCCGTTGCCCAAATCACGAGGCAGAGAAAGCAGAATTTGCGCTTGCTCGGCTGATAATTCTTCCGGTTTCACAAACTTAGGCAGCGAACAGCGTTTTGGCTTTTCTGTATTGCCGGAGGCATCGCCGAGCTGAACATAGTAGCCGTATGGTCCTTTGCGCAAATAAACATTTTGTTCGTTCATCTGACACAAAATTTTATCTTCGCCACTGGCAAGTTTTTGTGCGCTGGCATTGGCGGCTTCTTCCTCTTCTTCCTTAGTGTCGGTCAAAGGCTTAGTGTACGAACATTCCGGGTAGTTTGAACAACCTAAAAAGGCGCCGAACTTGCCGAACTTTATGCTTAAGCGTCCTTTGCCGCATTTCGGGCAAATTCTCGGGTCGGAACCGTCTTCACGCGGCGGAAACAGATGGGCGGAAAGCGCTTCGTCAACTTTGTTAATCACTTCGGTCAGCTGCAGCGGTTTAACTTCGTCTATGTTTTTGATAAACTTAGCCCAAAATCCGGCCAGCAGTTTTTTCCATTGCATGGCACCGGCAGAAACATCATCCAAAAATTCTTCCATTTGCGCCGTAAAGTCATATTCAACATATTTTTTGAAAAAGTTTTCCAAAAATACGGTAACAATTCGGCCGCGGTCTTCCGGAATAAAACGCAGTTTTTCCACTTTTACATATTTACGTTCCTGCAAAACGGCAATAATGTTGGCATAAGTTGACGGTCGTCCGATACCAAGTTCTTCCAGCTTTTTAACCAAACTTGCTTCCGTAAATCTCGGCGGCGGCGTGGTAAAATGCTGGGTTGGTTTAATTTCCTTTTTTTCAACGGATTCACCCGGCTCCACATTTGGCAAAATGGTGTTTTCGTCGTCATCATCGGAATCGTCTTTGCTTTCTTGATAAAGTTTTAAGAAACCGTCAAATTGAATCACTTGTCCGTTGGCGCGTAGCAAAATTTTGCCGTCAGCCGATTTGGCGTCAACCACAACGCGGTCTAAAATTGCCGGATTCATCTGGCAGGCAACCGTGCGTTTCCAAATCAGTTCATAAAGTTTATGGGCATCGCTGTCCAGTTTCTGTTCCATTTTTTTCGGAGTGTTCATCACATCGGACGGACGAATGGCCTCGTGTGCTTCCTGTGCGTTTTTGGTTTTGTTTTTATATTCTTTTGCGGTCTTTGGCAAATAACTTGCACCAAAATACTTTTCAATAGCTTTGCGGCAGGCTTTTATGGCTTCTTTAGAAAGGTTTACGGCATCGGTACGCATATAAGTGATAATACCGGCTTCATAAAGTTTTTGCGCCACCTGCATGGTTTTTTTAGCAGAAAAACGCAGCTTGCGAGCGGCTTCCTGCTGCAAGGTGGATGTGGTAAACGGCGGAGCCGGATAGCGGCTGGCTTTTTTGCGTTCAACGTTTGAAATTGCAAAATTTTGAGCTTCTATTTTAGTTTTGGCGGCAAGGGCCTTTTCTTCGCTGTTAATTGTAAACTTGTCTAATTTTTTGCCGTCTAAGTTAATTAAATGGGTTAACATTTCCGCTTTTTGCGCAGTCAAAACATTAACATCAATAGTCCAATATTCTTCCGGCTTAAATTTATCAATTTCATTTTCACGGTCACAAATCAAACGCAGAGCTACAGATTGTACGCGTCCTGCCGATTTAGAGCCCGGAAGTTTACGCCATAAAATCGGTGATAAATTGAAACCCACCAAGTAATCCAAAGCACGGCGAGCCATATAGGCGCTGACTAAATCCTGGTCTATTTCCCGCGGGTTTTCAATACCTTCCTTGACGGCTGATTTTGTAATTTCGTGGAAAACCACGCGCTCAATTTTTTTGCCGTTGAGTTTTTTCTTTTCTTTCAGTTCTTCCAGAATATGCCAAGCAATAGCTTCTCCTTCTCTATCCGGGTCGGATGCGAGAATAAGTGTGTCGCAGTCTTTAAGCGCAGCGATAATATCGTTGAGGTGCTTTTTGCCCACGGGACTGAACTCCCAAGTCATGGCAAAGTCATTGTCCGGGTCTACAGAGCCGTCTTTGCTGGGCAAATCTCGGATATGTCCATAGCTGGCCAAAACTTTATAGTCTGAACCCAGATACTTATTGATTGTTTTGGCTTTTGCCGGAGATTCTACAACAACTAACTTCATTTTATTTTATACCTTATTTTAAGCGCGCCACCCGGTTGCCGGCCTGCCGTTCTATTTTCCCGCTAAACTCCAAATCCAAGAGCTGCGAAAAAAAGTCGGCTTGCGTTAAACCGCTGGAACGCAATAGCTCATCTATATCCACACCTTCAAAAGAGATAAGTTCGATTAAAGAAACTTTGTCTTCTTTTTCCGATTGCGGCTCAGCAATTTTAATGTCAGAAATATTTACACGATTTTCCGCTTTGTCAAGAGGCTTCAAACTCAGTTGGGTGTTTTTTATTTGCCGGTTTTGACTTATACTTAATACATTAAGTATGTCGTCGGCGTTTTCTGTTAAAACAGCTCCTTCTTTAATTAAGAGATTCGGTGCCTGTGAACGATTTTCCAGCGGAGAGCCGGGAACGGCGAAAATATCTTTCCCTTGTTCCAGTGCGCATTTTGCCGTAATCAGCGAACCGGAGTGCATGCTTGCTTCCACCACCAAAGTTCCGGCGGAAAGGGCGGAAATAATTCGATTCCGCCGCGGAAAAGTAGAAATCTGCGCCGCTGTGCCGAACGGAAGTTCTGAAATAATCAAGCCTTGTTCGGCAATGTTCTTGTACAAATCTTTATTTTCCGACGGATAAACCACATCAACACCGGTACCCAAAACGGCTATTGTCGGTCCGTGCTTTTCTTTGGCATATAAAGCGCCTTTATGGGCGGCGCTGTCTATGCCGCGAGCCATGCCGGAAACCACTAAAACATCGTTTTCTGTCAAATCATAGGCGATTCGCGAGGCTATTTTGCGGCCGTTGATTGAGGCGTTGCGGGCGCCTACAATCGCCATGCTCAGAGGATAGTTTAATAAATCGGTGTTGCCTAAAGCGTATAATATCGGCGGAGCGTCGTTTAACTGCTTTAACGATTCGGGGTAAGCGGTGCTTGTATAGGCAATCAGTTTAACTCCGAGTGCCGCCGCCCGTTCAAGTTCTTTTTCGGCAAGCGCCGGAGGACAGAGCTTTTTCTTTTGCGTAACTGCACTCAAAACCTTATCCAAACTGTTGTAAGTCTGCATATATTTATAGAATGTAATCGGACCGATTCCCTCGGTCAGCATCATGCGCAAAATATTTAAAAGCTCGCTGTCAACCACGTTTTAAGCCTTTTTCTTTAAGCTGATTTTGCTTTCCGTGCCGTTCAATAAGCGGGCAATATTGGCGTGGTGGCGCACAATTACAAGTAAGGCAATTATTGTGTAAAAAGCGGCATAAACGGGAGGGCACATAAAAAATGCCACTACCGGTATTGAGGCAGCCGCTGTCAATGCGGCAAGTGATGAATAACGAAAAGTAAAAGCCATTACCAACCAAACCGCCAGAGCAATTAAAGCTACCTGCCATTGTGTCATTAGAATAAGACCGAATGCCGAGGCTACGCCTTTTCCGCCTTTGAATTTGAGCCAAACCGGAAAGTTATGTCCGATAACGCCGAATGAGCCTGCCAGCAAAGAGCCGAACACGTTTAATGTTGTGTTTGTGTCGGCAAAAGAAAACGGTGTTTCCGGCAAAAGATGATAAGCTGCATAGGCGGCCAAACCTGCTTTGAACGCGTCCAGTAGCACGGTTAACAAAGCTAAAGTTTTGTTTCCGGTGCGCAAAACGTTGGTGGCGCCGATATTGCCGGATCCGATTTTGCGGATATCTCCGTAGCCGGCCATAAAGCACAAAACCAGTCCGAACGGTATTGACCCGGCCAAATAGCCGCCGATTGCGCATAAAAACATATATAAAGTCATCATCTTTCTCCTGTTTGAAATTTTTTCTATCATTAACAGAAAATGTAAAATTTTCAACCCTATTTTATTGTTTAAAAAAATTCTGCTGAAAACGTGTAAAATATTGATGACAACGGCGGTAAAATGCGTAACATACAATCAGATTAGTATAAGGTGAGAAAATGAAACCTGTTTATAAAAGAATATTGCTCAAACTTTCGGGCGAAGGCTTGATGGGGGATAAAGGCTTTGGTGTTGATGCCGGAATAGCCGCCGCATTGGCTGAAGAAGTTGCTAAAGTGCGTGAGCTCGGTGTGCAGATTTGTCTGGTTATCGGCGGCGGAAATTTTTTCCGTGGTGCTAAAAACGCCAGTGAAGGAATGGACAGAAGCGTCGCTGACCAGGTAGGTATGATGGCAACCCTGATGAATGCGCTGGTAATGAAAACCGCTATTGAGCGTGCCGGCTGTCCTGTGGAAATTTATTCGGGTTTGGTAATGCCGCAAGTATGCGAAACTTATAGTTTTCGCGAGGCAATGAAATCTTTGGATAAAGGTCGGGTGGTTATTTTTGCCGCCGGTACCGGCAACCCGTATTTTACCACGGATTCAGGTGCGGCTTTACGTGCGGCGGAAATGCACTGTGATGTAATTATGAAAGCAACGCAGGTTGACGGTGTGTATGATTCCGACCCGAGAAGCAATCCTGATGCTAAACGTTATGAAACTGTTAGTTTTGCCGAAGTTGAAGCTAAAAAACTTAAAGTTATGGATATGACTGCAATCACTATGGCGGCGGAAAATAATATTCCGATTATGGTGTTTGCGCAAAAAGGAAAAAATTCGATTGTCGAGGCTGTTTGCGGTCTGGCAAAGTGTACAATAATTAAATAAAATAAAGAGGTAAAAATGTCTGATTTTGAAAAAATTAAAACTGAAACCTTGGGTCGTATGGAAAAAAGTTTAGATGCGCTGAAAACGGATTTTGCCGGACTTCGCGCCGGCCGTGCTCACGCCAGCCTGCTTGACGGCGTGCTGGTTGAAGCCTATGGCAGTATGACCCCGATTAGTCAGGTCGGCACCGTCGGTGTACCGGACGCGCGTACGCTGTCGGTCAGCGTTTGGGATAAAGGCTTGGCAAAAAGCGTTGAAAAAGCCTTGCGCGAAAGTGATTTAGGCTTGAACCCAATGTCAGACGGTCAGCTGATTCGTATTCCGATTCCTCCGTTGAGCGAGGAGCGTCGTAAAGAGCTGGTGAAAATTTGCGGCAAATATGCTGAACAATGTAAAGTTGCCGTTCGCAACATTCGCCGCGACGCTATGGATGAGGTTAAAAAACTGAAAAAAGATTCGCTTATTTCCGAAGACGAGGAAAAGAAATATAATAACGATATTCAAAAGTGGACCGATGACACCATTCGCAAGGTGGATGAACAGGTTGCGCTAAAAGAAAAAGACATTATGCAGGTATAGGATAAAGAGCCGTGATTGCCGAAAACTTGCAACATATAGCATTTATCATGGATGGAAACCGCCGCTGGGCTAAAAAGCGCGGTCTTCCTGTGGTTATGGGACATAAAAAAGGTGCGGAAACGCTGGTGGATACGGCAAAGGCCGTGAAAAATCTCGGTGTCAAGTATATGACTGTTTATGCGTTTTCTACCGAAAATTGGCAGCGGGAAAAGTCTGAGGTTGACGGACTGATGAATCTGTTGCGCAACTATTTGGATAACAGCTTTAAAGAACTGGAAGAAAATAATGCTCGGATAGTCTTTATCGGTGAACGCTATATGCTGGCGTCTGATATTGTTGCAAAAATGGCGAGCATAGAGGAAAGAACCTCAAAAAATGACGGCTTGACTCTATGTGTGGCTTTAAGCTACGGCGGCAGGCAGGAAATTACAGCTGCGGCAAAAAAAATTGCTCAGCTGGTAAAAAACGGCGATTTACGGCCGGAAGATGTGGATTGCGATATGTTTGCCTCAATGCTGTATACGGCGGGTATGCCGGAGCCTGATTTGCTGATACGCACCAGCGGCGAGCAAAGAATCAGCAATTATCTGCTGTGGCAGCTGGCTTATAGCGAAATGTATTTTTCACCGACGCTGTGGCCGGATTTTTCAAAAGCTGAATTAGAAGAGATTGTTAAAGATTTTAATAGTAGGGAGAGAAGATATGGTAAGTCGTAAATTGGGTGCGATAACCAAAAGAATTTTGGCAGCTATTGTCATGATTCCGGTGGCGGTTGACGTTTTGTATATCGGCAGTCCGTATGTGGAAGTTTTGGCGGTAGTTGTCGGCGGTTTGCTGGCTTGGGAGTGGGCTAACCTGTTGTCATCGCAAAAGGCGTCAGCGTATGTAGCAGCCTATGTGATGAGTTTGGCTGTTTCGCTGTGGAGCTATAATTTTGCCGTTTTGTTTACCATGATTGCCGTAACTTCGCTGGTGGTTTGGTTTATTGCCGAAAAAGAAAAACACCGTTCGTTGGTGGTGCTGGGCGTGCCTTATATTTCTATCGGTATCGGCTCGCTGATTTGGATGTATCGCTGCTTTGACCCGAGTGAAGGCTATTATGACCCGCAATACAATTACAGTTTTATGATGACATTGTGGTTTTTCCTGATGGTTTGGAGTATGGACATCGGCGGCTTGGTTGTCGGTTGCAATTTGCGCGGTCCGAAATTGGCTCCGAAAATCAGCCCTAACAAAACTTGGTCCGGATTGTTCGGCGGTATTTTATTGTCTATATCCGTCAGCATAATCTTTATGTACGTTTGCACCGAAGTTATTGATATTCCTTTTTATTCTAACAGTTTCAACCATATTTCATTTACCTATTCTCCGTTGAATTTGCGCTATGTTTGGAATATTAACGACCAGATGATGTATGCTTTTGTTGCCGCATTGATTGCAATATTGGCACAAATCGGCGATTTGATTGAATCTGCTATTAAACGCAAAGTCGGAGTTAAGGATTCCAGTAAATTGATTCCGGGGCACGGCGGAGTTTTTGACCGTGTCGACGGTTTAATTTTTGCCGCTCCGTTTGTGTATTTGTTTTTTGTATATATTATGAGATAAGGTGATAAAAATGGAAATTTTGCTGAATATTATCTATTATATTGTGCCGTTTATCGTCCTTTTGGGCGTGCTGGTGTTTGTGCATGAGTTTGGCCATTTTATTATTGCCCGCAGTTTGGGTGTGGCTGTTTCCGATTTTTCTATCGGATTCGGCAAAGAACTGTGGAGCCGCACTGATAAACACGGTACAAAATGGAAAATCTGTGCCGTTCCGTTAGGCGGATATTGCCAGTTTTTAGGTGATGCCGACGCATCTTCTTCCACCTCAGATGAAAAAGCCTCTGAACTTTCGGAAGAAGATAAAAAACATGCTTTTCTTTATCAGAAAAGCTGGAAAAAATTGGCGATTGTGGTTGCAGGTCCGGCCTTTAACTATTTGTTCGCCATTTTAGTTTTTATCGGTATTTTTTACAGCTACGGCAAAATTGTTTATCCGTCGGTTGTCGGAGCCGTGGTTGAAGGTGAAGCCGCTGATGCGGCCGGAATTAAGCCGGGCGACAGAATTATCAGTATAAACGGCAATAAAACTCCGGATTTTCAGTCTATCAGCAATGAAATTTCTTTAGCGACAACCGATGAAGTTGTTGTCGAAATCGAACGCCCTTTAACTTATAAGCTGTTCACTAAAGAGGTTGAAGTACCTTGTTGCACGGCCGAGCCTAAAAAAGAACGCATTTTGGGGTTGATGTCTTTGCCGGCTCCTGTGGATGAAAAGACCGGCGAACTGTTACCGTCTCCGGCGGAAATAGGCAATGTGATTGCCGGTAGCGCTGCGGCGGAAGCAGGTATGCAAAGCGGGGATTTGCTGGATAGCGTTAACGGTGTGGAACTTAAAGATTTTATTCAGCTGAAAGATTTTGTTTCGGCTCATGTCGAGGATGAAATTGAACTGAAAGTCCGCCGTCCGCTGAAAGTTACGGCAGTGCTGAGAGAAACTGCTTTTGACGCTGGCGACGGCAGCAAACCGGCTAAGCGCCGTATGCTGGGCATTCAGTCTATGCCGGGAATTATTTTGGCTGATGATAACATGACTTTCGGCGATGCCGTAAAATCCGGTTTTTATGAAGCGTATGACTTGACCGCAACCACTTTGCGCGCCGTCGGTCAAATGATTACCGGTCAACGTGGCGGCAAAGATGTGGGCGGAATTATTCGCATTGCCGAAATGTCCGGTGATGTCAGTAAAACCGGCGGTTTAATCGGTTTCCTTTATTTTATGGCGCTGTTGTCCGTAAATTTAGGCTTGATTAACATTTTGCCGGTTCCGGTTTTAGACGGCGGACATGTGGTGATTTATTTGTGCGAAATGATTACCCGTCGTGAATTAAAGCCTCGTGTAAAGGATTATATTTTCAAGTTTGGACTTTTGATTATTTTAGCCATTATGGTTTTGGCAACGTGGAATGACGTTATGCACTTGATTAACCGGTGGTTTGACTAAGGAGTAAAATATAAAAATGAAAAAAGAACTTTTTGTCGGTGTGATGGCAACCAGCTTGTTGGCTTTTGAAGCCATGGCTTCGGATATGCTGGTTAAAAAAATAGAAGTTAACGGTTTGCAGCGAGTGGAAAAAGCGACAGTGCTTTCTTACTTGAACATCAAACAAAATTCCACAGTTTCGCAAGATAAACTGGACAGCTCATTTAAACGCCTGTATGACACCGGTTTGTTCAGCGATGTAAACTTTGATACATCAAAGAATGACACGCTTGTTATTAACGTAAAAGAAAATCCGGTTATCGGCAAACGCGCGTTTGACGGCAACGACAAAATTGATGATAAAATTTTGGAAAGCGAAGTACAGTTAGGCCCTCGTTCAATTTATGACAAAGCCAAAGTGCAGCAGGACGTGCAGCGTATTTTGGATGTGTACCGCAAAACCGGACGCTATACCGTATCTGTCGAGCCGAAAATCATTAAGCGCGATGACAGCCGAGTTGATTTGATTTATGAAATTGACGAAGGTTCAGCCGCTAAAATTGATAAAATTAACTTTTTGGGCAATACGCACTATTCCAACTCTGATTTGCAAGATGAAATTATGAGCAAGGAAAGCCGTTGGTATCGTATTTTCACTTCTTCTGAAACTTATGATGCCGAAAAAATGAACTATGATAAAGAGCTGCTTCGCCGTTTTTATACCAACCGCGGTTATGCCGATTTCAAAGTTGAATCAGCCATTGCCGAGCTCAGTGCTGACAAAAAGTCATTCATTTTGACCTTTACTCTGAATGAGGGCCCGCGCTATAAAATCGGTAAAATCAGCATAAAATCAGAAGTTAAGGATGTGGATACAGCTCCGTTGTATGACAACGTTGAACTTGATTCCGGCGATTGGTACAATGCTGACTTGGTTGATAAATCTATCAGCGCCATGACCGAAACTTTAGGCAAAAAAGGCTTTGCTTTTGTGGATGTGGATTCTGAATTGGTACGCAACAACGCCGCCGGAACTGTCGATTTGGTGTTTAACGTAACCGAAAGTCAGCGCGTGTTTGTTGACCGTATTAACATTACCGGCAATGATCGTACTTTAGACGAGGTAATCCGCCGAGAGTTTCGCATAGACGAAGGCGACGCTTTGAATGTGTCTAAATTGCGCGATTCGCGTCGTAATGTAGAAAATCTTAACTACTTCAGCAAAGTAGATATTCAAACCGAACCGACCGGACCGAATAAGGCGGATTTGAATGTTAATGTTGAAGAAAAATCAACCGGTTACTTTAATGTAGGTATCGGATATTCTACCACCAACGGTGCTTTACTGAGAGCCGGCGTAACCGAAAATAACTTCCGCGGCCGCGGTCAGGAATTAGGTTTTAATATCGGTATTTCGCAAAGAACCAGAGATTATGACATCAGTTTTACCGAACCGTATTTCTTAGGCCGCCGTTTGAGCGCCGGTACCGATTTGTTTATGACAGAACAAGACTATGAAGATGAGGCTTCTTATGACACCAGCTCTAAGGGCGGAAGAGTTCGCTTTGGCTGGAACTACACTGACGACTTTTCTCACTATGCTCGTTATACTTTGAGCAAAAATGAAGTAAATCACGTCAAATCGTATGCTTCCGAATTTGTAAAAGCCGAAGAAGGCAGCAGCACGGCGTCGGCAATCGGTCAGACTTTTGTTTATGATAAACGTGATAACGCCATCAATACCAAAGAAGGTTACTATCTGTCGTTTGGTAACGATTTTGCCGGCTTGGGCGGAGATGACAAATATAATAAATTTGACGCCAAAGCCTATAAATTCTATACGCTTGCTGATTATTACACTTTCAAAATGTTTGCAACCGGTGGCTACATTGCCGGCTACAGCGGAGAAAATGTGCGCTTGTCCGACCGCTATTATTTAGGCGGACAAACTTTGCGCGGCTTTGAGTTTGCCGGTATCGGCGCGCGTGATAAACGCACGGACGACGCTTTGGGCGGTAACTGGATGATGTATTCCGGTGTAGAAATGACCTTCCCGATTGGTTTAGACGAACTTGGTATTAAAGGACGTACTTTCTGGGATATCGGTATGTTGGGTAAACCTGATAATTTCGATTCGCAAAAAATTGATTATTCATCAAAAATTCGCAGTTCTGTCGGTTTCGGTTTTGACTGGATGTCGCCAATGGGCAAAATTGATATTGATTTCGGATTCCCTATCAGCAAGACCGACTATGATAAAACTGAAGTATTCCGCTTGAACTTTGGTACAAGCCTCTAGGAGAATATAATGGTAGATAAAAATTTTTATAATATAAAAGAAAACGTAACCTTAGCCGAGGTGGCAAAAGTTATCGGCGCGGTGCTGAGCGATTCGTCTAAGACTGACGAAAAAATCAAAGGCATAGCCACCATGCAGTCGGCAAATTCTGATGAAATTTGCTTTTTCTATGATCGCAAAAGCAAAGAGCAAGCTGCGGAAATTAAGGCTAAGGCTTGCGTAACCACCGAGGCTTTGCAGCAATTTTTGCCGCCAGATGTGGTTGCTTTGGTTTGTGAAAATCCGAAAGAAGCCTTTATTCATCTTAACGAGTATATGTATGCCGAAAAAAAGCCGGAGACGGAAATTGACCCGAGCGCTAAAATATCTATGTTTGCCACAATCGGCGCAGGCTGCTCGATTGGCGCTAATGTGGTAATTGAAGATAATGTGGTCGTCGGCGATAACTGTCGCATTGAAGCCAATGTTGTAATTGCGCATGATTGCAAAATCGGCCGTGATTGCCGTATCGGCGCCGGTGCCTCGATAGCTTATGCGCTGATTGGTAATAATTGTTATATTTATACCGGTGCGCGTATCGGACAAGACGGATTTGGCTTTCAACTGATGAACGGTCATCACCACCGTATTCCGCAGCTTGGACGCGTGATTATTGGAAATGATGTGGAAATCGGTGCTAATTCGTGTATTGACCGCGGCGCTTTGGACGATACGGTTATCGGCGACGGTTGCCGTATTGATAACTTGGTGCAGATTGCCCACAATGATAAATTAGGACGCGGCTGCGTGATTGTTTCGCAGGTTGGTATTGCCGGCAGCTGTACTTTAGGCGATTATGTCGTTTGCGGCGGACAGGTCGGTTTGGCTGACCACTTGCATATCGGCAGCGGTGTGCAAATTGCTGCTCAGTCCGGCGTTATGCGTGATATTGAAGACGGCGCCGTGATGATGGGTAGTCCGTGCGTGCCGTTTAAGGACTTTATGCGTCAAGTCGCATTTTTACAAAAAAATTCAAAAAAATAAAGAGAGGAAAAAATGTCTGAAAAGAAAATTTATAACATTGATGAAGTAATGAAAATGTTGCCGCACCGTTATCCGTTTTTGCTGGTGGACAGATTAGAAGTTGAAGAACCGGGAGTTAAAGGCGTAGGTATTAAAAATTTAACTATGAATGAAGAATTTTTCCAAGGTCATTTCCCGGGAAATCCGATTATGCCGGGTGTGCTGCAAGTTGAAGCTATGGCGCAGTCTGCCGGCTGTGTGGTAATGAGCGCCGATCCGGATTACGCCAACAAAAAACGCAGTGTTTTGTTTATGGCAGTTGACGGTGTGAAGTTCCGCAAACCGGTTCGTCCGGGCGACCAGCTGAGAATGCACGTTGAAAAAGTTAAAGAACGCCGTAACATTTTTGTGTTCCATGCTGTTGGTATGGTTGACGACCAAGTTGTTTCCGAAGCCGATTTAACTGCAATGATTATTGAATAATCTGCTGAAATAACCAAAAATAGAAAAGCCGCCATAAAGGCGGTTTTTGTATATGTATAGCAAATATTTGGCGGAAAGAGGTTGACAGAAAAATGTAAGTGTATAAACTATAATTGTTTTTGAATTTTTATTAAATAATTATGTTTAAATTTTAAGTATTATGGATGAGCATAAATGTTATTGGCTGGCACAAAAATATGGGCTTTCGCCTAAAGATGCCCGTAATTTTAGCCAAATGACCGAAGAACAGCGTCTTGAGTATCTTTTTTCAAGACTTGAAAAAGCCGAACAATCAAATAAGGCTTTACAGCACAATGCGAGAAGATTGGCTGACGATGCAGAAGGTGCTAAAAATGTGGCTCGACAGAAAATAGACAGGCTTAATAGAAAAGCTGCCAGGCTTGAGCAGGAACTTAGCCGGAAATATTAAAAAATGTAATATAATGTTTTAACGGTTGTATTAAATTAAAATTCTTTGTTTGGCTCTGAGTTGAACAAAGAATTTTTTTTATAAAATGTGCTTGACAAAAAAATAAAAGAGTGTATAAACAATCTCACTTTGAGATTATTAACATATTTTTAACTCGCTAAAATTTTTAAAATTATGGCACAGAAAACTTATCGCACCTCTGCTAACAAGAAAAAAGCAAAGGGTGAAAACAAAAAGAGCAAGATTCAGACAGAGTATCAGAAGACCCGCGATGAATTCAACCGCAAGAAGCGCAAGGCTCCTCGACCATCGCCGGTAACAGGTTCTGCATCTTAATTTCTCGTCTCCGCGCCCCCTTAAAAGTATCTTCGGATATTTTTAGGGGGCTTTCTGTTTATATAACATAAAAAAACACCGCTCACAAAAATAATAAGCGATGTTTTTTGATTTTATACCGATTTTATTTCTGAATGTCGGCCAATACTTTTAATGAAATTATCTTATCCGGATTTATAACCGCGCCGTTATTGTCGCTGTCGCCTTTTTTAATGTGGTCAACAAATTCCATGCCGGAAATAACCTGTCCCCAAACTGTGTATTGCCCGTCCAAAAAACCGGCGTCAGCGAAACAAATAAAAAATTGGCTGTCAGCGGAATCAGGGGAGGCGGCTCGTGCCATAGAAACTGTGCCGCGTCCGTGATGTTTATGATTAAATTCGGCTTTTAAATTTTTGCCGCTGCCGCCGGTTCCGTTACCTCTCGGATCGCCGGTCTGCGCCATAAATCCGTCAATAACTCGGTGAAATTTCAAGCCGTCATAAAAGCCTTGGCGTGTCAGTTCTTTAATGCGTGCCACATGGTTTGGCGCAACATCGGGATACATTTCAATTAAAACAGTACCGTCTTTGAGCTGCATAACCAAAGTATTTTCCGGGTCTTTAACCTCAGCCGCCGAAACAGTTGCCGAAAAGGTAAAAGCCGCAAGCAAAGCTAATAAAAATTTTTTCATATTTTCCTCCATAAACAATAACTGCTGTCAGCATAAAAAACAGAGGTTAAGATTTGGCTAAAAAATCAGATTATCCGATTCGTTTTATCAATACCAATATACCAGGTAGCGGCAGCTTTTAGTTTCTTTACAAACCGAATTTTCTTTGCATAGTTCGTTAATTTGCGAAACGGTTAAATCCCGAAGGCAAGGGCGGTCTGTCCGGCATTGGTATTTGCCGTAATAATCTCCGGCGAAAACTTTGTTTTGCTTTATGTTTTTGTCATCTTCTTTATCTATATTATAAAATTGGATAAATTGAATTAAGTTATGGTTATATTGCCCCATGGTTAGAATCATTTTGCAGGCTTCAGCGTCATTTTTTTCAATGAAATATCCAATACCTACATAACCGGTGTTATGGCTGTAAATTTGTAACTTGTTGCCGAGAGCATCCACTAAATATTGGTCATTATTGGTTATTTGCATATTGTCCGGCAATTCGCCTGTGGCTTTCAAAATTGGGAGCAGGGATAGTATGGATTCTCCTTCTGGTGGATTTTTATTTATTTTTAAATCTGCTCGATATTTTGCCAAGGTGTTGATTAAAACATCCCATTGTCCCAACGCCGTGTTCCAGTGGTAGGCTTTCATCATTTTTCCAAATCCGGCGATTCCTCCGACTGACAATACAGCAATGATTGCCAAAACACCTAACATTTCAATCATACTCCTGCCAAGCTCGTCCCTTGCTCTATCGTCATTGCGAGTACAGCGAAGCAATCTAGTAACCTCTCCAGCAAGGGGCGAGGTTGTATAATGACGCCAAGAATGGCGATAGGATAATTTACTGATTTTAGCGAAAAACTCTGTAAATACCTCTGCAGCGGCGAAAAAAGTGCTCTTAATTAGAGATATAGGATTTGCAGAGAGAGAGAGAGACCTTTTGTTTGCTTATTTTTCATCTTTCTTTCCTCATTTTTAGTTAGTTAATACAATTATTTTAAGCATACTAATCGTGTATGTCAAACATAAATGATTTAGCCTAAAAATAAAAATCCCGAATTATTATCCGGGATTTTTTAGAATTTACAGCTTATTGTTTTTACGAGCTTTCATAAAGTGCTCTAACCAGTGAATGTCGTATTGACCATCAAGATATTCCGGTTGCGAAATAATTTCTTGGTGCAACGGAATAGTGGTTTTAACACCCATGATTACAAATTCCTCCAAAGCACGACGCAGACGCATTAAAGCAGCGTTACGCGTCCCGGCATGTACAATTAACTTTGCAATCATACTGTCATAGTACGGCGGAATCGAGTATCCGGAATAAATTTCCGAATCCACGCGGACGCCCAAACCGCCCGGAGCGTGCCATTCATCAATTTTACCGGCGCAAGGCACAAAAGTTTCAGGATCTTCTGCGTTTATACGGCACTCAATGGCATGACCGTTAAATTTGATGTCATCTTGCGTATAGCCAAGTTGTGCGCCGGCGGCAATGCGAATCTGTTCTTTCACAATATCAATGCCGGTAACCGCTTCGGTAATTGGGTGTTCTACCTGTAAACGAGTGTTCATTTCCATAAAATAGAACTTGCCGTTTTCATACAAAAACTCCAAAGTACCGGCGTTGCAGTAGCCTATTTTAGCAATGGCATTGCGTACAATATCGCCGATTTCTTTGCGTTGGTCTTGGTTCAGTGCCGGAGACGGACATTCTTCAATAACCTTTTGATTGTTGCGCTGGATAGAACAATCACGTTCGCCCAAATGCACAACATTGCCGTATTTATCAGCCAAAACCTGCATTTCTATATGGCGCGGGTGCTGCAGATATTTTTCCATGTATACAACATCGCTTGGAAAAGCGGCTTTAGCTTCAGCTTTTGCCATAGTAAACGCTTCTCCGATTTCATCATCGTTAAAGGCAATTTTCATACCTTTACCGCCGCCGCCGTCTTTGGCTTTAATAATCACCGGATAACCGATTTCATTCGCCCAATGTTTGGCGTCTTCAATCGATTCTAACGCCGGAGAACCTTCGGTAATAGGTAAACCGGCCTCTTTTGCGGCTTTACGGGCAGTAATTTTATCTCCCATCAAACGCATTTGCGCCACGGTCGGACCAATAAAGGTTATACCGTGCTTTTCTACCATTTCGGCAAAATCAGCGTTTTCAGAAAGAAAGCCGTATCCCGGGTGAATTGCGTCCGCGCCGGTAATAATGGCTGCGGAAATAATCGCCGGCTTATTTAAATACGAATCTACCGAACGTGCCGGACCTATACAAACAGCCTCATCAGCCAAACGCACGTGCATGGCGTTGGCATCGGCTTCGGAGTGCACAGCCACGGTACGAATACCCATTTCGCGACAGGCGCGGTGTATTCTTAAGGCTATTTCACCACGGTTGGCTATCAGAACTTTTTCAAACATAGCAATCCTTTGTTTTATTCAATCACAATCAATGGTTCGCCGTATTCAATCGGGTCGCCTGTTTCTACCAAAATTTTAGCAACTTTGCCGGCGCGCGGAGCTTTTACCGGATTAAACGTCTTCATAGCTTCAATCAGGCACAAAGTGTCGCCTTCATTAACCGAATCGCCGACTTTGACATAGTTCGGAGAATTTGGATTGCTTGAAAGATAGACTACGCCGACCATTGGAGATTTGATAGCGTTCGGATTGTTGCTGTAATCAACAACAGTTTCTTTTACTTCTTCTTCGGCCGGAGCAGCGGCAACAGCAGTTGCGGTTGCAGTAGCAGGCTGAGGAGCCGGAACATAGGCCGGAACAACGCCGCCGCTGATTTCTCTTGTTAAAGAAATTTTGCAGCTTTCATCTTCGTAATTTAAGGTAGTTAATTGATTTTTATCCAAAATTTCAGCCAGTTTGCTAATAACTTTGGTATCAATAGGATTTGACATATTTATTCCTTTTCTAAAAATTAACCTGATAATCCTATATTCTGATTTTGCATAAAAAACAACAAAAATATGCAAATTTCACTCAATTTTATATAAAAATTGTGTAAAAACAGTCAAAAATTACTATTTTTCAAGTTTTAACGGAATCAGATTTTTGTTCTTGGTATAAGAAGGGTAAATTACTAAATCTTCAATACCTCCGGCTACGACAATTTCACGATACAGCTCTATCATAAAGCTGCACATTGTATGCACGTATGGAATTCTGCTGCGTCCGCCGGATGTGATAATTTGAATCGGCATTTTCAGCTGCCATCCGGGGACTTCTATTTTTATCAATTCGGGAAAAATGCGTGTCATATAAGACGGCATTTCGCCAATCAGACATTTTCTGCGCACCATAGAAAGCATCATATCAAAATTTGATACCTGAAAATCTATATGTTTGCAGTTTGCCATAATGTCATTATACAGCGGATTATATCTCGAATATTCTTCGCATAGGCATAAATGATGATTTTGGTGTAGGTCGTCCAAATCACGCGGATAGCCGTATACATCTAAATATTTTTGCGTTGTAATCAGCGAAAAAACTATCTTGCCTTCGCAGATAATATCAACATTAGGCCATTTGTTTTGCATATAGGTTGCGCAGACATCAACGTTTTTCAGCAAACTTGGATTAGAAAGAACTCCGTCATAAAAGTTACATATAACAGAGGGATAAATTTGTTTAAATAAATCCAGGTATTTATGAAAGGCCACTAATGTCGCAGAAGTTGCTTGTAGTGTTATGCTGGCGTTTTGTGCTTTTTCGTGGAAGCGGTTGGCCAGGTCGGCCACGCGTTCGATACAGTCTTTGGCAAGAGCAGACACCTGTTCTCCGGTCAGCGTTAAACGAACGCCATGGCTGGTGCGTGTTAAAAGCTCGGTTCCCAACATATCTTCCAGTAGTTTCATTTCTTTGGACAGATTAGATTGTTTTAAGCCCAATTCTTCTGCGGCGCTTTTAAGTTGTCCGTGTTCGACTACCAGTTCATAATGAGATAACAGCTTAAATAATAAAATGTCGCCCCTAACAGACATTTAGTTATCCTCGCTCACAATTATTCCTAGAATTAAACTCTATACCTATAGTATATAATTGTTCTATAAATGGAGTCAATATCCCCTTTTTATAATTCAGACATATATTTTTTTAGTCTTCTGTTTTGTGGAAAATTCATTATTCTTATTTTATCCACAGAAAAATAAAGGAGGATATTATGAATTTAGAAATGAACCGAACAGTTATAATGCCAAACCGTATTTATCAATCATTGCAAATGCTGGAAGCTGGCTTTTTAAAATATCATCACGAAAACGAACTTAATAAATTACGGATTTTAAATTGCGAATTTGATATTTGCCGAAATAATTATCATTGCTGATTTTAAGGAGAACCGAAAAATGAACCAAAACCAATTTGCCTATATTAACGCTATTTATGACATTGAAGATAATTTGGAAGAAGTCAAAAATTATTTTCGTAACAACGGATATTTAAATGAATATAAAATGGCGGTAGAAATTCAAACCGTGTTCCGTAGCGGTATTTCTGCCAATATGAATGCTCTGGAAAAGCGTGTTTTAAACTAAGAAAAACAGTGTTCTCGGCCGTTTTAGAAAAAATTTTGCACATTTATAAAAAAATATGTAGACTTTTGTGAAAAACTATTTTATAAGATGTCTCGTAGACGATGGTCGGGTAGCTCAGCTGGTAGAGCAAAGGACTGAAAATCCTTGTGTCGGCGGTTCGAAACCGTCCCCGACCACCAGTTCAAAAGCCTTGGTTAAACCAAGGCTTTTTTGTACTTTAATGATAAACAAATAAATTCAATATATAGCAGGGGCAGGCTTCTGAATAAGTTATAATTGTTTAAAAAGCCGTAAACTCAAGCAAAATGAAAACATTATGAGCTTTGGGATATCGTCTAAATGTTTGCAGTATTATGATTGCGTTTTTAACTGCATTTATTTTCTGACGATTCGGTTTTCTTTAACTTCAAAAAACTGCGAAATATTTTTTATGATGTCAAAATTCTGCGGTTCGGTAGAGGTTATCCAGGCTTGCAAATGTAAAGAGGTAATTTTAGAAAGCAGAGCGTCGCGTTTTTTGTCATCCAAGTGAGTTGTAACTTCATCAAGCAGTAGAATCGGGGCAAAACCTTTATCTAAAATCTGACATTTAGTCTGTGCTAAAATAATGCTGACTAACAGGGCTTTTTGCTCGCCGGTTGAACATAATTCCGCCGGCATATTTTTTTTCTTAAAATAAACCTTGAAATCAGTGCGATTTACCCCGTCCACATAGTCGTTGTACAAAACATTGCGGCGCTGACGAGCCAGCTGCTCAGCGTAAAATTGTTCAATTTTAATTGCTGGCAGGGTGTCCAGCATTTTTTCAATAGTCCCGTCCAGTTCAAGCCGTACGTCAGGAAAAATATCGTCCGGCTCATGTGCAATAAATGTATTTAGGCGGGCAATAAGTTCGCGTCTTGCCGCTGCAATCGCCACACCAAGAGTCGCCATATCCGCTTCCACTGATTGCAGCCAATGTTCATCGGCGTGTCCGGCTTTTAAAATTTGAAACCATTGTCTGTACAGATGCTCAAAGTTGGCGGTGCGTTTGGCGTGTTCCAAATCAAAAGCGTAAACCAAACGGTCAAGAAAACTTCGTCTCGGCTGTGTTCCGCCTAAAAATAGCCTGTCCATTTGCGGAGTAATCCAAATCGCCGATACATATTTACCGAGTTCGGATTGTTGCGATATTTTTTGCTGATTTATTTTGACGATTCGCCGTTCAAAATTTTTTATTTCGTCTTCTTCTGTGTCTTCCCGAAAATTTTTTTGCGTACCGGTGCCAATCAAATATTCTTCATTATTTTTTAGAATCTCTGCCGCCACACTCCAGCCGCTGTTAGTGTTCGGTATTTCTTCTTCCGGCGGTAGGATTCGTTTTATATCTGCCAGTTTTGCTCCGCGCAAACCACGTCCCGGAGTTAAAAAAGAAATCGCTTCCAAAATATTTGTTTTGCCGGAGCCATTTTCACCTGTAATCACAATCGGAGCAATCTCTGCCTCGATTCGCAGACTGTGGTAATTTCTAAAGTCAGATAAAGTCAGGCGCGTAACACCTGACTTTTCATTAGTAATTTCATTTAATTTTTCAGTTAATTCCGACAATTTAGACTCTCATCGGCATCAAAACATAAATAGCACTGGCGTCAGATGTGTCATGAATTACTGAAGGAGAAGCCCCGTCGCTGAAACTGAATTTTGCGGTGTCGCCCTTGATTTCGGCCAAAATATCCAACAAATAGCGGAAGTTATATCCGATTTCTAACGATTCGTTGTCGTATGTTGCTTCAACTTCTTCAATAGCGCTGCCTAAATCCGGGCTTGAAGTTGTGATAATTACATGGTTTTTGTTGGCAATCATCTTAATGGCGCGGGTGCGTTCCGCCACAACAGACACACGGTCAACCGCAGTTGCCAAATCTTTTACATTTAATTCCAAAATCTTGTCATTGTCAGTCGGAATAACACGTTCATAGTCAGGGTAGGTGCCGTCAATAAGTTTAGACGCCAAAGTTACATCAGCTAAAGTAAAGCGGACTTTGCTGTCTGATAAAGCGATTTGCACGGATTCGGCAGAGGTGTCGTCCAGCAGTTTACGAATTTCGCCCACGGTTTTGCGCGGCAAAATCACGCCTTCCATATCAGCGGCGCCATCCGGCAGCGGAGTCTCAACACAGGCGAGTCTGTGTCCGTCGGTTGCAACAATTCGCAAAACTTTGGTTTCACCTTCATTTTTCGGATGAATATATAAACCGTTCAAATAATATCTTGTTTCTTCGGTAGAAGCTGCAAATTGCGTGCGGTCAATCACATCTTTCAATTCATCACGATTCATTTCAAAATTGGTAGGCAAAGCATCGGTGGAAATAACCGGAAAATCCTCAACCCCGATAGTGGATAGAGAAAATTTTGAACGTCCTGAAGCAATACTCAGCTGTTCTTTTTCGTCCGGATATGTCAGCTCGACTTCCGAACCGTCGGACAATTTGCGCACAATGTCATAAAGCATGTGTGCCGGAGCCGTAATCGCACCGTTTTCCAAAATTTTTGCGTCTACAATTTCGGTAATTTCCGTATCCATATCGGTTGCCTTAAAGCTGATACCTTCATTGCTCGCTTCGATTCTGACGTTAGACAATACCGGAACCGTGTTTCTTTTTTCTACAATGTTTTGCACATGTCCCAGAGTTTTCAACAAAACAGCTTTTTCTATTGTAAACTTCATTTTCTTTTCACCAATCTTAAATGTTTCTACCTATATAAAAAACGACTCATCGCTTTTAATTCTTCCTGCAGAGTAGCAAAATTGCAACAAAATAAGAAGACAAATTGATGAGTCGTCAACAAGTTTTTTGTTTAATTTTCCAAAAGATGACGCAAAGCCTCAACACTTTCGGAAAGTGATGTGTCTTCCACAATCAATTCTTCCACTTTGCGAACGGCGTGCATAACTGTGGTGTGGTCGCGGTCAAATTTGCGGCCGATTTCCGGCAGAGAGCGAGAAGTCAGCTGTTTAGCCAAATACATGGCAATTTGACGCGGACGGGCTACGTTGCGGGCACGGCGGGAAGACTGCATTTCTTTAACCGAAATGTTAAAGTATTCGGCAACTTTTCTTTGAATCTCGTCAATCGTGGTTTTGCGGTCAATGGAACGCAGCATATCTTTCAATACGTCTTGCGTCATGTCTAATGTGATTTCATGACCGGACAGCAACTGAGAATGAGCGGCGATTCGCTTTAAAGAACCTTCCAGTTCGCGGATGTTGGATGTAATTTTTTGCGCCAGAAAATCGGCAACGTTTTGCGGCAGGTTAATACCGAGCTGAGCGGCTTTTTTGTTTAAGATGTCTACGCGCAGTTCAAAGTCCGTCGGCATAATATCGGCGGCCAAACCGCTGTTAAGGCGAGATTTTAAGCGGGCTTCGATTCCGTCTAAGTCATTCGGAGATTTATCGGCGGATAAAATGATTTGGCGTCCGCCTTCCATTAAGGAGTCGAATGTATAGAAAAATTCGTCTTGAGTTTTTTCTTTGTTGGCCAAAAATTGCACATCATCAATCATTAAAACGTCAACCGAACGGAATTGTTCTTTGAATGCTTCGGCGTCTTTATAGCGCAGCGCCTTCACAAATTTATAAAGAAATTGCTCTGCCGAAATATATACCACATTGCGGGACGGGTCTTTCTTTTTAATTTCCCAGGCAATGGCGTGCATCAGGTGGGTTTTGCCCAAGCCGACGCCGGAATATAAAAACAGCGGGTTGAAAGAGATATTTCTCGATTCGGCAACCTTTTTTGCGGCCACATAAGCAAATTCGTTAGTTTTGCCGACCACAAAATTTTCAAAGGTGTAAGCCGGATTCAGCTTTGAAGTCAAATATTGCTCGTCGTCAGATTCGGCATAATTGTTTGCCACATTGCTGTTTAAACCGTAAATGCTTTGCGGTGTCGGAGTCGATTTTATTTTTTTCAAAAGAGAAGTGTCTTGAACGCTGACATTTTTAACAATAAATTGCACTTTTTTAATATCCGGATTTTTGTGTTCCAAAATTCTGTGGATTCTGTCGGAATAATGCGCAATTACCCAGTTTTTCATAAAAGCGGTCGGCGCACATATATTCATAACGCCGTCATCAAACGAGCTGATGCTCAACGGCTTTAACCAACTGTCAAAAGCGGTTTCTCCGAATTCGTTTTTTAACTGGCAACAAACTTGCTCCCATTGGTCATTGATAGAAAAATCTTCGTTATATACTGCCTGTTCAGCCATTTTCAATATCCTGTTCAGTTAAAATTGTTTCAAATAATAGCGTCCGAAATGACGGCTGAAAAATAACTTTGCAACAAACTGAAAAACTCTCCGCGCTTGGCGCCAAATAACCGCACCGCACTTTGCAAAATAACCGTTTCGGCTTTTTGCCTTAGCCTAAAGCATTACCAAATAATGCATATTCAGCCTTATCGGTTCATTGCTTTTTGCTTAGTGCTGTCAATTTTTCAGTTTTTGTTCTCCAATTTTTGATGATGTTTTTTTACTTAATTTATTTTAAACCTCATCAAATTTTTCAACATCATTTCTTCAAAATCTAAATTAAGTGTTAACAGCAAAAAAACATAATTACAAGAGAACTTTTTGCGAACATTGTAATTAAATGTCTTGACAAGGTATTTTTGCAGAGTCGGAAAATAACTTGTTGATTTACAAACAAAAAATGCAAATTGTCCCACAAGGGTAACAACTTGCATTTCAGGATTTTCCAAGAGTCTTTAAAAAATTAAAGAGCTTTGATTTTTTGAGCTAAACGAGAAATCGTGCGAGAAGCTGTGTTCTTTTTGAAAACGCCTTTTTGAGCGGCTCTCATCATTTCGCTTTCAGCAGTAATAAAAGCTGCAGCAGCTGCTTCTTTGTCTTTAGCATTGATTAAAGCGTCAACTTTTTTAACAAAAGTTCTGACACGGCTTCTGCGAGCGCCGTTAATCAAACTGCGTTTGTTGTTTCTTACGATTCTTGTTTTTGCCGACTTATGATTGGCCATAATTTTCTTCCTATTAAAAATTTCAGTTAATACAAAATTTACTCTGGTAAACTTTATAACCACGACAGGGGGTAGAAGTCAACTAAATTTTTCAAAATCTTTGTGATTTTTTAAGGTTTTGTCTTGACGGTTATGCGTACTACCAATGGTTTTGCCGATTCTCTGACAATTTCCAAAGTTTCTCCGTCGCGGTCAAACAACAAGCTGTTGCTCCGATTCCCTTGATATATCCAGCCAAGTTGCGGCAGCGATTCTTTATAAAAATTTGCGACTTTTGCAAATTTTATGCGCCGCGATGTCAAATAGGCTTCCAACAGGCGTGTTTCCTCGTTGCCAAATGAAATGTCGTCTTGAGTGATTTGCGACAATCCGTCCATCAACGGCACATCTTCCATTCCTTCCACAAAATTTGCGGCGGCAGCCGGCAGGGTTAAACTCCATAAAAGAAAAAGGCCTAAAAAAATTTTCTTCATAGCATTATCCTTATTTTTGCAAAACCGGGCAGAAAAAAGTTGAGCGTCCGCCCAATACAATTTTTTCTATATGATTTTTGCCTTCACAGCAACAGTCAGGGCAGCGCTGTCCGGTTTTGTTATAAACGCAGTGCTGATTTTGAAAATGGCCGATGTCTCCGTCAGGGCGTTTAAAGTCGTGGATTGTGGAACCGCCGGCGGCAATGGCTTTTTCTAAAATTTCACGCGTATATTTAATAATCAGCGCGCATTCTTCAAGACCTACTTTGTCGGATTCTCTATTCGGCAAAATTCGCGCTTTATAAAGAATTTCCGAAGCATAAATATTGCCGATTCCGCAAATAATGCTTTGGTCGAGCAGTGAAATTTTTACGGCGCATTTTTTCTTTTTCAGCTTGCTTTGCAGATATTCCGGCGTCAGTTCTTTTTCCCACGGGTCTAAACCGAGTTCCGCCAGCAGCGGATTCTCTTTTAGTTTGGCGGATTCGCAGACTGTAATCAGTCCAAAACGCCGTACGTCATTATAAATGACAACGCCGTTCGACGTTTCAAAAATAATGTGGTCGTGCTTGTCCAAATTTTCCGGAAGGCTCGATTCTATCTTGATTTTTCCACTCATGCCGAAATGCCAGATAATGGTTTGTCCGTTATCCAAATCCACCAGCATATATTTTGCGATTCGTCTCAGTGCGATAACCGTGGCGCCGCTTACTCGCTGCTCAAAATCTTCCGGTACAATTTGCCGGAATTTACGCTGTCGTACCGTTACTTTATTTATACGCGCGTGCAGCAATGTTTTGGCAACTGTGTTTTTTATGGTTTCTACTTCTGGTAACTCAGGCATCTTAATCTCCTTGGCATTTATAATAACTGTGTAGAATTTGTTTGCAATCTGCTTGCCATTATTTATAAACAGGATTAAACTGTCGGGATGTTTGTAAAAGGAAGTTTATGTTAAAAAGAACCAAAAAATACTACGCGCCGCAAAATGACAATGTCGAGCACAAATGCGACCATCCGGGCTGTACCGAAAAGGGCGAATACCGCGCGCCTAAAGACCGTAAGCTGAAGGAATATTACTGGTTCTGCCTTAAGCATGTGCAGGAATATAACGCCAAGTGGAATTATTACGGCGACGGCGAAAGCGCTGCCGATGAAGAAGAACGCCTGCGTTCTAAAATGCACTTTAAAAAAGGTTTTAAGTCAAAAGTCCGTTATCAGTTCGGCTATGATTTGTGGGAGGAAGCAGAGTTTTTTGATTCGGATTATGCAAATCCGTCCGACTCCAGCCGCGAATATTCGGCGGACGGCATTTATTTTACCATAGAAGAACGGCGCTGTATTCAAACGCTGGAAATGGACATCCGCGACCTTAATCCCGAGACTTTGAAAAAACAGTATAAAAAATTGGCTAAAAAATATCATCCCGATGTTAATAAGCAGGATGAAAACGCTGAAGAAAAGTTTAAGCAGATTTCCGCGGCATATCATGCGCTTGCCGATAAATTTGCGCGTCTGCCGAATTATGACTTTTAATGCCCACTACTTACTCTATCGTCATTGCGAGCATAGCGAAACAATCCAATAACCTCGCCCTCTGAGGGAGAGGTCGAGGCGCAAGCCTCGGGTAATGGGTACTTAAAAAACATACAACAAACACTAAGCCAGCGTCCATTGCTCCAGTCATTCTCGGGCTTGTCCCGAGAATCTTTTGCGAACATACTCATTTGCAATAATATTGCTAATTTATTGACTTGGTTAGCTACTCGTTGCCACAAGATTTTAAGTACAAGACCTAAAATGACGTGTGCTAGAAGCGCAGGCTTAGTGCCGCCTGTTAGTTTGTTATTACCCATTAGGGGGCGAGGGGATTATCGAAAAACTCTGTAAATACCTTTGTAGAAGCGAAAAAAGTGCCTCTAATTAGAGATATAGGATTTGCAGAGAGAGAGAGAGAGACCTTTTGTTTGCTTATTTTTCATCTTTCTTTCCTCATTTTTTATTGAATACTTCACTTATTTTAAGCACCGGAACCGGATATGTCAAATATTAAAATGCATATATCAGTCAGATATAAATTGTTAATAGCATAAAAAAATAACGGTCAGTTTTTACACTTTTTTCAGTCAGTTCAATGTACCAATCGGAAAAATTTATTTTTCAGAATTAAGTGCCCGCCATTCAAACCATTTGGCGATTTTCAAAAAACGGAAATAAGCGTAAGTGGTTGCCATCCAAAATCCACAGGTTCCATACAAAAAATAACGCTTTTTGAAATAATATATCAAAAATTGACGCGGAAATTCCGTATACAGCCTCAATTTAGAATATTTCCTACCTTGCTCAACCGCTGTTTTTACCAATTCGTCGGTATACATATTCAGCTTAAACCATGTTTGAGTTAAAGATATGTATGAATAATGAAAAACTTTAGCTTGCAGTTGTTCTACAACAGCGTCTTTGCCAACCACAACTCGGTCATTTGTCAAATCATCAGGCATATTGCTTTTTTTACGATTATATAAGCGCACCTGATTATAGGTTTTAGCTAACAAACGCGGCTTTTTATCTCCGGGAAGCATATCGCAAATTTTCATTTTATAGGCGTCAGCTGTCGGATTTTTCATTTTTTCTTTAATCTCGGCAATCAGCTCCTGCGACAAAACTTCATCAGCGTCTAACGACAGTACCCAGTCATTATGGCAAAGTTCTTGCCCGTAATGTTTTTGTGCCGAAATATTTTTCCACTTATGAAACAAAAAATTAGCGCCGTATTTTTCTGCGATTTCCTGAGTTTTATCCGTACTGCCGCTGTCTATCACAAAAATTTCATCTGCGACTTTTTTTAGAGCCTGCAAAGTTTTGCCCAAACGTTTTTCTTCATTCAATGTAACAATATATGCCGAGATTTTAACCATTTATTCTTAACCTTTCGCTTTGCAGATTAGGCTATTTTTGTTCTTCTTGCAATAAAAAAAGCCCCCAACCTAAAAAATTGGGGACTTTTTGCTGATATATGGCAGCTTAAAATTCTTTAAGAACGTCTGCGCTTTCGGCGGCGTTATCAATATTTACCATGGCAATGGTGTTATATCCGCAGTCAACGTGCAAAACTTCGCCGGTTACGGCAGAGCCCAAATCAGAGAGCAAACTCAAAGCCATGTTGCCGACTTCGGTCTGGTTAACGTTGCGCTGCAAAGGTGCGTTTAATTCGTTCCAACGTAAAATTGTGCGGAAATCACCGATACCGGCTGCAGCCAAAGTTTTAATCGGACCGGAAGAAATAGCGTTTACACGAACACCTTGTTTACCCATATCAACAGCGGCATAGCGAACAGAGGCTTCCAAAGCAGCCTTAGCCACACCCATAATATTGTAGTTTGGCAATACGCGTTCCGAACCCAAGTAGGTTAATGTTACAATCGAGCCGCCCTCGTTCATAATCGGAGAGGCGCAACGGCAGGCTTCCAAGAACGAATAGCATGAAATGTGCATAGTCATTGTAAAGTTATCCAATGTGGTGTCGATTGTACGGCCGCGCAGCTGGTCTTTGTCAGAAAATGCAATCGCGTGAACAACAAAGTCTATTTTGCCCCATTTTTCGCCCAATTCTTTAAAGCAAGCCTCTACGGAAGAGGAATCGGAAACATCACATTTAATCAGCAGAGGATTATTCAGCTGTTCAGCCAAAGGTTTAACTCTTTTTTCCAGCATTTCATTTTGATATGAAATCGCAATCTGCGCACCATGCGCGTTCAACGCCTGAGCAATACCCCAAGCAATGGATTTGTCGTTGGCAAGGCCCATAATCAAGCCTTTTTTACCGGCCATAAGTTGTTCAACAGCCATTTTCTAGTTCCTTTATAAATTTTGTTCTAGACTACTTTCCTTTTTGGAAGTAAGTTACTGTAGTGATACTTATACAAATTTATCTGCTTTGTAAACATTTTTTTGAAAGTTGTAAAATGGCAAATCAATTTAACACCGTAAAATTTAACAAATTCTGCAGATTGTTTTTCAAATACCTGCGCTGGCGCACAAAGGACGCAATGATTTTGCGGGTTGCCGCTTCGTTGAGTTATACCACGTTGATTGCAGTGGTTCCGCTGATTGCCATTGCTCTTTCTATTTTTGCCGCTTTTCCGGTGTTTGAAGATGTGCGCACGCAGGTACAAGACTCGCTTATTCAATATTTTGTGCCTAATATTGAGCAGAATATTCAAAATTATATTATGCAATTTGTCGCCGCTTCCAGCAAACTGACGACTATCGGCGTTTTAGGTATCGCGGTTACGGCCATTTTGCTGCTATTTACCATAGAAAATAGTTTTAACTTTATTTTTAAGGTCAAAAAGCACCGCCGTTTAGCCACCAAAATCACGCTTTATTGGACAATTATCACGCTTTGCCCTTTGCTGGTGGGAACGGCTTTATCGCTAAAAGGCTATTTGATTACGCTAAAATATTTTCATCCCGAACATTTTTTGGGCTATAACTTTTTTATGACTTTTATTTTACCAAACTTGATAACTTTTGTTTTTTTATGGCTGTCGTATGTGATTGTTCCAAACAAAAAAATCCGTCCGGCCAGCGCTTTTGCGGGAGCTTGCGTAACTTTGATTTTAACTTTGTTGCTGCGTGTCGGTTTTGGCTACTTTTTGGTGCTGAACGTTACTTATAAAACCTTGTACGGCGCGCTTGCCACTGTGCCGATTTTGCTGGTTTGGATGTATTCTTGGTGGACAATAGTCTTATTCGGAGCCGTGGTTACCGCCACTGTTGAAGAGTTTAGGAGCCGCAAAAAACTTTGGAAATAACTTTAGCGCAAATATTGATGATTTTGCAAAAAGCCGGTAAAGCGGTCTAAGAAATGCGCCTTGAATTTTTCATCAACGCACAGCCATTTGAACAAATCGACTAAACGGTCCGTAACTTGCAGTTTGTCGCAAAAATCTATGGCGTATTGGTAGTTGATGTCATAATACCAAGACAAATAACCGGCGATTCGGTCGGCAGGAGTTGTTTCAACACCGCGCGGCAAGGTGGTGTATTTATCAACCTGACTCCATACAAAATCAGAAATATGTCCGTCAATTTCCGGCATCACGTCTTTTTTGCCGTAAAACAAGTAGCGCATATCCGGCTCGTAAGCCAACATCCGCAAATTGGCGATTTTATCGGCGTCGCGGATAATGAAGCAAATACGGGCAACCTCCTGTTTCAGTTCCTCGTCAGCAATATTTTGATATTCTTCGTCCTCATAAAGTTTTTCAATCCAATGTCCGTGATGTTTTATCGGCAGCCAAATTCGAATATCCGAAAATTCCGGCACGGTGCGCAAAAACTCGCCGCCGGCAACTCCGTGGTCTATCTGTCGGTTATGCAGACATTTTTCCTCTATTTCCGCGAATCGGCAAATATCATGCAAAAGCACTGCAGATTTAACCATATCAACATAGGCGGAATCTTTGCTTTTCAGCCATTCCACGCGCGGAATAATGTAATTACCGGCGCCCATAACTTGATAGGAATGACGGATTTTCTCTTTGGTATAGCCCACAAAAAATTCATCATGAGCCACCTTTTGCAAACATTCTTCCGATTTTTCTTTCAGTAGCTGATAAGCATCTTCCAACATGATATTTCTCCTTTGTTTTTTTTACTTAGCACTTTTTTGCGGCGCGGCGCAATTTTTAAATAATTATTCACAAAATTATAATAAAGTGCTTGCCATGAGAACAAAATTAGAACAATATACATTTCAGCGGATAAATTCAGACTCGTGTTGAGTTTTTGCTTAAAATGCGGGATAAAGAATTTAGGATAATTTTTTAAGGATAAACAAATATGGAAAAAGATAAAGCGTTAGACGCCGCCCTGAGTCAAATTGAACGTGCTTTCGGCAAAGGTTCTATTATGCGCCTCGGGCAGAACACCAACATTGATATAGAGGCGATTTCTACCGGTTCTTTGGGTATTGATATTGCTTTGGGAATCGGTGGTTTGCCAAAGGGACGTATTATTGAAATTTACGGTCCGGAAAGCTCCGGTAAAACCACATTGGCTTTAAGCGTAATCGCCCAAGCCCAAAAACGCAACGGCACTTGTGCTTTTATTGACGCCGAGCACGCTCTCGACCCGTCGTATGCTAAAAAAATCGGCGTGGACATAGAGAATTTACTGGTTTCACAACCGGATTCCGGTGAACAGGCTTTGGAAATTGCCGATACTTTGGTTCGTTCCGGCGCTATTGATGTGATGGTTGTCGACTCGGTGGCCGCTTTGGTACCGAAGGCCGAATTGGAAGGCGAAATGGGCGACGCGCACATGGGCTTGCAGGCTCGTTTAATGAGCCAGGCTTTGCGTAAGCTGACCGCCACTGTTGCCCGCTCTAACACTCTGATTATCTTCATTAACCAAATTCGTATGAAACTGGGTGTTATGTTTGGCAATCCGGAAACAACAACCGGCGGTAACGCTTTGAAATTCTATGCCTCTGTGCGTATGGACATTCGCCGCGTGGGTGCGATTAAAGACAAAGATGAAGTTATCGGTTCGCAAACCCGCGTGAAAATTGTGAAAAACAAAGTTGCTCCTCCGTTTAAGACTGTGGACTTTGACATTATGTATGGCGAAGGAATTTCTAAAACAGGCGAGTTGATTGATTTGGGCGTAAAATCCGGAATTATTGAAAAAGCCGGCGCATGGTTCTCGTACAACGGCGACAAAATCGGTCAAGGCCGTGAAAACGCCAAACGCTATTTAATGGATAATCCGGCAGTTGCCGAAGAAATCGAAAACAAAATCCGCGCTGACGCCGGCCATTTGACAACTGAAATGATTGGCGAAGACGAGCCGGAAACCGAAGACTGATTTTGTTTTATAACTATCTCCAATGTTTTAAGCCTTGCTTTTAAGCAGGGCTTTTTTGTTTCTTACTTCATTGCGAATGTCGGGCAGGAGATGTTTTGTCAAAAGTGTGTAAAAATAACGACCGTTTAAATCGGACTTTAAAATAACTTCTTTTTGCAATTTATCAAAGGTTGGAGGTTTTGGCAATAACTTTTTATAATTACGAGGTTTTTTGCTGATTTTTAGGCGTTTTCAGCAGTTTTTTCGGACTGTGTAAAAATAACGGTCGTTATTTTTACACACTCAAGGAGGAACAACGTG
The DNA here is from genome assembly GCA_934277545.1 of uncultured Alphaproteobacteria bacterium. Lineage (GTDB taxonomy): Bacteria > Pseudomonadota > Alphaproteobacteria > RF32 > CAG-239 > RUG410. Next base: position 7,912 of record CAKQUG010000005.1, on the reverse strand, counting down.
TTGAAAGGCATAGAATTTTTATTAAAGAAGAGTAGGATATTTAAAACCACGCCCCGTACTCTATCGTCATTGCGAGTGAAACGAAGCAATCCATCAACCTTGCAACGTACTCTTTCATCATTGCTTCGCTGTGCTCGCAATGACGATAGACAAGGCGAGGTTGGTCGCAGTATGATAGAAATGCTGGGCGTGCTGGCGATTATCGCTGTATTGAGTATCGGAGGAATAGCCGGATACTCCAAAGCCATGGAAAAGTTTAAAATCAACAGAGCAGTGGAAGATTATAGCTATTTAATTCAAGGTCTGTTAGAAAATATTGATGACATTAAAAAGATGAATGCCGATTGTACATTGCAATACAGCATGGTTGAAGTGGCGTATGCTAAAGGCTTGGTTCCGGGAACATGGAAAAGGTTAAATAATTTAGGAAATTCCGATTTTGAGGATTCGCTAGGCAACAACATTCGTCCGTTTATCCGCTGCAACAGGTTGGTTATAGATTTTTATTTAGGCGGAAGGTATAAAAATGATGACGGTTTTCAATCTAAAGGTTTTCCTTTTCGTTTGTGTGAAGCTCTTATACAAAATATGGCTCAGCCATTACATGAGGTTGTTAATCGTATTGCCTTTTCAGATGGGAATGCTTGGTATGGCGATAGCGTCTGCGACGCCGATAAAAAATGCTTACGTAATGTTTCTTTGCCGGATATTCATAAAAAGTGCAGTTCCGGTTTAATATATTTTTTGCTGGATTTTTAATTGAACACAGATTTAAAAAACAAAGCTGTTCTTTTTACTATAAAAAGAACAGCTCTATTTTTCTATGCTTTTACATCGTAACATACCATAGACATGGGGTTAAATGTAAAAGAATTATCGTCAACTAACAGGAGCTCGCGGCTCTGAATGGTGCGAGACAGCAAGATTTTTCTGCCATCCTGATAGTTGAGCACCGTACCGACTGACACATTCCATACGAGAGTGTTTTCATTTGCAAACACTTTCTTTCCATGAATAATATCACGAAATTTCTTTCCGGACTGAATGCACGGGATAATCTCCTTGATAACCGGATTTTTGTAATCCAGCAGGTGCGGGCGTCTGTTTAATGGCAAATTAACCGGCAGTTTGATTAAACAAACTACTTTCTCATCACTCATAACGATACTTGTACACATAATTTTCAAAATAATTAAAAAACTACATATTTTATACAGTTTTTTGTGCTTTTTGTCAATAACTTTTTTAACGGAAAATTAAAAAAACTTCCGAAAAGCATCGGAAGTTGATAAAATTTAATTGCGAAAATTGAATTTTAATCTTCGCGGTTAATACCTTGCATGGCCAACATAGCATTCATTCTGTCGCGGTTTGCTTCTTCACGGGAATATTCTTTGCCTTGTTCTTTAGCCATTTTTCTTTCATTGTCAACGGTTGCGGCGGCAACGTCGTGAATATTTTTTTCCGGAGCTTTTCTGGCTTCAACATTAGCTTTTCTATCTAAAACATGTTTTGCGGCATTTGTCATATTTTTTCTCCTAAAATGTTTGTTCAGAATATAAAGTATCATTTTATACTTATTTTGTCAACTTATTGCATGGAATATTTCAGACATAACAAAAAACCGCCATTTTTCTATACAGAAAAAAGCGGTTAATTGTTTCGGTTTAGTTTGCATGTGCCATGGCGCGCAACATCTTCTGACGATTGCGGAAACGACACTTGTGAGGAGTGCCAAGACCGATATACTCAGCATGTGCAAAGTTATCGAGCATAATCTGTTTGCGTGCCTCGTTCTCTGTGTAGCCCTGCTTCATGTAGAACTTGATTTCCATATCACGAAGACGGGCGGCAGAAGCGACAGCTTGTGAATGACGTTCTTTGGCTAGGAACATAGCGGCTTCACGACCGATAGTTTTCTCTGCAACAGTCAATGGGCGAGCCAAAGACTTCAAAGAATTCAACACATTGTTAGCAGACTCAACTGAAGAAATATACATATTATTCATATATACAAAAATTTAAAATGATTACTAAAATAATTTGATTAACAATTATCTTATACCATTTTTATCAACTTTTGTCAATAGCATTTAAACAAGAAAAAAGACTATTTCATTTAGTGAAATAGTCTTTTGATGATAATCTTTGTATCAGATTTTGATGCCCTTAGAAGCTGCCCAGTTTTCTAACTGCGATACTGCAGTAGCCGGAGCAATGTTGTTCTTGTCAATATCTTCTAAGCTCATAGTGGCAAATCGCAAAGCACAGAGCTCTCTTGAGCAGTTATTGCATCGTGAGCATTTTTGATGAATTTGTCGTACACGTGATAAAAATTCCGGTGTAGTAGTTCCATCATGTCCTCCGCAGACAAGATATGTTACATCATCAGCGTTGATACATCCGTTGAATGAATAGGCATCGAGTCTTTCTTGAAATGTACTTGCTGAGTGGTTACTTTGCGCAGACTTAACAACATCACTACCATTAACAGCTGCCAAACTAAAATTCTGATTCATAATCATAAAATATTAAAAATTAAACTAAAAATAACTTGATATTTGACAAATATCAGATTTTGTTTTTTTTTGTCAATATTGATTCTGTGGCTTTATAAAAAAAATGTTGTATTTGCGGCGGTGTCTGCTAATATTGCAGCAAATATCAATAACAGAGCTGTTGAAAATGGAAAAAACACAAAAAAAATTAGGAATTATCGCCGGCGGCACCGGATTGCCGAAAATGCTGATAGACCATTGCTTAGATACCGGTCGCGAGTTTTATGTGCTGGCGATAGAGGGCAACGCCGATAAAGCTGCTTTTACTCCGCTTATTCCGCATAAATGGATTCGCATCGGGCAAGCCGGAACCGGTTTTAAGACTTTTGCCGATGAAGGTGTTGAAGAAGTTGTGATGATTGGCACGATTCATCGCCCGACTTTGGCTGAATTAGTGCCGGATTTACGTACTGCTGCTTTTTTTGCTAAAATCGGAATGAAAGCGCTGGGCGATGACGGAATTTTACGCGCCCTGATTAAAGAAATAGAGTCTGAAAATATGCGAGTCGTCGGTATTCATGAAGTTATGCCGGAACTGTTGGCGCAAGAGGGTGTTTTGACTAAGCATAAGCCGGACAAACAGGCCGAAGCTGATATTGAACGCGGAGTGGAAGTCGGTTTGGCGCTGGGGCGGTTAGATGTCGGACAGTCTGTTATTGTGCAGCAAGGGCTAATCTTAGGTGTTGAAGGTATTGAGGGAACCGATGAGTTGGTGCGTCGCTGTGGTGCCTATCAGCGCAAGGGCTCGGCCGGGATTTTGGTTAAACTGCGCAAGCCTCAGCAGGATTTGCGCATAGATTTGCCGGCTGTCGGTACGCGGACGATTGAAAATCTGCATAATGCCGGTTTTCGCGGTTTGGCCGTTCATGCCGGAAATGCGCTGATGGTTGACGCCGAAGAAGTGATAAAATTGGCTGATAAATACGGAATGTTCATAAAGGGAATTATCCCGGAGGAGAAAAAATAATGAAATATTATCTGATTGCAGGAGAACCGTCGGGAGATTCGCTTGGTGCGCGCTTAATTCAGGCTTTGCGCCGCAAAGATAAAAAAGCCGAATTTTACGGAGTCGGCGGCGAGGGAATGCAGGCCGAAGGTGTAAAATCTTTATTTAATATCAGTGATTTGGCGGTTATGGGGTTGGCCGAGGTTATTCCAAGCATTCCACGCGTGCTGCGCCGTATCAATGAAACTGTTGCCGATATTCAAAGAGTGCAGCCGGATGTGGTGGTAACTATAGATAGCTGGAGTTTTTCGGCGCGCGTGCATAAAAAACTGCGCCGGCTGAAATTAAATATTCCTCAAGTGCACTATGTGGCGCCGCAGGTTTGGGCCTGGAAAAAGAAACGTGCCCGCACCATGCACAAATATATTGATTTACTGCTGACTTTGTTTCCGCAAGAGCCTAGATATTTTACGCCCTATAATCTGCCGACAGAATTTGTCGGGCATCCGGTTATTGAAAGCGAAGTTGTCAACGGCGTGAAAGGGGATTTCAAAAAACGTCATAATATTCCGGAAGAAAATCGCTTGCTTTTGGTGCTTCCGGGGTCTCGCCATAATGAAGTTGAACGCTTGTTGCCGACGTTTTTGGAAGTGGTTAAGCAGCTGCATGAACGCTATAACGATTTTTCTTTTGTGATTCCGACTGTCGGCACGGTTGCCGCACAGGTAAAGGATATGGTTAAGCAATCAGGTTTGCCGATAGAAATTGTTGAGGGAACAAAAGAGCGCCATGACGCCTTTAAGAGCGGCGATGTGGCGATTGCGGCGTCCGGTACGGTGGCGTTGGAACTGGCGATTGTCGATGTTCCGCATATTATCGCCTATAAAGTTCCAAAACTGACCGAGTGGTTGGCTCGCCATTTTATCCATATTCAATTTGTAAACTTGAGCAATATTTTACTGGGCAAAGAGGTTGTGCCTGAATTGTTGCAGCAGGACTGCACTGTTGAAAAAATAATGTATTATGTTGAGCAGTTTATGAAACATAAGCCGGTTTATAATCAGCAAATGGATGGCTTTGAAAAGGTGCGCAAGTTGTTGGGGATGGGGCAGCAGACGCCGAGCGACAATGCCGCCGAAGCCATTATAAAGGCGATAAAAAACTATAGAAAATGAGAATTTTCAGCAAGATAAGAGCTTATGTCTCCAAAAATTTTTTCGCCGAGCAAAGCCGGTGGCTGGCCTGGATGCCGTTTTTATTCGGCATAGGTATAGCTGTTTATTTTGCTTTGCCGTTTGAGCCGAATTATTGGTATAGTCTGGGTGTTTTTGAAGCGACTTTGCTGTTGTTTTATCTGCTGCGCCATAAAGGGTTGCATCTGCTTTTTACGGCGATTCTTATATGCGAATTCGGTTTTATGAATATTCAGCTGCAAACTCTGCTGAAAAGTCGTAAAATCACGTTTACGCCGGAAGTTACTGATTATATCAAAGGGCAAATCAGCGAGGTTTCATATAATGAAAAAGGGCGTAAACGACTGCTTTTGCAGAACGCCGAAAATTTTGACAATCCGCTTAAGGGAAAATATCGAGTTACGGTAATGAACGGCGAAAGTGCGGATTTTGAAGTCGGACAATGCGTGGAACTGGTCGGCACATTTTTTCCGCCGTCGCCGGTGCCTGTGCTGAATGGTTTTCAGCTGGATAGAAAGTATTTCTATGAAGAAATAAGCGGTATCGGCTATGCTAACAGTTCGGTTTTTGTGATTGATTGTGAGCAAAAACAAACTTCATCTTTTCGGATTCGTCTTAACAAAATCCGCCAGCTGATTACGGACGATGTGGCAAAAATTTTGCCGCCTGATGAAGCCGGAATTGTCGACGCGGTGTTGATTGGCGAACAAAGCCGGATGCCGAAACTGATAGTCAATAATTACCGTGATTCCGGGCTTGCTCATTTTTTGTCGGTTTCAGGTTTGCACATGGGCGCGATTGCCGGCTTGATATTTTTTGTGCTGCGCTTTTTGCTGGCGCTGTTTCCGGCTGTGGCTTTGCGCTATGATGTCAAAAAACTTGCCGCGGCCGGAGCGATTCTCTTCAGCTCGTTGTATTTGTTGGTTTCGGGCATGGCGGTGCCGGCTGAACGGGCGTTTATTATGACAGCGGTGGTGCTGTTCGGCGTTATTTTTAACCGGCAGGCGATTTCTATGCGGATGGTTTGTTTCGCCGGTTTGGTGCTACTGATAATTTCTCCGCAGGCCTTAATTTCTATCAGTTTTCAAATGTCGTTTGCGGCGGTGGTTGCTTTAATCTCTTTTTATGAAAAATACGCCCGAAAAATTACTTTATGGTCGGTGAATAGGGGAATTTTCAGCAAAATTTTCTTTTATTTAGCGGGAATTGTGATTTGCGATTTTGTGGCGAGTTTGGCGACAATGCCGTTTGCCATTTATCATTTTCACCGTGTTTCAGTTTATACAAGTCTTGCCAATTTGCTTGCCGGTCCGCTGATTGGTTTGATTTTAATGCCGCTGATTTTGCTTTGTTTAGTCTCTTTGCCGTTGGGACTGTCTTTATATCCGTTGAAAGCGCTGGGATACGGTGTGGGCTGGCTCAATAGAATAACCGAATTTGTCTCAAGTTTGCCGCATAGCGTTGCTTATGCTGATTCACTGCCATTTTGGGGATTCGCGCTTATTGTCTGCGGTGGTTATTGGCTGTGCGTGTGGCAAAGAAACTGGCGTTTGTGGGGTTTGTTGCCGATTTTGATTGGTGTTTGTTCAATGTTTTTGGGCTCGCAGCCGGATATTGTTTTTGCCCCCAAAGGCGAGGGGATAGCCTTGCGCGACAAAAATGGAGAAATGCTGCTTATGCCCATAAAAACTGATAGCTGGACGGTTTCTGTTTGGCGTGAAAATCTGCATTTAAAAGAGTTGAATAAAGAACAAAAGGCTGAATTGAAAAAAATTTTTGCCGGCAGCAAAACAGATTTAGAAAATATTGCCTTGAAGTGCGATGCTGAAAAATGTGTCTATCTGGATTCTATTGAGTTTTCCAAGCAAGGAAATATCAGAATAGACGGGAAAAATATTGACAACAGCGGCGGAGGGTATATCTTTAAGCGAGATAAAACAAAAGTTATGCCGCTGCAGCCGCAAGGTGTTTGCCGGTCATGGCGCGGCTGCATTAAACAAGAAAGGTATAAGAATGACTGAAACAGTTGAAAAAACGGAAAATGAAAAAAATCTGCTGTCCGCATTTACGGCAGGTTTTAAGAATATCTTTAACTTTAAAACTCGTGCCAGCAAATATGATTATTGGGCATTTATTTTTGCCAACTTGCTTCTTGGTGCAGTTGTGCTTGGTACCTGTGCGGTGTTGTCAAATATTTTAGCATTGCCTCTATTGTTTATGGGAATTCTGTTGGCGTATTACATATATGCAATAGTGGAGACCATTGCCGTCTTAGCTTTGACTGTGCGTCGTTTGCATGATACCAATCACAGCGGTAAAATTTTATGGTTGCCTTTAGTATTTGTACTGGGTGTAGCACTGGGAACAGGGATGTTTCAGTATATGAAAAATATTGGTTCTATATTTTTGGTTTTGGGTATTGGTTTGTTTGCGGCTTCTACGCTTGTGGCTTTGGGCATCACTTTATGGATTTTTATTTTGTGTTTGCGTAAAGGTCAAACCGAAGAAAATAGATTCGGTAAACCGATAGATGAAGCGGTAGAATACAATAAATTTGCCAATGTCTATATTGTTGCATATTTAGTGATAAATATTGCTGTCAGTGCTGTTAGTTTTGTAACAGATAATGATGAAGTTGATTTGTCAAACGTGTCTGTTTATCAAAACTCGGATACAGTTGATTCAAATTCTAATGAAACAGCGGTTGTAACAGATAAGGCAGATAGTGTTGCCGAAAATGTAGCAGAGCCGGCAGAGGCTGAAACGGAAGCCCGGCCGGAAAATTCTGCCGAAGTGGAAACACCGGCTGTTCCAATGCATGAAAGTGCAGAATAATAAAAAAATGCTTGCAAAGAACGATGTTTTACGTTTTAATGCAAGCATTGATTTGCAGATGTAATTCAATGGTAGAATAGAAGCTTCCCAAGCTTATAACGGGGGTTCGATTCCCCTCATCTGCTCCAAAAAACAAATGCACCCAACAGGGTGCTTTTTGTTTTTTTATATAGAGGGGAATCGAACCCTGAGAGGGCTTGAGGAAAAACATCTATCCGGTGGATAGATGTTTGCCGAAAAGGCGTAGATTGCCAAAGAGCAAGCAAGCGATAGCGAAGTGAAGCGATTTGCATCAATCAAGTCTTCCCCTCATCTGCTCCAAAAAACAAATGCACCCAACAGGGTGCTTTTTGTTTTTTTATATAGAGGGGAATCGAACC
>CAKQUG010000004.1 GCA_934277545.1 uncultured Alphaproteobacteria bacterium | reverse complement strand
AAGGAACAACTATTTTCGGAGCTAATTTTGACGGAAGCAACAACGCGGTAATTGAAACATTGCTTACAAATAATGGTTTATTAACCTCAAATACAGCTAATATCAAAGGTAATGTAAACAACAACAATAAGCTGACATTAAACAGCAATAACGATGTGTTTGATAATACGATTACCGGTAACGGCGATTTGATTCTAAACGGAGTTATGACTGCCAACGGAGCAATCAGTCAAAACAGTATAACCAATAACGGAACACTTAATTCTGCGGCAGAAAATATAAAAACTTCCGTGACTAATAAAGCAGATGCCGAGTTAAATTTGAGCGGCGGAACTTTGAATGCGAATGTCAGCGGCGGCAAGACCAACATCAACGGCGATGTGGTTTTAGCTTCAAGTTCCAATATTGCGTCAAGCGTTGTAAATGTGGCAGAAAATAAGAGCTTAACCATAGCCGCCGGCAGTCTGTGGAATAATGCAATCAGCGGAAAAGGAACAACTATTTTCGGAGCTAATTTTGACGGAAGCAACAACGCGGTAATTGAAACATTGCTTACAAATAATGGTGTATTAACCTCAAATACCGCTAATATCAAAGGTAATGTAAGCAATAACAACAAGCTGACATTAAACAGCAATAACGATGTGTTGAACAATACGATTAACGGCAGCGGCGATTTGACTTTAAACGGAGTTATGACAGCCAATAAGACAATCAGTCAAAAAAGTATAACCAATAACGGAACACTAAATTCTTCATTTGACAATCTGAACGGAGAGTTGATAAATACCGGAATATTTAATGTCGCCGGGGCCAATGTTGTCTTGAATAAGAATATTGCCGGCGAGGGGACAACTGTTTTAGAAAATGAGGCAATCTTAAAATTTGGCGACAGCGGTAAAATTGAAGGTGTGTTAAAAACAAATGGCGCGACTGTTGATTTGCAAGATACGGCAAACAAATATACTGATGTTAAAATAGGCGTGATTTCCGGTGATTTAAAGTTGAAAATTGATGCGGATTTAAGCAATGCAAGCAGCGATGCTTTAGAGTTAACCTCGTCAAATCCAAGTAACGGCAATATTATTTTGAGTTCTATCAATGTGCAAAAAGACGGCGACAAAAGCGTTACTTTCTTAAAAGGTAATACCAGCGGTATTACATCAAAATTGGATACAGCTTCAACAATATCAACAATAACCAATGATTACACTTATACTTTTGGTATTTCCGGCAATAATAAATTAGATGTGCTGAGCGCAGTTTTGAATACAAAACCGAATACTCTAAAAGATTTTGTTACCGGAAATTTAGCGGTTTCTGCCAACACATATTCAATGACCAAGGATATAAGCATTACGTCGGCGGAAAATGATAATTTTGGTACTACGGCCGGAGCAAATACAGAGCTTAACCTAAATCTGAACGGACATAATTTGTACGGAACCTTAAACGGCGCTAAAAAGGATGGTATCGCCGTAGGTAACGGATACACTCTAAATATCAATGGAACAGACGGAACAGTCAGAGGCAATATCAGCGGTTTTGATAATGCGCTGAAAGTTGAAAACGGCGGCACTTTGAACATTGCAAATACGGTGCTGAATAATGATACGGATATAAATAATCAAGGAACTCTGTATGCAGATAATATCGGAGCCAACAAAGTTCTTACAGCTTCAAATGCGGTTATCAAAAACAGTAATATTACCGATTTGGAAAATAGAGGCACGGCTGCACTAAAAGGAACAAATGCTTTAACTAATATTACAGAAGCTGGTAATTTGATTGTTAATGATGGTAAAACAACGGTTTTAGGTAAGCTGGAACAAAACAGCGTGACTGTCGCTGATAATGCTGTCTTAGAAGCTGTGTTGGATAAGTTTGTTGTGTCTTCAAACACAATAAACAACGGTGTGTTAAACTTGTTTGGCAATGGCACAATAAACAAAGATATAATCGGAAACGGCAGCTTAAATTTAGGTGGAATTGTTGATAACAATGCTGCGATAACTCAAAAAGATTTAACTTTAACAAGCGGAAAATTTACCAACTCCGGAACAATCAGCGTGGTTGATAGTATGAATGTAAACGGAGATATAACAAATAACGGTAGTGTCAGCGCCAAAGATTTGATTGTGTCAGGCAATTTTGCAAACAAGGCAAATGCGGCAATAAACGGAGTACTGACTCTCAAAGAAAATACAGCGGCAACAGCTGAAAATAATGGAATAATAACAGGTGGTGTTATTGTTGAAAATAACAGAATATTGGCCAATAATAACCTCGTTTCCGGCAAAGTTAATGTTGGTAACAATGGAAAAATTTTGGGCAACTCCGGTGTTATGAACATAACAGAAACCTCGGAAAATAATGGCGAAATAAATCAATATAAGTTTACAATTTCTAATACCGGTGGTTTTGTAAATAAGGGAGTTTTGACTTCAGCCGTATTAGAAAACAACAATAATTTGATAAACAGCAATAAAATAACTGCGGCTATGCTGAAAAATAACGGCAATATTGATAATACAAACGGAACGATTGAAGGTGTTATAACTAACGAAAATATTATCAACGGCGGAAAGATTATTGCTAATGATGGTTCTGTAAATAATAAGACGATTAACGCCGATTTAACAAGCAAAGGTAAGTTTACCAACAAAGGCAATATTGCAGGTACGGTTACAAACACGGGGTTGTTTAGCAATGCCGATGTGGCTAAGGTAACCGGTAACATTTTGAGCAGTGGCGACATTGATAACAGCGGTATTATAAACGGCGATGTTATAAGCGGCGGCAGCTTTAAAAATGCCGGTATAGTCAAAGGAAATGTTACAAATAACGGCGATTTAACCTCGGCTATCGAAAATATTATGGGCACTGTAATAAATAACGGTACATACAAAACTTCCGGCGGAATAATGAATTATGATATAAACGGTGCGGGAAACACAGAAATAAACGGTAACGTTGTTATGGGAACCGGAATGTTTGGCGCAAATCAAAGTGTAAACATAACAGCAGGAAGTTTGCTTGATATTGGCGCGAAAACCGTAAGCGTTAACGATTTGAAATTAAACGGTACTCTCGGGTTGGAAATCACAAGCATAGCCAATAAAAGTTCTGAGTATGTTGGCGGAAAATTGCTTGTGAATAATGCGGATTTGTCCGGAGGAAAAATTCAATTTACGGTAAATCAAGGTTTGTTGAATAAAAAAGAACAGACCGGAGATTTATCTATAATCGGCTTAAAATCAGGTGCGTCCGGAAGTGTTTCCGGTGATTTGACCAAAGTGTTTGAAAGAAATAATCGCTATGAGATTATACAGGGAACAAAAAATGGTACGGTTATTATCAAAAATATTGCCAGCTCGAGCGATGTGGCTTCGCTTGTGGGAAACAGAAATAATAGAAACACAGCTGCGGCGTGGGAAAATGCAACATTGACATCAGGAACAGCAGCGGCAAATATTCAAAAAGCATTAGACAGCTTGTCTCAACATAATGCTCAAGGGTATAGACGAGCTTTGAACGAATTGGCTCCTTCTGATTCTCAGATGAACTTGGAAACTGTGCGTTTAGTGCAAAATATTATAGGACGGGAAACCGGAAAAAGATTTGAAAAAGGCGAGGGCGAATGCAGTTTGTATAGACCTGCTTCCATGTGGGTTAAAGGAATAGGCGCCAGTCACTATATGGATAACAGATTCGCAGCGCAGGGCTTTAATGCGGATACAGCCGGCTATGTTATGGGATATGACGGAAATGTGGATTGTGATACGTCTGTTGGTTTTGGATATGCCTACACAAACACCGACACCAAGGGAAATATAAATAGCCGGAAAAGTTCAATATCTGCGCAAAATATGTTTGTTTACGGCAAGTACCAGCCGACGCAGACTTATGTTCGCGGTGCGTTTATATATGGCTTGGCTGACTATGACGATAAGACATCTGTTGCCGGATATGGTATAAGTTCTAAATATAATATACATTCAGTCGGGGCGGAAACGGCCTTGGGACATGAATATCAGAATGGTTTAACCCCTGAAACCGGTTTGCGTTATACTCATCTGATGCCTAATGATTATACAGACAGTATTGGCCAAAAAGTTGAAAATGAAAACATTACCGCTATTTCAGCGTTTGCAAAGCTGAAATATAAAGCCGAAATAAAAACAGATAATCAGATTTTATTTAAACCAGCGATTTATATTGGCGCAAACTATGATTTGAACAACAATTCACACAAAATTAACGTGGCTGTTGCGAATAGCAGATACACAATTTCATCTGAACCAATGTCGCGTTTTGGCTTCAATGGCGGTTTAGAATTGGCTGTCAGCCATGATAATGTGGATTTGGTATTGGGATATGATTTGAATTTGCATGCAAAATATAATGCTCATTCCGGTCAAATTCAGTTTCGCTATAACTTTTGAACAGTGAGAAAGTGGTAGCAGATAGCAATGATTTGCTACTATAATACGGCGGTTTCCGCAAGGAAATGTGTCTGCTTTGGAGCCTGCGCCAATACTTTAGACTTTCTCGTTATTTGCATGTCTGCATGCGGTGTAGTTAGATTTTGCTTGCATTTTTTTTATAATTATCTATACTCTACTCAGGAATCTATCTAAAAAAAACAGCGGTTTAGTAGGTAAGTTGAACTGTAATGTAATTATTTGAATATAAGGGGACTAAAAATGAGATATACAAAATCAGCGTTGGGGCTTTTAAATGCGCAATATCGCAGTGTGTTGAAAAAATGTTTACTGATTAACTTGGGTCTGTTTGCCTTGGGCGCGGGTATATCGACTGCCGACGCCACTGTAACTTTGTCGCCGACTTTGGATAGTTTGAAAGAACAAGCAAAAGATATCAGCTCTGATACAAGTTATACTCTAACCAAACTGAATCGTGGCGAAAGTTTGCCTGAAGGTGCGGCGAAAGTAACCATAAACAAAGAAACCTACTATTTTACCCCGAGCAGTGATAAAGATTTGTTGCAAACTTTAGCCGGAACATCTGCCGGAATAATAACCGGTGAGGGCGGAACGCCGAAATCAATCAGTTTTGATGTTAGTAAACTTCCGGCGAGTGTGTTCAGCTATGCCGAAGGTAGTGAAACAGACCATAACTTTGTGGTGCAAGAAGCCGACCAAGACGGCAATATTATAAAAAAATATTACAAAATTGTTTTGAATACGGATAAATTAAGCACTTCCGGCGGCGTTGCCTGGAGTGAAGTTGACAGCGGAAGTACCACAGGTAATATTAAAATAAATTTACCGAATGAAAATACTCCGACAAAATTATATTACACTGTTGACGAGTCTTCTTCATCAAGCGACAGATTAAACGATTTAACCCGTAATGTTGGTAGTGAGACTGGAAAATTCTTGTTTAAAGACTTAAATTCATCTGATGCAGATGGCGCTGCGATTCACAATTCTTCTGATGGTGGTTATAGTATCTACGCTGACTTTATTGATAATTATACAAAAATTGGATCTTATGCCAATGGGGGAGCAGTTTATAATAGTGAAAATGGCACAATCGGTAACATAACCGGAGATTTTATCGGTAACCATGCTTCTTCTTCTTATACTTATTCTTCTGCTTCTGGTGGGGCGATTTATAATAGTGAAAATGGCACAATCGGTACCATAACCGGAGATTTTATCGGTAACTATGTTTCTTCTTCTGGTACTGTTTCTTATGCCTCTGGGGGAGCAGTTTATAATAGTAAGGGAACAATCGGTGACATAACCGGAGATTTTATCGGTAACCATGCTTCTTCTAGTGATTCCGCCGGTGGGGGTGTAGTTTATAATAGTGAAAATGGCACAATCGGTACCATAACCGGAGATTTTATCGGTAACTATGTTTCTTCTTCTTTTTTTGCCTCTGGGGGAGCAGTTTATAATTATGGAACAATCGGTAATATAACCGGAGATTTTATTGGTAACTATGCTTCTTCTGTAAGTGGAAATGCACAAGGTAGCGCGATTTATAATGAAGGAACAATCGGTGACATAACCGGGGATTTTATCGGTAACTCTTCTTCTTCTAACTCTTATTCTCCTTATTATACTTATTATGCTAGAGGGGGTGCGATTTATAATGAGAGAACAATCGGTAACATAACCGGAGATTTTATCGGTAACCATGCTTCTTCTGAATATGTTAGTGATGAATATGCTAATGGTGGTGGCGCGATTTATAATTATATAACAATCGGTGACATAACCGGAGATTTTATCGGTAACCATGCTTCTTCTGTACATGGAGATACATATGGCGGGGCGATTTATAATGGTCGTTACTTCGGTACAATCGGTAATATAACCGGAGATTTTATCGGTAACCATGCTTCTTCTGAAAATGGAGAAGCCAAAGGTGGCGCGATTTATAATCCTGGAACAATCGGTGATATAACCGGAGATTTTATTGGTAACTATGCTTCTTCTGAAAATGGAGAAGCCAAAGGTGGCGCGATTTATAATTCTGGAACAATAACTATCACAGGATACAGCACTTTTACGGATAACTATGTTGAGGTTAATGGTAAGAAAACTTCTAACGCCATTTATAATGAAGGAACCATTAATTTTAATGGAACCAATATAGTCGTTAATGACGCTATAACCGGTGAAAATGGCACCATAAATATAGCAAGCTCTAGCAATGGTATGACAACTTTTAACAATTCTGTTTCAGGCAACACGGTTAACCTCGAAAAAGGTACTTTAAATTTGAAGAACGGCTCCGAGCTGGCAAATGTCGAAAACTTTGTTGCCAACAGCGGTGTTTTGAACGTGGGCGACCAAACAATAAGCCTGAAAAACGCTACTTTTAACGACGGCTCAACTTTGGCAATCAACGTAAAAAGCGATGGTAATGGTTTGCTCAAGGCCGATAATTTGATAGTAAACGGCGGTCAGCTCAAAGCCACGTTGGGACAAGGAATTGTTGAAGATGGTTCTAAGACAGTAACTTTGCTTGAAAGCGGCACCGGATTTACCAACAACTTTACCGATGTGATGGAAAACAATATGTATGTTTTTGAAAAGGCGGACAAAGCCGGCGATTATATCATCAGTTTGGCAAAAACAGCCGCGGAAGTGAGTAAAGAAAACGGCGGTACGCAAAATAACGCCGAAACCGCAAAAGGCTGGGTTGACGGCAACAAGTTTGAACAAGGTTCTGTCAGTGCCGGCATTGCCGATAAATTGGCTGATTTGGCGCAAAACGACGCCAATGGCTTTAATGAGGCTTTGAGCGCTTTGGCTCCAGAAGATACTCCGGAAGTCCGCACCAACTCGGTTAATCATAACACCGAAATGTTTAGAGCCGTGGTAACGCATTTGGACGACGTCAGCAAAAAAAATCTATACGGTTTATCATCGGGCGATGCGGTCGACGGCGTGAGCGTGTGGGCAAAAGCGTTTGGCAATCATGCCAAAGTTGACAACACCTCCAAAGCGTATGGCTTCAAATCTGACGGCTACGGTGCGACATTGGGTATTGAAAAACAGCTGGACAACGCGTTCAAAGTCGGTTTGGGCTATAGCTATTTTTATAACGATGTCGACGGCTTTATGCGCGATAGCGATGTAAATACGCACACAGGTTTTGTTTATGGCGAATATCGTCAAAACGACTGGTATACCAACGCGATTGCTTCGTACGGCTATTCTAAATATGACGAAAACAAACACGTTGCCGGCGATGTTTATAAAGCTAAATACGATGTTGACAACATCGGCGCGCAGGTAATGACCGGCTATAACGCCAGTGTGGCAAAAGTTGACGTAACGCCGGAAGCCGGTTTGCGCTATAACAATATTCACCGCGATAATTATGTGGATAGTGCAGGACAGGCGGTTAAGGCCGAAACAATGGACGTTATGACCGCGGTCGCCGGTTTGAAAGTGGGCAAAGATTTAGTCAGCTGCTTTGGTTTGCACGAGGTTTATTGGCGTCCGGAAGCTCGTTTGGCGGCGACATACGATTTGATTTCCGACAAAGAAAACGCGGTTGTAAGCCTGTCTAACGGCTCGGGCTATGTGGTAAAAGGACAACGTTTGAACCGCTTTGGTATTGAAGCCGGCGCAGATGTAACTTTCCACCTTTCTCCGGATGTGGAAAGCAGTGTTGGTTACGAGGGTAAATTCCGCAAGGATTATCAAGACCATACCGGCTATGTCAGCGCTAAATACAAGTTCTAGGATTTGTTTAAGCCAACAAAAAACCTCCGATAAAGAAAATCGGAGGTTTTTGCTTAGATTTTTTTATACCGGCAATTACACTTCTTTTACATCTATGCATTTTTTGGCGGGATTGTATGAAATCGCCAATTTGCCGCGGCAGAGCTTCTGCGCGTCGGCGCCGAAAACCTCAAATCGCCAACCTTGCATTGCCGGTGTGTTTTGCGGCTGGTTTAAAATAATAAAACGCAAATCGGCGTCCGAGGCAATCAGACGAGCAGAAACTCCACATTCCAGACTTTTGATTTTTAGCAGCATACGCAGCATTTCAAACAAACTTTGCTCATGATTTGGCACAGACACTTCTTTTTTGCGGTCTTTACGGCAAAATTCGGCAGAAACCGGATTTTGACGGGCAAGTTGTAAGGCTTCCATAATTTCCGTTCCGAGTTTGCCTTTGATAACATCAGCTTTCAAGTTGCGCACCTGTTTCAGGTCGTCAAGAGTTTTCGGAAAAGTGCTGGCAATGTTTAAAAGTACGTCATCCTTGATAATGCCCGAGCGCGGAGTGTCGCATTTTTGCGCGCGGCTTTCCCGCCAAGCCGCCAAATATTTCAGTGCAGACAAAAAATGCTGGCTGTGCACATTGTGGCGAATACGCATCCAGGCGTCGTCCGGGTTAACATGATAGCAATGTTCGTCGCAAAGCGCTGTCATTTCCTCGTCTATCCAGTGCAGGCGGTTTTCTTCTTCCATTTTTTGGCGCAGGTATTTGTAACAGTCCACCAAATATGTAACATCATGCAAAGCATAAACCAGCTGCTCTTCATCAAGCGGGCGAATACTCCAATCTGTTAAGCGGCACGATTTATCCAGCTCTACGTTCGTAATCGCCTGCACCAAGTTGCCGTAGCCGATATTGTCGGCAAATCCGCAGACCATGGCGGCAATTTGCGTATCAAAAACATTAGTCGGAATTTTACCGGTCAGATTATAAAAAATTTCTATATCCTGCCGGCCGGCGTGAAAAACCTTGACTACGTTTGGATTGTCTAAAACAGCGAAAAACGGACTTAAATCCATGTTTTTAGCCAACGGGTCGACAATGGCGGCGCCGCCGTCATAACCAAGTTGCAAAAGACAAAGTCTTGGGTAATAGGTGCGTTCACGGATAAATTCCGAGTCGACCGTGATAAAAGATTGTTTGTTTAATATATCGCAAAATTGCGCTAATTTTTCGGTTGTGTCTATTAAATTCATTATTATTTCTCCATAATGCACAGAATAGCGCCGATTGCTTAAGATTTTTTTAATTTGTGATTGATTTTATTTTTATTTAGTTTTAAAACAGTAACAGTTTTAATAAATTTTAAGAGGATATAATGAACGAATATCGGACGCATACCTGCGGACAGCTTAGAGCCGCCGATGTCGGGCAATATGTTAAATTGGCCGGCTGGATTCATCGTAAACGCAATCTCGGCAACTTATGCTTTGTCGATTTGCGCGACCACTATGGCATTACTCAATGCGTTTTTGACAGCTCATCTGATTTGTTTGCAAAAATTAAAGACATCAGAGTTGAAAGCGTTGTCGGAATTGAAGGCGAAGTTGTGGCGCGCGAAAGCGTAAATAAAAATATGCCGACCGGCGATATTGAAATTAAAGTTTCAGCCGTAGAAGTTTATTCCGAAGCTGATGTTTTGCCAATTCAGGTTTTCGGTGAAGGCGACGAACCGGAAGAACTGCGTTTGAAATATCGTTTTTTGGATTTGCGTCGCGAACGTATCCACAACAATATTTTGCTGCGCTGCAAGGTAATTTCCGAAATGCGCCGTTTGATGACAGAGCAGGGCTTTAATGAATATCAAACTCCGATTTTGACAGCTTCTTCTCCGGAAGGCGCCCGCGACTTTTTGGTGCCGTCTCGTTTAAATCCGGGAAAGTTTTACGCTTTGCCGCAAGCTCCGCAGCAGTTTAAGCAGTTGCTGATGGTTTCGGGGTTTGACCGCTATTTCCAAATTGCTCCGTGTTTCCGTGATGAAGACCCGCGTGCCGATCGTTCTCCGGGCGAGTTCTATCAGCTGGATATGGAAATGTCTTTTGTTACGCAAGAAGACGTGTTCAAGGTTATTGAAACCACTATGGGCGGTATTTTTAACAAATTTGCCAACGGCCGCACCGTTACGCAAGCGCCGTTTCCAAGAATTGCCTTCCGCGACGCTATGTTGAAATACGGCAGCGATAAGCCTGATTTGCGCAACCCGCTGTTTATTGTGGACGCTACACCGTTCTTTAATAACTCCGGTTTCAGTGTTTATGATGCTAAAGCAGCTGATGGCGAGCAAATCCGCGCCATCAAAGCTCCGGCAGCCGGTAATAAACCTCGCTCTTTCTTTGATAAACTTGACGGTTACGCTAAAGAAGAAGGTTTCGGCGGTATGGCTTATGTGGCTTTGTCTGATAACGGCGCTAAGGGTATTGCCAAGTATTTCTCGGCAGAAAAAATGAATGAGCTTAAAGCTATGTTTGATGTTAAAGACGGCGACGCGGTTCTGTTTATGGGCGGTCCGGCTAAAACAATTAACAAATTTGCCGGAAAAGTCCGCAACAAATTGGGCGAAGAGTTGGATTTGTTTGAGAAAAATACTTTCAAACTGTGCTGGGTGGTTGATTTTCCGTTCTATGAAGAAAATGAAGAAACCGGAGCTGTTGAATTTTCTCACAACCCGTTCTCTATGCCTCAAGGCGGTTTAGACGCTTTAAACAACAAAAATCCGCTGGATATTTTGGCTTATCAATATGACTTGGTTTGCAACGGTGTGGAATTGGCTTCGGGCGCCGTGCGCAACCACGTTCCGGAAATTATGTACCGCGCGTTTGAAATCGCCGGTTACGACCGCAGTGTTGTCGACAGCAAATTCGGCGGTATGATTAGCGCGTTCAAATACGGTGCTCCTCCGCACGCCGGCTGCGCTCCAGGTATTGACCGCACGGTTATGCTGCTTTTGGACGAGCCGATTATCCGTGATGTGATTTTGTTCCCGCTGAACGGTAAGGCGCAAGATTTGATGATGCAGGCGCCGAATACGGTTACTGAGCAGCAATTAAAAGAACTGCACATTCAAATTAAAGAATAATTATATACGATTTTATTATATATCAAAACAAAGTTCTGTTTTGGGGCGGAACTTTGTTTTTTTGTGCTTGTTTTTTTAATTTCAAAAATATTTTCTTAAAACTTGACAAAAAATATACATGTGATAAAATTTATTTATATTTTATAATTTAAATGGGAGGAACTTATGAAAATATTGGGAATAGCCTCTGGAAATATGGGGACAGATAATCAAATAAGAGGTGTAATTTTAGAAGGTGCTAAAAATGAAAAAACAGTTCCGGTAACCAGAAATGAATTGTTGATGTCATTAGACGGTAAACCTTTATTGCGAGAAAACTATCCTGATGATAAAAAATTTAATAAAGATGTGAATGATGCCGTTGACCGGTATCTTCAAGAGAATAATGCGCCGGATTTTGTTGTTCTTCCAGTAAATCACTCGTCTTTGGCAGAGGATAATAAAAAAGTTGATTTATTATCAAAGAGTGTCAAAGATTCATTTGCAAAGCATGGATACAATGTTAAAACAATGGCGATAACAAGTAATTTGTATGACTATGAAAATGTTGATTTAATTCATGTCGGAAAGCATTTGTTGACAGAAGCTGAAGAGAAAAAAATCTCTTCAAATCCACGCCTGAAAAGCAGAGTGGTCGAAACTTTAGGCGTTCCGAGCAATATATCTCAAACTTCCATAAATGCTCTTGCCGGCGGTCCAAAGGTAAAAGGCATAATTGACAAATACAAAAAAATGCGTGAAGCCGGCAAAAAAATTGCCTTGTTTTCATTAGGTGGAAAAACAGACAACGGACAAATCAGTTTTACGATGGAAGATGCTCAAAATTTGTTGTCTTCGGCACGTGTTTTGAAAATGCGCGGTTATGAAGTTATTTTTACAAACAGTCCTCGCACACCAAACGAAGTTACAGATTATCTTTATGAAAATTGCCCGAAATATAATATTGAATTTTATAATTCAAAAAAGGTTGCAACAAATGAACAAGAAAAAGCTAATTTTCGTAATTATGACGGTAAACATAAAGAAGTATTTTCAGAAAATAATGAAAAAGTAGGAAATATATATCCTGCGATTTTGAGTGTTTGTGATTTTGTTGTAAATACTCACGATAGTTTTTCTTATACTTCAGATGCCGCCGCAATCGGAATTCCAAGCGTTGTATATACCGGAAATAATATTGATAAAACAAAACGCAATGATTGTTATAAATTGTTTGAAGAGTGTCATAAAAAAGGACATGTTATTGATTTGCAAGAAGCAATGGCAAAAGTTGCTAAAAAAGAACAGGTTAAAACTGTGCCTATGAGCAATGTGTCAAGTCAATTAGTGTCTGCAATGACAAAACAGCTTGCAAACACATATACGCTTTCTAAACATCATGGTAATGGTATAAGTTTATAAAAAATAAAATCGGAAGTTAATGGGCAGAGAAATAGAAACTCTGCCTTTTCTTATGAATAAAAAATTATGATTTTAGTTTATAAAAAAAAGAAACAGCTTTTAATAAATTGCTTGCAAATCGGATAAATCAGGTTAAACTAAAACATATTTTTAATTTTGGAGCTGAGACATTATGAATAAATATTTATTGCTGACCTGCGCTATGTTGGTGTCTGTACCGGCATACGCGACAACAGATGATTTAATTGAAAATGTAAAAAATAAAAATCTTACGGCTGTTGAAACTTTGCTTAAGGGCGGAGAAAATGTAAACGGTACAAACGCTCAGGGCAACACGGCTTTGCACTATGCCGTGGCCACCGGTAATACCGAAATGGTTAAACTTTTGCTGGCGCATAATGCAGATATGAATGCAGCCAATTCTAAAGGTTGGACACCGCTGAAAATCGCCGAAAAGAAAAACGTGGGCGAAGTTTATAATGTTTTGGAAGAAAAAATCGCCTCAGATAAATTTGCGGCAGAAGAAGCAGCTAAGGCTGCGGAAAAGTTGAAAGCTGAAGCTGAGGCTAAAGCAAAGGCCGAAGCGCAAAAGGCTCTGGAATTAAAAGAAAAAAAAGAGGCAGAAGCTAAAGCAGCAGCTGAGAAATTAGCTCAGCAAAAAGCCGAGGCGGAAGCTAAGGCTAAAAAAGAAGCCGAAGAAAAAGCTCAAAAGATTAAAGAGGCTCAAGCCCGTGTAGAAGCGGAAAAAGCCGCACTGATGCAAAAAAACGAAGCAAAGAAAGCTGAAGTAAAAACAACTGTCAAAAATTCGACAGCAAAGGCGCAAATTCCACTGAAAAAAACGGGAACAAAAGCACCTGCTAAAGCCGTTAAAACATCGGTTAAAAAAGCGATAAAAGCTCCGCAAAAGAAACAATCGCCGTTGAAAAAATCGGCTTTATCCGATAAAATTTATCAAGGGAATGAAGAAGTTGTTTATTGCCTGCAATATTTAGGTTTACAGGGCGAACAGAAGAATATGACTGTCGCCGCCGGCTATTATGCCGCCGAAAACGATGTCAGTAAGGCCCGTCATGATGTTGCTGTTGCCGAAGCGCAGCATTATTATGAGAATGCCTCGGCCGCTGATATAAAGGCGAGGGCGGATAAATGCGGAAAATATATTACTCCGCAAAATGCCGTGGCGCAAAACAAAATTATTCGCAGTATAAATCGCTCTATCGGTTTTTAATAAGTATAAGTTTTTTAAAGACACCTTGCAAACTGAAAATGCAGGGTGTTTTTTGTATAAAATACTTGACAAAAATTTAAGGATTTGCTAAAAAAATAAACAGTGTTAATTACTATTATGTTTTATTAAATTATTTTTTTTATGATTTACATTACTGTAGCTCTTTTTATGGCGTTGGTTATTTGTTTCGGCTGTTGTTTCTTGGCTCCGTTTTTAGGAGGCATGGCGCATGATATGCATGTAAAGCCGATAAATGACGCAATAGAGAGACGAAACAAGGAACGCGCAAAAAAATATCAGAGCCAAACTGATTTGTGGAGCGATATATGGGACGGCCGCGGCGGTTTTGAAGACAAAGTCTATGACTCGGAGTATAGAGAGAAGATGGGATGCGTCGCCGGATTTGTCTGCTTTGTTGTTTTGACAATTATTTGCGTTGTGGTATTCATGGCTATTTTCGATTTATAAAAAAGCATAATAAAAAGACAGTGAAATCCGAACCGGTTTCACTGTCTTTTTGTGTACACTGTTTTGTGAGCGGAAATTTACATAAAGTTCATTTGTGATTAGTACGAATGTCCTTTTGCGACTGTCCGCAGTAGCGCTTGGCCTTAGAATGCTTTACCGGTCGATATGGTAATTTAACCGGCTTTGAGCGGATTAAACAAGCCTCAAAGAAAACTTCTTTAGCCCCCATCTCAAGGATATGTTCAATCACAATCGGTTGGCTTATGCAATTAACGCCAACAGTAAAAACAACTTTTTTAACTTTTCCTTTCATAATAATACGGATTAAAATTATAACTTAATTATTTAACACTGAAAAATATAATACACCATTATTTTAATTTTTCAATAATATTTATACCGGCAACACTAATTAATTTCGGAATCTGATAAAAAACTTGACAAATATATGATTATTGTATTAGACTCTCATACAGAGTTAATTATTTTTATGTAGGTTTAATTATTTTTTATCTTATGAAGTTAAAAAATCTGGTCGGTATTGTTTTTGTGTTTGCGGCTATAAGTGTTTTGTGCATTATGATATGCTGGAAACTTTGGGTCTCTCTGATAATTGCCGCGCTTTGGTTTTTTGCCAATGCGTATTTGACCAAATATTTTAGTAATGTTTGGTTTTACAAAAACGTAAAATTGAAGAAAGATGCAAGTGATAATCAAAAATCTGAACAAACAAAAAAACACCCTTACGTATCCGATTTAAATGGAGATGCTTGTAGTTGCAAAAGCGGTTTGGAAAATTATGAACCTGAAAAACTTACAGAAGAGTTAAATCCTATACCTGTACTGCTGAGTTTTATTATTTCAACGTTGATTTGCGGCTTGTTACTTGAATTGCTGTATTTAGTATAAAATGTTGAAAAAAGGTTTATCTGTTAAGCGGATAAATCTTTTTTTTGTGTAAAATGATTGACAAAAATAGAAGGCTGTATTAAACTGTTTCTTAGAGTTAATTATTTTTATGTAGGTTTAATTATTTTTAATTATGAAGTTAGAAAATTTAGGCTGTGCTGTTTTTTCTATTGCTGTTTTTGCGGTTGTTTCAGTTTTGCTTTATTTGGTGAGCTGGAAATTTTTTGCCGCATTTTTGATTGTAATGTTTTGGGTTTTAATCAATGCATTTTTACCATTAGGTCTTAGCTATGTGTTGTATAACATACACATGAAGAAAATGGCTGCCAAAGGAACAGTAGAATACCGCAATGAATCCGAATTGGAAGATGATTTTGGTTCATCAGCCGCTTTGTTGAGCTATACAGTCACAACGCTTATAGGCGGGGCAGTGCTTGTGTATATATACTTATATATGTAAAAAGCTATAAAAACAGTGAAATCGTTAGGACTTCACTGTTTTTTTGTGTAAAATGATTGACAAAAATTAAAAGCATCGCTAGACTAAGCACATAATTTTATTTTTATGTTTCATTTTAAATTATTAAATGTATGAAAAAGTATGTATATGTTTTTGGTATCTTATGGTTAATAGCTATAGGTGTACCATTATTATTTAATCCCACCATTGCTCTAGGAATTTTGTTTTTTCTGTCATGCGTCAGCGTTCCATTTTGGGCAACAGAATTGGAAAAAATTGAAAAATATGAGCTTTATTCTGAAGTGTATGATAAGTTATATGCTATTAAGGAAGAAAATTTTGATGTATATTATAAGACTCAAAAAATTTTAGCTTCATATAATCTTGATATTTGGACTAAAAATGCTTTAAATATCGTTAAAGATAAAAGAGATTCTGCTTTTAAGGAGTATCTGGAAAATTATGTAACTTTTAGATATTCGCCTCTAGTTATAACAATTTGGCTTATGTTACCATTGATTGGAAATGAGGCTCCTTTTGAAGTGATTTGGGGATTTTGGAAAACAATGATACTTTGATGATATAAAAAACAGTGAAATCGTTAGGACTTCACTGTTTTTTGTTATTTTCTTGTTCCGCTTCTCTGGCTTTGTCTTCATAATATTTATCTAGTTTTTTCAACAGACGGCTGCGCTTGAGGCGGCTCAAGTGGTCAATGTATAAAATGCCGTCCAGATGGTCTATTTCGTGTTGCAAGATAATAGCTAAAAAGTCATCGGCCAAAATCTCTTGCTCTTTGCCGTTATAGTCAACATAGCGCACCCGCACTTTTTCGTGACGCTCTACATCAGCGCTTTGATTCGGCAAAGACAGACAGCCTTCGCAAAACAGCACGGTTTCTTCCGATTTCCAGATAATTTCCGGATTTACCAAATACATCGGGCGGCGGGCAGATAAATCTTCATCGCTCGGGTTAGGGTCTATTACAATCACACGCTTATCCGAACCAACTTGCGGAGCAGCCAAGCCAACTCCTTTGTCGGCATACATTGTTTCCAACATATCGTCTAAAAAGCGACGCATTTCATCGTCAACTTTTTCTACTTTACGGCATTTTTGCCGCAAAACATCATCAGGATAAGTATATAATTTTAAAACAGCCATTTTATTCCTTCTTTTTTTAGTTTCTTACCGCGTGGGCGATTTGATCGAGTAAAGCGTTAACCATTTTCGGTTCATTCTTTGTAAAGAAAGCATACGCCAAATCAACGTATTCTTGAATAAGAACTTTAGTATCTACCGAAGTATTTGCCGTTAATTCATAAACAGCCGTCAAAAGCAAAGCCTGCATAATACCGTTCATACGGTCATACGACCATTCGCCGCGCAGATAGATGTTAAGAGATTTTTCCAAATCTTCTTTGTGAGATTGAATGCCGCGCACCAATTTTTCAAAATATTCTTTATCAATCGGGCCGACTTCTACCATATTTTCTTTATCTTCGCTTTCGCTGTCATCAATCACAAAGCGACCGACTTTGCCTTGCACAAAGTCTTGAATAACCTCGTCAACCGGCAGCTGACTAAAGGCAATCATATAATTTGCCTGCACGGCGGCCAAGCGCGCGCCTGATTTCATTTTAATTTTTTCTGAAACAAATTTAGACATTTTAATTTTCCTCAATAAATTTAGGGTCTTCGTGATTGGTTAATTTTTCGATTGTTGCTACAAAATCTTCTAAATCCTGCAAAGTCCGGAAGTCTTTGTACACAGAAGCAAAACGAATGTAGGCGATATTATCCAAGTTTGCCAACACTTCCATAACGCTTTGACCGATTTGTTCGGTTGTGATTTCTGCTTCACCGGAGCTTTCAAACTTGCGCTGCAGAGAGGTAACAATTTTTTCTACACGTTCCGCCGAAATAGGGCGCTTGCGAGCGGCGAGGGCAATGGAACGTTCCAGCTTGTCGCGGTCAAATTCCGTTTTATCGCCGTTGCGTTTAACCACAATCAGTTCACGCAGTTGCACGCGTTCAAATGTGGTGAAGCGCGAGCCGCATTCCGGACATTCACGGCGACGACGCACCGAAGTGTTGTCTTCGGTGTTGCGAGAATCTTTTACTTGTGTTTCTTCACAACCGCAAAAAGGACATTTCATTTAAGCCGCACTCCCATTTTTCAAAAGTTCTTCCGTCACTTGATATAGTTTAGATGAATATCTAGCTCCTTTTATAAGGACTGTATCATTATTTTGCAAGAGTTTATTTAACAAAAAATCAGCCACTTGGTCTTTATTTTCAAAGTAATACTGCAGTTTATCAGCCGGTAGCTGCGCCAGCATATCTTTCATTTCCGGACAAACACCGACCACAACATCAATAGAGCTGTTTGCCAGCAGCTTGCCGATTTCTATATGACGGGCTTTAGATGTGTCGCCAAGTTCTGCCATTTTGCCGAGCACCACGATTTTGCGTCCTGTAGTTTGGCTTTTATCCAAAGATTCTATACCCAATTTCATGGCTTCCGGTTGTCCTGAGTAACTATCGTCAATCAAAGTATAGGTGCCGCCGTGAATGGCTAGAGTATGATGCTTGCCGCGTCCGTCCAAAGCGCCGAAATCTTTTATGT
Organism: uncultured Alphaproteobacteria bacterium; assembly: GCA_934277545.1. Lineage (GTDB taxonomy): Bacteria > Pseudomonadota > Alphaproteobacteria > RF32 > CAG-239 > RUG410. Next base: position 163,821 of record CAKQUG010000004.1, on the reverse strand, counting down.
ATGAAGCGGCTTTGTTTACATCTAAACCCAAAGCCTGCACCACGGTAAGCGCACACCAAGCGTTATATAAATATTGTTCGCCTTGCTCTTGGAGTGTAAATTCTGCGTCAGGGTGAGTGTTTTTGCCAAACGTAATGATTTTTGCGTTATGTTTTATCGCTTCTGTTTTCAGAATGTCGGCAAAGTTGGTGTCTTCGTTGATAACAGCAATTCCTCCTTGAGCCGGCAAACCCTCAAAAATTTCTGCTTTGGCGTGGGCAATTCCTTCAAAATTCGGAAAAAACTCAATATGCATCGGATAAACGTTGGTAACCACGGCAATATCAGGTTTAACCAAGTTTACGGAATGAGAAATTTCGCCTTTAGAGCTCATACCCATTTCAATCACGGCATAGCGCGCGTCCATGTCAAGTTCGCACAAACTCTGCGGCACGCCGATTTGATTGTTATGATTACCGGCTGTGGCGTAGGTTTTGGCAAAATGCGAGAGCAAAAAAGCAATTTCTTCTTTAGTGGTTGTTTTTCCGGCACTTCCTGTTAAACCGATAACGGTGCCCTTAAACTGACTGCGGTTATATGCGCCGATTTTACCATAGGCATCCAAAGTGTCGTTGACGACCAGCTGTTTTTCTGCCGGAATATCTTTTAACAAATGGTCGACCACAACCAAAGGACAACCTTTTGCCACAACATCTTTTACAAAATCATGAGCGTCAAAACGCTCGCCGCGCAGGGCAATAAACAATGAATGTTCGTCAACCAATCGGCTGTCAGTAGACACTCTGTTGATACTAACAGCCGTAAGTTTTGTAGCACAGCCTAAAATTTCCGCAAGTGTTTGCGAGGTAATTTCTTTCATTATCAGCACTCAATATCTTTACTGGTTTTGACGTAATTTTCAACTAATACGGTTCCGCGTTTAGCCGGAATAACTGCACCGGGACCGGCAATGCAGCCGCCTTCGCAGCACATAATCTCAATCATATTTGCATCTTCCGGAGCTTTAGCGGCGAAACGCTTTAACATTTTGCAACTGTCTTTGGTCAAGCCGTCAATTTTCATCGGTTTATATTCTGCTTTGTCGCCAACAACAAATTGCACGGCACCGGCAACGCCTCCAGAAATCGGAAAACGACGTCCTTGAGCAGAAGATTCTACAGCGAATTTATCAGCCTCCAGTGTCGCCGGATTGATTTGGGCGGCGTCAAAAGCGGCTTGCAGTTCTTCAAAAATCAAAACATAGTCAATATTCGAATTGCGCTCTGCCTCCAAACGTTTGGCCATACAAGGTCCTACAAACACGGTTTTGTATTCCGGAAATTCTTTTTTCATCACTTCGGCAATGTAATACATCGGGCTGCCGGAGGTGGAAACATATTCTTTAAGTTCCGGCAGATGTTTTTCCATAGCTTGCATCCAGGCCGGACAGCAAGAAGTGGTCATAAATTTAGCTCCTTCGTGCATACGCTCAACAAATTCGGCAGCTTCGTGCGTGGTGGTAATATCCGCGCCTTGCGCCACTTCAACCACTTCATCAAAGCCCAGCTTTTTGAAAGCGGTGATAACTTTTCCCAAGTCATTGCCGAATTGACCGATAACCGCCGGCGCCAACATGGCAATAGTTTTTTGCTGCGGATTTTTCAGGGCTTTCAAAACGTCCAACAGCTGCGAATTGTGAGCGATTGCTCCAAACGGGCAAGAAACAATACATTTGCCGCAAGAAATACATTTGTCGTTGTCAATATGCTCTACGCCGTTTTCATCTTTACTGATTGCACCCACCGGGCAAGCCTCTTCACAAGGAACTAATGCTTTATTGATAGCGTTATACGGACAGTTGCCGGCGCATAAACCGCATTTAATGCAGTTGTCTTGCAAAATTACGGCTTTTTTAGCCACTATAATGGTCTTTTTAGGGCAGTTTACAGCGCAGGGGCGGGCGTAGCAGCCATGACAAGCACTGGTTACTTCATAATGCGTGGACTTGCAAGCGTCGCAAACACCAGGCAAAACCGAAACCGTGGCTTTTTCCAATTCCGTGCGGGCTAAAAAGTCTTTAGCGGAATCTGACAGACTTTTATCGGCGGACACATTGCAAGGTGTAAATCCTAAAGCAGCCAAGCAAAGCTGTTTGACGGCGTTGCGATCTTTTTCCAGTGTCCCTCGCATCGGCTTAGTGTCATCCGGCACCAAATTTACGGGAATATTTTCAATATCGGATAAATTATTATCTAAAAAACTTTTAGCGACATTTGTCAAAACAGCAAGCCGTAAAATGGCAGCGTTGTTTTTTGGATTAAGCATAAGAATAAGCCCTTTCAATAAAATAGTTCAAATTACTTTATCTTATACAAATAACCGCCGCAAAAAGCAATAGTTTTATAAAATGAATAAAAATTATATTTATGGAAACAGAATTAGAAAATCTTTGTTTAAAAAAAGAAACCTCCGGCAAAATGCAGGAGGAAAGAATTGTCAGGCTGATAATAAGAACATATCAGTTAAACTTACTTCTTTTTTTACTAAAGAAAATAATTAAATTAGACAGGTGGTGCACGTATCATAAGCGGGTTTTCACTATTAATCTTAACAATTAAATAAGCGAAACTGCTACGGAGCTCTAATCATAAAAGTAATGCGTTCTATAATTAAATAATGAAAACGAAAACTTAAATGAAAGTTGGTGCTCTAATCATATTAAAGGGTTTTATTTCTTAAAATCCGAACCGGTATAAAAAATTAACTCTATAATGTGGGACTTGCTCTAATCATGGGCGGTTTATTAAATTTGACATATAATTAAACTATCACTCACGGCCTGTCTCTGGCTCTAAACCCAAAGTGTTTGGGCTTAAAATTTAATATATTCATAATTATTTGCTTTATGAAAATCTTATAACATAAAGAAAACCCGTTGTCAATACTTTTTTTGTCATTTTTATCAAAAATTGACAATAAAAATTTTACTTGACAAAAATTATAATATTGATAATATAGATAAGTTTTTGAATTATTTAACTTAAAATTATTGTGTTATGAATTACTTAAAAAAAATGTACATGCAGTACATGGCCAAGAAAGGTAAGTTTTCCAAAGGAATTGTCATTGGTTTGTGCGAAATTTATGAGTACGAAACCGATGAAAAGAAAGTGTGGCAAGCCGAAATTGCCTGGAGTCTGCAATGGTGCGGCGCTGAAGGTCAAACTTCTGAAAAAGAGCTTCGCCGAATTTTGAGAATTTTCTTTGTCAATCACGCCTTTGTTGATGACAAAATAGTGGCTCACATATTGTCTAACCGCCGCCGCGTTCTGCCGCTGTTTATGGCGTGTCTGAAAAAGCGCAAAATGGCTCTGACAAAAGAAGAAAGTGAAGTCATTTCTCATCTGGCAACAGAAGACTTTAAGCGCTTGTGCAAGCCACTGCACCCGTGGATTGAGAAAGAACTTCTTTCATCCGGAGATGCGGCAAAAATCAAGTGGTATTGCCGACACTTTGTTCTTTCTTCGGACGCTGAAATGCACTTGATGCTGTTGGCTACGCAGAAAAACTATCGCGAAGCAGCGCACCGAAATTTTGACTACATGAATCTGCTTACAGGCTATGTCAATAGCCATAAAACGGCGTTTGACAATGACTGTGCCTATGACTTTTTGCTAAAACAAAACGGATTATCGGATTTGAAAGAAATCATAACATCTCGACGTAGCGGAAAGTGAAAATTTATTAAGTGGTACCTTAAAGAAAGGCACCGCTTTTTGTTGACATAGTTTAAAAAATTATCTATAATCAAGCTGTTAAATTTATTATTAACTAATACTATTTATTATGACAAATTTTGAACAATTACTTTTGGCAAAAGGCGATATGGATTTAATCTGCACTTTTGTTATTGATTATCGCGAGTTTCTAAGCGATAGTTTTAAAGAATCTTTCAATACGTTCATCAAAACTGCCGAAAAGCAAGTTATTGCCAAAAAAGAGAAGGCGTTATTTGCTGTAAACTGTACAAGTGAGCTTTGCCAAAAAACTAAACCGCGCAGTGTCTTAAATCAAATGAGCATTGAAGAGTTGTTGCTGCGTCATGAAGGCAATGAGCGAGCAAAATCGCGCATTATTTCCTGTTTGAATCAGCAAAGCATTGACACGGTGGGAGAACTGTTAGAATACTGTGAGTATTCACATCTTCACTGTCTGTGGAATATCGGAAACACGTCAAAAGCTATTCTAGAGGAATGCTTAGAAAAAATCGGCTGTAAACTTAAAGATTAGTAATTGTAAGAGAATCCCGCTATTTAAATATAGCGGGATTTTTCTTTCTAAACGGTATGGCAAAAGCATTGCGGCTCATGGTCGTTGATAACGCCGACGGCTTGCAAATAGGAATATATAATAACACTGCCGACATATTTCATACCACGCTGTTTCAAATCTTTAGAAATCGTGTCGGATAATTCGTTTTGGGCGGGGCAGGGAAAAATACCGTAATTTTGAACTTTACCGTTGGTAAAATTCCATAAATAACGGTCAAACGTTCCGAATTCCTGCTGAATTTGCAAAAATATTTTTGCATTGTTCACAGCTGCATCAATTTTCTGCCGACTGCGGATAATTTGCGGATTTTGCAGCATTTTTTCTATTTTTACTTCATCAAATTCAGCTACTTTCTTAGGCTCAAAACCAGAAAATTCTTCTCTAAACGCCGAGCGTTTTTTCAGAACCGTCAGCCAAGATAGTCCTGCCTGAAAGCCCTCCAAAATCAGCATTTCAAAAAGTTTAGGGTCATCATGAAGCGGCTTACCCCATTCTTTGTCATGATAGCGCACATAAACTTCGCAATTTTCATCAACCCAAGAGCAGCGCATTTTTACACCTTATGCGGCAAACGGCTGTAAATAAAATCACTTAAACAATTTGGTAAAATTGAGAGCAGCCATACGCCGAAACGCATCGGCCACGGAAAAGCGATTAAGCCCGTGTTTCTTTGAATACCTTTATATATAATGCTTGCCGCTTTATCTGCTTCCATAAAAAACGGCATCGGACAAGTGTTTTTATCAGTAATTCTTGAACGTATAAAACCCGGACAGATAACGCTGACAGAAATTTTTTTGGCCAGCAGGCTGTTGCGTAACGCCTCGCCATAGGCTTTAACACAGGCTTTGCTGGCACTATATGACGGGCAGGCGCTTAAGCCGTGATAACCTGCGATTGAGGCGGTTATGGCGATAATTTTTTCACTGTCATCATTGCGTTTTTTATATAATTCGACTACCGGCGTAACCGTGTTAATCACCCCCATAACATTTGTGTTGAACGTGTTATAAATGTTTTCCGGTGTTTCTTCTCCGGTTGAAACTCCGGCGTTGGCAATCACCAAATTAAGCGGTGCTGTTTGATTACATTCGTCAATCCACTTTTCCATAGCGCTTTTGTCAGCCACATCAATTATTTTGCCATTAACGGTACAGCCGAAGTTTTGGCACTTTTGTACAATCTTTTGCAGGCGTTCGGAGTTGCGTCCGCTTAAAAATAAATTTTCAGCACCGTTTTGCGCATATTCCAGCGCTAATGCTTCGCCAATTCCAGAAGAAGCTCCGGTAATAAGTATATTTTTGATTTTTTTTTGCATTTTATGAATATCCTAGTAAAAATTTAACTGTTGCTTTATATGTTGTTTATGAGTTATATTATAGAAGCGTTGATTTTGCAAGAGGTAGAAAAATGACAAATATTATAGACACATTAAAAAAAGTTCGCCGCGGCGCCATGTTTATAATCGAAGCACCGTCGGGAACCGGAAAAACGTCGGTAATTAAAAAACTTATGGCTTTGGATGATAATTTAAAGTTTTCAATTTCAGCTACTACGCGTAAACCGCGCGAGGGCGAAAAAGACGGAGTTGATTACTATTATATCAGCGATGAAAAATATAACGAACTTTTAGAACAAGACGCTTTTTATGAGCATGTAGATTCTCAATATGGCTCGCGTTACGGTACTTTACGTTCGGAAGTCGACAGTTTTATAAATGTGGGGCAAGACGTGATTTTTGATATGGATTGGGCAGGATTGCGTCAGATGAAAGAAAAAGCGCCGAATGATGTTGTTTCAATATACTTTTTGCCGCCGTCGATTCATGAATTGCGCCATCGCTTGGAAGGGCGCGGTACCGACAGCAAAGAAATTATCAATAAACGCATGGGTTTGATTTTGGAAAAAATGTCGCATTGGACTGAATATGATTATGTGGTTGTTAATGTTGATGTTGACCAAACAGTGGAAACCGTGCGAGAAATTATTTCTGCCGAACGCATGAAACGCGTGCGCCAAACCGGTTTGGTGCAATTTGTCGAAGAATTAAAGAAAGAAGCAAAATATGACTGAAACGCCGTTTATCAATAAATACGGCGCTGTGTTTTTTTATGAGCCGAACAAGGCTAAAACACGAGAGTGCAGTTATACCGCCGTTACCAAAGATAATTTGCTGCTTTGCCAATTTGACAAAATTTCCGGTTTATACTCTTTTCCGCAAGAAGAGTATTTAGCGCTGACCGAAACGCCGACATTAAATTATACGCTGCATGCGTATGTTGAGGAAAACGGCGAATATTTTAGAGACACGCAGAATTTTAAGGTCTATGATGTGGAAAACGCGCAAATTGACAACGGACTGCTGAGTTGGCAGCTGATAGAGGATATTATGGTTGGCAATGTAATGTTTGATGAAACTTTGCGCAGCGGATTCAAAAATTTAATTGTCCGAATGAGGTAGTACAAATGCAAAAAATATATAATTCCATAGAAGAATTGGTCGGGCATACGCCTTTGTTAAAACTCAATAAATTGATGAAAAAATTTGAGTGCAAAGCCAATGTTATCGGCAAATGCGAATTTTATAATCCGATTTTTTCGGTAAAAGACCGTGTTGCATTGAATATGATAAATAAGGCTCCGTTCAGTAAAATTAACGAAGATACGGTTTTTATTGAGGCAACTTCCGGCAATACAGGCGTCGGACTGGCAGCTTTTTGCGCCGAACGAGATTATAAGCTGGTTATTGTTATGCCTGAAAATATGGCCCGTGAAAAAATCGCGCTTATTCGTCAATTCGGCGCCGAAGTTCTCCTCACTCCGGCGGCAGAAGGTATGGCTGGAGCTATCCGCAAGGTTGAAATGCTAAAAGCACGTTCCGCAAACCTGATAGAATTTAAGCAGTTTGAAAATCAGGCTAATGTCGAGGCACATCAACTGACTACCGGCACGGAAATTATGGAAGACACCGGCGGAAACGTTGACGCCGTTGTTTGCGGAGTCGGAACTGCCGGAACAATTACCGGTATAGCCTCGGCCTTAAAATCATGTATTCCCGATTTATATGTAATGGCGGTAGAACCGGCGGAAAGTCCGGTTTTAAGCGGCGGGCAGAAAGGCTCTCACAAAATCGGCGGTATCGGAGCCGGATTTATTCCGCCGCTGTATCGTCCGGAGCTGGTAAGTGAAGTTTATAAAGTTTCAAGCAATAACGCGTTGGAAATGACTAAAACGGTTGCTCAAACCGAAGGTTTGCCGGTGGGTGTTTCAGCAGCAGCCGCATTGTGCGGAGCCGTTAATTTGGCAAAACGCGACGAAATGAGCGGTAAAAACATTGTGGTTGTTTTGCCGGACAGCATTGAACGTTATTTATCCGACCCGTTTTTTAATGAAGATAAATCAGAAATTCAGGAATAAAAAATGAAATTTTTTGCAATTTTAAGCCGTTATTTGAATCGCCAGCTGCTTGGTAACTTTTTTATGGTGCTTTTTGCCATTTTAGGCATTATTTTAATGTTTGATTCCATAGAAACGCTGCGTAAAGTTTCGGGGCGGGATGATGTTACCATGTGGTTTGCTGCTCAGCTTGCCGTAACCAGGGTTACAAAAACGGTGGAAATTGTGATTCCGTTTGTGATGATGGTGGGCGCCATGATAACTTTTTGGCGCTTAAGCAAAAGCAATGAATTTGTGATTATCCGTTCGGCAGGAGTTTCTATGATGGGATTTCTGCGCCCGCTGATTATTGCCGCGTTCTTTTTGGGATTGGCCAACACCATGCTGTTTAATCCGATTGCCGCAAAAATGTATGAATGGCATGAAGTGCTGGACTATCGTTTGGATTCCCGCGACCCGAACGCCGTGCTGTTTTCAAGCAAAGGTTTATGGATTAGGGAAGCCGTCGGCGACGGAAAAGTGCTGCTGATACAGGCAAAAACCCTGAGGCAGGAAAATAATACGCTGTGGATGCGTGATGTCAGCATTACCGAGCTGAGCGCCAACGCTAAAATTCTGAAAGGCTATGAAGCCTATTTTGCCACTTTGGAAGGCAATACTTTTCATCTTAAAGACGTTAAAGTGCTTGAAGGCGGTAAACCGGTTGAGTTTTTAATGGACTATGCTTATAACACCAGCATAAACATGGAGCGGATTAAAGAAAACTTTATTGAACCCGACGCCATTTCTTTTTGGCAGCTGCCTGAAACCATTGCTTTTTATGAGCAAGCCGGTTTTTCGGCGCGCCGCCATTGGATGCGCTATTTAAGTTTGCTTATTTCACCGTTTCAGCTGGTCGGAATGCTGATGATTGCCGCTATTTTTATGCTGCAGAACACCCAGCGCGGCTCCGGAATTTTAATGCGTGTGATAATGAGTATCGTTATCGGTTTTGTTGTCTATTTTTCATCACAGGTTGTTTATGCTTTCGGGATAAACGGCTATATACCGGTATGGCTCGCCGTGTCGGCGCCGACGTTGATTATTTTGCTGACCGGCACGTCTATGCTGGTTTCGGCAGACGAAGTTTAATTAACTTACGGCAGAATGAGCGGAGTTCCCAAAATGTTGGAACCGAATTTCCCTAATTTTTGCTGCAATTCATCTTTATAAGGCTTTACGGCGTCCATATCAGATAAGGTTGATTGATAAAGCTGAATTGAGGCTTCAATAAAATATTTATGGGTCAGGCGTTCTTCAGGTGTATAATAATCAAATTGGTTAATCATTGCATAGATATAGCCTTTTTTCAGAATGTTCATAACGGTTATTTCAGCATGGGTTTGGCTGGCGGTGCGATAGGCTTTCAGTGTTTTATCACAGGTATAAGCCCAATCATCCAGTCCGAAAGCCTGCGGACCGATAATTTTTTGAAATTCCTGCCGCAAGCCCAGCCATTTAACTTTGCGGGCAATGGTTTGGCAGGGGTTAACCATGGTTTTGAGAAACGCCGCATTTTTGTTGACACCGTGTTTTTCATCCCAATAACTCATAACACCATTAAGCGAAATGAATTTGACATCGGTTTTTAAATCCGATTTGAATTTTAACAAACCGTCCAAAGTACCGATAAATGCTTTAACATCGGCTTGCGAAAGCGGAGTCGATGCCTCGGCGTTATAGTGCCGTATTCCAGGATTTTGCGGCAGAGCAGGGGCGTTTAAGGCAAATTTTTCGGTTGGAACTTCTTTTAAGGCGCTTTCCAGCAACTCTTTTTTTATGCGTATCGGCGGCATATTTTGATGTTTGTTAGTAATTTGCGGAAATTCCCGGGAATTTATGCCTTCGCCGAAAATCATCGGCATCAAATAAATATACAGCCCCGGTGAAACAAACTCTATGTCCGGTATAGCAGCCAGTTTGGAGGCTACTTTTTGCGGAAATTGATTTTTGGTTTCTTTTATTCCCGGAAGGTCTAAAATTTTACCGGACAGCCCCGGAACCGTGTGCAGCACCGGTCCGATATAAGGATAAAATTCTTTAGGCAGACGCTGTAAATCACGCAGCAAGGCTTCTTCGTCGGCGTTTTCAATACGCTTTTCAATGGTGCCGAATCGTTTAATACTTTGGTCAAAGTCTTTGTCAAACACCGGTGGAATGTTCCAGCTGTAATCATAATGCCAGTCATAATCGCTGCGGGATTTGCGGTATTCTTTTTGCAAACGCCACAGCATTGGAATTTCTTCATTCAAATCCACATCATAGGTATGTTCAAATTCTTTCAGCTGAGCTTGAGACTGAGCCGAAAGTAACAATATGAAAAAAAACAAAAATAAGCGCATAAAAACCTCTCTAAATCTAATTTAAAGTATATTTATTAAAAAAAAGTGATGAAACGCCGATTTTTGACTAGACATAAAACAAATAATTTTGTAAAAAACTATAAAAAGATATTTTAAGGAGATTTTAAATGGCTTGGACGGAAGAAATGGTTGAAGGACTGCGCCAAATGTGGCTGGAAGGTCTGACCGCAAATGAAATTGCCAAAAAACTGGGCGTTTCTAAAAATTCTATTGTCGGAAAAGTGCACCGTTTGTGCCTGAAGGCAAGACCGTCTCCAATAAAAAAGAAAGATGACGAACCGGTCGACGAAACCGTGGTTGAAACAACCGCTGCGGAAGTTGCAGAAGAGGTAAAACCGGTGGAAGAAGTTGCCGAAGTTGAGGTTAAAGCGCCTAAAAAAGCACATAAAAACGGTCATCATGTTAAATTGATGGAGCTGGACAGCCATACCTGCCGCTGGCCGCTGGGCGACCCGCGTGATGAAGATTTCTGTTTTTGCGGCAAAAAGGTGCGCATGGGACAGACCTATTGCGAAGAGCACGCAAATATGGCGTATGTAAAAGCGTCTAAAAAATAAATTGCGGCTAATAAGGCAAAAAAATACGGGGCTGTTTTTTTCAGCCTCTTTTTTTTGAAAAATCAAAGCATATATTTTCCAAAAATAAAAAAACAGGGGATGTATGCCATGAAAAAAATTTTTATCGGAACTATGGGACTGTTATTGTTAAGTCAAACCGTCAACGCGGCGCAGCCGTCTTTAGGCAACGACTATTTATCTTTCAAAACTTGGCTGAGCAAGGAATATGATATTGATTACAGCCTGACGTATTCGCTTTTAGGGCAGCGGACTTCACCGAGTGGCCACAACAACGCCGTACAGTCCTATTTATATCCGTCGGTAACGTGGACCACGTTTAATAATGAATACGGCACTGGCGCTTTGAATTTTACATATAACAGTGTTTATTACGGCGGACATTCGGCAGAGGATATTCAAAACCGCAGCGGGCTGGTGTCTCCGATTAACGATTTTAACGCTAATGAACAAAGTTTTGCCGGACTTTATTATACCTATCAGTTTCCCAAACAATATAATTGGCTGACTTTGGGCGCCGGTCAATATAACCTGTTTATGTTTGACGGCACAGATTATGACGGTAATCAGCAGGTAAATTTTTTAAACTTTTCTTTGTCGCAAAACGGCAGTGCCACATACTCTTCCGCCGGATTGGGTGCTTATATGCAGGCGACTCCGGGAAATTGGTCGTTTACCGCCGGTTTTCAGGACGCCACAAATATAGAAGCGCCGAGCATTCGGGTTAATCGTTTGAAAAAGAAACATTTTACCACCTTCGGACAAATCGGCTATAACCCGACAATAAAAGGTTTGGGGGCAGGGCAATATTCAATTATGCTCTATAATCAGCCGGCAGTAAAGGAACAGTCGCAAACAACAAACGGCTGGTCAATTAACATTCAGCAGAATTTAACTGAAAAACTGGCTTTATTCGGACGGCTGAACGGCGTAAGCGGACATGTTATAACCACCAATCAAACATACGCGGCCGGTCTTATTTATAATAATCCGCTTAACCGCAATGACTTAGACCAAATCGGCTTGGCATACGCCTATAACAAAGTTGATGCCAAAGCCGTAGGCGCCGAAACTTATCATAAAGCCGAACAGGTAGTAGAGGCTTATTGGGCGTGGGGAATTTCTAAATGGGCAACCATTACGCCGGACTTTCAGTTTTATTTTAATCCGGCGCTTAACAAAAAATCAAATTACGGCAGTGTGAGTTCGCTGCGTTTGACCATGTTTTTTTAAGAAAACAGATAAAAGATTAAATACCGGCTGTTGATTAGTCGGTATTTTTATATTTTTTACTTTACTTTAGGCAAAAAATAGAGGATTACTAAACCTACAATATTTTATTAAATTTTGAGGTTGATATGTTTAAATTAAGACACATTTTGTTTGTGTTAGCTTTGACCGGCTGTACTTCTTCCGAAGTTAAAATGGTACCGGGAATTGTGCCGAATACGGCCAAAGAAAAACAAGTGGTGAAAATTATGCCGAGTAATGTGATTGGGGAAATAGAACCTGTTTATTTGCTGCCGATGAAATCGCCTTTTATGTCGCGTATTGACACCGGCGCTACAACTTCAGCCCTTGATGCCGAAGATATAAAGCCTTTTGAACGCGATGGACGCCGTTGGGTTTCATTTACGGTTGTTAACCGCGCCACTAAAGAAAAATATACTTTTGAAAAACCTTTGCTGAAAAATGCTAAAATTAAACGAATCGGCGAACAAGAAAAACGCCCGATGGTCGAAATGGAAGTGCGGATGGGTAAAGATGTGTTCAGGGCAAACTTTACGGTGGCAGAACGTGAAAAATTTGAATATCAAACTTTGATAGGGCGAAATATTTTATATGGACGCGCCATTGTGGACGTAACATTATCTAATACCCTGAAATAGGGCTAAAGGCAGAGTTTTCTGCCGTTTTTTGTTTAAGGATTTGAACCATGCTTAAAAAAATTATTTCCGTACGCGGTATTTTGACTGTTTTATTATTACTGTCGGTTGCTGCGGCTTCTATAGCAACTTATTATAAAATTGTTTATTGGGGATTCAGCTTTCGTCCGCAGGACAAATCTGATGTGTGGACGGTGGACGCCCATGTTTCGTTTAAGCCGACCGGCGACCCGATAGAAGTTTCGCTTTCAACGCCGCGTATCAGCAAGGAATATAAAATTTTGAGCGCAGATGTGGTGGCTCCGGGCTATGAAGTGTCAACCGATGAAAAAAATCACCGTGTTATTATGAAATCAGCCGCCCGCGCAGTAAAACAAGATGTTTATTACCGCATTATGATTTATGATAACGAAGACACCAGCGGCAAAGAAATCAGCGACCGGCCGGCAGATGTAAAAGTTCGCTACGACGACGAACAGCAAGAAGAAATGGTCAAGGCCATTTGGGCTTTAGCTAAGGAAAAAGAGGGCGAAACCAAGGCTCAGCGTTTGATTTCTGTTTTGAATGAACAGCCGCTGGCGCCGGAAGTGGATTCATTTTTGCCGGTGCAGAAAAATCCTCAGATTATGGCCGAAAAAATCATTTTTTTGCTGAATGCAAAAAATATTCCGGCTCGCGTGGTACGCGGTGTTAAATTGAGCGAAAATAAAAGAGCAACCGTTGCCGATTTAATGGTTGAAGCATACGAAGGATCTAAGTGGAAAATTTATGACATTAACACCGGAAAATCCGGCTTGCCGAAGAGCTTTGTAATTTTCCAGCGTGGCGGTAATTCGCTTTTGGATGTTGTCGGCGGCTATGATTCCAAAGTTAAGTTTTCGGTTATAAAATCGGTGGTTTCTTCCTTCAAAATGGCAGGCAGCCGCGCTAAATATGAAAACAGCCGCTGGTTTAACTTTACAATTTATAACCTGCCGTCTTTGGAACAAAACACCTTAAAGTGGCTGATGATTTTTCCGCTGGGTATTTTACTGATTGTGTTGATGCGCAATGTTATCGGTATTCAGACCATGGGTACGTTTACGCCTATGCTGATTTCCATGTCGCTGGTCAAAACCGGGTTTATTCCTGGGTTGGTATGTTTCGGCCTGATTATCGGAATCGGACTTTTAATCCGCACCATGCTTACGCGTTTGAACTTGTTGCTGGTGCCGAGAATTTCATCAGTGGTTATCTGTGTGATTTTGATTATGCAAATGCTGACGATTATGGGCTATCAATATGATTTCAGCATTGCTTCTTCCGCTGTGTTCTTCCCGATTATTATTACGGCGTGGATTATTGAGCGCGCGTCCATCACTTGGGAAGAAGAGGGCGTCAGAAACGCAGTTCGCCAGGTGGTAAACAGTTTGTTTGTAGCGATTGTAACTTACGGCGTTATCAGCAACGAATATATCCGCCATATTATGTTTGCGTTTAACGAATGGAATTTGGTAATTTTGTTTGTGGTAATGCTTTTGGGCACATACACCGGCTATCGTTTGACCGAACTGAAAAGATTTGCGCCGGTAGCTAAGGGGAAATAAGATGTTTGATTTTATCAAAGGTTTCGTTTCGCCTCAAAAACTGCGTCAGGCCGGCGTGCTGGGTATGAACGCGCGCAACTATAATATTATTGCAAAATTCAATAAGCGTTCGCTTTATCCGTTGGTCGACGATAAAGTGCAGACCAAAAGGCTGGCGAACAGCATAGATATTAACACTCCGCACATGATTGGTATTGTGGAACATCAGTATGAAGTTAAAGACCTGCTGCAGTTGATTGAAGGGCAGAGCGAGTTTGTGATAAAACCGGCTCATGGCAGCGAGGGCAAAGGCGTGCTGGTAGTGGCGCACTATGAAAACGGCATATTTACCACTCCTTCCGGTAAAATATTGACGTTTAAAGAAGTCTATCAGCATGTTTCTAATATTTTGAGCGGCTTGTACAGTTTGGGCGGGCAATATGACGTAGCGCTGATTGAAGAGCTGGTGCATTTTACGGATGTGTTCAAAAATTTCAGCTATCAGGGGATTCCTGATGTGCGTTTGATTGTTTATAAAGGCTATCCGGCTTTGGCAATGACCAGGCTGGCAACTAAAGAATCCGCCGGACGCGCGAATTTGCACCAAGGCGCTGTCGGGGTTGGCTTGGCTATCAAAACCGGCAAGGCAGTGCAAGCTGTCAGCCATAATCTGCCGATTGATTTACATCCTGATACCGGCGCAGATTTAATGCAGCTGCAAGTACCGTTGTGGAAAGAACATTTGCTAATCGGGGCGCAGGCCTATGAAATGACCGGACTTGGCTATTTGGGCGCTGATATTGTTTTAGACCGCGACCGCGGACCAATGATGTTGGAATTAAACGCACGTCCCGGACTTTCGGTACAGATTGCCAATGGTATCGGACTGCAGCCGATTTTGCAGAAAATTGAAGAAACTTATCCGAAAAATTTGACTCCGCAAGAAAGAGTCGATTTTGTCTTGAATAATTAAAAGCTACTTCCTAAATAGGATATTAGAAAAGAAAGGAAGCAAATAAAATGACTGATTTATTAGTAAAATCTGAAACAAAACATATTGAAAAACCAAATACTAAGCATTTGGAAAATAAAGAAACCAAAAAACTGGAAATGAGCGATACAAGAGCAAAAAAAATTAAGCATTCGTATAAAGTAAAGGACGCTGAAAACGCTTTGCTTTTGAAAACTAAAAACGGCGACATTGTGATTGAAATGTTCCCAGATGACGCTCCGAAACATGTTGCCCGCATTAAAGAATTAGTGCGAGACGGTTTTTATAACGGTTTGAAATTTCATCGGGTAATAGACGGATTTATGGCGCAAACCGGTGATCCGCGCGGTAACGGCACCGGCGGCAGCGGTAAAAAGCTGAAGGCCGAATTTAACCGCAATCGTCATACCCGCGGCACGGTTTCTATGGCTCGTGCCATGGATCCGGATTCCGCCGATAGTCAATTTTTTATATGTTTCGGCGATTGTCCATGGCTGGACGGTCAATATACCATTTGGGGACAAGTAACTTCCGGTATGGAATATGTAGACCAGATTAAGCGCGGCTTTGGTCCTAACGGAATGGTATCCGAACCGGATGTGATAGTTTCAATGTCCGTCATTGCCGATATATGATGAAACTCGTCTAATGGTCTACTACTTTTAACTTTTTGTGCTTGTGTACTAGTTACACGGCGCAGAAAAGTTAGTGCGTATTAGCCTCATTATCCGAGTTTCCGAGGGCTTGAGAAAAACTGCAAAGGAGAGAAAATTCATGTACTTCAATATACGCTAAAATTTTCTCTCTTCTTGTTTTAACGCTATCTACATACTATCTGCAATTTTTTGCTGAGGAGTTTTACGCTATTTAAAACCTCGCCCCTTGAGGGATAGGTCAATACACCAGTGCCAGGTGAGGGGTATTTTACGGACTTGCAAAAGGCACAAAGTAAGTGTTTTAATCCCAAACAAGAAACGTCATACTTCGACGCCTCATGCCGCTTAATAGGCTGAGGCAATTCCGGAGTATCCACGACCTTGTTGCCACAGGCAACGTTTTTTTATATATCGAACAATACATTACAAAACATGGTGTAGAACCGCGAATTAACTTTTATCCGTCAAGAATTTGTTTGCTTTTTATTTTAATTCTTTTTATACTAAACGAAGCGCAGTTGGCGCGGAGCTTTCAACGGCTCTTATCTGCTTCGGTGTTAGGATATAACATCGTTAAATTGTCGGCTATTCGCTATTGCCGATGATTAAATATATCCCCGATACATAACAATATGGTCGGGGAGCTTTTAGCGTATGTCCAAAAGCTGTATAAAATATCTCTGAAAAAATACAGTTTTAAAGGCTAAGAGAATCATCTAAGCAGATATGATTGTTGAACTCTCCGACCGCTTATTTTAAGCGGTTTTTCTGTAAATATTTTTAGGAGTTCATAATATGTCAAAAAATTCACAATATGGCCGTTCAATGATTGAAATGCTGGGCGTGCTGGCCATTATCGGGGTGTTAAGTGTCAGTGGAATTGCCGGATACTCTAAAGCTATGGAAAAATTTAAGCAAAATCAAGCAATTAGCGAATATAATACTTTAATTCAAGGCTTATTGGAACATGAAGATGATATACGAAAATTGAATTTTAAAGATAGTCTGACAGAGATAGCACATTCCTTAAATTTAATACCTTCATCTTGGGAAGTAAATGGAACACAACTAAAAAATCAAGATGGACAATATGTAGGGTTATTTGTTGATTCAACTTCATCTTATACATGGGCTTTAGAGATTTGGCTGGCGGATGATTCTGATACTGAATACAATTATAACCGCTTATCCTTATGTAGGGCAATTTATAAAGATTTAGCGCGTCCTTTGCTAGATACGGTGCAGACGGTACGTATGTTTTATGGTGGTTCAAAAGATGTAGGGTATTGGGGCAATTATTTAGACGGCAAAATGTGCGGCAGAAAACAATATAAATGTTTGCGCGACATCAGACCAGATGAAATAGAAAATTGGTGCCGCAGCTGTACTGAGAATAATACCGCGCGCTGCACAATAACTTTGTTCTTTTAGTCCGTTATTTATTAAACATTTTGTTATATATGTACATAACAAAGTGAAAATAAAAAGGCAATAAATATTTGTCGCATAATATATATTATGTATAGTTTGATACGGGAAAAGCCGGATTTATGATGTTTAGGCTATGATTTTACAGCATTGAGGCTTGGATAAGCTGTTTAGTGTACGGCTGTTGCGGACGCTTAAAAATTTGTTCTGTAGAGCCTTGTTCAATAATTTTGCCGTTTTTCATTACCATAATGCAATGCGACATAGCGTGAACCGCATTCATATCATGTGAAATAAAAATATATGACAACTTGAATTTGGCTTGCAAGTTTTTTAGTAATTCAACAATTTGCGCTTGTACGGTAACATCCAAAGCTGATGTCGGTTCGTCTAAAATGACAATTTTCGGCTGTAAGACCAGTGCGCGAGCCAAAGCAATTCTTTGCCTTTGCCCGCCGGAAAATTCGTGCGGATATTTTGATAGTGCTGAAATATCTAAATTAACTTCACTCAATATCATTTTGATTCTATTTAATTTTTCATCTTTACTAAGCTGTCTGAAGTGCACATCTAAACCTTCGCCGATAATTTGCTTAATGTTCATTCTCGGATTTAATGAATTATACGGGTCTTGAAAAACTATTTGCAAATCTTTGCAGAAATGCTGTTGCTTTTCAAATTTACCATTACTGAGTATTTCGACATTTCCTTGATGTTTCAATAAGTTAATTATAGCCAAAGCCAAGGAGGTTTTTCCGGAGCCGGATTCACCGACAATTCCAAGCGTTTCGCCTTGTCTTAAGTCAAAACTAACCTTATCAACCGCTTTAAAATCAGCAATCACCCTTCCCCATATATTTTTTTTTCGAGGAAAAGATACTTCTATGTTCGAGGCCTTAAATATTACTTCACTATTATTTTTTTGCTGTAAATTCAACAATAAATTTGACGACATTAACTTTTTAGTGTAACTATCTTTCGGTTTTGCAAAAATTTGCTTTGCCGTGCCGTATTCCACCAAATTGCCTTGGTACATAACTGCAATATGGTCTGCAATTTTATGAACAAGTCGTAAATTATGGCTGATAAAAATAATTGACATTTTAAGCCGTTGTTTCAGTTCTAACAATAAATCAATTATTTGCTCTTGAATTGTAACATCAAGCGCTGTTGTCGGTTCATCAGCTATCAAAATTTGCGGATTATTGGCGATAGCCATGGCTATCATCACTCTTTGCCGCTGTCCGCCGGAAAGTTCAAACGGATACGCGTTAATTTTTTGTTCCGGCTCAGGGATTTTTACTAATTTAAGCAGTTCTAAGGTTCTGTTTTTTATCTGTTCTTTAGTCAAATTTTGATGTAATTCCAAGCTCTCGGCAATTTGTGTCCCTATTTTATGCAACGGATTTAAGGATGACATTGGTTCTTGAAAAATATAAGATATTTTATTGCCTCTAATCCGTTGAAAATCCGCAAAATTCAAACCGATAAGTTCTTGATTTTCAAAAAATACGGAAGAATCTTGAGATAAAACAGCTTTAGGATATGGCAGCAAACCTAAAATCGATAACGCCGTAACCGATTTTCCAGAACCGGATTCTCCGACAATTCCTAGTATTTCGCCCTGCTCCATGCTTAAATTTAAATCATGCACCGCGCAAAAATCTGGCTGTTCATCATTTTTGAAATATACGGATAAATGTTTGATTTCTAATATTTTCATCAGTTCTTTTTCCTTGTATCAAACACATCCCGCACGCCTTCTCCTATAAAAATTAACATAGAGAGCAAGCCCGAAAGCACAAGAAATATGCTAAACCCAATCCAAGGAGCTTGTAAATTATCTTTACCTTGCCGCACCAAATCTCCCAGCGACGGATATTCTTGCGGCAAGCCTAAGCCCAAAAAATCAAGCGCGCTTAAAGAAGTTATCGCTTCCGCCATAATAAACGGAATAAAAGTTATAGAAGTAACCAGCGCATTGGGCAAAATATGCCTAAACATAATACGAAAATTTCCGACACCCAAAACTTGCGCCGCCTTTACAAACTCAAAGTTACGCAGTCGCAAAAACTCTGCCCTGACCATTCCGGTTAAACCAGTCCATGAAAATAATAATAGAATAACCAGCAAACTCCAAAATGTCGGCAAAAAAACACTGGCGATAATGATTAAAATAAATAGTTGCGGTAAAGAGTCCCATATTTCGATAACTCTTTGTAAAATAATGTCAATTTTCCCACCGAAGTAACCTTGAACGGCTCCGATAAAGATACCGATAGCAGAAGATACAATGGTTAAAACAGCAGCAAAAATCAACGATAGGCGGATACCATATAAAATACGCGCCAGCACATCCCGTCCCTCCTCATCAGTACCTAACCAATGTTCTGCATTCGGTGCCGATGGCGTGGCGCTGCTTAAATAATAGTCAACCGTATTAAAAGAATATGGTATCGGAGGCATAATCATCCAACCGTTCTGTTTAATATTTTTTTGGATTAACGGATCAAGATAATCTGCAGTTGTTGGAAAATCTCCACCCCAAAAATCGTCGGTATAATTATGAAAAACCGGAAAATATAATTCATTATTATATTTTACAATCAATGGTTTATTATTAGCTATTAACTCAGAACATAAAGATGTTAGAAAAATAATTCCAAGCAAAATTAAAGAAACCCAAGCTCGTTTATTTTTTTTGAAAATCTTTATTTTTGCCGCCCAAAACATTTTTATAAACCAAAATCCTCGTCGTCTTCGTCTTCCGCCGAAATATCTTTATCCTCATCATTTTTATTTGCAGTTTCTTTGGTCTTATTATCTTCTGCCCGATTGCTGTCTTGTTCAATTAAAACAGTGTCTTCAATATTCTTGTCCTTATTGATAATCATCCAACCTTCATACCATTTTTCAAAGTTTTTTCTCGCATCTTTAGATATTTCAGCAGATAATACGCCAATTTCATCATTTAATGTTGCAATAATTTTTTCATGAACACTGAAATTCATTTTTTTGCGGCATTTATTTTTTCCGCTTAAAAAAGATGTCAGAATCTGATTAGTACTGCAAAAGCGCCAGTCTATCGGCTTTTTTTGCAGAGATTTATCATAAATAGCCATATTTACCAGTCGGTTATTTATAAAATCTTCATTAAATAAAGAACTTTTATCATTTTTAAAATTATTAACGCTGGATGTTCCCTGAATGATAATAGTGCTTTCATTCAGTAAATCATTTTCGCGTAAATGACGCATAAAATATTCCAATTCGCCGTACAAACATCTGACTTGTTGTAAATACGCTTTTTTTCGTTCATTACGCAAATCATTTTTAATCCATGGCAAATTAGCTATATCATACCATTCATCTGTTGATTTTATTTGGCAAAATTCGTTATAAATATACATATTAGACGGTAAATCGACAAACACAAAATAGGCTTGTTTGCCTTTATCTTCTTTTATATTTTGCAGCAAAACGTCAAAAGTTTTAATTGAATTAACCACATACAAATTGCTATAGTCTATTCCCACCATAGGGGCTTTGGTTAAATCAATAAAATTAGAGACAAACGCAAATATAGATGACATATTGTTAATAATTCGCATACTGGCCAGCCATTCCATTAGCAGAATGTTCATTTTAGAAAGCGTTGATAAACGGATGTCATAAATATTTACCGGTTGATTTATCTTTTCAATACAGCGATCCACACTGATTTTGTGGTTGGTGTGGCACATATCAAAATCCCGCGATTTATAAGCAGACAGCATATAACCAGATTTTGCAAAAAAGTCATACAGACTATTGTCTTTTAAATTGATATATTCTCTTCTGATGTTATAAAAACGCCAATATTCGGCCAGCAGCCTGGTTTTTAAAATATGCTTGGAGCTGCTTTTATCCGAGTCCGGATTGAGCGAACGAACCATATTATCTAAAAATGTATCTTCTTCCGTAAACGCTTTAGGATATACCGTAAAATTGTTTTTTTGATAAAATCCCTGCATTATATTTTTTGTCCTAACAGCTTCGGCGTTGCCTATGCTGCTTAAATAAGCATAAGATGATAAATTAGGAAACATAAAATAAATAAAGCGTTTATTTTCGCCCTTTCCTGCTTTTTCGGAGCGGTAAGATTCTAAAAATTCCGGCAAATTCGGCTGATTCATATACGAAGTGCAAACATGAACAAACATCACTCCGGCGGCAAACATATATAAAAAGCGCGCCAGCATATTGCCGAAATAGAAGATTCCATAGCAAACGAGTGCAAAACCCAAGCCCAAAGCGGAATACACTGGAACAGACGTGCCGCCGATGGACATAATTTGCTGAATCATTGAAAATTGGCGGTATAACACCAAAACCAGCATAAATGTAACCAGCGACGCCAGTATATTTTTGGCCGTGTTAAAGTTTCGCAGCAAGTAAACTACCAAAGATGAAAAGACTAAAAATCCCAGTAAAATGAATGAAATTTCCGGTATTGGTAAAAAAGAACTGCGGAACACTTCAATATTTCCCGAACCGGAAAAAAGGATAAAATCCGTTGCCAGCAAAAACGTGATATAAAGGGCGATAATTGCATTTTCGGCAAAGGCTATTTTTTGTGGACTAACTTCAATACGTTTGCCATTTCGCGAAAAACGTCCATGTATGTCATGCTTAAGCGGCGCAGCTGTATTTGGCTGCACCGGAGCTTCGGAATTTAAATCATTCATAAACATCAGTTATCTAACTTTTCTTTTACCAGTTTATTAACAATCGCCGGATTTGCTTTTCCTTGGGACATTTTCAATGTTTGTCCGACAAACCAACCGGCCAAGTTTGTTTTGCCGTTTTTATAGGCGGCAACATTAGCAGGATTTGAAGCAATTACCTCATCTATAATAACTTCAATTGCTCCGGTATCCGTAACCTGTTTTAACCCCTTTTCTTCTACAATTTTTTCAGGGGATTCGCCTGTTTCACTCATAATTTCAAAAACATCTTTAGCAATTTTACCGGAAATAACTTCTTTACTGATAAGTTCAACCAATTTGCCTAAATTTTCAGCCGAAACCGGACTTTGTTGAATATCCAGCTTTTTCTTGTTCAGCATGGCAAAAAAGTCGCTCATCATCCAGTTTGCCACTTTTTTAGCGTCATGACCGGAAGCTGCTTTTTCAAAGAAATCGGCAACTTCTTTGTTTTCGCACAAAACGGCGGCGTCATACGGAGTTAAGCCCATTGTTTCAATAAAACGCTGTTTTTTGGCGTCCGGCAGCTCTATCATTTCTTTTTTGATTTGTTCAATATATTCATCGCTTAAAACCAAAGGCGGTAAATCCGGCTCCGGGAAATAGCGGTAATCATGGGCAAATTCTTTTTTGCGCATAACTTTAGACTGTCCGCTTACCGGGTCAAACTGGCGGGTTTCCTGACAGACATCGCCACCGTTTTCGTAACTTTCAATTTGTCTTTTAGCTTCATTTTCAATGGCTTGCATAACGAACTTAACGCTGTTTACGTTTTTCATTTCGCAGCGGGTGCGCAATTCATCCGAACCGTACGGACGAACCGAAACATTCACATCACAGCGCATGGAACCTTCATCCATATTGCCGTCGCAAGTACCTAAATAGCGTAAAATCGAGCGCAGTTTACGCAAGAAAGCTCCGGCTTCTTCCGGTGCCCTGAAATCCGGTTTGGTAACAATTTCCATCAAGCCGACGCCGGCACGGTTAAGGTCAATAAAACTCTTATGCGGGCTTAAATCGTGGATGGATTTTCCGGCGTCCTGCTCTATGTGCATACGCTCAATGCCAATTATTTTTGAACTGCCGTCGCTCAAATCAACCTTAATATTACCCTCACCCACAATCGGAAAGCGGAACTGAGTGATTTGATAACCGGTCGGCATATCGGCGTAAAAATAGTTTTTGCGAGAAAATTCCGAATATTTGTTAATTTTTGCATTTAGGCCCAAACCTGTTTTTACCGCCTGATGCACGCATTGCTTATTCAAAGTCGGCAACATTCCCGGCATACCTGCGTCCACAAACGATACATTAACATTCGGGTCGTCGCCGAATTCTGTTGACGCGCCGCTGAAAATTTTTGACTGTGAAATGATTTGACAATGGATTTCCAAACCGACAACAACTTCCCATTTGCCTTTAGCTGTTTCAATAACATATTCTGCCATTTTATTTCCTTTCAAACTTTGCGTCTGCTTCAATTTTGTCGGCAACACTGAAAACGGTGCCTTCATCAAAGGCCTTGCCGATAACCTGCATTCCGTACGGCAAGCCGTCTTTTGACAAACCGACCGGCAGGCTTATGGCCGGCAAACCGGCAAGGTTTACCGAAACGGTAAACACGTCGTTCAGATACATGTTAATCGGATTGTTTTTCATGTTTTCATCGCCAATTGGAAATGCCGTAACCGGAGAAGTCGGGGTTAAAATTACATCACACTTTTTAAAAGCATTAACAAAATCGTCATGAATTAAACGGCGCATTTTTTGCGCTTTAATATAATAAGCGTCATAATAGCCGGCGGAAAGAACGTATGTTCCAATCATAATCCGGCGGCGAACCTCGGCACCGAAACCGGCGGTGCGGGTGTTGATATAAAGTTTATCCAAATTTTCGCCTTCCACTCGCAAACCATAGCGGATGCCGTCATAGCGAGCCAGGTTTGACGAGGCTTCGGCCGGCGCCAAAACATAATATGTTGCCAACGCATATTTTGTATGCGGCAATGAAATATCCACTAATTCGGCACCACGCGCTTTCAATGCTTCTGCCGTTTTATCCCAATAGGCGCAAATTTCTTCATTCATTCCTTCCGGTCGATATTCTTTAGGCAGACCAATCTTCAAACCTTTTATATCTTTGCCCAAAAAGCTCTCAAAATCAGGAACCTGTTGATTATATGAAGTTGAATCTTTTTCATCAAAACCGGCCATGCTTTTTAATAAAATTGCACTGTCTCGCACATCTTTGGCAATCGGTCCGGCCTGGTCTAAGGAAGAAGCAAAAGCAACAATGCCGTAACGAGAACAGCGTCCGTATGTCGGTTTAATACCGACGCAGCCGCAAAATGCAGCCGGTTCGCGAATAGAACCTCCGGTATCGGTTGCCGTAGCGCCGGCGCACATATTTGCCGCAACAGCAGCGGCCGAACCGCCTGAAGAACCGCCGGGAACCAAATTTTTATCTTTGCTCCACGGATTGATTACCGGACCGAAATAACTGGTTTCATTACTGCCGCCCATGGCAAACTCATCCATATTCAGCTTACCCAAAAACACGGCGCCGTCATTAAGCAGATTTGCCGTAACCGTTGATTCGTAAGGCGGTATAAAATTATCCAAAATATGTGAACAAGCCGTAGTGCGAATACCTTTTGTGCAAAACAAATCTTTAATTCCCAACGGAATTCCCTCCAGCGCGCGGTTTGTTGCGGCGGCATAGCGCTCATCAGCTTTTTTTGCTTGTTCCAGGGCTTTGTCGGCACATTCCGTAATATAAGCGTTATAACGCTTGCCTGCTTCCATATTTTGCAAATAGGCTTCGGTTAATTCAACAGCACTGAAGTTCTTATTTTTCAAACTGTCTAAAGTTTCGTGAATAGTTAATTTAGTAATTTCTTTCATTCTCTTACTCCACAACTTTAGGTACGGCAAAATAATCATATTCTTTGTCCGGAGCGTTCTTTAAAACTGCTTCCTGATAATTTCCGTCGCTGACTTTGTCTTCTCGCAAACGCAAAGTCGTATCATTAACCGAAATCAGCGGTTCCACATTGTCCGTATTTATTTCGTTTAATTCTTCTATCCAATTCAAAATTTTGTTAAATTCTTCTTTGGTTGCTTCTATTTTGTCGTCGTCCACTTTCAGACGAGAGAGAAAAGCCACTCTCTTGACGGTCTCATTATCTATTGCCATCGTTTTATACCTCTTTCCGTTACATATTTATTTTTATCGGTAGCATTACAGTATCATATTGTAAGCGTTTGAAAAGTTTAAAATTCATAATATCAACACCGCTTTGTTCAATAAGTTTTTCGGCTTTAACGCTCCCGGTGTTGGCAATAAGGTCGCTCAGCTTTTGGGAAAAACTCTTTGCCTTGGGATATGTAACTATTTTTATATTTTGATTTTTATCAACTTTTCCAAGTTCAAGAGCCTTGATAACGGCGTCCGAATAACCACCGAGCTCGTCAACCAAACCAAGCTCTAAAGCCTGACGACCGGTCCAAACGCGTCCGCGGGCGATTTTATCCATAGGCTTTGCCAGTTTGCGGTTCTCTGCCACTTTTGCCGTAAAATCCTGATAAACTTCATCCAATGAGCGGTTAAATATTTGCTTTTCTTTTGCCGAAAAATTGTGATTAGGACTTAAAATTCCGGCATTATCGCCTAAAACAATATTGCTCCAGTTTATGCCGAGTTTTTTCCATAGCTCAGCAAACACCATTTTTCCGCCCAGCACGCCGATTGAGCCGGTTACGGTCATTGGTTCGGCAAAAATATAATCTCCGGCCAATGAAATAAAGTATCCGCCGGATGCGGCATAGGACGATTGAACCACTACCAACGGAACTTTTGTTTTTTCTTTAAGCTGTTTGAGCGCAAAATAAATTTCATCGGCAGCGTTATAACTTCCGCCAGGACTGTTAATTTTTACTACCAAGGCCTTTAAATTTGGCAATTCTTTAATTTTTTCAATATCTTCAACAACATCAGTTCCAGCGATAATGCTTTCACGTTCAAAAGAATCTTCGCTTCTTCCGTCTTTTATTTCTCCGCTGAGATTTAAAACCGCCACTGTCGGCAGATTCCCGTCGTTTGGATATAATCCGGCGGCATAGTCGTTTATATTAACAAAATGCTTTGCTCCGTCTTGTTTTAACTGTTTTTCAAGCTGGGACAAATACATTACACCGTCGGTCAATCCCAGTTTTACACCGTCTTCCGCCGACAAAGGCGCTTGGTTTATAATATTTTCAAAAGTATCATTCAACTGTCTGTTATTAACAATGTCCGCTTTTAATTCCGCCAGCATAGCGTTGCCAAACTCTTTCATTTCTTTAGCGTATACCGGGGAAATTTGAGCGTCGGTCAATGAAGCCATGGCGTTTTTATATTCATAGCGCGCGTAAAATTCCGGTTTCACACCGATTTTATCCAAAAAGTTTTTAATAAACGGAATTTCAACACTGACACCGGTTAAACCGATATGGGTATGCGGCTGCATATATATCTTGTCAAAAAATGAAGCCAGATAATATTCGGAATTACCCTGTCCGAAAGGTCCGAAACCTTGCGAAAACACAACTGTTTTTTTGCCGGTAGACTTAAATTTTGCAATCGTTTGCGCCACTTCCTGCACTTGCGCCGGTTCCAAATCTGTTACGTTTATTTTAGCCACAAGCCCGGTAATTTTATCGTCTGTTGCCGCAAATTCTATGGATTGCAAAAACTTGGTATAAGGCAAAGGGGTTTCATCCAAAAAGTCGGCTAAAATGGTTGTGTCTTCTGCTTCTACCAGCGGTTTACTGAAATCAACCGCTAAATAAGTGTCGTTTTCAATATTTACCGCTCGGCTGTTAAGGCTTGCAAAAATTATCAGTCCAAGCAGGCAAACCAGAGTTACGGCACCAAGAATTAAGCATAATGTACGAACCGAATTTTTAATTTTAGTCCACATTTACTCCTCCTTTTTTGCCATCATTCCGGCAACATACGGATATTTCTGCACGGCTTCGGCATTAAGCTCGGCACATTTATTTTCTATAACCGTTTGCAATTCGTTCATAAACTCTTCCTTTGTTTTACCTTTGGCGCTGATTGGCGGCAAAAATTCAAACACTGCCGTTCCCGGATAGCGCAGAAACGAATTTTTAGCCCAAAACAGACCGGTGTTTATAGCCACCGGAACAACCGGCAAATCCAAATTTTCAGTCAAAAAGAAAATGCCGGATTTATAGCCTTTGGTCGAACCTGGCTGACAACGTGTTCCTTCCGGAAAAATCACAACCGGACGCCCTTTGTCGGTTTTCTTTCTGACTTCTTCCAGCATGTGTTTCATTGCCCGGGCGCCGCCTTTGCGATTTACCGGAATCATACCGTAAAAATATTGCGACCAGCCGAAAAACGGTAAAAATATCAATTCTTTTTTCAATATATAAGTTGTGGTCGGAGAAAATTGCGTAAATGAATATGTTTCTAACGCCGATTCATGTTTGCAGGCATAAAGAACATCATGATGTCTGATATTTTCCGTTCCGCGAACCTCCAATTTAATACCACCGAAAAAACGCACCCAAAACAAGGCTATGGGCATAATAAATTTATCCCAATAAACAATCGTAACTTTTTGCGGCAGCAAAGCCAAAGGCAGCTGTATTACACAACCTATTCCCAAAGTTCCGAAAAAGAAAAAGTTACATAATAACGAACGGATAAACAGCATTATTTTTCTCCTTAATAAATATGCAGATGCCGGCAGATATAAACAACTAAAAATTTATTATATTCCATAATCAGCAGTTTGAATGTTCCCCAGCTTTTCCACCATTTAAGATTAACGTTTGGTGAATAAATCGGGTTCAGTATAACTTCCAAATTGCTTTCCATGGTTACATAAATTATGAATTCCTGCAAACTGCGCGGAATATGATAGCTGGAAGTAACCAAACGAATGGATTTTATATTGTTTTTTTTAATCCATTCTTCGGTTTCTATGGCGTTTTCTATGGTATTTGTGGCTTTGCGCCCCAGCTCTATTTTATTTTCATCGTCGGCATATACTTTGGCTTGCTTTTCTATTTGTTTAATTGAAACATCGGCCGGAACCCCTGAAATAAACAGCTTATCCGCCAAATTTTCGTTTAACAGCCTGATACCTTCGGATATTCTGTTTTTCCCGCCGGTTAACACTATAATTGCATCTGTTTTCGTGGTTTTATCAATTTCATAAGAGTTTATATAATGAGCAAAACAGACAAAACCTCCGAACCAGGCAATAACAGCGCTTAATGTTACATATAAAAGCCGATGTTTCATTAAATCATTTTCTCCAATGATTTTTTAACAGTCAGATAAGACACGGCGGCGGCATATAAAGCCGAAAGTAACGGTGTTGTCATAATCAGACTCCAAGCCAAAGTTGAAAGTTGTGCGCCTTTTATTAAACCGCTACCGGTGGAAACTCCGTATTTTGCTACTAAAATGATGCTTGGAATTGCCGCCATTAAGCCGATTATACCGGCAAAGAAACCTATTTTAACAAAGTTTTTGGCATATTGGCGCGCAATATAATTGTCTTTGGCACCTATAATATGCAAAATTTCAATAGTGTTTATATTTATACCCAAACTGGTACGGGTTGAATAATAAATGGAAAAAGCGCAAATACCTATTACCATAAACAATACGGTCATGGCAATGTTTTTTAACGATGATGCAAATTTCAGCAATCTGTTCAGCCACAAACGATGATTGTCTATGGAAGCATTTTCCGAAACCTGACGCAACCCTCTTGTTACCTCATCATAGTTCAGTTCTGAATTTGGCTTTAATTTAACATCAAGCAAAACCGGAATCGGCAAAGATGATATATTGACTTTATTGCCAAGCCACGGCGTCATCAGCTTTTCAACCGTTTGCGCATCTAAAGCCTTAACGCTTGCCACAGCCGACAGATTTTCAACATATTGCAAAACTTTGTTTTGTTGCTCTTGAGTTTTTTCGGTATCAATGTGCTTGTTTTCATCTTCAACCGGAATAATCTGAACCGTAACCGAGCCCATAATGTCTTTTTTCCAGCTGTCGGCCATGGCGTTAATAGCCATCACAATAGCCAACACCACAATAAACAAATACATGTAAATAGAGGTCAGAACATACATAAAAGCAGAGGTGTCATCGTCTTCGGTACTGATTTCACTCCGACGTCCGGTTACCAAATCACTTTTCATTTATCTCACTCCTTTTTACACTCTTTTTAACGCCGGATACAGTTTTGCCGAACCGTTTGACAGCAAAATACGCGGATAATTATAGGTAGACGTCAGCTGTTCGTTATGAGTAGCCAAAACCACCGTGGTACCGACCTTGTTCAGTTCCACAAATAAGCGCATAAGTTTATTAGCTATATCGGCGTCAACACTTCCGGTCGGTTCGTCGGCAAACAAAATTTCCGGTCGGTTGATAACGGCTCGGGCAATGGCGACGCGCTGTTTTTCTCCACCGGAAAGCGAAGAGCATACTTTATATATGCTTTTATGCAGTTCTACCCATTGCAGCAATTCCGTTACACGCTTATAAATTTCTTTTTCGCCCATACCGCGGACTCGCAGCGGCAACGCAATGTTATCAAAAACACTTAAATGCTCAAGCAGGCGGAAATCCTGGAAAACCACCCCTATTTTTTGTCTCAGCTCGGCTAAAGTGTCGCGGTTGGAAAAGTTGATGTTATTGCCGAACACTTTTAAAATTCCCTTGCTTGGCTTTTTTACCAAATACAGCATATTTAAAAGAGTCGTTTTTCCGGCGCCGCTTTTTCCGGTTATAAAAGTAAAAGACCCGGGCAGCAACGAAAAATAGATGTTTTGCAACACATCGCCGCTGCGCTCATAACCAACCGAAACATTTTGTAAATCTATAATCGGCTGGCTGACGGTTGATTGGTTATTATCCATTACATTCCTCCAATTTGCCTAAAGGATATATCAATATTCCGTTTAATAAAATACTTTTTTTCTTTTAATCTGCAATTTTTTAGAATATAGTGCAAAAAAAAGAGGTTAGAATGTTAATAAGTTGTCCAAAATGTAATGCTGTATATCAAATTCCCGAAGGTCAAATTCCCGAAGGCGGTAAAAAATTCAAATGCGCCGAATGTGGTGAAGTGTGGACCGTCCGTCCGCAAGATGTTAAAAAAATAGCTCCGGAGCCGGCGGTTGCACCGATGGTTTCCGCAACCGTTCCAAACCAAAGCAAAGGACCGGTTTCCGGTAGCGCCGCGCCGCAAGTCAGACCGCAGGCCATCAGTCCGCAAGCCTCAGCCGACAGCGATGTTGACGCCATGTTTAACCGCTTGTCGCATGACACTAAAGGTTTATTTAGCGGCAACAGTTCATCTGACACTAAATTTGAGCGCTATAAAAGAAAACTTATAATGTTTTTTACGCCTTTTATGATAAACAGCTGTTTGTTTTTGCTGATTATCGCGTTTACTTTTTACATTGGTTACACCAACCGTTATTACATTGTTTCTAAAATTCCGCAGCTGGAACATTTTTATTCCGAAATGGGCATAAAAAGTTTGTACACCGGACGCGGTTTGGTGTTTAGAGATTTAAAAAGCCGTTATTTGATGCGTCAAGGCAAAAATTTTGTAGAAATTTCCGGCTTGGTTTATAACGAAAGCAATATGAAATCCACCGTTTTACCGATTAAAGCGGAATTATACAACAAATCCGGCGAGAAACTGGCGGAATCCGTTAAAACTTTAACTCTGGATCGTATAGAGCCGAATTTCAGCGCCGTGTTCCGTATTTTGTTGCCGGACAATACTTTGGAAGATAAAACAATTAAACTCAGTTTTGATGAAAATGCAAATAGTTAAGGAGATAAAAATGTTAAGAGAAGATTTGCAAAACTGCTTAAAAGAAGCTATGAAAAGTAAGGATATGAAAACTGTCGGCGCCGTGCGTTTGATTATTGCCGGGCAAAAAGAAAAAGACGTTGAAGCCCGCGCTAAAGGTTTGGAAAAAGCCGGCGATGATGTTTTGCTGGCCATGATGCAAACCATGATTAAGCAAAGAAATGAATCAATTAAAATTTATAATGAAGGAAATCGACCTGATTTAGCCGAAAAAGAACAAGCTGAAATAGATGTAATCAGCCGTTTTTTACCAAAACAAATGAATGCGGAAGAAACTGATGAAGCTATTAAAGCCGCTATTGCCGAAACCGGCGCCGCAAGCATTCGCGACATGGGTAAAGTTATGGGTGCGCTTAAGGCTAAATATGCCGGACAAATGGATTTCGGAGCTGCTTCAGCCGCCATCAAAAAGTTTTTGGCATAAATATCGGCAGAATGCTTTATAGGCTATGAACGACGATTTACAAAAATTTTTAGATGAACTGCGCAGTAGAATTTCTATTGTTGACGTGGTTGGAAATAAAGTAAAACTGACGAAAAGAGGGCGTGAGTATTTAGGCTTATGCCCTTTTCATAATGAAAAAACACCGTCGTTCACGGTTAATGAAAGCAAAGGTTTTTATCACTGTTTCGGCTGCGGCGCTCACGGCGATATTATAAAATTTGAAATGGACGCCAACGGCTTGCCGTTTATTGAGGCTGTAAAAAAATTAGCCGATAAAGTCGGTTTGCAGCTTCCGGCTTGGTCCAAAGAAAGTCAGGAACAGAATTTAAAACGCAAGTCATTATATGAAATTATGGATATAGCCTGCACCTATTTTGAAAAGAATCTGCGTATGCCGGTGGGAGCGCACGGCTTATCATATTTTAAAGACAAACGCGCCTTGAGTGAAGAAATCATAAAAAAATTCCGTTTGGGATATGCTCCGAGCGGCAACGGATTAAAGGCTTTATTAGCTTCAAAAGGCATTTCGGAACAAGATATGGCAGAACTCGGGCTTATCGCCGTGCCGGAAGATAAATCGCGGGCACCGCATGACTTTTTCCGCGACCGCGTAATGATTCCTATTATGGATAAACAAGGCAACGTTATTGCTTTCGGCGGGCGGATTATGGATAACAGTCAGCCTAAATATTTAAATTCGCCGGAAACTCCTATTTTTAACAAACGCCGTATTCTTTATAATATGAACAACGCCCGCGAACCGGCCTACAGCGCCAAACGGCTGATTATCTGCGAAGGCTATATGGATGTGATTGCTCTTGACAGTTTTAATTTCAGCTATGCGACGGCGCCTTTGGGCACCGCTTTAACCGAAGAGCAAATTATTGAAGCCTGGCGGGTGTGCAACATCCCTACTCTGTGCTTTGACGGCGACGGTGCCGGAATTAAGGCCGCTATCCGCTCTATAGACCGCGTGCTGCCGATTTTGAAAGCCGGGTATTCGGTAAACTACATTTTCTTAAAAGAGAAAAAAGACCCGGATGAACTGTTACACAGCTTGGGTGCCCCTGTTTTTGAACAATATCTACAACGAGCGAAACCTTTGGTAGATATTTTGTGGCACAAATGCAAAATGAACAAAGATACCGACACTCCGGAACAAAAGGCTTTGATTGAAAAGGAAACTTTTGAGGAAGTAGCTAAGATTAAAGATGAACAAATCCGCAATTATTATACGCAAGAAATGAAAAAGCGGATTTATTACACATTTGGCAAAGGTTCTATTTATAAAAATAACGAAAATAAACCGCAAAACACGCCGCAACAGGTAGAAAATACGGCTAAACCGGCATATACGCCGCGGCGAAAAAAACAAGATGACGAACCGGTTTATCATTTTGTAAAAAAGCCGCCGTTAAATGACTTGGTTATCCGCGGAATTATCGCCGCCATGCTTTTGTATCCGGAACTTATTGAAAAATATGAAGAAAAACTATCGGCTTTTGAAATCAATGACAGTAGAATGGCTAAAGTTTTGGCGGAAATTATTGAAATTCATCAGGAAGACGAACAATTAGACTGTGAACGACTGATAGAAAAATTAAAACTTAATTATGCGGCGGAAATCGGCGATTTGTGGGAATTAAATATGTATAAATCCCAAAAATCGACCTTGCCGAGCCTGAAAGCAGAAATAGATAACGGCTTATTAGAAATTCAATTAAAACAAATAGATAGTGAATTAAAAGAATGTACCGCTTTAATGAGTAAACAACCGGAAAACTCTACAGAAATCTATACACGCTATCAGCAGCTGATTAAAGAACGCAACAGTTTGATTTTAGCTAAAGAATAATTACTGTATAGCTAACAGTCTGCGTCTTTATCGTCTTAACTATTAAGACATAGCAGCAAAATTTCTATAAACCATATAAAAAAAGAATTACAGATGAGTAATTGTTCTTTTGTCCTTTCGTACAAGAGTTACATTGCACACTATTATCAAAACAACATAATTACGCCTGCCGTGTTATGTTATGTATTTTGACGTAAAATTTAAGCCGGATTGAATATCCGGCTTAAATTCCGTAATAACTTAGAAATATTACATTCTATTCATCAGAATCGGTCGTTTCCGGTTCAGCCACTTCACTGTCAGATGTATCATCAATGTCGGCAACCGCCTCGCCTAAAACTTCGCTGTTATTTTCTTCGTCGATTTCTTCATCGGCGTCAGCGTCAGCATCCAGCCAGGTTACGGAAACAACTTTTTCATTTTCGCCGGTACGGAACAAAATAACGCCTTGTGTCTTGCGTCCGGCAACACGAATATCATCCACCGGCATACGGATAAGTTTTCCGCCGTCGGTTACCATCATAATTTCACTGCCGTCTTTAATCGGGAACGAACTTACAACTTCTTTATTGCGTGGAGACATTTCCATGTTTGCCATACCCTGTCCGCCGCGTCCGCTTACACGATATTCATAAGAGGACGTGCGTTTGCCGTAACCGGTTATGGTAACTGTCAAAATAAATTCTTCGGCTTTGCGCATTTCTTCAAACTTAGTCATATCCAGCAATTTCATTAAACCGGTCTGATCCGGAGAAATGCAAGCGTCGCTACCGCTTTCGGCTTCCATACGCTTCAAGGCGCTGGAAATGCGCAGATATTCGTCGCGCTCTTCCACGCTGTAGGCACAGTGTTTCAGAATCGACATAGAAATAACCTCATCATCGCCCAGCAGTTTAACACCGCGCACGCCGGTAGAATTACGTCCGACAAACACACGCAAATCTTCAACTGCAAAACGAATACACTTACCGCTCTTGGCTGCCAGCATAATATCGTTGCTGTTATCGCACAAAGCCACATTGATGAGCTTGTCGCCTTCATCCAGCTTCATAGCGATTTTACCGTTAGACTGAACATTTACAAAATCCATCAGGCTATTGCGGCGGATGTTACCTTTTGCGGTGGCAAAAGCTATTGACAAGTTCTCGCAATCGGCTTCATTTTCAGGCAGTTTCATAATTGTGGTAATGGTTTCGCCCTGCACCAGCGGCAGCAGGTTGATAAACGGCTTGCCTTTAGAAGTCGGCGAACCCAGCGGAAGTTTATAAACTTTCATCTTATAAACAATGCCTTTGTTTGAGAAGAACAGTACCGGAGTGTGGGTACTGGCAACAAACAAGCGGGTTACAAAATCTTCTTCTTTGGTGGTCATGCCCGATTTACCCTTACCGCCGCGACGCTGAGCTTTATAGGCATTCAGAGGCACACGTTTAATATATCCGGCTTCGGTTACGGTAACTACCATTTCTTCACGCTGAATCAGCGATTCAATATCCTGGTTATATTCAATATCTTCAATCTTGGTCAAACGCGGGGTTGCGTACTCGTCTTTGACTGCAACCAGCTCATCACGCATAATGCCGTAAAGTTTTTCCCGGCTTGCCAAAATAGAAAGAAACTCTTTAATGTCTTCGCCCAAAGAAACCAATTCATCGTGAATTTTATCACGTTCCAAACCGGTCAAGCGCTGTAATTTCAAATCCAAAATGGCTTTAGCTTGGTCATCGGACAAA
This sequence comes from uncultured Alphaproteobacteria bacterium, assembly GCA_934277545.1. Lineage (GTDB taxonomy): Bacteria > Pseudomonadota > Alphaproteobacteria > RF32 > CAG-239 > RUG410. Next base: position 128,909 of record CAKQUG010000004.1, on the reverse strand, counting down.
CGATAGAAACCGTTTTCAACTTTTCTATCCGGCTCGTCAATCAATTTAACCCAATCTTCAATAGATGCTGCCGCCCAGGCTTTACCAACCAAAGCATCTTTAGCATCTTGCGGGGTTGGAGCGGTCTTAATCAGTTCAATCACTTCATCCAAATTTTCTACGGCAATCGCCAAACCAACCAAAACATGCGCGCGATTACGGGCTTTATTCAAACGATAAATCGTGCGGCGGCGTATAACTTCTTCACGAAACTCAATAAAGGTTGAAATGATGTCTTTCAAATTCATCATCATCGGGCGGCCGCCGTTAATTGCCAGCATATTCATACCGAAACTGGTTTGCAGAGCCGTAAACTTATAAAGTTGATTCAACACCACATCGGCTTGGAAGTCGCGCTTAATTTCAATAACAATGCGCACGCCCTGACGGTCGGACTCATCACGGATATCAGAAATACCCTCAACTTTTTTATCTTTTACCAATTCGGCAATGTGTGAAACCAAAGCCGCTTTGTTTACCTGATACGGCACTTCATGCACGATAATGGCTTCTTTATCCTTGCGGATTTCTTCAATAGTGCATTTAGCGCGCATCATAATAGAGCCGCGTCCGGTCAAATAAGCCTGTTTAGCGCCGCCGTAGCCCAAAATCAAGCCGCCGGTCGGAAAATCCGGTCCCGGAACAATGCTGACCAGTTCTTCAATACTGATTTCCGGATTGTCAATATAGGCGCAGCAAGCATCAATCACCTCGCCCAAGTTATGCGGTGGAATGTTTGTAGCCATACCAACGGCAATACCGTTGCCGCCGTTTACCAGCAAGTTAGGAAAACGCGCCGGCAAAACAGTTGGTTCTTGCAAAGATTCATCATAGTTCGGCATAAAGTCAACAGTGTCTTCGTCCAAATTGTCGGTCAGGCAGGAAGAAACTTTGGCCAGTCTGGCTTCGGTATAACGCATAGCAGCAGCGCCGTCTCCGTCCATAGAACCGAAGTTGCCTTGTCCGTCAACCAATGTCAGACGCATCGAAAACGGCTGTGCCATACGCACCATGGCTTCATAAATAGAGCTGTCGCCGTGCGGGTGATATTTACCCATAACATCGCCGACGATACGCGCCGATTTACGATATGGCTTGGTGCAGTCGTAACCGTTTTCATACATTCCGTAAATAATGCGGCGATGAACAGGTTTCATACCATCGCGGGCGTCCGGCAAAGCACGAGATACAATCACGCTCATGGCATAGTCCAAATATGAACGGCGCATTTCTTCCGAAATCATGGTCGGGGCAATATTATCAGATTTTATGACATCTGTATTTTCCATTTCTTCTGTCACTTTATACCTCTTTTCTTTAAACTTGTTAAACTGCCTAAACATAGCAAATTTAAGCGTCAATAAAAAGTTTTTTCTCAAATTTATACCCAACATAAAATAGGACTTTTGCGTCTATGGGCAAAAAAACCGCCTTAAAATCGATTTTAACTTTTAAAAGTTAACAAAACAGCTATGGACTTTCTTGTTAAGAATATGCTATAATTCAACTGCCATTTTATGGAGGAAAAAATGCCGTATAATAAAAACACAGTAATCAACGGAAAAAACATAAATTTAACCGCACAAGAAAGCTCAGGCGCGGCAAACTTTCATAAAAGCCGCATTGCCTTTGCCTTTTTAAGCAACGGACAATGTGCCGTAAACATTAAAGACCAGCGCGAACACCGTGTTTATCTGCAAGAAGAATATAACCTGCCATCTCAAGAATTTGAAAAACTGGACCGAGGCTATATAAAAGACGGCAAAATCGTTTTTTATAAAACATCATTTTTCCGCAAAGTTGATAACATTTCACCGACAATGCTTAATACCGTTTTGCAAATCGCCAAACAATATTTCGGAACCGGAAACTATGAAATATGGAACGGCTTACAAGTCGGAAAAGTCGGCGAAGAATGGAATACGCCTTTAGAGATTGTTACCGTCGCCGCCGTAAATTAACCGGATTCAAAAATACCCCGGGCGTTTAAACACTCGGGGCTTTTTTCGTAAATTGATATATTTATTATATATCCATAGTGTCTAAAAGCTCACGCGCATAAGCTCGCAGCTCGCCGCTGTTCATCAGGCTTAGTTTCAAGTTTGAGCGCTGTAAATCAGCGTTGGTACCGCAGTCAAAACGCAAGCCTTTGCACAACACGCCGTAAATCGGCATTCCGCGCATAGCCGCCAAATTTAAAGCATCGGTCAGGTTTATTTCTCCGTTGGTACCTTTGGTTACTTCCGGCAAAACGTCCAAAACCTCGTTAGGTATAACATACGGTCCCATAGAGGCATAATTAGAAGGAACTTCCTCTAATTTCGGCTTTTCAACCAAACCGGTGGCACGCACCACATTGCCGTCGCGCTTAGCTCCGACCAAAGCGCCGTAACGCACCATTTCCTGACGAGGGCACTCCATGATATTTTCAACAATACCGCCCTTTTCTTCATACACATCGCAAAGTTGTTTCAAAACTCCATCGCCGTGCAGATTGATGTAAACATCGTCCACCCACATCACAGCGAAATCACGTTTTCCGATAAGTTCTTTAGCCATCAAAATGGCGTGTCCGTTGCCTTTTGGTTCGCTTTGGCGGGCAAAAGAAAATTTCATTCCGGCCGGAATGATTTTTTGTACTTTTTCCAGCAAATCCAACTTGTTTTTTTCTTTCAAGTGAGCTTCCAATTCCGGCGCCGGCGAATAATATTTTTCAAACAAATGCTTACAAGAATCGTCGCTGTAGATAAAAACAATTTCTTTAATTCCGGCTTCGGCGCAGCTGTCAACTGCGTATTGAATTACCGGAATGTTATCCAGCGTCATAAATCCCTTGTGCAAAACTTTGGTTGTCGGCAAATTGCGGGTTGAAAGTCCTGCCACCGGCAGTACGCAAACTTCAGGTTTTCTGGTCATTTTACATCTCCATAATTATTATAGTACACTTAATTTAACATGATAAAAATATTTAACAAGTATTGTTAAAATTTATTTCACAATTATTCTTCCGGTCGGTTTTTGCACCGCGCCTTCAACTTCTTTCAACAAGCCTCCGGTTTTAGGCGTTTCTGCCGATTTTTCTTCATACGACTTTTTGATAGTGCCGCTGACCGTTACTTTTGCCTCGGCGTTTTCGGTGGTAATTTTACGCAAAGTCGGCTTATTTACCTGCCCCGGCTCCACTTTTATCACCATTTGCGGCGCGTCGTCGTCAATATGATTGTTCTTTACATTTATTACCGGCAAACTGTTATCCGACGCCGCATTTGCATCATCTTCGGTTTCGACCGTTTCAGTTTCGCCGCCGTATTCTAAATTACCCTCCTCGGCTTTTTTCTTTTTTTCTTCTTCTTTTTTCTTGGCTATTTTCTCTGCGTATATTTTTTGCTGCTCCGCCGATATTTCATTTAAAAGCGTTTGTGTTTTTGCAAAAACATCTTCGGCTTTTTGAACGCTGTTTGAATATTCATCCAGCTGCTTATATAAATCAGCAGTTTTTTGCTCCAGCTGCGGAATATCATTCTGCAGATTTTCCGTTTCTTGAATTTGCCGCGCGGTTTCTTCATATTTTTTACGCAATTCTTCATTTAAACCGCTAAATTCTGTTTGATAGCCTTTAAGTTTCTGATTTTGCGACATTACAGCCGCGGCTTCAATTTTTGAAAGCTCTTCAAACTTATCTTTAAGCAACTGCTGATATTGAACATTCAACTCTTCATATTTTTGGTTATTTTCCGCCAAACTCGGGGTAATTTTTCCGAATCTGCCCAGCACATCATTCTGATAATGTTCCTGTATTTCTGCCGGCAAATTATCCAGGCGCGAACCGGTTTGCCTGCAATAATCATTGATTTCCTGCACATCGGCTTCCGTAAAGTCCGGCAGATGTTCCTGTGCTTTCATTCCATCCAATGTTTGGTTGATTTGTGAAATTTCAGCCAGTCTTTCCTCATACCAGGCCACATAAGTTTCATCTCGGCTGTTTTTTTGATATTCCTCCAGCTGTGGAACAAACGAGTTGGCAATTTCCGAAACTTGCTTAACTTTTTCCTGCGCCTCGCTCATTTTTTGATTAAGCTGACGTATCTCTTCGGCTTTACGCTCTTTTTCCTCTGCCTCAATTTGTTCCCAGTGCGCGTCATATTTACGAGCCACTTCCTCAATGTTTATATCCAGCGCCGGTTTGTTTACCAACCCCGACAAACTGAAAGAAAACTGCGGAATATCAGGTAAAGCAATTAAATTTACCGTAAAGGTATTGTTCATTTTCCATTCCGAAACGTTCAAAGTACCGTCGACGGCAATATCTGCGCCGTCCGCTTTAAGAACAAAATTGTTATAAAGCAAATTTCCGCTGTCTGCTTTTATTTCACCTGAAAATTCTGAAAAAGCGGTTTCACCGGATTGCAAACTGTCGCGGATTTGCTGGAACAAGCCTTTAGAATATTCGCGTCCCGACAAATCTTCTTCTATTTTAGCAATATCCAGACCTTTGACCGCTACATCCGTTCCGCTAAAGCGCAAGCTGCCGGTATAATTATTAACAAAATCGCTGACCGACGCCGCCGGCATTTCAAAACTGCCTTCCAAGTTCAAAACACCGCTGTTAAAACCATAGACATTGCCGCCGGCACCGTTCAAAACGATATTTCCGATTTTCATATTGCCTTTAACTGTCGGCGTCTGCACATAGTTTATCTGTATATCGCCGCTGAAATTCAAGTCATTAAACACCGCTGTTAAATTCTTTAGCTGCATAATGTTTTCGGAATTCAAAATGTTGGTATGCAGCTGATTGAACGTTTTACCGCGATACCCGACTTTATCTGCAGTCAAATCTATATCCAAATCCAAGTTGCGGTAAATGTCAAAAACAAAAGTATCGGCATTAACTTCCGGGCGGGCAAAAAAGCTGTTTTCCTGCTGACGGTTAATCGCCGGAGCGTTCATGGCATATTGCACATCAGTTATATTTTCCAAATTCAAATCGTCGGTTTTAACCATAGCTTTAATTTTATAGCTGTTTTTATTGGTTTGAACCTGACCGCTGCCCTGATAATTGGCAATTCCCAACAAACAGTTTGTTTCATCAAAATTCCATTCTGCACTGGTGCCGGCAACTTTGCTTTTACAGTTCAAGGCGCCGCGAAGTGAATTTTCCGATTTAAGCGTGCCGCCGATATTGTTTACAAATTCGCTGAAATTGGTGGTTTTTATATCAATATCGCCGGAAAAGCCAAAGTTTTCATCTTGTTTTATTTCGCCGTTATATTCAACTTTAACATCGCCGACCGCGCCTTTTATCTGAAAATTTCCTTCGTGCAGATTACCGTTATATTCGCCGGCGGCGTTAAAATTACCTGAGGCAAAAATTTTCCAATCCGGCAACGGCAATTTGAGTTTATTCTTTATGTTTTCAAAATTTTTTGACTGCACGTCAAATTTTAAATTAGCAAAACTTATATCCAAACTGCCTAAATTTTCAACATCTGCGCTTAATTTGAAATCGGTGTTATACATGTTTTCCGCCGACGCTTCAACTACATGCAATTTACCGCTCTCCTCCTCTGTTTCAATTTGCAGTGAAGCCTCTGTCATGGCAGCATTTCTAAAAATCAGATTTTCCGCCTGCAAATTAGCATGCAAAGTTATCCATTTCAAAAAACTCAAATTCTGAATATCGCTTTTGAGCATACTCATAAAATCCTGCGATTTTTTATCATTAGGCAAATAATTATCCAAATTCAGCGTATCCGCCGCCAGCTGTATTTCATAAATATTGCCGTCATCTTTAAAGGTTCCGCCAGCCACGCCGGTTATGTTCATTTTATCCATGCTGAATTTAATGTCATTAGCCGAAACCGCATTATTGTTACCGCTCAGGCTGAATGCAACATTAGCGTTGCGATAAGTTGCCTGCGTATAGGATTGCAGTTTGAAACCCAAACCGTTCAAAAACGCCAAAAAGTCTTTGCTGTCTGCCGAAACTTTCAAAAAATACTGCGGAGACTGATTTTCTTCGACCAAACTACCTTCCATCGTCAGCACGGTATTACCGGCGCAGGCGGCATAAAATTCATCCAAAGACAGCATATTGTCTTTCCAGGCGCCTTTCAGGCTGACGCTTTCCAGCGCGCCGGATTGTTCATCATTCAGCACCACGCGTTCTGAACTGATGTCGGCATTTATGTTTATATTAAAGTCCGGCTTATAAACACTGCCCTTCTCAACAAAATTTTTATATTCCGCTTTAAAAATTGACAATAGCGGACGCAAATCCAAATTAACCAGCTGATATTTCAAATCCACATTGCGGTTTTGCCCTTGCTCGGCGCGCAGCGGAATAAGCATGCTGCCGGCGCCTTCCATGAAATTGCCGTATTTAATAATAAAGCTCGAAAGTTTTATTTGCTCGCTGTCTGTTTCTATACCAACCGAAAATTGCAGCGGCACATTATATATTTCATCCAAAATTTTCATATCGGTCAAAATATTGGCAAAATCGGCGGTTTGTTTGGAGTTGCCGCTGAAATCGCCTTTATACGCCTGTTCGTTTGGCATATATGTGCCGTCAAAACGCAAATAGCTTTCCGATTTTGGATGAGTAATGGCAAAATTAACAGTAACATCGTTCAAGCCGGAAAAACTGCCCAAGTTAAGCGCTACGCCGAAATGGTCTTGATTTTTCATAAAATTACCATCCAAACGATATGGCCCAGCCAAGGTTTCGGCCTGTATATCAGCGTTAAACTGCGACAAATCAAACTGCATTTTTTCTGCAGCGTTTTCAAAGTGCACCAAGGCGTTTTGAATGTTTAAACTTTGTAATCTGGTATTTCGGTCAGAATCGCTGAATGAAGATTTATTATAATTCTGCCAATTCAGCTCGCCGTTTTCATTTATGTTTACCCAAACTTCGGCGCCCACCAGAGACAAGGATCGTATATCAGGCGTACCCTTCAGCAGCGACTGCAGAGACACAACGGTATTCAGACTATCTATGGTTGCCAAAACTTCGGCGTTTCGGTTAGGATTGATGATTTTGACATTTTTAGCACTTAACGTCGGCTGCGGCAAAAGTTCCACGCTGATAGGACCGGAAAACTCGATTTTTTTGCCGGTTATTTCCGAAATTTTATCGGCAATATCCTGACGATGAGTATTCCAATCCACCATGGAAATATAAGCAAACAAGCCGCCGACAGCAACTATCACAATTCCTAAAAATATCAAAATTATTTTCTTAACCACCGTTTTTCTCCCACCGGATAAAAGATAAACTTGACTTTTAGTGTATCTTATCCCTACAATAAATCAATATTTTTTTCACTAACGGGGTAAAACTATGGAAAATACAAAAAAATTGTTTGAATTGGCGGCAAATTGCCGTCTCAACGCTTATACTCCTTATTCGCATTTTAAGGTGGGCGCGGCAATTTTAAGCAAAAACGGCAAATTATTCGGGGGCTGTAATGTAGAAAACGCGTCTTATCCGTGCGGAACCTGCGCCGAAGCAGGAGCAATATCGGCAATGGTTGCCGACGGCGAAACCTCGATAAGCCGGATTTTAGTGATTGCGGACACGGCGCAAATTTTGCCTTGCGGCAACTGCCTGCAAAAAATTTTAGAATTCGGTGATGAAAACACATTGGTTTTAAGCGCTGATTTAAGCGGTAAAATTACAACATTCAGATTATATGAACTTTTACCAAATTTTTTTAAAGCCGGAGATATGAAAAATGCTGAATAATTCACTTAATTATATTAAACAACACTTAAACGGATTTGCACCTGACACAGCGCTGATTTTGGGTTCAGGTTTGGACGGCGTGAGCCAAGCAGTCGAAAATCCTGTTTATATAAACTACTCCGATATTCCTGACTTTCCGCAAACTACTGTTGCCGGGCACAAAGGCCGCTTTGCCGCCGGAAAAATCGGCGCGCACAATGTAATTTGCATGGAAGGACGTTTTCATCTTTATGAAGGAATAGCCCCGCAGTTGATTGCCGAAGTCATCGGCCTGCTCGCGGCTTTGGGAGTAAAGCAGCTGATTATCACCAACGCCGCCGGCTCGCTTGACATAAATATGCCGGCAGGCAGCCTTATGCTTATCAAAGACCACATCAATTTCAGCGCCCGCAATCCTCTGATTGGTCCGCACGACGAACCATATTTTCCTGACATGAGCAACGCTTATGATGCAGAAACCCGCGGCATTGTGAAAGAAATGGCTGAAACTTTGGATATTCCGCTGTTGGAAGGCGTCTATTTATTTGCAATGGGGCCTAATTATGAAACCCCGAGCGAAGTTAAACTGTTTCGTCTGTTCGGCGCCGACGCCGTCGGTATGTCCACCGTGCCGGAAGTTATTTCCGCCGTGCACAAAAACATAAAAGTTTTGGCTTTTTCGGTTATTTCCAACTTGGGAACCGGTTTAACAGCCGAGGTGCAAAACCACCAAGATGTGCTGGCTCAAGTCGAAAAATCTTCTAAAAAACTGGAAACACTCATTAAAAACTATTTAGCGCAATATTAAGGAGCTTGCTATGATACCTCAGGAAATTATACGCCGCAAACGCAATCACGAAACTTTAAGCAGCGAAGAAATCAGCAGTTTTATTAAAGGTATGGCAACCGGCGAAGTTGCGGATATTCAGGTTGCGGCATTGACCATGGCTGTGTTTTTAAACGGTTTTAACGCCGCTGAAACCGCCGCTTTAACTTTGGCTATGCGCGATTCCGGCGATGTTTTAGGCTGGAATGGCTTTGACAAACCGATTGTCGACAAACATTCCAGCGGCGGCGTCGGCGACAAAGTCAGCCTTATGCTGGCTCCGCTTTTGGCGGCGTGCGATGTTTATGTGCCGATGATTGCCGGCCGCGGATTGGGACACACCGGCGGAACTATCGATAAACTTGAAGCCATTGCCGGTTACAACACTCAAGCCTCTGTCGATTTGTTCAAGAAAACCGTAAAAAAAGTCGGCTGTGCCATTATCGGACAAACCTCAAACCTTGCTCCGGCCGACAAAAAAATTTACGCCATCCGCGACGTTTGCAGCACGGTAGAGTCCATTCCGCTGATTACCGCCTCCATTCTTTCCAAAAAACTCGCCGCCGGACTGCAATATTTGGTTATGGATTTGAAATGCGGCAACGGTGCGTTTATGGGCAACTTTGAAGACGCCAAAGCGTTGGCGCAGTCTATTGTTGATGTGGCAAATCAGGCCGGAACAAAAACCAGAGCCGTTTTAACCGATATGAACCAGGTTCTAGGCTGGTCGGCAGGCAATGCGGTGGAAATCAAAGAGGCTGTAGACTATTTGAAAAAGCAGAATATCAACAAACGCTTAGACGCCGTAACCAAAGAACTGGGCGCCGAATTATTACTGCAATGCGGACGTTGTCAAACTTTGAACGAAGCCTTGGATTTACTGGAAAAAGTCCACTCTTCCGGCGCCGCGTTGGAAAAATTCGGACAAATGGTGTCGGCCTTTGGCGGCTCTGCATCTTTTGTTGAAAAATATGAAAATATGCTGCCGAAAGCAAAATATCAAAAACCTATATATGCGGCTATCGACGGCTATGTTTGCGCCATGGACACCCGCGCTATCGGCGTCAGTATCATAAAATTGCATGGCGGACGCACCGTTCCGGGGCAAAAGCTGAATTTAGCCACAGGTTACACCGAATTTGCACAAATCGGCTGCAAGGTTGAAGCAGGCCGCACTCCGCTTGCTATTGTGCATTATGACGAGGAAAGCGAGTTTGCCCAAGCGCAGTCTGATTTGCTCAAGGCCATTGAAATTCGCGACAAACAACCGCCTGTACATAATCCAATTTTGCTGAAAATATAAAAAAGGAATGTTGGTATTATGCTGTTTAAACTCTTATCTTTCAATAAAATCAAAAAGAAAATTAAAGGAACAGGTAATCAAGTTACCATTTCCAATAAACATTGTTGCGGAAAAATAAAAATCGTCGGAAACCGCAACAAAATTGAAATAAGCGAAACCACGCATTGCCATGATTTGAATATTACAATTTACGGTAATGACAATCACATTTTTATTAAAGATTATTGCAAACTTTATAGTATATGTTTAAACATCGGCATAAAAGATACTCCGACCGCAAATGCAATTATAGAAATTAAACAGAACGTTGACGTCAGCGGAAAAACCACTTTATTTTGCGCTGAAGATAATTCTAAAATTATTATAAACGAAAATTGCCTGCTGTCTTCCGGTATAGATATATGGTGCACAGATACTCATAGTATTTGCGATAATGACGGAAATACTCTAAATATCGGGAAAGAAGTGATAATCGGCAAACATGTATGGATTGGTAAAGACGTAAAAATCGGTAAAAACACAAAAATTGCGGATAACTGTGTCGTCGGTTGGGGAAGTATTGTAACATCTTCCGTTTCCGGCAAACATAAGCCTAATTCCGTTCTTGCGGGCAATCCGGCAAAAGTAGTAAAAGAAAATGTTATTTGGTCAAAAGAAAGACCCAATATAAAATAATTTTCAGACTGCTTTACAACAAAAAAAGAAACGGATTTTTATTTCCGTTTCTTTTTTTTGTTTGACTTACGCAATTCCTGTACGAGCACCATTTTTATCTATGGTAAGCTGCTGTTTGCGATTGATACGCGGCGCTGCAACATACGAAGTGTGAACCCAACCGCTGTTTGGGTCTTTCGGGTTGTTGTGATACTCCAGAATGAGCTGGTCAAACTGCAAGTTTTTTGCCACCCAATGCGCCAATTCGCGGTTATTAAGCCCCATAATTTCGTAATCGGCGGCTTCACACTTTAGGTGCTGCGAAGTTTTCGCTCCTTTTACCGCAGCATTCAAAGCTAACGAGCGATAACCGGAGTTTACATGAACAGGACGCTGAAAGTGGTCGCGCACCGGCTGCAGAATATTCAGGCAAACCTGACGCAAGCGCTCTATTCCCGCCTCATCAGGCAAGTTATAGATACTGCGCGCTTCTGCGGTCGGCGAGAAGGTCAGTTCATACAAACTGAAATTTGGCGAAAGCATCAGCTTGCGACGAGCCATGAAAGTCTGCAAATTCAGACGGCGATTACCGCTCGCGCAATATGACACGTGCACCCAGCCATTCAGCTTGTTATCGTTATTTGGGAACTCCATTTGCAAAATATCAAACTGCAAATTAGCGGCGATAAAATTGCAAATGTCGGCAAGATGAACCCCCTTAACCCTAAAGTCCACAGCCTCGCAGCTGATGTGCTTAGAGTTCGGTGCTTCGTTCAACAGTTCATTCAGCTTTGCCGAACGATAGCCTGAGCGAATCGTAACCGGAGCTTTGAAATGGTCGCGCACCGGCTGCAGAATATTGACACACAGCTCTTTCAGCTTGGCAATACCGACTTCATCTGGAACATTGTTCATGTGAAGACCGGCGGCGGTTGTAGAAGCGGTCAGTTCATACAAAGTGAAATTTGCCGACAAACGATAGTTCTTCAACTCGGCAACAGAATAAGTCTTACCCATAATCCTTAAAATTAAATTTGACATAAAAATTAGATAACATCTTATTTATACTCCCAATTTTGCAGATATGCAACATTTTTTTGTCAAATTTAAAAATTATTGCATATTTATAACGCCATGCTATACTCCTCAAAGTTTTTTTAATTATTTAAAAATTATTACTTATGAAAAAGTTACCTTATTTTTGGCAAGCCAATCTGGTTGCCGAAAAATTGCTTTCAAGCAAACTGACTTTTTTGCGCGGCGTATACCAAAACAATCGTTTAGTCAGCGCGCAAATGTATGAACAAAAGCTGTCTGTTTCTTCAAACGAGCAAGATGAAACGCCGGTGCATGTTACGAATCTAAGTCTGTATCAAGCCCCGCTTTTGTTTGCTATGGCCGGAGGCGAGCGTTGGCACTACAAACTCAACCAATCTTTTGAAGGATTGCAGATGGAGTGCGAATTTGACAACCGCGGACATCTGAAAACTGTAAAGCAGGTCCGTTTTGATGTGATAAAGATTTATACCGACAACACCGTTGCTTATCACAATTTGCACGAAACCGGTAAAACTTTTGCTTTCAAATCGTGTCACAGATTGGAGCTTGACCACTTTTTCAACGGCAAAATGAAAAAATTTCGTCCGGTTTATATGCTTGATGAAAATGAAAAGGGCTTTGCTGATTTTGAAGGCTTGTATCCACGCTCGACAGCCGGTGAAAAACTGCGTCTTTTGGGTTGTTATGTTTACGAAAACGGCCGCTTCTGCAACTTTATGCTTGCCGAATGCCTGCCGCAAGGACTGGCAAATTACTTTAGACGCTAATCTTGTAAACGGAAGAACTATCCCCCGATAATTCTTCCGTTTTTTGTTTTTGAGCACATTTTAATTTTTTTACTTGAAAACATCTGCTTAAGCGGTTATAATTATAGTGCAAACAGGTTTTATAAGCCTTTTGCATTGGATTAACAACGATGGAGTTTTTATGTTAAATTGTGCGTCAGCCGCTGCCTTATGCGGTTCTAACGATGGAGACCATCACAGGTCCGTCTTATTATTTGTTTCAACATTCTTTTTATTTAACGAGGGACAATCAGTTCTGAAAGGAGTGTAATTATGCTCTGTTTCAGAAATACTTTAAGAGAAAACGACCCAGAGATTATAGCTCATATTGCTTCTTCTACCGGCTTTTTTGATGATAGAGATGTGCAGCATAATGCAGATATAGCACGTCATTTACTTTTACAAAAAGATTGCGAACATCGCTTTTTGTTTGCCGAATACAACGGCAAAACAGTTGCTTATGCCTGTTTTGAAGAGTTGCCTGACGCCAAAGCCGGAACTTATGAGCTTTATTGGCTTTCAACTTTGAATGAATATCGAGGTTTGGGTATCGGACGTAAACTTGTTGATTATTTAATTGACCGTCTGAAAAATTACGGCGCTGAACGTTTGTACGTTAAAACCGACAGTACCCCGCAATATGAACCGACACGCCGCTTTTATGAAAAATGCGGATTCAAATTGTGTGCCGTGTTGCCTGAATATTACGATTCGGGCGATGATTGCTGTATATATTGTTTGAACATTAAAGCTGATGAAATCGGTTTATCGGTTCGCCAATATGCAGCTGCCGAATAAGATGTATACAAACAAAAAAAGAGGTCTGAAAGAGGCCTCTTTTTTTTTTTAGTCTGCAATGTCTTTAATGTATCTTGCCTTTTTTAGCGGCATAGGCTTGGACAACGGCTTTTGCCATTTCAGAATTACCAGCACTTTCCACAGACTTGGTTGAAGTCGGTTTATTCTGCTGAGGTGCCGGCGTGTTCGTCTGCTGCTGTTGTCTTTGCAAAAATTCCGGATGCTCTTTATAGAAATTGTCATAATACAAACCGCCAAAAGATTTCGGGAAACTTATTTCCTCTACCCCGAGCGGCGCCAGCAATTCATTTACTTTTTCAAAGCGGTTGCGCGCGTTGTCAAACGCTTCTTTTATAATTACGTTATCGGCACGCTTTGCACCTTTGGAAGTACGGTTTTTCAAATCTTTAGCGTCAAGCATAGCCTGGTCGATTTCCTCTTTGGCTTCTTTAGTGCTTCTTACCAGCATAATTTCATAAAGCTGTCCCATTTGGTCGGCGCTGAATTCGCTGACCGGACCGGTTAATCCGGCGTGTTTCAGTTTTTGTTTTTCTTCCGAACTTAAATATTTACTGCCCAGCAAATTAGCGTTATCAACAGATTCTTTATAAGCGTCAAACAAGCGGCGCAAGGCTTTATAAGACGCGGTTTTATCAATAGCGCCGTCATTATGGTTGGTGTCTGCAGCGTCCAAACGGTCGCGCAACATTCCTTTAAGTTTTGTACCGTAACCTTCGGTAAACGCCATATATTTTTGCGAATTCATAATACCGTCAATATAATCCTGCTCGGACGGAGAAATTACTTTTCCTTTATCTTTGTTTTCTTTATCCATTTGTTTGGCAAGTCTGTAACGATATTTAATATAGGCTTCAGATGTTAATTTTTCTTTTGCCGCTTTCAACATTCCTTCGGCTTTAGCTTTATCCAACCCCATGCCAACAGGAACAATACCGTTTTCGGCCAACGCGATGCGCCAAAGTTTCTTTTCGGCATCAGGCAATCCGTCAGGAAATCTGACTCTGGTAATACCCAAATCTTTCATTTGCCCGACCATGCCGTTAACCACGGAATCGTCAATTTTTTTATTTCCAGGAGTTTTATAGGCAAAACTGAACTTGCCGTTTTCTTCTTTTACAAACAGCTTAAAATTATAAGTAAACTTAGCAATGCCGTTTTTATCCCTTTGACCGTCTTTTTTACGGTTATCCGGGTCGGATGTATCATAAACGATATATTCAGTCCAGCCGCGGCCGAACCAGCCTGTATGTTCCTTAAAATAGGTGTACCCTTCTTTTTTGCTTAAACCTTTTTGCAAAAATTTTTCAAGTCCGGCTTCTGCGTCAGCAATTGTTTTTTTCGGCTTTTCTTTCTTGGCCGGTTCAGGCATTTCGGCTGAGTTTTGTTCGGCTGCCGGCTGAACTTGCTCTGCCGATTTATCTGCGCTCTGAGGCAATTCCGAACTTTGCGCTTCCTCAGCGGCAAATACTTTTTCTCTATCCGGCAAATCATACGACAAATCACGCCGTACAGTATCTGAAACATTTTGCGGTGCCGAGCGTTCCAGCTCTTTTTTACGGTTGTCAATGTCCTTAAATTCTTTTTGATTATTTTCTTTTTCCGCCGCTGATTTTTGCTCTTTAACCTGAGCCAGCAGCTCTTTCATTTTTTCCGAAACATTAACATTGCCGTCAAAAGAATACGGCACATCCATCTGAAAAGTCGGTAAACCGTGAGTTTCGCAAAATTCCATAATCCGCGCCAAACTTTCAGCATTCATATCTTGCAGCGATTTTTCATCAAAAGACAGCTGGGCTTTAATTTCTTTACCGTCGGCGCCGGGCTTGTCATAAGGCGGCATAGTCAAATCAAACTTTTCGCCGGTCGGCAATTTTACCTGCAAAGCCAGCTGGTTAACCTCGCCTTTCGGATTAGCGCTCATTTCATAATATTGTTCCTGTGCGGTAATTCCGGCAAGTTTATCCTGGGTAATTTCCTTAAACGAACATTCAGCCTCGCCGCCGAAATTTTCGTTTTGTTCTTTTATTTGATACAAGGCGGCAAAAGAATTTTCATATTTGTCAAGCAGACCGATATCAGCGCCGGTTTGAACTATTTTTTCTCTTATTTTCAGCTGTTTTTCAGCCAATTCATCACGATGTTCGGCCAGTTCTTCATTTGTATAATCAAAAGAATTTTCGTCAGACGAATTTACCAAATTATCGTGCAGTTTTTTAAGATTGACATAACTTCCGGTATTATCAACATATTCTTTTTGCAAAGACTGTTCCCGAGCCGCAAACTTTTCACGCAAATCTTCGGCGCTAAAACCTTCTTTCGGTTCAAAAACCTGAGTATTTTCAAATAAAACGTCAGACATAACAACCTCTCTCATTTCTATAAATTTGCTATCAATTTAGCATATTTTTTTGTATATATCAACCTGATTTTTGACAAAAAACACAATTATTTTGCAATTTTCGGGTCTAAAAACAAAATTCTCGCCAAACCGTAAACCCGTTCATCCAAAAGTTCATATTTTTGCGGAATATCAATATGTTCATCTTTTTTAATTTCGACAATACATAAAGAATTAGGCTCGAGCCAATCTTTTTCCAGCAGCTGTTTCAGCACTTCTTCCGTCAAGCCTTTGGCATAAGGAGCATCCATAAACACCATATTAAATTTATCACGCAGGTGCGGTAAATTCAACGCGTCTGCTTTAATCAGCTTGATTTTAGCCTGTTCTTTGACAAACATTTTAGCGTTTTTAGCGGCTAATGACGTGTCTTTATCCACCAGCGTAACGCTTGCTGCGCCGCGGGACAGAGCCTCAAGTCCGAAAGCTCCGGTGCCGGCGAATATATCCGCCAAACGCACAGCGCTGTAATCACTGCCCAAATGCGAATTTAAAATATTAAATATAGCTTCCCGCGCCCGCTCGGAAGTTGGTCGAACCTCTTTTCCTTCCGGCGTCCACAATTTTTTACCGCGGTATTGTCCGGCTACAATTCTCATAAATCCACCTTGCCTCCCAGCTGTTCTTTCAGCACTTTTTGCGGCACCTCACGCACCTCGCCTTTTTTCAGACTGCCCAGCTGAAACGGTCCGTAAGAAAGCCGAATCAGCCGCGCTACTTCCAGCCCGATTGATTTCATCAGCTTACGGATTTCACGATTTTTTCCCTCGTTTAAGGTAACAATCAGCCAGCTGTTGGTGCCGTTTTGGCTTTCTAATTCCGCTTTAACCGGTCCGTAATTTATACCGTCAACCACGGTTCCTTTAGCCAAATCTTCAAGTTTCTTTTTATTAACAAAGCCGTGTACACGCACTTTATAGCGTCTGCTCCAACCGTTTTCCGGTAGTTCCAGCTTACGCGAAAGCTCGCCGTTATTGGTTAAAAGCAGCAGACCTTCCGAATTTAAATCGAGCCGCCCCACACTGATAACCCGCGGCAAACCGGCAGGCAGATGGTCAAAAACCGTGGCTCTGGCTTCGGTATCTTTATGCGTGGTTAAAAGTCCCGCCGGTTTATGATACAGCCACAAACGAGTTTGCTCTCTTTCCGGCAGTTTTTCGCCGTCCAGCAGAATTTTTTCGTTTCCTTCTACATTAAACGCCGGCGTATCCACAATTTCACCGTTAACGGTTACTCTCTTTTGCTTTATAAGTTCTTCGGCATCGCGACGAGAACAAACTCCGCTGCGCGCCATAAATTTAGCTAGTCTTTCAGCCATTTTATTCTTCCTTTTTTCACATTTTTAAAATATACTAACCTGAATTTATGAAAAAAAAGTGAACTGAGGCGTAAGACAATGGAAAAAGAAGATTATATGCGTATGGCTTTGTTTTTAGCTAAAGCCGCGGCCAAAGAAGATGAAGTGCCTGTCGGAGCTGTAATCGTCAATTCGCAAACCGGCGAAATTGTGGCGCACACCGGTAATAAAAGCGCTCATAAAGGAGACGCCACTTCGCACGCCGAAATTTTAGCCATTCAAGAAGCCTGCAAAAGTCTCAATCAGCCACGTCTTTGGGGCATGGATATGTATGTAACGCTGGAGCCTTGCACCATGTGCGCCGCAGCCATTTCTTTTGCCCGTATCGAACACCTTTATTTCGGCGCTACAGATGAAAAAGGCGGCGCTGTAGTCAGCGGTGTAAAGTTTTACGAATCCCCGACCTGTCATCATCGTCCCAAAGTGCATGGCGGTATTTTGGCTGACGAATGCGCCGAACTTTTACAAAAATTCTTTCAAAACAAGCGAAAGAAATAACCACGTTTAAAGCAAATCTTTCAGCTTTGAAATTGTATTTTTCAAAACCGCAATGCGTTCAGCGTACTGCGACAAATCTTTAGAAACAAACAATTTTTGATCCGGACGGATTTGCAGCACACCGAATGACTTTGTTACCATATCAATCAATTTATCAGCCGCGGCAAAAGTATTATTACGGAAAGCTATCAGAATTCCTTTGGCGCCGGCGTCTACTTTTGCCACATTAGCGGCATAGCAAAGCTGCTTGATTTCTATGGTTTGCAATAAATTTTCCACCTCTTGCGGAATTGGTCCAAAACGGTCAATCAGTTCTTCACGCATATCCAGCAGTTCGTCTTTATCCTTTAATGAGCCGATACGCTTATACAATCCCAAGCGCACGCCCAAATCTTTGACATAGCTTTCCGGAATCATCAGCGGCACACCGGTTGTAATCTGCGGCGCCCAATCCGTATCGGCAGAATTTTGCGCTTCTTCCGCCTGTCCGGCTTTTTGGCGAGCGATTTCTTCTTCAAGCATGTGCTGATACAAAGCAATACCCACATCTTTAATGTGTCCGGACTGTTCTGTTCCCAACACATTACCCGAACCGCGAATATCCAAGTCGTGGCTGGCCAAAGAAAAACCGGCCCCCAGCGTATCCAAAGCCTGCAAAATGTTCAGACGTTTTTCCGCCACCGGATTGAGTTTTTTGCGCGCCGGTACCGTGAAATAGCAATAACCGCGGACTTTTGAGCGCCCTACCCGCCCGCGCAGTTGATACAGCTGCGCCAAACCAAACATATCGGCGCGGTGAATAATCATCGTGTTTACGCGCGGCATATCAATACCGGACTCAATAATGGTGGTAGAAAGCAAAACATCATATTTGCCGTCAGCAAAGTCGCACATAATATCTTCCAGCTGTTTAGCCGGCATTTGTCCGTGCGCCACCGCGATTTTCACATCAGGCACCAAGTTTTGCAAAGTTTCCAAAATTTCAGCAATATCCGACACCCGCGGGCACACAAAAAACGTCTGTCCTCCGCGGAATTTTTCACGATAAATCGCCTCTTTTATCATCACTTTGTCAAACGGCATCACAAAGGTACGAGCGGCCAGTCTATCCACCGGCGGCGTAGCGATAATGCTGAGCTGTTTAACACCGGTCAGAGAAAGCTGCAAAGTTCTGGGTATCGGAGTTGCGCTCAAGGTTAAAACATGTACATCAGATTTCAGAGCCTTGATTTTTTCTTTATGCGCTACGCCAAAATGCTGCTCTTCGTCCACAATCAGCAAACCTAAATTGCAAAACTGCACATCTTTAGAAAGCAAAGCGTGCGTGCCAATCACAATTTCCACCGAACCTTCAGCCAATCCCTGTTTGGTTTCACGCACTTCTTTCGGCGTGCTTAAACGAGACAGCATCCGCACCCTAATCGGAAAACCTTTCATTCGCTCGGCAAAATTCAAATAGTGTTGACGCGCCAGCAAGGTTGTCGGCACAATCAACGCCACTTGTGCTCCCGACATTGCCACAGTAAAAGCCGCGCGCAACGCCACTTCGGTTTTACCAAACCCAACATCGCCGCAGACCAGCCTATCCATCGGCTCGCCCGCGCCCAAATCCTGAATCACGTCTTTTATGGCGTGCAGCTGGTCATCGGTTTCACTATATGGAAACTTAGCGCAAAATTCATCATACGCTCCACCAGGCGCAATAAACACATCGGCGGTTTTCAAGTGTCTTTCGGCGGCTATTTTAATCAGTTTTTCGGCTATATCTTTGATTTTTGCTTTTACTTTAGCTTTTTTAGCCTGCCAAGCCGCTCCGCCCAACACATCAAGCTGCACATTTTCATCATCTGAGCCATAGCGTGAAATCACATCAATATTTTCTACCGGCACAAACAACTTATCATCGTGAGCATACACAATTTTCAAACAATCATGTGGCGCACCGCCGGCCATAATATTTTCCAGTCCCAGAAAACGCCCGATACCGTGTTCAATATGCACCACCAGTTCGCCCACGCTCAAAGACGACACATCAGCGATAAAATCTTTAGAACTGGCTTTTTTAGCCTTGCGGTGTTGACGTTCTCCTAAAATATCCTGCTCTGAAACAATACAGTATTCGTCATCTCTAAACCCGTGCGCCAACTCGGTAATAACCAATGCAATTTTCTTTTGCGCGCAAATCTGCAGAGCTTCCGCCCAACTTGCTGCCAACGCCGTGTTTTTGATGTCATAATCAGCCATCAATGAGCGCAAGCGTTCGCGTGAACCTTCGGCATAGCAACAAATTATCCGCTTTAATTTGCCGTTTTCCGCCAAATAGTCACGCAATTCTTCATAAACGGCGGCGCTGCTGATATGTCGGGCATGGGCAAAATCACGCCCCGGAATAGTTTTCAGCTCAATCACATTATCATTTGCGGCAACAGCCAGCGGAGTTAAAACCGTGGCTTGCCGTTCTTCCAGCTTGGCCGAAAAATCCGCCGCCGACATATAAAGTTTTTCCGGCGGCAAAGGACGATACGCTTCTGTATCATTTTTGCTTTTAACTTGCAGTGCTTCTAAACGCGCCTCATAATAATCGGCAATACCTTCGGTTTTAGATTTCAGAGCTTCTTCGGTGTTTTTACCGGCCACAACTTGCGCATTCGGCAAATAATCAAACAAGGTCGGCAAAACATCGTTATAAAACAACGGCAGCCAATTTTCCATACCAATATATTTTTGCCCGTTAGAAATTGCCTCGTATATTTCATCGTGCAAACCGTCTGCGCCAAACAACTCACGATACTGTTCGCGGAAATTGCGGATAGTATTGGCGTCTAAAAGCACTTCGCTTGCCACCTGAAATTCATATTGCTGCAAATCTCCGATAGTGCGTTGGCTCACCGCGTCAAAAATACGCAGCCGTTCCACTTCGTCATCAAACAAATCAATACGCAGCGGGTTATCCATACCACTTGGAAAAATATCGGTAATATCTCCGCGTACGGCGTATTCCCCCGGTTCCATGACTTGTTCCACCCGAGTATAGCCATTCAGCGAAACATAGTGCAAAAAGCTATCAAAATCCAGTTTTTCTCCCACTTTCACTAATTTGCGGGCGTTGCGGAAAATTTTTGCCGGCGCCAACTTTTGCAGCACCGCACCAATAGATGTAACAACGACTAAAGGAGCTTTGCCATCGTAAAAAACAATTTTCGCCAACGTTTCAATACGCTTGGCCGAAAGCGCGCTGTTTGGCGAAACACGGTCATAAGGCACCGTATCCCACGCCGGAAATTCCCAAACTTCATATTCCGGATGCAAAAAACGCAGCATCGCCGCCGTCTGCGCCAAACTCACACCATCGCTGGCAATATACAGCACCGGCTTTTTCGCATTGGCAATCTGCGCCAAAACAAAGGCTTCATAACCATCGGCAACCGAAGAAACTGTCTTCCCCGCCCAAACATTCACATCTTTACGCATAATCACGCTTTCCTGTTTACTTTTTGTTATAAAATATATACAATACAGCCATTAACGCAACAAAAAAAAGACAAATTCACAATGCGACCGACTATTTTATATCCGCTTTTTGCCCCTATCAACACCTTAAACGGTGTTGGTGAAAAATATGCTAAACTTGTGGCGAACCTTTGCGGCGAACGCGTGGTAGATTTGCTGTGGCATTTACCATCGGGAATAATCGACCGCCGCTGTAATCTGCCTTTAATTTCCGCCACAGAAGGTCATATTTGGACCGGCAAAGTGCGCGTTATAGAGCATAAAGCGCCGCAAACACGCAAACAGCCCTATCGCATTGCTGTTGACGACGGTACAGAGCAACTGATTTTGATTTTTTTCAAAACTTACGGCGACACGCTGACTCGTATTTTTCCGGTTGGCGCCGAAAAAATTATTTCCGGTAAGTTGGAACGCTTTAACAACAGCTGGCAAATGCCGCACCCCGACTATGTGGTTGATGCTGCCAAACCGCAGCAAATGCCGCAAATAGAAACCGTATATCCGCTGACCGCCGGTGTTACAAACAAAATGCTGAATAAGCTGATGACACAAGCTCTTGGTTTGACACCGCCGCTGAATGAATGGCTGAACACCGAGTTTTTAAAACAACAAAATTTTCCAAGTTTTAACCAAGCCTTAGAGCAGGCTCATTCCCCTCAGACTTTTGACGATTTGTCGCCAAATTCAAGCGCGCGCCGCCGTTTGGCTTATGATGAACTGCTGGCCAATCAACTTTCACTCGCCATTGTGCGTGAACGCCTGAAACATCAAAAAGGCCGGGCATTGCAAGGCGACGGACATTTAAAAAAGCGCTTAGCCGAAATTCTGCCTTTCCAATTAACATCGGCACAACAACGGGTTATAGCCGAAATTGAAAGTGATATGTTCTCTGAATATCGTATGCTGCGCCTGCTGCAAGGCGATGTCGGCTCCGGCAAAACCATTGTCGCGCTTTATACCATGCTGAATGCCGTGGAATGCGGCGCGCAGGCGGCAATTATGGCGCCTACTGAAATTTTAGCTCAGCAGCACTATGAAACCATTGCCGAGCTATGTTCGCAAATCGGGGTAAAAACGGAGTTGCTGACCGGAAATGTTAAAGGTAAATCCCGTCAACAAATTTTAGACGCTTTGCAAAACGGGGAAATAGATATTTTAATCGGCACACACGCTTTGTTTACTGAAGATGTTACATTCAAAGATTTAGCCTACGCCGTGGTTGACGAACAGCATCGTTTCGGCGTCAAACAGCGTCTAAGCCTTTCGCAAAAAGGAAAATCTTGCGATATTTTAGTGATGACAGCCACACCGATACCGAGAACTTTGGTTTTAACCCAATTCGGCGATATGGATTATTCTAAAATAGACGAGCTTCCGGCCGGACGCAAGCCTGTTACCACCACGGTTATGCCACTCAGCAAAATTCACGAAGTTGTTGACGCTCTAAAACGTAAATTGCAGACTCAAACACAGGCGTATTGGGTGTGTCCGCTGGTTGAAGAGTCGGAAAAAATTGACCTTTCCGCCGCCAAAGAACGCTATGAAAGTCTGCGTCAAGAATTTGGCAATATTGTAGGCTTGGTGCATGGAAAAATGAAAGAAAGCGAAAAAAACGCGGTTATGGAAGATTTTAAAAGCGGCAAGTTAAAACTCTTAGTTTCCACCACCGTGATAGAAGTCGGTGTAAATGTGCCCAACGCTACTGTTATGATTATTGAACATGCCCAACGCTTTGGATTAGCGCAACTGCATCAGCTGCGCGGGCGCATTAAGCGCGGTTTTGAGGCCTCAAGCTGTATTTTGATGTACGGCTATCCGCTCAGCGATGTTTCTCGCTCACGCCTGAACATTATGAAACAGACCGAAGACGGATTTTTAATCGCCGAAGAAGACCTGAAACTGCGCGGCGGCGGTGAAGTTTTGGGTACGCGGCAATCCGGTTTCAGCAGCTTTAAGGTGGCAGATTTAAGCGTGCACGGCGATTTGCTTTTAACGGCATCCAAAGACGCGGCGCTTATTCTGAATCAGGATAAAAACCTATCAACTCCGCGCGGCACTGCTCTGCGTACACTAATGTATCTATTTGAACGCGACGAAGCTATAAAAACCTATTTGGCGGGATAAAGATTATGGGAAAAACGGCAAAATTTATCCCGCCGTTCCGATAAAATTACCTATTGATAAAAATATAAATTATGACTTTACAAAATTGGAATGTTCTAATAATTCTACATTGGCAGTATGAGTGATTGTTTTTAACATAGTTATATTCCTCCCGGTCTACAATTTTAATTAAAAATAAAAAAAAGAAAACAATACCTTAAAGCACTGCTTTCTTTGTTGTTTCCATTTATTTTATACCTTTACCCTGGAATTTTGCTTTGGATTTCCAAAAAATATTTTACGGTTTGCTCGCTCAATTCCGCTGTCGAGTCTTTATCGCAAACAATAATGCCGTGCTGATGACGTTGCAATTCAGACAGTGTCCAAACATGGCTGATTCCATCTTCTATACTGTGTTTTAGAGCTTGAGCTTTATTTTTTCCGGTCGCCAAAATCATAACTTCTTCCGCATCCATAATAGTGCCTACACCAACAGTGAGAGCTTGCGTCGGAACTTTTGATAAATCATAATCAAAAAATCTGGAATTAGCTTTTATTGTGCTTTCAGTCAGTGTTTTTACTCTGGTACGGGAAGACAGCGAAGAAAAAGGCTCGTTAAAGGCAATGTGTCCGTCTTCGCCTACTCCGCCGATAAACAGATGAATACCGCCGATTTCTTTAATTTTACGTTCATATTCAAAACATTCTTTTTCATAATCTTTAGTTAGTCCGTCCAAAATAT
Source organism: uncultured Alphaproteobacteria bacterium (assembly GCA_934277545.1). Classification (GTDB taxonomy): domain Bacteria; phylum Pseudomonadota; class Alphaproteobacteria; order RF32; family CAG-239; genus RUG410. The sequence continues at coordinate 105,087 of CAKQUG010000004.1, read as the reverse complement.
GTATATTTTTTCTTTGAATGTCGATATGATTAAAAAAATTTTCATACATAAAATAATGATAGCTTTGCGGATGTTCAGGAGCCAAGCCGATATATTCATCCATATTAAAAGTAACGACATTGGCAAAAGAAACCTTGCCTTCCCGGCATAATTCAATCAATTTTTTATACATACCCAGCGGAGTAGAACCGGTTGGCAATCCCAAAACAAATGGTTTGCTCGGAGTAGGTTTAAAACGATTGATTTTGTAAACCACATAATTTGCCGCCCAATTTGCCACCAAGTCTTTATCATCTTTTATTATTACGCGCATACTAATTTTCCTTTCTCATAAATTTGCCCTTTAATAATTGTGTATTTTACCTTCAGCTTGTCGCTGAGAATAACCAAATCAGCGTCATATCCCGGAGCGATAACGCCTAAATTGTCCTGTTTCATAATTCTTGCCGGATTGGTTGACGCCATGTGAATAGCCTCTTCCAGCCTGAAACCGTAAGAAACAATATTCTTCACGCTGTCTATCATTGTCAGAGCCGAACCGGCAATCACATTGTCCGATTTTCGGTAAAAACACTTATCCAAATACACTTCCTCGCCGTTAGCCAACAAAGGTCCGTGCTTTTGTTTTGTCGGTTTTAAGGCGTCTGTAACCAAAACAACCTTATCCAAAGACTTGCAGGTCAATAAAAATTTTATGATTTCCGAATCAATATGAATACCGTCAGCAATAATTTCACACGACAGTTCCGGGTGTATAAACACCGCCCCCACAGCTCCGGGGTCGCGGTGGTGCATGCGGCTCATAGCATTAAACAAATGAGTTACATGCATAATTCTGGCCTGCATACCCTCAATCATTTGCTTATAAGTGGCGTTTGTGTGCCCGGCCTGCATGACAATTCTTTTAGATATACAATACAAAGCCAACTCACGCATATTTTTTATTTCGGGCGCCAGCGTCATATTTATGATATGTCCTTCAGAGGCTTGCCACAATTCCTCCATCAAATTCAAGTCTACAGGACTTATGGTATCCGGCGACTGCACTCCAAGTCTGTCCGGAGAAATAAACGGCCCTTCAAGATGAACACCTAAAATTTTTGCGCCGTTTTCTTTACCCATTGCCTCAACAATCGCACGAATACCGCGAATCATTTTATCTTTCTTTTCGGAATAAAGCGTCGGAATAAATGAAGTTACACCACATTTAGCCAAACCTTCGGACATTTTTAGGATAGATTTTACCGAACAATCCTCAGTTCCATAACCGCCGAAACCGTGAATATGCGTATCAATAAAGCCGGGGGCGATACTGCAGCCTTTCGCGTCCATAAAATGAGTATCGTCGCTAAACTTTTTTTGATAAAACCGTTCTTCATTAAAAACATCAACAATTTTATCTTTTCTTATTAAAACTGCGCAATTTTTCATCATTGAATAGCCGTTAAAAACAACCGCATTATGAATACAAATATCACCCGACATAAACATACCTCCGAAGATAAATAATATTTACTTGTTTTTAGCATATAAACTCATATTTTGTAAATATGAAAAATATTTTTGTACAGTAAAACAAATTTGTTTAAAAAACACAAAAAGTTTGGATTTCACTCCAAACCTTTTGTGTTTTAATTCGCTTAAAACTTATAAAAAGTAATTACGCAGATAATCAGCTAAATCGGCTGTGTTGACGCGGATTTGCTCCATTGTGTCGCGGTCGCGCAAGGTTACGCTTTCCGGCTGCTGTTCAATGGTTTCAAAATCAACAGTCAAACAAAGCGGAGTGCCGACTTCGTCATGACGGCGATAGGCTTTGCCGATATTACCGGTATTTTCCAAAGCCACACGACCGATACCAAGTTTCATCAGCTGTTTTTTCAGCTCATGGCATTTAGCCATAATTTGCTCGTTATTCTTTTTCAGTGGAATAATCGCCACTTTAATCGGAGCCAAGTGCTTTTTGAGTTTCAAAACCACACGGCTGTTGCCGTCGCCCAAATCTTCTTCGGTATAAGCCTCGGTCAACACGGCCAAAACACCGCGGTCAACCCCCATAGACGGCTCAATCACAAATGGAATCACCCATTTGCCGTTTTCATCTTGAATGCACAATTTTGTGGTAGAATCCGGATTAGCGTGACAATGAGCCTCCAGCTGAAATTCGCTTTGATTTTTGGTGTGGTTACCTAAATCATAGTCGCGGCGGTTGGCAATGCCTTCCAGCTCTTCCATGCCATGCGGAAATTGATATTCTATATCATAGCAGGCCTTAGCATAATGCGCCAAATCATCGTCAGGGGTTTTATAAATATTCATGTGCTCTTTAACCAAACCTTGGTCCAGCCACCATTGAATACGGGTTTCTTTCCATTTTTCATGCCATTCCATATCGGTTCCAGGAGAAACAAAATACTCCAGTTCGGCTTGTTCAAACTCACGCACGCGGAAAATGAAGTTACGCGGAGTAATTTCGTTACGGAAAGACTTACCTATTTGCGCAATACCAAACGGAAGTTTGCGAGAAGTTGAATCTACAACATTTTTGAACTGAGTAAAAATAGCCTGTGCGGTTTCAGGACGCAGATAGGCAATATTTTCATCGCTTTCCACCGGCCCGACCTGAGTTTTAAACATCAGGTTAAACGGACGAGGTTCAGTCAAATCTGTTGAGCCGCATACAGGGCATTTGCCGCCGATTTGGTCAGCGCGAAAACGGCCTTTGCACTTTTTGCAGTCTACCATCGGGTCAGAAAATGTATCTTCATGGCCTGAATATTTTAAAACTTTGCGGTTTGTTAAAATAGCGGCATCCAAACCTTCGACATCATCGCGCTCATAAACCATAGCGCGCCACCAAGCGGCTTTTAAGTTGTTTTTGAGTTCCACACCCAGCGGACCATAATCATAAACGCCTTGCATACCGCCGTAAATATCGGCGTTTTGAAAAATAAAACCTCTTCTTTTGCACAAAGAAACCAGCTGGTCCATAGAAGTTGCTACCATAATTTTAAATCCTTCTTTCTCTTTATTGTTTTTTAATAAGTTTGTTTTACTGTATAATTTTAGAAAATGCAAGAGGGATTAAAAATGAAGAGAACAAAAGTGGCGTTTGCCTATGATTTTGATGAAACGCTCAGCACAACTTATATGCAGGATTATTTTTTGATTCCCGAATTGGGAATGAAACCTGAGGATTTTTGGAAAAAAGCCAACAGCTGGTCAGAAGCCAACGGCGTTGACCAAGTAACCGGCAGTATGTATTACTTTAAAAAAACGGCGGAAGAAATCGGTCTGAAGCTGACTAAAGAAAATATGTTTTGCTGCGGCGAGTTTATTGTTTTCTTCAAAGGCGTAAATGAATGGTTTGAGCGGATTAACGCTTACGGCAAAACTCTGGGGCTGGATATTGAACACTATATAATTTCTTCCGGCTATGAGGAAATTATTGAAGGCTGCAGCATACGAAAGTTTTTCAAAGACGTATACGGCTGCGCGTTTGCCTATAATGACGAAGGCGTACCGGTTTGGCCGGCGCGTGTGGTTAACTATTCCGGTAAAGTGCAATATCTTTCTAAAATCAACAAGGGGTTAGGCAAATTTGAGGACAAGGCCGTAAACGACTACACGCCTGATGATAAACGCCGCATACCGTTCAGCCGCATAATTTATTTCGGCGACGGTTTGACCGACATTCCGTCCATGCGCATGGTTAAAGAGCATAACGGCACGGCGATTGCGGTTTATAAACCACGCAGCCACCACAAAGAAAAAGCCTTCAAATTGCTAAAAGACAACAGAGTTAATTTTGCTTTAGCTGCCGATTACCGCGAAGGCAAAGAAATAGATTGCGTTGTGAAAACAATCTTAAATAAAATTGCCACCGATCGTGATTTGGAAGTTTTACGCAAACGCGAAGACCGCAAAAAAGAGGGCTGTAACATAAAGTAAAATATAAAGGCGGTAATAATAAGCCGCCTTTTTTTAGTGAAGTGATTTTCTATTTAATATTTGACAAACGCTATTAGTATGCTTAGACTGAGTATAGAAATTAACAAAAAAAAATGAGGAAAGAAAGATGAAAAATAAAGTCCCAAAATTTGGGACTTTATTTTTAATATTCGGAAACATGCCGGAAAAAATTATTCGTATTCCGACATTTTTAGATGTTTCACTACATGCTTCACGGAATCAGTATGCAGACTGTCCTGTTTATTATTACGAACAACTTCATGCTTTGTAGTATCTTCCGGCGCAATGCTGTCAGCCGCTTCAAAAACTTTAACTGTGTCGGCACTTTCCTTTTGGCGATTGGCTCTGCGACGAGCCTCGGCGCGTTCTTGCGCTCTAATCTGTTCCAATCTGCGGATTTTTGCTTGTTTTTCATGCTCTTTTTGAATTTCTTCGGCACGGCGATTGAGATTATACTCATAATTTTTACCCTCGCCAATCACTGTAAATTCTTTATTTATTAAAATCAAACTATTGTTTTCTTTTAACACGCCGTCGTCATAAACTTCGACAAAACCGCTGTCCCCATTAGGTAAAACAAATTCTTCGCCATGTGTTTTTTCACCGCTTCTTTTTCTGTCAACTTCTTTATTATTATCCAGAACCCAACGCAAAAGCTGATAATCCTTTTTCGTCATTTCACGGTCATTATAAACTGAAATATATTGCTTTTTCTGCAAACGCACCGCATTACCATATAAATCGACGTCATCATTATATTTTGCCGTCAGCATATCCTCTGTTTGATGCGTTGCTTCCTTTTTATCAATGCAACCGCCAAGCGTAAATGCAGCTGTCAGAGTTACCAAAGCGGTTTTAATTTCATCTTTCAAATTCATTTTAAATCTCCTCACTTAACAAAAATATAGTATAATTCATATTTTTTGTCAATAATTTATTCACAATAATTCGGCTTTTTTATAAAATAATTTACATTTGACGACACATCTTCTACAATATGCTTCATAAAGGAATTTAGTATGTTAAACATTATTTGGACATCATTTTTTATTATCAGTTTCATTGCTGCCGCGGTTCAATCCGTTTTTTTAGGAAATCCGCAAATTTGGACAATCTTAACCAACCATTTGTTTGAGTCGGCGACTTCGGCTTTTCAGCTGGCTTTAAACCTTACCGGTATGCTTTGCCTGTGGCTGGGACTTTTGAAAATTGCCGAAAAATCCGGTCTTACGGAAATATTTGCCAAACTTTTACGCCCGCTGTTTAAAATAATTATGCCCGACTTGCCGCAAAACAGCCCGGCTATCGGCTCTATGGTAATGAATATGGCGGCAAATATGTTGGGACTGGACAACGCCGCCACGCCAATGGGGCTGAAAGCAATGGAACAGCTGCAAGAAGTTAACCCGCGCAAAGACCATGCCTCGGCGGCGCAAATAATGTTTATTGTGTTAAACGCCTCATCGCTGACAATTTTACCTATTTCTATTTTGATGTACCGCCATTTACAGGGCTCGGCCAATCCGGGAGCTGTTTTTGTACCGATTCTGCTGGCAACACTTTGTTCCACCCTTGCCGGATTTTCAGCGGTTGCCTTCACAGAAAAACTACCAATTTTTAACAAAAAAATGTTGGCTTATTTATGCGGCATTATCGCTTTTGTCGGGCTAATCGGCTACGGATTTTATCTGTTGCCGGCTGAAAAGCGCCTAACCTGTTCCGAAACCGGCGGAAATATGCTGATTTTGAGTTTTATTACCTTTTTTCTGCTGTTCGGAGCCTATAAAAAACTCAATCTGTACGAAACATTTATTTGCGGCGCCAAAGAGGGTTTTCAAATTGCCGTGCAAATAATTCCGTACTTAGTCGCCATGCTGACCGCGATTGCCGTTATGCGCTATTCAGGTGTTTTAGATGCGTTGATGTGGTGCTTTGAAAAAGGCTTTGCCCTATTGAACTTTGACACCGGATTTATCGGCGCTTTGCCTACGGCTTTAATGAAACCGCTGTCCGGCAACGGGGCGCGCGCTTTAATGATTGAAACCATGCAAACTTATGGGGTTGACAGTTTTCCGGCATTCGTTTCTGCGGTAATTCAAGGTTCTACCGAAACCACATTTTATGTGGTGGCGCTTTATTTCGGCGCGGTAAAAATCGCCAAAACCGGAGCCGCCCTGCCTTGCGCTTTGTTTGCCGATTTTATCGGGGTGATTGCGGCAATAGTTATTTCTTACATTTTTTATTAAAAGGACGAATCATGAAAATTCTGGTGCAAAAAGTTCTAAATGCTTCTGTAACTGTAAACAGTCAAATAGTTTCGCAAATAAAGCAAGGCTTGCTGCTGTTTATCGGCGTGGAAAAAGGCGATACTTCTTCTCATGCCGACTTTTTAGCCAAGAAAGTTGCCAATTTACGCATTTTTGAAGACGAAAATCAAAAAATGAATCTATCGGTTCAAGACGTTAAAGGCGAAATTTTGGCAGTATCTCAATTTACGTTGGCCGCCGATTTAAGCCGCGGCAACCGCCCCGGTTTTGAAAGCGCTGCTCGTCCCGAAGAAGCAAAACCTCTGTATGAATATTTTGTAAAACAGATGCAAAGCTATGCTATTCCGGTGCAAACCGGGATTTTTCAGGCGGATATGAAAGTAGCACTGGTTAACGACGGCCCCTGCACTTTCATCTTGCAAAAATAATTTGTAAAATCTAGCCAAAAAACTTGACAAACCACAAAACAAGATGTAAATTCTCTTTAATTTCGTATTATTAACTCTATTATATTAACTTAATTATTTTAAAACTATGGACAAAGTACAGTTAGAGTCTTGTGTTGAAAACTTCAAGAATCGTTTGCACACCTTGTATCGTAACTCTCTCAGCCAAGAACTGGAAGACAAGTTTGTAAAGATTTACCGCGACGTTCTGATGTTAGAGTCTCGCTCTCAGGCCGAAATACTTCCGCTTTTCAAACGTGTGCCGCTTATCGCTCATGTGTTCAAATCGTCTTATCCCAAGGGAACAACTCGTTTCGTTTTTAACAAGGACGAGCGGGCTTTTGCAAAAGCGATTCGCTGCGAGCTTGCAAACATCCGAATCGATGAAGATATTCTACCTTTCGGCAAACGTGTTCCCAAGCACATTGAGTTGCTTGAAGATGTTCCCGACACGCTGTATAAACTGACTGAAATCAGCGTTTACAGCGCCGGCAGGCCGACTGACAGCGGCTTTAATGTCCCGACACTGACCATTCAGGACATTCTTCCACAAGTTCCTGAAGAGTACGTTTCAAAGCTGGTAGCCTTTGAAGTGCTTAACGAGAAAAGCAACTATCTTGACAATTTTAATGTTGTCTTGAATATGTACTGCTTCAACGTCGTGCTCTATGGCAACATCATTGACTAACAAAGTCCTAATTAAAAGCATCGGTTTTAAAACCGGTGCTTTTTGCGTTTTTAACTTTATATTAGCCTTTTTATGTTAAATATTATTATGTTTAAGGAGATAAAAATGAAAAAATTGATTGTAATGCTTGGCTTTTTAGCTTGTTTTTTAAGTGCTTGCGACAATAACAAAAAGTCGGAAGAAACTTCTGCAGTTACGTCAGAAACTCAAGTGCTAAACACGGAATCGTCAGCTCTGTCGTCGGAACTTTGGGCAAATATTAACGGCGAACCGGCTAATTTTGAAGAAGCATTCAATCAGTTAAACGACGTGCAAAAGTATTATTTTTGCGCCGCTTTTTCGGTTGGCGCCATGTCTGTTTCAAAGCCTGAAACCGCTTCGGCTATGGTTAATTATTTTTTAGGCCTGGGTGTGGCAAAATATAATCAAGGCATTGATGAGAGTACATATTCGGCCTTTGATTCCGGTAAACATATATTTCGCTATGAATTGGTCGTAAACGATATTTTAGATAAAAAAATCTGTGAAAATATTGTGCTTGAAGCTACTCAATTTGCTCAAGAGAAAAAATTAAGCGTTGAAAGTTTAAATAATATGGGTAAGCCTGAAGTTGAAAAAATTGTTAAAAAATTAAAATAAGACATTTTATATGTTTGACATACGCGATTAGTATGCTTAATTAAGTATATAAATTAACCCCAAAATGAGGAAAGAAAGATAAAAAAATAAACAAACAAAAGGTCTCTCTTTTTCTCTCTCTGCAATTCTATATCTCTAATTAGAGGCACTTTTTTCGCCGCTGCAGAGGTATTTACAGAGTTTTTCGCTAAAATCAGCAAATTATTCCCTCGCCTTTTCGGGCGTCATTATATAACCCCGCCCCTTGTTCTATCGTCATTGCGAGTGACACGAAGCAATGACGATAAATAAGGTGATGTTGGCAGGAGTATGATTGAAATGCTGGGAGTTTTGGCTATAATCGCCGTATTAAACGTCGGTGGTACGGATAGCGTCAGTTTAGTACTGTTCTTAAAAACTATATAAAAAATCAGGCAGGAACAATTCGTCTCCTGCCTAAATTCTTTTTATGTAAATACCAAACTAGCTGTTTACAATGTCTTGCAAAGTTTTGCCGGCTTTAAATTTAGCAACGTTGCGAGCCGGAACATTTACAGTTTGACGAGTACGTGGATTGATAGCTGTTGTAGCTGCTCTTTTAGAAGTAGCAAAAGTGCCGAAACCAACCAAACGAACATCATCGCCGGATTTCAAAGCGCTGGAAACAGCTTCAACAAAAGCGTCCAATGCTTTGGCGCAATCTGTTTTTGTTAAGCCGGAAGTAGCAGAAATGCTATCAATCAATTCACTTTTATTCATGTTTGTATTCCTCTTTAAGTTATAAATTAAAGCTGAGAATTTTATCTCGCCTTTTATCTAATAAAATAAAAATCAATTTGTCAAACAAAAAATTGCTTCAAAGCCTTAAAAAACGTATATTTGCGCAGATTTTTGAGTAAATTGTGGGCTAAAAATATTCATATTTGACTTTGATACGGATTCTATATAGTATATTTTAGGAAAAAAGGAGCAAATTCTATGAAAATCAGAATCTTAGGAATAATATTTATCGGCTTGCTGAGCGCGTGCGGAGAATCGGACAAAGACGAGATTTATAATGAAAACAACACCAATGTTGTTGACGGCGTTGTTTATGACATTAACGAAAAGCCGATTAACGGAATTTATAAAATATATTATCCTAACGGCAATGTAAAAATGGAAGTCAGAAGCAAAAACGGCAAGCCGGAAGGCAAAGGCAATTTTTATGACGAAGACGGCAATATTATTTTTACCGGCAACTTTAAAAACGGTCTAATGGACGGTAAAATAATTAATTTTTATCCTGACGGTTCAATCAGAGAAGAAAACTATTATGTCGACGGCGTTAAAGACGGAATTTATAAAACCTATGACGAAGACGGCGAAATTTCGGTGGAAGTCAAATTTGAAAAAGGACAGGCTGTCAGCGGTTATGTGATGATAAAAGGCAATAAAGTTGATATGGACACTGACGACTTACAGGAACTTTCAAAAGAAGAATAACCGTGTTAACGGCAGTTGTTTTTTACCGGTATGCATCTTATATATTTAAATACGAATCGGAAAATTAAACAAAATTATTATAAAACAAATGGTTAACAAATTCAGTTTAAAATATAAAACTTCAATATTTTAACGAAAAAATGATTAAAAAAAGGCTTTTTCTGATTTTTTTTGTATATTTTTTTGTTAAAAACCAAAAAAATGCTTAACAAATGTTTAATTTTCTGTTAATAATAAAAACAGATAAAATTTAAAGATAAAAATGTTCAGATTTAGAACTGGAGGAATATAATGAAAAATTTAACAAAATTGATGGTTGTTGCTTTGGTAGCCGGATTAACTGCTTGCGCCAGCGATGAAGATACATCTGCACGCAACTATCGTTATGCCGGTGCCGATAATGGTTGCGGCGATGCTTTAATTAAAGAAAAGCCGGCTCCGACTCCGGTTCGTCAATATCAGCCGGTAGCTCGTCCTTGCAACACCTGTCAGGCAGCGGCTCCCGCTCCTGTTCCGACTCAGCGCCCTTGCAACAACTGCCAGCCGACAGAATATACCGTAAGAACACCGGTTAAAGTTGTTTACAAAAACACCACATATCACACAGTTTATGAACCGCGTACTTATGAAACAACTTCGTTTGAAACTCGTCCGTTTAACCGCGGCGAAGCCTGCGCAACCGGAAACTGCATTGGGGAACAAGTTATGGGAACACAGCCTGTTGCCGGTCAACCTGTTGTAACCCGTCAGCCTGTTTTACAGCAACCTGCCGCTCAAGCTCCGGCTCAAGTAGAAGTTTATGAAAAATAACATTTGACAATTCATTGTTTTTCTTCTGCCCCATGTAATTTTTTGCATGGGGTTTTGTTATATATTGAAAAAAAAACTTGCATTTAGCCAAACCTTTTATATAATATAAAAAGTATTAAAAAGGAGATGTCTATGTCAACAACAGCTATAATTATCGGGGCAATCGTCTTTATGATAGTCTTTATTGTATGGCAGCATGTTTAAGCAAATTTTGCGTTGATATATCAATTTTTATCCGTCAAGGTCAAAATAAAACGTTTTATCCGTTAAAAAGCAATAAGTTGTTTTTTGACAAAAATATTGACTCTGTTACCCGTATATGATATTTTACAAAGTATCAATTTAAATTATTTAGTTCTATGCGTATTATTAAGATGTTCTTTTACGGTTTGATAACAGTATTGAATGTTATGCCGTTAAAAATGTTTCGTCGGCTTTGCGAGCGTTATGTAAACGATGACGACACCGAGGTAGAGGCTGTTTTGGTCGGCTATATGGTTGCACACCAGCTCGCCGTTTCCAAACACTATGCGCTGCCGGATGATGTCAAAAGCCGGTTGGATGAGTTTTTGCAAGGCTCAAAACTAGAGGTAATTTTTCAACTCAACAGTCCAAAACTTTGGAATCTGTTCGTAGAAAGCGTTTCGGCTCGGCATTTGTCTTTGCCCGAACAGTTTATTTTGGTTGAAAAAATGCCGGTTGAGTATTTTTGCAAAATGTATGTGAACCGCGATGACAAAGTCAATTTTTTTAACCGTCAGGTTGGCTTGGACTTGTTTAATTTGTGCAAAACGCTTGGTGTTTCCTCACCTTATTACCGCAAATTGGAGTGGTATGTGCGTTATTGCAAACTCAGCTATGTTGAGCTGAAGCTCTTCATAGATTTGTTTGTTGATGAAACCAAATATGACAAGGCAGAACCTGAAAAAGGCTTCTGCACTCTCTTCCGCGAATGGATGATGGCTGAAGGCGCCGCGAAAAAGGACTTTGCGTCGTACGAAAAAATACTGGATTACGGACTTGCCGAATTGGAAAACATTCAGCGGCTCCATGAAATTGAAATAAAATCAATGCAGTATTCCGGTATATTTAACTATTAAATCAACTAAAAAATTCGTTCTTTCAACAAGAACGGATTTTTTTTGCGCTTCTATTCCGAAATTGAAAATTTTATAGGTTGTCCCCTGTTCTTTTTTATTTATAAAAAATTGCCGAATCTTGAAAAGCAGATATTGACAAATTAAATAAAATTAACTAAAAATTAGTCGCTAGCAATTTATATTGTCCGCAATGGATAAAATATGATTTTTTAAGGAACGTTATGTCAGATAAAGAAAATCAGGACTTGTACGAAAACGATAGTACAGACTCCGTTAACGCTGAAGCTATGAGCACTGCTTTCAGACATTTGCTTGCTAAAGGCAAAAAACTCGGCTATATCACAATGGAAGAACTTAATAAAGTTTTGCCGCCGGATAAACAATCTTCCGACAAACTTGAAGATATTATGTCTTCTATTTCGGATATGGGCATCAATATCATTTCCGATTCGGATGTCGACGACGCGGAAGAAAATTCCGATGACTATGATTATGACGATGACGACGATATGGACGAAGAAACCGGAAATATCGACACAAAAGATGTCGGACATTCCGATGACCCGGTTAGAATGTATTTAAAAGAGATGGGACTGGTAGAGTTGCTTTCGCGTGAAGGCGAAATTGCCATTTCTAAGCGTATTGAAGCCGGCAAAACTGTAATGATTGGCGGTTTGTGCGAAAGTCCGATGACAATTAAAGCCATTTCCGACTGGCGCGATGAACTGGTTGCCGGTACAATGCAGCTGCGTGATATTGTCGATTTGGAAGTTATGTACGGCGACGATACCGAAGCCATGGTTTATGATGATGAACCGGAAAACACCGGTGTTGACGATTTGGAAAAGGTAACCAAAGAGCTTAATGAAAAGAATTTAGATGACATTGATGACGATTTGGATACTGATATTGAGCTTGATGGCGATGTTGCCGATGATATGGACGACGCCGACGACGGTATGGAAAATTTGGACGACGAGGACTCAGCCGAAGAAGGCGGAGAAAATGAAGACGAAGAAAGCGGCGGACACGCTTCCACTTCCGTTTCGGCTATGGAAAGTATGCTTTTAGAACCGGTTTTGGAAACATTAAACAAAATCGCCAGCTATTATGATGATTTGAAAAAGGTCCAAAGCTCTCGCATGGCAGCGATTTTAGCCGGCCGCAAAATTATTCCGGCTACCGAAAAGAAATATTTAAAGCTCAAAAAAGAGCTGGTTGAACTGATGAGTTCCATTCACTTAAACAGCAGTAAAGTTGAACAACTGGTGGAACAGCTTAACGAAATGAACAAACGTTTAATGGGACAGGAAGGAAAGTTGCTGCGTTACGCCCTATCCTGCAAAATTAAACGCGAAGACTTTTTGGAGGCTTACCAAAAATCTGAGCTTGACCCGAATTGGCTGGACAAAATTTCACTCAAAAAAGATAAGCACTGGGCGGCATTTATTACAAAATATAAAGATGAAATTATTGAAATCCGCAATAATGTAGCGCAAATGGCGCAAGAATGCGGCTTGCCTATCAGCGAATACCGCAAAATGGTAGACACCATTAAAAAAGGCGAACGCGAGGCCGAACGCGCTAAAAAGGAAATGATTGAAGCAAACCTGCGTTTGGTTATTTCTATTGCTAAAAAATACACCAACCGCGGTATGCAGTTCTTGGATTTGATTCAAGAAGGAAATATCGGCTTGATGAAAGCGGTTGATAAATTTGAATATCGCCGCGGCTACAAATTTTCGACCTACGCAACCTGGTGGATTAGACAGGCCATTACCCGTTCTATCGCCGATCAGGCGCGCACTATCCGTATTCCGGTTCACATGATTGAAACAATCAACAAACTGGTGCGCACATCACGTCAAATGTTGTCGGAAATGGGACGCGAACCGGTGCCTGAAGAATTGGCAAAACGTTTGTCTATGCCGTTGGATAAAATCCGCAAGGTGATGAAAATTGCCAAAGAGCCGGTTAGTCTTGAAGCTCCGGTCGGGGATGAAGAAGATTCCTCATTGGGTGATTTTATTGCCGACGAAAGCGCATTACAGCCTTTGGATGTAGCTATTCATTCCAACTTAAAAGAAACCTGCACCAAAATTCTGTCTTCTTTAACTCCAAGAGAAGAGCGGGTTTTGCGTATGCGTTTCGGCATAGGCATGAACACCGACCACACTTTAGAAGAAGTCGGCAAGCAATTCAACGTTACGCGTGAGCGTATTCGTCAAATTGAGGCCAAGGCTTTGCGTAAACTGAAGCACCCTAGCCGTTCTAAACGTTTGCGCTCATTCCTTGACCAATAAAAACAGTTTCAGAAATCAATCAGTTTAACAGGAGGTAGAAATGACTGAATATACAGATGAAGACATTAAAAGAATGAATATTTCAGCTCTCGCCTGCAATAAATCACGCCTGAAAGAACTGATTGATTTTGCTAAGCTGAGCGGTTACCACAAATTAGGCATTGCCAACTGCTTTTTTATGCAAAAATATGCAGTGCATTTAAAAGAGTTGCTGGAAGAAGCCGGATTTGAGGTATATTCAATGAGCTGCCGCGACAGCAAACTGAATGGGGAAACAATTTCAGCCGAATTAAAAGGTCCGTCCTGCGACCCGGTATCGCAAGCCGACTATCTTAATGCGTGCGGAACGGACTTTAACATCAATGTCGGTCAATGTTTGGGACACGGCTTGATTTTTCAAAAATATTCCAAAGCAGATGTAACCACCATTGTGGTAAAAGACTTTGAAACACATCACCGCAGTGTAGAAAACTTTGAATAACAAAAAAACTTCCGATAATATATCGGAAGTTTTTTTGTTACTAGCATTTATCAAACCACATATTTTGGGCTTGCCGCAAAAAGTAGCAAAATTCAACCATAACAATACACTGAGCCGCAAAGGTTAAAGTGTATAACGCCAAAGGAAACTTGCTATCTTCCACACATTCAGGTGCAAAATCCTCTTTATAGATTAAATCACACAAAGAGTTAAGGGCCGATTTTCTTTCCGGAATGTTTTTAACCCTATATTGAATACGGTACGGAACAACCACAAAAGCTCGAGCAGAAACGAAAAAGAAAGAGAAAAGATGAGCAATTTCATATTTGCATCTCAATTCGTCCAGCAAATCATATACCTCTGTCAAAACGGAAGCCACCCCCTGATTGGGAAACAGTTGCTTTGCCTTGTTCCGAGCAAAATTATGAATCAGCAACATTTTGCAATCATCAAGACTTAAGCACATAAGTTCTTGTTTTTGCAAAATATCATAAACTTTTTCAATATTTTGCAGGTTATACATTTCCTTATTTGATGCGGCTTTGATTTTTTCAACCCACATTTTAAATGCACTAAATTCACTTTCTTTCATAGCGAAAAAGTTTTAATAATTAGAAACTGCAAGACTCATAACGCCTGAATTGCGTTATCATCTCAAATTTTAATCATACCAAAGCACCCTAGCCAAACATGAAGAACCATCATATTTTTCACGCAAAGTCTTCAATCGCTCTGTCATCATAAAAGCAAAAGCCTTGAGCGGAGAATATTCATTACGCAGCCAATAGAGAGCGTTTAGGACAACATCATCAGCGTCAATTCCGCGCTCACGCAAAATCTCAGCCGTGGCATTAATAAGGTCGATATGACGCAACATTTCCTCACAATCCACATCATCGGGCAGACGAGGTGTTTTGCAGTAAGCCTTGTTTTGTTCAATCAACCAATAAGCATCATACCATGATACTTTGTACTGTTTTAACGCCAATACAAAATGATTCAACTTAATTCCTATAAGCAGGTCTTTTTTAGACAAATCTAACATAGGAACGGTAACAACGGTGCCATTTTCAAAATACACCAAAGGCAAAGGTGTGGTAAATACAGTATTTTCCATAAAAATGAAGATAAATAATATTTAATCAGAAAAATACTCTATCCTTTTTATGATTTTTGTCAACATTAAATTAAGTAGAAACTACAAAAAAATCCACAACCAACGTGGATTTTTTTTGTAAATTATTTGAAAAACTTGTTATTTTTCGGAAAACCAAACGGTACAACCTTACCGATTTGCGCTCTGTGCCCCAGCCAGCCGATTAGCTCTTTTTCGGTGCTGATACCGCCGGCGCGGTTATAGCTGAAACCGTCCTCGCCTTTGAAAATTTGAATGTCCGATATATTGCCGTCCTTATACTTTTGCAGCAACACACCATGACCGCGCGCCATAGTCGGAATTTCCTCAGCCTTAAACACCAGCAAACGACGATTTTCACCCACCACAGCCACATAATCTCCGGTCATCGGCAAGCAGAATTTCATATTTTCATTATCGGCGACATTCATAATTTTGCGCCCGTTACGAGTTTGCGCCAGCAAATGATTTTCATCAACAATAAAGCCATAGCCTTTGTCCGAAACAATCAAATAGCTTGTTCCGGCCTCATAAACAAACATTGCCACAACATCATCATTGTTGGCCAAATCTATCATCAATCGCACCGGCTGACCAAAACCGCGGCCGCTTGGAATATCTCGGGCGGCAATATTGAAAAACTTACCTTTGTTGTCCAGCAGCACAATTTTATCCGTAGTCTGCGCGTGCAAAGCATAGAGCAATGCGTCATCGTCTTTGAACTTAAATTCATCGTTCAAATCGGCATGACCTTTAAGACAGCGTATCCAGCCTTTTTGCGACAAAATAACCGTAATCGGCTCTTTTTCTATCAACGCTTCCACCGGAACGTCAATATCCGCAGGAGCCTCGGCAAATTCAGTGCGACGACGTCCTAAGGCCGTTTTTTTACTGTATTTTTCTTTAGTTTTTTTAATTTCTTCGGCAATAGCTTTCCAGCGCTCGGCCTCATTATCATGCAAAATTTCAAGTTTGGCTTTTTCTTCCAGCAAATCCGAATGTTCGGCATTTATCTGCTCTTCATCAAGTTTGCGTAAGTTACGCAGTTTCATATTCAAAATGGCTTCAGCTTGATTATCCGTCAGTTTAAATTCCGCCATCATAATTTTTTTCGGCTCGTCTTCTTCACGGATTATGCGGATAATTTCATCCAAATTCAAATACGCGGTCAAATAGCCTTCCAAAATTTCTAAACGCGCGTTGATTTTGTTCAAGCGGAATTTGATTTTACGCAGTAAAACAGCGTTGCGATGCACCAAATAGTCATGCAACACTTCTTTGATACTCATAACTCTTGGAACGCAGTCCAAATCCAACACGTTCATATTCATATTAAATTTGGCTTCCAAATCGGTTTGGCGAAATAGTTGTTCCATCAGCATAGCGGCGTCTACCGTGCGATTTTTAGGCTCCAGCACAATGCGCACATCTTGCGCCGATTCATCGCGTACATCGCTCAAAAACGGAAGTTTTTTATTCAGCAGTAACTCGGCAATTTTTTCAATCAATTTAGATTTTATTACCTGATACGGAATTTCCGTTACCACAATTTGATATTGCCCGTGTCCCAAATCTTCGGTTGTCCATTTGGCGCGGATACGAAAACTGCCCTTGCCTTGCTTATAATTATTCAAAATAGTGTCAAACGAGTCAATAATCACACCGCCAGTCGGAAAATCCGGCCCTTTCAAACGGCGGACCAACGGCTCGTCCTCGCTATCCGGATTTTCTATCAAATACAACAAAGCATCGCTGATTTCACTCAGATTATGCGGAGGAATATTGGTTGCCATACCCACGGCAATCCCCATAGAACCGTTGCACAGCAAATTCGGCACCATTGCCGGCATCACAACCGGCTCACTGTCTTCGCCGTCGTATGTATCCATAAAATCAACGGCATCATCGTTTAAGCCGTCCATCAAATCCATGGCAAATTCGGTTAAACGAGCTTCGGTGTAACGCATAGCCGCTGCGCCGTCGCCGTCGATATTACCAAAGTTACCCTGTCCGTCAACCAGCGGATAGCGCACCGAAAAATCCTGCGCCAAACGCACCATGGCGCCATAAACCGCCGTATCGCCGTGCGGGTGATATTTACCGATAACATCACCAACCACGCGGGCGCATTTTTTAAAGCCGTTTTTTGGGTCCAAATGCAGTTGGCGCATAGCATACATCAAGCGGCGATGCACAGGCTTCAAACCGTCGCGCACATCCGGAAGCGAACGCGAAACAATGGTTGACATGGCATACGACAAATAGCGTTTGCTAAGTTCCTCGCCCAGTTGCACATCTTTTATTTTGGCATTTTCTTCAACCATTTTTCACCTACATTTTCATTTGATATTTTTTAACAACGTTCAGCAAATTAGCACGTTTTTCCGGTAATTGCAAGTTATGCCCGGTTAAAAAATTTTTTGTTAAAAATCCGCCGGTCATTTTCAGCAAATCCGCCACTTCAGCGCGCTGAGGATGATAGTTTTTATCCACAATATAGTGCGGATAAGCATAAAGTTTGTCTTTATACGGTTCTCCGACTTCAGCGCAGACGGCGCGCCCGGTTTTTGGAGAAATATAGGACAACCCATTGGTTTTACCGGTTACGGCACACTCGCTCACATCAAGTCCTACGCCTAAAAAATCCAGCAGATAATATTCAAAAAACGAATAATATACCAGCCAATTATCTTTATGTATATGTTGAAAAAAGTCTTTTATCGCTTTGAATAAATGACCTAAATCATCATTTTCAGCTACACAAACATCTAACAGCCGACAAAGTGAAGACAAAGCCTCTATCTTATCGGTATCCAGCATAAAATCAGCCGTATGAGCCTCCATCAACTCCACACCTTTCAGACTTAGCATATTTTCTTCCACCCGAGCATAAGCATTAAAAGAAATATAATTCCCTAATTGATAGATTCCTAAGCCCCGTTTGCTGTGCGCACCATTGATATAGCCGACGATTTTACCATACTCGGGACATACCAACGTGGCAATCATCGACTTTTCGCCGTGATTTTTCAGCTTGATAATATATCCCTCGCCGCTAAACTGCATTTTAGATTAGTACTCGTGGATAATAGATTTATTAACCTTGTCAAACGCCATCAGCTCACTGATAACTCTTTCCATATCAGACAAATAAATGGAGTTTGGTCCGTCTGACAGCGCTTTTTCCGGATTTTCATGCGTCTCCATAAACACTGCCGCTACACCGACAGCCACCGCCGCACGCGCCAAAACCGGAGCAAACTCTCGCTGACCTCCGGTACTGCCGCCCAGTCCTCCCGGCTGCTGAACCGAGTGAGTTGCGTCAAAAATCAGCGGATAGCCGCAATCCTTGGCTATTTGCGGAAAAGCTCGCATATCGGTTACCAGCGTGTTATAGCCGAAACTGGTGCCGCGCTCTGTTACGCAAATATTAAAGTTGCCGGAATCTTCAACTTTTTTCACAATATTTTTCACATCCCAAGGCGCTAAAAACTGCCCTTTTTTGATATTTACCACCTTGCCTGTTTTAGCCGCAGCCACCACCAAATCTGTTTGACGACATAAAAACGCCGGAATTTGCAGCATATCAACATATTGAGCCACAACCGGACATTGTTCACGCTCATGAATATCAGTCAAAATCGGCAAATCAGGATAAAGTTTGCGGATTTCTTCAAATGTGCGCATCCCCTCTTCCAAACCGACACCGCGCGCGCCGTTAATGGATGTGCGGTTAGCTTTGTCAAAAGACGCCTTAAAAATATACGGAACACCTAGTTTTTTGGTAATTTCCACCATTTTTCCGGCAATAAAAATCGCGTGTTCACGGCTTTCTATTTGACATGGACCGGCAATAATCGCAAGCGGCAATTTGTTACCCAATTCAACTTTACCGACTTTAATAACTTTCTGTTCCATATTTTTGCTCCTTACAACAAATTAAAAACTAAAACGAGAGAAAACGAACAATACATTGCCGTCGTTTTTAATCCCCGGTACATACGCCGCCTGCACATTGATATTGCGATAACCGACACCGAACAACGGCAGCGGCAGCGGTACCGGAATATAAGCGTATTCATGGCGCTGGGTCAGTCCCAAAGTGTAACCGATACCGGCTCTCCATTGGTTTTCATCGCCGGCCGTCCAGTTCCATTGGCGAGCGTAACCGAAATACGTTTCCAAATAAGAATTTGAATCCTTAAAGCCCATGGCGTAAATGCCCGACCAGGTTTGTTCATCGTTTGTGTGAGAAATTCCCAAACCGAAACCCCAGGCATTTTCATTATATTTATCAATATGCTCTTGGTCATAAGCCAAACGATTGTGCCAAGCGTAAAATGGTACATATACATCATAATTATGCTGACAACGAATATCTTTGATGTCTTCAATCAAAAAATTTCCCCAATCCGACAATGTTCCGGCACAAGCTGATTTTGCGCCAAGAAGCAACGCTAACGCTAACAGTCCTGTTTTTTTCATGATTTATTTACCTTATCTTTTAATTCTGTTGGTGTAACAATACCGCAAGATATAACATATTTGATACCGTCTTCAACACTCATATTCAACTTAACCACATCATTTTCCGGCACAAAAATCAAAAAGCCGGAAGTCGGGTTCGGCGTTGTCGGCACAAAAATGCTTAAAGTTTTGCCGTTGATTTTACCATCTACTTCGCCGCCGGTTTCATCTTTGCTGACAAATGCTATTGTCCATAAGCCTTTTCTCGGATATTCCACCAGCACCACTTCGCTGAACGAACGTGTTTTTTGCGACAAAAACGTTTCAAAAATTTGTTTCATTAAAGAATAGATACTGGAAACAATCGGCATTTTACGCACAAACGCTTCCCATAAACGTACAAAGAACTTGCCGACATAGCCGGTTGTAAGCATACCAATCACAATCATGGCAACAATCAGCAACAGCAAACCGGCTCCAGGCACCGCATACGGCACAAAATCGCCGATTGACCATTGCTTTGGCACCAAACGGCTGGTAACATCGTTAATCCATATCAGCAGATGATAGGACATATAAACGGTAATAGCCACCGGAGCAGTTACCACAATACCGGTAAAGAAATAGCTTTTAATTTTACTGCCTACTTTTTTTGAGGCTTCTTCGATTTTTTCTTCTTTCATTTTCCTGTTCTTTTTATATCGTTAATAATCATTTGAATGGTTTTGCGTCCCTGCCACACATCGGTCTTTATTTGTCCGACCACATCAAAAAGTTCGCCGTTATCATGAAGCATGGCGTTTCCGATTTCCGTATCGGCACAGCGAAAAGCAATGGCTTTCAGACTTCCTCCGTACGGAGAGCCTAAAAAGCAGCTGACATGACCGCTGCCGACCAAACGCGGGCGGTTTATGCAAACATTTTTTATCATCACCAACGGTTCAGGATTTCCGGCTCCGTAAGGCTCCAACAAAGCCAAATCATCGGCAAATTTTTCGGTAACACCGCTTAAAGCCAAAGATATATCAATATTAAGCTCAGGTGCTATTTTTTCTTTTCCGAGCCGCTCTTCCACATATTCGCCGACAAACTTTTTAAACGCCGGAATTTGCTCTTTTTGCAAAGAAAATCCCGCCGCCATAATATGACCACCGCCGGCGGTTAAAATTCCCTTTTCTTTGGCGGATATAATCAACGCGCCTAAATCTACGCCGTCAATGGAACGAGCCGAACCTTTAACCTCATCCGGCTCAACAGACATCACAAACGCCGGAACATTATAGCGTTCTTTGAGCTTTCCGGCAACAATACCAATCACCCCTTGGTGCCAATCTTCACCATAGGCAAAAGCTATCGGATATTCCTGCGTTTGTCCTTCAACCTGTTCTATCGCCTGCAAAAGCACATAATTTTCTATATCTTTGCGCTCACTGTTTAGAGCGTTAAATTTATCGGCCAGCATTTGCGCTTCGGTTTCGTTTTCGGTACAAAGCAAACGACTGCCCAGCGTCGCATCGCCGACACGCCCGCAGGCGTTAATCCTCGGTCCCAGCACAAATCCTAAATGATAAGAGCTCGGCGCGCTTTCTACCGCTGCGGCTTTCAGCAGGCTTTTCAGCCCGAGATTGCGCTGCTGTGCCATAACTTTCAGCCCTTGCCGCACATAAGCCCGGTTTACCCCAAGCAGAGGAACCACATCGCACACCGTGCCCAACGCCACCAAATCAAGCAAGCTCAGCAAATCAGGTGCTTTATGCGTTTCATAAAAACCGCTTTGCCGTAATTTGCGGTTCAACGCCACCAAAAACATAAACCCGACGCCGACAGCCGACATATAAGCCAAATACGGATATTGATTATCTTCATCCAAGCGCTTGGGATTGATTACCGCATACACTTTCGGCAAAATGGCTTCTGCTTCATGGTGGTCTATCACAATAATTTCAAAACCATTTTCCGCCGCGCGGTTCAGCACATCAAACGCTGTTGTGCCGCAATCTATGGTTATAACTAATTTTGTTTCAGCCGCTTTAAATTCGCTAAAAGCCAAATCGCTCGGTCCGTAACCTTCTTCACGGCTCGGAATATGTATTTGCGGATTTATACCGACAGTACGGAAAAATCTAGTCAGTTCCGAAGTTGAAGTAGCTCCGTCCACGTCATAATCGCCGATTATTGCGATTTTTTCGCCGTTTATTACCGCCTCGGCCACTCGCTCAACCGCTTTTTGCATATCTTTCAGCACATAAGGTTCCGGCATTAAATTTTGCACTTTCGGCGTAATAAAATTGTTTACATCATTAAAGCCGATACCGCGTTCACAGAGCAAACGCGCCAAATATGGGGGCAAATTATATGACAAAGCCATACGCTCGACCAAGCTGTCGTCAACAATCGCGTTTTTCCAAATATTTCCGCCTAAAGATAATTCGCTGTTTTCCATTTCGGCGTTTTATTCCTTATACAAATAAAAAACTTCAACACGGCGATTCAGCGCCTCAGCCTCGGCATTCACTTCCGGTTCTGCCGGCTGACTGTCCGCCAACGCCTCATAGCGCATTTTATGCAGCGGAACACCATATTGCGCCAAAGTTTTAACTACATTAACAGCGCGTCTGCCGGAAATTCCCAAGTTTATCATTGTATGTTCAACCAAAGTGGCCGGTCTGGTGCGGGACGAAGCGTGTCCAACAACTTTTATATCTGCTCCGGTTCTTTGCGCATTTATCGCGATTTTCTCAAGTTTTATCTTTTCTGCAGCCGTCAAATTCGCACTACCGTCGGCAAAATAAATTGTTGCCGCTGATTTTGGAATATACCGGACTTTTTGCACTTGAATAACCGGCTGAAATTCTTTTGTATTATCATTGCAGGAACGCTCGGACAGCAGATTTGCACAACCGCTCAGCGCCATAACTCCCGCAAGCAATAAACTGATTTTTTTCATAGGCTGTCTCCCACTGTTGTTTTAGCGCATTTTAATCAAAATTCCATATACTTACAAGCCCTAAAAAACATTTTGAACAGGTATCTTTTATTTTTTGTTGAATTGACTGAAAATTTTGCTATAATATTTCATATTGTTAGTTCTGAACAAGGAGGAATTATGTATAAGTTATTAAAAGTTGTCATGTTTTCGGCTTTTGTTTTACTTTCGGCCTGCTCCGAAAAAAATGATAATAAAACCGAAAAACTGACCATTCAATCCGGCGAAAAACAATATGAATATAATGTTGAAGTAGCAGACACAAAAGAAACGCTTTATCAAGGTCTGATGGGCCGAAACTATTTGGCAGAAGATTCCGGTTTGTTAATGGATGTTACCATTGTTCCAAAAGATATGCAGGTAGCTTTATGGATGAAAGACACTTTAATTCCGCTGGATATGATTTTTGCTGATGAAAACGGTGTAGTTTTCTATATCTATGAAAACGCGACGCCGAATTCAACCGAAGCGATATATCCGCCGAAACGCCCGCGCGCCGTGTTGGAACTGAACGCCGGTCAGGTTAAAGCCAACAACATAAAACAAGGCGATGTAATTAAAAACCGTTTGTTTGGCAATTTAGACTGATTTATTGATAATTTTTCACAAACTGACCGCTTCGGCGGTCTTTTTTATTGTATTTTATTTGTATTCTGACTAATCTGAATTATCTGACGCAGTCGTCGCCGTTAAAATTATAATCGCTGACAACGCCGTCGTTGATAACAAACGAAGTTTTGCAATAATAAATTCCTTGTTGCGGCGGCAAGCCGTATGACGGAACCTCCATTGCCGAATAGGTCATTTCATCAGCATAAGGCTCGTTATCTCCGGCAATCGGTTTGCTGTATTGCTTGATATAGGTGGCAATAAAACTGTTCGGACCAATAGAATAGGTAACATTCGGATACCCCCACTCGGCGTATAAATTTTCTTCGCTTTGCCCTATCCAGGCTGACAATTCATCTTCATAGCGAGCTACTGTCGGCTGCACAGCACAAGCAGAAAGACTTGCAAACGCACTTAAAATGATACCGATTTTTTTCATAGATTTCTCCTTATTTCAACATCCGAACGAGTTTCGGCCATTTTTTCAAAACGCGCTAAATTTTCGGGACTGATACAAACAGAATATATATTGTGCTGTTCTTTGGTTTCAAGTTTCTGCACATCGCTGTTCTGGTGCAGCCAGGCTTGCAGCTGTCCATCTGCCACCGGCAGCGTTATTTGGCATTTTTTTTGCCCCTGCGCCAGTTTTTGCCTGATAAGTTCCAGCAAACGCCCGCAGCCTTCGCCGTTGATTGCCGAAGTCAGCACCATATTATTATTGTTTTGCGTTTTAGCTTGCCAGCGCGGCAAATCTTCCGGTGGCAGCAAATCTGCTTTATTGAAAACTTCAATATAATTATCGGCGTTTTTAATTTCTTTTAAACCCAAGTGCGCCAAAACGTCCAGCACATCGGCGCATTGCGCTTGACTGTCCGGGTTGGAAACATCTCGGATATGCAAAATTATATCGGCGTTCAAAACTTCTTCCAGCGTGGCGCGGAAAGCCATTACCAGTTCATGCGGCAAATCTGAAATAAAACCAACCGTATCGGACAAAATAACTTCACGCCCGCCGTTCAGGCTGATTTTACGCATGGTCGGGTCAAGCGTGGCAAAAAGCATATCTGCCGCCATAACCGAACTACCGGCCAAATAATTAAACAAGGTGGATTTTCCGGCATTGGTATACCCCACCAAAGCAGCGACCGGATACGGAACTTTACGGCGGGCACTGCGCTGAATTCCTCGGGTTTGCCGGACTTTTTCCAACTCTTTTTTTATGCGAACGATTTTGTCGTCAATAATACGCCTATCCAGCTCAATTTGAGTTTCACCCGGCCCGCCCAAAAAGCCGGCGCCGCCGCGCTGACGTTCCAAGTGCGTCCAGCTGCGAACCAGCCGCGAACGCTGATATGTAAGATGCGCCAATTCCACTTGAAGAGAGCCTTCTTTAGTTTGCGCTCGCTCACCAAAAATTTCTAAAATCAAGGCGGTACGGTCTATAACTTTAAGTTTTAGTTCACGTTCCAAATTACGTTGCTGAATTGGGCTTAAACGCGTGTCAACAATCAGCAAATCAATATTTTGTTCACTTATAATCGGCTTCAAGCGCTCTAAAAAACCTTTGCTGAAATAAGCGGACGGCTTAATTTCTTTTATTTTCAGGCTTTCTTTATAAACCACGTTAAGCCGTATAGCCAAAGCCAGCCCCTCAGCTTCCGCCAAGCGGCTTTCCGGCGACAAACTTGCCGGCGCGCCAAAAACTTCGGGACAAACTACGGCGGCATTAAACCGTCTATTTTGCTCTACTTCTATCAAAGACTATTCTTCGGCAATATCAACCGCCACACTCGGCATAATGGTTGAAACAGCATGTTTATAAACCAGCTGGGTATGACCATCGCGACGCAGCAGCAGACTTTCTTCATCTTGCTGAGTAATAATGCCTTGCAATTTTACGCCGTTAATCAAAAAAACGGTTACGGCAACTTTACCTTCTTTAATATCATTCAAAAAATCACTTTGCACTTTATTCATTTTTATTTTCCTTCTAAAGAGATTTCATTTTTCAATCTTGAGTTTAAGCTAAAAAAATTCATTCGTCCACAATAATATAATTTTTACACATAAAAGATTAAAGTTGATAACCTGTTTTTGTTCGTTGCAATCCGCGCTCAAACTTTTATACTTTCTTCATATATTTTTATTTATTGAGGATTTGCCGATGTTGTACGGAATAATTGCTTTGGCTGTGCTGCTTTGCTTTTGCGGAGGCGCTTTAATTTGGGCGATAAACAAAAACACCCGCGCCACAGTGTTAAATGAAGAACTTGAACGTCAGTTAGACGATGTTTGCAACGCCAAGAAACAGCTTGATAACGAAAATTATCGTCTGAACACAGAAAACACCAAATTGCAAACCATGCTGCAAGCTCAACATCAGCATATGCAGGAGCGTTTACAAGATATTGAAAACAATAAAAAAGATTTAGAACTAAAATTTCGCAATATTTCTAATGAGATTTTAAACACCCAGTCGCGCCGCTTAAATGAAACACAAAGCCAGGTACTGAGCACGGTTCTGTCCCCTTTCCGCGAACAACTGAAAACATTTAGGGACGAAGTCAGCAAAGCCAACACCGAAAGTATCAAAAACAAAACAAGTTTTGACGAGCAATTTAAAAAACTGATGGATATGAATAATTGCCTCAGTCAAGACGCACAAAACCTTACCAACGCTCTGCGCGGCAGCAAAAAAATGCAAGGCGACTGGGGAGAAATCGAGCTGAACCGCATTTTGGAAGTTGCCGGACTGCAAAAAAATATTGATTACTTCACGCAAGAAAACTTCAAAAATGAAAATAATCAAAATCTGCGTCCTGATGTAGTGGTGCGCCTGCCGAACAACCGCAGCGTGATTGTGGATTCAAAAGTATCTATGAATGACTATGTTTCTTATGTAAACGCTGATAACGAGGCCGAAAAATCGGCTGCCTTACAACGCCATATTCAATGTATCCGCAACCACATCGACGAGCTGTCATGCAAAGAATATCAAAAATTACTTAAAGAAGAATCTCTTGACTATGTGGTGATTTTTATCCCGATTGAAAGTGCATTTGTTGAAGCCATCAAAAAAGACGACAGCCTTTATGATTATGCCTACAAAAAGAACGTAGCTTTGACAACTCCTTCTTCTTTACTGCCGATTTTACGCACGGTAGAAAATTTATGGCAGATTGAAACCCGTAATAAATATGTACAGAAAATAGCCGAAGTCGGCGGTTCGCTGTATGATAAACTCGCCAATTTTGTGGACGATATGCAAAAAATTGATAAAGCCTTGGGAACTGCTAGAACCAACTATGAAGCGGCAATTTCAAAACTGGCAACAGGCAAAGGCAACGCCCTTTCCTTAGCCGGTAGACTTAAAGAATACGGCGCCAAAGCTAACAAACAAATCGGTATGGAATATGAAGAAAGCGAGATACTGAAAATCGGCGATAATTCTAACGACTTAAACAATTCTGAAGAAAAGGCATCATAAAATGAAAAAAATTATGTTTACCGGCGGCGGTTCGGGCGGTCATGTAACCCTTAACTTAAATCTTATTCCGCTTTTTCAGAAAAACGGCTGGCAAATTGTTTATGTCGGTTCGGAAACCGGTATTGAAAAAGAGCTTATCACGAAAATTGAAGGTGTAAAATACTACGCCATAAAAACCGGTAAACTACGCCGCTATTTTTCTTGGCAAAACCTGAAAGATATGTTCAAAATTCCGGTCGGAGTTTGTCAGGCGGCGGCAATAATCTGTAAAGAAAAGCCGGATATAATTTTTTCTAAAGGCGGTTTTGTATCTTTTCCGGTTGTGGTCGGCGGATTTTTGAACCACCGTAAAATTTTTATGCACGAGTCAGATTTAACCCCGGGACTGGCCAACAAAATGTCCCTGCCCTTTGTCAGCAAGTTTTTCACTACTTTTATAGACACGGTTAAATATGTGCGCTCGCCGCAAAAAGTTTGCTACATAGGGCCTGTATTGTCTGACCGTTTGAAAAACGGCGACAAAAACAAAGCCTTGCAGATGTGTAACTTTACCGTCGATAAGCCGATTGTGATGTTTGTGGGCGGCAGCTTGGGCGCGCAAAGTTTGAATAAAGCCGTGCTGCAAAACATCGACGCCTTATTGCAGAAATATCAAGTGATACACATTTGCGGCAAAGGACAAAAAACAGATTTAGAGCGCCAAGGCTATGCGCAATTTGAGTTTGTCGACAAAGAATTTAAGGACCTGCTCGCCGCCACCGATATTGTGGTAACCCGCTCCGGTTCAAACGCTATTTTTGAATTTTGGAGCCTAGACATTCCAATGCTTTTGGTGCCGCTGCCAAGTAATGCCAGCCGCGGCGAACAAACATCAAACGCTAAAAATTTTCAAAGCAAAGGATTTGCCGAAATTTTGTTGGATAAAAATTTAACCCAAGACGGGATTTTAATCGCGCAGATTGATAAAATGTATCAAAATTTAGATACTTACCGCAACAACATCAAAAACAGCGACCTTAAATTTACGAGCAACGAAGAACTTTATAAAGAAATAGTCAATGGCTAAACAATATAAAAATATTCTGATTTTGACCGGTGCCGGAATTTCGGCGGAATCCGGACTTTCGACATTTCGTGCCGAAAACGGGTTATGGAACAAACATCGGGTTGAAGACGTAGCAACTATAGAAGCGTTTGAACGCAACCCGGAATATGTGCATGATTTTTATAACGAGCTACGCCCAGAGCTTTATAAAGCCAAACCAAACGCTGCTCATTTGGCAATTACCAAGTTGCAGCAAAACTATCCGGCACAAATCAATGTAGTAACGCAAAATGTCGATACACTGCATGAAAAAGCCGGCAATAAAAATATTTATCACATTCACGGGCAAATCAACCAAATTGTCTGTCTGAACTGCGGGCATATTTTTGAAACTTGGGGCGATGTGCATGCCGACGAAACCTGCGAGCATTGCGGCGTCAACGGTATGTTAAAGCCGAATATTGTATTTTTCGGTGAAAACTTGCTCTATATGGATAAAGTCGACAAACTTTTGAAGACTTGCGATTTATTTATGTCCGTCGGTACTTCCGGCGTTGTTTATCCTGCAGCCGGATTTGTGCAGATTGCAAAGATGTGTGGTGCGGATACTTGCGAATTTAATCTGGAAACAACATCTAACAACTATCTGTTTGACCGTCATATAGTCGGGCTGGCCGGAACCACTTTGCCTAAGTTTACAGATGAATTACTGTCTGAATGTGTTTGACATACACGATTAGTATGCTTAAAATAATCGTATTAACTAACTAAAAATGAGGAAAGAAAGATGAAAAATAAGCTATTCAAAGGTCTCTCTCTCTCTCTCTGCAAATCCTATATCTCTAATTAGAAGCACTTTTTTCGCCGCTACAGAGGATTTTGCGGAGTTTTACTATAAAATCAACAAATTATTTCCTCGCCTTTTCGGGCGTCATTATACAACCTCGCCCCTTGCTCGCAATGACGATAGACAAGGCGATGTTGGCAGGAGTATGATTGAAATGCTGGGCGTTTTGGCTATCATAGGCGTATTATCTGTCGGCGGAATCGCCGGTTACTCAAAAGCTATGGAACAATTTAAAATCAACAAAACTGTTAATGATTATACATTTTTAATTCATAGCTTGATAGAGTATGAGCAATCGTTAAAAAAATCAGAGGCCATCGGATTAGTCGATTTTGCTAAAAATGCAAATTTAGTACCACATAATTGGAAAAAAATGAATACACAGTGGTTTTCAGATGGACAAGGAAACCATTTGCAACTATATATAAACAGAAACAATTTATATAATTTTTCGGACTTGATAGTATTTGATATTGCTTTGGGCGGATACACAAAAAATGATGATAACCTAACGATATCCCCTAATTTTTCAGCAAAATTATGCACTGATATTTATAGAAAACTTGTAATTCCTCTGCATTCAGTTTTAAAATTCGGGAATTTGTTTAGTTCTAAAAATGGTGTTGCATTATTTGGAGACTACTATTGTCAAAATAATAAAAAATGCCTTAAAGACTTATCTCTTAATGAAATTGATACAATATGCAACTCGTGCAACAAAGATGCTGCCCGATGTGCAATATCTTTGGCTTTTTAATATAAAGCATTATAAAAAACCTCCTGAAGCAAAAACAACTTCAGGAGGTTTTTATGCATTTTACCGTAAAAAATTATTTACCGGCGTTAGCGTCTTTAACAGATACTGACAAATCGTCGGCAATACGAGCAGAACGGCCACGCAAAGCACGCAAGAAGTACAATTTTGCACGGCGAACTTTACCGATACGAGATACTTCAATTTTAGCTACGTTTGGAGAATACAACGGGAATACACGTTCAACACCTTCACCGAAAGAAATTTTTCTAACTGTGAAAGAAGAGTTCAAACCGTCGTTTTTACGAGCAATGCAAACACCTTCATAAACTTGGATACGTTCGCGGTCGCCTTCTTTTACTTTTGTATGAACGCGCAAAGTATCACCCGGCTTAAATGTCGGCATATTTTTGCCTTCCATGAGCTTTTCAATTTGCTCTTTTTCAATATTTTCAAGAATGTTCATTAGTTTTACCTTTATTTGTTAATTTGTTACCTTATAAACCCAAATCTGTCTAAAATCAAGTATTTTCTAACAGATCCGGACGTCTTTCTTTAGTTATTTGCAGAGCCTTCTCTTTTTGCCATTTAGCCACGTTTTCGTGATGACCGCTCAAGAGAACTTCCGGTACTTTGCGGTTTTTCCATTCTATGGGGCGGGTATACTGCGGATATTCCAGCAAACCGTTTTCAAAACTTTCGTTTTCGGTGGACGCCGCGTTACCCAACACATTCGGCAAAAGCCGAACAACCGCGTCAAGCATTATCATTGCCGCCTGCTCTCCGCCGGTCAAAATATAATCGCCGATGCTGAGTTCTTCGATATTGTATTCTTCTAAAACCCGCTCGTCAATTCCTTCAAACCGACCGCAGATAATCGTCAAATTATCTTCTTTGCTCAATTCATGCACTTTTTGCTGCGTCAGCACCTGCCCTCTCGGACTCATATAAATGATTTTACCCCCTTTATAGTTGTGGTCAATCGCATTGCCCAACACATCTGGACGCATAATCATTCCGGCACCGCCGCCGCATGGAGTGTCATCAACCGAACCATGCTTATCAAATGCATAATCGCGAATGTTGACAGCTTCCATGTTCCAAATTCCGTCTTTTAAAGCACGTCCGGTTAAGGAAGCACCTAAAAAACCGGGGAAAATTTCCGGGAAAATGGTCAGAATTTTAACATTCAGCGCCATTTTTTTCCTCGCTGTCATCATCAGCAAAAATCATAGTTGCAGACGAAACAATAATATAACCTTCTTCCAGATTGATAGTCGGCACATACTGCTTGGTAAACGGCAGCATTTCAGTTTCTTTGCGATGCGGCAATTTTATTTCAATTATCTCGCCGGCGCCAAAGTTGCTAAAACGCGCAACCGTGCCAATTTCTTTATCCAAAGAGTTGAGATATACTTTTAAGCCGATGATATCGCTTAAATAATATTCTTCTTCCGGCAACTGCGGCAAAACATCGCGATTGACATATAATTCGGTGCCAATCAAGGCTTCGGCGGCGTTGCGGTCGTTTACGCCTTCAATTTTCAGGCGCATAACCTCTTTGTGCGGACCAACTGCTTTGATTTTGAATTTATGCGCAGCCTCTTTATCTTCTACCAAGCCATATTTATCAATATCAGCCGGATTATCGGTGTAGCTGTGAACTTTCACCTCGCCGCGCAAACCATGTGCGGCAACAATTTTTCCAAGACATACGCGTTTTTCAGTCATCAAAGTTCCAATCTAAGGCTCAAAATAACTACCTAATTGTTACATTGCTGAAAATTATTCAGCGGAAGAAGCAGCTTCGGCAGCAGCGGCAGCTTTAGCTTCTTTTTCTTTCATTCTTTCAACAGCTTTTGCTTTTGGAGCAGATTTTTTAGGCTGTGGAACAATTTTCGGAGCTTCGCACAAACCCAAGTTTGCAAACAATTTTTGCAATCTTTCTGTCGGCTGAGCGCCTTTTGCCAACCAAGCGGCAACTTTTTCTTTGTCTACAACCAATCTTGCTTCATGGTCTTGAGGCAACAACGGATTGTAAGAACCCAATTTTTCAATAAATCTACCATCACGAGGAGCTCTTTGATCAGCTGCAACGATACGGTAATAAGGACGTTTTTTAGAACCACTGCGAGAGAGTCTGATACGTACTGACATTTTATAAATTTCCTTTCTTTGTTACAAAACATAACTTCCGCTTAAAACGGAAACTTTTTGTTAAACCCGCCAAACGGCATGCCGCCCATCGGATTTCCCTTAAACAATTTAGACATCGCCGACAAAGAGCCGAACTTGCCCATTTTTTTCATCATGCCGGACATTTGCTCGTATGATTTGAGCAAAACATTCACATCATGAACAGTTACTCCGGCGCCCTGTGCGATTCTTCTCTTGCGAGATGCTTTTATCAAATCAGGATTCAAGCGTTCTTTTTTTGTCATCGACAAAATGATTGCTTCCTGTTTTTTCATCAGATTGTCGCACATGCCGGACTCTTCAATCTGAGATTTATATTTAGACAACCCCGGAAGCATACCGATAATGCTGCCGATACTGCCCAATTTTTTTATCTGCCGCATTTGCTCCAGCATATCGTTCAAATCAAACGAACCTTTCAGCATTTTTCCGGCCATTTTTTCGGCTTCGGCTTTATCCACGTTTTCAATGGCTTTTTCCACCAAAGAAACCACGTCGCCCTGCCCCAAAATACGTCCGGCTATGCGGTCAGCATGAAACTCTTCAAATTCATCAATTTTTTCGCCCGTTCCCAAAAACTTTACCGGCGCGCCGGAAATCATTTTCATAGAAAGAGCGGCACCGGCGCGGGACGAACCGTCTATACGGGTCAAAACCAAACCGGTAATACCAATTTTGTCGTTAAATTCTTTAGCCACATTGCAGGCTTCCTGACCGATTAAAGCATCGGCAACCAACAAAGTTTCAACCGGCTGCGCCAGCTTTTTAACTTCTGCAACTTCATTCATTAAAACTTCATCAATCTGCAAACGACCTGCCGTATCCAAAATCAGTAAATCGTATACGCCTTTTTTAGCCTCAGCCAACGCGCGCTTGGTAATTTCAAGCGGCTTTTCGCCGGCAACAATCGGCAAAACATCAACACTGATTTGTTTACCGAGCTGAGCTAATTGCTCTTGAGCGGCCGGACGGTATACGTCCAATGAAGCCAATAAAACACGTTTATTTTTTTTCAGCTTAGCGGCAATTTTAGCAGTTGTGGTAGTTTTACCCGAACCTTGCAGACCAACCATCAAAAAACAAACCGGAGCCGGTGCGTTAAAGTTCAGACTTTCATCACCGTCGCCCAGCAGTTTAACCAGTTCGTCATGCACGATTTTAACAACCATTTGCCCCGGCTGCACAGATTTAACCACCTTTTCGCCCAAGGCTTGTTCTTTAACTTTGGCAATAAATTCTTTAACTACCGGCAACGAAACATCGGCTTCAAGCAACGCCACGCGAATTTCACGCATAGCATCGTCAATATCTTTTTCCGACAGCACTCCTCTGGAGGTTATCTTAGAAAAAGCCTGGCTCAGCTTGTCGGTCAAATTTTCAAACATTTCTGTTTTTACCTTTATCACCTTGTTAATACAAACAAATTTACGTCAGTGTGCGAAACCTCGCTGGCTGACGGACTCCTCGGAGCTTGAATTTTTTACGACTCTTTTGGTAAAAATTCACTAAATTTGCTTTGTTTATACTTAAAAAATCCCCGCTTGTCAACACCTTTTTAAAACAAAAAAAGGAGCATTTTTCCAACACCCCTTTTTATGCTATGCAAAAAATTAACTATCCATCGCTAAACGTCCAAGATACAAAATAAAACCACCTATACAAACAACGATAAAGCCAACCCACAAAGGAACAATAATATTCCAAACATTCTGAGAATGCACATGGCTAAGACGAAAATTTTCAAACTCCACCACGTCGCCTTTTTTGTAAGCCGGATAGTTTTCACTGTCTTGACAAGCCTCAACAGAAAATGTTTGAGGCTCGGTCACACCTTCAAACTTGAAAGTCATGTCAGTTGAAGTAGCTGTCACATCTTCAACGGTATAAACTTCACCATCTTGATGCAAAATATTTCCTGAACATGATGCAAATCCTAAAATGATTAACATCACGATAATAATCTTTCTCATACGCAACAATTTAATTAAACAAAATAATAAACTTTAGAAATATATATTAGCTTTTCAACCTTCTTTTGTCAATATTTTTATTTTAGCACATCTTACAAAAAAAATCCCGTTATCTAATTATAACGAGACTTTTTTTGTGTTGTTACTCAGTTGGTTAATCTTTGAGTTTATAATCAATTTTTCTTAAACATTCTTCCAAAATAGAAATTGACTTAGCTCCGATTTGCGGCCTAACATAAACATTGCCGTGCATTGTCAAACAAAAAAGCCTGATGTTACAAAACATCAGACTTTTTTGTTTAGCTAGAAATCTTCAATACGATGAAGCATACTCTCAAAAAAGGCTATTTCTACCACATTGCTGTGAGCTTTGCAAAAATTCAAAGCATCATAATAGCATTTTTTCCGCGCCTTTTTGACATCTACCGCCAAATACAGACGCACACAGATTGCCTCCATTGTATCTGTCAATTTATGTCCCGTATAGTTCTCAATATACCTAAAAATACCGGCGGTATTTTTTCCCTCAATAATATCACCGACAACGTACGAAATTGTCGTAATACCGACAAAAAACGCAGCCAAACGTGTCAGTTCTGCCAAAAACACTTCAGTTTTCAGCTGCGGATAAGCTTTGCAAACTTCAGGCATTTCCGTACCGACCGTACTGAATGCCATTAAAAAGCGCAGCAAATCCACACTGTCTGTTTTAATAAGCTGCTGAATAATTTCCGGTGCCGGATAGTTTTTGAACGTAAATTTACTAAGCAGCCATTTGCTGACTTTTTTATTTTGAAGCTCCAAAATATCCAACTGCAAATCAACATCCGGCAACAGCTTTTGAGCTACCACGTTATCCGGTAAATAATGCATAGCTCTTTCCAGCGCCCAAAGTTTTTCCTTAGCCGGATTTTCAGCATTTTCAGCCTGTTTCAGCAACAAACGCAAAAGCCGAATACTACTGAACCTACCGACATAATACGACAGTTTACGGCATTTAGATTCCAGCGGCTCGCCGTAATCATCACGCTTGCACTCACCATAACCGGAACTCATAGCCACCAACTTTTGTTCAGCCTCAGCACTAAGCGCATGGTCCATCATATAGGTGTATTCGCTGTCCAAAATGAGCTGTTCCAATTCAGCACCGTATGGAATTTCTTGGCGTGAATGAATAGCGACTCCCAGCAGCTTGACCGGATTTAAGTTAATATAATTCAACATTTTTTCATCCGGCATGTGTGAGAATTGCTCTACCAACAGCTGCTCTGCCTGCTGAGCATCTTTTGCTTTGCACACATGGGTCACAAGTTTCAAAATTTGCTCAGGGATAAGTTTACCTTGTTCAGCATCATCCCACGAAAACTCAGAATAATCAAAATTTGCCATAATATATAAAATTTAGTTAATAATTTAGTTAATACCTTATTATTATGGACAAAATTCACAAAAAGTCAACAAGAAAAGGCAATATTATCATAGCAAAATAGAAATGTTACATTAGAATGTTTTCAAAGGATAAAAAAAGATGAAAACAGATATAGAAACAAAGTATGAATACATAAAGCAATTTTTACTTCTTTTTATGCTAGTGTTGCATTTCTATTTTGGAACAACATCTTTTTAAAACAAAAAAAGGAGCATTTTTTCAACACTCCTTTTTTGCGTCATTCAATTTATTGTAAATCATGTAATTTTTGTTAAGTAAAAAACATATCTTTTACAGCAAACCACAAAAAAATGCCTATTATAAAAATTATAACAGCAGAAATGACTAACAAAACAATTACTTTTGCTGTAGATATTGTTGATATAGAACATATTTGATCTTTTTCAACTTCTACCGCATTTTCTATCTTATAAACTGTAGAACCTTCTCCATCTTGACAAGCTGCTATAGCATATGTCCGTGGCTTATCCACACCTCTAAACTTAAAAGTCATTGTTGTCGGCGAAACTGTCACATTTTCGATGACAAATACCTCGCTTTCTTGGCGTGAAACATTCTTTGTACACGATGCAAATCCCACAATGATTAGCATCACGATAATAATCTTTCTCATGAGCGACAATTTAATTAAACAAAATAATGAATTTTGAAATTATATTAGCAATGCTATATTTTTTTGTCAATATTTTTATTTTAGCGTCAACCGCAAAAAAAATCCCGTTATCAAACGATAACGAGATTTTTTTTGAGTTGCTAGTCAGTTGGTTAATCTTTGATTTTATAACCAATTTTTCTTAAACATTCTTCCAAAATAAAAATTGACTTAGCTCCGATTTGCGGACTGACGTAAACATTGCTTTTATTAGAAGCCAATAACTCCCCAACTGTAGAAAAATCTTTAGACAACGCATTAACTTTTTTGCGCCGTGTACAAATTAGTACACAAGCACAAAAAGTTAAAAGTAGTAGACCATTAGACGAGTTTTCCACACAGCTAGTCGAGTTTTTCCAAATCTGCCTTGACTTTCGGATCATTCATCAACTTATTGATTCTGTCCGCTTCTTCAAATGTGTCGTCCACTCTGAAATTTATATCAGGTGTAAAACGCAGCTTTAATTTTGACGCAACCAATTTCTTGAACACCCATTTTTCAGCATTCAACTGCTCCAAAATCACACCAAGATTTTTACCGTTTAAGGTCATTAAATAAACCGTGGCATATTTCAAATCCGGCGACATAATTACCTGCGTAATTGTAATAAACGCTTCGGCAATTTCAGGACTGCGCACTTCGCCTTTTTCTAAAGCGGTAGCAATAACTTTGCGGATTTCCTGTCCCACACGCAGCTGACGCTGCGACAATTCATGAGTCATTTTTAACTCCTTTCTTTAGAGGGTTTTAGCAATTTCTTCTACTTCGTAGCACTCAATAGAATCATTTACCTGAATGTCGTTGTAGTTTTCAAAACTCATACCGCACTCATAACCTTCTTTAACTTCTTTCACATCATCTTTATAGCGTTTCAGCTGACCGAGATTACCATCATGAATCACTACATTATCGCGCAGCAATCTGATTTTGGCGCCGCGCTTAACCATACCTTCGGTAATCATACAGCCGGCAACTTTGCCCACACCGGTAATATTGAACACGCTGCGAATTTGCGCATAGCCCAAAATCTTTTCACGCAATTCAGGCGTTAACATACCTTCAAGGGCTTTTTTCACATCATCAACTACCGTATAAATAATGGAGTAGTAACGAATATCAACCCCGTCGCGGTGAGCCATATCACGAGCCTGAGCGTTGGCACGAACATTAAAGCCGATAACAAACGCATCAGAAGCCTTGGCTAAAGTAATATCTGATTCAGAAATAGGACCAACGGCCGAATGTAGGATTTGCACCGAAACTTCATCATTAGAAAGTTTTTTCAAAGTGCCTTCCAAAGCCTCGATAGAACCTTGAACATCTGCTTTAATAATCACAGACAAGTGTTTAGACTCACCAGATTTAATCTTATCCATCATCTGTTCCATAGCCGATTTTGCACTCTTAACCAGTTTAGCGTCGCGCTCTTTACGAATACGATAACCGGTAACTTCTTTGGCTTGGTTTTCATCCTTAACCACCACAAATGTGTCGCCGGCCATAGGTGTACCCTGCAAGCCCAAAACTTCTACCGGAGTAGCCGGTTCGGCTTCGCTGACTTTACGCCCGTGTTCGTTAAACATAGCGCGTACGCGTCCCCATTCTTTACCTGCAATCAAAATATCGCCTACATGCAAAGTTCCGCGCTGAACTAAAACGGTAGCCACGCTGCCGCGTCCTTTTTCCATTTTTGCTTCAATAACCGCACCTTCGGCCGCGTGATTTGGATTTGCTTTCAAATCAAGCATTTCAGCCTGCAGTAAAATTGCCTCAACCAATTTATCAATATTGATGCGCTTTTTAGCCGAAACTTCTGCGCACAAGCATTCGCCGCCCATTTCTTCAACGCCGATACCATATTGCAGCAACTCGGTTTTAACTCGCAGAGGGTCTGCCCCAGGCAAATCTATTTTGTTAATTGCCACCACAATAGGAACTTCAGCGGCTTGAGCATGGCGGATAGCCTCCACGGTTTGCGGCATGATACCGTCATTGGCGGCAACAACCAAAACCACAATATCCGTAACTTTGGCACCGCGAGCGCGCATTTCAGAGAACGCCTCGTGTCCCGGAGTATCAATAAAGGTAATCTTTTGACCGTTGGCAACTTTAATTTGATAAGCACCGATATGCTGAGTAATACCGCCGGCCTCTTTAGCAGCCACGTTGGTTTCGCGCAAAGCATCAAGCAGCGAGGTTTTACCATGGTCAACGTGCCCCATAACCGTAACAATCGGCGCGCGCGGCTGCAAATCGGATTCCGTATCGGCAGGACCGGTTAAGCCTTCTTCCACATCGCTGTCGGCCACACGTTTAAACTTGTGCCCCATATCTTCTACCACAATTTGCGCAGTGTCGGCATCAATAGCCTGATTGATAGTCGCCATAACGCCCAAAGACATCAAGCGTTTAATCACATCAGCGCTCTTTTCAGCCATACGGTTAGCCAATTCCTGCACCGTGATGGTTTCCGGAATAATCACTTCTTTAATGATTTTTTCCTGCGGAGCCTGTACCTGTACCGGCTTAGGCTGTTTTTTCTTGAAATGACGACGCGGAGCACCATAGCCGTAATCATCATCATCATCGTTGTTCATATAAGCGTTAAGATTGATTTTATTATTGCGGCGCTGCGGTTCAAAACTGCGTTTTTGAATTTTTTTGCGTTCCTGCTCAAAGGTTTCTTCGCGGGTCATAACGTGCTTTTCAACCACTGTCGACTTTTTGCCTTTTTTATGATAATTTTCATCATCGTCTTCATCATCATAATCTTCTTTAGACTTTTTCAAACGATGTTCTGCACCTTCATTTTTAGGCGTCGGCTTAGCTGCTGTTTTTTCGGCGACAGCTTGTTTTTTAGTGGTTTCAGCCGCTCTTTCAGCCTTTTCGGCGGCAACCTTGGCGTCGGCTTCTGCCTGAACTTTCGCCTTTTCAGCCTCCTCTTTTTCCTGCTGAGCTTTGGAGCGTTCTTCCTGCAGTTTCAGCCGCTGAGCGTTGCGGATTTCTTCTTCCTGTCTGCGTTTAGCGTCATGCTCTTTGGCTTCGGCCAACAGCTTTAATTTTTGCGCGGTCGCTTCATCAATTTCCTTTTTTGGAGCGGCCTGCTGATTTTGGTTTAAAACTCTTTTTTTGCGTACTTCAACCTGCACCACTTTTTTACCGTCAGCGGCCGGTGATTTATTAAGATTTTTCAAAGTGAGGGTCGATTTTCCTGACAATGTTAATTTGCCCTTTGCACTTTCTTCTGTCATTTAGTCAATACTCCAATTATATATCCAAATATGTTTGATACCGTTTCAAAGCCAATCTGACCATCTCGCTCATTTTGCCTTTTTTTACCGCCAAATAGACGGTATTTTCACGATCAAACGCTGTACTCAAAGTTTCAGTATCATACAGTGTAAACTTTTCTAAATCTGCGGACAATTCTGCGATTTTCTGCCTGCCGTCTGCGCCGGCGTCCGTTGCTTCCACCACAAAGGCTGCCCTTCCTTTTATAATCAATTCTTTTACTTTTTCAAATCCTAAAACCAAATCGCCGGCCTTGCGCGCCAAATTAAGCGCATCAAGCCCTTTTTTGGTTAAAATTCCTTCAACAATTTCCGGCATATCCGGCGCATATTCCACCTTTTTATGCAGAATTTTGTTGAACGGATGTTTTTCGACAAGGCTTTGCAGCAGCTTTTTAGAGTTGGAAACGTAAAAACCGCGACCGTCAATTTTTTTGTTGAAATCAGGCAGCATTGTGCCGTCTTTCAGCGTTACGAAACGCAGCAGACTTTCCTTATTCAGGACTTTTCCGCTTATCACGCATTTTCTTGTTTCCAACTCTTTAGTCATTGTCATTTCCTTTCAGCAAAAACTATTCTTTATTTTCGCTGTTTTCGTCTTTGAACCAATGTTCGCGAGCAGACATAATGATGTCATTGGCTTCAACTTCGGACAAAGTGTTTTCACCCAGCATATCACGCAGCTCGTCAGCGGCCAAATCAGCCAAATCATCAATGTTCTTGACGCCTTTTTCAGCCAAGGTAATAATCATATCCTGGTCTAAGCCTTTGACCTCTTTCAGGCTCTCGTCAATTTTCAAAGATTTACTCTTTTCGGCAAATTCCGCATTGCGTTTGGCTATATATTCTTTAGCACGATTTTGCAATTCAGCAGCCACATCTTCGTCAAAGCCTTCAATATCAGCCAATTCTTTCAAATCAACCATAGCGATTTCATCAATGGTCGAAAAGCCTTCGGCAACCAGTAAGTGAGCAATCATATCGTCAACATCCAGGGCTTCCATAAAGCGCTGCAGACGAACTTTATTTTCATTAGCACGGCGTTCATGCTCTTGATCTTCGGTCAAAACATCAATATCAGCACCCAACAGCTGCGAAGCCAATTTAACATTTTGACCTCTGCGGCCGATAGCCAGTGAAAACTGCTCTTCCGGAACAACGGCTTCAATACGGTTATTTTCTTCATCCAAAACCACTTTGGTAACTTCGGCCGGAGCCAAAGCGCTGACAATATATTGCGCCTTGTCTTCGGAATATGGAACAATATCAATTTTTTCACCCTGCAGTTCGGTTACCACCGCTTGAACGCGGATACCGCGCAGGCCGACGCAAGCGCCTACCGGGTCAATGGTTTTATCGGTTGCGCGAACAGCGATTTTAGCCTTAGAACCAGGGTCTCGGGCAACACCCATAATTTGCACAATACCGTCATAAATTTCCGGCACTTCCTGAGTAAACAATTTAGCCATAAATTCAGGACAGGTACGAGACAAGAAAATCTGCGGACCTTTAACTTCGCGGCGAACATCCAAAACGTAAGCACGCACGCGGTCGCCGTTCTTGAATTTTTCTCTCGGAATAATTTCGTCATGGCGCAACACAGCTTCGGTTTTACCAATATCCAAAATCACATTGCCGAACTCAATTCTTTTAACCGTGCCGTTGATAATGGTACCGATTTTTTCTTTGTATTCTTCAAACTGTTTATTGCGTTCGGCTTCGCGAACTTTTTGCATAATAACCTGTTTAGCAGTCTGCGCGGCAATACGTCCGAAATCAATCGGCGGCAGCTGGTCAATAATAAAATCACCGACTTTTAATTTTCTGTCATAGCATTTAGCGTCTTTTAAGGCGATTTGAGCCGCTTCGTTTTCAATAATGGCATCATCAGGCACAACTTCACGATAGCGAGCCAAAGAAATAGCACCGGTTTTACGGTCGATAGTCGCGCGAATATCATGTTCAAAACCATATTTTGTACGTCCGGCTTTTTGAATGGCAACTTCCATTGCCACAAAAACATCTTCCCGGTCAATATTTTTTTCTCTGGCAACCGTGTCAGCCACTAACACGATTTCAGGTCTCGGCATATTTTCAAAATTTTCCATTTTTTCCTCATCAAAAAAATTAAAGTTCAACAGCTTCGTGAGCTGCCTGATATTCTTC
Source organism: uncultured Alphaproteobacteria bacterium (assembly GCA_934277545.1). GTDB lineage: Bacteria > Pseudomonadota > Alphaproteobacteria > RF32 > CAG-239 > RUG410. The sequence goes on along the minus strand of CAKQUG010000004.1, from coordinate 63,862 downwards.
CCAAAGTTCATCAGTCAGAACCAGTTTGGCTTTAGTCATGGTGTCGTATGGAATTGTATATTCCACCCCATCCATATCCATAACAATTTCTTTGTCATCGGCACGCAGCAGCATACCTTTGAAACGTTTACGGTTTTCCACCTTGTCGGCGGTTTCAACCTTAATCACATAGTTGCAAAAACGCTGAAAATGCTCAGGCTTTGTCAACGGTCTGTCCAGCCCCGGAGAGCTGACTTCCAGCGAATATTTTTCTTTTATCGGGTCTTTTTCATCCAAAACATCCGAAAGTTTTCGGCTGACCTCGGCGCAGTCGTCAACAGTCAAATCGCGCGAATGGTCGGCTACGTCAATCATTACCTGCAGTGTGGGATTCGCCTGACCGATTGTCATGACGCGAACCAACTCAAAGCCGGCTTTTTCCACCACGGGCTCAATCAAATCCTGTAAATAGTGTTTTTGCATATATTTTCCTTTAACAAAAAAGCGGGGCTTTTCAGCTCCACTCTTATAATTCTTTATTGTTGTCAACTCTTATAACACACTTTTTCTAAATGTAAAGTATTTTTTTACACTATCAAATATTTGTGAATATTATTTATTCCAATAAACATAAAGAGTATAACAAGCAGAAATTCCGACCAAAATATATACTATTGTCGCCAAAATCGGCAGATAGCCGAAAATCAGTTCAACCAAATTTAAATTTGCAATACCGACTAATCCCCAGTTGATTCCGCCGACAACAGTTAAAATTAAGGCTGTTTTATCCAATAAATTCATTTTATTTTCCTCCTGATTATAATTACATAAAATAAATATGTGCCTTTAAAAATTTTTAAATGCTTTTTGTGTAAAAAATTGTTCAATTATTGCCAAACATAAAAAAATCGGCTAAACAAAGATTATTGAATTTTTTAAGGAGAATAAAATGACAGCCGCCAATAAAATTGCAGAAATTACAGCCACCTATTTCGGTTTGGGACTATCACCGAAAGCTCCGGGGACGGTAGGTTCGCTGGGTACTTTGCCGCTTGCTTTTGTTTTAGCCTACTACACCGGAATATACGGCATTTTAATTGCGGCCATTATCTGCTTTGTCGCCGGAGTGCTGGCAACCGACGTAATTATCCGCGGCCAAGAAGAAAAAGACCCGGGCAAAGTGGTAATTGATGAAGTTGTCGGTCAGCTGCTGGCTTTCAGTTTTGTCTGTGACCAACTTTATCACAACACTCAAAATCTGTGGATTTATTTAGCCGGTTTTGCGGCTTTCCGTTTTTTTGACATCTGCAAAATGGGACCGGTTAAATGGTTTGACTCAAAAATGAAAAACGCTTACGGAGTTATGATGGACGACGTTTGCGCCGGTTTAATGGCCGCTTTCAGTGTATATTTATTTGTGCAGTTCTTCACTGTGCTGAACTAAGTTTTTTTCATTCCACTGCTGTTCGCACTTTTTGAACAACCCTTCCGCCCCATAGCGTGAAGAATATGACTTTACTTTATATTTCACTGCGTCGTCTTTGGCGTTGGCTTTGGTAAACACTTTGGATTCAAGCTGCTTCAACACCTCGGAGGTCTCTGAGCTCGGCGTCATTTCTTCAACCCGGGCATACATATACGCCAGCAGTTTATAATACTTCAGCTTATCCAACTGTCCGGTGTTTGCCGGCAATCCGGCATAAACTTTAGCTGCGCCGAGCAAAGTTTTATCGTCGGTGTTTGCATAATCCAACTGCGTCAGACAATCGGCACCTTTAGCCAAAACAGCAAACATTTCCGGACGCCCCTCATTCAGCATACTTTGTAAATAGCTGTGATTTCGGTTATAGGCTTCGCCGTAATTACGCCCCAGTTCCACAAAATCCGCCTCGGTTAAAACTTCATTCTTCGGCAGCTGCTTACGCACGGCGTTCCACAAAATTTTAGCTTGCGACAAATTATTGTTTTCAACCGCATAGTCCAGCAGCATCTTATCATTCTCGTCCATATACAGCAAAACTTCCGGCGGCAAAGTCTTTACCTCTTTTTCTTTCAGGTCGTCGGCATTTTGCTTTTCCCGCAAGTTTTTTACCTGTCGTACAATATTTTGATGATATTGCACATATTCATCGCCGAATTCTTTGCCGTAAGTCATCGGGTCGGTAAATTCATCTTTCAACAGCGGCTGCCGGCGGGTCAGTTGCCGTACCAGTTCCTCGATATTATCCAAAGGATAGTATGAACGCACAGCCTCGCTGAAAATTGCTTCAAACAGCGCACGCTCGGTCTCTCCGCCCTCCGACTTTTTATCATCATGCCAATAAGCGCCGTTATGTTCGTCTTCGCCTTCTTCGGTAATTTGTTTTATCAGCAAAGCTCTTTCATTTTTACCGACTTTCACATATAATGCTTCATCTTCGCCAAGCTGTTCGGTTTGGGCATAATATTGAAAACTGTCGCTTTTATAACGGCATAGATTACAGCGTTCATCAGCTTGGGTTATGCGGTATAAATTGGTTGATTTCATCTTAACCGTCCCCAGCAAATCACTGATGTCGTTATGATGAATCACAAATAGCTGACGCTGGATATTTTCTTGCTCTTGCTTGCTATAGCCCAAATTCTGCAAATCGCTTGCTAATTTTATATCTATCGCCTCCATCATATAAGAGCCGTAACAATGTGTAAATATTGTAAGATTGCGCAAATTTTTTGCTGCTTTATCCGCAGAAATTTTAACCAACTCGCCTTTTTTGCTTTCTTTGGAAACTAATGGCATAATATATTTATCAAGCAATGTTAAAGCCCGTTCAACGCTGCCGGCGCGTCCTTTGGTTTTCTGCGGATAATATAAGCAGCATATATCCACATCCTTACGGTCTTTTTCGGACAAAGCGCGCTCCACGACTTTGCACATGCCGTTGGCGGCTTCGGCAGAATTGGTTGCACTGCCCGGAAGAATCAGAACGGTTTTATGTTCTGAAAAAGAATAATTTTTCGGAGCGCCACGCCAATGATTCGGCGCGTTCAAATCGCGTATTCCCATAAAAAACGTAAATTCTCTTTCTTCTTGTTCCGACATATTAACCTCGCTTAACGCATATTAACATCTTTAATCATTGAACTGTGAGTTTTAGCCAAATTTTTCAGTTCTGCACAATTTTGCAACACTTTTTGCAATCCTGCAACATTTTTTTCAACTGCAAATGCCTGCATTCTTTCAAGCATATAATATGACATCGGTTTTTGTATTCCGTTTGCCGGCGCAAAAACCCGCTGATTCAATCTTTTCAGCATTTCATTACGATTTTCACTTTCAGGTAATTTTTCTACCCTGGCATAAATATTTGTAAACGCCTGGCTAAAATATTCCTGCCTATCCAAACTTCCGGGATTATCTTTTTGCAAAATTTCATTAACGGCTATACTCATAATTTGTTCGGAAGCAAATTCAAAGTTTAACTTTTTAAACTTATTTACAGGCAAACGATTTGAGACAACACCAAACATAGCCCCAGAATCCAACTCTATAGCTTGTTGCGCCCATTTTTGCGCCTTATTTAAGGCGTTTTCTTCATTTTTATTTTGAATATACGGCCGATATTCTTCATATTGAAATTTAGTAAAATGTAATTTCGGCAGTTTATCAAACATCGCAACGGTAATTTTTTCGGCTGATTTTATTTTTCCAGCGGAAAGCGCTTTATCTAATAAAAATTCATCATTTTCATTATACATCAACAAAACTTCTTCGGATAAACCTGCAGTCTGAAAATCATCAGAAGCAAGATTTAGCTCGGCTTTTTGATATTCGTCTTTCAAAGAACGAGCAAAATTTTTAGCCTCTTTACCATATTCCTTACCTTTAGTAAACGCTTCAATTATCAATTCTTTGGAATCGGGGTGTTTTGCAGCGGCGTTTTCCAAAATTTGTTCAGCGTTTTCTATTAAATAATTTGAATCTGCGGCTTCTTGAAAAATTGCATTAAACAGCTGCTCTTCTTTTTTCCCGGCGGGAGTTTTATAAACCGCGTTTTTCCAATATCCTCCGTTGTGGTCACTGACACCTAATTTTGTTATCATTTCCACCAAGAGCACACGAGAATTATCGGTTAATTTTAAATATAAAGCATCGCCTTTTGCCGGTTCTTTAGATTTAATATAATTATAGAACATTCCCAGTTTTGTTTCTTTAACACTGACATCTTCATCTGACGAACTAAGGCGGATAAAATTTGTAAAATTAGTATCTTTTTCACCCAAATCAGTATCTATATTATTGTGTTGAGCAACAATCAGCTGCTTTTGAATAAACTTCCTTTCATCAGCCAAATAGCCTAAATCTTCCATCATATAATTAAGATGTTTGTCAATTTCCTGTAAAATATAACCGCCGTAACAATGTGTTACAACCATAAGATTACGCATATTATGAGCAGCTTCTTGAGCAGATATACGATGCAAATCCCCGTTTTTATCTTTTGTCGCAACCAATGGAATAATGTATTCATCAAGCAATTTCTGCGCGCGGACAACAGCAGGGCCGGACGAAGCATTTGCATTAGTGTAATACATTGAACAAATTTGAAAATTTTCGGTTTTATTTTGCGGCAACATCTTCTGAACAATTTTGCACATTCCGTTTGCTTCTTTAGCGCTATTTGTACCGCTACCCGGAAGAATCAGGATTGTTTTTTTATCTGCAAAAGAAATATCAGACGTTTCCTTCCAGTGATTAGGTTCATTTTCATCACGAACACCTATTCCGAATTTTACATCATCGCTCTGAAATTCTGATAACAATTCAGCTATAGCTTCTTCATCATTTTCTTTTGCCGCAATATCCATAAATTCCTCCGCAATACATAACGCAAGAATAACAGTTTTTTTTAATTTTGTCCAGGACTATTTATTAAGCGCACGCCATTTACGGACGTTTTCATTATGTTCAGAAAGCGTGGCGGCAAAATTATGTCCGCCGGTTCCGGACGCCACAAAATACAAATATTCACTATTTACCGGATGAGCCGCGGCAAAAATTGCTTCTTTTCCAGGATTGCATATCGGCGCCGGCGGCAAACCTGCGTATTTATAAGTATTATACGGACTGTCTATAGCCAAATCTTTACGGGTCAACGGCCGATTTAACTCTTCTTTGCCCTTGGTTATGGCATAAATTACCGTTGGGTCTGTCTGCAACAACATTCCAAGACGCAGACGATTCACAAAAACCGCCGCCACTTGCGCACGCTCAGAACCAACGCCGGTTTCTTTTTCCACAATAGACGCTAAAATAAGCAATTCTTCTTTGGATTTTAGCGGCAGATTTTCGGCACGCTCGTTCCAAGCCTGCTCCAAAACTTCCGTCATGGATTTTTGCGCCTGAGCCAACACCTTTTTCGGACTATCGCCGCGGATAAAAGTATAAGTTTCCGGCAAAATACTTCCTTCTTGCGGAATTTCAAAATCTTCTCGGGCTAAAAATTCATCATCTTGCAGCAAGCCTGCAATTTCAACCGAAGTCAGTCCTTCGGGAAAAGTAATTTTACGCAAATAAACTTTTCCTGATTTCAATTTTTCGGCAACTTGCACTATTGAAACATTTTTATCAATCAGATATTCGCCGGCTTTAATTTGTGGATACAACCTATTGATTTTTAAATATAAAATAAAAAGATATTTATTATTTATCAGTTTTTGCTCTTCCAGCGACTGCGCTATTTTGTTTAAGGAATCGCCCTTCTGCACCAAAAACAAAACATCTTTTGCAACCGGCTGCGGCAAATTTACAAAATAATCAAACAAAAAAGCCATTGCAGTTCCGCCGATTAACAGTAGTAACAACAACAGCTTTTTCATTTTATAGTTCCTTAAAGACGCTTAGTCTTCAAATTTTTTGAAAATTAAAGACGAGTTTGTTCCGCCAAAACCAAATGAATTTGACATAGCGGCTTTGATAGTCTTTTTCTTAGGTTTCAAAGGCACTAAATCCATATCTTTAACTTCATCGGCCGGATCTTCCAAATTCAAAGTAGCCGGACAAGTCTGCTCTACAATGGCTTTTATGGAATAAACCGCTTCAACCGCACCGGCTGCACCCAACAGGTGGCCGATAGAAGATTTTGTTGAAGACATTGAAGTGCAACTCAGTTTATCGCCGAACAAACGTCTGACAGCTTGCGCTTCGCCCAAATCTCCCAACGGAGTTGATGTGCCGTGCGCATTGATATAGTTAATATCTTCCAGTTCTACGCCATGTTCTTTAGCGTGATTTACCGCCATTTTCATAGCGCGGTAAGCACCGTCGCCGTCCGGGCAAGGCGCTGTCATGTGATGAGCATCGCCGCTCATGCCGTAGCCGACGATTTCGGCATAAATATGCGCGCCGCGAGCCTTAGCATGTTCCAATTCTTCCAAAACCAGCACTCCGGCACCCTCGCCCATAACAAAACCGCTGCGGTTTTTATCCCAAGGACGGGAAGCCTTTTCCGGCTCGTCATTAAATTCGGCAGTTACGGCATGCATACGTGAAAAGCCGGCCAAACCCAAAACATTTACGGCAGATTCGGCACCGCCGGCAACCATAACATCCGCATCATTCATAGCGATAATGCGAGCAGCGTCGCCAATGGCGTGTGTGCCGGTAGAACAAGCCGTAACACAAGCATGGTTCGGACCGCGCAACTTGTGGTCAATCGAAACCGTACCGGAAATCAGGTTAATCAAACAAGACGGAATAAAGAACGGAGAAATTCGTTTTGCTCCTACTTCATGGAAAGAAACCGAATTTTCATAAATATTATTCAAACCGCCGATACCCGAGCCAATCATAACACCGGCGCGGCACTGTTCTTCATCACTCAATTCGCTCGGCTCATAATTTGCGTCTTTCAACGCGTCATTAGCAGCTGCAACACCGTATAATATAAACTTATCAGCTTTTTTTTGGTCTTTCGGAGCCATTACCGTATCCGGATTAAAATCATGTTCTCCTTCGCCAAACGGCACCTGTCCGGCAATATGTACCGGAATATCTTTTAAGTCTATATTTTCAATTTTACGGATTGCTGATTTGCCTGCCATCAGGCATTCCCAGTTATATTCTACGCCGCGACCAAAAGGCGAAACCACGCCCAAACCCGTTACGACAACTCTTCTCATATATCAAACCTCATGTTATTTTATAAAAAAACTCGCTATTCCGTTATAGGCTGAAGCGAGTTTAATTAAACAAAGCCTTACGACTTACGCATTCTTAGAAAGATAGTCAATAGCATCTTTCACAGTCAGAATTTTTTCTGCAGCTTTATCAGGAATTTCGCAACCGAATTCTTCTTCAAAAGCCATTACCAATTCAACTGTATCCAAGCTGTCAGCACCCAAGTCATCAATAAAGCTGGCAGTTTCTACAACTTTAGATTCATCAACGCCCAAATGTTTAGCAACAATCTTTTTAACGCGTTCTGCGGTATCAGTCATTTAATTTAACCTCAATAAAATTAAAACAATTTTTTCAGACGTTATCGCCTGTGCCTTTTTGTTAGCACAATTTTATACTACTTGACAAGCATTATTTTCATTTTTGCCTAAATAATTTGTTTATATCTCAAATAAATATCGTTAAATCAATATGATACATAGTGCATAAAAAACAGTGAAAACGGTTGTTTTTTATTTATAAATCATTATATATGCAGTATTTAGACAAAATAAGCGGAGGTAAAATATGAAAATCGGAATAATAGGATGCGGTTTTGTAGGCAGTTCAACGGCATATTCTTTGGTTTGCAGCGGCTTGGCTCGAGAAATCATATTGGTTGACATCAATCGCTCAAAAGCCGAAGCCGAGGCGCTGGATATTTTTCACGCCACACCACATACTTTTTCCTGCCTCATAAAAGCCGGAGCCTATAGTGAACTGGAGGGCGCGGACATTATCATAATCACGGCTGGAATACATCAAACTCCCGGAGAAAGCCGGCTTGACCTTTTGCAAAAAAATGCGGCGATTTTCAAAGATATTATCCATAATATTATTCAATATGCCGCCGATGCCTTGATTTTAATTGCCTCAAATCCGGTTGATTTATTGACATCTTATTTTATAAAAGAATCAAAATTACCGGTTTCAAGAGTTATAGGCACCGGCACAATTTTAGACACGGCGCGGTTTCGCACTATTTTAAGTCTGCACCTGAAATTAGCGCCGCAATCCATCCATGCTTATGTTTTGGGCGAGCACGGTGACAGCGAAGTTTTGATTTGGTCTGCAGCCCTGGCCGGCAACATGCCGCTGGAAACATACGCCGCCGAAGCCGGAATATCTCTTAATTCGGAAATAAAAAACCACATTGACAGCGAAGTCCGTAATTCCGCCTATAAAATTATTGCAGGAAAAGGCGCCACATATTATGGTATAGCCTCAGGATTAACCAGAATTTGCAAAGCCGTCGCCTATAACGAAAATTCCATATTAACCGTGTCGGCGCATCATAATGAAGTTGAGGGAATAAAAGATATATGTCTGTCTTTGCCTGCAGTCGTCAATCGCAACGGCATTGAGCGCATTTTATATCCGGAACTTTCAGCTTCGGAACACGCTCTTTTACGACAAAGCGCCGAAAAAATATGTGATTACATACATCATTAAAAAAATATTGCCAAAGACTATTTTTTTCTTTATGTTATGGCATTGAGGTAAAAATATGGCAGAAATTGTTACATTCGGTTGCCGCTTAAACGCGTACGAGTCCGAAGTTTTGAAAGAAAAATTAAAAAATGTTGACAACTTAATTGTTATCAACACTTGCGCCGTAACAGGAGAAGCAGAACGGCAATGCAGACAAGCAATCCGCAAACTGCGTCGTGAAAATCCACAAGCCAAAATTGTGGTAACAGGATGTTCGGCGCAAGTCAGCGGCTCTAAACTTGCAACCATGCCTGAGGTTGATTTGGTTTTGGGCAATAAAGAAAAAAAAGAAATAGAAAAGCATATCGCCCTACTTACCACCTATGTCGACAATAAACAGCTGGTTAGCGACATTGACAAAGATTCTGCCTGCGATGACTTTATGATTACCGGTTTTGAGGGGCGACACAAGGCTTTTTTACAAATTCAGCAAGGCTGTAACCATCGCTGCACATATTGCATAATACCGTTCGCTCGCGGACATAACCGCTCGGTACCGCTACCGCTGATTATCAAACAAATCAAAGAACTTTTAGCTAAAGGTTTCAAAGAAATTTGCCTGACCGGTGTTGATATATGTTCTTATGAACCTTCTTTCAGCGGAGTCGTAAAAAATATTTTAGAACAAGTACCGGAACTCCAATGTTTGCAATTCGGCTCGCTTGACCCGGCTGCAATAGACGACGACTTTATAGAATTAGTCAATAAATTCAAGAATATACATCCATATTTTCATTTTTCAATTCAATCCGGAGATAATCTGATTTTAAAACGAATGGGACGCAGGCACAGCCGTGAAACAGTGATTGAACTGTGTAAAAAAATTCGCAATATCCGTCCCGAATCCACTTTCGGCGCCGATTTTATCTGCGGTTTTCCAACCGAATCTGTTGAAGCATTTGAAAATACCTGTAAATTAGTAGAAGAAGCAGGATTAAGCAAACTACACGTTTTTCCGTATTCGGAGCGCGAAGGAACTCCGGCCGCTCGCATGCCGCAACTACCAATGGAAGAACGCCGACGCCGCGCCGCAGTTTTAAGAGAATTAAGCAAGGAATAAAATATGAGCAACTTTTGGCAAAAATTAGGTTTTGGCCTCAAAAAATCATCTGATAAAATCAGCGGAAGCATTACTGATATTTTCAGCAAACGCAAACTGGACTCCGCAACTTTGGAAGATTTGGAAGACCTTTTACTGACATCGGATTTAGGCGTTAAGGCAACCGCAGCCATATTAGCTGATTTTGCGGCGCAAAAACAAAATAAAGATATTACATCTGAAGAAATCCGCAAACTTTTGGCGCAAAAAATAGAAAATATTTTAAAACCTTGCGAAAAAAATTTTTCAATTACCGAGCATAAACCGTATGTTATTTTGATGGTTGGAGTAAATGGTGCCGGAAAAACAACAACCATAGGAAAATTGGCGGCAAAACTACAAGCTCAAGGCAAAAAAATTTCATTTATTGCCGGAGACACCTTCCGCGCAGCCGCGGTTGAACAGCTGAAAGTTTGGGCTAATCGTTTAAATATTCAATGTTTCAGCGGCACAGACGGTTGTGACAGTGCCGGTTTGTGCTATGACGGCTTACAACAGGCTTTAAAAAATAATGATGATGTGGTTTTTATTGATACCGCAGGACGTTTACAAAACAAAAACGGACTTATGGACGAGCTGAAAAAAATTGTGCGGGTTATGCAAAAAGTTATTCCCGACGCGCCGCACAGCGTGTTTTTAACCATAGACGCGACTACCGGACAAAACGCCATTTCACAGATTCAAACATTTAAAGACATTGCCGGCGTTAACGGCTTGGTAGTTACAAAACTGGACGGTTCTTCTAAAGGCGGAATTATTGTTGCCGCAGCCGAAGAATTTGCTTTACCGATATATTTTATCGGCGTAGGCGAGCAAATAGAAGATTTAGACGCGTTTAACGCTCATGACTATGCCGCAGCCCTGCTCGGTTTATAAAAAGTTTCACTTAATTATTTTATTAAATTTTTTTGTTATGACTATTTTTAATAATGTTAAAAAAGGCTTTTCTTTTTATTGGAAAGACTTTAAGCTCTTTTTTCAAAAGAGTTCAGGTTTAGCAAACTGTAAGCCGGTTTTAGCTTATCCGGACGCCGGAATTGACTTATCACCGAATCCGCGCCGCTATGCCGGATTAAGCCCAAACGAGCGTTTGAATGAAATCAAACAGAATTTGGCCTATGTGTGGGCAGACGGCTATGAAAGCAAAACTTGGAAAAAACGTCAATGCAATTATATAGGCATTCGTTTGACACCGAGTTTGATTTTGCATGAAATGATTGGCACCGGCCGCGGATATGATTTGGCAAACGCAAAAAAACTGGCGTCAATTTGCAAAGCGCGTTTTTTAACCACAGAAGAATTCAGAGAAGTTCTGTATTGTTGGGACAAGTTGTCCGAAATGCGTTTGACCGCCGGCGATTTTCCTTTGGAAAAAGCACTGATGTGGGTATATACGAAAGACACGGAACAAGCCGAGACCGGACGCTGCATTTTATGTAATCCGGACGGAGAAATTATTCGGTACAGCGAATTTGGCGGCTCCGGCAATGTTTTACTGGCTTTATGCTGATGTTATCCGCAAAAAATGAGTCTTGAGTTTTAGCTCAAGACTTATTTTTTATATGTTTTCCAAAATAAAACACGGCAACACTTAAGAATGTCAAACCTTCGGACAACGGCATTGCCAGCCATATTCCTGCTATTCCTAAAACTTCAGGCAATAAGTAAAAACAGGGAATTAAAAAGACAAAACCGCGCAGCAACGCAAAAAACGTGGCAGGTTTAATGCACTCCAAACTTTGGAAATAACCTATTACCGTCAAATTAAGAATAAAAAGAGTGAAACCGGTTGCAATATACGGAAAACCGCTAACAGCTAAAATCGCCGCCGGATTGTCATTTTGCAAAAACAGTCCAACCATAAAATGCGGAAATACACTAAAAACAAAAGTGGTTAAAACACCGAATCCCAAAGCTGTTTTCATGGCTATTTTAACGGTTTCTTTCACGCGTTCTAAATTACATAGACCAAAATTGTAGCTGATAATCGGTTGCGCAGATTGAGCGATAGCGTTACCCACCATAAAAACAAACGGAGCATAGTAGCAGCAGACACCGAACGCCCCCACTCCGTTATCTCCCAAATATTGCATAAACACATGATTACCGACAAACATCAGCACCGCCATTGTCGCTTCCCCAAGCATAGCCGAAGAACCGATGCGACACTGCTTCAAAATACCTTTGGCAAATAGAGGAAAACCCCGTAAGTCTATTTTTATTGAATACAATCGTAAAGTTTTGGCTTTATACAGCAAATACCACAATGTCAAAACGCCTCCGATTATAGTGGAAATACTTGAAGCTAAAGCAGCCCCCTTCAATCCCCAGCCAAACGGAAACATAAACAGCCAGTCTAAAAAAGTGTTGGTAACGGATTCAATAATGGTAATCCACATGGCGAGTTTAGGTGCGCCGTCCAAACGTATCATAAACACTCCTACCAAGGCCCACATCAAAAATAAAAATGACGGTAAAATCCATAGCAAATAAGTTTTGACATAGTCTAGCAAATAGTCAGAAGCACCAAGCAAATAAGAGGTTTTGACGGGAAATATAAACATCAGCGCCGAAAGAATGACGGCAAAAATAGAAAGAAACAGCAAAGATTGCGAAACGTTCAGCCGCGCAAATTTTATTTTGCCTTTAGCCAAAGCCACAGAGGCAATAACCGAGCTGCCGATACCGGACATCAAACCAATACCGGTAAAAACCATAAACAACGGCGCGGTGATGTTGATAGCGGCAATACCGTCGCTGCCCACGCTGTGCCCCACAAACATACCATCAATGGCGGTGATGGCGCACAGACTAATCATTCCCAGCAAAGTCGGAATAAAAATTTTTTGAAATAACGTTGAAATTTTTTCTGTTTCAAAGTTCATAAAATCACCATATAATAAAGTAGCGAAACTATTATATATATAATTTTTCATATATGTTAACCGAAAATAAGTCAAGTTTTAAAATATTGTTACCAAAATATGACAAATATTGTCTATTTTTCCGATAATACTTGCAAACAAGGTACAGGTTTGTTAAAATGAAAAAAAATATATTATAGGATATTACGGAGCAAGATTATGAGTGAAAATGAAAGTTCAGGAGCAAAAATTAAACGTGTTATGTTAGATAACGGGCAGCTTGTTGTAACCGGAACTCGTAACCTTGAATATGAATTGGTTGTTTCACTTAATCATGAAACTGCTAAAAAAATTATGGAAACAGCGGGAATAGATAAAACTAATCCAAATTATAAGGCATATTATGCTCAGGCAATGGCAGCAGCACACCATAACCGGCGTTTTAACGGTGATGAAGAAGCTATGATAAAGTTGTTTGCTAAAGAAATGCAAAAACCGGATATGACGCCTGAAAAACTAAAAAACTTTGAAAGAAGTTATCGAAATTATATTTTGGAACAACAGCAAAAATATGCATCAGGCAGCACATTTGACAACAGAGATGAGAGCGCTCAGACCATAAATAAAAACATACAAGAAACAGTGCGTTCAGGTGTTGAGCTTCGTAAAAAAATCAATCCGACATTTCCGGATATTATGTATGATAACGGTTTATTGACTGATGTGGTTTTAGACTTATCCAGTGAAGCGAGAGAAACTTCGGCTTTGGGAATCATTAACAGTACGGTTGATAAATATAATAAATACGGAATGATATTTGATGCGGAAAGCAATCAATTTCAAGTTAAAGGGAAACCGGTAAACGTACAAAAATTTTATAGCAGTAAAAAGAACCAGATGGATAAGTTTTTAGCTAATCTGGAAAAAAATGGCGGATTTGACGCCTCGGATAAAGAACTGTTTGAGGTTATTGAAGCCGGAGATTATCAAAAATTCTTAGAATTGAAAAAGCAAAGAGGCGGTCAAGATAAACGCAATATGTTTTTGCGTAACGCATTGAATGATGAAATTTTATTTGACCGCTTCAGCGAAGAAATCAAAGGTAAGGAACATTCTTTAGATAATGTAACCGAGACCGCAAAAATTCTGAGTGAAGATTATGGAAGTAAATCTGATATTATTAGTAAAGAATCTGAACGAGGTAAAATAACCTCTGCAACAACCGGTGATTTAAAAGCCGGTGAAATAGACCGAATTGTTTTTTCAGCCAAACCATTCCAAGTTGCCAGCCAATCAACCTATCAAAATTGGAAAAGCTGTATGAATGCAGTCGGGCTGAATCATCACTATGTAGATGATTCTATCGGACAGGGGTCTATTGTAGCCTACGGATATAATTCAAAAAATCCGCAAAATAAAATATCTCGTTTATTAATACACCCTTGGATAAATGAAAAAGGTGAAACCTTATATGTGGTAAATGATAGAATATATGGAGAAAGCAATTCAGCATTTCAAAATAGCGTAAAAGCATTTACAGAAAGCCTAAATCAAGGAAAAAAAGGATTGTTTAAATTTAATGCAAACGCTTTTCCCGGGGCAACTGGTTTATATGATGATAATCTTGGAGAAAAAGTTATTTTAAAATATATGCCAGGTGATGACTTAGACTTTAGCCAGACAAAAAAATTGGGATTAAAAAACGTTGATTTATCGCAAGCAAATTCAGTCAAATTTCCAGAAAATGTCGTATTACAAAATGTAAAAGTAGGTAAAGACCTTGACTTTAGTCAGATTAAAAATCTAAAACTATCTAACGTAGATTTATCGCAATGTAATTCGGTTAAGTTTCCGGAAAATGTCGAGTTAGAAAAAGTAAAATTGGGCAATAATTTTGACTTTAGCCAGATAAAAAAATTGGAATTAAAAGACGTTGATTTATCGCAAGCAAAATCAGTCAAATTTCCGGAAAATGTCGTATTACAAAATGTGAAATTAGGTAAAGACTTTGACTTTAGTCAGACTAATAGTTTATATTTAAATGAAATAGATCTTTCACAAGTTGAAACAATAAAGTTTCCCAAAAATGTTGAGTTTCGACATGGGGGAAATATAAATAAATTAGGACCAAATGTAGATTTTAGCTCTACTGAAAATTTAGAGCTAACGAATGTTGATTTATCAAAAACTAAATCCGTTAAATTTCCAGAAAATGTTAAACTTTCATCTAATATACAATTAGGAGATAATGTAGACTTCCGTCAAATTAAAAATCTAGAGATTTCAAATGCTGATTTGGCAAAATATGAGGATATCAAGTTTCCGGAAAATGTTAAACTAGATATGGTTACATTAGGAAATAACGTAGATTTTAGTCAAATTAAAAATTTAGAGCTTTCAAATGTTGATTTATCTGAAGCTAATAACGTTAAATTTCCGGAAAATGTTAAATTTGGATATGGTAATAAATTTGGAGGAAATCTAGATTTTAGTAATGTTAAAAACTTGGATTTATCCAATACAGATTTATCTAAAACTAAATCGGTTAAATTCCCGGAAAATGTTAAATTTGATTTTGGTACTAAATTTGGGGGAAATCTAGATTTTAGTAATGTTAAAAACTTGGATTTATCCAATACAGATTTATCTAAAACTAAATCGGTTAAATTCCCTGAAAATGTTAAATTATCTATGGTTAAATTAGGAGATAATGTAGACTTTAGTCAAATTAAAAATCTTGAATTAAGGAATATTGATTTATCGAAAGCTAAAGCAATAAAGTTTCCGGAAAATGTTAAACTAGATATGGGTACATTAGGAGATAATGTAGATTTTAGTAATGTTAAAAACTTGGATTTATCATATGTTGATTTATCGAAAACTGAAGCAATAAAGTTTCCGGAAAATGTTAAATTATCTATGGTTACCTTAGGAAATAACGTAGATTTTAGTCAAATTAAAAATTTAGAGCTTTCAAATGTTGATTTATCTGAAGTTAAATCTGTAAAATTTCCGGAAAATGCTAAATTTGGGTATGGTAATAAATTGGGAGGAAATTTAGATTTTAGTAATATTAAAAACTTAGATTTATCCAGTACAGATTTATCAAAAGCTACTAATATTAGATTTCCTGAAAACGTTAAATTTGGATATAGCACTAAATTGGGAGGAAATTTAGATTTTAGTAACATTAAAAACTTAGATTTATCCGGTACAGATTTATCGAAAGCTGAAGCAATAACATTTCCGGAAAATGTTAAATTTAATCTTGATACTAAATTAAGGGGAAATTTAGATTTTAGCAATATTAAAAACTTAGATTTATCCAGTGTTGATTTATCTGAAGCCAAATCTATAAAATTTCCTGAAAACGTTAAATTAGGATATGGTACTAACTTAAATGACAATATTGATTTAAGTTCCGTTAAAAATATTGAAATACCTGATTTAAGTTATATTGATAAATTTAATATATCAAATGACACTAATATAAAATTAGGAAGAGATGTTGAAATTCGTAAAAAAGAGGATTTAAATACTTTAAAACGGTGCGACACCAGCGAAACAAAGACAATATTTTTTGATGAAAAAATTTTATCTGAAGTAAAAGATGCAGGAATGGAATTTCCTTCAAATAAAGTTCTAATTTTTGAAAGAGATGGTAAGGCTGTAATCGTTTGTGATGAGAAAAGTCGTAACGAGCTTATTAAAGATTTTCAAATAGAAGAGAATAAAATTGATTTTATATCTCCTGAAAAATTCAGCCAAAAAGAAGGAGTAAAATTTGAAAAAACAGACAATAGAGCAAGCAATGATAATGGTCCTAAACAGCAAGAAACAATAGCCAAAGAAAACACCAATCAGATTGAAGCTGAAACAGAAAAGCTAATGGCAAATAAACAAGCTAATGAAAATACATCTGATTTGAAAAAAACATTAAAACAACAGGCTGATAAAAACGTTGAAGTTCAATCTAAAACCACTTCAAATCTAAAAGAAACCTTACAAACTCAGGCTAAGTCAAACGGCAGCTTAGGCAGCAAAATTTCAGCTGTCAGCAACGGTGTTGACAACGCGTTGGAAAAAGCAGGAAACAAACTTAATGATAACGCCTTAGGCAGAGCCATAAATAAGGCAGATTCTTGGCGTCCGCATAATAAAACCGCCGCTAAGGTAATGGATAAAGTCGGGGCTGTTCCGGTGGCTGCCGTGGTTGCCAGCGGAGTTTCAGCTTATGAACAATATAAGAGCGGTGATAAAAAAGGCGCCGCCGCAACCTTTGGCAAAGGCGTGGTTCACGCGTCCGTACAAGGTGTTGCCACATCTGCCGGAATGAATATTGCCGCTAAAGGGGCTTCCAAAGCCGCGGAAAAGGTTACTGAAAAAGTGGTGGCGCGTCAGGCGGCCAAAGCTGCATCTAAGCAAGTGGCCAAAGCAGCGGGAAAAGCCGCAGGTAAAGCTGTGGGCAAATCGGTGTTAAAGAAAATACCGCTGGTAAGTTTGGGCGCCGGTGCTTATTTTGCTTATGAGCGTGCAAAAAACGGCGAATGGGGTAAAGCAGGATGTGAATTGCTTTCCGGCGCATTAGGATGCTTTCCGGGTGTTGGTACGGCGGCCAGCACGGCAGTTGACTGCGGTCTGGCGGTGGCGGATACTAAACAAGCCATAAATGAAACCAAGAAGCAACAAGCTCAACAGCAAAGGCAAGCTCAAAAATCACCAGAGCAAATTAAACAGGAACAAAAGAAAAAAGCAGAAATGGCTAAAAAAGCAGAAGAATTACGAAATACTAAAGTCGGACAAAAGAAAGTTGCAAACACAAATAATAAAACGATTGAAAAAAGCCTGCTGTCTCGGATTAAAGACGCGGTATTTTCTCGCTAAACAGCTATTCTTTTGCAGGAGTTTCTGCTTCTACTTCATGGTCATCAATAGAATAACCGGTAGCACGGATAGTACGAATATAATCGGCGCCAAATTCGTTGAGGGCTTTGCGCAAACGGCGGATATGCACATCTACAGTGCGCATTTCAACATATACGCTGTTACCCCAAACCTCTTTTAACAAATCCTCTCTTGAAAAAACATGACGAGGATTGGCTATAAGCAATTTCAAAATACGAAACTCCGTCGGTCCCAAACGCACATAATTTTCGCCGCGGAAAACTTTTTTTTCAACCGCATCCAAGCGAATATCCTGAAACGAATATTCTTTTTTCACAAGCTGATTTGTTGCGCTGACACGCCGCAAGTTTGTTTTTATTCTCGCCAGCAATTCAGGTACTGAAAACGGCTTTGTAACATAATCATCGGCACCAGCCGAAAGCCCGACAACCTTGTCTTCTTCCTGACTTTTGGCTGTCAACATAATAATCGGAATATTTTTCAATTCCGGATTATTGCGGATAATTTTACAAAGTTCCAAACCGGACATTTCCGGCAGCATCCAGTCCAATAAAATCAGCGACGGCAAATATTTTTCAACAGCAGCCAGCACCCGATTGCCGTGCGAAACGGTAATTGTGTCATAGCCGTTTCTTTCTAAGTTATATTTCAACAGCAATGCAATCGCCTGCTCATCTTCAACAATCATAATCGTAGCCATATTATTTTTCTCCCAAACTATGCAGCTGTCTGATAACCTCCGCCGGATTTGCGTTTTTAAAAACGGCACTGCCGGCCACAAACACATTTGCCCCCTGCTCCACGCAAAGTTTTGCAGTTTCAGCGTTTATACCTCCGTCAACTTCAACAGTTATATTTTTTCCGGCCGTCATTTTTGCAACATCGGTAATTTTTGGCAGCATATCCGCCATAAATTTTTGCCCGCCGAATCCCGGCTCTACCGTCATAATCAAGATATTGTCAAGTTCCGGCAAATAAGGTTTCAAGACCTGCGCCGGCGTATTTGGTTTCAGCGACACTCCCGCTTTTAAGCCGGTGGCTTTGATTTGCGCCAATACCGCGGATAAATCGGAACATGCCTCATAATGCACGGTAATTAAATCGGCGCCGCTATGCAAAAACTGCGGTAAAAAATTTGCAGGTTCTTCCACCATTAAATGCACGTCAAAAAACAACTTACTCCATGGTCGCAGCTGTTTTACCACATCGGCGCCAAAACTCAAGTTAGGCACAAAATGCCCGTCCATAATATCTAAATGCAACCAATCGGCACCGGCGTTTTCCACCATTTGCACGTCTTTTTTCAGGTTACAAAAATTTGCCGCCAATAAACTCGGAGCCGCTAAAATCATTTTATTCTCCTTTTATATATATCATTAAGTTTAACCGCAAAATATTAAATAGTCGTAAACGTTGATTCTGCGCATTCAATGATTATGTATGAATGTGTTAATCATTTAAGGAGATGTAAAATGGGTGAAATGGCTAAAAAAATTATCAAAATTGATTTGGAAGAGTTACTTAAAGTATTAAACGAGGCATACGCCGAAGAATGGCTGGCTTATTATCAATATTGGCTGGGCGCAAAGCTGGCTCATGGTCCCGAGCGTCCAAGCGTGGTATCGGAGTTTGAAGAACACGCCGGCGAAGAGCTGAAACACGCCGATTGGCTGGCAAACCGAATTTTACAACTGGGCGGCACTCCGGCGCTTTCTCCCGAAGATTGGGGACGCTTGGCACACTGTAAATATATGCCGCCGAAAAAAGCCGACGTGCAATCGCTGGTTAAAGATAATCTGGCGGCCGAACGCTGTGCGATTAACCGTTATCAACGCTTATGCGACATGACCGAAGGCAAGGATGTTGAGACTTTTCGCATATCGCGTAAAATTTTGAAAGAAGAGATTGAACACGAACAAGAAATGGAAGATTTTATTGCCGATATGGCTTAATTTTTCTGTTCTAAGGTTAAAATATATGCGCTGGCTTTTTCTCGTCCGGCGCATATATTTTAATTTTTTTAAAATTTTAGAGCTTTTGAATTTTCACACGAGTAATACGCATATTATCAACCGACAGCACCTCATAATGGCAAAATTCATCTTCCGCCACATCTCCGACTTTCGGTTCCCGCCCGATAAGCGCAAACACATAGCCGCCGACTGTACTTTCTTCCGGCTCATAATGCGGAAGTCCCATGCAATCAAACGCATCTTCCACTAAATACAGACCATCAAATTCACAAGATTTGTCATCAATTTTTTTGATTGGTTCCACTGTGGTATCATCGTGCTCATCGCGAATATCGCCGACCAGTTCTTCCAAAATATCTTCCATAGAAATCATACCGGCAGTTCCACCATATTCATCAACCACAATCGCCAAATGAATATGCTTGTGCATCATCTGATGTAAAATATCGGAAATGGAATGATTTTCCGGTACAAACAGAATTTTGCGGACAATATGGTTCAAAAAGTCCTTAGCGTCTTTATCTTCCGGATGTTCCAAAATATCGCGGATATGCACCATGCCGATAATATGGTCTTTATCCTTATCGCAAAGCGGAAAACGAGTGTGATTATGCTTGCGCACAAAGTCCATAACTTCATTATAGCTGGAATTTTTATAAATGCACTTAATATCCTGACGCGGAATCATAATTTCGTGAGCGCAGGTTTCCGAAAAACAAATTGCGTTTTGAATAATTTCACCTTCTGTATCGTCGATAATTCCGTCCTTTTGCGAAGCGTCGATAATCAGCTTAATTTCTTCTTCGGAGTGAGCGTCGCCGTTTTCATTGCTCGACTGAATGCCCATAATTTTCAAAATACCGATGGTAACATGGTCAAATACCCAAATAAACGGCGAAAAAATATGGTTAAACGTATACAGAGCCGGAGCAATCGCCAAAGCATAGCGCTCAGTGTCCTGAATTGCCAGCGACTTTGGCACCAGCTCGCCCAAAACCACATGAAACAGCGTGATAAGGCTGAATGCCACACCAAAACTAAGCGAATGCAAAAGTACCGGATTATCACTCAAAAACGTGCCGAAAATAACTTCAAGCAATTTAGAAACCGCCGGTTCGCCAATCCAACCCAATCCCAAAGAAGCCAAAGTAATACCCAGCTGAATAGCGCTTAAATAGGTGTTCAGATGGTCATTGATTTTGAGACCGATTTTAGCGCGTCTGCTGCCATTATGAGCTAATTCCTCTAATTTTGTGCGGCGGATTTTTACTATAGAAAACTCGGAAACTACAAAGAACGCATTAAAAAAAACTAAAAGAAACACTAAAAACAGATTAAAAACATACACAAATATGGGACTACTCATAATTTATTTTTTAACTACCTCAAATTTATTACAGATGTTTGCTACATTAACGGTAAAACAAGCTGTTGTCAATAATGATATTGAAAAATTTACATATTTATTAAATATGCGTTTTTCAGCTATTCGGTCAGTCCGTCGCCGTGCTCTTTTATTTGTTTTACGCAAAAATCATACATATCATCCGTATGCAAAGCAGCTTTGTACCACTCCACCGTTTTTTCCACGGCTTGACGCAAATTCCACACCGCTTCCCAATTCAGCATAAAATAGGATTTGCTCACGTCTAAATTAAGCATTATGTTTTCATGCACATCATTCGGATTATGAACATCCACAACCTGCCCTTTGCCATAGATTTCCACCAACAAACGCACCACATCTATAACCGGTTTGTTGTTTGAAACACGCGGTCCGAAATTAAAACTTTCGGCATATTTATCCGGTTCTTCCAAAAGTTTCTGCCCCACTCGCAAATAGCCTGACAAAGGCTCTAAGACATGTTCCCATGGGCGTGTGGAACATGGATTGCGGATTTCAATGTTTTTTCCGGCTTCAATACTGCTGATACAATCCGGTATCAGCCGATTTTCCGCCCAATCGCCGCCGCCGATGACGTTTCCGGCACGAACTGACGCCACCGCCACGCCGTGCCTATTAAAATCTTTCGGATTAAAAAACGAGTTGCGATAAGAGGAAATCAGTAGTTCAGCACAGCCCTTTGACGCTGAATACGGGTCATAGCCGCCCATACGATCGCTTTCCTTATACCCCCAAATCTGTTCCTTATTTTCATAGCATTTATCCGACGTTACCATAATCACAGCTTTGACACAGCTGTTATGCCGTACGGCCTCTAAAACATTCAGCGAACCGATAAAGTTGGTTTCAAACGTTTCTTTCGGTTCTTCGTAAGAGGTTTTAACCAAAGCCTGCGCCGCTAAATGAAAGATAATTTCCGGCTGATATTTTGCAATAACCGAACTCAACTTTTCATAATCGCGCACGTCGCCGCGAACATCGGCATACAGCTTGTTTTGAAGTTTACACGCGGTAAAATTATCTTTTGCAGATTTCGGGGCTAAAGCATAGCCGACAACTTTTGCCCCGAGTTCATTCAACCAAACGGCCAGCCACGAGCCCTTAAAGCCGGTATGCCCGGTTATCAAAACGGTTTTGCCGCTGTAAATATTGTTATACATGCCGTTATTCATTTTTAACTCAATCTTTCCAAATTTTCCATGGAGCCTTACCGGATGCCCACAATTTATCCAAATCTTCTTTATCGCGCAGCATATCCATCGGATGCCAAAAACCCGTATGTTTATAAGCTCCGAGTTTGCCGGCGCCGGCCAAAGATTTCAGAGGTTCTTGTTCCCACATTATATTGTCAGCATTTTCCGGTATATAATCAAAAACCTGAGGTTCGCACACAAAAAATCCGGCATTTACCCAAATTCCGCTTTCTTTAGGCTTTTCCTGAAACTGCATAACAGTTCCCTGCTCGTTTATATTTATGGTACCGAAACGCCCTTCTTGCTGATATGCCGTAAGTGTGCAGAAATTGCCGGAATTTTTATGCTGTTTGAGCACAGCCGGAATATCCACATTTCCCACGCCGTCGCCGTAAGTCAGCATAAACGGTTCGTTGCCGATAAAATCTTTAGCACGCTTAATTCGTCCGGCCGTTAAAGTTGAGCCCCCGGTATCCAATAAAGTAACTTTCCAAGGCTCAGAGCGATTTTTATGCACCTCAACGCTGTTTGCCGCAAAATCAAAGGTTACATCCGAATTATTCATGTAGTAATTCAAAAAATAATTCTTTATAACTTCTTGTTTATAACCGGTCAAAATTACAAATTCATTAAAACCATAACTGCCATAAATTTTCATTATGTGCCACAAAATAGGAAAACCACCGATTTCCACCATTGGTTTCGGTTTTATATTTGTTTCTTCGCAAAATCTAGCGCCCAGACCTCCGGCTAAAATGACAACTTTCATAGTTCCTCTCTTTAATGCACATATTTCAGTGCTCATAATTTTTTAAGTGCCAACCTTGTGCACAAACAACAGTTTTTCTCATTTAAAATTGAATACAATTTTTTATTAAATGTCAACTTGCTTTGCTAACTTATCAATCTTATTTTTTATTTTAAATTTATATTGCAAAATCAAAGCAATAAGAGCGAGTACCGTGAAAAAATGAAAAAATATGCAAATTTTTAAAAAAAATGCTTGCAATTATAAAAAATATAGCATACAAGAATAACGAAAAGTTTGAGAACAACGCTCGCTGCTTTGTTAAAATACTTTTTGTTGGGGCGTCGCCAAGTGGTAAGGCATCGGCTTTTGGTGCCGACATTCGTTGGTTCGAATCCAGCCGCCCCAGCCAGAACAGATAAGCCACCTTTTAAGGTGGCTTTTTTCTTTATTTTACAAGGCTTTCAGGCTAGTCCGTGTAAGTCAAATTAAAAACAGCCTATCCCGAGCATTTACACGGACCAGTTATATCGAGTTTCCTTATTTTTCAAACATTTATGCAATTTCATCTCCCAAATATGCAATAACGTGATTTCGGGAGAAGATAGACTTTATTTCCTTGATGAAAAGAAGTTTATTGAGCTCAGAAAAGACTATCCTGTGTTTATAAATTAACCAAGTTTGTAATTTTCAAAGCTTATTACGTTATTTTGTTTATTCATATATTCTTTTACTTTATCAACGTTGAAAGACATAACTTTTGCAAATAAATCTGCGGACCAGCCTTTATTTCTGATAAAAGATGCCAAGTCTTCAATATCATTTGCAACTAAGTGATTTGTCATATTTTCTAGCAATGAAGATGTTTCAATATTTATGTAATCATCACCTTGTTCAGTTTTAGATTGTCCGCTTTTTCTTAAATAAATATATGCGCTACGATATCTCACTGCATCTATAATATTTAAATCGTAAGCTCTATGTATCATTGAAGCAAAAGAAACCTTCCATCTTTTTTTCAATTCAGCCATCTTTCGCCAGTTGATACTCATTCCTGCAAAAACACCATAAAATTCTTGAAAAAATCCCTTTCTTGGTAATAAAAAAGCACTTGCGAATCTATTGGCTTGTTCTTCTTTAAGTTCTATATCTTCAGCATTATCACTACATTTATGCAAAACTAAATGTCCACATTCGTGTGCTAAATCAAAACGCAATCTACAACCATTATATTTCTCATTATTTCTTATAACTAATGGACGATTTCTGCTAATGGAAAACGCATCAACTTTATCAGATAATTCCTTAAAATATGTTACGATAGCACCAGCATTTTCGAGAGCCTTTGTCATATCATCAATTGGGGTTTCAACATCTAGACCCCATTCTTTTCTCAACTTCTCGGCAAGTTCTTCTATATTCAAAGCAGATAGATTCTTATAATCAATGTCTTCTTTCAAAAAGGATATTGTTGGTAAATCGAATTCATCTTCATCTAAAAATTTAATATATTCTTCCAGCAAAGAGGCATATTGTTGAGCTTTTTCTTTTACATTAACAGGAGTAGATTTGGCTTTTCTAAAATTACATTCACTTTCGTATATATGATTATATTTTTGAATGAAAAAACTTTTAGAAACTCCAAAATAATCTGCTAATGCATTTTGAGTCATTTCAGTTGGTTTTTGTAAACCTGCTTCAATTTGTTGTATGTATTGCTTTGTAGCAGCAATTGCCTCACCAACATCTTGCAAAGATTTTTCGTTTATCAAACGAAGTTGTCTTAATCTATCACCTATAAATTCTTCTGACATTAAATAGCCTCTGAATGCTTTATTGTTTTCTTGCGAGAGAATTTTGCATCTGAAATCTTTTTAGCTTCTTTTTCAACTTTGTCAACACTATAAATTACAGGAATTTGTTCTAATGGCGCATCATAAATGCACACTAATTCCCCATATTTATTAAATCCAGTAAATGAAATATTTAAAAGATCGTGTGTAGTAGGAGCGGAGTTAATCATTATGCGCCAATATATTTTATCATTATCAGAACCTTCTAATTTTAAGCTATATTGTCCAGATTCATATGGTGAAAGTTTTTTCATATTAGCTGTCATCTCTTCAGGTATGCCACTATATAGTTTCATAAGAGTATTACCTATTGCAAACTCAAAGCTATTACCTTTATCTTTTAAAATTTTCAAATTAGGAAAGGTTTGTGATATTATAAATTCACGAAGTCCATGTATGCGCCAAGCTCTTGCTGTGTGTCCATACGAATAATGAGAATCTCCGCGAGATATATCAAAACGTTCCTCCAAACATTCTTTTGTTCTCTGCTCAATTACTTTAGCTATTGCATTTAATATTTCTTGAGTTAAGTCAGGGTTAAGTTCCCAAGGTTTTTTACTATAATCAAATTGTTCTGTCATTTTAACCTCTTTAATTATTAATTATGAGGTCATATTATGCTATTTTTGTAAAAAGTCAAGTAAATTTTGTTTTATCCACAAAATATTCAAAAGTAAATTTAATTATTATTTAATTTTATGATTTAAGGCGCTCTTTGGCACGTATTTATTGCAGCCACCGGTTTCGAGCATATACTGATTAACATCGATCACACCGGCTGACTTTATATCATCTAAATAGACTTTGCCTAAGATACGACCGAAAGAATCACTTTTTTCCCACTCAACTCTTATATATCTGTGGTCTTTAAGTAATTTTTTTAGTATTTTCCTTGATTGCTTACCTTTTTCAAGCACTTCATCAACCGATAATTCATAGTATTTTTGCTGAAATTTTGCTCTTACGTTCTTCTTGGTTTCATAGCAATCAACATCAAGCAAGCGGATTTTGGTCGTTTCATTATTAACTAAAGCCGTTATTGTATCACCATCATTGATTTTGATTATAGTTGCCACAAACTCATGCGCATAAACCATCTGCACATAAAATAAAGCAAAAAATGTAGTTGCAATAAACTTAAACAATGACAAACACCAATCAGCCCAAGTAAAACGCACTAGGCGGTGGATGTCGTTACTACAAACAATGTGATAAGTAGCCCACATATTCGTGCAAGGCCTTATTTCAGTGCATCCACCATATCGGTGTCTGCCCAACTGGTTAAAAGTAGCAATATTTTTTTATTTTTTTGAAAAATATTTTATTTTATTAACTTTTCATTAACCTTTTATCTTTATATTGATATTAAATTAAATGTTTAATTTAATAGACGATTTTAAATATTTAATTAGCTTGTGGCATGAATTTTAGCTTGTTTGTTGCTAGATTTATGTCTTTTATAGATTAGCATATCTAATCTTTTCTATTTGTTTCGCCGTCGTGGCGATTTTTTTGTATCTGTATAAAAATATCCCCTCTTCAAAAATAGTATATAATCTCATAAAACCTTATAGAATTTAGCTTTTGGACTATTTTTTGGTTTTAAACGCATAGTTTCTTAATGGCCGCAGTTTATTCTGCGGTCTTTTTTTGTTTTAAATGCATTTTTCTTATTTGCGAGCGGTTGTCGTTATGGCAACCGCTTTTTTTGTTTTAAATTCTTTTATTTAACTAATTTTTCTTAGTTGTGACAACCTTACATCTGAAAGGAGGTGTATTATCAAAATCCAATCTCTCTAAACTTGTTGTTTTCTGTTTATTTACAGGATTCAATCAATTTTTATAGGCCGCATTCGTGCGGTTTTTTGCTTTTTAAAACCAGTCACATTGTGTGACATCAATTTAACTCCAGAGTCGCTTCGGCGGCTCTTTTTTATTTGAAAGATCAAAATTATGACAAATTCTAATATTAAAAACAAAAATTTTTCTAATGACATTGTTATTGTTGAAGGAGAAGTAATAAACACAAATATTAATGAACAAACAACATCTTCTTCCACCCCACTCACTGTTTTAGGTAACCCAAGTAACTTAATTGTTCCTGAAAATCCTAAAGATTGTCCGACATTTATTGCTTTCTGTGATGGCATTCTTAAAACATCAGTAAATATGCTAAAGCAATTTAACAAAGAAGACGAACAATATCATGCAATTATGAGACTTAGTTGGCAATATGCCCTTTTACGTCTCAAAGCTCAACGTAAAATGGGAAAACGCTTTTCTAAGATTGACCGTCTTCAAGGTTTGCGTAGCGATTTAATTAAACCTGAAGAAGAACTTCTTACCCCAGAGGAAAAAAAGTTAACAAAAGAGCAGATTATAAAACAACAATATAATCTCTCTGCTAAAACCGCATGGCAATATGAACAACTTCATAAACATAAAGGTTTGCTGGATAAAACAGTTAAAAGAGCCAAGAAAGATGATGATTTGCCAACACTTCGTTTAGCTATGACAATTTTGAAAGAAGAAAGCGATAAAATCTCTAATGAATATAAAGAAAAGCAGAAAAATCAGGCTAAACATGAGGAAAATCAGCTTAAACTCAAGGCTATGGCAATTAAAGATGCTATCAAGTTCCAAAAATTACACCGAACTGATGCAACCGTCTTAGATGATGAAACATTTAATGTTATCTATGCCAATCCTTTGTCGGTAAATGCCCAAATGTCCTCATTAAAAGAAATGGATATTCCGGCCAATGAAAATTCTGTCTTGTTGTTGTGGACTGACAGTAGCAATTTACTTGAAGCATTGGAAGTTATTAATTCTTGGGGATTTACCTATAAAGATATGTGCATTTGGAATCATCTAACCGCTACTCAAACCGGTGAATTTACCAGAAGTCAACACAGTACTTTGTTATTTGCCACTAAAGGAGAAGGCTTAAAACCAGATGATAAATCAAAAGAAGCGTCTGTTTTAAGCTTACATTCCAACCAAATAGAAGATGTTAAAGCATATTATCACGATTTGCTTGAAACAATGTTCCCTGATGGTGCTTATTTAGATTTATGTAACACCACCGCCTATAATTCTAAATGGAAAACATTATCTGAAATTTCAACTCAACAATCTAATTCTATAAAAGGAGAATAATCATGACTGATATAATTAAATATACATCACTTTTCAGCTGTGCCGGTATTGGCGAAACATTTAACGCTGATGTCGGCCTAGAAGCAACTGTGAGTAATGAATTGCTAGGTGACAGAGCAAGATATTACCAAGCAAAATATAAAACATCGACTATGATTCCGGGAGATATTATGGACGATGAAACATTTAATAAACTTGTTCAGTTACATATAAACAAAGGTTGCACACTCACTTTAATGAGTCCACCTTGTCAAGACTTTTCCACAGCCGGCGCGAGAGATCATACAAATCCTCGCGCTTTTTTATATGAAAGAGGTCTTCAATTTTTAGAAGGTATAAATGAAATTAATGAACATGTCTTTATTGAAGAAGTGCCCGCCTTTTTTACTGCAAAACTCAATAAAGAAATCCCTATTCTATCAATAATAAGAGACAAGTTGTCTGAACTGGGATATAAATACATTTCACATGCCATCTTAGATCCGGCTGATTTTGGTGTTCCGCAACACCGAGAACGAGCTTTTATTGTGGCTTCTAAGAAAGGAAATTGGAAACTTCCTGAAAAAGAAGGTACAAATATTACTGTTCGTGATGCAATAGGACATCTGCCATCATTAGAATCCGGTGAATACAGCAAAATACCATATCATTATGCTCCTTATTGGTCTAAACGATGTGTGGATATTATGAAACATACTCCTTCCGGTTGCTCTGCTTACTTAAATCCCTATCCGTGGAAGCCTACAAAAGAAGATGGCACAGAAACTTCATATTACAGAAGTGCATGGTGTCGTGCAGATTGGGATAAACCATCGGGAGCAATCTTAATGAAATCTGCCGGTATGGGCGGTATGATTTCTTGTCATCCGGGTAGATTGTTAGAAGATGGGACTTATAGTGATGCCAGAGCTTTTACTCCTAAAGAGTTGATGCTTTTGACGGGATTACCTGATAATTATAAAGTTCCTACATTTGCCTTAAATGATGATGAACTCATTCGCGACGTTATTGGCGAATGTGTTTGTCCACTCATGGAGCGTAAAATTATGGAATTAATACCGAGATAATTATTAAGTTATGGTTGAGAGGAGCAGTTAATTTTGCTCCTCCTTCCTTTTTATGACTTTTTTTCCCGTTTGAAATGAAGTGATTGCTTATAATATTTATGTTATAGCGGCCCCGGGGTATACGTATTTATTATATTTTTTTATATAAACATAATACGGTGGTGTGTCCGGCTGTCTCTTGATTTTCAAAAAAAGCTTATTTTGGCGCTTTTTACGTGTGGAAATAAAATTTATCCAGGCCTTTTTCAGTAGAAGATTGTTAGCTATTTCATTCATACCGTTTATAATGCATTTTATCTTCAGATGTTCCGGTTTCGTTCAGATTATTTTTTTAGTTTTGGAAATTTATATAAGCAGAAATCATCAAAATTTTTGTTCTAGTCAATTATGAATACGTGAGTAACCAGTCTCAACAATAACGTATTCTGGCCTGAGTAATTGGCTTTTTATAAATGGTACAATTTGAAATGTATCCTTTTGTGATAACTATACTCAAAATTATTTATGTAAATATTATGAAATGTAAATGATAAGAATGTATAAAATGTAATGTAAAGTTAATGTAAATAAAGTCATACATTCCACAGTCCTATAAAGTCTATGGTGCAATACATCTTAGCACAACTACACAGCAAGCTGTAACAATGTGCTTTTTAATCATGCACCAATGCAAGAGTAGTAATATATCTTCTCTATATATTCCTTATGTATCTATTTTATATAATGTTTATTCTAGTTGTTATTATATGTATGACTTTATTTAATTCTTTATCTTATTACTTCTCTTTATATTTTCTTACTCTTAAATAAAAAAAGTAAATATTGTTACGTGTAAATTTTATATGTTCTTTTTTACTTTTTTCTCTTCCAACTAATTTTAATCAAGGAAAATATATCAATGAATGAGTCTATAATAACCCATAAACAAGTAAATTATAAAAATGTAATAAAACCTATATCAAATATAAATAATATATCCAACGGTCAAAAAAATAAATATTGTGTAAAAGTGCCTAAATACAATATTTCTGAGAGAGTTAAGTGTGAATATGTAAATTTTATAAATACAGTATATAAACCGACACATTTTTTAACTGTAAGATTACCTAAACATTGGGAAACTACTAATTTAAATCATGCAATAGGAAGATTAAGACTTATTATGAAGGTGTTTGAAAGAAGTCTTATTAGAAATCATTGGAATAGACATCATTTACCTTTTATTGCTACTTCTGAAACAGGTGATGGTATATATTGGCATTTTCATATATTGTTTAATCAAGATAAATATACGAATGAGATGTTGCAAAATGCTATAAGGGAAACGATTAAATCTATAAGGGGTATGTCTGATTACTGCTTAAAATTACAACATATTAAAGAAGATAATATAAAAACATTTGTAAATGCTGTTAATGATACTGATTTTTATTGTTTAAAGGAGTTAAAAGTTAATAGATATGGTAAATTTGACGGTGAAAGAATAATATTTTCTGATGATTTATTCAACTTGCCATATCAAAACATATCCCATTGAGTCATAAACAGCCACCGGATTAATGAATTTAATTTTTATATATAAACCTATACCAAAATAAAAGATTGAGTCATATGGTCAAAAAATGAGTCTTCTTGGTTAATGATCCAAAATGTCTTATCATCAAAAAATCGTTAGTTAATCATATTTTATTATTGATTTATTCATAATTTAATCATAAAATAATCATAAATTATAGGAGTAAATCATGACTTTTTTACCAAAATATACCATTACCAAAGATATTTTAGCTGATTTAACTAAGATTGAAGCTATTAAAAATTCGTTTGATGATAAGCCTTTGTCACCGGTTTTGTTATCTTCGCTGCATAAAACTGCCAAAATTGCACAAAGTCACTATTCTACGCAAATTGAAGGTAATCATTTATCATTAAAACAAGTAGAAACGGCGCTTTATTCTGCAAACAATAAAGTTAAAGAATATCAAGGTCATGACGAAAAAGAAGTCAAAGCTTATTACAATGCTATCAATTATATGGAAAAAGTTCTTGAAAATGGTGGAGAATTTGATGAAAAGCTGCTACAAAAAATCCATTCACTAATTGAAGGCAGTAAAAAAATTATTCCTTATCGTAATGAGCAAAATGCAATATATGACACATCTGACGGCTCACTTGTCTATCTGCCACCAGAAACTAAAGATGTTCCGGTTATGATGAAAGATTTAGCTCAATGGGTAAATGATAATATAGATAAACTGCCAACACCTATTGTGGCTGGACTGTTTCATTATCAATTTGTGACTATTCACCCGTATTTTGATGGTAATGGCAGAACAGCACGCTTGATGACCAGTTATATTATGCGTAAATTCGGTTATGGCTTAAAAGGTATTTATTCTTTGGAAGAGTATTATGCTAAAAATCTCAAAGATTATTATCAAGCATTAGCAACACATCCGCATCATAACTATTATTTTGGCCGAAACGAGGCAGATTTAACTCCTTGGCTTGAATACTTTATTAAAGGTGTGGCAACAGCATTTGAAAATATCAATATTAAAGCGCAAGAACAGCAGAACACAGGTATTAAAACGGATATATCACCAATGTTGCGTAAACTGGATATTAAACAACGCAAAATTTTAGAATTATTTGTAGAGTTTGATCAAATAACATCAAATCAAGCAGGTGAATATTTGAATTTATCATCACAATCCGCCAGACTACTTTTAAATAAATGGGTAGAAGAAGGATTTTTAATAATAGCAAATAAAGCGCGCAAAAACAGGACTTATGGCTTATCCAAAGAATATGAACAGCTGATATCATAATAAAGCGCTCTCCATTGCTCTATAAACAACCCAGAAACAAGCGCATTCATTTTTTATAAAAACCTATATCAAACAGGTAAAGTGTTGCTATAGGTCAAAAAATGGACTTTCTTACCAAATGGAAAAGAAGTTTATATTAAAGATACGGTATTAAAAAAGGCCCCTATACAATCAAGATTCATTTCTACAGATAAGTTATAGTAAAAAATAAATCTATGCGTATAGGGCCAAAAAACGAGCTTTGGTGTTTGTGTTTAATATTCACAAGATAAGAGAATAGTAAGTACTCGATTGGTTATATCAGGATTGGCTGGATTTTCTGACATAAACTCATAATTCAAATCATAATAGTCAATTTTAGCAAAGATTTTATTACCTTTATAATCTATACTAAAAAAATCATGTTCACCATAAGGATCGTTATCTGGTGTAAAATTATCAAAATTCTGAACAAGTGATACAATATTGGCTTTATCTTCTGAACTCATGGCAGCAATACCGGCAGTCAAGAGCACCTGACCACCAATAAAACTCTTTCTAAAATTGTCATTTAATGTTGCAATATCAGTCATTGTTATTACTCCACATTAAACCAATTCATGACAGTACATAAGAGATTATCATAATTACCACTTGTTGCTTCTGACATAAAACTATCAATTTCAGATTGTGACAATTTATGTCTTCTCATTTCTCTTGTGCATATACCTAAGATACAAAAAGCATTACCATTAGCACCAATTATTTTGACTGTTATATCTGGATATTTAACATCTGACATAGTATTTACTCCTTATCCTAGTTGGCACCTTCAAATTTGATGTTGCAATCTGATAAGAATTCAGCAAATCTTCTCAAAGCGTTAATGACTGATGAATGGCTTCTTTTTCCATAGCTAGACTTCTTACCAGTCTTTTCATATTCAGGCATTATTTCTGCTAAGTGTTGGGCTAGGAGTTCAAAAGTGATTTTTTCTTTACGACAAAGTCTTTCTAAACGCATTGGGTAGTCAAGGCTTGTCGTGGAACTGTAATTCTTTGCTTGTAAATATTCTTCAAATTGTTTTTGCATGGTGATTTTCCTTTCAAAATTAGTGTTATTGACTATTTACATTAAATAGTATGCTGTAAAAAATCACCTTCGCGAGCCCCTTTTTTTATAATTTTTGATGACATTTTGCTACGATTTAGACGGGATTACTAACAAACAGACAGAAACGGGATAAAAATAATCAAATAAAAGCCTTAATTTTGTTAGGCCTTTACTGTCTTTTACTTTATAGCATGTGATGGTTTATTTATTATCTTCTTCAATCTTGCCAGAAGCAATGTCTTTAAATCTATTAAAGAAGTTCATAATCTTAGCAATAACACTACTCTTTTTGATACTTCTGCTTTTATTGAATCTGGACATTTTAGGTAAAATTTCATTGATAGCTGTTCCATTTTCTTGAACATATCCATTTTTAAGAGCTGTATTAACGTATTTGTAAGTCTCTTCTTTATTAAGATTTTCTTCTTCAATAATTTTATTAAGTTCAGCAATTCGGCGCTCATTAATAAATTTTTTCCAATCTTTATCAACATCGCTACTGGGAGTTAATGAAGCAATAAAGTTTTCGATAAGGTCTTTTTTACTACGCAATTCCATACTTGCATCGACAGACTTCAAAATAGTTATCTTTATTTCTTTATCTTCCATATGACCATCGTGATATTTTTTAATCAGCATTAATATATAATCGATATTAATTTCGACTTGTTTTATTAATTCTAATTCAAATACAAGGTCATCATTAACATTGTCCTTTTCCTTACCTTGGGGTCTAAGTTCATCATAAATACGCAAATATTCACTATGATAATCTTGGACATCTCGCTCTGTTAATATCTTTTTATCAGCAAATTCATCAAAAGAAGATAAGATATTTGTTAAACGTAAGATAGAGCCATACAAACGGACAAATTCTTTCTTTTCTTTTTCACTGATAATCATTTCACCAACGGGGAACTTCTTTTGTAACTCTTCTATACGCTCTTTATAACCTGTTACATATTTCCCTTTATTATCAGTATAGCCATTGTAGTATTCATCAAATGTCTTCATCAATACAATACCACCAGCTTCTTTGTCACCAAATAGAGCAATACTTTTATTTGTTGCTTCTTCTAAATTACGGAAGCATACAATATTACCATAGGCTTTAACTGAGTTTAAAATACGGTTTGTTCTTGAAAATGCTTGTAATAACCCTTGCATTCGTAAATTTTTATCAACCCAAAGTGTATTCAAAGTGGTTGCATCAAACCCAGTCAAAAACATATTAACGACTATCAAAAGGTCAATTTGGCGATTTTTCATTCTTAATGACACATCTTTATAGTAATTTTGGAACTTATCGCTTGATGTATCATAAGAAGTGCCAAACATCTTATTGTAGTCATCAATAGCACCATCCAAAAAGTCTCTATCACTTTGGTCTAATTTAGACGTATCTTCTGGGTTTTCATCAAACACTCCATCATCAGAATTATCATCACCATTCACCCCAAAACTAAAGATTGTTGCAATTTTTAATTTCTTCATAGGATTTTCAGCTATTTGCTTTTTAAATTCTTCATAATATAGCTTTGCAAATTCGATTGATGAAACTGCAAAAATAGAATTAAAACCAGTTAATCTGATTTTTTGTTTTATTTCTTCAATATCTCTACGATTTTTAGCTTTTGCAACTTCGCTAATATTTGTTAATGCATTAAAACTATAAGACCTATCGTTACGCATCGTTTTTTGATTAAAATGTTCAAGAATATATTTTACTATTCTTGTGATACGTGCAGGAGATTGTAATGCTTTCTCTCTATCAATATCCCAAACTTTAGAATCTTTAACGTCTTCTTGTTCTTTCATCGTGCGGATATAATCAATTCTAAATGGCAAAACATTTTTATCTGCAATAGCATCAACAATAGTATATGTATGCAGCTGTTCACCAAATAACTGGGCTGTCGTTTGAGCTTTGCTTTTTTTATTCATAACAGCATTTTCTGCAAATATAGGTGTTCCAGTAAAGCCAAATAAGTGATATTTCTTAAAAGCATTTGTTATTGTTTGATGCATTTCACCAAATTGGCTTCGATGGCATTCATCGAATATTATTACAATATGCTGCAAATAAACTGGATGTGTTTTATTCTTTTTGATGAAGCAAACCAATTTTTGAATTGTAGTTATTATAATACGAGCATCTTTGCTTTCTAATTGCTTTTGTAAAACTGCTGTGCTGGTATTACTATTGGCAGCACCTTTTTGAAACTTATCATATTCTTTCATTGTTTGATAGTCTAGGTCTTTTCTATCAACAACAAACAACACTTTATCTATTTCAGTTAATTTTGTAGCTAATTGTGCAGTTTTGAATGAAGTTAACGTCTTTCCACTACCCGTTGTGTGCCAGATATATCCCCCACCATCAACAGTATTATATTGTTTATAAGTACTAGCAATCTTGATTTTATTTAAAATGCTTTCTGTTGCTACAATCTGATAAGGACGCATAACCATCAAGTTTTCATCTGAGGTAAATACACAATATTTTGTGATAATATTCAGCAAAGTGTGCTTAGCAAAAAATGTTTTTGCAAAGTCAATCAAATCAATAATTGGCTTATTTTCTCTATCTGCCCACCAAGAGGTAAATTCAAAGCTATTATTGGTTTTCTTTCCTTTTTTAGAAGCAGAACCATTATTTTCGCTAATATGTGATTGTCTGGTAGTATTGCTATAATATTTTGTGTATGTGCCATTAGATATTACAAAAAATTGTATAAATTCATATAAACCACTTCCAGCCCAGAAGCTATCATTTTGATAGCGGTTAATTTGATTAAAAGCATCTTTAATATCTACACCACGGCGCTTAAGCTCAATATGTACCAGAGGTAAGCCATTCACCAAAACTGTAACATCATAGCGATTAGCTCTCTTTCCTGCATCAGTTTCATATTGATTAATAACTTGTAAATTATTGTTATGTATATTATCTTTATCAATCAAGATGATATTACGAAAACGGTATTCATCGATTGGATTCTCATAATACAAAACTTTTTTATAATCTTCTTGTATAATTTTTGTTTTTTCTTTGATGCCAAAATTTGGATTTGCAATTTCTTGTTTAAAAAATCTATCCCATTCTTCATCAGTAAACTGATAATCATTAAGTTTTTCTAGTTGTTTGCGTAAATTATCAATTAAGTCTTGCTCATTGTGAATTGATAAATAATCATAAGCTTGATTTTTTAATTGTTTTATAAAGCTGTTTTCTAACTCAGCTTCAGATTGATATTCTGTTTGCTTCGCTTTAGCTGGTACATATTCAGCTAATACTGTGCTTTCTTGATTTTCTGCAACAACACTATATTTATTCATTTATAGTCTCCTTTTCTGCTTGCAATTCTAAATAACAAGCTGTGATAGTCAATAACTTTATTTCATCATACGACATAGATTTTGCATTAATATCTACCCACTTTTTAGCAAAGTGTCGAGAAAAATTTTCAGCACAATGTAATCCCCATAGCTTATCCGTCTTAATATCAACGCTATCACTCAAATACGAAAATATTTTTTCTCTGTCATAGATAAGTGTTTCATAAGAATGTTTGGGAAAAGCATAAATTATCCCATCTACTATGCTATTATATTCTTCATAATTTAAGGATTCAATATTATCACACATTTGTTGAATTGAACCAATTATAACTTCTTGAATTTTCTTAACGGATATAATGTTTTTTGAGTTGGGGGACTCATACTCCAGAATTTTTATCAGCAAATCTACCTCATAGGTATCTAGGTATCTACTTTTTAATACTTTGCCAATATCTTGTAGTATCTTTTCTGGTGGCTGCTGTCTATTAATTTTCTGCTTTTTCCATTCTTGATTTTTTCTTTCAATTCTTTTTTTTAATTCATTATTAGCATAACTCAACATTTCATATCTTTTTTTGATGTAATCTTGCAAATTTATGAAAGGAATATACATTGGCATTGATTTAGGAGTTCTATTTGAATAAATCATTATACCAACACAACCTTTCTTCATGCTATTATCATTTGTTATCAAAAGCGGTGAATAATGTGTCTCTTTGTTATCTTTCAAAAAGCTAGCTCGACTGGTGTCAAAAGGATGAGCAAAAACCAATGACCTAAAATATTCAAAAAATTTAATGTCGGATGGACAACTTCTTTCATCTAATTTAAGCGGAGATGACATACAAATATCTTTGAAATAATTTTTATCACAGATACTCTCATCTTTTATATTTAGTTTGGATAAAATTTCTTTTGTAGCATCATTTATAATACAAGCATAAATCATAAACAGTAAAAAATCATCATCAGTTTGCGGTATCTGGTTATGTTGATTCAAATAAAAAATACTAGAATCAACTCTATCCATCACAGAACATATAAGATTATAATTTTCTTTCTCTTTACTATCCCGATGAAATATATTGGATAAAATGACAGTATTTCTCAGTTCATTACAGATATTTTTATCAAGGAAATCTGTCATTAAATAACCTCATCAAAGGTTAAAAGTTTATTGCGATAGTGTTCATATTGTTGCTTACGAGCATTTATTTCCGCAGGTAACCCTTCTGAAATATCATTTATCAGACTATCAAACTTATCCAAGATTTCAACAATTCTTTCCTGTTCTGCCAATGATGGAACTGGGATTTTTAATTTCTTAAACTTTGCCATATCAACAGATGCAAAACTTGAAATTGTTGTATTTTCTTTACACCACTCATCAACAATAAACATATAATAAAAAATATATTTCATATTAAAGATATTTTCTTTTTTAGGGGATAAACAAAAAAATCTTTGATTTGCTAAAAATGGAACAGTAATTAAACAATGTTCCCCAATAGTAGCACTTGTTGCAACTATTATAGAATTAGCAGGAAATAGTTTATTTCCTTTTACTGCTTGTTGTGTTATGTGTAGTAAAGAATCATTTAATATTCTACCATTTTCCCTAATATCTTCCATTCTAAACCAAGGAATGGTTCCATTTTCCCAAAAAGAAGAATTATTCTTAGAAGGTGTATAACCATTTTTCATATTAAATGCTTCTTCAATAGTAAAATATTTGACATCACTATTCATATTTTCAGGTGTCAATAATTTATTTCTATAATATTCATACTGCTGCTTTCTTTTTTCTAATTCTTTTCCTAATTCTTTTCCTAATTCTTTTCCTAATTCTGTGAAGGTGTCAAGCACCTTCACAATTTCTTCCTGTACTGGCAATGGTGGTACTGCTACTTTAATTTTTGCCATCACATTGCTCATTAGTTTAGGATTACCCATACCTTCATTAACATATCCTTTTGCAATAGTTCCCAAATAGTAATGCAAGAATTTTGGATTCATATGATTTACTTTGACCTTTAACAAACCACATACATTGGTAATACTGAACTTTCCTGTTCTGTAAAATATTGAACCAGCATTTGCACCATCAGTAGTCCAAGTCAAGTATTCCCCATCATAATCAAATGTGTTGATTTTTCCAAGCATACCATCATTTAATGTTTGACTTGAATATACTGGATAATCTCCTGCATTGTCTCTTAAATATTCTTTTGACATCACTCTACCTCTACTAATTTTGCAGAGATTTTCAATTGTGTCAAATGCTACACCATTAGGGCAATAATGCTTAATCAATTCTTCAATCTTACTCATTTATTGCTCCTACATATTTAGTTTACGCCTAAGTGTTTTTAACCTATTGGCTGTTTGAATGTTTTCCACTATAGAGTTTATTAATTCCTTTAATGAATTGTATTCCTCTAATGCTTTACTATCATCAAATTCACCGTGAACAACATTACTCAACTCCTGAAAAAGTTCATATTTTCTATCATCTAAACCTTGGGGAATAATATGAGCTTTATCATTAGCTTGTTTTAATTTTTCTTTAAAATTCAAGTTGTTATCAATATGATATTTTTTAACAACTTCCCCTACAATTGTTTCATATATCTTCCTTAGATATATAATTGAACCTGCACCTAATCCCTCTCTATATGCCTTATCTGCTGCATCAAATAATTCTCTGTATTTTGATAACTGACTATAACTAACATTCTCAAGTAATTTATCAGAATATTTCATTATTCTAACTTTTGGTGTTAATGAGTGTATATCATTTTCACTTTCCACTAAAAACCAAATAGGAATAGATGTGTTGCAGAACAGACAACTTAATGCACAATCTATACTAATAATTTTTTCATTTATTCCTATGCAATGAACTGAACAAGGTTTTATCGGATTATATAAACAAAATTGTTGCATTTTATTGCATTTTTCACAAAAGAAATCCATTCTAATATTGCCTATATCAATCTTTTTAATTTTTCCTCTACCTAAAGATTTTCCATCAAGAAACCCTTCAATTGGTTCAAACATAATTTTGGGTTTGTTAGAAAGTACGTCACTTAGTCGCATATTACTTCTCCAAATCAGCAACAATCGCATTAATTTGTTTACGTAAAACTTCTTGCTTAGCGACTATTTCTTTAATTTGTTGATTTAGGACTTTTATATCAACGATTTCTCTATTATCTTTTTGCTTAACATATGAAGAAACAGATAAATTGCTATCATTTTGCAAAATATCATCATTCTTTATTAATTTGCAAAAATATTCCTTATCTATTCTATTAACATAGGCATCCATTATGTCTTTAATATTCTCATCTGATAAAACATTCTTATTGCCACGGTGTTCAAACTTATTACTTGCATCAATAAATAGTACTGAATTATCTTTTTTTGCTTTTTTCAGAACAATGATACAAGTTGCAATACTCACCCCAAAGAATAAATTAGCTGGTAATTGAATAACGCAATCAACAAAGTTATTTTCAATTAGATATTTGCGAATTTTCTGTTCTGCACCACCACGATATAAGACACCAGGAAATTCAACAATTGCAGCGGTTCCATCAGCAGCTAACCAGCTCAGCATATGCATCGTAAATGCCAAGTCAGCCTTACTACGTGGTGCTAAAACACCTGCTGGCGAATACCGTTGGTCATTAATTAAAATCGTATCACTATCACCAGCCCAAGAAATTGAATACGGTGGGTTTGAAACAATGGCATCAAATGGTTCATCATCCCAATGCTTTGGATCCGTTAATGTATCCCCCAAAGCAATATCAAATTTTGCAAAACTGATATTATGCAAAAACATATTGATACGACATAGATTGTATGTCGTAATATTAATATCTTGTCCAAAAAAGCCTTGTTTAACATTATCTTCGCCTAAAATTTTTGCAAATTTCAGCAATAACGAGCCAGAGCCACAAGCTGGGTCATATACTTTATTGATTGATTTTTTGCCAACCAATGTAATTTGAGCTAATAATTCAGATACCTCTTGAGGAGTAAAGAACTCACCACCAGATTTACCAGCGTTACTTGCATACATTGTCATCAAATATTCGTATGCATCACCAAACGCATCAATAGAATTATGAACAAAAGAACCTAATTTTAAATCACCGATAGCATTTAATATCTTAGTAAGTTTATCATTGCGTTTTTCAACTGTCGGACCAAGTTTGTTACTATTCACGTCAATATCTGCAAACAACCCTTTAAAATCATCCTCGCTTGATGTTCCTTGTGCAGAAGCTTCTATATTAACAAATACTTTAGCTAATGTTTCGTTTAAATTTTTATTATCTTTAGCTTCTTTATTGACATTTTGGAACAATTCACTTGGCAACATAAAGTAACCTTTTTCATTAACAACGTCTTTTCTTGCCATTTCTGCATCAGCATCAGACATTAAAATATAGTCAAAATCTTTATCACCAGCTTCATGTTCGCCTTTATTGATGTATGCTGTTATATTTTCAGAAATATAACGATAAAATAAAATTCCTAAAACATAAGACTTAAAATCCCATCCATCAACACTACCTCGCAAATCATTAGCGATTTGCCAGATAACTCGATGCAATTCAGCACGTTGCTCTTCTCTTGTCATAATACCTCTTCCTATTTGTATTAATACGTTTGAAATTATATAATAATATGATTAAAATTAGCTTAAAGGACAAAATTTAAGTAACATATTGATTTTACGATATTTTTAAATTAATAACACCTCAGAAAAATTAACAAGTGCAATAATTTTGGGAAAAAATCTAAAATACAGGGACGTTCTATATAATAAGCACAATATATAGGACTTAATTCAATGACAAACACTATAAATGAGACAATTAATCCCAAAGAAGCTATATTATTTTCATGCGGTGGTGTGAATGAAGTTGCTAGACAGTTCGCCGAGATGCTGACATACTGTAAAAGAAATAATTTGCATGTTGTTGATGTCTTTTTTGAGACTTCCGGAATAAAATCTTATGAAAAAGACTGTATGAACAAGCTTCTTGATTACCTTAACGTAATAAAACCAAGCAAGCGGTGGTGTTTCATTCAAGAAAAACTTATCTCAAACATATAGATATCAGTAAATTACTGCCTTTTATGCAATCCGGACAAATTGAACTCCGATTTGCCAAAGACAACGTTATCATCTAAAACATAAACCTAATACATTTTATAACAACAACCTATTTCTTCAATGATGTAGGTTGTTTTTTTATATCAAAAATAAAAATCCATATCATTAACGGTTTTACATTTCCCGTCACTCACGACAAAACAAAAATAAATCAACAAATATGGAGTGAAAAAATGATTGATACATATACTGAACTTAAAAAAGAATTATCAACTCTTAATCCTAAGATTACAGATTTCGAGATTAACGATGCTACCTTCAATTTGCTTAGCTTATGTAAATTGGCTGCTCAAATCATTGAAGAAATCGATGATAATGAAACTTCTGATAAATAATGACCTCATTTCCCAACGGAAAAGAAGTTAACCTTTTGAAAATTCAGCAAATTATTAGCAAAAAAACGTTAAAATATGAAAAATAAACGCTTACAAATCAACATTCTCGCGACATAATAATATTATGATAAATCAAATGGTTAGTGAAAGACAAATAAATGACTAGAAAATATCGACTTATTGAAGATGATTTTTGCAAAGAAGCAGTTATTTTTGCTCGTGTTTCCAGTGAAAAACAAGAAAAAGGCGCTTCTATTGATGCTCAAAAAGAAAGTGTCTATGAATATTGCAAAAATAAAGGCTTAAAAATCATCAAAGAGTTTATCATAACCGAAAGCACAATTCGCGGAGAACGTAAGCAATATAAAGAAATGCTTAAGTTTGTTGCTTCACGCACCAAGAAAACAGCCATTGTTGTAAATTGTGTGGATCGTTTGCAACGTAGCTACAAAGACACACCTATTCTTGATGATTTGCGTAAAAAAGGCTTGATTGAAGTCCACTTCTTAAAGGAAAACCTGATTTTAAGCAAAGATTCTCGCGGTATTGATATTCTTTTCTGGAATATGTGCGTTTTGATGGCTAACAGTTATATTTTAAGCTTGTCTGACAATGTTCGCCGTAGTCTTGAATATAACTGGAGCCAAGGCAAATGGCAGAGTTTGGCACCTATCGGATATCTCAATCAAAAAGATAAGCATGGAAAATCTATCATAGTAATTGATGAAGAACGAGCACCTATTATCAAGCGTTTGTTTGAAGAATATGCTACCGGTTTACATACCGCACAAAGTTTATTGATTTTGGCTTGTAAACTAGGACTTACCGCTAAAGAAACTTATTCAGAAGAAACACCTCAAAGAAAAAGATTTATCAGCCGTACCAAGATTTATGAAATTTTGCGTAATCCTTTTTATGCCGGCATTATGTGTGTCAAAGGCAAGCTAATGCCACATATCCACGGCAAAATCATTGATAAAAAACTCTATGACAAAGTGCAGCAAATTATGGATGCTAAAGGTATGGAAAGCGAAATACATAAACATCAGCAAAAATACAAGGTTAAAAAGTTTGCATTTCGTGGAATTGTTTTGTGTGGCAGATGTCATCACTTGATGTCTCCAGATTGCAAAACCAAGACAAACGGCAAGCAATATACTTATTTAAGATGTTACAACAAATGCGGTCAAATGCCGATTAATGAAACCATATTGCTTAAACAGCTTGAAACAGAGGTATTTTCTAAATTTTCCATACCACCGCAAAATCTTAATAAGATAAAACAATCTCTTATCAATCATTATAAACGGCCATCACATGCAAAAACAGAGATTTTGAATAAACTGGTTAACCTGATTGGTAATATGCCAACCATTATGCAACAAGCAGATGCAGGTACTCAAAATGAAATACTGGTTATTCTGCTTCAAAATTGCACCTTAAATGAGCAAACACTCTCTTATTCTCTTCGCTCGCCGTTTGATAAGCTGATTGAGGCAGATTATCACAATTGGAAGGATATTATTGCACACAACTTCAAAGAGTTATCTTCAATTGAATATAACCTTAAAGCCATCAACTTAAAGGAGGATTAAATTATGCGTAAAAAATACCAAAAGAAAATCATTGAAAAATGTACCGAAGCCATAACTTTCGCACGCGTTTCCAGCGAAAAACAAGAGCGCGGAGCATCTATTGATGCGCAAAAAGAACTGATTTATGATTATTGTATGGAGAAAAATCTCAAAATCATTAAAGAGTTTGAAATTACCGAAAGTACGACTCGCGGAGACCGTGTAAAATATAATGAAATGCTTGATTTTATTCGTTCTCGCAACAAAAAGACCGCTATTGTTGTAAACTGTGTTGACAGACTTCAAAGAAGTGATGAAGATAATCCGGCGCTTAATAAACTGCGCCGAGAAGGCAAGATTGAAATACACTTTATGAAAGAACATATTATCTTAGATGAAACGTCACCGGTACAAGATATTTTTGCATGGAAAATGAATGTGCTAATGGCTGGCAACTACACGGATTCATTATCATATAACGTGAAAAGAAGTTTGGTTAAAAACTGGAATTCGGGTAAATGGCAAGGTATGGCGCCTCTCGGTTATTTAAATCGCCATACAGATGATGATAACAACGAAGCCATTATTATTGTTGATCCTGTTCGCGGACCGATTATCAAGCATTTATTTGAAGAATTTGCAACCGGTAAACATACTTTGAAAACATTGTGGTATTTATCCAAAGAATTAGGCTTATATACCAAAAATAAAAAGAAAAAAGGCTGTTTTGTAAGCAGAAACACGCTTTATGATGTTCTGACCAATCCGTTTTATCATGGTTTGATGTGTATCAAAGGCGAGTTTTACAATCATATTTATGAGCCGCTGATAAGCAAAGAATTATTTGACCGTGTACAAGCCATTTTGACCGGAAACGGCAATCATAATCGCAGCAACACCACAGAATATGCCAAAACGCCCTACACTTTCCGCGGTTTGATACATTGTAAAGAATGCGGTTGCTTGATTACGCCGGAAAAGAAAGTCAAAAAGAATGGCACTACTTATATTTATCTGCGTTGCGGACATCCATGCAAAGAATGTCACCAAGGAATAGTTAACGAAAATGTGATTATTGAGCAGCTGAAAAAAGAAGTCATGGATAAAATATCATTACCGCCGAAATTACAGGAAATTGTCAAAGAAAAACTGACACAAGAACTCAATGATACATCGGCTTTTAATAAGACTATGAAAACAAATATCACAAAGCAATTAAACGAATTAAAAGTAAAAGATGATAATTTGCTTGATTATTATTTGGAAGGAGGATTGCCAAAAGAAACCTATGAAGAAAAACATAAACAGATTACCAATCAACGAGCTGAACTTGAGCAGACGGCTGAAAAATACAAGAATATCGATGCTGATATGAAGAAAAGAGTTGTGCAGGTTATGGCTTTGGCAAATAATATCTCTAAGTTGTTTGATATGGCAACTCCGACCAGAAGAAACTAGTTATTACAATTACTTATTTCAAATTGCCAACTTAATGGTTCAAAATTGGAATATACCATAAACGCGCCTTTTAATTGGCTGATCAACAGCAATAATTA
Source organism: uncultured Alphaproteobacteria bacterium (assembly GCA_934277545.1). Classification (GTDB taxonomy): domain Bacteria; phylum Pseudomonadota; class Alphaproteobacteria; order RF32; family CAG-239; genus RUG410. The sequence continues at coordinate 19,004 of CAKQUG010000004.1, read as the reverse complement.
TACTGAATGGACAACTGTCGTCATTCAGCATTTAGACGACTTTGAATGTGTGAAGGTGCAAATATTCCAGCTCCAAAACAACCACAATTATTCCACTTGATGAATTCTTTCACAAAGCTGATAAAGACTAAACACTGTAATTGACAACATCTGAAAAATAAATAATGCATATACCCATAGCAGAATCGGTGCTATGAATAGTTGGAAAAAGTCTTCTTTTATAAGATCTGCATTAACAAATAATTCTGTTATAATGATTGAAAAATATAATAAAAGACTAAGTATAGTGAGATAGCTAAATAGATAGTTTAAAAAGCGTCTTCTTGTTAAAGGCATATTTTTAATTTTATTTCCATTATAGATTATATTTATCGTAGGTGATGGTTCTGGTAACAATAGGTCTAAAGTAGAATTAGAAAATGTTGATACTGCAGCTAATGCGGTTAAGTAAAACCCTGGCATAATTTGTAAAAATCCAGCTAACTTACTTAATACCCCATTATTACCTACTATTTGAGGCATATTTCCACTTATTAAAAATATTGATAAAATAGAAGTTATAAAACATGGAAATAACCAATCAATCCATTTTTTATCTCCTGAAGGATCTTTGATAAATAAGTAGAATATCGGACGTGCAAATATATAAAATAAAGACATTTTCTCTCCTATAATAACTCTAGCATCTTCTCCAATATATTATTATTAAAGTCTTCTTCTGCTTCAATTAAAGGAATTGAAAATCCTAACCTTTCCTTCCTAAGAAAACCATCTCCCACTACATTTTGGTTTTGCGTATTTATAGTTACTGATGATGATAATTTTTTGCCATTAGAAAAATTAATTCTTAAACTTTCGTAGTTAACATCTTTTCCTATATGGCATGCTGTTTGAATAGCGTTTGTCAATAAAGATAATGGGCCTGAATTTGACATTAATGATATTTCTTTCCTTCTAGGTTGAATGGAATAACCATTTCCAATTCCAAGAGAACTAACCTGATCACTCACTAACGTTAATCCTAAAATTCTTCCTTCTTGTAATATTCTCTGAAAATCTTTAGACAACTTGCCTTGAATATTAAAACTATTAGAATATTTTTCCTTTTTAACCTTGCCACTCACATCTACGCTACCATCTATAGCATTCATCAGAAAATCATCTGGATATTTTGTTTTAATTGTTCGAAACAGAAAATTGAAATACTTCTCAACATCTTTTCTTTTTAATCGCTCACCTTCTTCAAGAAACCCCTCATATATGTTTGGATTGCTTATAATAGGTGTTAATTTGATAATTAAATGAGCTGTATGAGGAGAACCTTCTCTTTGTGTTAACTTTTCATTTCTTTGTGCATTTGTATCAATATCTGCCACAGGAATACCTGGAACTGTTGAGTCGGTGTAACACAACAAAAGTTTCACACAATTTATCTGACTATCTATTTCCATTTTTCTTATATATGTTTTACTTGTTTTCTTTTTATTCCAATAGTCAGATACTCCATCATTGACCAATTCTTGAACTTTCGATATAAAGTATGATAGATGACATTTTCCTGCATAACTAGGTTCTGAGCATATCTCAAAATCTAAAAATACAATATCTCTTTCATGTGGTGTTCTCATTCAGTACAATCCTATGTTTATATTTGATAAAATTTTTCTTTATACATTGCTCATTTTCTATATTGAAATTATGCTATCTATCCGAATGGTATATATTTTCAATTATAAAATCAATATTAATCTTTTTATTTATACAATTATATATAAATCATCATAATCTAGTCCGTGTATTGCAAGCTCACTCCAGCCACAACAGATAAGCCACCTTTTAAGGTGGCTTTTTTCTTTTATTTACAAACACTTAAGCTAGTTCGAAGATTAGCACAAAACATGCCTTACACAGGATAATCTTCAAACTAATTTCATCCAAAATCTAACACTTTCAAGGAGTTAGGAAATTTAATATTATATATAAGATATAGAAAGAAATTATCTTTCTTCAAGAATATCCCAATCTCTTTCTTTGATTTTTCCTGTTTGATAAAATTCTGTAATTAAATTAACAAATTCTTTGAAATCTGGATTTTCTTTGGTAATACGGTCAATCATATCCCAATCCAGCTCTTTTTTCTCTATTGCAGGTATTAATATCTGACTTTCAGATGGATTTTCACAATTTAACTGAATAAGCCCTATATTATGACCACTACATAATATACGTAGTTCATCCATTGCCTTTTCATCAATCGTTTGAGCCACAAGATACGAAAAATTAGCCCAACTTGAGTTTGAAACAGTTTGAAAAAAGTATTCTCTTACATTAGATAAATTAATTTTAATTTTTACTTCAAATGACCAAAGTGATGTCTTATTAAACGCATGTTTACTTGCACAAGAAATAACATCATTATCCCAACCATCTGACAAATTTTTCAACCCAACAATATCAGGATGCAACCATTTATTGCCATTATTACCTTTTGAATTTGACGATTTTCTCTCATCTATTCTTTTAGGATATATATTTAATTCATTATATAGATATTCGCATAAACGTGGGTAAGAATCATGTTCTGGATGTCCATTAGTTTTTGATATTTTCTCGGCATCCTTTATTTCTTGTATTTCTGTTTTTTCTGAATAGTAATATTTTCTCGGTCGTTCCGCTGTAATCTTTACGTTAGAGGACAATGCTAAAATACGCTTTTTATATGCGCCTATCTCAGCTACTAATTGATTAAGCAATGCATCTTCTGTATCTATAGGAACAACAGTAGCTTTACTTCTTTCCATTTTAGCTAAACATTCATCTTTTTTATTGTTCCAAACCCATTCAGCTAGTTGTCTCGCTGTAAAATACTTATCCGGATTATGTTTCAATATATCAACAACTGTTTTACTTAAATTTAGTGCCATGCTCTTTTTCTTTCAGTCAAAAATTTAGAAATATATAGTGATATATTACGATATAGTGTGTTTAAAATCAATGAATATAAAATTATTACAACAATTTAATTTTCACGTTTTATCAGTAATCCAACTATGATAGCTAAAATATCTATTACAAATAAACAAATACAAAATTCTAAAATACTTCCATCATAATAGAACAGAACTTAGTTTTTTCTAAATAACGGATGTATTGAAAATCTCATATTTCCATTGTAATCCAATTCATTCAACATTGGTCTATTAGGAGTAGCATATGTTATATTATTGCTCTTATCAACGATACCTATAAGACCTATTGTAAAAAGAACATTTAATAAACTTTTTAAATTAACCTCATAGCAATACATATCACCTTTTTGACAAGATAAAAATTTTTGCACTATAGGATCATCAAACTTGTTAGAAGCTAATAAACTTCCTTCTATACTATCATAATGAAACAGAAGATCAGAATATGAAAATTCATTACCTAAATTATAGACCGATTTAATATATTCTTCAATATTTGGATAGTTATATGCCCATTCGTGTTTCAGTGAATCTAATCTATTATATTTAAACTCTTTTTCTGCCTCATATATAGCATTAGCTGTAATTGTTGCATTCTCATCAGAATGAGCAATGCATAGATTTACAAAATTAATAGCATCGCGAGGTCTCATCATTGTTCTACTAATTATATATTCGTAAGCTGGAATATTTTCTGACATCATACAATTAAAGAGATCTCTAAAGGTGACTGTTACTTTTTTTTGATATTTATTTTGAAACAAATAATTTATTCTACTATCTAAAATGGCTAATAGCATATTTTTATTCCAATTTAGCTTTAATGTAAATGCGTCATCTTTTTCATTTTGCCTATTCATCACTTCACAGGTTTTTGCCAATAAATCAGCTCTCATAGCAACAAGTATTTTTAAATTTGGTACATCAACAAACAATCTAACTGCGTCCAATAACGCGTGAATTAATTTATATTTAGAGTCTTCATCAATCCAATTTTGATCTAAATCATCAATTGCCACAATAATCTTTCTTTGCTTATTTATTTCCAAATAATCTTTCAATAAGTATATAACATTTTTCAATTGATTTATTTGTGTTGAATTGATACATTGACTTGCTTTTGTTTGAAGTTCTTGTTTTTGTGTCTGAGATAAAGAACCTCTAATCTTAAGAAAATCTTGATATCCCATTTCCGTAGCAATTTTTTTCTCAATTTCAGTCGTTAACTTTTCTGCACCTTTTTCTTCAAAGAAAATATTTCCATATTCATCTATATACTTTTTCAATTGTTTCACTCTACTAGGATTATTAATGTTTTCTCCTAATATTTGCAGAAAATCTTTCTTATTATAGGTAAAATATTGGCGAATTATATTTGATAGTATTTCATGCAACCATAGAAATTTATAAAATACTTCCAAATTGATACCTTCACTTTTCATTGCATTCACAAAAGGAATATTATTTATATATTGTAATGCAAAGGTATCAGGTTTTATGGGTATAAAAACGTTAACGTCTTTTTCTACCATATTTATTAGTGCCGTCTTTCCACACCCAGTACGTCCCAATAATATCATTTTTTTATCAGTAAAATCTAAAATAGAACAGTATTCAGGAGTTTTTAAAAAACATTCCGTTAAAAATTCACCATCATTTTCCGCTGTGCCGGTACCTATATTCATATTTCTTCTAAGTATAAAGTCCATATTAATTCTCCTAATACATTTTATATATATACTTTTGAGTATAAAAATACAGTAAATATTAAAAGTTATAAACCTTATATGATAATATAAAATATTTTATTAGATAAATTTTTAACATAAACGATTTAGTTAAACAATCTATTCATAACAAACTTTACTTTAATCATTTCAAAATGTTAATAAATACACATTTTTCAATATTTTCTCAGAAAAAGCCGAAAACAGAATAGTTTTAGAAATAGCTGATATACCTAAAATAGATATCCATAAGTAACTGGTGATACTATTAACGCTACAAAACTTGCAGTTTAACCGCACTTTCTGTACGGAGCGGCGTTATTCTAACGCATTAACATTCATCCCCGTATAAATACGGGGTTTTCTGCAAGGCTACTAATAAATAAAAAATACTACAAATTTAAATAAAAATTTCCTTTAATCGGCTTCAAATCTAAACAGATTCGAATTGAAAACACCTGCTCTTATCCCTTTTCTGACAATAAAACCAACAGCTTAGTTAAAACTCTAAAATCAAACCGCAAGGCTTCCCACTTTCCTTAGTACAATAATCGCAAGTTTGTTTCATTTCACTCAAACTTAAATTACGTATACATTTAATATCATGCCGACATACATTATCGCCGTAAAATGTTTCTCCGTATGTAAGAAAAACGCGAAACAATGCAGAAGACAAAGGCTTAACCACATTTTGCATTAAAGAAAAACAAAATTTAGGAGAAAATGATAAAGACACGCCATTCCCATCTTCATCTTTAGAAATTCCTCCCAAATACATATCAATAACAAGGTGTTGATTACGAGAAAAAACGTTAATAGCATTTCCACAGGCATCACGCATAGAAATAGGGTCATTTCCTTTTACCCAAGTTTCAGGCACTAAATTTGTAGCAAAAACAACATTTGCTATATCATAATTTTGATTAGTTTCACCTGCTGAAGAAAGATTCTGTATTTCTGTTATATGTTCCAACAAACCTTGAATTAAATAACTGTATTCGCTGACGGCTTTATCAACTTTAAACTTTTCCATAGACTTAGAGTAACCGGCAATTCCACCGACTGATAGGACTCCTATTATTGCCAACACACCGAGCATTTCTATCATAGAACGACCTGTTTCAAAATTCTTATACATATTTCTAACTCCGTTTATTGTACCTAAAACAAAACCCACCAAAATGGCGGGCGGATGTTAGTAAACCGTACATAAACAAACGGCTCGGCTTATTCAGCTCATAGCCTTATTCAGCCGACATCCGCTCTAAGCAGAAATCGGCATAACAAATTTAAGTCGTTTATGCATAACGACTGTTTATGTAAAGGGTTACTACGCCCTAGATAAGCTATTACCTATCTGATACTCACTTTAACTAAAGATTGTTTGAAAGTAAAGATAATTTTAATTTAATAAAATCAGATAATTGTTTTAACAAAAGTTTTACTTAAATAAGGATTTACAACAAAAAAACACCATTACCCCAAGGTAACGGTGTTTTTTTAATAGTGTCATTTTTAGTCTGCCGGTTTTGCAATTCTGCTGTTATACAATCTATGCAATTCCGTGCAAACCAATTTTGGTTCATAAGCTATAGCCACCTCCAGCACGCACCAGTCAGACTGATTAAGTCCACCGGCTCGATAATCGGCATATACCTTTTCCAGCATACGCTTCAGAGGAAAATGGAACAACGGAGTCATGCTCAGACTATTGATGCGCTGTCTGATTTTCAGAAGCAAATCACGACTCATCGGACTGAGAAAACCTCGGTCAAAAATGAATTTAATCATATTAACCGAGATGCGACCGGTAAGCGGAACAATATCATAAACAAATGCGCAGATTTCCTTATATATTTGCTCCTGCTCGGCCTTTTCCTGAGGGGTATCGGTCGGCAGAGAGTTATATATAGATATAATCCACTCTTCTGCTCTGTGATAGTGCTTTTCACGGCGACATCCGTCTTTTTGATTAAGCAAAAGACGAATCTCCGACACGCCGAGTTTCACCTTGTTCACCTTCATAGAGTTAAGATGATTCAGTGTCTGCTTCAGGAACTGTTTGTTTTCTTCAAACACAGCATCCTGCAACACCATTTTGGCGCTCCATCGTGAAAAATCCGGCTGTTTGCCTTCTTTGAGCATCTCGTACGCAGCGCGGCCGATTTCATTTATCTTGCGGACAAACTCTGTCGTTTTACTGATAAGATACTCCAATGAGTGATCGTTGTTTTTAACAAAACTCTTGCGCATTTCGCTCAACAGCTTGTTATACTCATTGTGATTGAACTCTGTTATTTTCTCCAGCTTTTCAACAAATATCGCGGCCTTTTTATCATAGCCGTGAATGTCTACATGCTTAAGAAACGTCTGCTGCATATCAGAATACAAGCGGCGCTCAATAGAGTCAATATTCAAGATTTCGTCTTCAAAATCGCCGAAATCCTCACCATTTTGCATACGCTCAACAGCCCAGCGGCGTGCAACCGGCATAGATTTTGAAATTTCATCACGTATCCATGCCTTCTTGTTGTAAGAGATTTTCTTTAAAAAAGACTCTCTATTTGTAAGTGCCTCGCTTATGGCTTTTTTCTTTACACCATCAACTAACGCACCAAGAAAGTTTTTTGCCTCCGGAACTTCAATAACCTTTGAATCTCCTGACACCAAATTTCCAATAATTGTCATAAAAAAATGATTTAAGTTTACAATAATAAGTTAACACTTTTAGAATAATACCGCTTTAACATTTTGTCAAGATTGCAAAAAAAATATTATACTCAAATCGACTTAACCGATTGAGTTTTGATAAAAACATCATATCTGTTAAAACTATTTACCGGCTTGGCTAACCGACATTTTTCCGTTATTCTGAAGCCACATTTACACCGCCGCAGAACAACCTAAACAACTAATACGTCTCCTTTATATTAAATCAGCCGCTTCTTTTTTTTAGTTTTTTTCCAATAAATCGCGGATAATTTCCCCGGCCATCAACAGCCCGGCAACCGCCGGAACATACGACATACTTCCCGGAGTTTGGCGCTTGTTGCCGTCTTCAGCCGAACCCAAAGGTGTCAAAGCCGGCTCCTCGGAATATACCACCTTAAAATGTTCTATACCGCGTTTGCGCAATTCCCGACGCATAACTTTTGCCAACGGACACACGGCTGTTTTACTTATATCAGCCACTTTAAAACCACCGGCGTTCAGCTTATTTCCGGCCCCCATCGCGCAAATAATCGGCGTATTTGCTTCCGTTGCCCGCTGCACCAAAGCTATTTTACCGGCAACCGTGTCAATTGCATCCGCCACATAATCATATTGTCTGAAATCAAAATCATCAGCCGTTTCCGGCAAATAAAAACAATTATGGCAAACAATTTTCAAATTCGGATTGATGTCGGCAAGCCGCTGTTTTGCCGCCTCGGTTTTCGGCAAACCGATTGTGGAATGTAATGCCAAAATCTGCCGGTTTATATTACTTAAACTCACTGTGTCGTTATCAATCAAATCCAAAGTCCCTACTCCGGCTCTGGCCAGCGCTTCTGCCACATAGCCACCGACACCACCCAGTCCGAACACCGCCACGCGCGAATTTTTAAGTTTTTCCACCCCGTCAGCGCCAATCAATAATTCTGTACGAGAAAATTGAGTAATCATTCTGCCTTCTCTTTCTTTTTTCCGCGAATAAAGTTTTCCACTTCGTCTTTAAGAATTTCTTTCAACTTCCCGTTTTGCCGCTGATATTCTATAAACTGATATTCTTCAAATAAATTATTTCCATGCACAAAAAACACATTGTTTTCATAATTAGGATTTATTACCCTATATCCCAAATATTGCGCTGCCAATTCCGAGATTTCATAGTGAGAAATCACTCCGTTCGGCAAAACCGGTACTTTTCCGTCCGAACTATAGATAAAAAACGGCACGCGCATATCTTCCATTACCAGCTGATTATGCCCGTAGCGTCCATCCGGGAAGCCCAGCATCTCTCCATGGTCGGAAGTAAAAATAAACTGCGAATTCGGCACATTTAAGCGCTTAAATTCCGCCAAAAGCTGCCCCAATATGCTGTCAATATATAAAATTGCGTTTTCATAAGCCGCATTTTCCTCTTCAAAACGGCTGGAATCTTTGGGCTTAAACACATCAAATTCCGGATGATTTGCATAGTTTTCTTCGTATGGCGAATGCACGCTCTTAAAATTCAGAACCACAAAATTTTTACCGTTTTTCAAATCCAGTTTTTTAAACATTTTCAGCAGCAAATCTTCTTTTTTACGTTTGAATTTGCGCGGATTATGCTCGGAAGTAATTATTTCATCAATATAGCGCACGCCGATAAGATTGGTTTGTTTCATATCATACGCCGAATAAAAATAGGTTTTAAATCCGTTTTCTTTTGCCATACGGAACAAATTTGTGTCTTCTGTTTCCAGCTTTTGAACATTTCCCGGCTCTTTCATCATATTGAAAAAAATCGGCAGCGATGAGTGAGTGGAAACAGCTCCGGAAATTGCCACGCTATAGGCAAAACCGCTTTCATCTTTCATTTTATCCAGTTGCGGCGTGGTCGGACGCGCATCAGGATTAAACAAGTGCATTTTATCGGCGCTGGTGCTTTCTCCCATAATCAGCACCACCAGCTGTGATGATTCCGGCAGTTTTTCCACCTTGTAAGGCAAATAAAAATTCTGCGGCACAATATCATGAATATTCTTGCTGTCCGCCCCGTGCACAGCGTAAAAAGAAAAAGAATTTATCGAATTATGAATGGAATAGCGTGTTTCCGGCGGTAAGAAAGAATGTAATCCGCGGCGAGTTGCCCGCTCCGGCTTTACGCCTAAAAAAACGATAACCGCCAAAATTCCGACAAACGAAAAATACAATTTTTTCCGCCACTTAAACTCCATAAACAGCAAAATTAAAAACGGCAGCGCCGCTGCAATCGGAACAAACCAAAAATCATCAGCACCGGATATTCCGGCAGAATAAATATCATCAAACTCATCAAAAACCTTGCCTATATCCAGCGGATTTATCGGACGGGAAAAATAAGCGATATGCCCCAGCTGAATGGTCTGCATAAAAATAAAAAGCATGCAGCAAAGAGCATAAACCCACACTCCGGCAAGCGAGAGAAAAAAGCCGAAAGCAAACATCACCAGCAAAAACACAACGTCGGTCAAATAGATTATATTAGGCAAAACCGCCATAAACAAATAGTCCGGCGACACCACCAAAACTGCAAACAAAATTCCCATTAAAGCGTTATATTTTAATCTTGGTAAAAAAGCCACAATTTTGCTAAAAATTTTTCTCATAAGTCCCTCATAATTTAGTCCGATACTTGCTCTATAATATACTTTTTGCGCTTTGATAACAAAATAACGGCAACTATCCACATTTATAAAAATGTCTTATGTATAAACTAAATCACAAGACTTCTTTTGCCCTCTGCCGAACATTCATAAAATACCTAAAATTCTAAGACCAAAGCACAAGAGTTATTACAGATATTACCGGATTGCTTCGCTGCGCTTGCAATGACGAAAGACAAGGCGAAGTTGGTAGAAGCATGATTGAAATGTTAGGCGTACGCGAATTTTATGATGTCTGCAGCAGCTGCAACACCGGCAGCGCCTGCACCATTTCTTTGAGTTTTAAGCCGTAACTTTGCTAATCTAATGCGCCAGCAGGCGGGATTTTTCCCGGTTCCAATCGCGTTCTTTGGCGGTTTCTCGTTTGTCATAAAGTTTTTTACCGCGTCCCAAACCGATTTCCAGCTTGGCTCTGCCGTGATTGTCAAAATACAGTTTCATAGCAATTAAAGTCGAGCCTTTACGAGCCAACGCATTTTGGATTTTGATAATTTCTTTATGGTGCAGCAATAATTTGCGATTACGGCGCTCAACGTGGCTTTCATATCCTTTGTTGGCATACTCGGCAATAAAAATATTCGACATATAAATTTCGCCCTGTTCCACCATACCATAGGCGTCGTTAATATTGGCATGCCCCAGGCGCAGTGATTTGACTTCGGTTCCGGTCAACACCAAACCGGCCTGAAAAACCTCGTCAATCACATAATCAAAATGCGCGCGGCGGTTTTGCGCCACCTGCCCGGTAGAAATAAAATCTGCTTTTTTCTTTTTTTCCGCCATTATTTCACTGCTTTTAACGAAGGTTCTGCCGGTTTATTTTCAGCCGGCTTAGGTTCGGCTTTTGGCTGCTCGGCCGGTTTAGGCTGAACTTGCGCTGCTGCAGGTTTTACCTGTGCTTCCGGACGGCGCGAACGCGGAATACAGTTGCCTTCAATATACGCCCCAGGTTCTAAGGCAATTTTGTTGTAATAGGCGTTGCCAATTAAACGAGCGTTGTTCGCCACAAACAATTCATCGGTATCTATCACGCCGTTAATTGTGCCATAAATGCTCAAAGATTTGGTTTTGATATCTCCGACAATGTAACCGCGGGTGCCGATAATCACTTCATTGCACATAATATTGCCCTCGAGTTTGCCGTCAATATGAATAGTATCGCCGCCCCAAATATCGCCTTTTATTTTGGTGTCGCAGCTGATAATGCTTGGCACCGGCGTATTAGAGCCGCGGCTCATACGAGCAATTTTCAAATAGATTAAACGTTTTAAACTTCTCATTTTTATCTCCTTAATTCAGGCTGTTAAGAGTGATAAAGGCAGCTGGATTAACATTAGCTCCGCGAAACAAAACTTCATAATGCAAATGGTTACCGGTAGCGCGGCCGGTGCGTCCAACCTCCCCCAACGCTTGATTATAAGCCACTTTATCGCCTTTTTTAACATAAATTTTACGCAGGTGCGCATATTTTGTTACAAATCCGTTGCCATGGTCAACCACCACCAAATTACCATAGCCGTTTTTTTGATAACCGGCAGAAGTAACCAACCCCGCTGCTTGCACAGAAATTCGGCTGCCGGCGGAAGCCCGCATATCCAAACCTTTATGATTGGCCAAATAAGCCTTAAACGGATCTTGGCGAGTACCGTATGACGAACTCAACTGATAGCGGTAAACCGGCTTGCCCAAAGGCACAGCTTTCATTGCTTGTTTGTAATTTTCTAGAGTATCAATTTGCTTAAATGTCATCGACAACTTATCTAAAAGATTGCGGTTTTCTATTTTCATTCCCTGCGCCGGCTCATAGACGCCGCCTTTTCCTTCTTTTATATTAGACAACGGATTAAAATATTTGTTTTTTTCTTTCAGCGATTTATTGATTTGCGTTAAAGAATTTTTGATTTGATCAATTTCGCGTCCAGAAAGTTTATGAATTTTATCCAAAATAGCAATTTCCGCCGTTTCCAAACCTTTCACGGTTTCTTGCAGATTAGTAATTTTTCCGCTGAGATCCTCAATTTTTTGTTTCAGCTGCGCATTTTCGGTCTGAACTAAATCTTTTTGCAACAGAGCTTCTTTTTTTGTTACTTTTTCTTCAACCTTGTTGACGTCAATCCAACTTTCGGAATCGGCAATTTGCTTGATTTTATCTTCAACCACCAGCGCTTTTTCTTTATAATTTTTAATTTCTTGCAAACCGTTACCGGCCTCGTCAATAGAAGAAACCACGTTTTTCAAATTATTCTGCAGCGCCGTTACATCAGACATTAAATCCATATATGCATCGCGGGTTTTGCCCAATTCTTTATCTTTATGATGAATAATGGAGGCTGAAATATGATAAAAATAGTAATTATAACCCGACCAAGCAAAAACGGCGGCAAAAAGCATAAGCATAAACACCTGCAAATGGTGGGAGATGTTAAAAACTTTAGCTCGTCCGTTACTGCGGAAAATAATTTCTTTATCAGCTAAAAAAGGCTTTTTTTCAGTATAAAAAACCTTTTGCTTTTTAAATTTGAATTTATTTTTTTTCAAAAGTTTTTTCAAAAAATTATTCCTCTAATATCACACAGTTATAATTCAACCGATTTATATATAGCAGAAAATTCAAAAAAATAAAGTGTTTTTTCACACTTGAAGTTTTAATTGTGAATAACTGTCTAACTACTTAGCATATCAATACTTTTTTCATACCAATTTGTGAACATTTTTTTCATTTTATCGTTATAAATTTATAGATTTTTTTATAAATTATTTTTATATTGCGGTATAAATATATATGAAAGGTTTGATAATGAGAAAATATTTGATTTATGGAATTGCCTTGCTTGCCATTTTTTGCATTGGCTACAAAATGCTTAACCGCAGCGCCGGCGGAACTGTTTATAAAACGCAAAAAATAGAAAACGGCGACATAATGGAAAGCATTACCGCTTCCGGTACCATCAACCCGCTTTCTACCGTTTCTGTCGGTTCACAGGCTTCGGGACGTATCGCCGAAATTTATGTTGATTATAACTCGGTAGTAAAAAAAGGCCAGCTTTTAGCGCTTATCGACCAGGAAAATGCCAAAGCCACGGTGCAGCAGCGTGAGGCCGCTTTGGAAATTGCCAAAGCGCAAGTGACTGTGGAAGAAAACAATATCAAATATTACAAAAAAGCACTGAACCGTATTTCTAAGCTCAACGCTTCTAAATATTCCACCGAAAAAGATTTGGAAGCCGCCGAACGTGATTATGATAATTCCGTTGCTCAGCTGGCACTTGAACAAGCTCAGGTAAAACAGGCGCAAGCCTCGCTTAATTCGGCGCAAACCGAACTTTCATATACCGAAATCAAAGCCCCGGTTGATGGCATTGTCATTTCCAAAGCCGTGGAAGTCGGACAAACCGTAGCGGCAAGTTTTGAAACTCCTGAGTTGTTTTCGGTTGCCGAAGATTTAACCAAAATGCAAATTGAAGCGTCGGTGGTGGAAGCCGATATTGCCAAAGTTAAAGAAGGTCAAAAAGTACGCTTTACCGTTGACAGCTATGCTGATGATTATTTTTACGGCACGGTTACTCAAGTTCGCAACGAAGCTACCACAACTTCAAATGTTGTAACCTACACCGTTGTAATCGGCATTGACAACACCGACATGAAACTTAAACCGGGAATGACCGCCAATGTGGAAATTATCACGGCCGAAGAAAAAGGCGTTATGCTGGTTCCAAACCAAGCCCTGCGCTTTTATATTGATGACAGCGACACCGCCAAACGCTATAAAGACCGCGGTGTGTGGATTATCAAAAACGGACACCCGGAGCGCGTAACCGTAAAAATTGGCGTCAGCGATGATGATAATACTCAAATTTTAGAAAGTACTTTAAAAATTGGCGATGAAGTTATTGTTTCTAAAGAACTTTCAGCTGCGGATACTCAAAAAATGAAGTTTAGGATGCCTCACTGATGAAACCTTTAATTCAACTCAAAAACATTCATAAAAGTTATCCTTTGGACGGATTTGATTTGGAAATTCTCAAAGGTATAAATTTGGAAATAGCCGCCGGGGAATTTGTGGCGATTATGGGTCCCTCCGGTTCGGGAAAATCAACACTGATGAATATTTTGGGCTGCTTGGACACTCCTACTTCCGGCGAATATGTTTTAGACGGTGAAAACATTGAACACCTTAGCGGCGACCAGCTGGCAGAAATCCGCAACCGCAAAATCGGTTTTGTGTTTCAGGGGTTTAATCTGCTTTCTCGCACTTCGGCTATAGAAAATGTTGAATTGCCGATGGTTTACGCCGGTGTTACCGACAAAGAGCGTGAAGAACGCGCAACCAAGGCGTTAGACAGCGTGGGGTTGCACGAGCGTATGCACCACCAGCCCAACCAACTTTCCGGCGGTCAGCAACAGCGTGTCGCCATCGCCCGCGCTATTGTAAACGAAGCTCCGATTATTTTTGCCGATGAGCCGACCGGAAACCTGGATACAAAAATGAGTGTGGAAATTATGGATTTGTTTACAAAACTAAATAAAGAACTGCATCGCACCATCATTTTGGTAACCCATGAAGAAGATATTGCCTTGTATGCCAACCGCATAATCAAAATTGTGGACGGAGAAATTCATTCGGACATAATAAATACGAAAAGAGTACAAAAATGATTGAGTTAAAAACTATTTTTAAAATTGCCATCCGCGCCATTCACGCCAACAAAATGCGCTCGGTTTTGACCAGCTTGGGTATAATTATCGGTGTGGCGGCGGTTATTGTGATGCTTGCTATCGGCAATGGCGCGCAACTCTCAATCCAAAAAGAAATGCGCAGTATGGGTACAAATCTGATTATGATTCGTTCCGGTTCCTCAACTTCCGGCGGAGCGCGTATGGGACACGGCTCGCAGCCAACGCTCAAAAACGGCGACGCTGACGCCATTCAAAACAAAATAGCCGCTATCCGTTTGGCCGTGCCGGTGGTGAACGACAGCGGACAAATCGTTTACGGCAACACAAACTGGGCGACAAATATTGTGGGAACAGACAACCGCTATTTTGAAATAAAAGAATGGGAGTTGGCTTTTGGACGTGATTTTTCGGACGCCGATATTAAAAACGCAAACAAAGTAGCTATTTTGGGACAGACCGTGGTTAAAGAGCTGTTTGGCGATATTGACCCTTTAGGCAAAACTATTCGTATTAAGGGATTGCCTTTTACGGTTATCGGAGCTTTGACTACACGCGGCCAAAGCGGTCCGGGGCAAGACCAAGATGATATGGTTTATTTGCCGCTCAGCACCGTGCAAAAAAAAGTTTCCGGCACCCAATTTCCCGATATGGTCAATATGCTGATGCTGCAGGCATACGATGCAGAAAGCACTTACACATCGCAAGATGAAATTACCGCACTTTTGCGCCAACGCCATAATCTTGGTTTGACAAAAGATGATGATTTTACCATTATGAACCTGACGCAATTTATGGAAATGATGCAAAACTCCACCAAAATTATGACTATTTTACTGGGGTCTATTGCCTCTATTTCTTTGCTAGTCGGCGGTATCGGTATCATGAACATAATGCTGGTTTCGGTTACCGAACGCACGCGTGAAATCGGTATTCGTATGGCCATTGGCGCCAAACGCTGGGACATCTGTCTGCAATTTTTGATGGAAGCGTTGATTTTATCACTGCTCGGAGGCTTAATCGGCGTTATATTTGGTATCGCCGGCGTTTATATTCTGCCTAAGCTAACCTCAATTACGGCGGAATTAGCAGCGTTTTATGTGGTACTGCCGTTTAGTTTTTCCGGTATTGTCGGTTTGCTGTTCGGCTTTTTTCCGGCCTACAAAGCCTCGCTTTTGAATCCGATAAACGCTCTGCGCTATGAATAAAACAATATTTTTATTGACAAAATAGATATTTTTTGTTAATTTCAGAACAAATATTATAATTTTGTTTTTCTATTATGTCTTGTACGCCTCAGGCAAGCGTACACTATAAGACTAACGCCTCATAAATTTATTATTTTATGGAAAAGTTTATTCTTGCCGGTGTCATTTTGGTTTGTGATGCAAATTTGCCGGCCGGCTGCACTTTCTATTGGGCTGGCTCGTTGAAATCAACGAACAACACTATTGACATCATTGCTTTTCGCACCAACAAAACCTCAGACTTTGAGCCTATACTTAAAAAAGACCTCGAGGCGCTTAGAGCGATGAAGCAAACGGATAATGTAAAAGCGCAAATCTCGTTTATTTTACGGATTTTACATGCCATGTCAGACAAATTGTTCGTTCATGTTCCTGACAAGAATTTGCTCAACACTGTAGCAAATGGCTTGAAACTATCGTCTTTGACAGCAAACGACGTTGTCTATCTGTCCGGCGTATCACAGATTATTAAGTAACATCCACAAAAAGAACCTCGCATTTTCCGCGCGGTTCTTTTTTGTTTACAGTCAATATGTATGACAGCATTGCTTTAATCTGCCCGCAAAATACCACTCATTCGCAAGGCGGAAAAACTACGTCTTATTATATTACCGACTGTCAACGTGTCGGAGATTCCTAACATATTTATAAATGCTTGCGAGATATTACTGCAGCAGAAATTACCGACTGCTGCCGCGAATGTTTACGCAATACTGCAAGATGCAATTTTGTATTAAGATTTAAATAAATTTAATTCATATTCAAATACAAATAAATTTTGCATATACTATCCTTACCGCTGCAATAGCGGCAAGAATCAGAAATTTGCGCTGCTGTAAGCTGAGTTATTGCGCCGTAATCAAAACTTTTTCTATCTTTATTGCCGGAAGAAATATTCCATACGCTTACCCGCCATATATCTCGAGTATTGATTTTAGCAAAATTTAGCGCCGCTACACAAAATTTATACGACGCTTGAGTTAAAAAACTACCGGCTTTCGGTAAACGAATATTTATGGAAGATTCAATACTTGACAATATATTGTCATTGCTATCTTTCCAAAAAATTCCGCCGTATCTGACGTCATATAAAAAGCCGAATCTATCCTGATACCAAGTTCCATCTGAAAGTTTTTCAGGATATTCGGTTAATGTATCCGGCATATTTCCGGTGGAAGCCAATACCGGCATTAAAGTTTGATAAGATATATCCTTTTGCAAATTTCTTCCCAAACTTTCACGATATTGAATCATAGTGTTCAGTAACTGTGATATTATTTCCATTTGCTGGTTTACCTGCCATTTCAACATAGCTTTGGAGTAGCCGGCAATTCCGCCTGTTGTCAGTACTGCGATTACAGCAAGGACACTCAGCATTTCTATCATAGAACGACCGATAGAACAAATGTCATGTTTGCCGCTGAAAGCGGTAGCGTTAAAAAAGCTAAGCCTATAATCATTTTTCAAACTCTTACACATATTTCTAAACCTCCGAAAATTACATATAAAACAAAACCCGCTCAAAGCGGGCGGATGTTCAGAAACCGTATACCTAGAAACGGCTCGGCCTATTCAGCTCATAACCATATTTAGCCGACATCCGCTCTAAGCTGAAATCGGCATATAAAATTTTAAGTCATTATGCAATGACTCTAGGTAAAGAGGTTTCTGACGCCCCGGATATATCTCTATATCCACTTAAATTTTACTTAATTAAACTGAAAAGTAAAGCATTTTATTAAAATGATTAAAGAAAACCTCTCTTGTTCTGCAGAACAAGAGAGGTTTTCAATGCGTACTCGGCGAGATTATTTCAAGATTTTAGAAACAACGCCGGCGCCAACTGTATGACCGCCTTCACGAATAGCGAAGCGCAAACCTTCACTCATTGCGATTGGGTGCAACAATTGTACTGTGATTTTTACGTTATCACCAGGCATAACCATTTCGGTACCTTCCGGCAATTCGATTGTGCCGGTTACGTCTGTTGTACGGAAATAGAATTGCGGACGATAGTTTGAGAAGAACGGAGTATGACGACCGCCTTCTTCTTTAGTCAAAATGTAGCATTCAGATACGAAATCTGTGTGCGGTGTGATTGAACCAGGAGCTGCCAATACTTGACCGCGTTCTACTTCTTCACGTTTTGTACCACGCAACAATACACCGATGTTATCGCCGGCTTCACCTTCATCCAACAATTTACGGAACATTTCAATACCGGTACATGTTGTTTTTTGAGTTGGTTTAATACCTACGATTTCAATTTCATCGCCTACATGGATTACACCGCGTTCTACACGACCGGTTACCACTGTACCACGACCGGAAATTGAGAATACGTCTTCAATCGGCATCAAGAACGGTTGGTCTATCGGACGAGCTGGCTGCGGAATGTAAGAGTCTACGGCTTTCATCAATTCAATGATTGAATCATGACCGATTTTCGGGTCGCCGTTTTCCAATACTGCCAATGCAGAACCTTTGATGATTGGTGTTTCATCACCAGGGAAACCATAAGAAGACAGCAAGTCACGGATTTCCATTTCTACCAATTCCAACAATTCAGGATCGTCTACTTGGTCTACTTTGTTCATGTATACAACAATCGCAGGCACGCCTACTTGACGAGCAAGCAAGATGTGTTCACGAGTTTGCGGCATCGGACCATCAGCTGCAGATACTACCAAGATTGCACCATCCATCTGAGCGGCACCGGTAATCATGTTTTTAACATAGTCGGCGTGGCCCGGGCAGTCTACGTGTGCATAGTGGCGGTTTTCTGTTTCATACTCAACGTGTGAGGTGTTAATGGTAATACCGCGAGCGCGTTCTTCAGGCGCTTTATCAATGTTTGCATAGTCTACGAATTGTGCTTCGCCTTTTTCTGCCAATACTTTGGTGATGGCTGCTGTCAAGGTTGTTTTACCGTGGTCAACGTGGCCGATTGTACCAATGTTGCAGTGCGGCTTGCTGCGTTCAAATTTTTCTTTTGCCATT
>CAKQUG010000003.1 GCA_934277545.1 uncultured Alphaproteobacteria bacterium | reverse complement strand
TTAGCGCCATAAGGGAGAGAACCCTGGAAAAAGGGTTCGACCACAAGCGAAAGGCGGACTTTAGGACGCCGGTGAGCATTAGCGAATGAGCGCAGTGGCGGCGAAGCCAATCCCTGCGCGCGTACCAAAACAAAAAAGACTCCCGAATGGGAGTTTTTTGTTTTTAGCGCCATAAGGGAGAGAACCCTGGAAAAAGGGTTCGACCACAAGCGAAAGGCGGACTTTAGGACGCCGGTGAGCATTAGCGAATGAGCGCAGTGGCGGCGAAGCCAATCCCTGCGCGCGTACCAATATTAAAAAGTAAAGTTGATACTTTCCTTTTTTCGTTTTAAATACCATCGCTCAAAACCGCCTGTATTCCCCATTCTTTGAACCATGTCGTGATTATCGCTGTAATACTGTATATTTCCCTTGCAAAATACAACTTTATGTAATATATTGCCTAAAAATACAGGAGTGTATAAGGATGAAAAAAGTTGGAATTATAACAAGTGTCATTTTTGCTGTGACGGTGATTGCTGGGACATGGTATTTTATGCAAAGAATACAAAAATCAGAGCAGGAAAATGAGATATTGCAACAAATAGTACAAGAATTAGATGAAAAATTAAAGCAAGAACAAGCTAAGCCTCATCTGGAAAATGAAGAACTATGGAAAAAGGTGCAAAAGTTAGAAAAAAAACTCACATCAGCTCAAGAAAAATTGAAAAAAGAAACTTTCGTTAATCCTCTATTTTATGAAAAATTAGATGCAATAGCAACTGAGGGGAGAGATACATATATAACCCCAAATTCTCTAGTATACTCAAATTCAAATAACGTTGATAATGATACCAAATATGTGACAGGTTGGACTAGGGAAGATTGTGAATTGTTAGAAAATGAACAAGATTATGTTGTAATGAAATGTATTTGGGATCATCCTGAATTTGATAGTCCTGCTGTTAATTTATATAGATTTACAATAAAACCCTGTGGAAAAAACGAAGATTTCTTAAATTGTAGATATATAGTCATACAAAACAATAATGAGGATGGTCATTTTGATAGTGTTTTCAGAGAAAACTTTGCATTAAGGAAAACCTCTGATTAGAGGTTTTCCTTATTTCTTTGTGCTCTATCTATTATTTTTCAAATCTTCCTCCAATAATTTTCTAGCCCAATCATTGCGGTCAAAACCTACTCCCGTACGATGGTAATGTTTTAGCATTTCTTTTGTAGAATTTGCTTTTGCTCCTTCAATAAAATTAGGAAAATTTTTCTTAAAACCATCATAACCTAAATTATAGACCATATCCATAATAAGTAATTTTTTGTTGTCACTTAGTTTGTTAAAATTTGGAACAAGATACGGAATGCGAGGTAATTCTTTGTTTACATGTTCCAGATATAATATCTTTTCTTCTTCTGGACTTATGCGTAAATTACAATCATTTGCAAATTCACTCTTAAAAAAAATCGGCCTTATAATAATGCCCAAAAATAAAAACCATCCTTTATTAACAACATGAACATCTGTAGATTTATTATAATTTAACCCTTGATTATTTGCCACATTTATCACAATTCATTCAGGATTAAAACCTTGAACTACCGGTTGAGATTTTTTAGAGACGATGATTTCATTTTCTGTTTTAAACACATCTACTTCATCGCCAATTACCGGTGTGAAATTACAATCAGATAGTCTTGCTTCTGTTGTAGATAAATCATCATTGCCAATAATTACAGAAACGGATTTATTTGATTATTTACAAGAGCTATAAATTTATTTGTAATATCTATAATTTCCTTAATAAAGCCGTCTTTATTTTCATCCCATTTAGCTAACACTTTGTTAATATGTATATGGAGTAAAGTGGCTTCAAAATAGTTTTCTTGTTTTCCGACTTCACAATATTCCTTTACCTTGCAGGCTTTTTCTGCACATTCAAAATATCTCTGGTATTCAGTCTTATGTTTTTCACATTTTTCATCGTTATTCTTCTTATCATACCAATCATAATAACGAAGAGACAAATAAGGCCCTTCTTTATCTGTATCTATTCGCCAAAATACACTATGACCATCTATCCCCTTTATGATTTTCATCTCAGTCCATGGCCGACCAAAACTTGAGCCGGAATATATCATATACAATCCACTTTTGTCATCTTTGTTCCATTTTTTTTCAGGAAAAATTTCTCTCATTAAATTATATTGTGCGATATATTCCTTTGATATATTCCAATCACCTTTATCGTTTTTATTATAGAATTTGCCTTGAGTATCATACCACCTTATTAAATTATCCAAGTATTCTATATACATATCCAGCGTGGCATCAATATTTTTATATTTTTGCAAAATTTCTCGGAAATATTCTCCGTGAATAGATTTAAAACCATCAAATTTATTATCTTTGTTATTTTGACATTTATATTCCACTAATTTATCGTTATCATAGTAAAAACCGGTTTTAAAATAAACTACATATACTTTACATTTCTTATATTTGTCGTCATTTGATATTTTTTCCACATACTTTGCAATCTGTTCATCATGTTCGCTCGTGTATGTCTTATCTTCAATGATTATAACCTTTTTCGTATTCGGAAAATAAACTAAAATATCGGTTTTATAAAACTGCTGTTGTATCTCAATTTTATTATCTTCAGAGGACAGCGCTACAAAAGATGACAACAGGTCTTTAGCTAAGCTATATAATTTACTATCCTTATTATTATAAAAGCTCAATAACCAACAAATAACCGCATCTTGAGAAAGCTCACTGGTTGCATACTTAAAAATATTATGTTCCATACCCATTTTTCGTCACCTTTAGTTTATATTTCCACGAAATCTTTGCATTCAGTTTATCCGACAGATGTTCAAAATCAATCGAAATAATGATATAAATTTCTTATGCAAAACTTGTGATAATACAAAACAAGCCTGTGCTATTGTTTTAGATTTTCAGACCTTGATTTTACCGACTTTTTTCTTCTTTTATCTTAGCTACTTCGCCGCGGGCAAGTGCGTCGCAGCGTTCGTTTTCGGGGTGTCCGTTATGTCCTTTTACCCACAGCCAACGAATTTCATGCTGGTGCGTCAATTCGTCCAAGCGCTGCCATAAATCAATGTTTTTAACCGCCTGTTTTTTGTTTGAAGTCTGCCAGTTGTTGCGTTTCCAATTTGCCAGCCATTCGGTAATGCCGTTCATCACATACTTACTGTCGGTGTAGAGTGAAATATTACACTTGGTTTTAAGCGCGCTCAACGCCATTATCACCGCCATCAACTCCATACGGTTGTTGGTGGTGTTTTCTTCCCCGCCGCTCAGTTCTTTTTCAATATCTTTATAGCGTAAAATCGCGCCCCAACCGCCAACTCCGGGGTTGCCGGAACAAGCTCCGTCCGTAAAAATTTCCACTCTTGCCGTCATCTATTCCACTTTTCGTAAAAACTCGTTAAAAAATTCATTGATAAGCCACTCGTTATTTTTTTCATCAACCCGCAAAGCCTTGGCCACAAACGAACGTAAATTATTTTTCAGCCCGCTGATTCTAAACGATTTCGGGGCAGCACGCTCGGCTCCAACCACGCCGTCCAGCAACAAATCATCTTCCACCATGGGTGAAAGCACAATTTCTATGCGCGTAAACTTCAAAATTCCGCGCGGAGGCAAACGCAATTCCGGCTTAGTTATCAGATTCAAATGCCCTGCTATTCCTTGAATAGAATACATCTGGTTATAATCCAAAAACCGCACTTTATTATTAACGCCGCCGTAATTTTCGGTGGTGCAAGTCAAATAAAGCTCGCCGGCAATCACATTGCTTTCATTTTTGCAAAATACATCAAACGAAACTTTAACATATTTACGCACCGCCTTGCCTTTTTTACTTTTCAGATAAAGAATTTCAGCCTCGTCATTCTGCACAATTTCCAGCTTGCGGTTTTCTATCATCAGTTCTACATTAGGCTGCGGCTGCCGCCCGAACATTCCGGCAATTACCGAATACGGAGCCGGCACGTTATTGGAACCGGAACGAATATAAATATGGCTGCCGATTGTCGTCATCAGCGGTGCTAAATCTGATTTAGGAATATATGTCGCCAAATAGCCATCGCCGTTTTTATCACAAGCGATTATGTGATTGCGCACTTTGTTGTGGCTTGGAATGGTGCAGCCGGAAATAGCGTTTTCCACCCAGCTCATAAAACGGTGCACGTTGTGAACTTTAACTTTGCTTTTTGCCACATCTCCGACTTCACAGTCGCGGGAACATTCAACCCCCCAAATAATTACTCCGCCTTCCGAATTACCAAAACCGGATATACATTTAGAAAGATTGCGTCTATCATCACTACACAGCGCCTGTCCGTGTTTTCCGGTGGAAGCCGCCTGCTTAAAATCCAAAAACAACTCTTCGGTTTGTCGCTCGCGAATAAACTCGTCTAGCGCATCTTCGCCAAAATAAACCAGCTTTTCAAATATATCTTCAGCTCTTGACATGGCGGAATCTCCCGTTGTTGCATTTATGGCTTATAATATCACAGTCCGCTTAAAAACGCAAATACTTCTCAACCTCATCATAGCTTGGGTAATCATGCAGATTGCCCAAAAGCGTATAAGTAGGCTTGCTGGCAAACAGCCGACGTGCCACTCGCTGAATATCGTCTTTATTGATAGCGTTGATTTTTTCCACAATTTCTTCAACCGGAATCACTCGGTTATATAAAAGGTGCTGTCTGGCGACAACTTCGGCGGTGGAAGATGAACTTTCCAAAGCCATCAGCATACTTGCCTTAAGCTGAACTTTCACACGATCCAATTCTTTGTCCGTAACATATTCATTGACAACTTTTTTCAGTTCATCGGCCACAACCGGCATATATTGCTTGATTTCTTCTTCATTCAAGCCGGCATAGATACCAAACATACCGCTGCCGGTATGCGCGTTGGCAAAACTGTATACCGTATAAACCAAGCCGCGCTTTTCACGGATTTCTTGGAATAAACGAGATGACATACTTCCACCCAGCAAGGTAGAAAGTACGGTTACCGGATAATAGTCTACATCATTATAAGGCACGCCTTCAAAGCCCAGCAAAACCTGAGCTTGTTCAATATCGCGGATTTTAATGGATGAGCCGCCGGTATAATGCTGAGCATCTTTCACATAATTTGTTTTTGCCCGCAGGCCGGACATACGGTCTTCCACCATTTTCACAAATTCATCATGGTTTAAATTACCGACCGCGGCAACAACCATATTTTCGGCTGCATAATTGTGTTTCATATAATCACGCAGCTTGTCGGCGTTAAATGAACGGACTTTTTCCGCCGGACCAAGAATGCTGCGCCCCAAAGCCTGATTGGCAAAAGCGGTTTCTTGGAAGTAGTCATAAACAATATCGCTCGGATCATCATTAGTCTGTTTAATTTCCTGCACAACAACTTCTTTTTCTTTTGCCAGTTCGGCAGCGTCAAAAGTCGGAGCCATAATCAAATCAGACAGTACGTCTGTGGCCAATTCCACATCATTTTTGAGCATTTTTGCATAAAAAGCCGTAAATTCGCGTGAAGTATAAGCATTTGTTTGACCGCCAACGTTTTCTATATCTTCGGAAATCTGCAGCGAGTTACGTTTTTTAGTGCCTTTAAACACCGTATGTTCCACAAAATGAGAAATTCCGTTTCTTTCCGGCGTTTCGCAGGCGCTGCCTGTGTTTACCCAAATACCCAAAGAAACCGTTTCAGTCTGCGGACGTTCAACCGTTGCAATTCGCAAACCGTTTTTCAATGTTGTTAATTTAACTTCCATAAAAAATCTTGCCTTATCCTAAAAAATTACGTATGACAGTATTATATTGTCTGATTAGGATAAATCAACACAAAACTTATAAGGGGGTATATAATGGGGACAAAATTACATTTCGCCGTGGTTCTTTCCGGTTGCGGCCGTGCCGACGGTTCGGAAATTCATGAGGCGGTCTGCGCTTTGCTTTGTATTGAAAATATGGGCTGCACCTATCAATGCTTTGCGCCGGACATTGACCAAGCGGCGGTGGTTAATCATCTAAATAACCAAGCCATGAATGAAAAACGCAATGTTTTGGTTGAAGCCGCCCGTATCGCCCGCGGCAATATTCTGGACTTGAAAGAATTTGACACCAAAGACTATGACGCCATTATTTTCCCCGGTGGGCTTGGCGCAATTACAAACTGGTGTGATTTTGCCGGACGCGGGGTTTCATGCAACATCAACACCAGTGTCAAACAAGTTATCCGCAAATGCTGGGAAGATAAAGTCGTTATCGGCGCTATGTGCATTGCTCCGGTTTTGATTGCTCTGGTTTTGGCCGACAAACACGTTAAATTTACGCTCGGCGCCGGCGGCGATACCGCTAAAAAGCTGGAAGAACTCGGCGCGGTGCATGAAGAAGTCGGTGTTACAGATGTTTGCGTAGACCGTGAAAATTTGGTTTGCAGCACTCCGGCTTATATGCTTGCCACCAATATGCTGGACGTTTGCCAAGGCGCGCAAAATATGGTCGGAGCCATCTGCCAACTGCTGGAAAAGCAAAGAAGCTGATATAATCACAGCGGAAATACGCATTTTGGCGTAGCACTTAAGCCGGACTAACTATCCGGCTTAAACACAATTACAACAAAGTTCTTTATTTTACCCTATAATCCGCGGCTGTTTTGCCGTATTGGTCTTTTATTGCGGCGTCAGCTCCTTGCTCTAACAGCAAATTTTCCATTTCGGCATAATACGGTGCTTGTGTTTCTGCCAAATGAATCAACACTGTTTCCCCGTTACCATTCTGCTCATTTATATCAAGACCTAATTGCTTAAATTTTGCGACTATATCAGAAAGTTGTGCTAATAACTCCTCTTTTGGCAGCTGCTGATTATTTAAAAGAGCCGCCGCAACATAAAACAAAGCGGTATTACCATCATTGTCGCGCGCCTTAACATCGGCTCCGTTATTCAGCAAATATTCAAACAACACGCCATTCAGATTTTGTACGGCAAACATCAGTAGAGTTTCACCATTGCCGGACACATAGGACGTATCAACCCCTGAATCCAGCAACAATTTTGTAATTTTCGCCCTATCGCCGCGCAATTTTGCCAAACAATCAGCAGGAAGCAATTTAATATCAGCGCCCTGCCGTAGCAAATCCTCAGCTAATTTTGTTTTATTATTTTCAACGGCATACTGCAGCAAGGTCACACCGTTTTCATCCGGCAGGTTCAAATCCGGCTTCAAATCGAATAAACTTTGCAGCCAAGACGTTTCATAATTGTTTTTTATTATAACCCAAGCCGCTTCTTGACCGTTTTTATTTTTGACATTCGGGTTAAAGCCGATTTTAACTAAATCTGACCATACATCAAAATTTTTTGCCTGCAACACCTGCTGCCAAAATTCCGGGTGTACATTCATCCATTCCGTAGTGATATACGACAGCAGAGTTTCTTTAAGCACCGGAGAATCTCCCTGTTTCCAATTTATCAGCAACTGCACAGGCGCAAAACCGACGGCGTCGGTTTTATCAGCCCCGCCGTTTTTATCTAAAATTTGTTTCAGTACTTCAGGGTTGCTTTCCGCCGCCAGCCGCCACAAAGGCTGTTTTTTTGCCCCGAACAAACCGGAATAATTAACATTATGAGACAAAATTTTTTGTATTGTTTCTGTATCATACTTATTTTCAATAGCGTATGACACGGCGCTTTCTCCGGAGGCGTTTTCTTTGTTGACATCAGCCCCCTGCTCCAGCAATTTATCAACCATGACGAAATCTTGTTTTTTCAAAGCCTCTATAATCAGCAGGCTGCCGTTTTTATCCGGCTCATTAACATCCGTTCTCATACTCAGCAAAAAGTCAATAATTTGCCTATCGCACTTGTGCTCATAGGCATAAAACAGCAAATTTTTACCGTCCGGCAAGTTTATATTCAAATCTGCGCCGTTATTTTTCAATAACTTAAGCAAATTAACATCATTTTTATCAATCGCCAAAACAACCGGCAATTTGCCGTTATTATCCGGCTCATTAACCGCTGCCCCGGCTTTTATCAACTCTTCCAAAATCGGCAAACGGACATTTTCTTTAATCGACTGTACCAAAATATTTGAATTTGCAACCGACGAAACCTCGGCTTTATGCAGCAGTAAAAAGCGCACCATCTCAAAATTATTGAGACGTATGGCTTCTTGCAACGCCGTTCCGCCGCGGGAATTTTGTGCGTTTATTTGTTTGGACGTGGCAAACTTTTGCAAAATTTCCAGCGGTGCAGACAAATCAACCGCATAGCTGAGCGGCAGTAATCCGAAATACAAATTACGGGTATAGTCCGCAAACTTTGTTTTGCTTTCGCGCTGATACACCGCCATATCGTCAAGTTGTGCGCCGTACATTTTCATATCTTTTTCCAACGCCTGCAAAATAGTCATATCTTCGGTATTCAGCGCCAACCACAAAATCGGGTACCAATAAATTTTTTTAGACGTGTATTTGCTTATCTGCCCCAAGCGGTGCGCCGATGCGATATTGCGCAATTCCGCATCTTGCTCTAGATTGACTGTAGCCATTTCCATCCCGTCAACATAATAGCTGACTTTTATTAAGTTTCCGCTTTTATCAAAAGTCCGGCTGACACCTTCTTGTTTGCTGTTTTTATATGTTTCCGCCTGCTGACGTTTGCCGTCTTTAAAAAACTTTATGCTCATTCCGTTTTTTTCATCATTAACGTATTCCGCTTTGTTAGCTATTTTATTATCGGGATAATAGGCAATGCCGGTGCCGTTTTTCAAATCATTTTCATAGGGAATTTCCACAATGCTGCCGTCGGTATTAAAGTGTTTGGCCACACCGTTTTTTTTGCCTTTTTTATAAACAATTTCATCAGTCTGATAATCTTTATTATACTTTTTGCTGACTCCGTCCAACATACCGTCGGCATAGTTATTTTCTTCCACAAGTACATTATCGGCAACAATATGTTCCAATCCGTTTTTGACGCCATCTTTATAATGTTCTATTTTAACACGGTCGCCGTTTTCATCAAAATGTGTTATTTCACCGTCTAATTTACCGTTCAAATAATGATTCTGCACTTTGGGTTTGCCGTTTTCATAAAACAGCAACTCCTCTCCGTTCAACACATTTTCTTTATATGTTTTCTTAAATTTAGGATTTCCGTTTTCTAAAAAGAAAACCTCTTCACCGTCTTTAAGCCCCTTGCGGTAGGTAATTTCACACTCTATTTTGCCGTCTTCATAATTAGCACGAGCCACACCGTGGCGCAGTCCGTTGCGATAGAAATAAGTAATAGTCCGCCCTTCGGCGTCTTTTTTGCGCACTGCTCCCGAAAACAAACTGCCGTCTTTATTATAAACCGTTTCTAAATTATTTTTTTGCGTAAACAACAAGTCGTCGGCATTGGTCAGCTGAACTTCTTTTTCTTCAGCGTACAAAGGCTGCACACAAGCCAAAACAGCAGGTAAAACAAAGTAGTAAGATTTCATAAGAACCCCCGAATAATTTTTATTGTCTGAAAAAAAATACCATGCTCGGCTTAAAAAATCAATGAATAAAGACTGTTTGCACAAAACAAAAGAACTTCCGCGGCATCTGACATCGGAAGTTTTGATATATGTTGAATTTTGCAAAAAAAAATGCTTCTGCCTTGTTTCACAACAGGACAAAAGCCGTTTCACTATTAAAATACAAAAGCACAACGTCAACACATGTTAATTATTCACTCTATTCGGATTGAACGTCATGCCTGACAGAAAATTTAATAATTTTATATCATTAGCCGGATAAGTATTATATCCTGTTTTAACTGA
The DNA here is from genome assembly GCA_934277545.1 of uncultured Alphaproteobacteria bacterium. Lineage (GTDB taxonomy): Bacteria > Pseudomonadota > Alphaproteobacteria > RF32 > CAG-239 > RUG410. The sequence continues at coordinate 180,377 of CAKQUG010000003.1, read as the reverse complement.
TTTTTACCAAAAACCTGCCGCATCTCACAACGAAACAGGTAAAATAACATTTGTCTTAATTTTTAATGCCGATTAAGATTCATTCGCTCATAATGATTAAAAAGGCCAAACTGCGTTTCACAACGGAGTCTGACTATAACATTATGAAAGAAAGTGTTATATATAAAAGGTATGAAAGATGAAATCAATTCCAAAACCAAACCCCGTTTCCCAACGAAATTTGGCCAATCATTTTGTTGAACAATTTAAATATGTGATTAACCGTAAAAGGTCCCTGAAATGAAATCAATCTAAAAACTCGGCCGCATTTCACAACGAAGCAGAGTCATACCGATAGTCAATTTTTAGGTAGTAGTGTAAAAAAATAAAATATAAAAATTCAAAAGTGGTGAACTTATAGCACGCCACTTTTTATTTGTCAAGTTTTTTGTTGATTTTTTTTACCGCAAAATTACAATATTTCCGGCGGCGGTTCGTCCGCGGTCGTCATAAAGTTCATACCCCACTTTTTGCCCCTCATATAAACGGCGCAAACCTATTTCTTCTAACTTAGTGATATGCACAAAAACATCTTTTCCACCCAAAGACGGTTGAATAAAGCCATAACCCTTGCGAGTGTTAAACCATTTTACAGTTCCGGTAGACATGATTACTCCTTATATTTTTAGACCAATAAAATTTTGTTACAAAACACAGGTAATCATCAATTATAAATATTCAAGGGCTGAAAAAAAATTTATATGGTAAAATGAATATTTTTTTCAATTTCTTTAAGCTGTTCCGCTAAAAATTCCATATCTGTGGCGTCTCTTTGGGCGCTTTGCGTGTATTGCTGCATTATTTTAGCAATCGGCTCGGCGTATTTTCCTTCATTGTCGGCAATTCGGCGCAAATAAAAAACGGCAGCTCTGAAAATTTCCGATTTTTCGGAAAAAAGCTGTTTGGCAACATCAATATATGGCGGGTATTCGTCAATCAGAGCGGCATTTTTTTGATTATCCAAGTATTGTTTTTGTAGAATACCAGCCTGAGAAGCGGAAATTCGACGATGTGATTTATCATCATTGCTGCCGACAATAACATTCCAAATACTTTGCAAAAATGACTTTTTAACCATTATTACTCCTCCAAGATTTTTAATTTAGCACAGATTTTTCAAAAGTGAAGAGTTTTTTAACAAAAGTATTTGACAAGCGAAAAAAATTGTCTTATTACTATCTCGTGTTTTGAAGACAAGTGCTTCATCGTCTAATGGTAGGACAGCGGATTCTGACTCCGTCAATCTTGGTTCGAGTCCAGGTGAAGCAGCCAATTTGATAATATCTCCCTGATTTTTGGGAGATTTTTTTTTGTAATTTTTCTAAAAAACAGCAAAAAAACGGCTGATACACCATAGTGATACACCAAAGGAATTTTCAGCACTTCCACCTGTTTTATGTTTTTATGAATCACCGCAATACTTATCCACAGAAAAGGATTGCATTTTGAACGGTCATTCGGGATTATATTTAAGAGGCTCAAACTATTATTTCAGAGGCAAGATTCCGGCATATCTGCATTATCTTGCCCCTACAAAATATATCTTACATTCTCTAAAAACTAACAATTACCGGAAAGCAGTGATTGAATGTCGCAAAGAAAGTTATAAACTGGGCATAGAAATAGAACTTTTAGGGAATATTGATATGCTTATCAAAAGTGGACGAATTGTTTTAGATAAGTCGGACATAGACAATATAATCATTTATAAACTGAATCAACTTACAGAAGATTTAGAAAACAATTATGATGATATTATGCTAAAACAATATGATAAGAATAAAACGCTCGTTTTCAAAGATATTAAAGATGATGAACTAACGCAAAATGAAAAAGACGCGCAAAATATTGAAGGTGTCTTTAAAGAATATATTACAGACTTAAAGGACAAACCTGGTACCCATCATAATGTTATCAAGCAAATCAATAAGATACTTAAAGACAATATATCTCTGATGAACGATATTTCCGAAATAAAAAGTACGCAAAAAGAATTATATAGTGCTATGCGTGGTGTCGACAAATACATCAATGATATGTTTAACTGTATGGAAAATGATACCAATCAAAACATTTGGACACATCCGCGCGTAAAAGATTGTATTGCCATTATGAATGCGCAAAAAAGTGAACAATGCAAAAATAACGCCTTTAAAACACCTTGGAAAGATGTGTTTGCCGAATATTTACTGACAAAAAAGCGGCAATCAATCAAACAATTAAATGAGAAAAGCCTGAAGAAAGAAGAAACTTGCATTGATACTTGTTTTAAACTTGTAAAGAAAAGTTATGTTGAAGACTTGAATTACAAAGATTGCAAAAAGGTTTCCAGAGACATTTTTAATCTTCCGAAAAAATGGGAAGAAAAGAGCCTCAAAAAAGGCATATCATTAGAAGAGATGTTAGCACAAGAAAATGAAGACCACATTTCATATTCCACCGCAAAAGGATACTTAATAATATTCCGAAACTTTTTAATTTATTGCAAGAAAAATCACTATATTGATACAATATTATATGAAGAAGTTGATATTCCAAAGCCTAAAGATAAGCATTGCAGAGCCGGATTTAGCGAAAATGAACTAATTAAAATATTTAACCCTAAAACATATCCGAAAAGGATTAGCATTGATAGGTTCCATAATTTCTACATTCCGTTAATAGCCCTTTATTCCGGTATGAGATTGGGAGAAATCTGTCAACTCTATGTTTCTGATGTGGTAAAATACGGCAAAAATCTGTACTATTTCAATATTACAGATGAAAGAAAAGACCAACATTTAAAAACAAAGCAATCAAAACGAATCGTTCCAGTGCATCCGATGCTTTTGAGTATGGGATTTTTAGATTTAATAAAACAAGCCAAAGAAAAGCAAGAAGAACGGATATTCTATAAACTGAAATACTCTGTCAAGAATCACTATGTCAATGCTGTAAGCAATTGGTTCCAATATTATAGCAAGAAGATTGGAATTGATGACCCTGACAAGGTATTTCACAGTTTTAGGCATACGGCAAAACAACATTTAAGGGATTGTGGCGTTCCGCAGGAATATCAAAATGCCCTTTGCGGATGGAAGGGTGCCGACACCGGAGAAACCTCATACGGCGGAAATGTCCCGTTTGAAAAACTATATGAGTATATTTCTATGCTACAATATCCATTTTTAGAAAAGACACTGAAGAAATTAAAGAAACAAAATAAAATCAAATGATAATTTATTTTTTAATTTCAAAAGAATATATGGCATTTTGTTCATATATAATATCTAAAAAAGATGACATTGTTATAGATATTTCTTTATTTGTTGTATATTCAGGATTAAATAAATCATCAAATTTTTTATCACCCTTTAACTCTATTTCTTTTACTTTCATATCTTTTACACCTGTTTTGCATAAACTAACTTTACTTTTATCAATAAATAAAATTGTATTTTTTTTAGCAAAATTTTTATGAAATAAATAATCATCTTTACTGACGTTTATTGTTCCATTTCCAATTTTTATTTTCTTCGCTCCTATCGGTGCATCATTCATAATTATTCGTTCTATTGGAAAGGCTTTTAATAAAATAGCCTTAGCAGCACTAAAGTTGGTTATAATACAATAATCCGATAAATTTTGTGCTGTAATTTCATCAACTGATGAAATTTTTTTTGATATACTTCGTAATTTTTGAAAAAGTTTCCCATACATTTTTTCTTCTAACATACGATATATTTGTTGTTCAAAATCATCATATACTATCAAACGCCCTTTTTCTTTAGTTATTGTAATATTTCCTAAAGCCATTTTGAGAGCAATTGCAGGTATTTCTTTTTTAACTCCAAATATCCTATTTATAACATTGTCTGGCACTAAAGCATCATACAAATCTTGTTTCAACTCTTTAATTTCAGATATTTGTTTTTGAGATAATTTTGAGTTCAAAATATTTTTTCTTCTCATATCCATTTTTTTATGTAATAAGATGATTTGGCCTATTATATAATTTTCATAACTATCATTTATTTGAAATGTACTTACAAGTTCTTCATTAGAAAAGAAATCATCCAGAATTTTTCTTATTTTTTCTATATTATTTAAATAGTTAAAAAATAACTCTTCATTAGTTAAATGATTAACAAAATCTTGAGAACTATTAGAATATCTACTTATTTCAGTTTGTATATATTGTTGTCTAAAATCATTAACATTCAATTGTTTTAAATTATCCATCCTATCTTTTGCATTACACAAAAGAATAAACAGTGTATAAAATTTATATCTTTCAGATTGTTGATTTTTACTAAATACCTGGTTTTGAGAAAATGAAGAATCTTTGCCTAAATAGCATTTAAATATTTCGTCAAGAAAACACGGCATTTGAGGAAAACTATGCTCATAATGATTTTCTTTAGGTGTTTCATAATACATATAATCGTATGCTTCTTTATACTTACCTTTATATATTAAATATGAAATTATTTGAGTATTCAACTTCAAAATCTGTATTCTATCTATTTCATCAGAATGTCTATAATTCTTTATGATATCTTGCCATAGCGTCAGTAAATAAAAAGGATAATTATCATCAATTAACGTTGTCATCATTGGAAAAACAATTTCATTTGGATGCATAAATTTTCTATTTACATTATCTATAATATTGGGAAAAACATTTTTGTAATAGTTATTCAGAATATAATAAAAATCAAACAAAGATATTATATCGTCATATACAATATTACATCTATCTAATTTATACATAAATTTTTGTACATAACTTTTTATAGTTTTTTGTTCAACATAAAATGAATTTGTATGTTTCCACTTCAATAATGCATTTTCTAATAATTCACATTGTTTATTAAAAATAATATTTGCAATTTCTTGTTTAGATAAATTAACGCCTCGTTGGAAAATATAGGTCATAATTTCCAGTGGTCTAAAAAGATATTCATTATCTTTAGTTAACCCTAAAAAATTATGCTCGAATTTATGTTCATTCCAACTAATATTATTATTAAATATCTCGCATATATATTTGGTAGCGATTTTAAACAAACTTAAATCGTCCTGATATTGTATTGAATGAATAGCAATCATTTGTAATAATTCTAAATCTTCATTTTTTACATCAGGTGTTAATACAATATTTTCCACTTTGAAGAGTTCTTCTGGATTATTATAATATTGATGTAATATTCTAAAAGAATAATAACTGAAACATATACTAAATATAGAAAATATAAAGTTTGGTATCAGTATCCATATATAATATTCACTATCTAATAATGGCAATATTATTATAGAAAATAAGTTTATAATTAAAGTATATATAATAAATTTGAGGTAATAATGTATATAAAATTTTTCATCTAATTTTGTTATAAAAATTTGTGATATATCTTTAAGATTTTTTGTAGTTTCAAATATTTTCGGATATACAAAAGCAACAAACCCTATATTAATAGCCGATAAGGCTGTTAATATGGTTAAAATATTGTCTAAGGAAATTATTGATTGATTTTCATAAAATAATTGAATTGACATTTGCAAACCTGTATTATTATTTAATCCTATTACATAATATAAAAAAACACCACCTATACAAGCAACAGGTAATGTTTTTTAACAAATATCTTTTTATTTTACTTAAATTTTACACATCACTTTTGCGTCGGTTGCAGTCTCGGCATAACATTTGGCAATTATCTATTGTTGTATGTCCACCTTTTGCGTACGGCGTAATGTGGTCTGCTTCCATTTCTGAAATATCAAAATGCTTGCCGCACTTTTTACAATTTCCGTTTTGCCTTTCATAGACAGTTCTTTTTTCACTATCCTTAAATGCTCTAATACTTAAACATTTTTCATCGCCCGACAGCACATATTCATATATACCCTTTTTAGAAGTTATCTCATCAAATTCATCTTTCATAAGTGTAGAAATCTGTTCTTCAATTTTTTTAGGGTCTAAATCTGCATCTTTATACTTGTTATATAACAGTCCCCACTTTTGACCTTTCATCTCTTTTCGGTATTTAGTGAAGATTGTTTCTATCCAATTTATTACCGATTGATAATATTCTTTAAGTTCTCTGGCTGTATGCTCTTGTTGATGTATGCCCATATAATCATCAATAGATTTAATGCCGTCTCTTTGCCTTATCCAATCTAAAACAGTTTCCAGATAGTCTTGCCTTATTGGTGTGCCGGTCATATATTTTTCACCAATTTTATACGCTATGCAATTAGACTTACTAAAATATTTTTTAGCATCACTTAACCATTCACCGGTAAAAATAGCATTTCTTAATTCTTGGTCAGTTAATTCCATTCCGGCAATATTGATTATTTTAAACCAATCCAACTTTTCACTATCCTTTCCCTCGCAAATATAAACCATCAATTCATAGTCCAATATTTTATCTTGTTCATCATTTTGCAGGGTATAGAAAAATTTACCGTCCACAGAAAAATTACCTTCTAAATATTCGCAAATACTTATTGTTCGTTGCTGACCGTCAAGGAGTTCATAAGTACCATCTTCATTCAGACACCAATACATAACATTTAGAGGAAACCCTTTTTTGACAGTATTGATTACTTCTATCTTATTTTTATCGCCATAAATATATTCTCTTTGATATTTTGGTCTGATATTTAATTTGCCGCTATAACCGACAACACCTTCTTCATCATTGTTTATATAACCTTCATAAACATCTCTGACTTTAATTCTGTGTAATTCAATCTTCATTTTTATCTCTTTCTTTTAATTAGGATACGAGCATATGTAATTCTACCATCTGGTAGTCTTCCATCTTTATCTTTAATAAGTCCATATTGCTTAATAGGTACGTTTTCATTGCTACGAACCTCGTTTGCATCAATAATCTCAAATTGGTCAGGATTGTACTTATCTAAAAACGTGATAGGTACTCCCATAACCCCATCATAATCCATTGGTATATCACTTGTTTTATCAACATTGATAGCATTATAATTTTCGTAATGAGGATATTCTTCAGATGTATATTTTTTATATAAATCCAAATCTTCGTGTCTTGCAGAATATTCTATATTAGTAAACCACCTAACACCTTTAACCCTAATAAATTTGTTTCCTTTATCATCAACTCTATATCCTGCTGCATTTAGAGGATAATCTTTTGGCACTTGAAATTCTCTATCCCCACTATGAATACTCTTTCCTAACCATATTCTATTTTGTTTTATTAAACTAAAAATTTCTTTATAGGTAATAGCATTTATATTTCCAATAATTAAAAAACTTTTATTGTATTTTATAAGTTGTGCTACATACTCTCTAAACAATGAAAATGGTGGATTTGTAATAACAACATCTGCTTCTTTTAATAATTCAATACATTCATCACTTCTAAAATCACCATCACCCTTTAGAGACTTAACGCCAATTTCTTCTATATCAGGTACCCTGTTGCTATTTTTATCACCATAATATTCCAAATATACCGCTTGTTCGCTGTCATTTTGAGAAAATAAATCCATATTTTTGTTTTTATAACAAGTAGTAATCAGTTTTTTCAAACCTAAATGTTCAAAAGAATAACTGAAATAATGAAAAAAATTACTAACCCGCGGGTCATCACAATTACATAAAACAGTCTTGCCTTTTAAAAATGATTTGTAATGTTTCAGTTCATTTTCAATATCACAAAGTTGAGTATAAAACTCATCTTTTTTATTTCTTTTCGCTTGTTTTAAATTGTCATTTGCCATCTTCATAAATGTCCGTTTATGAAGACATTCAAATAAGTATTTTTAATATCTTTATTTGAATCTTTGGAACAGCACGGATTTCCTCAGATTTATTTTATTCTTGCAACTAAATTGCTATGTGTTATTATGCTAAAAAATTTATATCAACTAAACGGACATCTATTTTATATAGTCTTTTGATAAATACTTATGTAATATCAAAGGATTATTAAAATGATTTATTCTTACATTAGAGTCAGTTCAGACCAGCAAAATTGCGCCAATCAAAAATATGAGGTGGAATGTTATGCCGCTAAAAATAACATAACCATTAATGAGTACATTGAAGAAACAATATCTTCCAGAAAACCGCTTAAAGACAGAAAATTAGGCAAATTATTAAATAAACTTTCAAAAGGAGATATTGTTATCAGTACCGAAATATCCAGACTTGGGCGAAATATGTTAGAGGTTATGGGAATTTTACAAACTTGTTTAGAAAAAGATTGTGAGATAATAACCATAAAAGAAAACTATCATCTTGGGGCGGATATTCAGTCCAAAGTTTTGGCGTTTGCATTTTCTCTTGCCGCTGAAATTGAGCGTCAACTTATTTCTCAACGCACAAAGGAATGCCTTAAACGCTTAAAAAATGAGGGTAAACATCTTGGCAGACCTTATGGTTTTACATACAAAAAACTAAAAAAGAAACACAATAAGATAATTGATTTACTTAATAAAAAAGTATCCAAAGCGGAAATTGCTCGGCTGATGGGGTGTTCGTGGGCAACATTGCATAGATACATTAAAGAATGCTGTACAATCTCTTAATGTGCTTGTTTATTCAAATATCCATAAACAGTCGGGCGGGTAATGTTAAACTGGCGAGCAATTTTTGCTATCGGTAAACCTTGACTGGCAAGTTTATTCAATTCTGCAACTTGCGCATCTGACAATTTATTTTTACCGCCTTTGTATTTACCTTTTGCTTTGGCAATAGCCACGCCCTCTCTTACACGCTGGTTGATGAGTTCTCGTTCCAACTGCGCCACTGCGCCAAGCATTGTCATCATCAGTTGTTGGTACGGGTCTTTTTTATCTGGAGAAAAAGTCAAATTCTCCTTATGAAAAATAACAGTCGCTCCGAGTTTGTTAATTTCTTCCACCAGATTCAACAAATCACGCGTGTTTCGCGCTAATCTATCCATTGAATGCACATTTACAATGTCGCCTTGTCTTAAATTGCTCATCATTGCCTGCAATTCCGGTCTGTAGGTATTCTTACCCGATAATTTGTCTTCATATTCTCTATCGCACGCAACGCCGGCTAATTGTCTTTCCGTATTTTGCACAACAGTTGAAACTCTTTTATAGTTAAAAATCATAGCAAAGTCCTTTTATGTAAAATCATCATTTATAATGTTATTTTACATTACTCAAAAAGTGTAAAATTGTCAAGCATTTTAGTCTACATTTTACACTTTTATAAATGTATATTCTGACTACTGTCTGATTTTCCATTTTTCTAATAATGATTCATTATATTTTAAAAAGAATCGCGTATTATGCTGCTGATTAAAAATATCAAAAGGCTTATACAATGGAACAACAAGGCGAAATCATTATTTACCAGTCGGCCGACGGCAAAAATAAACTGGATGTAAAATTAGAAAATGAAACTGTTTGGCTTTCTCAATCTCAATTAGTTGACTTATACCAAACCAGCAAATCAAATATCAGCGAGCATATAAAAAATATTTTTAATGAGGGAGAACTATCGGCCGATTCAGTTGTTCGGAAATTCCGAACAACTGCCGCAGACGGTAAAAATTATTCAACGCAATTTTACAATCTTGATATGATTATTTCCTTAGGGTACCGCATAAAGTCTTCTATTGCCACCCAGTTCCGCATTTGGGCAACCGAACGTATAAAGGAATATATCATCAAAGGATTTACCATTGATGACGAACGTTTAAAACAAAACGGCGGCGGAAATTATTGGAAAGAATTGTTAGACCGCATCAGAGATATCCGCTCCTCTGAAAAAGTTTTATACCGTCAGGTTTTAGATTTGTACGCCACAAGTTATGATTATAATGCCAAAGCACCGGAAACTATTGAATTTTTTAAAGTTGTCCAAAATAAATTACATTTTGCCGCGCACGGTCATACAGCATCAGAAGTTATATATGAACGTGCAAATGCCGATAAGCCTTTTATGGGATTAACCACATTTTCCGGCGACCTGCCAACTAAAGCCGAAGCCAAAATTGCTAAAAATTATTTAAGCGAAAAAGAATTAAAGGTGCTGAACAATCTCGTTTCCGGATATTTTGACTTTGCAGAAATCTATGCTGTCCGTCATGAGCATTTATATATGAAAGATTATCTTAAACAGTTAGACAGCATTTTATCAGCAACCGGCGAAAACGTCTTACAAGGCGCAGGTAAAATCAGTCATCAAAAAGCAATGGAAAAAGTTGAGGCTGAATATAAAAAATATCAGGAAAAGACCTTAACTCCGATAGAGCAAGCATATCTTGAAAATTTAAAAAGTTTAGAAAAAAAGATAGAAGACAAAAAATAAACGCTTTTTTTTGATTTTCAGAGAATGTTTATCCATTACCAAAAATCTAAAAAGCGGTGTTGGTGGAAAATAAAAGTAGGAAATAACAAAAAACAGCACATTTCTGCGCTGTTTCATACAACATTTGTAAAAGACTTCAATTTGTTTTTCAACATAAGTATTTATCTTGCCGGATATAAAATTGCACCGCGGTCAATTAAATAATTCGCAATATCCAACTCCATTTTTGCCAAAGCCGTTGTTAGCGGTGTTTGCGCCTGAACATTCAGCCAATTTATGTCCGCTCCCTCATTTATCAAATATGCCACGCCATTCAATTTTTGTTCTTTCGTCATATTATCATTTAATATCAACAAAATAAGCGCATTATTTCCAAACACATCAGTACGATATACAGAGGCTCCGTTATTCACTAAAAACTCCGGAATTTCCATATCCGTACACATATAACATGCCATTAGAAATAGTGAAGCGTGGCGGGCATTTATGGAATCATCTATGTTAAAATCTGGATTTTCTTCCAACATATTTTTGATTTCATCCATATCGTTAATGTTAAAACACTCGTCAACTTCATCATTATAAGGACGATAAACCGGAACTGTCTTCAAGCGTTTTTCTAAAGCGTCTAATTTTTTACGAATAGCCGGAAGTTGTTCCACCGGCACATATTTAATATAAGTATTGTCAAAATTTGCGTTCATATACTCCCCCTTTGCTTTCAATTATATTTATTGGCAAAACCAACACCCGCCGCAAAATATAAAAAAGACACCGAATAAAATCCGATGCCTTATATAAAAGATAAAAGTTCTACGTCGAAAGCATATCAACGCATAACTATTTATCCTCTTTATACCGCCTTTTTGAATATTTTACTGTTTATATATGATGGTGTTTCAATCCGCTTTTTATTGAAATGCTTGTCTTTTTCACAATCGTTGGAATTTATATAATCCAAGCATTTATCAATATCATATATGGCTTCAAATTTGTGAGAGGCTTTAGGATAAATGTCTTTAAACAGCCTTTGAATAAATCCTAAAAATATGGATAATTCAGTAATATCTAAACAATTGATGATAAAATGTATATGGTTTGATTTACCCTTTTGTTTTTCAATAATTCCGGTCCAGTTGAACTGCAAATGTTTTAACTTTATCCATTTGCTACCATATTTCCATCTGTAATATCTTGCTAATATATATTTGAAATCATCTTCTAACTTAACTTCATCTACACCACAGTTGGGCTGAAGAGTGATAAACCATCGTCCGTTATTTGTTGTCAATGTTTTTGGCTTGTCAACATTCATATCAATATAGGTTGATTTTAATTTTCTCATCATTGATAATGGTTCTTGTGTAATTCTGTTCTGAAAAATATTGTGTATCATTGTTTTACAATCCTCTAATGCCAATAATAAAATAAAAAAATTTAGCCAAAGTTTTTAATTCACCCTTATTTTTTAAGGGTGTCATATTTTCTCTATTTTTGGGGTCTTTGCTAATACAAAGTAGGCATCTGCCATTCAGCGTATTATGCTTAAAGCCGACTTTAGAATTTCAGCAACTTCAAGCGTCTGAAATTGCTTACCTATTCCCTATTTATGATTATAGCACACCACCTTGCCGCTTTGCAATTTTCACGAGACATAATTCTACCAAACACTTAGCCTAAACTTATCAATAATGAAGATGATAAGTGCAACGAAAGTACAATGAATGTGCAACGAAAGAGCAATGATTTTTGCTATGACAATTCAGTTTATTTTAGTTGATTTTAGAAGGATTATATGCTATATAATAATTAACAGGAGTAATTCCTTGCGGATGGGGTTCTGAATGTTCCTCAAAAATAGTTCGTAAGGTATCTTGTTTTCTTATTTGTACAAAAGATAATCCTCAACTATAAAGTTTTTAATAATCTCATAATAACTCTCGTCATTATGTTCATATTTTTGAAATATTCCCCAAGACAAAAAATCTACAAGTTGCAGGCATTTATGCTTTGATGCTGATTGTATTTCAAGATTTAAGTTTATTCTATCCTTAGTCTTATCAATCAGATAATCGGTAAAAACCTTGTTCATATACTTGTTTGTATCTCTTTGTGAAGCAATAAAATATATATCTTGCCATTACAAATTGTCGAAATTTGTATTGATTTTCTTATGATTTATTTTATACTACTAATAGTAAAAATCTATAACATTTTAATACAGTAGTTAATAGGAGTTAAATATAATGTCAACAATTCTAGGAAATACCAAATATGTTAATTTACAAAAAGAAATAAAAAAAATTATAAAAAAAGCCCCTCAAATTAGTCAAATCTATATATTTGGATCAAGAGCATTTAAAACAACTTCCAGATCATCAGATATTGATTTGCTTGTCATTTCTCAAAGTCCAACTTCTTTAGCCACTGAAAAAGAATATGTTGAAGATATTCATAATCCATTTGATATTTTTGAAACATCATCGATAAAATGCAATGCAAAAAGTATTAAAACTGGAGGGTACATTTTTACTCGCCCTATTGGTTTTCTACATAAAATAAATATTGTCAAACAACTGCAAGCTATACTTTTATGGGATAAATCTAAATCATTTACTAAAGATATTGAAACATTTAATCATATAGAAGTTTATAATGATGCTATATTTTTAGGATCTGTTTTGCCTGAAATATCAAATATAAGATCTAATTTGAAATTTGTTAAAGAATATTATGAAGAACATGATATTCCAGATACACAGTTAGGACTAACCGAAAAAGAAATATTATCTACAATTTCAAAAATTATTAAAATACCTTTTGAAGATACATTTTTTAGCGCATGGTTAACGTCCGGAAAGGCAAAAAAGTTTAATTGTAATTGCATAAGCATAAAAAGTGAGTATGACTTTCAAAACTTAATTTATTTTATATTAAAACCTTGGTTACCATCTATAAATATTTTAACTAACCAAGATGCCATAATAAAAATAGATGGAAACAACAAAATAGCTGACTTATCTTTTAATAATTTTTTAATTGAAGCAAAATACATATCAGATACAAATTCTAAAGCTAATATTGTTAAAACGTTATCCGGTCTTAAAGCATTTTATCATAGCAATCCTAAAGTACGAGGAATTCTATTTCCAATTTTATGTGAAGACGGTGTTAAGATTGGAGAAAGTGAATTAAGAAATTTAGTTGACGATACTAGAACAGAATTATTTATAATACATAATACATTAAATAAATAATATCTCTGGCTTCAAAGCACTAACTTTAGAAATTACTCAAGCATTATCTGGTGAACACCCTCTAGATATACGCCTTGCTATCGAATAAGAAGATACAATGTATCTTCTTATTCGATAGTTTGGTGTAAGGCCTTATCACAAATTAAAATTTATGTTGCAAGTATCATTTTTGGTATCGCACGCAGAACAGATATTGTGAACATCACTCAATGTCATATTGCTTAAACAATTTCTTTTGACTGAACAAGAAGCAGTACCATACCAACTTGGAGTGAAATTTGCTTTGTGTCTGTAGATGTGCGCATTATAAATACTGTCTTTTAATGGAATTATAATGTCAGTAAAAAAACTTGTACATAATTTTACTGAAAAGTTTTCTGCAATACCACCAGAATGTAATCCTCCTAAATAAATTTCTATAGAAATTCTGTCTGGTGAGCCTCCATTATCCTTTGGGGCGGCAGTAACCACAATAGGATTTTCAAAACTGTCATACATATAAGAATGAATTGTTTTTCAGGTGCCAGGTATAAGATTCATGGCTTGTATAGTACTTGTTATGGTTTGCGAATATTGTTCTATGTTGTGAGCCAGTCTGTGCAGTTCTTCTTCGTGTTCAACTATATTATAAAGAAACTCGGAATATTCGCTTATCAGCTTGTTTAATTTGAATTTTTCCATAGCTTTGGAGTAACCTGCAATCCCACCGACGCTTAGCACGGCGATAATCGCCAGCACGCCCAGCATTTCTATCATACTTCTACCAACCTCGCCTTGTCTATCATCATTGCTTCGTTTCACTCGCAATGACGATAGAGAACGTAGCAAGGTTTTAAATACCATGCTCTTTTCTCTTAAAAATTCTATACCTTTCAACACGTTGTTCCTCCTTGGTTGTGTAAAAATAACGACCGTTATTTTTACACACTCCGAACAACCGTCTGAAAATACCTAAAAATCAGCGAAAAATCTCGTAATTATAAAAAGTTATTGCAAAAATATATAACCTCTGATAAATTGCAAAAAGAAGCTATTTTAAAGTCCGATTTAAACGGTCGTTTTTTTTACACACTTTTGACAGAAAACAATAATTTAATAAAAGATATAAAAAAAGGAAGTCGATTAAGACTTCCTTTTTTTGCAAAGCAGATTACGCTTAGTTAGCTTTTTTCAAGGCTTCGCCCAAAGCATCACCCAAAGAAGAACCCGAAGAGGTGTTAGAATATTCTTCCAAAACTTTCTTTTCTTCTTCTACTTCCAAGGCTTTGATAGACAAACCGAATTTGCCGTTTTTCTTATCCAAAGATGTAACTTTGGCTTCTACTTCATCGCCTTCTTTGAAGTTATCAGGGTTTTGACCGGCTTTGTCTTTAGACAAGTCAGCTTTTTTAATCAAAGTAGACAAACCGTTTACTTCAACAATAATGCCTTTGTCTTCGGTTGCTTTTACAACAGCCTTAACAACATCGCCTTTTTTCAAACCGGACAAGGCTTCGCTTACAGTATCTTCAGACAACTGTTTGATACCCAAGCTGATGCGTTCTTTTTCTACATCAACGTCAATGATTTTAGCTTCAATTTCTTGACCTTTAGAATAGTCTTTAACAGCTTCTTCGCCGGATTTATCCCAAGAAATGTCAGACAAGTGAATCATACCGTCGATTTCATCTGTCAAGCCAACAAACAAACCGAATTCGGTAATGTTTTTGATTTTGCCGGTGATAACAGATCCAACCGGATGTTCTTCAATGTAAGCTGCCCAAGGGTTAGCCATGCATTGTTTAATACCCAAGCTGATACGTCTCTTTTCCGGATCAACTTCCAAGATTTTAACTTTAACTTCTTCAGAAGTAGAAACGATTTTACCCGGATGTACGTTTTTACGAGTCCAGCTCATTTCAGAAACGTGTACCAAACCTTCGATACCGTCTTCCAATTCAACAAATGCGCCGTAATCAGTGATGTTTGTAACTTTACCGGTATAAACTTCGCCAACATTATATTTGTCGGCAACAGCTTGCCATGGATCGTTTTCAAGTTGTTTCATACCCAAGCTGATGCGTTGGTTGTCTTCGTTGAAACGAATAACCTGAACTTTTACATTTTGACCAACAGTCAAAACTTCTGCAGGGTGGTTGATACGTTTCCAAGAAATATCGGTAACGTGCAACAAACCATCTACGCCGCCCAAATCAATGAATGCGCCGTAATCTGTGATGTTTTTAACAACACCGTCCAAGATAGCGCCTTCTTTAATACCGTCAATCAATTCAGCGCGGGCTTCAGCTCTGGTTTCTTCCAAAACAACGCGGCGAGAAACAACGATGTTGCCTCTAACTTTGTCCATTTTCAAAATTTGGAATGGCTGAGAAATACCCATCAAAGGAGTAATATCGCGGATTGGACGGATATCAATTTGAGAGCCAGGTAAGAAAGCAATAGCACCGTTCAAATCAACCGTGAAACCACCTTTAACACGACCGAAAATAACACCATTTACGCGTTCGCCGGCGTTCATGCTCTTTTCCAAATCAGCCCAAACTTCTTCGCGGCGAGCTTTTTCTCTGGAAAGAACAATGTTGCCGTCTCTGTCTTCATAACGGTCAACCAAAACTTCTACCACATCACCGGCTTTCAATTCCGGATTTGTGCCGAATTCGCGCAAAGGAATATTGCCTTCAGATTTCAAACCAACATCAACGGTCACGAAATCCGGAGAAACTTTAATAATGGTACCTTTAACAACAGTACCCAAAATGCCGTTATCGCCGAATTGTTCATTCAACAAATCAGCAAAATTTTCTGTCATTTCAGGCATTTTAATATCAGTATTTGTCATATAAATTTATATTTCAAAAAATGCCAACCCCACAATGGGCGGACTTGTACGCGGTTAAAATTTTATAGTTTTTTAGTCGTACCCCTAAATTAACTGTTATTTTTATAGCTGAAAATTATTATTTTTCAAGTATTTTTTTAATTTTTGGCGGAATTTTTCAGTTTACCTTAAAATCTATGGCAAAATGCGTAACATTTAAGGCGTCATCATCCATAATAATGTCGCAGCGCTTATAGATATCGCTGATTGTCGCGGCGCTTAAATCGTTGCCGTTCATAAAAGATTTACTATACGAACTTTGAGAACCGTTACGCCAATAATACATGTAATTTATTTCGCTTGCCACGGATTGAGCCGCCAAAATTAAATTCCGGCAGGTTTCTTTAGTTTCAGGAGTAATAAATTTACTGCCGCCTTGTCCATTTAGCCACACATACAAACGATACGTTAACCTTCCGCCTTCGTCTGATTTTGCGCCCCAAAACAGATGAAAAGAATTATTGTTTTTATCATAAAACATATTATTGCGAACAGTCATGCCTTCCGGTACTTCTCCTAACCCAACCAACACATCTGTGATTCTAGCATCCGTCATATCCCGGCTTAAATTCGGCTTAATTTTAATCATAGTCATCATAAGTTCGGTCAAAGCGTTTTTCTGTATATTGGATTTCCACATCTGCATGGCTTTGGAGTAACCGGCCAAGCCGCCTACACTCAATACTGCAATAATTGCCAGTACACCCAGCATTTCTATCATAGACCGACCATCACTGCAAATATCATACTTAGGCGCCTTTAAATCTTTTTTCAGATTATTTATATACATGTTTCTCAACCTCCTTAAATACATAAAACAAAACCCGCTGTAAAAAGCGGGCGGATGTTCAGAAACCGTCAAATATTCATCAACAAAAACGGCTCGGCCTATTCGGCGTATAGCCTTATTTAACCGACATCCGTCCAAAAACAGAAGTCGGCATACATAATTTTAAGTCGCTTATGCTTAAAGCGACTGATGAATATTTAATAAGGGTTTCTGACGCCCTAAGCACATCTCTGTGCTTAGATTTCAGTTTAACGAATAAAAGTAAAATTGTAAAGAGCTTTGTTCCCAGTTCACAGAAATGATTGTATATCTATCACACTTTATCGCCCCGATGTGTGGTGTCTAAAATTCCGTAATACGAACAGTCAAAATTTTCAGATTCAAAAAAACATAGCGGCTCGGCACATCTTTCGTGTTTTTGTTTATAATATCACGCAATTCAGAAACAATTAAAAACGATTTGACAAAACATCTTAAATAATTTATGTTTACCCTGAATATTTATAATTATGTTTCACTAATTCTCTTATTATTATGAACAACTTAAATGATTTGTACAAAGAATTTTTTGTAAAGACTACCAACTGTGGTCTTGCACTGCCGGCAGAAATAGAAGAAATAGCTCAGCAAATCTTTCGTTTGCAAAGCTCACCGTCTGCAACCTACATTAACAAAAAGCAAGACGAATTTGCCGGAATCCACTAAAGAAAATCTCCGTTTATCTTTCACGATAAGCGGAGGTTTTTTATAAAACTATTTGACAAAATTTTTCAAATCAGCTATATTTTATTCAAATATTTATAATTATGTTTTACTAAAATTTTATTTTTATGGAAAATTCAGATGATTTGCATAAAGAATTCTTTTCTGCAGTTATCAATAGCGGTAAAGAGCTTTCAGTTGATGCGCTAGATATAGCAAAGCAAATAATTGCGACTGACAAGAATGCTGATTACAATATTACCGCACTTAATATTGATGCTTTAGCCAAAGAATTAAAAGACAAAGAGAATAAAATCTCAACCAGCCGTTTGCAAAATATTCTTTTTGAATATAAGGACTGCATAGAAGACAAAAAATTTATCAGCCTGATGAAACCGCTGTGTAAAGGTAGATATTTTTCGTTTTCAAAGTACGAAACATCTGCAAAATATGTCAAATTTTGGATTGCTGTCAGAGGATATCTTAACAAGGGAAATTGGATAGATTTGATTCGCTTTGGCAATTGTTCGGAAAAACAATGTAAAAAGCTTTTAGATTCATACCAAAACAGCTGTAAAAAAATTGCTGAACGTGACCTATTGGCTATTTGCAGAGTTCTCAAAAATAGAAGGTCTTACTAACCAAAACTCCGTTTATCCTTCACGATAAGCGGAGCTTTTTTTATAAAACTATTTGACAAAATTTTCTAAATCAGCTATATTTTACTTAAATATTTATAATTATGTTTCACTAAAATTTTATTTTTATGGAAAATTCAGATGATTTGTGCCAAGAATTTATAACAAAAGCGCTGGGAGATGATATAAAAGTATCTAATGACGTGGCTCTGGATTTTTATTACTTTTGTGAGGAAAACAACTGCATCCCGACAAAATTAAAAGAACTTTCATCAAAAATAGAAAGCGTATTTGCTTTTAATGATAGATTTTATGACAGATTTTGTAAGTTTTGTCAGGATAAAGAACCAGAAAACATAAAAGATGTGCGTGACCTTTTATTATCTTATTCAGATTTGTGCGAATCTGAAGGCTTTATTTTGCGAATGAAGTATTATTGTAAAGGTAAATATTTTCATTATTTGAATATTGAATGTTCGCTAAAATTTGTCAGATTTTGGCTCTTGGCTGAAGGACTTGTTTCTAAAAAAACTTTTCAGAAATTAGAAGCGCAAGGAGTTGAAAAATCAGTCATTGACGAATTGAAACAAATCAATAAAGAGAACAAATATTTGCCTTGTTTCTAAAAAAAACTCCGTTTATCTTTCACGATAAGCGGAGTTTTTTCATTATAAAATTGTTTGACAAAATTTTCCGAACCGATTATATTTTGCTTAATTATTTATAATTATGTTTCACTAAAATTTATTATTATGGAGAATTTAGATGATTTGTATAAAGAGTTTATGATTAAAGCTCTCGGCGAAGATATTAAAGTATCACCGTCAGATGCAGAAGAGTTTTTTGATTTTTGTGAAGAAAAAGATTGCATTCCTTCAAGATTAAAAAAGCTCGCTGAAAAAATTCGAAAAGGCATAGATTATGCTTTGAAATTGAAGAATAGATTCTATGATTATGCTGAGAGTACGGTTTACGAAACTGCACCCAAAAGCATGAAAGAATTAGCACAATATTTGCTATCATACGAAGA
The DNA here is from genome assembly GCA_934277545.1 of uncultured Alphaproteobacteria bacterium. Classification (GTDB taxonomy): domain Bacteria; phylum Pseudomonadota; class Alphaproteobacteria; order RF32; family CAG-239; genus RUG410. Next base: position 160,722 of record CAKQUG010000003.1, on the reverse strand, counting down.
TTTATTTGAATATCCTCGGTTTATTGAGCATTTTAAATATCATTGTTGGTGCCGCGGCAAATATTTTCACGATTTACAGGTGGAATGTTCGCTAAAATTTGTTAGGTTTTGGCTTTTGGAAGAAGGATTGGTTTCTGGAAAAACTTTTCAGGAATTAGAAGCTATGGGTACAGAAAAAGCCATGATTGATGAGCTGAAACAAATAAATGAAAAAAACATACTCTGCAAACAAAGTAATAAATGGCCTTTACCATGGAAGTAAAAGAACAGGTCTTTTTACTAAATAGCAGATAATAAAAAAATTCCGTTTATCTTTCACGATAAGCGGAGTTTTTTTGTGTAATCTAAATATTTTTATAAATTTTTCAACTTTTGCTGCAAGGCGCGCAACTCGCTGATTGCGTCGCAAATCGGCGACAAATCCACCGGAGGCAATTCCGGCTCTTCAACTTTACGCGGCAAAGGCTCAAGCCCCAAAGGCAAATCAGGTTCTTCCTCTTCAAAAAAATCTTTTTGAATTTCTTCTTCCCCCAAAAGATTCTTCAAGCCCTTTTCTTTAATCAGGCGCTGTGCTCCTTCAATGGTATAACGGTTGCCATAAAGCAGATTTTTTATCAGCTTTAAAACTTCAACATCATCAGGACGATAATAGCGACGGCCGCCGCTGGCTTTCATCGGCTTAATTTGGGCGAACTTAGTTTCCCAAAAGCGCAAAACATGAGTAGCTACACCCAATTCATCCGCCACTTCGGCAATTGTTCTAAAAGCAGATTTAGATTTGTTCACCACAACCATAAGCGCAATACCCGCCCTCACTTATTAAGCGTTGACAGCCTTTCTTAAAATTTGCGAAGGTTTGAAAGAAATAACCGTTCTCGGAGTAATTTCTGCTTCTTTACCGGTTTTCGGGTTACGACCGATACGAGCGTTTTTCTTACGCAGGCTGAAAGTGCCGAACGAAGAAATTTTCACATCCTGCCCACTAACCAATTCATCTCTGATTTCATCTAAAATCATATCCAAAACATCGCCGGAATCTTTACGGGACAAGCCGATTTCTTCATAGATTGCTTCAGTAATGCTGATACGGGTAATAGTTTTCATTTCATACTTCCTAAAATACAAATTAAAATTAACATAAATTTAGATGACTGTAACACATCTTTAACATAAGAAAACCTTTTTAATAAATAAATCAACAGTTTTTTGATTTATCGGTAGATTTTTTTATTTTGCCGGCAAAATTTCACGCACAAAACGTGGATTTTTACCAAGCCGCGACAACACTTCATAGCTGATTGTTCCGGCGTCGCGGGCAATATCATCTAGTGTATATTCGTCAAACACCAAATATCCCCAATCTCCGACCTGCAGATTATCTATGCCTGTAATGTCGCAAATTACGTTATCCATCGAAACTCTGCCGATAATGCGCGCTTCATTCCACTTGCCGCACACATTGAAAAACACCTTGCCGACATTAGACAGCGAACGCGGCAGCCCATCGCCGTAACCAATCGAAACAATGGCGATTTTCCGGTTTGTCGCCGCCCGATAAGTTGCCGAATAGCCCACAAAATCTCCTTTCGGTAAATTTGCAATCTGCAAAACCGGAGCTTTTACTGTTATAATATTTTTCATCTGATTCAAACGGTAAGGCGCCGTGTTTATACCATATATAGCCGCGCCCAAACGCACCATATCGCAGCAAAAATCAGCGCCGAGAAACGCCCCGTCCGACGCCGACAATGTGGCCGGAAGTTTAGGAAAATATTGCTGGCGGATAAAATTGAAATTATCCAGTTGATGCTGATTCATAAAATGGTCTTTTTCGTCGCCGCAAGCCAAATGGCTCAGCACATAAGAAAACATCTTCAAATCTTCGGCGTTCAGTTTATCCAAGTCTTCCAAACGGAAACCCAAACGATTAAGCCCTGTTTCTACCTGAATAACCGGTTTTACGCCTTTAATTTCATGCTCTTTCCAAAATTGCAGCATTTCCGGCGAGGCAATAACCGGAATCAGTTTATATTTTTCAAAAAGTTCCAGACTGTCATCGCCAATTCCTTGCAACACAAATATTTTAGCCTCCGGCACTAATGAGGCGATTCGCTCGCCTTCTATCGCATGCGCCACAAAAAAGTTACGGCAATCCGCTTTATTATACAAGGTTTCCGCCACCATTTCGGCGCCCAAACCATAGGCATTGTCTTTTACAACCGCAGCGGCAATCGCCGGATACGCAATTTCACATAACTTTTTATAGTTAGCCGCTAAATTATCTAAATTTATTTGTAAAACAGGTCTTGTAAAAATACTCATAATTGCTATTATCTCCCTATAGTTAAAAGGCTTTTAAACATGATTTACGCCGACATACATATTCATTTGCAAGATTATAATCCCGCAGATGTTAAAAATATAGTAACAAACGCCAACAAAAACAATGTGTGCGAATTTGTTAACGCGTCCTCACACCCAACAGATTGGCAAAAAGTGCTGGACATTGCCGCTGAATTTACAGGAATTATTCCGGCTATCGGCATACATCCGTGGTATATTACCGAAATCAAGGCCGATTGGTCGGAACGTTTGGAAAATCTGTTGCAGCAAAATTCTCAACTTTGGCTGGGAGAATGCGGAATTGACCGGCTGAAAAATCCCAACACCGACAAGCAACTTGAAATTTTGCAAAAGCAAATTGCTTTGGCGCAAAAATATCAACGTCCGCTGATTATACACGCCGTAAAAGCCGATAAAATTTTACGTCCGCTGCTTTCTGAGCTACCGGCAAAAACCATTTTTCATTCATTCACCGGTTCGGCAGAATGGGGAAAAGAGCTGCAGAAGCACGGCTTTTATTTGGGGTTAAATTTTTCAATTTTACGCAAAAAAAACTACGAAAATTTACTACGCCGTCTTAATATTCAGCAACTGCTTTTAGAAACTGACGGACCGTATCAATCCGGACATAAAAATTTGCCATCTCTGCCGCAAAACCTGCCGCTGCTGGCAGAAAAAATCGCCGCAGTTTTTGAATTGACAACAAAAGATTTTTCAGAAATTATCGCCGCTAACTGGCGGACTTTTAAAGAAGATAAAGGAGAATAAAAAATGCAAAGCACCCCAAAATCATTACGCTTGCAAATTGCCATTTTCGGACGTGTAAACGCCGGTAAATCGAGCTTTTTGAACTTGGTAACCGGCCAAAAAACATCCATAATTTCTGACATTGCCGGAACAACAACCGATGTGGTGGAAAAAGCGCAGGAGCTTTTGCCTCTGGGACCGGTTTTGTGGCTGGACACCGCAGGTTTTGGCGATAACACGAAACTTTCAGAGCAACGCTTAGAAAAAACCATAAAAGCTCTTGACCGTGCCGATATTGCCATTTTGGTCTGCGAAGGCGATAAAATCGGCGCTGAAGAAAAACAAATAATCGCCCTCGCCGTTCAGCATAAAATTCCGCTGATAAAAGTCTATAACAAAGCTGATAAATATAACATCACGGCAACAGACGGAATAATTATCAATGCTATGGATAAAAATTCCCGCGATAAAGTGCTGAACGAGCTTAAAGCGGCGTTGATTAAAGTCTGCCCCGAAGATTTTATAAACAGCCGTCCGCTGCTTGGCGATTTGGCGCCTGCTCACAGCACTGTGGTAATGATTATTCCTATTGACTATGAAGCACCTAAAGGACGCTTGATTATGCCGCAGGTACAAGCTATACGCGATTGTTTGGATCATGAACAAAATGTGCTGGTTGTCAAAGAAAACGACTATCAGACGGTACTGCAAAACTTTAAAAATCCGCCGGCTTTGGTGGTTTGCGATTCGCAGGTAGTTGATAAAATGGTCGCCGAAACACCGGCAGATATTAAATGCACGACTTTTTCCATTTTGATGGCGCGTTTTAAGGGCGATTTGCAAAAAATGGTCAAAGGCGCGGCCATGATAGATAAATTGCAGGACGGCGACAAAATTCTGATTGCAGAATCTTGCACCCACCACGCGGTTGAAGATGACATCGGACGTGTAAAAATTCCGAATTGGCTCAAAAAGAAAACCGGTAAAAATCTACAAATAGATTATGTCAGCGGCTGCGATTTTGCCACAAATCTGCAAGACTATAAATTGGTTATTCAATGCGGCGGCTGCGCGATTAACCGTAAAGAAATTTTATCACGCATTTATAAATGCGAACAAGCCGGTGTCGCCATCACAAATTACGGAGTTTGCATTTCCGAACTTAAAGGCGTGTTGCCGCGGGTGCTGGAGCCTTTTGCCGAGCTCAAATAGCAACCGCCCGAAAGCTCTTACATCTTCACATAATCAGCGTCAGCGCCGGAATTAGAAATTATATTTCACACCGGCGTTGATTACTGTTGTGTGCTTATCTTCCAAGAACTGACTGCCGCGGAGATAGAACTCCAGCGCTTTCCAGTTGAAAGTTATGTCGGCGCGGACAATCATTCTATTGCGGTCAAAAATATCTGTGCTTTCAATCAGATAATAGCCGTCGGTATCGCGGACTCGGGCGCGCACGGAATGATACGGCTGCGACAATTCACGGTAATAGCTGCCGCCTAAGCGGGCTTTGACGCGTCCGGTTTCGCCCTCGCCTTCCGTTTCGCCGTAAATCTTTTCTTTGCTGACATACAGTCCGACACCGCTTTCTACCGACAGATTATTGGTGCCGTCCAGCAGCAGAGAGTCGGTTTTAGCGTCATCTTCCTTGATTTTGCGCTGATAGTAACCGTAAGCGTTCAGTTCAAACTGCGGTTCCAAAGTTACAAAGCCCAAATCGTAATTATAGCGTAATTCATTATTAAAGCCGTATAAAACATCGCTGGTGTCGCCTTCAATACGTTCGCGGTCGGATTGGCGTTTATATTCGCCGTCGGCATAGCCTACACGCAGCAAGCCGGCGTATTTCCAGTGATTGCCGAAATCGTGCATATACGAGCCGAGAACCTGAGCAAAAGTGGCTTTGCGGCTGGAATCGTCATCATAATCCGAATTAAAGCGGGTAAGCGCCACGCCCAAACCAAAGCGCTGACGGTTGTTCAGCTTGGTATCGGCCAAGAAATATGAGCTGTTGGCGGTGTTTTCATAGCCGGTTACTCGCCCTTTGCTTGAACGGTCTTGCCCCAAATAGTCATAGCCAACCATCATACGCTCGTTGGTTAAATCCTGTGAGAACATATTGTCGGTAACCAAATTGGATAGACTGCGGAACACATTCATATTTTCTTGCGCAAAGTTTGGAATCAGGCTGAAACCAAGCTGCTGATTAAGCGAGCTGTTCAGCGAGTTTGCCGAGGCATGCAGTTTGAGAGAATTAAACAGCTGTTCATTGCGTTTGGCGTCATAGTTGCGCTGCAGATACGCGGCGAGGGACTTGTCGTCGACAACCTCGTCAAAATCTTTCATAGTCATCACAATGTCGTTGTTTTTCAAGATGGCGTCAAACAGCGCCGAACCGGAATTGAGCTTTACCTCGCCGGTGTCGCCGGAAAAAGCGTTTTTGTTTGAATATGTTTTGTCAAATCCGCCTGAAGTAATTTCGGCGTCGGCGGTAATATCGCCTTTTACCTTCGGCGCTCTGATTTTTCCGTTTTTACCCATAACGAACTTTCCACCGCCTATCGCCGCCGTGTTAAAGGTAACGGTTGGTGTTGCTATTTCTCCGTCATTAACAATAGATGAAGTTCCATCAACATAAATAAACTTGCCGTCCGCTTCATTTTTGTTATAGGACTCGTCGTTGATGGTTATCGTCCCGCTGTTATAAACCTTAGAGCCATTTATAGCATAAATACCGTAAGAGGTGCTTTTATCCACATCTGATAAAGTTATATTGCCTTTGTTTATTATTTTATATTGATCTGCATATATACCATAGACATTACAACCGGTAACATCACTTATTTCTATGTTACCACTATTTAATATTACTCCTGAACCATCCAAATATTCATCATTTTTATTATTGATACCATATATGCCATAGACAGCTTTATTTCCTAATCCGTTACTTTTAATTTCTATTCTTCCGCTATTAGTTACTGAAGAATTGTTATTAACTTCAATTCCAATAGCAGAAGAATAATTTACTCGTATATATATATTATTGTTATTGATGATATTAGTACTTTTCGATCCGAGAATTCCCACTGCGTTTGTTTTTAGGGAATTTATTTTTATATAACCATCATTATTTATGTTTCCGGAATAATTATGAGAAATACCGATTATTTTTTCTCCATTTGTGCTCATGTTTAAATCTATTAAACCATAATTATAGATATTTACATTGTCGGAATCAGAATTCATACCTATGCCTACAAAATCTGAAGATACAGTACTTCCAACACTTAATGTTATATAACCTTTTGATATATCTGTATTGTTAACAGCCGGATGTTCTTTTGAACCATTTGTTAGTGATATTAAATCTGTATATCCTTCCGGTCTTAATGTTGTCATTATAACGGAAGAATCTGTTAATTGTTCAAGAGTAACTTGTCCGCCGACTTTATTACTGACATTTGTTAAGCCGGTAGCGCCTAAAGCACTTATTTTTACATTTCCGCTGTTTGTATTGTTATTAGGATTCAAGGAATGAAGTCCGTAACCATACTTTGCATAATAAACATTTACTGCTCCGATATTCTGAATATAACCTGATGAATATATTCCATACCCTGTCCCTGTCAGTTTATTAAAACTAAGGTAAATTCCACCATTATTAATCACGACTTCATCACCATACGTTCCACCGTCAGAGTATTGATATATTCCATAATTAGAATTAGTTTTTGCTACTATTGAATTTATTGTTATTTTAGAATCTTCCGATGTAGCAACTGATTTATTGGAAGTTATGCCGCTTGCTTTAGCTGAACCATTCATCGTTATGATTATTGTACCATTATTTATAGCAGGCATTAAATCGCTGAAAATACCGGTAACACCATCTTTAGCAGTTAAAAGAGAGGAGTTTAACGAACTTACTATATTAATTGTTGAACTTTTGTGATTGTAACCGTTATACATTCCGATAACATTATTTTGTCCAGTATCGGAAATTGTTATAGTTCCCACCCCTCCATTGTCGGAACCATTATGAATAAGGCCATAAGTTCCATATATTGTTGCTTTTGTATCGTCCTTAAAGGCGTTAACTTGTTTTGCCATAGTAATTGTTATGTTGCCTTTTCCTTTACTATAACCATTATAGCTATCGGAAACATTGCTAGCAGAATACATCCCCACAACAACCCCATCTGCGGCAGCGTCAGTTGATTTTATTTCTATATTACCAGTTGCATTAGAACCATAACCGTTGAAAATGACACCGCTGCCGGAATTGTTATTTGCAATTCCAACTCCAGTGCCGTTAATCGTAACAGTACCGGTTGTTGTTCCAGTTCCACCTGATTGATAAGCATTGAAAATGGCGCCGCTACCATTATTTTCTATTCCTACACCGCTGTTACCGGTAATTTCGATGGTTCCTTTATTTGCCTGAGAACTGTTTTTTGCATAAGCATTAAAAATCAAACCATTTCCATAAGATGAAATTCCGATTCCTTTGCCGGTAATTGCAATATTGCCTACACTTACTCCTTTTCCCCCATTTGAATAAGAATTAAAAACATTACTTGCACTACCAGTGGATGATTTTATACCAGTTGCAGCTATTGAATTTCCGATATTATCTATAGTTATAGCCCCTAAACTACTAGACGCGCCTTGCACAATATAGGAATTTGCAATCAATCCATTTTCCAAACCATACATTCCTATTGCGTCGCCATTACTGTTTTTTAAAGATATAGAGGCTGTGGTTGAATAATTATCTCCACTATAGGCATTAAATAAACTTGCACCGTTCATTCCATACACTGTTCCAGCTTTTGCCGTTATAGATATTTTTCCCGATATACTACCTTGAGAATTTATCAGAACATTTCTATATGAACTACTGTTAAATTTTTTTGTTCCCATTCCAATTAACTTAACTTTGGAATTTTCCGTAGTGGATTCGATATTTATTTCACCAACACCATTATAAGCATTATATCCTTGAACTATTGTAGCTGCTCGCTCAGGAAGCAAAATTCCATAAAGAGCCTGTCCAAAACCACTATATGTATTTTTCATTGTAATAACGCCTTGATTACCACCGTATGAATTGACAATAAACTTTGTACTATCCGATACAAATGATAATCCAATTATATCATCAAATGTTATTTGAGATTGTTTATTTATATTCACTTTTATATAAGACGATTTATTATAAGAATTAAATATACTTGTAGGATTTGTATCATGAGAAAAATTTGTAAAAATTACATTTCCTATAGTCTGAACTTCCCTATAAGTATCATCAGTCGATAAATTATCAAAATTGCTATTTAAATTGTTGCTATCTGCTGATACAGTTTTAGTACTATCTTTATCTAAAGAAATATAATCATTTGAAGTTGGTGTTGTCAGGTTTTGTAAAGTTACATCATTTATAGCTGTCAAATTACAAGTATTTTCAGTTTGTTCATATCCGGCAACACATCCTGTAAATTTATAATATACTTTTTCTCGTTCTACGCAACGTTCACAAATTGTTCCCTCCGGACATTCTGTCAAATCATACACTGAAGTATCGCATGATGAACTTTGCACACAACTCAACTTATCTTCACTCAGCTGATAACCTATATTGCACGATGTAATTTTATAGCGTATCGTGCCACTGTTTTCGCAAAACTCAAATGCCGCGTTCTCCGGCTCGCTGGTCAGAGGATAGTTCGCCGCGGTGCAAATTTCAGATGAGCTACTTGCCACGCACGATTTACCGTCAGAACTCAGCTGATAATTAGCGTTACATGAAGTAATTTTATAACGAGTGGTTGAACCGTCAGTGCAAGATTCAAAAACCGCGTTAGCCGGTTTGCTGGTCAGCGGATAGTTCGCCGCGGTGCAGATTTCCGTTGAATCGCTTGCCACGCACGATTTACCGTCGGAACTCAGCTGATAGTTAGTATTGCAGGAGGTAATTTTGTAACGGGTTGTTGAACCGTCAGTGCAAGATTCAAAAACCGCGTTAGCCGGTTGGCTGGTCAGCGGATAGTTCGCCGCGGTGCAGGTTCCGGCCGGAATAGCCACGCAGCTTTTTTTGTCAGAGCTTAATTGATAGCCGGTGTTGCAGGTTACGATTTTATATATCGGAGCACTGGCGCCTTTCGGAGTGCAGCTGTCGCATTTTGATGCCGTACTCGGGCAGCCGGACAGCGGATAGTTCGCCGCGGTGCAAGTGCCGGTGTCGCCGCTGCTGTTGCCGTTTTTTTCACACTTTCGACCGTCAGAACTCAGCTTATAGCCGTTTTCGCACTCGGTGCATTTTTCGGTATCATAGCTGTATTCTGAGCAGTTTTCCGGCTTATCCAGGCGGCAGGTGCCATTTACCGAAGTATAGCCATCGCGGCAGGTGTCGCAATAGTTGGTTGCAGTATTATAAATTAAGCAGTGGCGCGCGTTAGACGTATCCGGCGTGTCCGGAATTACCAATTCGCATTTTTCGCAGCCGCCGCAGGAGTTTTTAGAAGTGCAAACCTTGTCTTCGCCGCAGGTCAAATCACGATAGCAGCCCTGAGCGCATGGTTTTTTCTGACATTCGGTCTTTTTCTCGCAGCGTTCGCAGCCGCCGCATTTGTTGATGGCGGCGCACTGATACCCCTCTCCGCAAGTCAGCTCATTATAGCAGCCTTTAGTACATTCCGGTACGTTTACACATTCGGCTTTCGGCTCGCATTTGATGCAGCCTTTGTTGCATTTGGACTCATATTGCGTGCACTGATAACCGCTGGGACAGGTCAAATTTTCATAACAGCCCTCGGCGCATGGATTCATGGCACAAGGGGACGTATCGCCGGAATCATCGGAGCCGCCTTTGCTTCCGCCGCCTCCGCCACCGCCAAGTCCGGCAGCAGCAACCACGCCGGCGGCAATGCCTCCGCCCACCACAAACGCGGTTCCGCTCTTAGTCCAATTTATCGGCGTTTTCGGCGCGGCGTATTTTTGGTTATAGTTGGCTAAAAAGTTTTTGTGCGCGTATTCCGGTATGCGTTCCACACAATCCGGATTGCTTTTGGCTCCGGCGCGAATCAGCGTTTTATAGGCTAAATAATCCTTGCGCTTAATAGCTACGCACACCGCCGTGTCGCCGTTTTGGTTGGTGGAATTCAAATTCAAACCGCGGTGTTCCACGTTTTTTAAGCCCTGCAAATCGCCTTCCGCCGCAATCTGATAAAAATTCGCAAATGAAATCGGCGATAAATTATAAGCGTGAGCCGTTTTTGCCCCCGCCGCCACAAGCGCTATCACCGCAAATTTTGTGAATTTCAGCCAACTTAACCGCATTTTAGTTCTCCGCGTTCATCAATTTAAAATATTAACCTATCTTTAATTACTTTTCCGCCTTTTGCAAAAACTTTTACTCAATTATCTACATATTTATAAGTTTGCCATATTTGTTGACAAATATACAAAACAAGCCTATACTTAGCACATTCATTTATTATTAACAAATTTTTATAGAGTATGTTTTGGAATTTATTTAGCCGTTCTAAAGATACCAAAGAGTATCTGGAACAAAAACAGTTGAACTATGTGGCGTCAAAAAGCGTTAACAAGGTAATTGATTACCTTGCAAATAACGGCGTTAAATTAACACCGCAAGCTCAGCAAGAGATTATCGACCGTGGTAATACCTCGTTGATTCACGCAATGCTTTGCACGGAAACAGAATTTACTGATAACGCGCTGTTCTCTATTATTGACCGCGATGTTAAAAGTGAAATTCTCTGTGCGTTTGACAATATGGTTTTTACCAACTCTCCGCGAACGGCAGCTTATCTGCCGAGATTTGCCCTGCATTTGGCTAAAAACACCGACAACATCACGCTTTTAACCAGATGCGCCAACGAGCTGCGCAAATTCAAGCAGCCCAAGGACGAATTTGAAAAAGAGCTGATTAAATCGCTGAGTGTGGAAAAACTTCTCGCCTATCTCGAAAATAACGACTTATGCGAAAAGGCCGAAATCCATCTGATTCGGTTCTCGGACAACTTTTTACTCAAAGAGCTGCTGGAATCTGATTATGTCTGCTGTTCTAAATTGGCGGAAAAATTGCTGGTTGAAATGGTCTACGACAATGAGCTGAGACGCTATCTCGAAACTTTGCAAAAAGGCAAATACAACCTCTGTATTGAAGCCGTCGAGGTATTGCTGGCCGAACATCCCGACGTGGTAAAAGAATATATCGAGCAATTTAAGCTGCTTGGAACTGCACAAAAGTTATTTATAAGTCAGTTTCCGCATCTGGTTGAAGAATATGCCAAATACCACGGTTTTAAGGGAGACGAAGCGCAGATTGCCTATGTCAAGCAAGCTTCTTCTGAAGAGCTTATCGCTTATATCCACAAATATGGACTTACCGATAAAGCTGAAATTGCACTGTTAAAGCGCGATAACAAAGAAGAAATTTTGACCTATATCGCCGAACGTCAGCTTCACAAAAATGCTGAAGCTGTGCTGATAAAAAAAGCCGAACCCGAACTCTTAAACGAGTATCTGACAAAGTATCGTTTGCACGACGGTAACGATGTTATTTTGATGGAATACGTCAAGGATTTCGGATTTTTGAAAATCTACCTGCGTTTTCAAATGCTTTCGGCCAAAGGCGACGCTTACCTAAAAAAAATAATGGAAAGCCTGGCCATCTCGCACGACAGCTTGGTTGACTCGATGGAAGACAGTCTTAAAAAAAGGATTATGAATGTATCCATCTCGCGCGACGTTTTTAACGCTTATGCCACAAATCATTTTTGGAAACTGAAAGAGTTTTATAACTCTCACCAAAACTAACACTGAAAGCCGGTTGTTTATTTAACAGCCGGCTTTTTGCTGCAAAATTTCAAAGCTGAAACCACTAGGAATAAATCCGAGAATGACGGAAGAATTTTAGTTTTATTTTAAGCTGCCGACACTGAAAAACAGCGGAAGAATTTCATATTTCCCGTTAACGTAATAAACATACACCGGAATTCCGTCTCGGCCGTAAGCATTAAGCGCGGCTGTATATTCTTCATTATCTTCTGTTAAATCAGCGCGGAACAGTTTGACATTTTTTTCTGCGGCAAAGCGTTTAAAACGCTCGGTGTTCAATAAAATTTTTTCATTAAACTGACAAGTCAGGCACCAGTCAGCCGTAAAATCTATAAACACCCTTTCCCCGTTTGCAACCGCTTCGCCGATTTGAGCTTCATCATACGGCAGCCAATTCAATTCTGCTGTTTCTTTTGATTCCGTCAAATTTAGCTGTGTGGCCAAAATACCAAGCAGCCACAGCATTGTTAAAAACAACGGAACCGACAGCACATACTTTACGGTTTGCATCCATTTTCCGGGTTTGGGCAAAACACGTTCAAGCGCCGCTGGAAACAGCTCGATTAAAGCATACGGCACAGCATATCCCAAAGCCAACATTGCAAAAACGGCATAAATTTGCAAATTGCTTTGCATAAAAGCATAGCCGATAGCCGCGCCCATAAACGGCCCTGTGCACGGACTGGCGATTAAAACGGCAAAAAATCCGGTACTGAAAGCGTTTACCCCAGAAAGTTTATAGGTTTTATCCGTATTAAAGTTCGGAAAATGCAAAATATCAATCATAAATAAAAACAAAATGCCGAAAACCACCGCCATAGTACCTACAAACCAAGGAGATTGCAGCTGAAATCCCCAACCGATGGCCGCTCCTTGCTGTTTTATAAGCACCAAAATCGTGGTCAAAATCATAAAGCAGACAAAAACTCCGAGCGTGTAGCCGAACGCATTGGCAAAACGCCCTGCCTCATTTTGATTTTTCAGCAAAGAAAATATTTTAAGCGACAAAATCGGAAAAACGCACGGCATAGCATTCAAAATCAATCCACCTAAGAAGGCCAACAGCAAAATATAATAAACCCCAAAGCTCGACGTATCTTGATAATCAATTTCCAAAGCATACGACTTATCCGGCGTAACCACCAGCGCCTGCGACAAAGCCTCACTGTTTTCTTGGCTATTTTCCCAACTGATATAGGTTTTATTGCGCTCTTCGCTGATTTTTACCGACTGTTCCGCCACCCTACCTGCTTGTGCCGGCAAAAAACTGATATTACTATGCGGCGGCAGCTCTAACTTAATTTTATTTTGCGAGGTCGGGCTGCTGACATTTATTTTTTGCGGCAATGCAGACTTCAAGTCCGTTTGTAAATCTTCCCAAATTTCTTTCGGCGTCTGCGGTAATTCTTGCAGGTCAAAACTCAAAGACTGCGGTTTGCACACATCATTACATTCCACAAAAGAAAAAGTAAGTTCAACGTCTTTGGTTTGCTGAAGTTTAAGGTGAAAATATGCCGATTTTTTGTAAACATATTCATCTATAATATCAAAGGCTTTAACAATCTGCGGAGCGGATTGGTTTATAATTTTCAAACCGCTGTCAGCTTTATTGCTGAAAACTGTGGTCGGACGCCCGATTTCTCCGGGATTGCTCCAATAAATATGCCATCCGTCTTTAATGGCAAAGCGCGCAACATATTCGGCTTTGTCGCCCGAAAAAAGCTCAATCGTCGTGTTATCCGTGCTTTTACGGCTTTCCTCCGCCTGCACGCAAGGCGAATTAAACATAAAAGCGCAAAAAAACAACATCAGCAATTTTTTCAATTATTTTTCCTTTCTTGCAAAATATGGGCAAAGCCGCGCAAAATTTCAAGTCAAAGCAGCTCTTTAAGTCGGGCGATAATTTTATCAAACATTTCCGCCGTTAAAACATTTGTGTTAATATTATAGCGCGAAGTATGATATGAATCCAACAGTATGATATTATGTTTCGGCAAAAAATGTTCGGCACCGTGTGCAAACTTAAAACCGGCTTTGGTGTAGCCCAGCGCCTGCAAAACCGCACCGTGAGAAATCGAACCCAAAGATAAAATAACTTTCAAGTTTGGCATAGCGGCAATTTCCTGCTGTAAAAACGGGCGGCAGGAGGCAATTTCGGCGGCGTTAACTTTATTTTGCGGCGGCACGCAGCGCACGGAATTGGTAACCCGCACATTTATCAGTTCAAAGCCGTCATCTTTGCGTTTTTGATAATTTCCTTGCGCCAAACCGTATTTTTTTAACGCCGGATAAAGAATATCACCGGCATAATCGTTGGTAAACGGACGGTCGGTCTGATTAGCACCGTTCAGCCCCGGAGCCAGTCCCACCACCAAAATTTGCGCGTCAAGCGAGCCGAAAGGCGTAACCGGTCCATTGTGGTAAGCCGGAAATTTTTGCTGATTGCCGCGGCGGAATTCCACCAAACGCGGACATAATGCACAATCTTTTTTTGGATTACAAAACATCTAAGCCTCCTATATCGGCAACAGTGTAGCGTGATTTTTTTTAACTGTCTCTATTTAAATTCATTTTTTCACTGTTATATACAACTTTGAAAGTGTTGCGAAATACTTGATTTGTCATTTAACACATTTATAAATGGAGATTAAAACATGAAAAAAACATTATTGTTGGCAGGTGTTGCTTGTATTTTTTCGCTTAACGCCCAAGCTATGAACTGGAATATGAATGAATATAGTCCATACATTGGTGCCGACTATTCTTTCTTTAAAGCTAAACAAGGCAATCAGGCAAATAAAATGAAAAAATACTTCCACTCCGGCAAAGCCAACGTCGGTATGCAATTATATCAAAATTGGGACTTGGAATTTACCTATCAGCAGTCCGGCGAAGTAAAAGGCCGTACTTTAGAAGATAAACGCGGTAAAAATCATTTTTCGGTTTACGCTTTGGACGCCTATGGAAAATATCCGATTATGTGTTCTAAGCTGAGCGCTCTCGGCACGGTCGGCGCAGGTATTTTCCACGGCAAATACAAAGGTTTTCCGAAAAGTTCATATAATAAAGTCGGCTATCGCGCCGGTTTGGGTTTGCAATATGACTTTGATAAGCATTGGGGCGCCAGAGTTGTCGGCAGATATTCCTACATCGGCTCCGGTTACACCAATAACTTTAAAGAAGTTACCGCCGGTTTGCAATACAGATTCTAAATTTGACTTAACCAAAAGCAAACACCCTGCCAGCAATTTGACAGGGTGTTTGGATTATTGCAAAAGTATTTAGTCGCAAACACGCGTGGTTTGCGGAATTTCCACGGTGTAAGACAAGGTTGTTTTGCCGTTTGCCGGAACTTTAACCGTCCATTGGCGGGTTTGAGCGTTTTTAACCGCGCCTTTAAGGCTTTCTTTAACAATTTTATAATTATCCGGAAGATTTTGGCTGATAATCACGCTGTTTTCTGCCGTATCGGCATTACTGACCGTCGTTTCCGCCGTATAGGTTTTCAGCAGTTTAACATTATAGCATTGTTTTTGCGGCTTGCGCTCAACTTCTTTTTCCGAAACTTTAGCCACTTTTCCTTTTAAGGTTAAATTAAAGGCTTCGCCCAAATTCAGACGCAAAGTTTCTTCTTTGGCGGTGTTGGCTATGTCGGTAGAGCCGATAAATTGCAGATTGCCGTTTTTATCGTTTTCATAAAAACGCATGGTCCCGGCCGGCAATGAAATTCCCAAGTTGGATTTTTGCACATTTTCCAAAACATAAGTAATGCTAGGGTGCTGCTTTTCAAACTCATAGCTGCCGCCAAAATACAGCGGAGAGCGGAAATTAAATTCCTTAACATAGTTTACGCCGGATTTTTCAATTAAACCTACTTGCTTGGTTTGCTTATCTTTTATGGTTGTGATTGCCGGCAAGGTATATAGTTCATAATTGCTTATTTGCTCAGGCGCAACCGAGCCCATTGCCGCAGCTTCAACACCGTTGTCCATTGCCGCCATCGACATTTTAGCCATCAGCAAACGCGGCTGCACAACCGGACGCACAACATTAACATCACCGGCAATCAGCTGAATTTTAGCGTCGTTATAATCAACGCCCGAATTATTGTTAATGGTAACCCAGCCGGTTAAATCCAGTTTATTTTTATCAGCAATGGTGGCGACATAGTCGGTTCTCCAGCTTAAACCGCCGGTAAGATAAGCCAAAAACAAATTTTTGCTGCCGGCTTTTTTATTGTTTATTTTTGCGGTTAAAGTCGGTTTGTCGCTGACGCCGCTCGGAATTTGATTAAACACGATTCTGCCATTGAAATTGGTTTCTATACCATACGGAAACTTTAACACCGGTTGACCGTAAGCGGCACCGATTAACACGGCTTTTTCAAAAATATTTTCGCCGGTCTGCGGATTTTGTCGCATGGTGTTAACTTCCTGCCCGACAGATTGATTTAGCATATTTTCATAACTGATTACATTATAGCTGTAATTCTGTTCCAAAACTTTAATATCCTGTCCGTAAAGCATGGCGGTTTCCGGTTGAATCTGCTGCGCCACGCCGTCAAAAATCACTTCTGACATTCCGGCTTTTATATCTGCCGGCCGAATATCTTTAACCAACGCCAAATTTTGGTTATAAATACTCAAAGTCAGCTTGCTGTTATTATTTTTCAGCAAAATCTGTTCGGCGTTTGCCGGAACCGAAGCTAAAAATGTTCCGGCTAAAAGCAAAATTAAAGTATTGCGCATAATTTAATCTCCTTAAATCAATTTCAAATAACGTAAGATAATATAAACGGCGGCAAGCTCAAAGACAAGCATCAGCCAAAACATTACCCGAAAGCTGCGTTTTTTGGTTTTGTGATGAAAGAACTTTTGAGCGATAATCGCTCCGGGCCAGCCGCCTAAAAATTCCAATGCGTGCAACTGCATTTCCGGCACACGCCACTCCCCGCGCAAAGCGGCTCGTTTATCGGCCCCATAGGCTATAAATGTTGCCAAATTGATACAGCACAAATGATAAACTATAAACACCAAAAAGGCTTTATGAGAAAACATAATTACCCTGAAATAATGATTTTCGGTAACATACGCCGCCAGCATCATCATGGCGAAATACAAAATAAAAAAACGATTGCGCTGCAAAGGCGGAATCAGCATTAAAAACGGAGCAATAACAACCAAAAACGTAATAAGCATAGGTTTTATCCTTTATTAAAACTAAAAATCAGCATAGGCAAACTTTACCGAATTTTCAAGCAAATCTTTACAAATATTAAGGTATTTTTAAGGGTAGCGATGTAAAAATAAATTTAAGTTTAAATATGGAGTGCTTAAAGATGAAAAAAACTGTGTTGCTGGGAACCTTGCTGGCCATCAGCGGCTGCGCTGCGCAAACTGCTGAAACACCTGAAACCTATCAGGTAGTTTATCCCGAAACGGTGAGCGTGCCGTGTTCTTATGCCTGTTTGGATAATAACTGCCCTCAGGCAGCCGCCGAGCCGCTGGTTCTAAAACCGCGCGTAACCGAAGTCGTTTCCACGCATAAAAAGCGCCGTTGCTGCCCTGATGATGTGTTGGAAACAACTGAACAGCAGCAGACTATCATTCCCGAACTGCCGGAAATTTATGTAATTTCTGCCAACCGCACGGTTAACACCATGTTAAATGACGCTAAAGCCGTGTTCAGCGATAAGCCAGTGAAAGTGTATATCGCCGAAACCCAAATGGCAGCCGAAGATTTGCCTAAAGGCGCTGACAAAGGAGTTAAGTCCATGAAAAAGCGCTTAAACAATGTCAGTACGGTTATTTTAACCGACAAACTCAAAGACGCCGAATATAAAATCACCACCTCGGCCGATTGGTTTGACACTCCGACCAAACAAGTTCCGGCCATTAAATACACCTTGGAACTTTCCGGCACCGACGGCGTAAAAATCGGCGAATGGACCGAGGTTATACACCAAACTGATGGCGACAGAAGCTGGTGGTAATAAAAATGCGTGGCAATAAATATATCTTTGCTCTGGCTCTGCTGGTTTGTTTGAAAATTTTGCCGGCGTCCGCCGAATTTAAAAATGTAGAAGCCGACGCCTGCGACGACCGTCAGGAAGGATTTGATGCCAAAACCATGGAATATCGTGCGGTAGACAAAGCCAGCCTTACCGCTGTAAAAACTTCCGGCGTTATTCAAAAGCACAACAGCAATCTTTCTCCGGCGGTGGTTGACATTATCGCCTATCGCCTGATTGACGAATATCTGCAAAACGTAAAGCATACAATTACCTTGTCCGAACCAAATCGCGTCTGCGTAAAAGTTACGGCCGATTTAGCAATAGATGACAAAGAATTGTCCGCTTTGGTGGAGGAACATAAAAAAGCCGCCGAGCCGGCGCATATAAATCCCGACGCCGAAACCAAAATGGCGGAAGAAGTCGCCGAAGAAGTAAATAATAAAACCGCGTTTAAGCCGCAAAATCTCAAAGAAAAGAAACTTTTATACATTGCTGATATGAAATTTTGGGATAAAACCGAAAACAATCATTACACCGATTGGCTGAAAGAGCAATTTTCGCACAGCGATTATTATTACATCACCGATAACAAAGAGTTGGCTGATTTTGTGGTAACTCCGCTTTTAAATAAGGCTGTTGTAGATAAAATAGATAAAACCAACCGCAAAATGCAAATGGTGGTGGAGCTCCGCACCGAGGCGGCGTTTGACAGCGACTTTATGCCGATACGGCAGGAGCAAACTCATTTCATTTTATTCGCCGCTGACAAAGACGAACAGCAAATAGCCGACACCCTGATAAAAAAGCTGCTGACCTCAGCGATAAACGACGCAAATAATAAAATTAACAAATATTTACAAAAAAAATTAGAAAAAAGTGAATTAAATCATAAAAAATAAGAAAATATAAGAAAAAAACTATTGACGCCCGTTATAAATAAGAATTATATCTTATTTAGCAGGTGGAATATGAATTTAAAAAAACTGAAAGACATTGCAGATAAAATCTTTTTTGATTTTGCCGAAAATTATCCCGAGGCGCAAAAAGGAGCTTATTTATCATCTAAAACCAACCTGGTGCTGGCGTTTGACGAATATGTAAACAATAACGACATTCAAGCGCTGGTTCGTTCGGTTGAAGCAAGCATTAGCCGGCACGAAGCCGAGATTTTACTTAAAATGATAAATGACGGAATTGAAAAATATTTGGCCGATAATATTAAAGTTATTGCCCTGAACTGAAAACAAAATGGGGAAAATTTGCTTTGAGCTATTGTAGAACGCAAAAAGCGCCCCTATATAATAAAAAGATGTATTGGACGGAGTTTAGCTGATATGCAGGAAAATAAGGAAAACAACAAAGTGGAAAAGAAAAAAGAAACAATTTTACCGGTGTTGCCGCTGCGTGATGTGGTAGTGTATCCGAAAATGATTGTGCCGATTTTCGTCGGCCGGGAAAAATCCATTGAAGCAGTGCAGCATGCCAACGACAAAGGTTCGGATATTGTTTTGGTTATGCAGAAAAAAGCTGATGTGGAAGTGCCTGAGGCTGATGATTTATATAAAGTCGGCACCCGAGGCAACATTTTGCAAATGCTGAAACTGCCGGACGGAACCGTTAAAATTTTGGTAGAAGGTCTGGAACGCATAAAAATCAAGAGTTTTCAAAACGAAGGCGCTTTTTATTCAGCCAAAATCGTAGCCTATCCGGCGGAAAAAGAAGACGTTGCCGAGCTGAAAGCTTGGGCGCGCGCTGTAGTAAGCCAGTTTGAAGATTATGTTAAACTAAATAAGAAAATTCCGCTTGATGTGGTGCAGTCGGTTAAACAAATTGAAGAATACGACAAACTTGCCGACACGGTTGCTTCTCACTTAGCCTTAAAAACCGAAGATAAGCAATATTTGCTTGAGGCGGAAAATTTAAAAGAACGCCTGAACAAACTGCTGCAGCTTATTGACACGGAAATGATGGTTATGGAAGTGGAAGACCGCATAAAAAACCGTGTTAAAAAGCAAATGGAAAAAAGCCAGAAAGAATATTATTTAAACGAGCAAATAAAGGCTATTCAAAAAGAACTTAACAACGGAGAAGACGGCGACGAGTTCGGCAATTACCTGAAGCGCATCAACGCCACAAAATTCACTAAAGAGGCGCGAGACAAAGCTCTTGCCGAATTAAAAAAGCTCAAAAACATGGGCAATTCTTCTCCGGAAAGCGCAATTATCCGCAACTATCTTGATTGGCTTTTGGATATTCCTTGGAACAAGAAGACAAAACTTAACAAAGACTTGTCAAAAGCCATTGAGGTTTTGGAAGAAGACCACTATGGACTGGAAAAAGTCAAAGAGCGTATTGTGGAATATTTAGCCGTACAATCTCGTGCCGGCAGTATGAAAGCCCCTATTTTGTGCTTGGTAGGTCCTCCGGGTGTCGGCAAAACTTCACTGGGCAAATCCATAGCACGCGCCACTAACCGCAACTTTGTGCGCGCCTCTTTGGGCGGTATGCGTGATGAAGCGGAAATCCGCGGACACCGCCGCACTTATATCGGCGCCATGCCTGGCAAAATTGTTCAATCCATGAAAAAAGCCGGAACTTCTAACCCGCTGTTTTTGCTGGATGAAATAGACAAACTGGGCAATGATTGGCGCGGCGACCCGAGTTCTGCCTTGTTGGAAGTGCTGGACCCTGAGCAAAATTCATCCTTTAACGACCATTATTTAGAGGTTGACTATGATTTGTCTGATGTGATGTTTGTTACAACCGCCAACTCTTTGGATATGCCGCGCCCGTTGCTTGACCGTATGGAAATCATCCAGCTGTCAGGCTATACCGAAGATGAAAAAATCGAAATCGCCAAACGCCATTTATTGAAAAAAGTTTTTGATGAAAACGCCGTTAAATGCTCGGAATTGGTAATCAGTGATGACGCCATTCGCGATATAATCCGCTACTACACGCGTGAAGCCGGCGTGCGTAACCTGGAACGCGAGTTGGCTACCATTGCCCGCAAAGCAATTAAAGACATTTTACTGCAAAAAGGCAAATGCGTAAAAATAGAGGTTACTCCGGCTAACCTGGAAAAATATTTAGGCGTAAAGCGTTTCAGCTACGGCGAAGCCGAAAAACAAGACCATATCGGCGTTACCACCGGTTTGGCGTGGACGGAAGTCGGCGGCGACATTTTGTTTATTGAAGCCGTGGATATGCCGGGAAAAGGCAAAGTTACGCAAACGGGCAAGCTCGGTGATGTAATGAAAGAGTCGATAGAAACCGCCTATTCTGTGGTGCGTGCTCACTCCAAAGACTTGGGTATTGACCCCGAAGTGTTTGAAAAAACGGATGTCCATGTTCATGTACCGGAAGGAGCGACCCCAAAAGACGGCCCTTCCGCCGGCATTGCCATGTATACAACTTTAGTTTCGGTGTTTACGAAAACTCCGGTTAAAAAAGATGTAGCCATGACCGGCGAAATCACCTTGCAAGGCCGAGTTCTGCCTATCGGCGGCTTAAAAGAAAAATTGCTTGCCGCTTTGCGCGGAGGTATCAAAACCGTAATTATTCCAAAAGAAAATGAAAAAGATTTGGCAGAGATACCGGATAATGTGAAAAAAGGAATGAAAATTATTCCGGTAAGCAATGTTTCCGAAGTTTTGGAAATAGCCTTGCATAAAAGAAAATAACTTTGCAATATCATCTAAATTCAAGAAGCGCTGAAACTTACTCAAATCAGTGCTTTTTGTTTTTCTTTCAAATATTATAAAGCCGTCAAAAACCGTTTGTCTGTGGCTTAATAAATTTTTACGGCATTTGCCGATGCCCACGCCCACTGCAAATTAAAGCCGCCAAGTTCTCCGGTAACATCTAAAACTTCGCCGATAAAAAACAAATGCGGACAAAGTTTGCTTTCCATGGTTTGCGAGGAAATTTGGCTGACATCAACTCCGCCTGCTGTAACCTCGGCTCGGTCAAATCCCATTGTTTTTTGCGGAGTAAAAGTAAAAGCTGTTATTCTGTCATTTAATATCTGTTTGTTTTTATTGCTTAAATTCTCAATTTGACAATCTAAATTTCCTACCAGTTTTTTTGCTAAATTTATCGGCAGAACCTTTCCGACTATCTGACTAACCGATTTTTTAGCCTGATTTTTCAGCAAGCTGTCTAAACTTTTCCCATTCAAAAAATCAATATAAAATGTTTTTCCGCTTTGCCAATACAGCGAAGCATTCAAAATTGCCGGACCGGAAACGCCGACATGTGTAAACAATAAATCGCGGCAGATTTTTTGCTTATCCATATTTATAATAACCGGTACGGAAACACCAGCCAATTCCGAACAAAAACTCCGTAGTTCCGGCTGAGCAACAAGCCCGACCAAAGCCGGACGCGGGTTAATAATTTTATGTCCGAACTGTTTGGCTATTCTGTAACCGAAATCAGTGGCGCCGATTTTGGGATATGACACGCCACCGGTGGCAATAATCAGGTTATCGCAGGTATAATCGCCTGAATTTGCGGTAATTTCAAAAAAATCATCCTGCTTAGCAATACTGTTTATCAAACAGCCTGTTTGAATTTTTACCTTCTTTTGCAAACATCTTTTCAGCAGCATATCCGCCACTTCAACAGCGCTGAAAGCAAACATTTGCCGGTTTTGCCGTTCTTCAAACTTAAGATGATTTTGCTGCATAATTTTTATAATATCCTGCGGAGTAAAGCGAGCTAATGCCGATTTTACAAAATGTTTGTTTGAGCATAAATAATTGCTAAAAGCCACACCCAAATTAGTAAAATTACACTTTCCGCCGCCGGATATTTTGACTTTTGCGGCTATCTGTGGTTGTTTTTCCAGTACCAGCACATTGCCCTCGTCGGCTATATGTTCGGCACACATCAAACCGGAAGCACCGGCGCCGATAATGATACTTTTGAAATGCTGCTGTTTCATTTTACTTTCCCTAAAAACACCAATAATCTAGCATTAAAAATTTCTTTTTGCAAAAAATTTTTACAAAAAAACTGCGAAAGTTTCAACACTTCCACAGTTTTTATTCAATTTTAGAACGGTACTATTTTATATTTACTAATTTTATCATAGTCTAAACTAAATGTTTTAGATTATTTTACCACGCCACACTGTTGATGTTTTACTTATCGCCATGTTTGTCAACATAACCCATAAAAATTCCGGCCATACCTAAAACACACAAGATTAGTAAAAAAGCGGCAATCATTATAAAATTTTCCATACGTTAATAATTTTAGTTACACACAAAAATAAAATTTTGTTTTTTATTTATCCTATTTTACTATTTTTGTCAATATATTTACACAAAAGAACTGCGAAAGTTTTAACACTTCCACAGTTCTTTAATACTATAACGTAAAGACAATATTTTAAATTGCGCTGCCGCACAATTCGTCATAGGCAGTTTTCAGCACCTTCCAGGAAGAAAACCTTTCTTCTGCGCTCTTCTGCAAAGGGAATACATAAGTACTACGCATCAGCTGATACTGTTTATCCAGTTCAGTTTTAGTAAAACGACTGTTTGTCAGTTTAAGGATTCTCATGGCACTCTCTCTGCGGACGACTCTGTCTGCATCATCATCGCCATTATGTGCTTTAAACTTACCGTATTCAGTCTTAGCAAAATTCCAATATTTGTTAATTTCTTGAGGTGTCAGCTCAGCTTTTGCTTTTCGTTCGGCCTCCTGCTTTTTGCACTCGGCTTCAAGACGTTCAGCCTCTTGCTTTTTACGTTCAGCTTCAAGTCGTTCGGCCTCTTGCTTTTTACGCTCAGCTTCAAGTCGTTCCGCCTCTTGTTTTTTGCGCTCGGCTTCAAGACGTTCAGCCTCTTGCTTTTTACGCTCGGCCTCAAGCTGTTCCGCTTCTTGCTTTTTGCACTCGGCCTCAAGCTGTTCCGCCTCTTGCTGTTTGCGCTCGGCCTCAAGCTGTTCCGCCTCTTGCTTTTTACGCTCGGCCTCAAGCTGTTCGGCCTCTTGCTTTTTACGCTCGGCCTCAAGCTGTTCCGCCTCTTGCTTTTTGCGCTTAGCCTCAAGATACTTATGTCCAAATACCGCCAATAGACAAATTACACCTATCACACGAACCGCACCGCCCAAGAAAGTACCATGCAAATGAGTGGAAAAGGTATTAAAAAATTTCGCCATAATAAAATAATATTAAAAAAATTAAACAAAATTATAATTAACTCTGTTTAATTGATACTATGTTTTACTGTTTTTGTCAAGAATTTCTAAAAACTTTGCCGCAACCAAAGCTGCCAGCATTCGCTGTTGCGTCCGATATTATGACTGCTCTCATAACCGATTTCCAGCGACAGATTATCGGTTATACCCACTGAACCGGCTGTTTTATAAATCAGCCTATCTCCAAACTTGTCGGTTGCCCAAGTTTTTTCGGCGTTAAAATGCAGCCGTACCGCGCCAAAATCTTTCAAAACGCCGATTTCAGGCGCCAGTCCGCCCCAGCTGTTATGCGGAATAAAACCGCCGTACGCGCCATTTATCTTCATCAAGCCATAAAGCCAAATATCTGCCGGCAAAGCAATAGTTTTGCCAACTCCGCCGTAACCATAGCCAACATAGCCTTCATCATAATTCTGCGGATTATAGTCCCGTTTTATTTCCGCGCCGACAGCGTATGAAATCGGGTCAAACACCCTGCCCACCGGCACTAATGATTTAATTTTTATCGGCGCAAAATTTTGCAAAACCGCTTTGTGAGATTGGTTATAATAGCGCCATTTGCTAGACATCACACTGATTTCAGCCCCTTTAACCAACCCGAAACTACTATCAGTCAAAGCGGTGTACGCCGGACGGATTTCCACTTCTTCAAAGCTCTTATGGCGTTCCTCTCCGCCGCTGAATGATATTTGCATAGAATCATGCGATAACGCCGGATTCTCTCCAACCGGCTTAGTTTTTTCAACAATCGGCAGAGCACTGCGTTTTCGCAACACGCCGAAACTGGCTTTGCGATATTCTTTCAGCGGCATATTTCCAGCTGTATACTCATATTGAAAATATTGATAAACTGCTTCATAAACTTCTGATTTCTCTTCATCTGTCAAATTTTCCGCCGTAAAATCATAATCTTCCACACCTTGCAAAAACGCCTGATATTGCTTATCATTCATTGCCTTTAACAGGTTTTGAATTTGCGTATAGCGTGCCGGACGATAGTTTTGCGACTTAACCAAATTCGGTTCGTTATTGATAGTCTTAAGCGTATCCAGCGGAATTACCCACGCCGAATACTGCTTAGTCAATTCCAAACTCGGACGCACCGCCTCCAACAATTCCAATATCAGATACGAGCAATTTTTACTCAAAAAATAGTAGCGTATTTTAGCTTGCCGCATTTCATAAAGATGGTCTACGAATTTTTGCTTTTCTTCATCTGTCAGATTGAGATTATATTCCCAAATATCTCTATTTTCTATATTATTATAGGTGTTGATAATTTCCCAATACGGACTGACGCTATATACTCCGAGGTAGCCGCCGAACAAACCTTTCAGTGCGAACATCACTCCGTGTTCCGTTCCTGAATCCGCCCCAAAATTTGAACCATGCGCCAGCATTTGCGTACCTTTTCGCGCCGTGTCAATACGTACCAGCGTATGACCGAACAACGAGGCCGGATTGCTCATATACGCGTTTGTAAACAAAATCGTAATACCATTCGGCCGCACATCATGCATAAATTGCTGATAGTCTTTGCAGCCTTTCAAATCGCCCTGCACTTTTCCCAGCTGTTTCAGATAATTAAATCTTGCCGGAAAGCGACACTTTTCCTCTCCTTTAGCAAAAGCCGCTACCTCAGCAGCAAACTCATCTTGCGGATTGTTTCGTCCGTCCTGACTTATATAAAACTCTTGATTTTCCACCAAACCTTGATAGCCGTTAAGCGTTTTATGATAATGCAGCAATTTCAGCCATGCAGCATTATATGCCGGCCGGTCCGCCGCATCTGCAATGCTGCACCACAATAAAGCACTCAAAAAAATCAGAATCTTACACATACACAAACAAAAAAGTCGCCCGACACCTAAAAAAATCATTTTCGGCAACAGAGCGACTTTTCCTTATTTCAGCAATTAAGCCTTAGCAATTTCCATAACTTTCAAAGCAACATCAGCAGCTTCTACATTGTCATTAGGAAAAATATAGGCAAATTTCTGTTGAACTTCTTTGCCTAAAGTTTCACTGTCAACATCTAAAATACCGGCCAAAGTCTCAATGGTTTCGCCGCGGCCTGCAGCTGCATCCATAGCAAATTGTTCCATATTGTCTTGCAAAAAGGCCAAAGTCATACGACCTGTACCGCCGGTTACACGACCGTTAGGGTCGCAGCCGGAAGTTCCCATGGTTACACCGATTGTGTTAGAAAACCAAGAGTTGGTGGTCATAGCCAAAGACTGAGGAATTACACCGCTTTGACCGCGCCAAGCCATAGAACCCAAACCGCAGCCGCCGGTGCTGTCAATAGCATGAGCCGTGCCAGCCAAACATACAACAGATAAAACTGCCATCGTGCCTAAAATTTTCTTCATTTTGCGCTCCTTTATAAAAAAGTACTTTAAACAAGATTATGTTAACAGAACATCAACAAAAGTATACATTTTCAGCAACTTTTGCACAGGTTTTGCTTTATTCATCTAAAACTCTAAATTGATTCCGCAAGCCTCATTGTTTTTATCACAAGACATGCACATTGCATTTATTTCTGCAACAGTTAAATCACGCAGACACTTTCTTCCGTCAGAACAAGTTGAATTTCCCCAATAAATATTGGCATATTCATCTTTACTCTATTGAATGAACCTCAAAAAATATAATGTACTGCTCAGCGGTTTAGTCAGATACGGTCGTTTTTTTACACACTTTTGACAAAATATTCCTATCTGGCGTTTATTATATCAAACTTAAAGCCGTTCTAAAATTTAGAACGGCTTTTCAAAACACAAAAAACAAATCTACAAATACACAACAAAGCGCGATTTCATCGGCGTGTCGGTATCATATTCATTTACAAAAGATAAATGTGCGAGTTCAGGAGAAAAACTGCACAAAATTCCTCGTGCAGACAAAAAAATTGTTCCCGTTTCCAAGTCATTTGCCGCAATTCCATGCCGTCTGAAATGAGCCATCATATCATTAAACTCATGTCCACTGGCAAAAAAACGTTCCCAATCGCATAAACTCGGAAATGTTCTTAAGCGAGAATATTTGTCGCACAAAGCATTCTCGGAATTTAGTTTCTCATTCAAATTATCATAACCGACTGCTTCAATTTGCAAACGATGTATTAAAATACCATGAAAAGAAATTCCCCAAACCTTATCTTTTTGAGACAAATCTAAATAAGGCAACACACGCAAGCATTTTCTTTTATTTTCATAAACCACAGACATAGGCAGAAAAATTTTATTGGAATTTGAATTTTTCATTTCCTGCAAATCAAAATATTCTTCAGCTTCATCTCGGCTTAAGGCAATCTCTCGTAGGAGATTAAATTTAGATTGTTTATCCATAACCAAATAATTTTTATAATTATACATATTCAACTTTTATTATATCCCTGCGGTTTGCAGGCGTCAACCTCTATTTTTTGGATTGTTCAGCTTCATCTGAAACTTCATCCATCGTCTCATTATAAGTATCTGAAATTATGCGTTTGGCATTTTGTGAAACTTCAGAGCCAACTTCGCTGACTGTGGAATTTTTGGTAATTTTACCGTCATAAAATCCGGCGACGACCAAATAAACAATAAAAATTATTGCCAAATAAAAAGCATATTTCAAAAATGTACCCATAATTTTTCTCCTTTACCATTATGCAAAAGAGATATGCTTATTTCCGGTGTTTTCAAGAGTTTTCAGCGACGCTCAAAGAGTTTTTCTATATCTGCCAGCTTAATTTTGACGTATGTCGGACGCCCATGGTTGCATTGCCCGGAATGTTCCGTTTTTTCCATATCGCGCAGCAGACGATTCATTTCTTCTATATTCAGCTGACGCCCTGCCCGTACCGAACCGTGGCAGGCAATAGTCGCGCAAATATGGTGGATTTTATCGCTCAAAGCATATTCTCCGCCCCATTCGGAAATTTCTGCGGCCATATCTTTAATCAGCTTTTTAACATCTGTTTCGCCGAGCAGCGCCGGAATTTCCCGCACCAAAACCGCAGATGTTCCAAATTCTTCAAGTCTCAGTCCAAGCTGCGCTAATTGCGGCGCATATTCCAAAATATTTTCTTTTTCCGGCAGGCTCAAATCCACCACTTCCGGTAGCAGAAGCATTTGTGCCGGCACTTGCTCATGCTTGGCCATACTTTGTTTCATGCGTTCCATGGTAATACGCTCATGCGCGGCATGCTGGTCTATAATCACAATGCTGTCTTCGGTCTGTGAAATTATATAGGTGTTATGAAACTGCGCCTTGGCCAGCCCCAACTCGCCTACTTCTTCCAACGTTTCCGCAGTAGGCTCTTCCGCCACCCGTACTGAAAATTTGCTTTCCAGCGCCGGAATAGACATTGTGGAAGCCGTGCTTTTACCACGCCCGCCACTAAAGCTGTGCACATGATTGAACGGCGTTGCCGCAAAACCGGCTGCCGGTTCACGCAGCATATAGTTTTTGGCCGGCTGCGGCGAATGCAGCGGTGCCAAATCTGTTTCTTCGCCTTCTATGGTACGTTCCAACAGATGTTCCAATCCACCGGTTTCAACGCTTTTTTGCCCGCCGAAGCTCAAAGCATGGCGAATGCTGCCCACCAACAGGCCGCGGATAGCACCGTTATCATAAAAGCGCACTTCCGCTTTGGTCGGGTGCACATTGACGTCAACATACATCGGCTCCACCTCAATAAACACTGCGCAGGCCGGGTAGCGCCCGGAAGTCATCATATCCTGATAAGCGCCTTTAATAGCGCCCAGAATCAGCTTATCGCGTACCGGACGGTTATTCACAAACAGAAATTCCGACAAAGAATTGGCTTTATTATAGGTCGGCACCCCGATAAATCCGCTGATTTTGCAAAAGTCGTTGTGTGCGTCAATTCCCACGGAATTTTCTTCAAACTCACCACCCAGCACATCTGCGACACGGCGCTGCCGGCAGTCAAACAGCTCGCCCTGACAAGCGTTTAAAGCCACTTTCTTTTTGCCGTCGCTTTCCAAATAAAAAGAAATCTGCGGATTTGCCAAAGCTATGCGCTGCAGCATATCCACGCATTGCGCCGTCTCTGATGAATCAGATTTCATAAATTTAAGCCGCGCCGGTGTTGTATAAAACAAATCGCGCACTTCAATTTTGGTTCCCAAAGCCACAGCCGCCGGTTTAACCTCGCCTTTATCGCCACCGTTAACGCTGATTTGCCAGCCGCTGTCAGAACCTTTTTGGCGTGAGCTGATAGTCATTTTCGCCACGGACGCAATAGACGGCAGCGCCTCGCCGCGGAAGCCTAAAAAATTGATATTGAACAAATCATTATCCGGCAGTTTTGAAGTAGCGTGTCTTTCCACCGCCAAAGTCAACTCTTCCGGGCTGATACCTTTGCCGTTGTCGGTTACAGTTATCAGGTTTTTGCCGCCGCCTTCAAGCATTACTTCAACTTTTGTTGCTCCGGCGTCAATCGCGTTTTCCACTAATTCTTTAATCACAGACGCCGGACGCTCAATCACTTCACCGGCAGCGATTTGGTTAACTAAATTAGACGGTAAAACGCGGATTGGCATTGCCTTAGCCTTTATTTTCTGATTTTTTTGATATAGTTAATCAGCGAGGTTGTAGAACTGTCATGTTCCACACCGAAAGCCGTGCCTTCAATTTCCGGCAGAATATTCAGCGCCAATTTTTTGCCGAGCTCTACCCCGAATTGGTCAAACGAGTTAATATTCCAAATCACGCCTTGAACATACACTTTGTGCTCATACATGGCAACCAGCATACCCAAAGTATACGGGTCTAGTTTTTTAACCACAATCGTGTTGGACGGACGATTGCCCGAAAAGCTCTTATATTTTTTCAAAGCCTCGATTTCTTCCTTGCTTTTTCCGGCTTTTTCCAATTCCAAAGCGGCTTCGGCAACTGTTTTTCCCTGCATTAAAGCCTCGCTTTGCGCCAAAACGTTAGAAAGAAGAATTTGATGATGATTGCCTATTTCATTATGCGAAATCGCCGGAATAATAAAGTCAACCGGCACAATCTCCGTTCCCTGGTGTAAAAGCTGGAAAAATGAATGCTGAACGTCGGTTCCGGCACCGCCGAACAAAGCCGGTCCGGTAGCATAATTAACCTGTTTGTTGTCCAAACTGATTGATTTGCCGTTACTTTCCATATCCAACTGCTGCAAATAAGCCGGCAGATATTTCAGATATTGATCGTATGGCACCACGCAATAGCGGTGAATGCCGTAAAAATTGTTGTACCAAATACCCAAAAGCGCCAAAATTACCGGAATGTTATGTTCTAAATCGGTTTCGGCAAAATGCTTATCCATGGCGTTGGCGCCTTTCAGCATTTTTTCAAAATTATCATAGCCGACAGCAATGGCAATAATCATGCCGATAGCAGACCACATGGAATAGCGTCCGCCGACAAAGTCCCAAAATTCAAACATATTGTCTGGATTGATACCAAACTTTTCCACTTCTGTTTTGTTGGTGGAAAGCGCAATAAAATGCTTAGACACTGCATGTTCGCCCAAAGCGTCCACCAGCCATTTGCGACAGGTTTTGGCGTTGGTCAAAGTCTCGATAGTCGTAAAAGTTTTGGACGCAACAATAAACAAAGTTGTTTCCGGGTCAATTTTATTCAAAACTTCGGCACAGGCGGTTCCGTCAATATTTGAAATAAAGTGGCATTTAATATCTTTTGCCCAATACGGACGCAAAGCCTCCACCGCCATAAACGGTCCCAAATCCGAACCGCCGATACCGATATTGACAATATTCGTCAGTTTTTTGCCGGTATAGCCGGTAAAAGTACCCAAACGCACCGCCTCGGAAAAATCTTTTATCCGTCCCAAAACCTCACGGATTTTCGGCATAACGTCGCGGCCGTCCACATAAATCGGCGTATTGTCCTGATGACGCAAAGCCACATGCAGCACGGCTCTGTTTTCGGTTTTATTGATTTTTTCACCGCTGAACATAGCTTGAACCCGCTCTTTTACTTTACGTTCGCGCGCCAAATCAAAAAGCGCCGCCATAACTTTTTCATCTATGCGGTTTTTGGAATAGTCAAGCAACAAATTTTCAAATTGCAAGGTATATTTATCCGCGCGGTTTTCATCTGCGGCAAACAAATCTTTCATTTGTGTTTTTTTGAAATGACGATACAGACTATCTAATTTGTTCCATGATTTCAATTCACTTTTACCAAACATTATTTTTACTTCTCCTCTATATTTTTCATCCCGACATTCACAAAATCAGGACGTTCGCTAAAATATTTTTTTGCCGCCGCATTAACTTCTTCGCGCGACACTTGGCGGATATAATCATTGCGTTTGTCTAAAAAATCAAGTCCTAAATTATATTTTTGCATTAACACCAGCATATCCGAAATGCCGTCAATCGTAGCAAAACGCAAATAAAACGAATTAAGCAAAGATTTTTTAGCCTCCGCCAATTCATCTTCCGTTACACCTGCTTCACCGATTTTTTGCCACTCTTCCAGCAATAACTTCTGCGCTTTTGCAAAATTTTCCGGTGTCGCCGAATAGCCGCCTTCAATCAATGCAATCGCATCTTTTTGCGTTAAATAAGTATAAATTCCATAAGTTAAGCCTTCTTTTTCTCGGATAACCTTAGACAAACGGGAGTTCAAACCCGATTCACCGAAAATATAATTTGCCAAATATAACGGATAAAAGTCCACACTGTCACGATAAGTGCCTTTTGCCACAAAATGCGTCAGCGACTGCGCAGTTTTTAAATCGTTATTATACTCTTCTCCTGATGAATTAAATTCCATTTTTTTCAAAGCTACATTTTGGCTTTTTTCAGGAAGTTTGCCAAACAGTGCCGTCAACAGATTTTGAGCTTCGCTTTCCGTCAAGTCGCCGGCGATTCCGACAATTAAATTGTCTTGTGCCAATGAGTTTTGCAAAAAAGCCCGCATTTCATCAGCCGATATGTTTTGAATATCTCCGGCTTTACCCAAGCTGTTGCGGGCATAGGGATGACCGGCAAAAATATCTTCTTTAAACTTGTTAGCCAACACCTGATTCGGATTTTCGCTTTGCATTTTTAGCGCCGTTAAAAGTTGCTGTTTTTTTAACAAAACCGCATTTTCATCCAAACTCGCTTCATATAACGCCGAACGCAACAAATCTTCGGCAACATTTTGATTTTCTTTAGGAAAAGCCAAAGCCCCTAAAAAATCATCTGCCGAAACCGAAAAGCCCAGTTTCACGCCGTTTTCCTCAGCCGTGTTTTTAAAAGTTTGACTATCGTATTTGCCGGCGCCTTCGGTTAAAAGCTCTGATGTCAGCAGCGCCAAGCCTTGTTTATTTTCCGCTTCATGCGCCGAACCGGAATTTCTGAAAATAAAATTGATGCTGACAATCGGATTTGAATGTTCTTCCATAAAATATGCCGACAAAGCACCTTGTTCAATTTTTTTGACTTTTGCCGCAAATTTTCGATTTTTCAGTTCCGATTCGTGCAATATTTTTTCAACATTAACATTGCCCAGTTTTTTGCACCAACCGGTCATTTGCCAGCAAGCGGCAACAACTGCCAGCAAAACCGCCAGCCGCTTGAGATAATACACCAAATTTTTGGGTTTAGCATGCTTAATCATCTTGTTTTTCTCCTGCAGCTGTGTTCAAAGGATACAGCTCGCCTTCAACTTCCGGCGAATGTAAAAACAATTCTTTTGCCGCCTGCAGCACGCCCTCTGTCGTAACAGCATTTATTTTATCGGCATAGCTTTGTGCTTCCGTAAGGCTGAAACCGTTTATAAGCATATACCCCAGCCAATAGGCCGCGTCTTCGGGATTGTCATTGGCAAAAACCAAATCGGCAACCATTTTCTTTTTAATTTTTTCTAACTTTTCAGCGGTTAAATTCTGCAAAGCCTCGGCTCTGACTTCACGCAAAGCAATTTTCAATGTTAACATGGTTGTTTGCGGTGCCGGAATCGCCGAAAGAGAAAATAAACTGTTTGCCGAAGCATTAAAACCGTAAGAAGCAGAAACACCGACTGCAACTTTGCGATTTTCCACCAATTCGCGGTATAAGACGGAAGTTTGTCCGCCGCCTAAATATTCCGCCAGCACCATATAATCATAAATTTTATCTTTCAGCTCTTCGGTATCCGGCAACAGATATTTATAAATCAATTTCGGCGTGGTAATTTGCGGAAGTTTCATTTTCAGCCGTTCGTTAAATTTAACGTTTTCCGTCGCGATTTTTTGTTTTATTATCTCTTTTGCCGGAATTTTACCGTAATATTTTTCAGCCAATTTCCGAGCTGTCGGCACGTCTATATCTCCGGCCAAAACCAAAACGGCATTATTCGGAGCATAATAGTTTTGATAAAAGTCGCGTACATCGTCTGCCGTCAAGGCCATAATTTCATCCGCCAAACCGGTTACGGGATGTCCATAGGGCGAATTTCCCCATAGCAGCAAATTCAAGCGTTCGCCGAACGGCGCCGCCGGATTGTTTTCCACCACCTGTTTTCGTTCCTGAAACACAATTTTCTGCTCTGCAGCAAAGGCTTTTTCATCAAAATTCAGATTTTGCATTCTATCGGCTTCCAACGCCATTAAAGCCTCTAAACGGCTGATATCGGCAAATTCATGATACGCTGTCATATCGTAAGAGGTAAAAGCGTTACTGTCAACGCCGTTTTCGTGCATAATCCGGTTAAATTCGCCGTCTTTGACTTTTTTAGTGCCGCGAAACATCAAATGTTCCAACAAATGCGCGCTGCCGCCTTTGCCGTATTTTTCATCTACCGCACCGGCATTGTACCAGACCATCTGCTTAATCAGCGGCGCTTTGTGATTTTCTATTACCACCACCCGCAAACCGTTTTCCAACGAAAACTCTTCCGCCTTAAACAGTTCTTTGGCGCCGGCATTCAGCGGCAAAATCAATGCTGCGGCAAACAAAATTTGATAAAATTTATTCATCTTCATTTAAATCTTCGTTTGTTTCAATAACTTTCGGACGCACACTGTATTCCGGAGGCAAAATCAACGGCTGTTTTTTCACGATTTTGGTTTCGTCCGGTCCCTGACGCGCAAAGCCCAGCTTTTCTTTAGTCAAACCGCAAGCCGAAAGCCCGCATATTACCATACCTAAAACCAACATAAGACTTAGTTTTTTCATTTTAAACCTCCTCTGTTTTTTTCTTTTTATTCTCAAAAATTTCCAAACAAATCAAAATAAAAACTCCGACGCAGATAAAGCTGTCCGCTCCGTTGAATGCCGGCCAGTGCATATTTTTATAGTGAAAATCCAAAAAATCCAGCACCGCGCCAAAACGCACTCTGTCCGCCACATTTCCCAGCGCGCCGCCGATAATAAGCGCCAACGCGCAGATTTTCAGCTTGTTTTTTTCTTTTAACATCCAGCTGAACAAAAACGCGGCAACTCCCAGCGCAAACAAACTTAACAGAACCGCGCCGAGCAGCCCGTGATTGTTAAACATTGAAAAACTGACGCCGGTGTTCCAAACTTTCACCCAATTAAAAAAGCTCGTAACCGCAACAGGCTGTCCTTCCGGCAACAAATCAAAAACAAAAAATTTACTGATTTGGTCAGCTATTATCGTTAAAGCAATTACAATCAGCCCGAGCCGCACAAAATTTCTCCTCAAACTTTAAACCTGACAAAGAGTATACCAAAACGATTTAAGATGAAAAGCCGGAATTTAAATAGTCTACAGATTTTTTTGCTAAAACATGCCTTTTTTGCGGAAATAAATAATCACAATCAGAGTTGCAAACACTGAAAGCGACAGCACCACCCAAAAACCGTATTGCATATTCGCCGCCGGAACAGCCACGTTCATTCCCCAAAAGCTGGCCAGCATGGTCGGAATTGAAAGCACAATCGTAATGGCCGCCAAAAATTTCATCACCAGGTTCACGTTATTATTGATAATCGAGGCAAAACCGTCCATCATTCCTTCTAAAATGGAACGGTGCATGTCAACCATTTCAATAGCCTGTTTATTTTCCACAATCACGTCTTCCAGCAAATCGATGTCATCTTCGGTAAACGCCAGCAGTTTAGAAGTTGCAGGTGATTTTATCATCCGAAGAATTTTCTCCAAAACCAAATGGTTATCGCGCAGAGCCGTGGTAAAATAAACCAAAGATTTTTGAATTTCTATCAGCTGAAAAAGTTCCTGATTATTGGTGGTTTGCTTCAATGCGTCTTCAATGTGCTCTGTTTTACGGTTGATAATTGCCAAATAACGCAAATAAAACTGGGTAATTTTATATAAAATCAACAGCATAAAACGCGTACGCTCACGAGTGTCAAAAGTTTTTGCCGTATTTTTATTAAACGCACCAAGGATTCGGTTGTCTTTAGAACAAATAGTCAAAAAATTCTTAGCCGAAAACACCAAACCGCACGGCAAAGTATCAAAATTGCCTTCTTCATCCAACAGCGGCAGATTGATAATCGCCGAAAAGACTCCGTCATCAACTTCGGTGCGCGAACGCTCGTCGGCATCCAAAGAATTTTTTAAAATATCCGAATCGACCTTTAACATGGAAGAAACTTGTTCAATTTCTTCTCCTGTCGGATTTATCAGACTGAACCAGGCTTGAGAAACATTGCGAGACTGTTTGAGCTTAACTAACTTTCCGCCGTTTTCTGTTTTATAAATTTTCAGCATGGCCAGCTCTCCTTTGACGTCTCGATTGCAAAGTAAGTTTTTTTAATGGTGCGGCCAAGAAGACTTGAACTTCCATGAACTTAGTTCATAACGACCTCAACGTTACGCGTCTACCAATTTCGCCATGGCCGCAGCCTCAAAAAACAACCTACAAATAATATAATCTTTGCAAATAATCAAGCATTTTTTTCAACGGTGTAAAAAAAATCAAAAAAAATATTGACAAAATAAACGGAACGTGTTACTTATTTGTCATAAAACGAATTTTTAACATTATTTTTAATCCTTAAATTATTTTGCCTTATGAAGAATTTTATTTATTCTTTGGTAACAATGTTAGTAATGTTGTTCACCTGTGTTAGTCTTTCCTCTTGCGGTAACGACAACAAGCCTAAAACAGCTGCTGCTGACGAATCATCTGAAGATGTCGGCGACATCCTGAGTCAGACTGAGTTGTTTGACGGCTATGTAGTCTTCCAGAGCTCTGTCGTTCCTATAGGCGAAACCGCGTCTCAAGTGCGCGCCGGTCTGAAAAAAGACGGTAAAGTTATCATCGAGCCGAGATTTGCTAACATCGAATACGATGCAGCTCTCGATGGTTTCAAGTGCTATGCCGACGCCCAGCTGTACACTGTCGCCAACATGGACGGCAAAGTGCTGCGCGAGGGAGCCTACGAACGTGTTGACCGCGAAGAAGACGGCGCCATCTATCGTTTCTTTAACAAGGACAAGATGGCCGTTTACAGCACCAAAGCACAAACCTCTTGGGGTATGTACGAAAAAATCGTTGTAACCAAGCACTTTGTGTTTGTTAAGGAAGGTAACTTGTGGGGCGTTAAGTCCATTGACGGAGCCTATGAGTTTGACAAGATTTACAACAAAGTTTACGTTGTAAACTACAAGTCAGAGAAAAAGTTTGACGTTGTAACTTGTGAAAACGGCAAGTGGGAACTTTGCGACCAGGACAAGGCTTATTACAGCGACGCTTCCGAGGCTGAAATCAAGCGCCTTATCAAGGCTCCAGTAGCTGAGCCGGTCGGTGAGCTTGATTACGCTAAGTTCTGAATTCTGAAACAAGCAAAGACACATTCTTAATTGAGTGTGTCTTTGTTTGTTTTTAAAATTTGACAAATTCAACGAGTTTTGCTATAAATAACATCGTTAATCTATAATTGTTAAATTTTTATATCATGGTTGATAAAGTTAATAATACATCTCCGGATGTTGTTGAAAACGGTTGCAGCAACCTTTTTGACCCTTATGATTTGTTGGGACAGGGTGTGAAAAATTCTAAGCCTTCGGTTTTGCACGACAGCAAAGATTCGTCCAAAGCTCAAGACAACGCCAAGCATTCCCGCCGAGATGATTTTCTCTAAATGAGACCTTACAAAAAATCCGCCGTTCAAACTGCGGATTTTTTTCCTTTTATAAGCACTTTATTAACATTCATGTTTATATAATACGCCATTATTATGGGAGATGAAATTGTTTGAATATAAAGCAAATAAACCACGCAAACCGCTGAAAAATTTGGTAATCTTTTTACATGGTTATAATGATTGTGTTGAAAATCACACCGCTGTTTTTGAAAGTCTGCGCACCCTTCTTCCCCATAGTTATGTGGTTATGCCTCAATCAGATGAAGTATGCGAAAAAAATCCGGCTCAATTTCAATGGTTCGGCATGCAAAAATATGACCCAAAAGATTTACGCACCAAACCGGAAATCGATTCTCGGCAAATCAATGCGATTTATTGTCAAACAGCCCCCAAAATTGACGCTAAAGCCAAACAGATAAACGGTTTTATAGATGAACTGCAGCAAAAATACGGCATTGATAACGCACATACCTATCTTATCGGCTTTTCACAAGGTGCCATGCTGACTTTATATTCAGCACTCAGCCGCCACACGCAAATCGGCGGAGTGTTTGCCATAGCCGGCTTGATTGCCGGACGGAAACTGCTGGCAAAAAAAATAAGTTCCTTGCCGCCGATATATCTTTTTCACGGGCGTGATGATTTAAAAGTTCAGTTTAAAACTATTCATTCCACCGTTTTTTGGCTGAAACGCCACGGCCTGCCGACAAAAGTTTTTACTTATGCCGGACTGACGCACCATGTAACCAAGCAGGAAATTGCCGAAATTTGTGCTGTTATCAATAACAACTGAGTCATACGTTTTTAACATAAATCAAATACCACCTGTGCAAAACCATCATGCTAAGTAAATAATAACAGAGCCGCCAGCAAGAAAAATTTCCGGTAATTTCCAAATAGTCCATATTTCACAACCTTTATTAAATTTAGAATATTAAATTTTTAACACTTATTATTACGAATCGTATAATAACATATTATTTCTAAAATTCAATCTAAAAGTTATATTATTTATTTTTACAGACCGTTTGTTTTAAATCGCAAATGCAGATGGCAAGAATATTCAGCATAACATTCTTTACAAAAACTGCTTATTTCTGCCGGATTTGCAGACCTAAAATCAATAGCTTTCTGAGAATATCCCTGCAATGTTGTGTCTTTATAACCACGTTTATACACCAAACTGACATACGGAGAAATAGCCTTAGCCTGTTCAATAAACGTTTCGCAAAATTTCTGTTTCTGACTGTTGTAACCGTCCGCATTATAAATGCTGAAAATAATTAAATACTCTATCAAATTAGAATTTTTAACATACTGAAAATAAAAATAAAAACTATTATTATCAACATCTTTAAACGAACTTGGCGTATTTAATTTTAAACCTTCTGGCACAACGTCCATGGCTGTCATTATTTGCGCCACCGGCAAAGAACCGGAAGAAACCGCCCCGTTTTGATATTGCCGGACCAAATCATCTTTTAAATTTACACATTGCAAAAACAACTCTGCCAGCCGAGTTTTTAATTTTGTTACTTTCCACATTTCCATAGCTTTGGAATATCCGGCAATTCCACCAACAGACAAAACAGCGATAATGGCCAGCACGCCAAGCATCTCAATCATAGAACGACCAGCGTTGCAAATGTCATACTTCGGCGCCACATGCCGTTTTATAGGCTGTGGCAGTTCCGGAGTATCCATGACTTTGTTGCTGAAAGCAACGCTTACTTGTTCTCTCACCACCTGCGATGAAGTTTTAAATCCCCTACTCTTTTCTCTTAAAAATTCTATACCTTTCAACACGTTGTTCCTCCTTGACTGTGTAAAAATAACGACCGTTATTTTTACACACTCCGAACAACCGTCTGAAAATGCTTAAAAATCAGCAAAAAACCTCGTAATTATAAAAAGTTATTGCAAAAACCTATAACCTTTGATAATTTGCAAAAAGAAGCTATTTTAAAGTCCGATTTAAACGGTCGTTTTTTTTACACACTTTTCCCAATATCATACGCATAAACTCGGATAGCATGTGTAATGCGATGGAATTTTTAAGCAACGTGTATAGAGTATTTTTATATCCCTCATCCGAGGCTTACGCCTCGACCTCCCCCGCACGGGGCGAGGTTTTAAATAGTACACCCCATCAAGCAATGCGGATAATTGTACAGATAAAAGCAACTCTAGTTCTGAAGAAAATCCTAGTGTACATAGAAGTACATGAATTTTTTGAATAAACGTAAGTTGCCTTTAGATGTGCTGTTAGACGCGTTGTGCTAAGCTCTCGGAAACTTGGATAATGAGGCTAATACGCATTAACTTTTTTGCGCCGTGTACAAAACAGTACAAAAGCACAAAAAGTTAAAAGTAGTAGACCATTAGACAAGTTTCAATTTTTCCTCCCTATTGCGGAAACTGCGCGTATAAAATCCTCGTTTTGTTCAAAATCTTCGAGCTTAACCGGCAATTTACGACGCCAATTTGGGTGCTTATCCCTATCTGTTCCCGGCAGATTCTGCAATACATTTACGCCGAAAATATCTTCCGGCTGTGCCAAAAATACAGCGCAGGCGCTGGAAGACAAATAACGTTCTGTTGCTTCCATAATGCCGTTCGGATAGCCTTCGCCGTACAAGCAGTCGCATTGTCTGGTGCGGTCTGCCGACCATGAATGAGTGTAGTCCAAAGCGTCCAGCAGACAGCGACGCTCAGTCTCCCTGCCCTTATATTGATTCTGCCGCTCTTCGGCCGTCAGCATTTTCAGGTTATACATAGTTTCGATATCGCCGCCGAACCAGCGCATTTTGAGCGGCGCCATATCGTGTGTGCCGATAGAACAGAATGTGTGCGGCGCAAAATCCTGCGGCAGCTTAAACGGTCCGCTGCCGTTCCAACGCTCTGACCACAAAACGCTCAGTGAATACACTCCGCGCTCTTGGATAGCTTCAATAAAGCCGTCAGGCACATTGCCGATACTTTCGCCCACCACCATACATTTGTGCAAATAGCTTTCCAGCGCCAAAATTCCCAGCATATCGGCAAACGGATAGTAAACGTAAGTACCTTTTTCGGAATCATCCGGAATAATATACAAGCGCTGCAGGCTCATCACATGGTCAATACGGATTGCACCGGCGTTTTCCATTGCCGCCCGCAAAATTTTGATAAACGGGCGATAGGCATTGGCTTTCAGCTTATACGGATTAAACGCGCCCAAGCACCATTTTTGCCCGGTCGGGAAGAAAATATCCGGCGGAGCACCTGCCCCGCAGTCTTTAATAAACAAATCATTTTCACTCCACAACTCGGCGCTGTCTTTGCACAAACCGACCGGCAAATCTCGGTATAAACCGATTTTCAAGCCGCGCAACTCAATTTCTTTCTGCACATCTTCCAGTTGTTTTTCAGCCCAATATTGCAGAAACTTAAAGAAATTCACAGCCTTGCGGTTTTCTGCTCTAAACTTTTTAACTTCCGGCGACTGTGGATTTTTCAGCTCTTTCGGCCAAGCTCGCCATCCTCCGTAAACCGAATGACAGAGCGAAGAATAAATTGCCTGATAAGTTGCTAAATTTTCTAAATCTTCTTTATTTTTCTTTTCAAATTTTTGATATGTCGCCGATTTTTCCAGCTTGGCAAACGTCTCATCATAAATTTTTTGCAAAATCTGCATTTTGAAATTATACACGCCGGTGTAATCAATATTTTCCGCTGCGCGCAGCTGTTCTAATTCAGCCTCTTTTCCAACTAAATATTCCGGCTTGTATCCGCCGACTTTTTCCACATCTATATAAATCGGATTCAAAAACAAACGGCTTATAGAAGAATACGGACTGGCGTTTTCCGGAAAATCGTGAAACAGCACATTCAGCGGATTCAAACCGATTATATTTGCTCCCTGCCGTGCGCATAAATCCACCAAATCGGATAAATCCGTAAAATCGCCGACTCCCCAGTTACGCTTGCTGGTTAAAGAATAAAGCTGAATTGCCATACCCCAAATTTTATGATTCTGCAGATATTCCGGCTCATAGCACTTATTCGGAGTAACCGCCAAAATTGTATGTGACTTACTGCTACCGACAATCAAATCAACTTCATAATAAGCCGGTTCCAACGCACTGTCCAACTGAATTTCAACATGAGCGTATTCTTTGCGCCCGAGCATTTTTTCTTCCACGGTTTTGCAAGAATAAAACACTGTAGGCTCTTCGCCTGTCTGCTGATTTTTTACGACCAATTCAATACTTTCAGCTTCGTTTTTCGGCAGTACGGCATCAAATTTCAAACCGTTTTGCCGCAACACATAAATCGGCTCCAAAGCATACAGCCAGCGCTCTTTTTCCAGCTTAATCAGCAGTTTGTCGCTGTCTTCAATTTTATCCAGCCTGAATCCTAAATAATTTACCATTTTGAGCAAAGTTTCATCATCTGTTATATATTCTTTGCGATTTTGCGCTGCGTCGGTATAGCTTTTGGCAATTCCTAATTTATCTAATAACAAATTCCAACTATTCTGCATTTATTTCTCCGGTCTTTTAAAATCCAACACCCAAACCGACCAAGCCGGAACTTCAATTCTTTCAAACTCTATCGGCGTATCGGGCTTAATCTGCTCACTGCTATCCAAAACCAACGTAACTTTTGTTTTTTCCAAAAAATCAGGAAGAGTCCAATTCATCGGCTTGTCGTTAGCGTTATAAATCACGAAATACGCCACCGGTTCGCCATAAATTAAACAAGACAAACTTCTGCGATCTTCCATATACCAGTCCGGATTTTGAAATTCCACACCGTCTTCACGATACCACATAATGTCTTTAACATCATAACGGGCATATTTTTCTATCAGCTTGCCGCTGAAAAACTTTTTGCGCGCGAACACGTCCATTTTTTGCCGCAGCTGAATCAGCCGCCGCACATAGCGCACCAAGTCTCTGTCCTGCTGCCGGATAGCGTCCCACACCAGCCAGGTTAACACATTGTCCTGACAATAAGGATTGTTGTTGCCAAACTGGGTATTGCCGAACTCGTCGCCGGCCACCATCATAGGCGTACCAAAAGACATAAACAATGTGGCCAACATCGCTTTAGCACGCAAATTACGATTTTCAATAATCGCGCGTTTTTTGGTTTCTCCTTCAACTCCGGAATTCCAACTCCAGTTGGCATCGTTGCCGTCGCGGTTGTTTTCGCCGTTTACAATATTATGCTTACCGTTATAACTAACTAAATCATGCAGTGTAAAACCGTCATGCGAAGTCAAAAAATTAACACTACTGTCTATGTCGCGGTTGGCATAGCCGAAAATATCGCTGGAACCGGATAGGCGGCTGGCTAATTCGCCGACTTGCTTGCGGTCGCCGCGCCAAAAGCGTCGCACCACATCACGATAGCGGTCGTTCCATTCATACCATGAAGGAGGGAAACCTCCGATACGGTAACCATCCATAGTGGCATCCCATGGCTCGGCTATAATTTTAACCTTACGCAAAATTTCATCTTGTCGTGCCGCCAGCAAAAAACCGCTGTCTTGTGTAAACTCACCGCGCACCCGGCTCAGGCTGGAAGCCAAATCCAAACGAAAACCGTCAACGTGCATTTTTTCTACCCAATAGCGCATTGAATCCATAACCAGCGTCAGCACATACGGATTCTGCAAATTAAACGACGCGCCGCAACCGGTGCTGTCAAAATAATAGCAAGGGTTTTCCTGCAAGGTATAATAGCTTTCGTTATCTATTCCGCGATAGCATAAAGTCGGTCCCATCTGATTGCCTTCAATCGTATGGTTATAGACCACGTCTAAAATAACTTCTTTGCCGTTGGCATGCAGAGTTTTAACCAACTGCTTA
Source organism: uncultured Alphaproteobacteria bacterium (assembly GCA_934277545.1). GTDB lineage: Bacteria > Pseudomonadota > Alphaproteobacteria > RF32 > CAG-239 > RUG410. The sequence continues at coordinate 117,613 of CAKQUG010000003.1, read as the reverse complement.
AATTCATCGGGATTATTTTCCACCATATATTTTGCTTCCGGAGCAAAATATGAAAGCGTTTCATAGCCCCAGTAATTATCTATATACATGCCGTGCTTTTCGCCGAAAAACGCAAACACCGGCAGCAGTTCCACCGAAGTAACGCCCAGCCAGTTCAGATAATTGACCACGCTTTTGGCGCCCAAACCCAAAAATTTACCACGTTGAAAAGCTTCCACTTTGGGATGAAGTTTTGTATATCCGCCGACATGGGCTTCATAAATTACCCGTTTGCCGTCTTCAATTTTTGGCGAAACGTCATCACCCCAATCAAAAGTATCATCAACCACCACCGATTTTGGCACATAAGGCGCACTATCCAAGGTGCTGAAAGACAAATCTTTATCAACGCTGTCGGTATCATATCCGAACAAGGCTTTATGCCAAATAATTTCTCCGCTCAGCTTTTTAGCGTACGGGTCCATCAGCAATTTATTCGGATTAAAACGCTTGCCTTTCGCCGGCTCGTATGGTCCGTAAACTCGATAGCCGTAAAGCTGTCCGGCTTTAACGCCTTCCAAATAAATATGCCATATATTATTATCATTTTCAGTAATTGCAAAACGCTGCAGCTCTTTACTGCCGCTTTCATCAAACAAACAAAGTTCCACTTTTTCGGCGTTGGCGGAAAACAGTGCGAAATTCACACCTTTTTCATCACACGCAGCCCCTAAAGGATAGGGACTGCCGTTCAAAACTCTTATGTCTTTGTTCATTTAAATTCCTTACGTTGTTGTATTAGCGAACAGGTTTCAGCACAATGGTAGAAAGCGGAGGCAACACCAACTCTATTGAATACGGTCTGCCGCTGACACTCAAATTCTGAGCCTGCTGAGGTCCTTCGTTGCGCACGCCGCCGCCCCAATAGTTCTTATCATCGCTGTTAAAAATTTCTTGATAAGCGCAAGCCTCGCTCACTCCGATACGATAGTTATGACGCACCACCGGCGTAAAGTTGCAAACAACAACCAAATAATCATCCGGATTATGTCCTTTACGAATATAAGATATTACGCTGTCATCGCAATTTGAATGATCTATCCATTCAAAACCGCGTGAATCAAAATCTTCTTCATACAGCGCATCGTTGCCTTTATACATCAGGTTCAAATCGCGCACGCAGTTTTGCATACCTTTATACATCGGATAATCAAGCAAGAACCAACGCAGGCTTTCTTCGCTGTTCCACTCCCAATCCTGCGCAAATTCATTACCCATAAACAAAAGTTTTTTACCCGGGTGTGTCCACATAAAGCCGTAATAAGCCCGCAGATTGGCAAACTTCTGCCATTCGTCGCCGGGCATTTTTTCCAGCATCGAACCTTTGCCGTGCACAACTTCATCATGTGAAATCGGCAGAATAAAGTTTTCATTAAACGCATACAGCAAACCAAAAGTCAACAAGCCATGATGATATTTGCGGTGTACCGGTTCATGACTGATATAGCGTAAAGTATCATTCATCCACCCCATGTTCCATTTATAACCGAAACCCAAACCTCCGGCAGAAACCGGACGAGAGACCATAGGCCACGCGGTAGATTCTTCGGCGCAGGTTATAGTGCCTTTGGTTTGCGTATAAACCATCTCGTTCATTTTGCGGATAAAGGCGATTGCCTCCAAATTTTCATTGCCGCCGTAAACATTCGGCACCCATTCGCCTTGCTTGCGGGAATAATCTAAATAAAGCATAGATGCCACGGCATCCACCCGCAAACCGTCAATATGAAATTCTTTAAGCCAATATAAAGCGCTGGCACACAGCAAATTGCAAACTTCGGTGCGTCCGTAATTATAGATTTTTGTTCCCCAATCTTTGTGTTCGCCTTTACGCGGGTCGGAATGTTCATATAAGCAGGTTCCGTCAAATTCGGCCAAACCGTGAGCATCTTTCGGGAAATGCGCCGGAACCCAGTCCATAATCACGCTGATGCCTGCTTGGTGGAATTTATCAATCATATAGCGAAAATCGTCCGGCGTGCCAAAACGGGAAGTCGGAGCAAACAAGCCGGTAATTTGATAGCCCCAAGAGGCGTCAAGCGGATGTTCACACAACGGCAAAAATTCAACATGCGTAAAGCCCATATTGCTGACATACGGCACAAGTCGTTCGGCAAATTCACGATAGGTCAAAAATTCGCTGCCGTTATCGCCCTTACGTCGCCACGAACCTAAATGCACTTCATAAATAGACATCGGACGGTCGTATGTGTTACTGTTTTCGCGATATTTTATCCATTCGTCATCATTCCATTGATAGTGGTTAATATCATAAACAATAGAAGCCGTGTTCGGACGCACTTCGGCATACGTTGCCATCGGGTCGGATTTTGTTAAAATTCTGTCATCTTGAGTTTTAATTTCAAATTTGTAATATTCGCCTTCAACCAATCCCGGAATAAATATATCCCATACTCCGCAGTTAATATGCTTGCGCATTACGTCGACACGACCGTCCCAATTATTAAAACTGCCGATTACCGACACGCGTTTGGCGTTTGGCGCCCACACAGCAAAAGCCACGCCTTTCACGCCGTCAATTTCCATTAAATGCGAACCGAGTTTTTTATAAATATCGCGGTGATTACCCTGCGCAAACAAATATTCGTCAATGTCGCCGATTGTCGCCGGAAAACGATAAGTGTCTTCGGCTTCGTAAACATGACCTTTATCATTGGTAATTCTGAAACGGTAAACAAAATCTTCTGACCTGTCAAAGTTTATCTGGAAAAATCCTCTCTCGTCTATTTTTTCCATTTTACCTAAGGATTCGCCCTTTTCATCAATAACTTCAATAGACGCGGCAAACGGCTGATAAGCGCGGATAAACACTTTTTTTGTACCCTTGTTGCGATGAATTCCGAGCACTGCAAAAACATTGCCGTGATTACCTTCAACAATAGCCGTAATTTCTTCTTTTGATAACATATTATCCATAATAAACTCCCATAACAGAACAGCAAAATAATATTAGTTTGCCTGTATTAAAACTTACATCTTATATCTATATAAACTAATCCATTTAAATGCAAGAAAATATACTGAAATTCGGGATAATTTTTTTCATCCCAGATTTTCTGTTTTTTAAAGTATTGACGGCAATAAAAAAGCGTCTATACTTGACTATGTTATAAACAATTATTGGAGATATGAAATGAATAAAAATTATAATGAAAATTATGTACGCGAAGCTGCCTATTACAACTGGCAGAACGCAGGTTGCCCAAGTGGTAAAGATGAATATTTTTGGACAATGGCTATGAACCAGCTTTATGGCAACAACTCTTGTTCAAACTCAAGCTCTGCTTGCTCTTGCAAAAAATCTTCAACCAAATCTACTGCAAAATCAAGCTCTGCAAAAACCAATACCAGCAGAAAAACATCCAAGAAATAATCCGTATTTATTTCTGCAAAAAATACCTGTCGAAAAAGCAGGTATTTTTTGTTTTTAAACAATGTTTTTTTAACCTCGTTTTTGCTTGCAGATTCTGAACATTTTCAAGTCTGATTTGATGTTTTTTCTTTCTTCTAAAGCAATAGAAAAAAGGGTTATCCACAACAAATTGAATTGCTTAATTCGCTATCTTTTTTCCACTGTTTTCTGCGCGCTCAAATAGTCAAATTTTCCGTTACCGAGCAACGGCGGTTCCGTCACATACACCACTTCTTTCGGACACCACAGCTCACTAAGCCCCTGTGCTTTGAAAAAGCGCTGAATTTCCGGCAGATTAGCGTTTGCATCTGCCGTTACCAAAACCGTTTTTTCGCCTTTTTTCTCATCGGCAACCGCTAAAACTCCAAACACGGCGTTTGGATACAGTTTTTCCAGTGCCTGCTCAACCGCAGTCAGCGACACCATTTCTCCGCCGATTTTTGCAAAGCGTTTCACTCTTCCGCAAACCGTAACAAAACCGTCATCATCTATTTTCACAATATCGCCGGTATCATACCAATTTTCCGCCTTTTGCAGCACATCCGGCTTATCGGCCTTCATATATCCCAGCATAACATTATCGGCCTGCAGCAGCAGTTTTCCGCCCTCGTCACCCCCAAAAACTTTTTCCAGTTTATACTTAATTTCCGGCAAAATCCGTCCTACGGTGTTTTCCTTAAAATACATCGGCGTATTCACGGAAATAACCGGCGACAATTCGGTTGTGCCATAGCCTTCAAAAATACGCACGCCGAATTTTTTCATCCACAGTTCCGCCGTGCGGGCTTTCAGTTTTTCTCCGCCGGCCACGGCAAAGCGTATCGGGAAAAAGTCATAAGCGCTGGCCATACGCCCGTAACCATATAGAAACGCATCTGTGCCGATAATGGCCGTCGCCTGCAAATCGTATGCCAATTCCGGTATAATACGGTAATGCAGAGGCGACGGATACAAACACACTTTCACACCGTGCAAAAGCGGCAAAACCGTCCCCACCGTCAGCCCGAAAGAATGGAACATAGGCAGCGCGTTCAAGAACACATCTTTAGAGCAAAACGGCACGGCCAAACGCAGTTGCTGCACGTTTGCCAAAATGTTGCGATGCGACAGCAAAACCGCTTTCGGCAAACCTTCCGAACCGGAGGTAAACAAAATAACCGCAGGCTTATCCGCGTTTGTTTTTACCTCTTCGCGGCGCAGATATTTTTTTAGGCCTTTAAGTTTGGTTGTCCAAGAAATCTGCTCGGCAAAATCCTCCAAATATATAATTTCCGCTCCGGCATTTTTCACGCTTTCGGCAAAACGTTCCAACTTACCTGCTTCAATAAATTTGCGCGAGCTGACAACTTTCCGCAATTTTGTGGTTTTCAAACACGATTCAAATTGAGCCGTTCCCAGCGAAAAATTCAGCATAACCGGAATTTTCGCCGCATATTGCAAAGCAAAAAAGCTGACGGCGTTCGCCAAACTGTTCGGCAGTAAAACACCGACTTTTTCCTCATCCGAAAACAGCTTTTTATACGCCGCACCCAACACATAGCTCTTTAACACAAACTGCCCGTAATCCAGCGTTTTTTTCTGCATATCCAAAGCTATTTTATGCTTGACGCCGAACAATCTTTCCGCTTGCAGCAATGCATTGAACAAAGGCATATTTTTATCGGTTGTTCTATACATCATCGCCGCCATCAAATCATACAATTTCAGCGACGCAGCATGGCGTTTTTCACGCATAGACAAGCTGTCGGCAACTTTTAAATCGCAAGACGGCAGCACAAACATTTTTATTTTCGGAAACATTTGCGTTTTAACAATATTGCCAATGTATGAAAATTTTGAGTATTGCGCTCCGTCAATGCGCAAAGGCACAATTTTAGCTCCGGTTTTGGCAGCAATCACTCCGGCGCCTTCATAAACTTTCATCAGCGAGCCGGTAACGCTGATTCGCCCTTCCGGAAAAATCATTACGGTTTTATTCTTATTGACTTCATCAATCAAGGTACGGATTGCCAGCGGATTTGTCGGATTCAGCGGACAAAAATCAACCAGCCCGCTAAACAGTCTCACATACCATTTTGCGCCCCAATCACCGTCTATGGCAAAGGTTATTTTCCGAGGCAGAAACGCGGCGATTAACACCCCGTCCAACAGTGAAACATGGTTGGCGACAATCAGCACTTTGCTTCCGGCCTTTTGCAAATTCTGCACTCCTGAAACTTCTACCCTGAAAAATATCTTCAGCAACGAACGAAATATTGAACGCACTAAAGCATCCGGCAGCAGCATACAGATATAAACCGCCACGCCGGCGCTGATAATTGCCACAAACAAAAACAAGGTTGTAATCTTAAATCCAAGCGCTGTCAGCACCACCGCCAAAAGAGAAATTCCAACCATGCCCAATGAATTGATGATATTGTTGCCGGCAATCACCGACGCCGTGCTTTTCTTCGGAGCTTTCTTTTGCATTAAAGCGTTAAGCGGCACCACGTACATTCCGCCGCAAAAGGCAAAAGCGAATAAAAACAGGCTCAATAAAATTCCGCGCGGCAAGCTCAAAAATTCTGCTAAGCTTAAAGTGTCGGCCGGTGTTGCAAAGCCGCATGAAAGCCAATATACAGCAAACGCGCACACGCTTAAACCAACTGCGCTGATTGGCACATACACCACGCTTACTTCGCCTTTCAGCAGCTTGTTGCAAAACATTGAACCGACGCCGACGCCAACCGAAAACAGCACCAAAAACATGGTAACAACCGCTTTTTCAGTGTTAAAAACTTTGCTGCAAAGCGGAAACAGTTCGGTTAAGAAAAACACGCCCAAAACCCAAAACCAGGTAGCGCCGATAATAGTGCGGAAAACAATGGTATGCGAGCGGATAAGATTAATATTTTCCTTTATCTGCCGGCTTAAATCAAAGTTGATTTTCAAATCAGGCTGCATTCCGGCCGTTTCGGGAATTTTATAAGCTGAAACAACTCCGGCTGCGGCGCATAAAATCAGCAGAAACACACTGACGCCAATCGGCAGCAATGTTCCCAATATTGAGCCTAAAATAATGGAAATATAAGTACTTGCCTCCACATAAGCATTGCCGGCCACCAGTTCATTCGGCTTTAGCAGCTGCGGCAGCAAAGCATATTTTATCGGCCCGAAAAATGTGGACTGCAGCCCCATTAAAAACAACATAAAAATAAGCAAATTCGGCGAATTAAACATAAATATAATCGCCGCTGAACTCATTAAAATCAGCTCAGCGATTTTTAAAATCCGCGTCAGCTTGGAACGGCTGTATTTATCCGCCAGCAAACCCGCAATCGCCGAAAACAGAAAATACGGCAAAATAAAAATACCGGCCGCCAAATTAGCGTAAATATTGACGGTTTGTGTGTCTGCCATCAATTTATACGCCACAAAAACCATCAGCGTATTTTTGAACAAATTATCGTTAAAAGCCCCTAAAAACTGGGTAGCCAAAAGCGGAAAAAATCGTTTTTTCCGCCAAATTTTATCTGCCATAAGTCCACCTTTTGTTTAGTTAAAAGTCCAATTCAAACCCAGCAACGCGCGATAGTCGTTTGCCTGCCGCTGATGTTCGGGATTAACACGCACATCCAGCTCCGAACGCAGGCTTAAATTTTCGCTGAAATTATGGCTTGCGTAAGCGGCGAATTTATATTCTCTGGCCTCCGGTTTTAAAGCTGCCTGATAGCGGTTGAAATATACCGTGTCCGAATAATTGTCGCGTCCGCTTGGCAAATTTACTGCCAGTGAACCGTCGACCACCCGCAAAGGCGATGACACATTAAAACCGAATTCGGTTTGCTTGCTGACCTTGTAATTAGCGTCAAACGCAAAACTTTCGCTGACTAAATCGGATGTTTTCAGCAAATCAGCTTCAAACGCCTGACCTTTGGTGTAACCGCGGTAATAGCTGCCGGTTAAAGTCAGCTGCGGAGTAACAAACCAAGACGCTTTTACGCCGGTGTTATAGGTTTCGCCGCCCTGAATTTCAAAGGCGCCGCTGCCGTTCATACCCAAAGTTGCAGCTTCTTCATAGAGCACGCCGCCGCTTAAACCGAAACTGAATTTTTCGCTTTTATGCAGCTGCAATTCAGAATTAAGCGCATACGCTTGTTTTTTGAAAGAACTATCCTGCCAGCTGCTGTCGCCGTCATACAAGCCGTTGCGTCCGGTAACCGCCTCCAGTTTCAGCCCCATATTATGATTAAAGTTAAAGTTATTATAAGCCCCATAGGCGTTTTGCATTGCCATAAACGGATTTGCCGTGGTTTCGGCAAAAGAGCTGCCGTTTTCATAGCGAGTATTTTCACTGAAATAAAATCCGGAATTATAACCGTTTCCCTGATAATCAGCCTGCATAAACCCCATGCCAAAACCATTGGCATTTGCGGCGCTTCCGGCAAATGCAAAACTCATATTGCCGTTTTGCGCTTTAGAAAGCCGCGCCGGTTTGGCTATTTGATAAACATCGTTTTTAAGAGTTTTATAACCGCCGTGTGTGGTAGAAACCAAATTAGTCGAGGCATATTCAAACGGACGGTTATATTTATCAAAAATCGTTACGCTTTGCGGCAAGGCTTTTTGCATGGCGCTTTTCATAACCGACGGAACATTCAGATGAGCCGCGCTCAAGTTAATGCGCTCCGAGTTGACCGAGCTGCCGCCGAATGTGGACAACACTCCGTTTTGCGGAACATAGGTAGAAACCGCCGCGCCCAAATCAAGCAACCCTGCTCCGTATTTTTCTGCCGAATAGTCCGAGGCGTTTTTATTGGCAGTGGTCATCATCAAATCAATAATTTCTTCCCCGGACATATAGTCGTAAGCGCCTTTCAAAAACGCGATTGCGCCGGTAACCACCGGAGCTGCCATTGACGTTCCCATCATCTTTTCATATTCATGTTCGCTGTTTCCGGTTTCGCCGACACTCCACATATATTTTGCTAAATTTTCCTCTTTATTATAATTTCCGCCCGGTGCCGCCAAGCAATATCCCGACGTTACACCACACCGGTTAGAAAATGAAGAAAGTTTGTAATCAGTTACCAAGTGATTATCATCTAAGCTGACATCAACAGACACCACCACGGTCATCAATAAATCTTTATACTTTTCATTAAGTTTTAAGCCCGACATTAAATCTGGCTGTACATATTCTTCATTTCCGGCGGCTTTAACCAAAATTGTGCCGTCTATTTTATTATTTGCCGTAACCGTCTGATTGTTTAATAATTTTTCAAACAAATTTTGATCAACACTTTCTATAGAAGACGCGGCGTGAGAGGCATTTATAGTGTCAGACGCTATAGAACCGGCACTCAAATTCAACGCCACCATATTTTTCCAAATATCCGCAGATGACACGCCGTCTTCGCCGTTTGCCAAATCGACATCGGTTAAATCCGACAACAAATCCCAACGCACCGCATAAATTTTGGTATTTACTCCGGCGACGCCCATATTGCCACTACCATCAATGTTAGCGGCAATAATACCGGCGACGTGCGAACCGTGCAAAGTATCGTCATTATTCAACGTGCTGTTAATATAGTTAGGATAATAATATTTTCCGCCGTTTATTCCGGTGTAATCAGTCGGATACGCTGCCGCCCATTTGTTATAGCAGCTTTCGGCACTCATTCCCTTATCGCAGGAAATTGCGCCTTTATTAGCAACAACATCGCCCTGTCCGTTTTTGTATGCCAAAATCAAATAGCAGTTTTCTTTTTCGCATTGCACATCAGCTTCGCCTTTTTGCCAACATTGACTTTGGTTAGTGTCCGAACACGGACCGGCGTCCCAATTTGCTCCGGAAACTTTATAGCCGTTTGCGGTTTTAAATTCCGAATGATTGCCCCAAACTCCGCTGTCTATCACTCCGACGGAAACTTCTTTCAAATTCGAAGCAAAATTACCTTCGTCATCTTTGCCATAAACCTTGGCAAATGCCGGCGCCGCGTTAATGCCGCCCAAATAATTCACGGAATTACTGAATTTCGAGCCGTTAAATTCGATATTATTATTCCACTCGTCGGCGGTTGAATAAGTTGTTACTTTGTTATAACTGTTTAACACCGGTTTCAAATTTACATCTGTTGCCATTGTTCCGTTGCTGTTAGGTTCATAACTATTGCCGCCGGAAGATGAATTTCCGCCGGTTCCGCTGCTGCTATCGCTGCTATCGCTTCCGCCGCCGGAACCGCCCGATGCAAAAGCAAACGCCCCGACCACACCGCCGGCCAGCAATGTGTATCCGGCAAAACTTTTTGCTTTATTCAACCATTCAGAACGGTAAATTTCTTTTGCCGTTTCCATGCACGGTGCATTTTCATCGGCACCATATTTATACAGCATATCATACGCTTCGTCATCTCCCTTGCTTTTAGCATAACACAAAGCGCTCATTCCGCGTTCATCACTAATGTCTATGGAATATCCCAAATTTAAATACTTCTGTAAAATCTCAGGTTTATTATCATGCGCGGCCTTATAAATAGCATCTCGTAAAGAGGCATTAAATCTGGTCTGATGCAACACCAAAGCCTGAGCATTGAAACTGCTGAAAATTCCAGCAGCCGCCAACAGGGTAAAACATTTTAATTTATTCATGGGACAATCCTTTTTATATAAAGTTTTTTTGTTAATTTACACCAAAGGTTTAAAAAAAATATTAAGAAAAGAACTCTATATAATAATTGACAAGCCTTTTAAAAAACGCTACTTTTTAAGCAAAATAAAAACAGGAGAATGTTATGAATATGCAAAAATTAAAAGCCGACGCGCAATATCTGCTGCCCAAACATTTATTAACCCGGGCTGTCGGTTTTGCCGCCGCCGCCAAACTCGGCAAAGCCACTACATTTATGATACAGCAATTTATCAAACACTATAATGTAAATACTAAAGAAATGGCTGGAAAAATAGAAGATTACAAATCTTTTAACGCTTTTTTTTCACGTCCGTTGACAGCCGACGCACGCCCTATCAACCCAAACACCAATGTTGTAACATTTCCGGTTGACGGTAAAATCAGCCAATTCGGCAAAATAGAAGACAAGTTCTTGTTTCAGGCCAAAAATCACTACTACACAACTGAAGCGTTGTTAGCAGATTCTAAAGAAGCTCAGGCTTTCAAAAACGGCGAATTTATCACAATTTATCTCTCGCCTAAGGACTATCACCGTGTGCACCTTCCGTTTGCCGGAACTTTAGATAAAATGATTCATGTTCCCGGCGATTTATTTTCGGTTAATCCGTTTAACGCCAAACATATTCCGGAACTTTTCGCCCGCAACGAACGTGTGGTTTGCTTTTTTAACACCGAAATAGGACGTATGGCGGTTATTTTTGTGGGCGCGACCATTGTGCGCAGCATTTCAACCGCTTGGGCGGGAACAGTTGCTCCCAACAAAAACAAAGACATCGCGGTTTCGGAATACGCCTCCCGTAATTTGAATTTTGCCAAAGGCGATGAAATCGGCAAGTTTTTTATGGGCAGCACGGTTATTTGTCTGTTTGAAAAAAATAAAATACAGTTCAATGAAGATATGCAATCCGGTCAGCCAACCCGCATGGGTATGCAAATGGCAACCCTGAAATAAACATTTTTCATTATATTTTTTAATAAGGCTCTCACACGAGAGCTTTATTTTTTTTCAAATGTTTTTACGACACAAAAAACTCCGACGGATTGGGGACCGCCGGAGTTTTTGATATAATTAGGATTTTGTTTTTATTTTTAAGTGTTGCATCACCTCCTTAGAAATCACAATTTTTTATAGTATCATAACACTCGGGGGTATTTTTATCTCACATTCTTGCATATTGTGCATGGTGTTCTCACACCGACATTATATTGAACTCCAAAAGAATATACATTTGGTACTAATTCTGCTTTTGAAGAAGAACAATCCAATCTAGTAACATCATTTTCTCTATAGTGTTTGGAAATATCTGAACATTTATTTTCTCTATTTGAAAAATCACCTTCAGGCGATGTACATGCCATAACTGCGACATATTCTAAAAAATCATTTTCAGGATTTTCAAAATTATCAGGAGCTTCAATACTTCTTAAATTAGAAAAACTGCGCCATACACTCCCCCCGTATTCTGTACCATATACACCATCTTCTATTTTGCCTGTATGCAGAAATGTTGAATAAGCACCTTTTTCTTCAAATTCATTTTTAGTCATAACTCTATATTCACATTCTTGATTTAAATTTTTAGAAAGACTTATGATATATGATGATTTTTTTGATGACGAATTTTGACGCATTGTTAAAGTTATTTCTTGTCCACCAGTTTTATATTCCAATTTCTTGGTTTCATACGGCTCCAGTGTATCACTAAAAAACAGGGCTGGAATACCTTGTGATTTATCCAATATTTTAGAACTATTCATTAGTGATGGATAATATGCTAGGTAAACTTTAACTTCAACCTCAGAATAATCTTTATATTTATAGCAAATTGTTCTCGAATTACCATCAATTGTTATATTTTGACAATTTGAAGACATCGGTTGAACTGTTTCTGAAGTTTCCCCCTGTTTCAAAACCCAATATTTTGAGCTATTCAAATCTATTCCTGAGTCCAATATTTTCCTGGTACCACATCCCCATTCAGGAAAACTGCTATCTTTATTATTGCTATGCATAAGAGGAATTTCCATATCGGAATATGTATCCATATCGGCAACAATTACTTCTGTCGCAGCTTTGCTGAGATAAGTTACATACCTTCCTGAACACCCGTTAGATATACATTCTAAGTTTGCATACGCATAAACTTGCGCAGCAAAACTGATATTATTATCTTTAAAAAAGGTATCATTACCAACATTCGGCATTGTCATAGTACCATCAACAGTAAAATTACAATTATCTATATCCGGATAATGCAATAATACTTTTTTATCGATTGTAACATAATAAGTTTTACCGTTGTTCGGGTCGCTCGGATTATTGTCTGTTTTAGTTTTACAGTTACCGCAAATGTTGCCGTAAGCGTCAATTTTATCTACGGATTCAAATTCTTCATTGCTGCCGCAGCTGGCTTTGGTTTTATAGCCCCCCATTTGCGAGCAGGTTAACTGGTCGCACACGCCGCAACGCTCACCGTTTTTATCAATTAATTTTACCGGTACGAATTTTACATAGTCGGTTGTGCAGTTTTCTTTAGTTTTATATCCCATCTCTTTACAGGTATGTTCCGTATCCGGACCGTACACACTGTCCACCAGTTTCCAGCAGCCGTCTTTGCAAACCACACATTTCTTTTTGGTGTCGGTTTTAGCATGCGACGCTTCGTGCGCTTCTTTCATGCACTCGGTTTCCGACATTTTGCAACGTCTGTAATAACACATTCCGCTCTTATAGGTCTCTTGACATTCGCCAAGTCCGTTTTTTGCTGCATTTTCATCTTTATATTCGCAGCCTGTAATATTATTTACCGGCGAATATGTGGCTTTGCCGGCTTCGCAATTTCCGTCCGGCAAAAAACATACCCGCGCAAAAGCCGGAGTCGCCGCCAAACACAGCACTCCGATAATATATATTTTATTCAATAACTTAAACATTTTTGTTCCTCCTATTGTGTAAAAAAAACGACCGTTATTTTTACACAGTCAGAAAAGAGCGGCGTATAAGCCTGAAAAAACGCAAAAAATAGCGTAAAAATAAAAAGTTATTGCTTTTTTACTGATTTTATGATATTTTAAAAAAAATGCTAAAAACGAGTCCAATTTAAACGGTCGTTTTTTTTACACACTTTTGACAAAACACGCCCACCCTAAGCAGCAGCCAAATCCATATATCACAAATAAAATACAGGTATAAATTTCGACTAATTTATCATTTAATGTTAAATTAGTCAAAAAAATAATCCAAATATAAAATTAACATAAATACTTTATCATATTCAATCCTCCACCCTGACCGAATTTTCACATAGACTTTTGGCGCGGTAACGGTTTCTTTAAACCTAAAAGTTCTTATATTTTTTATATCAATTCAGCAAAAGGAGGAAACCATGAAAACACATACCTTTGCCAACGTTATTATACAGGATTTAAGCTCGGCCGCTTCTTTGCATGACGGGTTTGAAAACAAACATATCATCAGCAAAATTGTAGACGATTGGGCGGACAACATTTATGTTATTCCGCATAAAGCATTACAATTTCATCATGAAGAACCGCAAAAATATTTAAGCATGTAAAAAAAATCATTTTGACCGACTCCTTGATTTTTAGGACAAGTCTTTGTCAAGATAGACAATATTTTATGTTTAAATTTTTATTAACTATTATTAAATTTTTGTTATCAAAATTATTTTAGAACGAGGTGATAAAATGAATACTGCAACACAAAATCAAAAATCGGAAATGAAAAATTATCTTTATTTTGCCGGCACGATTTATGACAGCTTTGAGGCCTTGGAAGAAGTTTTAGGCAAACTGAAATTAGAGCGTCCGCTGTTTTTGCTTTATGCCGCCAAAAAGGCTTATGCCGAAGAAGTTTTTGCCGCTGCCGGTGAAGAACCGGAAAAATCCGAAGATATTATGCTTTTGCCGCAGTCGCAAATAAAATTCAACGCTTGTCATTGTTCGCGGCAGCTGCAATAAATTCAGTATTGCAATTTTGCAAAACTATGCCATTATGTCTCTAACAAAATTACTGTGGAGGAGATATAAAATGAGCGGTAAAGTTATTATCTTGATGATGGACTCTTTTGGAATTGGCGGAGCGCCTGACGCGGCCGCTTTTTCTAATGTCGGCGCCAATACGTTTGCGCATATTGCTCAAAAACAAGGAAAATTAGAAGTGCCAAATTTGGCTTATTTGGGCTTACAGCAAGCTGGATTTGAGGCCAGCGGCATCAAAACAGATTTACGGTGCCAAAACAAACCGGCGTTTGAAATCGGTCATAAATTTGGTCATGCCAAAGAAATCAGCAAAGGTAAGGACACAACTTCAGGACACTGGGAAATGGCCGGCACTCCCGTGCTGTTTGACTGGGGATATTTTAAACCGGATTATCCTTCTTTCCCGCCGGAATTGATAGCTGAAATTTGCGCCAAAGGCAAGATTGAGGGGATTTTAGGCAATAAAGCCGCGTCCGGAACCGCTATTATAGAAGAGTTGGGCGAAGAACACCTGAAAACCGGTAAGCCGATTTTTTACACCTCCGCCGACAGCGTGCTGCAAATTGCTTGTCATGAAGAACATTTTGGTTTGGAACGCCTGTATAAACTTTGCGAAGTCGCTTTTGAAGCGGCAAAACCTTATAACATTGCCCGCATTATCGCCCGTCCTTTTGTGGGTGAGCATAAAGGCGAATTTACCCGCACCAAAAATCGTCATGACTATTCGGTTACTCCGCCGGAAATTACGGTTTTAAACAAAGCGGCAAATGCCGGACACGAGGTTGTTTCGGTGGGTAAAATCCGAGATATTTACGCCGGTTCGGGGATTACGCAAGCCTATAAGGCCAGCGGTTTGGAAGAACTTTGGAATATTACGTTGGAACAAGTGAAAAAAGCGCCGAAAGATGCCGTTGTTTTCACTAATTTTGTTGATTTTGACATGGTCTACGGACATCGCCGCGATGTTGCCGGCTATGCGCACGGATTGGAATATTTTGACTCCCGTTTGCCGGAATTACTGCCGCTTTTAAGCGATGATGACATTGTCTTTATTACCGCCGACCACGGCTGCGACCCGACATACGCCGGAACCGACCACACGCGCGAACAAGTACCGGTTATAATGTTTGGTAAAAAAGTGCAGACGCAAAACATTGGACAGCGCAAAACTTATGCTGATATTGCCCAGACAATCTGTGCTTTTTACGGACTCGAACCGATGAAATACGGAGAAAGTTTTTTATGAGTTGGCAGGCTTCTAACTTGATTGCCGCAAAGCATTGCTTTTTTGGCGCCAAAGGCGGTGTGTCGCAGGGAAAATATGCCTCGCTTAACACCAATTACAACAGCCAAGATTCAAAAGTGGCGGTACGGCAGAATTTTGAGATTATCACCGCGTATTTTCATAAAAACTATGAAGATATGTTTACGCTGAATCAAGGGGTTTCCAATACGGTGGTTGAAGCAAACCTACCACAACAATTTACGATTACTGCGGACGGTGCGGTAACAACTAATCCCAATATTTTGCTGGGTATAAAAACTGCCGACTGCGCACCGGTGCTGCTTGCCGACTACAAACACGGAGTTATCGGCGCGGCTCACGCCGGCTGGCGAGGAGCTTATCGCGGAGTGGTGGAAAACACTGTGGCTTTGATGCTACGCAAAGGCGCCGAGCTGAAAGATATTGCCGTTGCCATAGGACCGTGTATGCAGCAAACTTCGTTTGAAGTACAAAACGATATGCGAACAACATTGTTAAAAGAAAATTCGGCAAATGCAAAATATTTTGCCACCGGTAAAGACCGCGAGCATTTTTATTTTGACTTGAGCGGCTACTTGGAAGATAAGTTGCATAATTTGGGTATTGACAATGTTGTTAATTCGCATATAGATACATATCCGGCGCAAAACGGCTATTTCAGCTATCGCCGCAACACACATCTGGGACTAATCAGCCAACCCAAAGATTACCCGACCCAATATTCGTTTATTTGTTTATAGAGGAAAAAATGAGAACTCATATACTGCCGTATTTTAATGAACGTCCCGCAAAAATCAGCGCTTTGGTTTTGCATTGCAGCGCGCACGACACCAAAGATATGATTGCCGTGCTGGAAAAAGAAGAGCTCAGCGCGCATTATGTGGTGGGATTGAACGGCGATATAACACAGTTGGTACCGGAAGAAAAACGCGCTTGGCACGCCGGCATAAGCTCATGGCGTGAATTTGATAATTTGAACCATAATTCTATTGGCATAGAAATCAGCACTATGTCAATGGGGCAAGAGCCGTATAGCGAACGGCAGATACAAAGTTTGATTGAACTGTGTCAGGGGATTATTGAACGTCATCACATTCCGGCAAAAAATGTAGTTGGACACTCGGATATTGCACCAACACGCAAGCCCGACCCCGGAGTGGCTTTCCCGTGGCAAAGGCTGGCCGAAAACGGTATCGGATTGTGGTATGATTTGAATGACGCGGCATCAGAAAAAGAAACTAATCCCGAAATTCTACTGCAAAAAATCGGCTATAATACCGAAAATCCAACGGCGGCGATGTGTGCTTTTTGTCGGCACTTTATTCCGCAAGAAGTAGCTATAAATCCGGATATTCACGAGTTGCTGCAACATCCGTATCCTGAAAATTTCAGTTTGCCGGAAAAGTATTTGCCAATCCTCAAAGCCTGCAGCGTGATATATGAAAGATAGCTTAAGCCCTTCAGGCGTTTAGTTCTGAAGGGCTTAAGTGAAAAACATTTTTCCTGTCCTACCCAATGCAACAATCAACTGCTTTACGCACAAATTTTTTCATTTTTGCCAAAGCTGAACTTGGCTCATTTTCAACAGATTCTGCGGCTTTTTCAGCCAGAGCGCCGTTTTCTTCTTTAGAAAATTCTTCGGCTTTGGCGGTTATCTTTTTTACTTCTTCCAAATCCGGCTCAATCCATTTCAGGTCTTGGGTTTCCATCATACCCATGTTCAAGCCCCAAAACAGGCAATACATATCGTATGCGGTGTTAAACATTTTATAGGCTTCTTCGTCGTGCCCTAAAGTTTGCTGTTTGGTGCCGACTTCCATCAATCGCATTGAGGTTGCAAGCAGGTGTTTTGACATACACCAAACTTCTCCCTCATAGCTCTGAATAATCTTTTGCAGCAAATTCTATATCTTTAATTAGAGGCACTTTTTCCGCCGCCGCAAAGGTATAAAGTGTATGAGTAATCTGACAATAAGCGACATAGAAGAAATTTGCTATTATTATCAAGGTAAACCATCAACAGATAGTTATCGCATACAGTTTAGCTTTAAAAATTAAACTTTTTTATAAAGTTCTTTATTTTTACATTTTTGACACTTAAACTAGATTTATTAGCTAACTCAAAAAGATACTTGCAATTTTTGCGCCAAAACCGGAGATTTTTGTAACTTTAACATCCATTTTTAGATACCGGCATGCTTTAAGCCTGCCTTTTGTTTGTGGTCGAACTCTTATCCTAGAGTTCGGCAAGCCATACGTTTGTTTCTACTCCGTGCTTACAACAACAAAAAAGCCTTGCACTAGCAAGGCTTTTTAACAACAATTGGCGGAGAGGCAGAGATTCGAACTCTGGGAGGACTCGCATCCTCGACGGTTTTCAAGACCGCTGCATTAAACCGCTCTGCCACCTCTCCAGTATCTGCATCGTTTTTCCATTTTGAGCCGTTGCGAGGCATATTCAAAACATCCAAACACAGCGTGGCAAATACAAGAGAGTATGTGCCATATAATTCATAAAATGTCAATACCTATTTTTCCAATTTATCCACAAAATTTATTTTTTTACAAAATATTTTTTTGATGTATAATAATTCCATATTTTACATAAAGGATTTGCCCTAAAAAAAGCGCTTTTTATAACTTTATTCGGACTAACCGGCTGTACTTCTTACGTTCCGGCGCAAGACGTTTATTATGACGACGCCTCATCCGCACCATTCCCTTGCCCCGGATTTCCATCCTAAACCGAATCTCCGCCCGGAATCGCCTGCCGCCCCTTATCAACAGCATCAACCCGACCGCTAATCAGCATACTGCGCTTCGTCCAAGCGAATCATACATTCCAGCGCATCGCCGTAAGTAACAACCGCCTGCCGGCACTTTATCAAAACTTTTTCATTTGCTGATTGTCTGTTTTGTTCCGCGCACGAACTCAAGATATTCGTCAGACAAAGGGCGAATATAACAGTCATCGCTTTTTTGCAAGGCCAAAGCCTTGAGTTTGGCGATTTGCTGATTTGCTTTTTCTTGTTTAGCATTAAAAAACTCCAGTTTTTTGGTTAAATTTTCTTGTTTTTGCCGCAATATTCCATTTTGTAACTGCAGCTGCTGATTTTTTTCTTCACTTTGCCGCAAAGAAAAATGCTGCTGACACACATACCCAATCAGCAGCAAACATATAAATAAAGTATACTTCATTTTTATTCCTAAAATTTGTTCAGATTATAAAAAAGCACAAAAAAAAGAGCAATCCGCCTTGGCTGACACACTCTTTAATTATGTTTTAAATTAGCACATTCCGGTTACCTTAATCAAGCAAATTATAAATTATATCGTTATTTCAAGAAATTAGTACTTATGTTTTTTTGCTTTACATTTTTCAAAAACGAATCTATATTTTAGGCATCTTTGTATTGTTATGTTAATTTTTATTGCACTAGGCACCATTTTTGGGCTTTTAACAAGATAATGAGTTAGTTCACATGTTTAACAATTTAAAACTTACAGCTATGTTGATTACTATTGTTGTCAACGGTGTATTGATTTTTGCACTGTAACAGATTTTGAATTTTCGGTTTGAATTGAACTTTGACTTTAAGTCATAACTACAAAAAAACAGCACCTTGGATTTATATTCCATGTGCTGTTTTTTATTATATTTCTCTTTTACTCCGCTTTGGAATTTTCTGCAAAATGAAAACCGCGCAGCAATTCACTTACCGTCATCAGCTTTTTACCTTGGCGCTGAATTTGCGTAACAGCCAAAGCGCCATCGGCACAAGCCAGCAGCAGATTATTGTTTTCTTCTATAATGGTGCCTGCCGATGCGTATTTTTCAACCTTATGAGCTTCCAGCACTTTAAAGCGCTCGCCGCCATATTCGAAAAACATTGCCGGATACGGATTAAACGCCCGAATCTTACGGCACAAAACTTCAGCTTTTTGATTAAAGTCCAGCTTACATTCCGCTTTATCTATTTTAGCAGCGTAGCAAGCCCCCTCCTGCGGCTGTGGCTGATGAGCAAAACTCTTAATATCCGACAAAACCCGCGATATTAAATCTGCCCCCGTCAACGCCAGTTTGTCATGCAGCTCGCCGCCGGTAGTGGCTGATGTTATTTCAACTTCGCCTTTCAACAACATATCGCCGGTATCCAAACCTTCTGCCACTTGCATAACCGTAACGCCGCTTTTCGCGTCTCCGGCTTCCACCGCACGCTGAATCGGAGCAGCACCGCGCCACCGCGGCAGCAGCGACGCATGCAGATTCAAACAGCCAAAAGGATAGGCTTCCAGCACCGGTAGCGGCAAAATCAAACCATACGCCGCAACCACCGCCACCTCGGCTTTAAGTTCGGCAAATTTTTGCTGCTCTTCGGCATTACGCAGTGTTTTTGGGGTGCGCACTTCTATACCGTTTGCCTCGGCGACCAAATGCACCGGTGTTTTGTTAAGTTTATTACCCCGTCCCGAAAGTTTTGGCTCACGGGTATAAACACAAATCACCTCATGCTCTTTTATCAGCCTTTCTAAAGCCGGCACGGCAAAGTCCGGCGTCCCCATAAACACTATTTTCATCAGTCGTTAATTCCCATGCGTCCGTAATTTACTTCTACTTTATAGTCTTTAGCATAACCGCGCAACATGGCATCTGACAATTCCTGAGTCATTTCCGCCTGCAAAGCCTGTTTCAAAAAGTCTTTATCAGCTTTGGTCAAAGCAGACGAATCGTCATAGACCTCATTGGTTTCGGCAATCAAATAATCATCACCGTTTTGCAAAACTTTAACTTCATTTTTGTCAGCGGAAAACAAAGTTTTCATATCATTGAAGTTAAGATCGGCAAAAGTTTCGCCACGGGTTATCGGCATTGTTTTAATTACCGGAAGATTATAGCGGGCGGCAACTTCGGCAAAAGTATCACCGGCTTCTAAATCATGATTGATATTATCCGCCAATTCCTGAGTAACCGAAACTTTTTCGCTGTCTTTCCATAATTTGGTGAGCTTGGCTGTTACTTCATTTTCCGGCTGAATATGCGATTCATAAATTTTATCCACTTCAACCACCACTAAACCATCGTCGCCTTCAATAGTTTGGCTTACTTCGCCTTCATTATAAGAAAAAGCCGCGTCAATAACGTCTTTATTTTTCAGTACTTCGGCCACATCTGCCGGTGCAGCCTCGGAACTTCCTTCTTCATCCAAACCTTTAACCTCAATCAATACAATGCCGAAACTGTCGGCAATATCTATTAATGAAGAGCCGGCGCCGAGCTTGTCTTCTATTTTGGTCATCAATTCATAGCTGCCGTCATAGGCGCGTTCTTCCTGAATGGTCTTTTTAATTTGAGCGTTTGCTTGCTCGCGCGGCATAATTTTTGCCGCTTCAATTTCGGTAACTTTCAAAATCTGCCAGCTGCCGTTAATTTTTTCGGGCTTGGAAGTCTGACCTTTCGCCAAAGAAAACACTACATCAGCCAGTTCATCAGACAAATCGGATTTTGCAACCGCGCCGAAATCGGTATCTTCAATACTTTGTCCGTTTTCTTTAGCCACCGTCATAAAATCTTTGCCGGCTAATTCAGCTTCTGCTTTTTCCGCGTCTTTTTCATTGTCAAAAGCCAGCTGCAAAACATGGCGTTTTTCCGGCTGTTCAAACTCTTCAACATGTTCTTTGTAATATGAATTGATTTCATCATCGGAAACGCTGATACTTTTTTCTATTGTTTCCAAAGGCAAAGACAAAACTTTTACATCACGTTTTTCCGGTACTCTGAACTCTTCGGTAAAGTCTTCATAATACTGATCTAATTCTTCTTTACTCGGCTGACGGTCTATTTTTGCGTTTTCGGCAACCAATTTAATATATTTAAAAGTGCGGCGTTGCCCTAAAACTTTTTGCATTTGCGTTTGCAAAACCTGCGGCACGTTAAAGCCGGAAACCTGAGTTTCAATCAAAATTTTACGGCCGATATTGCGCTTGATTTCTGCAACCAAATCTTGCTCGGTCATTCCGCTTTTGTTCAAATACCATTTATACATTTCACGGTCAAATTTACCGTTATTCAAAAACTGCGGTGAAACCTGAATAATTTGACTGACCAAACTATCGGTAACATCCACGTTATATTTTTTCATGGTGTTTTCCAACAATAAATCATCAAGTTTCAGCTTTGCCAACTCAGTTGAAATCTCGGCTTTGCGAGCTTCGGCTTCTTCCTGATTAAGTGTATCGGTGTCTTTAAGTTTTGACAATTCTTTTTGCAGCAAATAATTAAATTCGCTTTGGCTGATTTCCAAATTATCAACTTTTATCACCGGTTTATTGCTGTTGGCGGTGTTAATATATCCCGAAACACCGAACAAAGACATAAAGCTCAACGCCGTTATGGTCAAAATTATTTTTGTAAACAGGCTGTTGTGCATTTTTGAAAACGTACTAATCATTTTTTTCCCTATAAAAAGTTAAGTTTTGCGCTCATTATAAGTAAATAAATTATTTATGCAATTCTAAAATTAAATTATGCAACATAATAAAATAGTGTCTAATTTGCTTTTTTTACTGGAAAAAAATTTTTTACTGTGCTACAAAATGTCCAGTTTTAAACAAATTTTGTTATAAGGATAAAAAAATGGCCAGAAAAAAACTGATTGCCGGCAACTGGAAAATGAACTGCCTTTTGGATGAAGGTACACAGCTTGCCAAAGATATTGCCGCACAAGTTAAAGAAAACAAGTTTGACTGCGACTTTTTGATTTGCCCGCCGTTTACATTGCTGGGTTTTGTAAAAAAATGCCTGCGCGGAACTAAAATCGCTTTGGGCGCCCAAGATGTGCATTTTGCCGAAAAAGGCGCTCACACCGGCGACATCAGTCCGTTAATGTTGACGGATTTAGGCTGTTCCTATGCCATTATCGGCCATTCGGAAAGACGTGTTGACCACTTTGAATCTAATGAACTTATAAATAAAAAAGCCGTTGCCGCTCACGCTGCCGGTTTAAACACGGTTATCTGCATTGGCGAAACAGGCAAAGAACGCGATGAAGGTAAAACAATTAAAGTTTGCCAAGAAGAAATTTTTGGCTCTGTTCCTGACGATGCCACCGCTAAAAATACCGTTATCGCCTATGAACCGATTTGGGCTATCGGTACCGGTAAAACCCCGACTGCGGCCGATGTTGAAGAAGTTCATGCTGCCATCCGCAAGGCTTTGGCTAAAAAGCTGGGCAAAGCCACAGCCAACAAAATGCGCATTTTATACGGCGGTTCGGTTAAACCTTCTAACGCGGCCGAGCTTTTGGCTTTGCCTGATGTAGACGGCGCGTTAATCGGCGGCGCCAGCTTAAAAGCCGCAGATTTTATCGGCATTGCTCAAAACGCTTGCTCTAAATAACAAAGGAAAGGATAAAAAATGGGTTCCGTTTTATTAGTTTTACAGTTAATTGTCGCCATTTTTTTGGTGGTGGTTATTTTAATGCAGCGTTCTAACGGCGGCGCTTTAAGCGGTTTAGGCGGAGACAATGGTGTCGGCAGTATTTTAAGCGCCCGCGGCAAAGGCAACATTTTAACCCGTATTACCGCGATTTTAGCTACATTGTTCTTTGTTTTGAGCATGGCTCTGTCTATTTATTACAGCCGTATGGAAGTAAAAACTTCTTCGATTTTAGATAAAACCTCTGCCGCTCAAACCCAGCAGGCTCCGGCAGAAGAAGAAAATCAAGCCACGGCGGAAGAAAGCCAAAGCGAACCGGAAGTTCCGGTGGCCGAGTAGCTTAAATGACTTTTTCAAACGACATAAGGCACTTTGATTTAATAAAGTGCCTTTGTCGCTTTTTTATATAACAAATTTATTGACTAACCTCTTGTAAGGAATAAATAATGTCTGATACACACATTAACCCGAAAACAAAATTTATCTTTATTACCGGCGGCGTGGTTTCGTCTTTAGGCAAAGGCTTGGCTTCCGCTTCTTTGGCAGCAATTCTGCAAGCCCGCGGCTATAAAGTCAGAATGCGCAAGCTGGACCCGTATTTGAACGTTGACCCGGGAACAATGAACCCTTGCCAACACGGCGAAGTTTTTGTAACCGACGACGGTACCGAAGCCGATTTGGATTTAGGGCATTATGAGCGCTTTTCCGGCGTTCCGGCAAAACGCACTGACAGCATAACCACCGGCAAAATCTATCAGCGCGTGATTGAAAAAGAGCGCCACGGTTTTTATCTGGGGTCAACAATTCAGGTTATTCCGCACGTTACCAATGAAATTAAGGAATTTATACTGTCAGACATTCATGATGAAGATTTCGTATTGTGCGAAATCGGCGGTACAGTCGGAGACATTGAAGGACAGCCGTATTTAGAGACCATCCGTCAGGTTGCCTATGAATTAGGGCGCGACCACACCATGTTTATACATGTAACCTTGCTGCCGTTTATTCCGACTGCCGGCGAGCTCAAAACCAAACCTACTCAACACTCGGTTAAACAGCTTCAGGAATATGGTATTCAGCCGGATATGATTTTATGCCGCACGCAAATGGCTATCCCGGAAAATGAAAAACGTAAATTGGCGCTGTTCTGCAATATCAAAGAAGAAAACGTGATTACCGCCATGGATGCGGCCAGCATTTATCAGGTTCCGCTCGCCTACTCTGCCGAAGGCATTGACCGCCAGGTTTGCAAACACTTTGGTTTGCCGTATGAAAAACCAACAGACTTAAGCAAATGGCAGCATATTGTCGACATTTTAAAAGCGCCGGAAGGTGAAGTGCGTATTGCAGTTGTCGGTAAGTATATGATGTTGCTGGAAGCATATAAATCTTTGCACGAAGCGCTGATTCACGGCGGTATAGCCAACAAATATAAAGTAAAAATCAAGTGGGTGGATTCTGAAGAGCTTGAGAAAAAAGACCCGTCCGAAGTTTTGAATGACGTCAGCGCCGTTTTGGTTCCGGGCGGATTCGGCTTGCGCGGAACACAAGGCATGATTAACGCCATTCAATACGCCCGCGAGCACAATCTGCCGTTTTTGGGAATTTGTTTCGGCATGCAGATGTCGGTTATTGAAACCATGCGCAATTTGTGCGGCATCAAAAACGCCAACACCACCGAGCTGGACGAGCACTGCGAGCCGGTTATCGGACTTATGACCGAATGGGACAAAGACGGTGCTAAGCAAATACGCCATAAAAACGGCGATTTAGGCGGCACCATGCGTTTAGGCGCATACGACTGCGTTTTGGCACCAAATTCCAAAGTTGCACAAATTTACGGCACAACCAAAATTTCTGAACGCCATCGCCACCGTTATGAAGTAAATATCAAATATAAAGATATGCTGCAAAAAGCCGGTATGATGGTGGTCGGCACCTCTCCGGACGGATTGCTGCCGGAAATTGTGGAACGCCCTGACCACCCGTGGTTTATCGGCGTACAATTCCACCCGGAGCTAAAGTCTCGTCCGTTTGCCCCGCACCCGCTGTTTGTATCGTTTGTTAAAGCGGCAATAGACAATTCCCGCTTGGTTTAACCGGTTATTAAAAGCAAGGCTCCGAACTAAAAAATCGGAGCCTGTTTTTTTATGTGCGCAAAATATTTCAATCTATGGCGACAAATGAATTTATATTGCTTAAAATTAAAAGTTATGCTACACTAAAGGCGTTATATTTAAGTATTATAGAGAAAATTTTGTTTACATGTTATGTTGCAAGTTTTGAGGTCTTTCTTTTTTTAAGACAGGATTCTATTTTGCTTAAATTTTAACTAACTTAGTATTCATCTTTTAAAATTTAGACTATGCATTTTATATCTATTGATTTGGCTGTTGTTATTTTCATCGGTTTAATTGGTGCGTTAATTGCAGGCAAAGTATTAGATTTGTTGGTTGAAACTACAGGCAATAAAATGTCCCTTACCAAATTGGATTGGATGTTGTTTGTCGGTAAATCAGTTTTAGTTGTGGCTATTGTAATTACGATAGTTTATTTTTTAACTGCAGCAATTTTGCATTAAGCTTGCTAAAAATATCCTGGTAAATTTCTCAAAATGTAAATTTTGAAAAATTGCCAGGATATTTTTTTACTCGCAATTATTTTGATAATTTATCTGCTAAATGTAGCAAAAAGTCTAGTCTGTAAATTTGCCTTATTATTGCATAAGTATCAATTCAGACAAGATTCTCGGAATAAATCTGAGAATGACGGAGGCTTGAAACGCTTGCTTTGTGTTTGCTGCAAGTTTTTTAAATACCACTCACCCGCAGAGAAGTCTGCGACCTCTCCTGCAGGGGTAAGGTTACCAGATTGCTTCGTTACACTCGCAATGACAATAAAGTAACTTGCAGTTCTTGCTACGAACCCAACGAAGTCTATGATACAAACATACAATTTTAATCAGTCTATACTCATAGAAACTCGGATAACGCGCGTAGATGAGACTGAATTTTTAAACAACACATACAAACTAATACATAAGAAAAACCGGCTGCTTATTACTGCAACCGGCACAAACACTCAGAAACTCGGATAGCGTGCATAGATGCGACGGAATTTTTAAGCGACGTGTACAAAAGGGTAGACAAGCACAAAAATTCCTAGCAAATACCAGCTAGACGAGTTTCTCTAATCTCTATAAACGGACAACAGCCCCACCCCAGGTAAATCCAGCGCCCATTGCTGTTAAAACAATCAAATCGCCTTTTTTCAAACGTCCGGCAATGTGATTTTCCGACAAAGCCAACGGAATAGATGCAGCCGAAGTATTGCCATGATGATCAAGCGATACAATAACCTTTTCGCTTGGAATTTCCAAACGTTCGCCCACACTGTCAACAATACGGATATTCGCCTGGTGCGGAATCAGCCAGTTAATTTCATCTTTATTTACACCGGCGTTTTTCATTGCGTTTTCAGCAGCTTCTGACAAACATACAACAGCGTGTTTGAAAACTTCTTTACCGTTCATGACAACAAAACCGCTTGATTGAGTGGTAGAAGGCCCGCCGTTTGTCTTCAAACTGTCATATTGACTGCCGTCAGAATAAATACAAGTACTCAACACACCTGTATCAGCGCTTGTTCCTTCACCTTCTTTAGCGCGCAAAACCACAGCCCCAGCGCCGTCTCCGAACAAAACGCAAGTGTTACGGTCTGTCCAGTCCACGATTTTTGACAAACATTCAGCTCCGGCAACTACCGCGGTTTTAACTTGTCCTAAACGAATCATATTGTCCGCCAAAGTCAAAGCATAGATAAAGCCTGAGCAAGCTGCAGAAATATCAAAGGCAGGAACGCCGGCGCGAAAGCCCAAATTTGCAGCGATTTTTGTTGCTGTGGACGGAGTCGTGTTATCAGGAGTAATAGACGCCAAAATCAATAAATCAACATCTGACGGCTGCAGTCCGGCATCTTTAATGGCATTTGCTACGGCATTGCCGGCAATAACCGACGTTGTTTCATCTTCAACAATATGGCGGCTGACAATACCGGTACGGGTTCTAATCCACTCGTCATTTGTTTCCACCATTTTTGACAAATCATCATTAGTCAAAACCTTGTTTGGAAGGTAATGACCAAAACCAATCATCTCACTTCTAATAAGCATCGTATAAAATATCCTGAGAAAGTTCGTCTAAATCCACATTTTCCACTTCATCGCGAATTGTCTGCACAAAGTTTTGGCGCACCAATTTTGCCGCATTATCAATAGCGTATGAATAGCCAATAGCATCTGTTCCGCCATGGCTTTTCACCGACAAGCCGTTTAAGCCGACAAACATTGCGCCGTTATATTTACGCGGGTCCATAGTCTTTTTAAGTTTCCAAACCAACGGCAGCAGGAAAGGCAGACCGAGTTTAACCCAAAAAGAATTTTTAATCGTATCTTTAAGCAGACCTGAAATAAGTTTTGCCGTTCCCTCTATCGTTTTCAAAGCGATATTACCGGTAAAACCGTCAGAAACAACCACATCAGCATAACCTTCGCCAATTTGGTGCGGTTCAATGTAGCCGATAAAGTTCAAATCCAAGTGTGCGCCTTTAATCATTTTAGCGGCCTGATGGATTTCTTCTTTACCCTTCATTTCTTCGGCGCCAATATTCAGCAAGGCGATTCGCGGACGGGCGATTCCCAAAGTGTGGCGAGCCAAAATATTGCCTATAATGGCAAATTCTGCTAAATTGATGGCGCTGCATTCGGTGTTTGCCCCCAAATCAAGCATAACGCAACGACCGCTGCGGTGCGGAATCGCCGTGCAAATCGCCGGACGATGAATCCGCTGAATGGTTTTCAAAATCATTTTTGAAATAGCCATCAACGCGCCCGTGTTGCCGGCAGAAATAACAGCGCTGGCCTCGCCGCGGCGCACCGCGTCAATAGCCATATACATACTGGTGTTTTTATTGCGGATAACTTGAGAAGGTTTGTCCTCATTACGTACACGCTCGCTGGTGTGGATAATTTTACAAAAATCCCGCAGCTGCGGAAACTTTTTGATGTCTTCTTCAATTTGTACCTCATCGCCGAACAGCAGAAATTTAATATCCGGATTGTTTTTATGAGCGATTGCGATACCTTCTACTACGACATGAGGGGAATTGTCTCCCCCCATTGCGTCTATAGATATGACCAGATTATTTTCAGACAAAACCTGCTCCATATTTTAGATTATAAAATTATTTTGCTTCTTTATTAGCAATAACTTCTTTACCATCATATTGTCCGCATTTAGGACAAACATTATGAGGTCTTTTCAATTCGCCGCAGTTTGGGCATTCTTGATAAGCATTAGAAGTCAACGCATCATGAGAACGACGCATATCGCGACGTGATTTTGATACTTTTTTCTTTGGTGTAGCCATTTCTTTATCTCTTTATCAATTATTTAAAACATTTACACATTAACATTCGGGGTTTTATTTAACATAACTTTAAACAAAAAGCAAGCAAAATAAACACAGCAAACGATTAAGACAGTTTTTATATAATTTTTTCTGATTTTGCAAGCACTTTTTACAAGTTATCGCTATTTTTTAAGTTTTTTCAAAACCGCAAACGGATTTTCTTTTTTCGGCTCTTCAATATCACAATATAAAGAACCGTCAAAAATCTCGCCTTCCGCCCGCGGATAATCTTCCAAATTCAATGCAACCTGCTCTATTGCAATATCCGCCAAATTTATGCAACCGTTTTCAATAATGTCCGGCACCTCGTCTTCAATATTGCACTCCAGCTCTTTAATATCATTATAGGTCGCACGGGTATCAAAATTCAGTTCAAACGGCACTTCATAGTCTTTAATAAAATTGTTGAGAGTAATCACGCTTTTGAGTTCTATCTTGGCGTTTACCCTGCCCCACACCCGCAGATTATTTGTTCGGTTAGTGAGTTTCAAAAAAATTTCGGCTTCAAACTCATGCACTTTTTCCACCTGTAGAACCTGAGTTATATCCTCCAGCTCTTCGACATCGGCTTTTAGTTCATATTTATAGTCCGATTGTTTTAAATCCTCAATTTTGATAGGATATGAAAAATTTTTTTGCATTCTGAAATCCTTGTGTTATATATAACGTAATGTAAAAATATAAGGATTAGTAAATATGTCAATACGCAAAATGCTTTTTATTTCTATTCTGCTGCTCACCTCGGCTTGTTCCAACGACTTGTTTTTGGTGCACAACGGCAATATGCCGGCGCAGGAAAAAGTTGATGAAATCCGCCTGGGGCAAAGCAAACAAGATGTTATGAACATTTTAGGTGCGCCTAGTCTGACAACAGGATTAAGCGACGACCACTGGATTTATATGGCGTCCACCACCAAAAAGGTGGCCTTTTTCCGTCCCGAAGAACTGGAACGCAAAGTATTGGCGATAAGTTTTGATAACGACCAAATCAGTAAAATAGAAAAACTAAATCTGGCTGACGGCAACAAACTGCCGATAGACTCGGACATCACGCAGACCACCGAGCAAGAACAAGGATTCTTCCGCAAATATTTTGGCGGCGTCGGCACCTATATGCCGTTCGGCGGTGCTAACTCGGGAAAGGAACTCTGAAATGATAGCCGGACTGATGCTGAAACTTGCAAACATTTTAGCCACATTCAACATAAAAGGCAAAGTCGGACGCATTGAAGAAGGTCCAATGTTGATTTTAGCTTATTTTGAACCGGCTCCTGGCACTTTATTCAGCAACATAAAAAAGGTTGAAAAAGACATTGGTCGCAGTTTGGGAATTAGCGGTGTGCGCGTTACGGAAGTTCCGAACTCCACGGAAGTTTGTTTGGAGATTCCGTCAGATAATATAAAAACCATACCGTTTGCCCCGCTGGTTTATTCTGCAGATTTTGTTAAAGCAAACGGTGCTTTACCGATATGTTTGGGCGTTGACAAGCGCGGCGACACGGTAATGAAAGACTTGGCTAAAATGCCGCACCTGCTGGTTGCTGGTACTACCGGTTCCGGTAAATCAGTGGGGTTAAACAGCTTCATTGTCTCGTTAATTAACAAAAAAAAGCCCGAAGAACTGAAATTTGTTTTAATTGACCCGAAACGCATCGAGTTCAGCATTTATAACAATCAACAATATATGCTGCGCCCGGTGATTACAGATATGAATATTGCCAGTATCTGTTTAAGCCAACTGGTTGAAGAAATGAACAGCCGCTACACCTTGTTTGAACAGCAAAGCGCGCGCAACATCAGTGAGTATAACGCCAAAGCCGGCACTAAAATTCCGTATATCGTTTGCGTGATTGACGAATTTGCTGACTTGATAATGTTTGATAAATCTGTGGAACAGCAAGTGCAGATGCTGGCGCAAAAATCGCGTGCTGCCGGCATTCACCTGATTATAGCCACACAACGCCCGTCAGTTGATGTTATCACCGGCAGTTTAAAAGCCAATTTACCGACACGACTTTCTTATAAAGTGGCTTCTCCGGCCGATTCTATGACGATTTTAAACACCACCGGCGCTGAAAGCCTGTTCGGGCGCGGAGATTCTCTGTTTTTGGAAGAAAACGGCACATTAACACGTATTTTAGGCGCCTATATCTCTGATGAAGACATTGAAAACACCCTTGCGCCGTACCGCTGTCAAATGCCGAAACAAACCACGGCCTATGAACTGGAACAAGCTAAATATGCCGCGCAAAAAGAAGAACATAAAAAGGCTGTTACAGAGAAAAAGTCCGGCGGATTTTTCGTTTGGATTTGCGATATGTGGAACCGCTTGGGCGTCCGCAATCAAACCAAAATTATCAAAGCGATTTTTTCATTTGTATTAGGTTTGTTAAGCGTAAAAACCGCCTCACGCACCACAAACCGTCGGCATCGTTAATCTTAACAATGCCCGGTAATACTAACAAAACGGTCTAACGGAATTTTGGCTTCGTCTAATGCGCGTTGCCATTTTTCCTCATCCGGTGTACGGAATAAAATATCCTTATCGGCGTCCACCACCAACCAGTCATTTTCATAAATTTCGGCTTCCAGCTGACGCGGCTGCCAAAAAGAATACCCCAAAGCCACCAGTTTTTCTTTTGGTCCGTGTCCAAAGGCAATATCCGAAATAATTTCTGAAGTAGAAGAAACCGCCAGCCCGTCGGCAACCGTAACCGTGCCGTCGCGCATATAGTCCGTGGTGTGCAAAACCATGCCTCGCACCTGTTCCAACGGACCACCGGTATAAAGATTTATTTCATTTAATTTTTCATAATTTTTGACCGGCAGCTGAAAAGTCAAATCGGAAAAAGTAAATTTATCCATACGCTTGTTAACAATCAGCCCCATGGCACCGTTGCTGCTGTGCGAGCAAACATAAACCACCGAGCGGGCAAAACAATCACTGTTATCCAAATCTGGCATTGCCACCAAAAATTTGCCTGTTAACGCGTATCTGTTGTCAAAACTGCTTGTAATTTCTTCCGTCATCACTATATCTGCCAAAATTATATTGTTTATTTACTTTTTTAGTTTATCATAAAATTTGAAAATTTAAACAAATAAATTAAGTCGCCTGTCATGAAAAAACTGCTTACATATATAATTTTTTTATTTTTCATTTTCAAGAGTTTTGCCGTTGCCGCGGACGCTACCGGCCTGCCCGATGACTTTAAAGGCTTGAACACGCGCCTGCGCCTGCAGGAACTTGCCGAAAACGAAAACGACGACGGCACTCTGCTGCAAAAACTTACAATACTGTATGAAATCGGCAACTATTTTAATAACAAATACCCGAACAATGAAATTTTTGAAGAAAATTTTGATGAAAAATTAAAACCTTTTTTTCCGAACGCCGACGACTATCTTTTGCGCAAATACACCAATCTGCTGCGCAGCGGAGTTATGATATACCGCCTTGGACGCCACTATTACAATATTTACGTTTCTCAAAAACTTATGCCTAAATCATACAAAGTTGTACGTTCCGCCAAAGATTTTGATACGCCTGGCGAAGTTTCATACCAAGCAGCCCCGACCGGAAAATTTACCAAAGTTTACAATTTCAAAAAATTTTTAACCTACAGCTCAAATCCCGATGAGCGCCAAGCCATAGAAAACTATAAAAAAGCGCAAGTTTCCAAAGACAGCATTTTCGGTCAGCTTGAAATTGCGCTGTCGCAGCTGGAATGGAAAAAACTTTTTCTGTACGGCGAAAAATATAAAAATCCGCTGCTTTCCGAGTTTGGCGTCGGCGATGTTGAGGAAAGAGATTCCATGCAGGTACGTTTGCTTTCCGACGCCACCACCATTGACGGACAGCAGGAATTTTATATCGGTCTGCAAATCATTACCTCCGGAAACAGCTTTATTTTAGCAAACAATCTCAGCCCCGCTTTGCAAAAACCGCAAATAGACTTGCGCAGTTCCGAAAATCTGGATGATTATCAGGTTATTTATCCGGCTCCGCAAAGCACCGTGTCGGTTCCTTTTGTGCACAAATATTTCGGCGACTTCATTATTCCGATAAAAGTGCGAGTCAATGATGTTAACCAACCGCTGCAAATTCGAGCCCGAGCCGTACTCACCGGCTGTCAGTCCAATTTGAACTGTTTTCCCGAAACTTTCCGCACGAATTTAACTGTGCTGCCGGGACATGATTATTCTTTTGCCAACGGCTATCAAAATTATTTTCAGCAGCAGCTGAACATTTTGCCTACGGATTCTCCGCTGTATTTCAAGCTGGAAAAATTTGTTGTCGACGACGACACTGACGGGCAATCTCTGCGCCTGGAATTTTCTACCACCAAAAAAACGGAAAGTTTCAAAATTTTTATTGAAGATAAAGACGGTTACACCACTTTTGCCTCTCCGTACATCAGCATTCAGGACAACAAAATTTTTGTGCGCTTTGTGCCAATGAACAAAAATGCCAAGCTCAGCAATTCCGAATATACTATCACCGCTGTTTTCAACGGCTTTGACGCTTATCGCACCACCCGGCTGGCGGCAACAGCGTCGCTGTTTGACACCAAAACAGCACATTTAAATTTAGGCTTTCTGCTGTTGGCGCTTGTCGGCGGTTTCATTTTAAACTTTATGCCATGTGTTTTTCCGGTTTTGTCGCTTAAAATAATTACCTTGAGCCGCGCCGATACCCTGAAAAAGAAAAAGCTGAAAAAATCGCTGTGGCTGACGGTGGCTGGAATTTTCAGCGGTTTCACTCTGCTGATTGTTCTGCTGTGCGCCGCCAAATTTGCCGGTTATTCTTTGGGCTGGGGCATGCAATATCAAAATATGACCTTTTTAATCGCCATGGCGTTTTTATTAACCGCCTGCATTTTGCTTCTGCCATATCTTATGAATTCCAAAATTTTGAGCCTAAGCAACTCCGACAGCAACAAAATAGGCTTTTTACTCGGCAATTTAATCGTACTGCTTTCCACTCCCTGCACCGGTCCCTATCTGGCGACGGCTATCGGTTTTGCTTTGGGCGGCAGCTATACCGACATTATTTTTATTATGTACGCCGTGGCTTTAGGCTTAGCCGCACCCTACTTTTTAGCCCTGTGTTTTGACAATCCGCAAACGCTTATTCCGTCTCCGGGCGCTTGGCTTGAGAATTTGCAACTGGCCATGCAGATAATGCTGCTGCTGACTATTATCTGGTTTTTAACGCTGGTTTATAATCAAACTGGCTTTGGCTGTGTTACAGCATTGCTTTTTTCATTGTTTTTATTTGCTTTTCTGCTGAAATTATACCAAAAATTTACCGACTATTTGGATGGTGTATTTGATGAAAGCATACCATTGAAAGCAATTCTGAAATCACGCAAAATCGCCGCACTTTCTTTAATCGCCTATCTGGTTATTAACGTAACATTGCTCTGTTATTATGCCGAAAAAGCACACTTTGCAAACTTGGTTCAATATTCGGAAACCCGCCCGACGCTTATTGATAAAAGGCTGATAGCGCAAAAGCTCGCCGAAGGGAAATCGGTTTTGCTTGAAATAGGCGCGGACTGGTGTTTAACCTGTCATTACAACAATGTTATGACTTTAAACAAACAAAATCTGAAATATTGGCAAGAAACATATAATTTGGATTTTGTGCAGGTTGACTGGACTAACTACAACCAAGATATTTTAAACTTTATGGCTAAATACGGACGCAAAGGCCTGCCGTTTTATGTTTTATACACCCCGCTGCTGCGCGACGGTTTGGTTATGCCGGAAATATTTTCGGCACAGGATTTTGAAAATATAATCAGAAATTCATCTTTGCGCTGAGCAACAGAACCGCTTTGAATATATTTATCAACAAAACAAAATATTTGTTGAATTTTAAATTAAATCAGCTAATAATAAGCTGAATTCGGGGTTATAGCTCAGTTGGGAGAGCGACAGGTTCGCAATCTGTAGGTCAGGAGTTCGATCCTCCTTAGCTCCACCATTTCAAAGCAAAAGCTGTTCAAATTTTTTGAGCGGCTTTATTTTTTTCAAACATTTTATTGCGCAAAAATTATCCGACGAATTAGGGAGCGCCGGAGTTTGATGAAAAATAAGCAAACAAAAGGTCTTTTTTTTCTTTTTCTTTTTCTTTTTCTTTTTCTTTTTCTTTTTCTCTTTCTCTCTCTCTGCAAATCCTATATCTTTAATTAGAGGCACTTCTTCCGCCATTTTTATTTTACATCTATTTCTTCCTCTTTTATGCTACTTTTTTATCTAACAATTCTTGGCATCATTATACAACATTACCCCTTGTTCTATCGTCATTGCGAGCAAAGCGAAGCAATCAATTAACCTCGCTCGTGACGGTTCTTTGTTATAGCTTCCTTTCCAAATCAGATATGCTATAATCGTCCTAACGGCAATTGCGTTATAGTTGACCGTCTAATTAATCTCTGATATAATATGCTTTGAAATTATTATAAAATAACAAAGTTATAGTTGACCGTCTAATTAATCTCTGATATAATCCTTAAAAGGTAGAAAAACTAATATTTATTGTTATAGTTGACCGTCTAATTAATCTCTGATATAATTATTAAATCCCAAGTTTTAGCTAAGCATAAGTTATAGTTGACCGTCTAATTAATCTCTGATATAATTTTATGCCTTTTGGGCTGAGCATCCTTATGTTATAGTTGACCGTCTAATTAATCTCTGATATAATTGATGAAGCTTTGCTGACGCCTGAATACTTGTTATAGTTGACCGTCTAATTAATCTCTGATATAATTTCAAGTTCAGCAAGAAAAGCCGCGACTTCGTTATAGTTGACCGTCTAATTAATCTCTGATATAATTAAAAATAAAAAAGGTATTATTCAACATGAGTTATAGTTGACCGTCTAATTAATCTCTGATATAATTACGCCACATCGCGCGCGGTTCTGCGACTTGTTATAGTTGACCGTCTAATTAATCTCTGATATAATTCTTTGGGTGCTTATACAGCTGTTGCCGCTGTTATAGTTGACCGTCTAATTAATCTCTGATATAATTGCCGTAAACCCAAGCGTTGCCGGAAACCTGTTATAGTTGACCGTCTAATTAATCTCTGATATAATGAATTTTGACTATGTCAAGAACTATACCTTGTTATAGTTGACCGTCTAATTAATCTCTGATATAATGTAGCTGTTGACCGCTTGCGCTCTTTGATTGTTATAGTTGACCGTCTAATTAATCTCTGATATAATTGGATTTACATTCGGTTAAAAATTCATTCAGTTATAGTTGACCGTCTAATTAATCTCTGATATAATATAAAGTTAGAAGTATTCGCGGCGAATACAGTTATAGTTGACCGTCTAATTAATCTCTGATATAATTGGATTCGGCGCTGACGCTCTTGGCGCGTTGTTATAGTTGACCGTCTAATTAATCTCTGATATAATAAAAGAAGACGACATTAAAAATAATATCGTGTTATAGTTGACCGTCTAATTAATCTCTGATATAATGGTCAGCGTCCCGATAATATTCATTTACAAGTTATAGTTGACCGTCTAATTAATCTCTGATATAATCTCTAAGCAAATAAAGCCTTGAAATCAAACAATTCTAAGGCTTTATTGCAAAATAAAAATGCTAAAAAACATATATTAAAACAGCATTAACTGTCCATTTTCTTCGCGAATCGACTCTTCATTTTCCTCATAATTCTTTCCTAAATAGTTTTCAGTCATCAAATATTGCTTGTCCGTAACATACAAAAACGACACCGAAGAATTATCCGGAATATATTTTGCCAAGCTTTTAGTGATAGTTTGTCCGACTCCTAAACTCTTCACCGGTTTGATATAAACCGAAAATTGTTTCATCATAAAACCATTATCCAAAAGCAAATTACGAAAGCGGGTGGCCTTGCGGGTTTCTTTTTTGGTGCGAACCGGAATGTCAAACATGCAAATTATCCACATCATAGACCACCCTGTTAAAGTTTCATGCCGCTGTCTTCGTGCCATTCCATAACACCTTATGTTTTTTCTTTACTTTACCAAACGGTGTAAGTTCTATTTTTCGTGCTTTATGATTTATAAAATAACTTAAGCCCCTATCTTCTAAACTATGAACAAACATATATTTTAAACTTTTATCTTTTGGTGATGTCATACGAGCGTCAGTCATATAATCTATAGTTACTCTACCATCACTAAACTTTTTCACTTTAGCTAAACAACGCGGTTTATCCGTATAAGAAGCCCATTCAACCGGAGTATCCAGCTCCAGCATATCACGTTGCTGAATCGACCAAATAAGTTTTCCACCGTCTTTTTTCCATTGCGGGATAAAATCAGCTTGATTAACATCAAAGCGTTTAATAACTTCCCAGCCGACTTTACCGTCTTTCTCATAGAAATCCACACAATGGTTGTTTCCGCTTTTATAAACTAAGTTATGTTTCTTAACAAAAACAAATGAAGATACGTTTTCATAACATTTAATTTTATCGCCTTTCCATAATTTTTTATCCAGTAAAATATGAAAAGTTTTAGCCGCAATCAGACCATCAGTAATTCTACGCTCCTTTTTGCCATCTGCGACATCTTTTTCATTTTCTTCTTGCAAAATTTGTTCCGCTACATTCCAATACTGTTTAAAATCAGCTGCCAATTTTGCTTGCTTTGCCCGATTTTCAGCAATTCCTTCATACCAGCTATCTTTAACACTATCAGGAATCAAGAGCTTGTCCAAATCATTATATGTTTTAACTACCTTAAAAATCTTGCGGGAATATACCGTAATCAAATTGTTCGGATTATCCGGATTCTTACATAATTTTACTTTACCGGTTTCTTCGTGAAGTTGCCCTAATTTATTGTGGTCTTGCTTGTGCGAAACTTTAACATTTTTCAAAACTTCAATTACTTTACGACGAAATTCCCCGACTGATTGCACACTTGTCATTGGCAACGGCGTTGACTGATGTCTTATTGTTTCTTCATTTGACAATCTTTGCACTAAAGAACGCGTAATGCAAGCCACCGTTATGGCATCCATAGCATGATGACGATGGTCAATACGAGGTTTTGGCGACCATTCAGGGTTCTTTACACAATTATAAAATTTCCAATTACCGTCAATATCCGGTTTTTGCTCTCCGTCAACTACTTCTCCTGTTGCCAAATTTATCCAATAAGGCTCGCAATTATTATATCTTGGAATATTCAAACCCATTAAATCATATTCAAGCCCCAACAAATTCCAACGGCGACGCAATTCTGCCGTTTGTCCGCCTTTTACCGCTAAAATTCTGTTTTCTGAAACTTCTTTCTCTGTTGGACAATCAATAATAGCTCGCAAATAGCGTGCCGCCAATTTAGAAACATAGCGAGTATCTGTCAAATAGCGAGTTGTTTCTTCTTTATCTCCCTCGTCTTCAAATTTTTCTCGCGCATCAGCTTCAAATCTCCACGCTTTGTCTTTAAATTTATTTCTGGCATTTTTCAAAATCTCTCGCAAAAGTTCAGGTGATTTTGATTTTACAAAATAATCATAGGCAAAATCATTCCCTTTGGCTTCATTATCCGCGCGACTAACCAAGCACAAGTTATTATAGGTGTCTGTTCCGCCTCTGCTTTGAGGAATTATATGTTCAATTTCAAAACCGGCAAACTTTCTATCAATTTCTTTTGTAGGGTCATAAGCATCAACCCAACCTTGTTCTTTAGCCAACTTGTATTTTAAAATATTCTTGCCATTCACATAAATTTTATGGTCTTGCAAATATTTTTTAGCTTCAACATTCAATTTTTCATTAGCTTTCTGCTTTATATCCAAGTCATTTTTCTTTTTTGTGGAAAGCCCTACATCTCGCCCTAACTCAATGTTAATATCATACGGACGACCATATATTTTGACAATTTCATTAACCACCAAACGAAGCTGATTCAAAATCATATGCACTGCAGGATTAGCAATTTTTCCCCATTTTACCTCTTCCGAATTTAAACTTTTATTGTTTTTAATAACCAAAGGAGGCAAAGGCTGCGTATCGGTTTGCAAAATTTCTCCATAATAAGGTAATTCAAAAAATTTTCCTTGATTTTTACGCGCAATTTCTTCTTCAGCCCGAAAGTGAGCATCTTTTTCAGCCAGTTCATCAGTAGCTTTGCGATGAGATACAACTTCTTCTTTTAATTTATTCAAAATAGTTTTTGTTGCGGACAAACCCAGATTTCCTCTACCTTTGGGTAGTTTAATAAGTAACTCGCTAATTTTTTTATCATCATCACTTTTTAAAATATCTTTTAGTTTTGCAATCAGTTCATCTTCATTATAAAGACGACCGTTTTTATCATTTGGATTAACAGGATTAGCTAAAAACTCTATAAATTCTGCAAATTTCTCTTGCGATAAATCCTTAATATATGCAAATTCCTCAAATTCAGGACGAGAATATAGATAAGCCTTTATAGGCGTGTCATTATCTTCACAAATAGAAATTTTATTTTGTGCAGATAAATTAAGTAATTTTTTTATAGAATTTTTGCCGGCGTTTTGCCCTTTTAACAAAAGTTCATTCACAATTTTATCACGTTCTTCTAAAGTAAGCGAACGCTTATTTGTGTCTGATTGAATACGAATATTGTTCACTTCTTCATAAATACGGCGCATTTCAGAAAGCGGATGAGCCTTTAACAATCTATCCTCATCTCTAAAATAAATACATTTACCGGTGGCGTATGGTGCGGACGGACGTTCATAAAACAAAATGTTATAAATTTCTTTTTTTAATCCGGTTTTCTGCATTTGCGGAAAATATTTTGCCTGTTTATCCCAAATTTGATTAAATTCATCTTTTACCAAATAGCGAGGCAAAGCGTAATCAACCATATCCGGCTTTTGTCTTACCGTTCGTAAATTTACTTTGTTATGTTCTCCATTTTCATCTTTGTCATAGCTTTCTAAAATACGCTTATAAAAAAATTCGCCAATAGTTCTTGAACTCGTATCTTTCAAATGCTGTGCCATTAACTCGTATGCGGTTTGTTTCTTTTTAGATTTTTCGCCGGCGTCTAAAACTTCTTCTTCCATTTCTTGTGCAGCAGAGACAAAACCGGCACCGCGATGTTTTGCTAAATGCAAAAATGCTCGCCCAACATAATTTTGATTATCCAACTTATCGTCTAAAGCCTCACAACGAATTTTATAAGGAGATTTTGATTTTAAATTATCAGAGCCTTCTGGATTAGTGCTAATCCATAAATTATTTTCACACAATTTTTGAGCTAAAAGTTCCAAACGCTTTCTGGTTCTGACCAAATTTTTGCGCGCCGTACGTTTTGCACGTCTTTCTTCTGCTCCTTCTGACACCTCAAAAATACGCACACCGGCATCAACAATATCTTGCACATTATTTTGTTCGTCCAATTCTAAAATTGCACTACCTATTGAACCAACACCCAAATCCAAACCCAAACGATACTTCATTACATCACTCCGAATAATTTACAATTTTTGATAAATTACAATATTATACTTGACAAAGCAATAGAAATATTTATATAATAAACTTGTTATGTGTAAGACGTAATTTTTTCAGAGATTAATTAGACGGTCAACACATATATAATAAGGCTGAAAATGCCGTAAGATGAGGGGGCG
This sequence comes from uncultured Alphaproteobacteria bacterium, assembly GCA_934277545.1. GTDB lineage: Bacteria > Pseudomonadota > Alphaproteobacteria > RF32 > CAG-239 > RUG410. The sequence goes on along the minus strand of CAKQUG010000003.1, from coordinate 77,644 downwards.
ATGCGTTGCCCCCATTACTTATAGTAAGATATCAGGATACTTTAACAAAACTTTCTTTTGTTCAAAACTTGTAACCAACGTCCCGACAAAATCATAAACAGCATCATTTAATGACACACAGCCTTTAGATGTCTGCATCGGGAAAGTAATTATTTTAGTCAAATTGCGCTTAATTTCCGGTGTTAATTCAATGCTAGCAATATCCACAATTTTATTAAGTTCGTCAAAAACAATTTTGTCCGCCACCGCTCTAAAAGGTTCTATTAAATCATCAACCAAAGGTAAAGGATTAGTTTTTGTACAATGTTTAAGCCCTAAATACGGTAGTAATCCAACACCGGCAATTGCTCTGGCAACAATAGCCCTTAAAACTATATAAGTATAATTAAGTAAAATATTAACATCATTATTAAGTCTATCACGTACAAAATGTTTTCCAAATAACGATTTAAAATATATCGACGCTGCAACGCCTTCATTGTTTTGGGCATCATTACTCAATGTTGCCCTAGCAAGCTGTTTTAATCTTTCAATATTTTTATGCTCAGGAAAAAAATATTCCAAAATCAACGCTTGATTAAAAATTTTATGCTGAACTATACTTTTCCACAAACTTTTTTGCAAAGGTTTTGAACATTCAATTTGTTGCCTAACTCGAGGAGCAACTAACCAATGTCCAGCATAAGGCATTGTAATAGATGACGGCAAATAATTTTTACCACAAAAAATAACATTGCCACCTTGTTCACAAATTGCATTCACAATATTTTTTGAAACAACAATACTGTTTGCTGACAAAACCAAGGAGATTACATTATCCAAAGGTATTTCTTGTCTTATTTGTTTTTCTTTATGCTCAATTACTACGAAACCACGATGAACTGAAAGCGTAAAGCCATCATTCATAATTTCAACAATCTGCCTATCCATAATTATTCCTTCCTATAGTTGTCTACATATAAAATACATTATGAGTTATAAAAATATTATTAAACAATTTACATGTTAGATTAAAATATTTTGACTAAAATTAGTTATATTTTTTTACTTTACCTTTTTTAGAAAATACGTATAATTAAGAATGGTACATAGAATGCGCGAAAAACGTATAAAAGATATATGAAAATATATAAAAAAACACAAAATGCGTGTCGTAATTTATAAATTGGGAGAAAAATTATGAACGAGATTATTTACTACCACTTTAAAAAGAACTATGTTTGGCTGGTGCTGAACATTTTGGCTCTTGCTTTGCTTTGCTCATGCTTGTTTTGCAGTTTATCCTACGCTTTTTGGTGGGAATTTCAGGTTTTGTTCGGCGTGCTGTTTTTTTCTCTTTTAATTTGGATTTATAAATACGGTACAAAACAGGTTATGGCTGTAATTACTGATGACACCATTAAAATAGACCACACCAATCCTATTGCCTGGAAAGACATTGAAATAGCCGAAGAACGCCAGGTTAAATGCTGCGGGAAAAAACGCCGCGTGATTGTTCTGATTCCCAAAAAAGGCATTGATTATAAATACAACTTTTTGCAAAAACACAACGGCGATTTCACTCCGTTTTGCCTGCCGCTTTACGGACTTTTAACACCGGAAGACGAAGAAAAACTATTCCGTATTGTGGCACACAAAGTTGGTTTGAAGGCATTATAATTCTATGCGTAAAGATTTTTATATTTTCCGCCATGGCGAAACCGAATTTAATGTCCGACACCGCCAACAAGGCTCCGGAATTGACCTGGATTTAACTTCTAAAGGCAAAGCACAGGCTCTGATTTTGGCGACCAAGTTGAAACCATATCGCTTGGAGGCGATTTTTAGCAGTCCGCTTAAACGTGCATTGCAAACCGCACAAGTTATCTCTGACTTTTCATCTTGCCCGGTGATAATAAAAGAAGACCTGCGCGAATGTTTTTACGGCGACGCCGAAGGCGTGCTTCAATCCGAACTGGCGGCAAAATACCCCGAAGTTTATAACAACTGGAACAATCCGAAAGCGTGGGACATCGCCTATCCGAACGGCGAAAGCAAAAAAGCGGCGTTGGAACGGGTTTGGCGGCAAATAGAAGAACTGAGGCAAGAACCGTACGGCGTTTGCGGCATTGCCATTCACGGCGGAACCATGGGAAGCCTCCTCAACTATCTGCACTATGATTTTGATAAAATAGAAAACTGTGCGGCTTTTCATTTAATATATGATGGAAGCTGGATGATTGACGGAGATTTGTTTTAAGCATTCAGGCGGTTTTATACCGCCTTTTTTATTGGATTTTCACCTTAAAATGTGCTAATATAAAACTATATTATTATTAAAGGAGGCAAAAATGACTAAACCTGTTGTTGTCGGAATCGGTGAACTTTTATGGGATATGCTGCCAAAAGGCAAGCGCGCCGGCGGAGCTCCGATTAACTTTGTATATAATGCCACTCAGCTCGGAGCCGACGGATACGCCATCAGCGCCATAGGCAAAGACACATTGGGCGATGAAATAATCCAAGAACTTGAAAAAAGTCATATTCACCATATTTTAGAACGCAATGACTACCCGACCGGCGTTGTTGAAGTTGTGCTGAACAATGGTATTCCTGATTATACGATTGTAGAGGGAGTGGCTTGGGACCATTTAAAAGTTACCCCTCAAGAAACAGCCGTTATAGAAAAAGCCGACGCAATATGTTTCGGCACGCTGGCACTGCGTTCACCGCAAACCAAATCTGCGATTTTGACATTGCTTAAACATGCTCCGCAAACAGCCTATAAACTATTTGACGTTAATCTGCGCAGCAATTATTTTTCCAAAGAGTTGATTGACGAGCTTTTAAAAGAAGCCAATGTGTTCAAAATCAACGATGAAGAAATGGTAAAAGTGCAAAAACTGTTCGGATTAAATTTGTCTGATGAAGAAGTTTGCCATTGGTTTATCAAAAAATATGACCTGCACTATTTAATTTTTACCGCCGGCGAAAAATACAGCATTGTTTATTCTGCTGACGGTAAAAAATCATATTTAGATACTCCCAAAGTAAAAGTTGCCGACACAGTCGGTGCCGGAGATTCTTTTTCCGCCGGTTTCATTATGGGATTGCTAGGCGGAAAATCCATGCAAGACGCCCACAAACAAGCCGTTGCGACAGCTGCTTTTGTCTGCACTAAAAGCGGCGCTTGGCCAAAATACGAGTAATTCATAAAAAGGAGAAAAACCATGACTAAAAAAGAATTGCTGAAAAAATTGATACCGATTATGTTTGCTTTTTTCGCCATGGGCGCCGTAGACTTTGTCGGTATTGCCACTAACTATGTAAAAGTAGATTTTGAGCTTTCCGACACCATGGCCAACCTTTTCACCTCCATGACCTTTTTTTGGTTTTTGATTTTTTCGGTGCCGACAGGTTTACTGATGAACAAAATCGGACGCCGAAAAACCGTATTGCTCAGTTTAGTAATTTCCATGCTGGGTTTGGTTTTACCGATGTTTGATTACAGCATGGTAATCATTATGCTTTCATTTTCTCTGTTAGGAATAAGCAACACCATTATGCAGGTATCCTTAAATCCGCTGGTTTCAAACATTGTGGCCAAAGACAAAATGTCCAGCGCACTTACTTTCGGACAATTTATTAAAGCAACAGCTTCTTTTGTTGCTCCAATTTTAGCCGGCTGGGGCGCAATTACTTTCGGCAAATGGCAAATTCTGTTTCCGTTCTTTTTAGCGGAAACGGCGCTGGCGTTTATTTTGCTGTCGCGAGAAAAAATAGAAGAAACCGAAATGGGTAAAAGCTCGGGTTTTAAAGAATGTGCAAAGCTCTTGGGCAACGGCACGATTTTTCTCTGTTTTATGGCGGTGATGTGCCATGTGGGCTTGGATGTAGGCACCAATGTAACCACACCTAAGCTGCTTATGCAAAAGCTGGGCTGGACTTTGGAACAAGCCGGTTACGCCACCAGCATATACTTTTTCTTCCGCACTATCGGAAGTTTCAGCGGAGCTTATATTTTAGCAAAATATTCCAATCACAAATACTTTTTAGGCAGCGTGCTTTTAATGTTATTCGCTCTTATCGGAATTTTTGCCTTTAACAGCAAAGAACTTCTATATATTTGCATAGCCTGCGTCGGCTACGGCAACGCCAATATTTTCCCGGTAGTTTTCTCGCAAGCCATGAAAAGCATGCCGCGACACGGCAACGAAGTTTCCGGTTTAATGATTATGGGCATTTTCGGCGGCACCGTATTTCCGCTTTTGATGGGTATTGCCTCCGATTTTGCCAATAATCAGCACGGCGCCGTGGCGATTATGCTGCTGTGTGCGCTGTACTTGCTGTTTATGAGCCGCAAGGTTAAGGACTAAACTTTCTTGACGTCCGCTTATATTCATGCTAAAAAGCAAGAAAAACGGAGGATATTATGAACTGCAAATTATTACAAAAAACCGATAAAACTTTCTCTTTCAAACATCCATCAACAACAAAGGAAGATGTTACCAACGTTTTTAACACCACCATTCGCAATGACAATAAAGTAAGAGGCGAGGTAAAAAACAACATCCTACAAAAGGGTTTGGATGTCGTGCATCAATACGCCGCATTTTTGGAACGTGGTGTACAATGTAGTACACGAGTGAGAAAAGTGCTAGTAGAGACACGACAGGCAAACCCGCTAGGACGAAGCATGATAGAAATGTTAGGAGTATTAGCCATTATCGGTGTTTTGAGCGTTGGCGGTATCGCCGGGTTTTCTAAAATGTTGGCACACCAAAAAATAATGCAAACTCAAGAGCAAATTAACGCCATTGCCGCAAAACTATCTTCAGTTGGAGCCGAAGCCTCTTCTTTCAGTGGTTTAAACAATAAAACAGCCATTAAATTCGGCGCCATTCCGTCCGAAGCTATTGTTGACGCCAAAGCAGGAACATTGCAAAACCCTTACAAAGGTGATATACAAATTGTTGCAAGTACCAATGGAACGGCTTACGTTATTGTTTATAATGAAGTACCTAAAGATGCCTGCATGAATTTAGCTACTCAAGACTGGGGAGGTAAAAATTCTTCTTTTCTACGCATTTTTATAGGAAGGGCGGATAAAACGTTAACTACAAACAATATCCGTTCAAATGCAAAAGGTATTGCCGATTTACCGTATAATGCTGTAATTTCAAATAAAAACCTTACCATTAAAAACGCTGAAGATGAACCTATGTCTCCAGCAGAGGCAGCTGTAACTTGTCAGTGTATACAAAAACATTGCACCATGGGTTTTGTATTTAACTGACGTCCTTAAAAAACAATTATCTTTGAAAAACAGCTGAGGAAACTCAGCTATTTTTCTTGCCATATCAGCGGAAAAATTTCTTGCCAGCCGGAATTATGCGCTGCATTCGGAACCACGGTTACCAATTTGTCGTCTCCGACAAAATTTTTCACCAGTTCCGGAGGAATAACCGAATCTTTTGCCCCGACATAATGATGCTGCGGAATTTGCAGAAACTGCCGGCGGTAACTTTCTAAATTCATAGATTCGCTCAGCGGCATAACCTGATGATACTCCGTCCAACGCGTGTGGTCTAAATTACCGCCGATTGTGATAATTTTTTTTACATTCAACCCCGGTTTAGTGGCGGCAATCAATCCGACAACCTGCGCGCCGCCGGAAAATCCGACTAAAATTACCGGATTATCACCGGCAATTTGCCGCACCGCCTCAAATTCGGCATTTATAACTTCCGGCGCAAACCGCGCCGTAGTCCAATGACGTTGAGAACATATCTTACCGGCAATATATTGACACGGACGCGCTAAATATATCACATTGGGATTGGGGTCGCCAAAAGCAAGTTCACGCACCAGCTGACTGTGTGGCGTCGGGTCGGCAGACGGATAGCCGTGGGCGTTAAAGGCATAGCCGTCGCCTTCTATATATATTTTATAAGGTGCTTGCGGATTGCCGATTTTCTGCCAACTTGCCAAATTAAAATCCTTTGTTTGTACAATTTCATAGGCAAAATCAGGCGGAACTTCCACCGTCTGACAGCCGCCCAGCAACAATAAAAATATAACCAACAAATTTTTCATGTTTTTAATATACTCCGCCCAAACAAAAAAGCCAAGCAAAACTATCTGACAGAAAATATGACAAAAAACTTGCATTTAAAGAAAAAACTCCCTATTATTACCAATAAATAAAGAAGGGATTGAATATGCAATATAAAATGGATTTGAGCGAATTTTCGTTTAACAAAATAAAAGCCGGACGCCACATTGATATGCGCCTGTTTGATAAAAAGCGCCAAAACCTGAAAATCGGCGATGTCATAGAATATGAAAACATCAACAATCCGCGCGAACGGCTGGAATGTGTGGTGCTGGGCACTGCCATATTCGACAATTTCAGCAATATGATTGACTGCTTAACTCCGCAAATGCTGGGCTATGACAACAAAGAAGAGGTAATTTTGCGCCTCAACCGCGCTTATTCGTTTGAATTGCAAAAAAACTTTAACGTAATGGCGATTTTTATTAAAAACATCACCCCTGCCCCGGCGTTGACACGTGAAGCCTATTACGAACGTTGATTAAAATTCTTTAGAATATCTTAAATTTTAAGCTGTAAACTGTATAAAAATAAAATTGTCTAAAAAGTCTTGCACATTTAGACAAAATAATGTATTATGAGATAAAATGACAGAAATAGGAGTAAGCTATGCCTAAGTATCAATTCAATAATATACGCGAAAATCCTGAATTTCAGGAGTTTGTAAAAAGCAACTGGCACCGCGATGTAGGCAGTGTTCAAGACTACGAAATTGAAGCGATGTTTTATCAGTTCAAAAGCCGCAGCAACGACATGAGCCCGCAAGACTTGGAATTTGTTAACGAAATCGCTGATTCTGCCCAGCCGAAAGAACTGGATGACCTGACTTCTGTTTACTATCCCGGGAAAAAATATGCCGACCTTTCGGAAGAAGACAAATCTTTTGTGGCGGTTACAAACTCTGAAGCTAAAGATTTGAACATATCTCTGGACGATATAAAAGAATTTTTACGCGCTCAAAATTTATCGGCTGGCCTTGGTTCCGAAAACACCAATGAACAAACACCTCTGGAAATAGGCTTAGATTCTGACGATAAAACCAAGGAACATACTTCCAAAGAAACTTTGACGAAAGATGATATACCGTCGCACACCACTCCTTCTCAAACCAAAAACGATACCCCGGAAACCGGACAAACGTCCGTTCCTCCGCATGAACCGGAAAATCCGAAACCGCAGCCGGTGCGTGAAGAGGAAGAAGCCCGCATCCGCAGTTTCAATTCTGACGAAAACGAGGCTCTTTTGGATATGGTAAAAGTAGATGCTCTCCATGAAATGGGAGTTATTACCGACGACGATTTGAATAAACTGTCCAAACTGCCGGAAGAGCAAGTAAGAAACAACATCAATTTATTAAACGATAAATTGCCGAAAATGTCGCAGCAGCAGCTTGCTGAATTTGAAGACAAAGTTACCGACCGTATGCTGGGCAACGACGAATTATTTGCCCTTGTTCCGCCGACGGCGCTGGCTAAAGCCTACACCGGGCTGGACGCCAAAATCGCGCAAGAACAGGATGACACTAAAAAACAGGATTTGACAGCTAAAAAAGACAAAGTCGGCGCTCGCATGGAACAGCTGACAACCATGTTGGCTAAAAACGACCATACTTTTGACGACCTTTATTTTGCAGACACCACCAACATAGCCGACGTTTATGAAGGTTATGTCAAAATGTATGACGCCATGGACAAGAATTGGCGCAGCCCTAACGATGGTGGTCCGCTGGCTCAGCAAATGCGTCAAGGAGAATATAAACTCCGTGAAGTTTACAGCCAATACCGTGAAGACTATAACCTTAAAAATGTTACGGCTAAAGATGCCGACAAACTGCAAAAACGCTATGAGGATTTGAATAAACAGCTAAGCGGTATTGAAATTGACGAAAACACCGCTAAACTGGTAAGCAACTTCAAATTTTTGGACGAGCAAGGCAATGTCGAACCGCAATTTGTGGACAAAGACGGCAAACAAAGCGATGTTTACACCAACGGCGCCAAAGTTATTGAAGGCAGCAAGCTCGAAACTTCCATCCGTCTTGCCAAACAGCAGATTTTACTGGAAAATATCGGCACCGAAGTCCAATTTGACGACAAAATTCTACAGCAACAATTAGCGGAACAGCTGCCGGAATCTTTATATGCCCTGCATGTGGCGGATAAAGTTGTGAAAACCGGTGTTGAACATCCGAAACAATTTACCGACAAGAGATTCCTAAATCAATTTGTCGCCGATTTGGCTAATCCAAACCAACCGATGGCAATCAGCCATAAAGGCTATGAAGCAGGCGTGGACAACGCCGTAAATGCAACTGCCGGATACGCCAACGCTTTGGCTGCAAGTTTGAGCCGACCGGATTTATCTGCCGATAAAGAATATACGCTGGCAAACGATACCGGACGCAATAAACCGGTTGTAATGTCGGTTTTCAACCCGATTCAAAACATTGATAAACGAGCTGGCGACCGCACTCAAAATAATGTCAGCAAAAAAGCCGTACGCATTGAAATGTTAAAACGCACCGCCAAGGGCTTTGCCTCTGCCTTTATTGTTTCGGCAGGCATTACCACCCTCGGCACCATGGCGGCGGCAGACGCTTCTTTGACAGCCGGCACCATGGGGTTGAACAAAGTCGCCGGTATGGCAATAGGTTCCGCCCTGGCTATCGGTATGACATTTAAACAAATCCGCAGTTGGCGCAAACAGCAAAAGAAAGAAGGCAAACCTGCCGGCTTTATGGCAATGCTGAAAGACCGCAAATTGGCTATGACCATGGCGACCACCGCAATGGGCGCCGCCGCTTTGGGCTTTGCCGCCACCGGCAACCCGGGTGTGGCTCAGGCTTTGGGTATGGGTGCTTTAGCTGTCGGAACAGCTAACGGCGTTATCTCTAACTACGGCGATTCCCGCAAAGCCGGTCTCGGCAAATTTGAATCTGTCGGTTGGGCAGCCTTGCAGGCTATCGGCAACGCCGCCGGCGCCTATAGCGGGCGCTTAACCGCTAACATGGCGATAGACGCTTGGAACAAAGCTCATCCGAACAGCGAACTGTTTCAACATAAAGAAGTTGTCGGCCAAAAAGAAGTAACCGACCGGGTAGAAACTCAATATAAAGAAGGTGTATCCGAACGTGCGCAGCAAACAGTCGGTAAATGGTATGCCGGACACGAAGATCAACTGCAACAACGAGTTGCCGAAATCCAACAATATAACGCCGAACACGGCACCAATATTGACCCGTATCGTTATTTGATGGCCGCCCACGACGCCGGCGCGCAAGCTCCTGATAACATGACATTGCACAACCAAGGCTCTTCTGATGTGCTTTCACATGGTAACCATAAAGTTTTAGGTGCCGGCTGGAGTCAGGAAACCGGAATTTCGCAGCAGGAAGTCGGTAATCTGGCTAATTCCGTAACCGCCGACGGACATGTTAACATATCCCCGGAATCTCTTCGCGCTTTCCAGCAAATCGACAGCCATATCAACATATATAACCAGGTTGGTTATGTTGACGGCGCTCCGTATCAAAATGACGGCGTTTTGCAATCAAACGCTTCGCAAAATGACGCCGGACGCTTTGTGCAAGATGCAAAAGGCGACAGATTTACTACCTATGCCGACGGCGACGGTGTGCACCAGCAACACGTTATTACCCACAAAGAAGATGTTATCGGCATGGTTAGAAACGAGTCTAATCTCGGCTATGGCATGTTTGGCGTGATGGGCAACTTTTTGGGCGCCAAAAAGCTCAAAGAACGCGTCGGGGCTCTGCTCGATAGAATTAAAGGTAAAAAACCGGTTCAAAAGAAAGAAATTACTCCGACCATTCCGGTAAAGCCTAAGCAGAAAGAAGAGAAAATACCGAATTTGATGCTTGATGAATATAAAATTGTTTATGGTGTAAAACCTGATGAAAACTCAAAGCAATATCAAGACTATGCCAAACGTGTTGAAGAAGAGCGTAAAGCACAGGCTCCTGATAAAAGTATGAATGACTTTTTATTAAAACGCCGCGCCGATTTGGATAAAGTTATTTTGGATAATATCAGCGACACACACCGCACAAAAATCGGCAGCACCGTTGATGATGGAAAAGATGGCGTGAAAACCAAAAACGATTATTTAGCAAAACGCGGTAGAGATTCTCGCAGCACCACCGCCGTGGTTTCCGAAATCCGCCAAAGTTTGATGCAAAGTAACTTAACTAATAAAAACTACAACGATAAAATCACGTTAAGTCACTTTACAAAATATGCAGAACATGCGGTTAAGCATGATTCTGTTGCCTCTGACGGTTCTAGGGATATTTCTCTTAATCCGCGGTTGAAAGACAAATATAAAAACGGCAACAGCGAAGTTAAAGTTACCGATTTGAACGCCTACCTGGTAGAAGGCAAACCTTTGGCTCAATGCCAAGAAACCGTAAAAGGCAAAGACACACGCCAGGCAATGGATAAAATTCGCCAGCAAAACAGAACAGTTGCTTTGAAAAAAGACGGACGCGTTTAATCCTGGCTTTTCAGTAACAAAAACAGCGCAGATTTTCGAATTTGCGCTGTTTTTAATTTACTGCTGCTTAGCTTAAAAAAATTCTTGACAGGTAATAAAAAAGCGTCTATATCTCTTAGCGATAAATGCTCTGGTGGCGGAATTGGTAGACGCGCATGCTTCAGGTGCATGTGGGAGGTCTCCCGTGGAGGTTCAAGTCCTCTTCAGAGCACCAATCTTTACAGCTTTCTGAATTTGCGTGAAGGCTGTTTTTTTTATTTTACTCCTCTCTATTTTTTTTGTAAAAATCTCTTGACTTAGAGTAAGCTCTAAGTTTTATGCTAAGCACAGAATCGATATATTATAATTTTTAAGGAGAAAATTATGTTATTGGAAACAATAAACTCACCTAAAGATATTAAAAAACTCTCACTGCCGGAACTGCACCAACTGGCGCAAGAAATCCGCGAGGGTATTTTGAATCGCGACAGCTTGGTCGGTGGACATGTGGGACCGAATTTGGGTATTGTGGAAACTATCATTGCTTTGCACTATGTTTTTGATACGCCGAATGATAAAATTGTTTATGACGTTTCGCACCAATGCTATCCGCATAAAATGCTGACCGGCCGTTGGAAAGGCTTTTTTGACGCTGAAGAAATGCAAAAAATTTCAGGCTACACCAATCCGAATGAAAGCGAATATGACAACTTTATTGTGGGACATACTTCCACATCTGTAAGTTTGGCAACCGGTTTGGCTAAGGCGCGCGACCTGCGCGGCGAACACCATAAGGTTATCGCTCTTATCGGCGATGGTTCGCTTTCCGGCGGCGAGGCTTTGGAAGGTTTCAGCAACGCTGCGGTTTTAAACAGCAATATTTTGATTATTGTCAACGATAACGAGATGTCTATTGCCGAAAATCACGGCGGAATTTATAATAACCTGCGTTTGCTGCGCGAAACCAATGGTACGGCCGAATGCAATATGTTCAAGGCTTGGGGATTTGAATATCGCTACGTTGCCGATGGAAACAATCAAGAAAATATGATTAAGGTTTTGCAAGAACTTAAAGATGTGAAAAAGCCAACGGTTTTACATATTCATACCCTAAAAGGCAAAGGCTATGCTCCGGCGGAAGAAAATAAGGAACGTTGGCACTGGAGTTTGCCGTTTGACCGCAAAACCGGCGAAATTACCGTTGATTTGTCGGGAGAAAATTACAGCGACATTACTTACGACTTTTTATACGCCCGTCATCAGCAAGATAAAAACTTGGTTGTTATTTCTGCCGGCACCCCAGGAGCATACGGCTTAAATCCGGAACGCCGAGCTTCATTCGGCGAAAACTATGTTGATGTTGGTATTGCCGAAGAACAGGCTGTGGCAATGTCTTCTGCTTTGGCTAAAGGCGGCTGCCGTCCGGTGTTTATGGTTTACAGCAGCTTTTTACAGCGCACTTACGACCAACTTTCACAGGATTTGGCTTTAAACAACAATCCGGCGGTTATTTTAGTATTCAGCGCCGGTATCAGCGGTATGGACGCCACCCACCTGGGCAGCTTTGATATTCCGTTGGTTGCCAATATTCCGAATATTGTTTATTTGGCACCAACCGGCAAAGAAGAATATTTGGCTATGCTGAACTGGGGGCTGAATCAAAACGAACACCCTGTGATTATCCGTGTGCCGCTGGCTGTAACAAAAGGTGTCAAAGCCGAAGAAAATTACGGCGATTTAAACCGCTATCAGGTGGTTAAACAAGGTTCTAAAGTTGCCGTTTTGGCTTTAGGCAGCTTCTTTGAACTAGGCGAAAGCGTTATTGCCGAATTGAAAGAAAAAGGCGTTGACGCTACTTTGGTTAACCCGCGCTACATTACCGGTATTGATGAAAAATTACTGAACGAATTAGCAAAGAATCATCAGATAGTGGCGACTTTGGAAAACGGGGAATTGGACGGCGGTTTCGGCGAAAAAATCGCTTCTTTTTACGGCGCAAGCAATGTAAAAGTCTTGAATTTTGGTGCTAAAAAAGAATTTACCGACCGTGTACCGTACGCCGAACTGATGAAACGCTATCATTTAACCGCGGAACAAATTACCGCCGACATTATGAACATTTTAAAATAAAAAAATGGCTTAAAACTGCAAAAATAACTGTGTCAATCTCAACCGGCACGGTTGTTTTTTTGTTTGAAAATTCACAGTTATTTTTCTTGCCGTAAAATATTTTGTGTGATAAAATAAAAACGTATTTCAAGTATTATGGTTATTAGTATGTAGTTTTGTCTTATCTCGCGGTTCAGATTAAGATAATTTCCGTACAATTTCCGAACTTGATGTTTTTTTTATTTATTAACTAAACAGAGAGAACGGGACATGTCACAGGACATCTCTCTTAAAATCAACCCGATTGCTTTATGACAAAGTTTGAAAAAATTTGGAATGTATGCGTAACCGTTTCCGCTTTGTGTATTGTCGCATTTTGGATTGCCGGTTTCAACGGAAACTTAACCGCAGCCGCTTACTTGTTTGCTACGGCCGGTATTTTTGCCTTTGCCGCATTAGTTTCTCTGGCGGCAAATTCTTTGCACAAAAAGCGCTATGGTTTCTAACATTTTCACAAATTTTAAAGATTACAGCCTGTTAAAGACTGTAATCTTTTTTTATTTATAAAATCAAATATCCTTATACTTTTACAATACCGCTGGATAAAGCGTAAACGGCAAACAGAGCAATAACCACGACAAATGCGGCTATTATTCCCTCGCCGACCGTAAAAGCCGGAGCGTCAGGCTCGTGCTGTTTTTTTGCCCATATATAAACCGGAATACCCAGCGCCATAAAAATTACGGCCATCAATAAATAATTCAAGCCGGCGGCGTAAATCAGCCAAACAGAATAGACTGACCCGACTAACCCGGAAAGCAGAGCTGCCGAGCGTTTAATATAAAAGTTCATCGGATATTCATGGTCTTCGCAGATTTTCCATAAATAAGCACAACTCGAAAAATATGCCGGCAGCACCATCACGCTGGTAATACTCAGCATAGTGTTCCACGCATTGCCCGAAAAATATACCAACAGCATAAATAACTGCATTAAAGCGCTGGTAATCCACAACGAAACCGACGGTGTAGCATTAGCGTTTTCTTTAGCAAACTGCTTCGGAAAAGTACCATTTTCAGCAGCGGCCTGCGGAATTTGCGCCGTAACCACAGTCCAGGCCAGCCAGCTGGTTAAAACCGAAACCAACAAGCCTATGTTCATCAACCATGCCCCCCATTTACCGACTAAAACTTCTAAAATTCCGGCGGTTGACGGATTCGGTACGGCGGCAAGCTGAGCTTGGCTCATCAAACCAAACGGCAAAATGGAAAGCATTACATAAATCGCCAAACAGCCTAAAAAACCCAAAACTGTAGCGCGTCCCACGGTTTTTGGAGATTTTGCATGCTTAGACATCACAACCGCGCCTTCAATGCCGATAAACGCCCACAGCGTTACCAGCATGGTACTTTTAATTTGCGCCGAAAGTCCGCCGAGTTTGGAGGCAGCATTTTCACCCCAAAAATCAAACTCAAATTTATCAACATGAAACATAAACGCTGAAATCAAAATAAATAAAATAAGCGGCACTATTTTAGCGACCGTACCGATTAAATTTATAACGGTAGCCTGTTTAATTCCGCGCAAAACCAAATAGTTAAAACCCCAAATCAAAATTGAGCCGCCAATAATCGACGCCAAATTATTGCCGCCGGCAAAATACGGCGGAAAGAAATAGTTGAGAGCATCCATGGTAATTACGGCATAGCCGACATTGCCGCAAATTTGACACAGCCAATACGACCAACCGATAGTAAAACCCACATAAGGTCCGAAACCGGCTCGGCTATACATATAAATACCGGCCTTCAAATCCGGCTTGGCGGCGGACAAAATACGGAAGGTGTTGGCAATAAAATAAACGCCGATGCCGGTAATTACCCACGCCAAAAGCACGGCGCCCGCCGAGGCTCCCGCCGCCATATTTTGCGGCAGGCTATAGATACCGCCGCCAATCATAGAGCTGACAACAATAGCGGCGAGCGCCCACACGCCCAAACCTGAGCCGGAGCTTGGCGCCACCGTGTTATCAGCCGATATTTTCTTTTTATTAGCCATAATATTTTTCCTTTTCTAAATAAAAAAGCAAGGCAGTGCAAAAATTTAACCGCCTTGCGCAAAACAACCTAAATCTTCGCCGGTTCGGCGTTTTCAAAGTTCAGGAAACCTAAGCATGTTAAACAATAACCGAATTGTTCTGTGATGTTCAAATAATTATGATAAAGCTGAAATTCACTGTGTTTTTCCACCCCTCGCAATTCCAATTCATGATTAAGCGACTTATTGAGCCACATTTCCGCATGGCCTTTGGCGATGTCATCATCAATATGAGTATCAAAAAATTCCACATATTCGGCAGCCCAGCCGCCGATTAACTCGCCCTTAGAGTCTTTTCCCCAGCAAATACCCACGCCGGTTGCTATGGCTTTGTGTTCGTCGTGGCTGGCTCCGTGTCCGGCCATAATAACTTCAAGCACTGCACCATGCTTAAATTGACCGACAACTTTATCAACCGGCACAATATTGCCAAAAACTTCTTTCGGCAGCACCGAAGTATACGGCACCACGTTAAAATTTTCTATTTTGGCTTCGCGCAGAGCCGAATCATAGCAAAAAGTTTCAAACGGCTGCGGCGGAATACCCTCGTTAGCTTGTCCGGCGCCGCCGGTAATAAACGCTAAAGTCGGAAAGCGAACTCCGTATGTCATAATTTATCTCCTTTATAAAATTTTATAACTAATGTTTCAGTTCGCTAAATGAGATATTTATGCCACATTCCTTTTCAATAGAACTTTTTAGCTAAGACAAAAGCTGTTGCCTGTAAATTTGCACTTTAATACATATTTTAACGAGAAAAGCTGAGAGCGTCCAACGCACCCTGTAAAATATAAGCGGCGGCCGAGGCGTCCAAAATTTTTTTGCGTTTGCCGCGCGACATATCAACTTCTTCTATCAAAAAACGTTCTACCGCAGCTGAAGAAAGACGCTCATCCCAAAAAATATAGGGTAAATCAATTTCCTGTGATAATTTTTCGGCAAAAGCGCGAACTTCTTGCGCAATAGTTCCTTCTTCGCCGTTCATTTGCAGCGGCAAACCATAGACCAAACCGCCGATTTCTTTTTCAGCAATCACTTTCTTGAGCTCGGCAACATCTTTTTCCCATTCGCCGCGATATAAAATTTTGTATGAAGTAGCTATGCTGCGCCCCAAATCTGACACAGCCAGCCCCATTCTTTTTGAGCCGTAATCGACACCTAAAAGGGCTTTATATTTTGGCAAAATTGCCTTAAATTCCGTAATATTCATTGTATTTTCCTTTTGTTTCAAAGCTATGCGGTTTAACCGCTGTTGTCAAGCCCATAAAATTCTATATATTTATGTCCGTAAACTCTTTTTTATCTTTACTATTTTTGCTAATGCGTATATGGTAACGATAGTTAAAATTTTAATCAGTTCCAAAGGTAAAAGCAATGAAATTAAAATATATCTTAGCCGCGCTTTTAACATTTATTATTTCCCCTGCTCACGCGGAATTGGAAATTGATGTACGCGGCGCAACTCGCAACCCTATGCCTATCGCCATTCCGGAAATGATTGGCAATAACGGCAACTTTTTTACTAAAATCATCGGCAATGACTGGGGCGACAAAGTGCGCGAAGTCTTGGTCGCAGACCTTGACAGAAGCGGATTGTTCAAAATTTTGCCAACTAACAGCTATATTGAAACTCTGAACTCTATTGACCAGCAACCAAAGTTTGTCAACTGGCAGGCCATTAAGTCTCAAGCCTTGGTGCAAAGCCAAATTGTTGAATTGCCGGGAGAAAAAATCCGTGTTGATTTCCGCTTGTGGGACGTGGCGTCCGAACAGCAGCTTATCGGCAAATCTTTTACTACAACTAAAAACAACTGGCGCCGAATCGCCCATGTGGTCGCCGACGCTATTTATGAACGCTTAACCGGCGATAAAGGCTATTTCAACACCCGCATTGTCTATGTTTCGGAAACCGGACGCGCTACCCGCCGTATTAAACGCCTTGCCATGATGGATCAGGACGGCGAAAACCACAAGTTCCTGACCGACGGCAGAAATTTGGTTTTGACTCCGCGTTTTTCTCCGAACATGCAAAAAATCGCTTATTTGGAATTTGTCGGCAACAGTCCTCGTGTTTATATGCTGGATTTAGACACCAACCGCCGCCAAGTTTTGGGCAACTTCCCGGGTATGACCTTTGCTCCGGTATTTTCACCTGACAGTTCCAAAGTTTTGTTGAGTTATGCCAACCATGGTTCCACAAATATTTATGAAATGGACATCAAAACCCGTAAAACTCATCAAATTACCTATGGCAGCGCCATTTCAACTTCGCCAAGCTACTCTCCGGACGGCAGCAAGATTGTGTTCAACTCCGACCGCGGCGGCAATCAGCAGCTTTATGTTATGAACGCTGACGGAAGTGATGTGCAACGAATCAGCTTCGGCAAGGGACGCTACGCCACTCCGGTATGGTCTCCGCGCGGCGACTACATAGCCTTTACCAAAATGGCAAACGGCGCGTTTTATATCGGCGTGATGTATCCTGACGGTTCAGGCGAACGTATTTTGGCCGACGGTTATTTGGTTGAAGGTCCGACTTGGTCGCCTAACGGCCGCGTGCTGATGTACTTCCGCCAAGACCGTGGTTCTCCGGTACGCTTGTACAGCATTGACCTAACCGGTTACAACGAACGCCGTATCGTTACACCGGCCGAAGCCTCCGACCCAGCCTGGTCTCCGTTGCTTCCATTATAATTTACAACAGAAAGCGGTTCTAAACGAGCCGCTTTTTGTATACAAAATTAACATGTTGCTAAACAATTTTTGCTATATATTTAAAGTATAAACATTTAATAATTTTTATGAAAGGAAACAATCATGACTGCAAAACGTTTTATGTTAAATGAAACCAGCTATCACGGTTTTGGGGCTAAAGACGAAGTGATTACCGAAGCTAAAGCCCGCGGTTTTAAAAAAGCACTTATTGTTACCGATGCCGATTTGGTAAAATTCGGAGTGGTAAAAAAAATTACCGATTTGTTGGATAAAAATAATATGGCTTATGCAATTTATGACAAAGTAAAAGCCAATCCGAGCGTAACCGTGGTAAAAGAAGGCGTTGAAGCATTCAAAAAAGCCGAAGCCGACTATATGATTGCCATTGGCGGCGGTTCTCCGCAAGACACGGCAAAAGGTATCGGCATAATCATTAACAATCCGGAATTTGCCGATGTTGTTTCTTTGGAAGGCGTGGCGCCGACCAAACATAAAAGCGTTCCGGTAATCGCCATTGCCACCACTGCCGGCACTGCCGCCGAAACTACCATTAACTATGTGATTACCGATGAGGAAAAACGCCGCAAATTTGTTTGTGTTGACCCGCATGATATTCCGGTTGTAGCTATTGTTGACCCGGAAATGATGTCTTCTATGCCAAAAGGATTGACTGCCGCTACCGGTATGGACGCTCTTACTCACGCTATTGAAGGCTACACCACTTTGGCGTCTTGGGAATTGGCAGATACTCTTAACCTTAAAGCTATTGAAATTATATCACGTTCTTTACGCAAAGCTGTAGAAAATGACCCGAAAGGCCGTGAAGATATGGCGCTTGGTCAATATATGACAGGCATGGCTTTTTCTAATGTCGGCTTAGGTGTTGTTCATGGTATGGCTCATCCGTTGAGCGCTTTTTATAATACCCCGCACGGCGTGGCTAATGCTGTTTTACTGCCTTATGTTATGGAATTTAACGCTCCGTACACCGGTGAAAAATTCCGCGAAATCGCTCGCGCAATGGGGGTTAAAGGCGTTGATGAAATGACGCAGGATGAATATCGCAAAGCCGCCATTGACGCCGTTAAACAACTCAAAAAAGATGTAAACATTCCGGAAACGCTTAAAGATATAAATGTTAAAGAAGAAGATTTGGAGGCTTTGTCCGATGCGGCCATGGCCGATGTTTGCACCGGAGGCAATCCGCGTCCTTGCTGCAAAGAATTAGTCTTGGAAGTTTATAAAAAAGCCTTTTACGGCAAATAATTCGTAACAAAATCCAAACACCTCACACCGCCCTGCCCCTTGCAAGGCGGTGTTTTATTTAATTGGGACTTATTTCTAAATTAAAATAACATCTTTGCTTAGAACAACTTCGACAATAATTCACCACGTCGGCCGGAGTTAAATTACCAAAACATAATTTTCCGTTTACACAATGTTTTTTGCCATAAACAAAGCTACTGGAATTATATGAATTATCATCGCTATTTTTTCCTCTAAACTCCACCTCTCTAACAAAATCATCGAATTTTTTTAGTACTGTCAAAAAATTTTTACATTGTTTTTCAGAATTATAAGCCAATTTGTTATTGCTTACATTAAATGATATTGACCAATATTGCGTAAACGGACATCTTCCTATTCCTCTGCATATATACCGACCATACGACATAGTGTATGTATTATTATATGAATCCCAAATAGCACCATTGCGCACAGTCATTCCGACAGGTATTGCGTCAATGCTTTCTAAAACTGTTATACCTCCGTATTTGACATAACCATCAATTTCTTGTTTGAAATAATCTTTTTCAAACAAGTCAAAATTATTTATAGAATTATAAAATAACTCACTTAACTGCTCTATTTGTTTATTTTCCTGCCATTTTTCCAAGGCTCTGGAGTAACCGGCAAGTCCTCCGACACTTAAAACGGCGATAATAGCCAGAACACCCAGCATTTCTATCATTGACCGCCCAACCTCGCCTTGTCTATCGTCTTTGCTTTGCTGTGCTCGCAATGACAATAGAGTAAGTGAAGAGGTTTTAAATACCATGCTCTTTCTTCTTATAAATTCTATGCCTTTCAACACGTTGTTCCTCCTTGACTGTGTAAAAAAAACGACCGTTATTTTTACACACTTCAAACAACCATCTGAAAATGCTTAAAATTAGCAAAAAATTTCGTAATTATAAAAAGTTATTGCAAAAACAGATAACCTCTGATAAATTGCAAAAAGAAGCTATTTTAAAGTCCGATTTAAACGGTCGTTATTTTTACACACTTTTGACAAAACACTCTTATCCTAGATTTGAAATTTAACATTTGACATATTTTGTTTGAGCACCTAAAATAAAAACATAACTAATAAAAAATGAGGAAAGAAAGATGAAAAATAAGCAATCAAAAGCTCTCTCTCTCTCTCTGCAAATCCTATATCTTTAATTAGAGGCACTTTTTTCGCCGCTGCAGAGGTATTTACAGAGTTTTTCGATAAAATCAGCAATAATCATACACTAAAGATAACAGACCGCACCAAGCCAATGTTTTCTACACCAGTCATTCTATGCCCTGTGCATAGAATCTTGTGGCAACAAGTAACTAACTTAATCAATAAATTTGCCATATTATTGCATAAGTATCGATTCACACAAGATTATCGGCATAAATTCGAGAATGACTGGTGCCGAGGACGCTTATTAAATACTATTTGCAAGTTTTTTAAGTCCCCCTCACCCGCAGACAAGCCTGCGACCTCGCCCCGTACGGAAGATGTTACTGGATTGCTTCGCTTAGCTCGCAATGACAAGAGACAAAGCGAGGTTGGTAGAAGCATGATAGAAATGCTGGGCGTACTGGCTATTATTGCCGTGCTGTCTGTTGTTGGTTTAAATGGCTTTAGCAAAGCTATGAGAATGTATCGTTCCGCCGTGCAAAAAGAAACATTGGAACAAATACTTGCAAATATGGTCAAAATCAGAAACAATTTAAATCATAAAACAACAACTTGGGATAACATAAGTTATGTGTTTGCGGCAATTGGAGAATTGCCGGACGGAGTAACATTAAAAGACAACAGACTATATGATAAAAGCGGAAATTCTTTTACGGTTTATTTTGGTAATAATACTTGGAAAACCCCCTCAGGAAAAGCAAGTTCCTTTGAATATCATGTGCGTGTTAATTGGGAGCAAAAAGATAATTTAACCTCTCCTACAGCATTTGATTCTTGCATAAACACGTTAGAAGTCGCAAAAGCAAATAGTAATGAAGTCAAGCAGGTTACACAATATATTGGAAATTCCGAGGCTTTTTTAAGTTATGACCAAAGCAATATTTTAATGAAAAATATGACCGCACCCAAAATGCACCAGACTTGCAAAAACTGTGCCGGAAAAAAATCTTGCAGCATAATTTTATACATAAATCCCTAGAGTTTATTTACTTTTTAATGTATTTTTGCAGTTTCCGCAATCAGAACAACCATTGCAAATCAAACGACTTCCACAAGTTTCACATTGAGCCCTAAAATGCGGTTTATAAATTAAAGTTTCACTTTCAAACAGGTTGTTTTGCAGCGATTTCAAATTAAATATGATTGGTTTTCCCAAATACTGCAATCCGGATTTATATGCTTGTTGGCTTTGCTTAAATTTGCTTTGAATATGATATATCTTTCCGTCTTTTTCAAAATAAGTACCGGTTTCTATAAAAGCAAACCGAATATCCGCCGCAACACATTCCTCATAAAGATTTTTAACCCATTCATATTTCAAAGGTCTGGAACCGTCATAGTTTTCTCCGCCGGCGATTACTTGTTCAATAAAACCTTTTTGCAAATACTTTGCTATACTAACCTGCCCGACAAACGAAGCGACCATAATTCCTTTATGCTTAAACGGCAACCGCTCTAAAATCGGTAGACGCTCATCTGCTGCCTGCTGATTTTCACAGGTTACGTTAAAAAATATATTTTTCCACCCCTCTTTCCAACCATAGGGCAAACAATCAATAACCCGTTCCGGTCTTTTAGTCAGCAGAAAAAATACCACATCAGGCCGTTCTTGCATAATTTTCCAAGCATCCGAACGCCACACATCGGCTTCCGGCAAAAAGAAATCTGAGGTCATACAAACTCTGATTTGTTCCCCGGATTTGATTTTATAATTACCATTTTGGTCTTTTTGCAGCGGGTAATCAAAGTTATTTTTTACTTTATAAATTACGGAACCGTCTTTACCTCGTTGCTTGTCTAAATAATACATATAGCAATTTTGACAACCGATACTTTTTTTGATACAGCCATGCCAAGGATTCCAAATATCATGCATTATTCCGCCTTTATTAAATTTTGCAAATCACTTAAAACATCAGATAATTTCATAGATTTGAGCCTATCTTCCATTGCTTGTTGAACAGATAATAAGCGCCAATCCAAAACATTATGAATATTCCGCCCAACCGGACATTTAGGATTTGGATTTTGATGAAAGTTAAACAATTTATTTTGCTCTAAAGGTTCAATAGATTTATAAACATCTAATAAACTTATTTCATCAGGAGCCTTCAGAAGTGTGATACTGCCGTGCCCGCGGGGTATTTGCACAAAACCGGCCGCTTTCAGCTGCAGCAAAATATTACGAATGACTACCGGATTAACTTGTATAGAGCCTGACAAAAATTGACTGGTTAAGCGAAACCGCCCTTTAAATGTTTCAAGAGCGGCTAAAATATGCAAAGCTATTGTAAATCTACTTGATATTTGCATTGTTTTTTCTCAGCAAAGTTCCGCATCACCAAAACCAAATTGAGCAAGAGAATTTTCTTTGGCTTGTATGCAGATAAAGTTAAACTCACTATCGCCGGTATTTTCTATGGTACGGGCAACTCCTGCGGCAACACGCACGGCAGAACCTTCTTTAATATTTATTCTGTTTTCTCCGATTGTTATAATTCCATTTCCTTTTAGTACAATATAAATTTCTTCATTTTGTTTATGTTTATGACTAAATGGAACTTTAAAACCTTTAGGTGTAGAATTTATAGAAATTTCACAACTGGTTAAATCCAATGCGTCATGCAAAAAAGTTTTACCATTTTCTAATTTAGCAATTTCAGTAAAACTTCCAAAATCTTTAACTGTATAATCTGTCATTTTATAACATCCTTTCATTGTAACCATCAATATTATATTAAATGTATATAAAACAATTTTATTGTAATATCAATAGTTACATTAAAAAAATTATATCCTTCTGCCGAAACAATATTTTTTTATTCAACGTATAAACTCAAATACTAATTTTATTATGAACAACTTAAACTGATAATTTCTGCCAAAATCGTTTATATATAATAAAACACCGCCTCTATCTACAAGAAGCGGTATTTTATTATAAAAAATACTATCCTTATACCCTGCCTTTGCTATTAGCCCGAGCCATTGCGGCAACAGCGCTCTGATTACCGCGAACAGGCTGAGGTCTCACCGTGATAATTTCCCCGCGAGACTGCGGCTGATTATTCTTGGCTGAGCGATTTTTAACATTTGATAAAATTTTAGAAAAACGCCCTGCCACTTTTTCTTTACTACTCTCTAAACTTGCAACCATTGCAGCTCTTTTGACGGCAGTTGCTTCTTTTAGTTTACGAACTGCAGCATATCCGCTTGCCAATGCGCCGATAGCACCAACGCCCCAAGCCGCAACACCAACGCTCCCCAATAGAGCCGCGTCTGCCACACTTCCTGTCAAAGTAGCCGCCAGCGTACCAACTCCCATGGTTGCGGCCCCTAAGCCAACAGCCAAACCGGCATACATAGCAGCTTTTGTATACGGACTTTTAACAAAAGCCTTTACTTTACTTTTAATTTTACTCAAAACACTGACTTTTGCCGGCTTTGCTTGAGTTTTTTCCGTAACTGTAGGATTCTTAAATTCTCTTATTGCAGCATATCCGCTTGCCAACGCACCTATTGCAGCTGTTCCCCAGCCTGCCATCACGGCGCCGCCGCCAAGTCCTGCCGCCACAGCACCGCCGCCCAATCCGGCAGCCAAAGTTCCTATCCCCATAGTAGCAGCCCCCAAAGCAACAGCTCCGCCGGCATATAAAAATGCGCGCTTATAGGTTTTGAAAAATTTTTTGGTTTTATTAACCGGCGAAAACTCTTTTTTCCATTGTTTTCTATGTTTTTCATTTTTCAAATAATGGTCCAGCGCCATATTTTCAGAATTAAACAAATCTTCCCCCAAAGAGGCAAATTTTTTAAAATCCTCACTTTGCTTTATTTGTTCCAGTTCTTTTTTTGAAAATTCACTCATTTTTGCCTCCGCATAATTCATCATTACGAGTATGTTAGCAGTTTTTTGTCCAGTTGTCAAGTAATTTCCGACAAATAATAGCGATAATTAGCATATATCCATATTTTACCTATCTTTGTCATCATTACCGCAATACATAAATTTATCAACCTGTATTCAGATAAGTTTTATATATTATTATTTATAAAATTACCTTTAATACAATTAGTTATATCCTCAAATTTAAGTAATTTATTAACTATATCTGCAACCTTTTCAGCAGCATACGGACGATAGCAAAAATCCATACGGAAATAATCCGGTTGCAAATCTTTAGCTTCAGCCGCTATACAATACGGAGCCGCGTCAAACATCATTACTTGACAATCACGAGATAACGCTTTGTATTTATGACCGTTTTGTTCCATATCAAACCACTTTTCGCCATGCGCGCAACTGCGGCAATCATTATCTCTAACGCACCCCACGCTTGTAAATAAAGGAACATCTTGATAAATTATCAGATTTGTTTTTATAGATGATTTTTCTATTATTTTACAAATATTTGTTTTAGTATCTTCAAGTGATAATGTAATTATTGAAGCACCTATTTTTTGAGCCATGGCTATTGCCTGCGTATTCAGCATATACAAAGATGAATCAAAGCTGATATCCAACTGATTCAGCGGTAAAACCTCTAAAGCCCAATAATTGGCTGCTTCCCATTTTTTATAGCCGCCGGCAAGCAATTTAGCAATAATATTTGCATATAGCTGCGGGTGACGGCAAACCGCCGGCAAAGCTATCCTAACCTTATTTTTCGGTAGCTTACTTAATTCACTCAAATCACTATTCGGACTGATTAAATAAATGATTTCACTTATACTGTCTAAATCCAGATTTTTCAGATAGTTAAGATTATCAACTTTTACTGCAAACTTAGGCTGCCAACCGCCTTTTACCAGCGTTTCCGTTTCCGGTAAAACTACAGCCGGCTGTTCAAACTTAATTTGACTATACAGTTCTCGCCGCAATTCATTCAGCAACGAAGACGGAGTAAACAAATTATATTTATTTTCAATGTGTAATTCAGCTAAGTTAAAGTTAGTATCTCCGGTTTTGGCAAACGCCGTCTTTATCGCCTCCAGGCTTTTCTGCGGATTATTCGCCGGTAAAAATTGTCCTTTAACCTCCGCCATATAAGCTCCGGATTTAGCAATTATGCAATCATTTGAAACTTTAACTTCAACAGATATATCATTATTATTACGATATAATCCAGCTTTAGGTTTTTCATAATGATAAGCGCCTTTCACTTCGCTGGCCGAGGCTAAATAAACCTTCCAACCTTTAGATAGCTGTGGGCATTGGCGAGGCAATTCAATTTCTACCACCGCACCAGATTTGGCCTCAAACACATTCTGTTTATTGACACGCATTTTCTGCACCGCAAAACCGAACGGCTTTTCCATACCCGGAATATCTATCTGCAAACCGTCATGACGTGCGATTTTATGCGTTGTCTTGAAACGCAGCCAGCCATGTCCGCTTTGTTCCACTTCGCCGACCGGCAAGCCTCTGTGCCCCACAAAATTACGGTCTATAATATCTTTGTTTTTGCCATCAAAATGAAATTGACACCACGGACGGGAGAAAATTTGCTTAATCCGTTCTTCACGCTCGGAATCTGCACCTTTTCCATCCAAAATCCGCCGATAATAATCAGTTACCGCCGCCACATACAGCGCGGATTTTTTACGCCCTTCAATTTTGAGTGAAGTTACCGGCATTTGCAGCACTTTTTCTTGCAAAGCCATATCTTTCATAGAAAAATAGTGCGCTTCTTTTCCGCCGCTTTTGAAGCAGGCTCGACACGGATACAAGCATTTGCCGCGATTGGCGCTGCGACCGTATTCCATAGCCGAAAACTGACATAATCCGCTGTAAGAATAGCACAATGCGCCGTGAATAAAGGCTTCGGTTTCCAAGTTTGGAATAGCGGCGATTTCCTTAATTTCGGACAAAGTCAGCTCACGCGCCAAAACCACGCGCTTAAAGCCCATTTTTTGCAAAAACAACGCGCCTTCTTTATTATGCACCGCCATTTGCGTACTGGCATGCCGTTCAATCTGCGGATATTTTTCCTGCATAACCCGAGCCACACCCAAATCCTGCAAAATAACACCGTCAATCCGGCAGCGCACACACATATCCAGCATTTGCAGCAAATCTGGCAGTTCATCTTCCTGCAAAACCGTGTTAATAGCTGCATAAACCTTGCGTTTCAGGTGGTGTGCGTACGCCGTAAACTCATTTAAAGCCGGTTCGTCAAAGTTTGTAGCGGTCGCCCGCGCCGAAAACTTTGGTAACCCTAAATAAACCGCATCCGCACCGTAATAAAGTGCCGCATAGCCGGCTTCTATATCTCCGGCCGGAGCCAATAACTCTTGCTTTGTCATAAAAAAATGTCCTCAAATTAAAAACTTGAGGACAAAATACGGCAATCAGCCCCGATTGTCAAGCATCATCAAATCAAACCTTCGCGGCAAAATTTGGCAAACACCGGCTTATTCAAACCTAGACGCTCAATCAAAACGGACGGACGGCTTTCCACTGCCAGCAGCTGTTCGGCAAATTTATCGCCTTTACGAGTCTTCAAAACCGCGCTCGGCAGTTCCGAACGCCCGATACAAGCTGAAAGATACACCCAAGCCTCGTCATTGTCTTTTAAATTTTCCACCGCTAAACGGCGTGCATATAGATTCAGTGTCAAATCAGCTTTACTTGCGTCTTTAGTCCAAGGCGAACCACCGCCAATCGGGCTTGCAGTTTCATAAAAATCGCACGCCAGTTTCCGCCCCGTAACGCCGCAGTCCGCAACGCTGGAATGACATGTATAGCAGCCGGTACCGTTTACAATCAGCTTTTCCGGCTCTTGTTCCAAAATTTCCGCCGCAAACGGGCGCAGTTCCTCTTGCTGTTTCATCGGAATAGCGACTACCGCGGTTTTAATTTTGCTGCCGTCCATGGTAACTTGTGTTTTAATATCCAACCCCAAGTTATCGCTCAAACGCGCTTTTTCATACAAAGCCTTGCATAAACGCCGCGCCAGATATAATTCAGCCGGAATATTGCCTTCGCCTTGGCAGGCATAGCCCACAAACACTCCTTGGTCCCCCCAACCGTCACGATTCACACCCTGCGCAATCTCTGCCGATTGACAGCTGATTAAATCCAACACCCGTAGTTTGTCGGCATTTATAGCCTCATCGCCCCAAATTTTGGCATAGTGCGCGTCATAACCAATCTCCCGCACGGCTTGCCGCACATGTTCTTCCATAAATTCAAACGAAATTTTACCACTGATTTCCCCGCCTAAAACCACGGTCTGATTTTTTACCATAACTTCAACACCATAGCGTACAGACGGGTCTTGTTCTAAACATCTGTCCAAAATATAGCTTGAAATATAATCTGCTGTTTTATCAGGGTGTCCCAAAGACACAGCTTCTGCTGTCTTTAACATATCTTTTCTCCTTTTTAGTCCATTTGACTGCTGGACAAGTCGGTTATAAATCCACATTGCGGTTGTCATTCCCGCACTGCACATATTAAGCACAAGCCTTGTGCATTGTCAAGTTTTTATATTGCCAATTTTACTGCTGCCTGTTATTTTAAGCAAAAAAGGAGTATATAACATGAAAAAAATCGGCATTATTTTCGCCATGAATAAAGAACTGGAACTTTTTGCCTCTGCCGTCTCTGATTTTACTAAGGAAAAAGGCAAAAATCATACTTTTTTCCGTGGATTTTTGGAAAATTGCGAGCTTTTTGCCGTTGTTTCCGGTATAGGCAAAGTCAACGCAGCTCTTTGCACCGCCGATTTAATTGAAACTTTTACCCCTGATTTTATCTTAAATATAGGTATTTCCGGCGGGCTCAGCGACAAACTGCATATCGGCGAATACATCATCGGCTCAGACATAGTTTATCACGATGTGTGGTGCGGAGAACCGAATGTTTACGGGCAAATACAAGAGTTTCCGGCACAATATCACTCGGCTGCAGAGCTATACGACAAACTTTCCGACTATCAGCGAGGGCTTATTTGCTGCGGCGATAAGTTCATTACTCAGGCCGACGAATTAGCCGCCATCTGCAAACATTTTCCAACCGCTTTGGCTGTGGATATGGAAAGCGCCTCCATTGCCCAAACCTGCTATATTTATAACAAACCCATGCTCTCTCTGCGTCAAATCAGCGACATTCCGGGACATCCGTTTTCTGAACAGCAATACGCCGATTTTTGGAACAACGCCGCCCGGCAAACTGTTGACTTGCTGCCGAACCTCATAAAAAGTCTAAACTGATGAGCAATTTTACCGTTAAAATATGCAACAGCTTTGTCAATTACATGTATTTGTGGATTTTCGGGCTGGTTGCGTTTTATACCGGCGGCGACATTCTTTTTACCTACCGGCAATTTAAGCAGCTGTTTTATATTGACACCGATTGCTACACCCATGCCACCCGGATAATATATTGGTTGCAGAATTTCAGCTGGTACGAACAAATTTACCCTTTTGGCAACTATCCGTTCGGCGAAGTTTTGCACTTTACCCGCCTGTTTGATATTCTGTGGGTAGCTTTGGCTTTGCCGTTTATGCCGTTTTTTTCACTCAAAGACGCCATATTTTACAGCGGTATGCTGCTTTCCCCGCTTTGCTTAGCTTTAAGTCTGATAACTGTTTTTTGGGGCTTAAAACCCTATATTACCCAAACACCTAAGATTTTGTTTTTCAGCCTTATTCTTTCTTTGGCTTTTTTTGCTAAATTTGATACGGTTTTTGATTTTACCCGCCCCGACCATCACTCGGTTATTTTTTTATTTTTTGCTTATAACATCAGCGCTGTTTTGCAAAATCTTACCAAAAAACGTTTCTGCCTTTTATTTTTTGCCGGAATCTTGACCGGCTGCGGAATCTGGATTTCGTCTGCCGTGGAGGGTTTTATTTTAGCCGCCTCAATTTTAAGTCTGCTATGTTTCAACTGGGTGCTTAACATTTTCTCGCTGAAACATCTGCAAATCTATTCATTGGGATTATTTTTCGCCACCGCCACGGCATTTTTGCTAAATCCTCCGTACGGAGGCTATTTTGAGTTAGATACTACCCGCCTGTCGCTTATTCATGTTGTTTTAACCCTGCTTATTTGTTCATCTTTTTATACCTTTGGACTGTTTAAGCTGCAAACTGCCGCCGCAAAAATATTTTCTTTAATCGGCTGTGCGTTTACTTCTGCCGCTCTGCTTTGCGGTGTTTTCGGCTATAGCACTATTTTTGCTCCGATTTATGATGAAAATGTAAAGCAATATTTTCTGCCGTATATTACAGAAATGGAACCGCTGTGGCATTTTGTTTATCTGCTGGAAATGATTTTTTTTGAAACAATCCTTATATTGCTTATTTTATTTTATAAACCGCAGAAAAATCGTATTTTAGAAATCAATTTAGCATTATTATTTGGATTTTTCTTTATTCCTTTGCTTTTCGCCATGCGTTTTATTCCTTATGAGTTATGCATTTTGGCCTATTTTAATATTATTTTCATAAACCGACTCTTAAGCACTTTCCGCCAAACTCAAGCTGATAAATTTTTAGCTTTCGGCTACATTTGCACCGCGCTGTTTTTATTGGCCTCGTTCAAATATGAGCCTCTGCATCCGATAAAATCGTCGGAAATTCCGCAAAACAGCATTGTTTTAAGCGATACTTTCATTACTCCGCAGCTTATTTTTGACCGAAACATAAAAACAGTTTCTATCCCTTATCATTCCGCTGCCGCGGGAATTACCGATAATCACAAAATATTCTTTTCTGATAATGAAACAAAAATAAAAAAACTTTTGCAAAAACATCTGGTTGAATATATTTTTATGCCTTACGACAGCTATTACGGCTCAGCCTATTATACTAATCCAACACAGCATACCGATATATTTTACGGTAAAATCATTACCGGCAAAAATCTCTATCCGTGGCTAGAAAGAATTGACACCGGTTCAAAAGATATTTTATACAAAGTAAATTATCAGGAATTTTGATTCATCCGACGCAGCATTTCGGCAGTACGCAGGGCCTTGTCCGCATTGGCGGTTTGCTGTTGTTCCCGCGTTTTTTCCTGCGACATTTCAGCCATAGTGCGCTGCTTATTTTCCAAAATCGCCCGTAATTTATCTTCAGACACACCGTTTTTTACCACATCTTTAATGCCGTTTTCCTGTACCGGTTTCCATTTATTGGCCTGTTTAACGGCAATTTCTTTCATTTGAGTATCTTGCTTCAGCTTAACTTGCTGTTCATATTTTTTATTGGCTTCTCGTTCCGGAAACTTTGGATATATATTTCTAAAATTGTGGTGCCACTGAAAATATACCAAAAACACCGACGGAAACGCCGAAATAAGCTCTTGCGCCATGGTACGCGGCTTAGTCAGTTCATACGAGCGAGCAGCCATAATCCGGCGGGTATCCTCAATAAACTGTTCCATTTTTTCTTTTACCTTGTTCGGACGGCCCAAACGATATTCGCAACCTTCAATCAAGCGGTTAAACACCGGATTATTATTTTCCAGCGCTAATTTGCGCAAAATTTTCAGCATACTCTGCATACTGGAGCTTTTATTCCAAAAAGAGCGCATGGTTTTAGCCTCTATGCTATCAAAACCAAAGAAATGCACACCTTCAAAACCAGCCTCTTTAATAGCGTTAAAAGTATAAACATACAAGGCGTTCCAGTTAATTCTGCCGTCATCTGTCAAAAAATCTTCATAAGCGCCGGCCTTAAATTTATCCAATACATATTTTGTAACCGGAAAATCGAAATTAGTGATTGATTCGCCTTGCAGAAGCAGCGTAACTTTGGACGACGAACTATCCATAATAAAGTTTTCGGCTGTGATAACTTCTTTAGTCAAAACCGCTTTCAAATAAAGATAGGCATAGGCAAACACACTGGAATGAATAGCGCGTAAAATGCCGATATTTTTAAACGTATGCTGATATTTATCCCTAAAATCAATCAGACGGCGCAGACGTTCTTCCCCTGTAAATTGATAATTTATACATTGATATTTATAACCGAAACGCCTAAACATTTCCGGGTGCATTTTTTTCAAATGCATCGCCATACACCATTCACGCGCCATAGAATACACAGAAAACAACGGATTCCGCGAATAACCGACAATAACCGTAGCAAAAACGGCATCTAGTTCGGCAAAATACGGTTCCATGTGCGAACAGAAAGCATTTTTTCTGAACTCGGCGTCCAACATAAAAGCATAATGCTCAATTTCATCTTCCGGCACATCATAGCGCTGCATAACATTGTCCAGCGTACCTGTCAGTTTTTGGAAATTGGTGTTAGAAATTTTATTATCATCAACCGGAACATAACCGCTGCGGTATTCATCATAAAATAAATTTAAGAAAATATTTTCTTCATCATCAAAATTTTGCTTAAAATCAGCAGCGTCTTCGGCCACAAATTCTTTAACCTTATTCGCATACGACGGCTCATACACCTGTTCTTTTAAATAGCGTATGGCGTCTTGTTCCAGTTCTTGGTCAGAATATGTTAAATCAGCAAAGCGTAACCCCATAGATGACACTCCTGTTTTTATGTTTTTACATAGTAGCCCGCAAAAAAAATTGTGTCAACAAAATTTTCATATCATTCCGCTTATGAAAAAAATTCTTCCTAATTTTACTATTTCAAACGCCGAGTCAACTAAAACTATAATTTTTTATAAAAATATCTTGCTTTTGCAATCAATCCTGCTACACTCATAAAAAAATCTGGAGATTACAATGAAAAAATTACTGATAATTCTCATTGCATTTATATGTTTTAACCACAACGCTGCAGCTAAAGAAGAACTTTATCCGGCTTTGCTGCCATATCATCACAATGAGTTAATTTTTCAAACTCCGACCCACTTTGGGCGTATAGATAATATGGAAGGACTTGAGGCTGAAGCAGACCCATATTTTCACGATAGACTAGCTCTTTGGGAAAATGGTAAAAATATGTCTGACAAACCAGATATTTTAACCAAAACAACAAAATTTTATGATTATGATATACATGATGAGAAAAAATATAATCTTTATTATTACGAAGCAATTTATAATGATCAACACTATATTTTAAGAGAAGATGACAAAGAGGGAAATTACACATTTTCAGTTTATGAACCGCTTATTTCTGACGAAGTTCAAATTTTAAAATCTGAAAGCAATGAAAAATTATATTCCAAACTGAAACCTTACAAAAGCAACATTTCAGTATTTAAATACAAAGATTGGCTGATGCGGGTTGATAATATAACAGATAAATATGATAGTGATGGAGTTTATCGTTTTGTTGCTTGGCACAATAAAACTATGGATAAAAAGCCGGATATTGTTATTGAAAACGGCAAATATAAAAAAGATTGGAGATTTAGATTATCTGCTGATTATTATGTCTTTGAAAATGATAAATATAGAGCGGCTTTGGAAATTGATTTATATGGACCGATAGCTTCAAAACCATATACTATAAAACTTTACAGAATTATATCTTCTGAAAAAGTAAATATATTAGAAAATTAGGTTCAATAAACCCATAAAAAATTCGGAGACCAACTATGAAAAAAATTTTTGCTATTCTATGTACAATTATGCTTATACAAAATACAGCTTATGCCAAAACCTACCACAATATAGACATTGACTATATTTATAAAACAAATGATTGGGAAAGCAAAGCTAAAATAAAAGAAATTATTGATGATTACACTCTGCTTTTACAATATCAAGCTGAATTTGATAATTGCCCAAAATTGCTACCAGACCTATTTCCCTGCTATGATAAAATCGCTGAAAAAATACTAACAAATTTATATGTTTATCCTGACATGAATTTGAAAGATTACAAGCAATATAAACAAGCCTTGTCAGAGGCCTATGGCATGCTACATTGCCGCAACAAATACGGCTGGCCTGCAGGAATTATATGTGATGTAAAGCGTATGGATGATATGAGCGAACAGCTGAAAAACTACATACAATCTCTGCTCAATGAAAATAAAGAAAATATGCTAGAATTCTATCCGATGTTAGATGATTATAAAAGATGAGGTTTATAACCTCATCTTTTATAATCTTAAATTCATAGTTTATCTAAATGTGCTCTATTAGCTCTATTTAACCACCCCTTTAAATATTTTTTATTTTTAGGATTTGCATTAGCAACAGCATTAAAATAATCAATCATATAGTTTTTATAATCATTAAGAAAAGTTTTATAATCTTCATCTGTAAAATTACCAAATTTTTCTAAAGTTACTGGTCCAATAATATCAGATTTTGGAGGATTTCCAAGAATCTTATGTACTGCTTCTATTGCCTTTTGAGGATGCGAGACGACTCCAAAATCAACAACAAAACCTTTAACTGGATATGGCAATTTATTTAGCCCATTAAATTTATAATAATTTTTATAGTATATAGCATTGGCTCTTTCTCTCGTTAATTTTCCAATATCTTCAGACCCATATGTTTTTTTTGAAATTCCCATATTGGTTTCTCCTCCACTGTCATTTTTATCGTTAACATACCCTCCTTCATTTGGAATAATATAATTATTTAATATTGCATTAAACTCTTTATCATTAACCAATTCATTGATAAAATTTTTATCAAAATCTTCTCCGTACAATGAATAGTTTATTTCATTATTATTGTTTTTTCTTTTTTCTGCCAATTCTTGCAAATAATTTCCGCTTAATGGTCTGCCGAAATCATCAAGTATAAAAGTTTTAGCATTATCCAAATTGGATTTGGTTTTAAACGCATCTTGTGTGTTTCTTATGTCATCTCCCAGCAACTTTCTTATTTTCATAATATAATTCATATCAGGCACATCATCAACAGAGTTCGGCATACTGGAGTTAATCGCTTCCGCTATATTTTGTTCCTTAGACGCCGGCTGCTGTGCAACATTATTGCCAATAGCTTGTCCGAGCGTGCTTTGCGGTTGGAAAAAATTGTTATTAACATTTTTAGCCATCCCTATCACATTTTCCTGCTGCGGTTGATTTTGCTGATTTTCCTGCGGAGGCTGCGCGTTACCATATAACAGTTTATAATTATCAGAATCTGTTTTAAAAATATAATTCTGAATTTCTTTTGCGTATGGATTAGGCGTATTCTGACTTGGCACGTCTATTTGCTTAAAATCCGAAAAAGTAGAAGCATTGCGCGGGTCAAAATAGTACCATTCGCTTTGCCCTCGGGCTGGATTTTCGCGCTTTAACGGCGATAAACCATATATGTAATTTCTTGTTGGTATTGACATTTTTCTCTCCTTTTAAATTATTTCTCTTATTTTTATAATAAAATTATTTTAAAGTCAAGCATTTTATTATAAATTTATCTTAATATAAAATATATTTCTTATTTCATGTTCTCTGTTTGCAGTTTTGTTTTTCCGCTTGCCTTACAATGCTCTTAATTGTATGCTGAAATAAATTTTGGAGGAGCCTATGTGGTGGAACATTTTTAATCGTATGCCCAAGCCTTACAGCGAAGGTTTTTTGCCGGAAAAAGACGGACATAAAATACATTATTATCAATACGGCAATCCGGTCGGTGCGCCGGTGCTGTCTTTTCACGGCGGTCCAGGAGGTTCGTCGCGTCCCAAATACGCCAAATTGTTCAACCGCCGCCAATATCGTTTTATTCAGTTTGACCAGCGCGGCTGCGGAAAATCCGAAGCTAAGGACGCTTTTCAAAACAACAGCACGCAAAACACTTTGGAAGACGCCGCCCGTCTGCTGGAATATCTGGGCATAAATCAGCCGATTATCGCTCACGGCGCGTCGTGGGGTTCGACTTTGGCGCTTTTGTTTGCCGAAGCCTATCCGCAAAAAGTGGATAAAATAATTGTTACCTCGGTATTTTTGGCACGTCCATACGACACCGCTTGGGTTAGTTCGGAAAGCGAGCGCTTTTATCCGGATTTATGGGCAGAAATGCGCAAAAAAGTCCACCGCAACGATATTTATCCCGCCTATCGCCGCTTGCTGTTTTCTAAAAATCCCAAAGACAATCTGAAAGCCCTGACCTATTTAGGCAGTTATGAATATCTGCTTGGCCGCTTGGCACCAAAATTCCGCGCGCCAGAAACTTTGGATTATGCCGAATTGCAATCAGCGCGCGTTGCCTTTTTTTATGAAAAAAACAAATACTTTTTAGGCTCTAATCAAATTTTGCAGCATTCCGAAAAAATCAAGCATATACCAACGCTTATTGTTCATAATCGCTTAGATTTTTGCTGTCCGGTCAAACAAGCGTGGGACTTGCACCAAGCCTTGCCGAACTCAAAGCTGATTATCAACGCCGGCAGCGGACACTCTACCCCTCGCCTGTTTGAAGCTGTGCAACGAGCCGTCGCCGAATTTTTGGAGCCTGAAAAATGAAAATTGTCAATATTATGATTGCCCGAGGCTTGGGCGGAATTGAACAAGCGTTTTTAGACTATAATAACGCTCTGCTTTCACAAGGTTTTGATGTGCTTGCTATTACCGATAAACGCGCGCAGATTAACGAAAAAATCACACCGCATCAAAATTTGAAACAATGCAAAATCCGCTTTTCGCACCTCAACTTGTTTTTGATTTGGACATTTTACCGCTGTTTCAAAAAATATCAGCCGGATTTGATTATTGTGCATAGCAAAAAAGCGCTGGAGCTTGTGATCGCCGCCGCCAAAATGCTGGGTATAAAAGTTGTTGGCGTGGCGCACAATCCAAAGTTTAAGCATCTGGAAAAATGCGCCGCCAT
Organism: uncultured Alphaproteobacteria bacterium; assembly: GCA_934277545.1. Lineage (GTDB taxonomy): Bacteria > Pseudomonadota > Alphaproteobacteria > RF32 > CAG-239 > RUG410. Next base: position 41,946 of record CAKQUG010000003.1, on the reverse strand, counting down.
ATTTTCCATCACCCAACATCAAAAGCGGATTTTCGCCAGCTATGGTTTTCCGGCTGACAAGATTTTTGTAATTCCGAATTTAGTGTCCGAACCTCAGCCGTTTCGCCCGCTGCCGCCATATCATCAGCCGCCTGTTATCGGCGCAATCGGACGTTTTGACCCGATGAAAGGTTTTTGCGACTATATTTTGGCGTTGGCGGAATTAAAAAAGCGCGGTGTTCCTTTTCAAGCGGTTTTGGGAGGCGGCGCTTCGGCAACGTATGCAAATGAAGACGCTAAAATCCGCAAATTGATTACCGACAACCGGCTTGAAAATGATATCAAACTTTTGGGCTGGATAAAAGATAAAGACGAGTTTTATAAATCGCTGGATATTTTTGTGCTGCCGTCCAATTTTGAGCCGTTCGGCATTGTGCTTTTAGAGGCGATGAACTATTCTCTGCCGATTGTTACTTCGCTTGCCGAAGGACCGGCGGAAATTTTTGCCGACCACGAAGATGCCGCCTATACTTTTAGGATAAAAGAGGTAAATGAGTTGGCCGACAAGCTGCAATACGCGCTTGAACACTATGAACAAACCAAAAAAGTGGCGGAAAACGGCTATAACCTGCTGCAAAACAACTATACTTTGCCGCAAGTGGCAAAAAAGCTGGCTGCCGCGGTTACCTCCGCGCTGAAAGGATAAGATATGACCGAGCCTTTAATTTCTATTGTCATTCCCGTTTATAATGCGGAAAAATATCTGCGCGCTTGCTTGGACAGCGTGTTGGCGCAAACTTATAAAAATTGGGAAGCCATTTGCGTCAACGACGGCTCAAGCGACAATTCAGCGCAAATTCTTGAAGAATACGCCGCCAAAGACGCCCGTTTTCATATCATAAACCAACAAAATTCCGGCGTCAGCACCGCGCGTAATACAGGACTGCAGCAAACAACCGGAAAATATCTCATGTATCTGGATAGTGATGATATTTGGCATCCGCAAACTTTAGAAATTTTGCAAAATGTCATGGAAAAATCAAATGCCGATATGGGCTGTTTCAAATATCAAGAAGTTTACCCCAACACAAAAATCATCTATAATAATTACATGGTTGATTCTGATTGTAAATTATGTAAAACACCTCTATTAAGTTTTATTCATAGAAAAATAAAAACTGGAATTTTGATTTGGAACAAAATTTATCGCACTGATAAAATCAAAAATATTTCATTTTGCAATTTAAAACAGGGTGAAGATGATGTGTATTCTCTCAGTGTATTACTGAAAATTTCAAGTATCGCCATGCTTGACAACGTACTATATTATTATATGCAAAATCCTCAATCTATTATGCACCAAGCCGATGAAGCAAAAATCCGCGGCAACAGACTTAAAATTGAAGAAAAAATAACCGCCATAATTCAAGATTATTGTTTGCGCAGCTCTGATGAATTATTAAAAAAAGAATGTCAAAAATATTTGAGCGAAAAAATTTTGTTTCGTGAACATTTGCTTTATGCTTTGCGAAAGAACAAGTCTAAAATTTCTCAGGAATTAGATTATCTTTCAGAACTTAAAACCCTAAATGTTTTTCAGCCGAATTTAATGCGCCTTCGTTTCAAAATTATTTGGTGGCTGGCTAATCATCAACTGCTGAGTTTGGCTGAATTAGTTGCAAAATTATAGGAAAAAACAATGAGTAAACAACTGCATAAAATTTCTAAACTAATTAAAAGAGGCATAAACTATATTTATGCTCTCATCAAAACAAAACCGCTGAATGTTTTTACAGCTTCTGATTTTGAAACTCCCAAAATGTTAGATATTTTTGTGGTCGCTTTCAATGATTCTAAACTGATTGAAACTCAATATCAATTTATGCAAAAAAATTTACAGCAAAACCAATACCACTATATAATTTGCGACAATTCAAACAATCTTGAAATTGCCGATAAAATTTTTGAATTTTGCCAAACGCATAACATCACTTATTATCGCTTACCTCAATTTTTGTACGTTGGTCCCAGTCATAGCCACGGTTATGCGCTGAACTGGATTTATAAGAATCTCATTAAAAAACGTAAAAACAACTTTGCTTTTATCGACCACGATATTTTCCCGATAAAACCTATTGATTTAAGCAAATATTTTATGACACCTCTTTGTGGTGCAATCAGAGAAAGATTTAACTGCTGGTACCCTTGGGCTGCTTTCAGTTTTTACAGCTTTGATTTTATGAAAACTAAAACCGTCAATTTTCTGCCATGTCGCTATAACCACAAGCTACTTGATACCGGCGGCGGCAATTATCAGGCTATTTATAAAAACCTTGATAAAAATTTATGGAAAACTTTGCCTGAACATTATATAAACTTGCACACAGACGAAAACATAGAATATAACTCTTTAAATTACAAAGAGTTGGATGAATTTATTTATAACAATGCTATTGAAATTATAGACGATAAATGGTTACACATTATAGGCGGGGCGCAGTGGGGCGGCAAACATAATAAATTTGCTTTAGCTATGAAAAAATTTGGAGATTATAATGACTAAAATCAGATTGGCGTTTATAAAACAAGATGGATTATCTTGCGGAGGCACGGAACTTTGGTTGCAAAATATTGCAGCTCGCATTGATAAACAAAAATTTTCGGTCGATTATTTTTACACCGGCAACACCGATAAATTCCGTGCAAAATTTTTAACAGATAACGGGGTAAAATTGATAAAAGTAAACTGCTCCGGCTATGATGAAAAAGAAAACGGTAAATGGTTGGACAGTAATTTTTATGAACTGTTCAATGAAAATAATTACGATTTAATCCAAAGCGCTATATCCGGAGAAAAACAGTGGCCGTTCTATCTGATAAAAAAACCGGTTATTCACAGTGTGCATTTAGGACATTATGCCGACACTTCGGCTAATATTTATCATACTTTTTTCTTGTCAGAATGGATGCGTAAACGCAATGCCAAACTAGGTGGAATCTATCAACTAAGCTCCGTTGTACCGGTCGGTGTCTCTTTACCTTTAAGCAATGATAATTTACGCGATGAACTGCATATTCCGCAAAATGCTGTTGTAGCGGGATTTCATCAACGCAACGCCAATGATATTTTTTCACCGATTCCTTTAAACAGTTTTGCCAAGCTGCAGGCGTCTGACCGATATTTTATTATTCTCGGAGGTGGTCAAAAATATAGCGAACAAGCAAAAAAACTGGGAATTAAAAACTTTATCCAGTTGCCACACAGCAACGACCGCACCATGATTTCTAAATTTTTGAACACCTTAGATATTTTTGCCCATGGACGCAGAGACGGCGAAACTTTCGGCTACGTTTTTGCTGAAGCAATGATTCACAACTTGCCATGCCTGGGACACAAATCACGCAAACAAAATGCGCACAAAGACACCATTGCTAATGGCGGATTTTTTGCAAAATCACAAAATGAATACACACAAAAATTAAAATTGCTCTTTGAAAACCAATCTTTGCGTCAAGAACTCGGAAATAAGGCTTTCCAATCTGCCAAAGAACGTTTTATTGATAAAGACTACATACAAGATGTTGAAGCTGTATATCAAAAAATCTACCAAAACAGCCCAAATTTTCAAAAACAATTTAAGCGTCTTAAATTTTGGCAAAAAGTAAGACAATATTTGCGTCCTATAACCAAAGAAAAACAAGGCGACAAAAAAGTTTTAAAACTTTTTGGAATTCCTTTTTGGTATAAAAAAAGATAGCCTTTAAACCTTAAACGGGTTGAAACGATTGGTGTAACCAAGCTCGGAAAGCAGTTTTTCGGCACGTTCAAAGTGCTGTCCCAGCATAGAAACATCGTGCGCGTCGTCGCTGATAATAACCGGTACGCCGCGTTTGTTCAGCTCTTCTAACATCCAGGTCGTCGGGTGCTGCATATCTATGCGGTTATAGCCGCTGGTGTTCAGCTCAAACGGCTGCTTATGCTTTGCCAACGCCTCAATCACTCGCCATTTATACTCGTCCCATTCCGGCTCAACGCACAAATTAAAAATCGTGATATAGTCAACATGAGCGATAAAAGTAAAATATCCGCTTTCCACAGCCGCGACAATGTTGCGCCAATAGTTGCGCAGATATTCCTTAAATTCAGGCTGTTGCGGCAAATCCGGATGATATTTCATATGATAAATATTGCACAAAAAACTCTCGTCTGCCGAGCGGATAAAATGCGTTGAACCAATAAGATAATCGACGTCCAGATTTTTGAGCATTTTTTCAAAATTATCACGCCAATATGCCGACGGGAAAAAATCCACCTCAAAACCGACCCGCACTTTTATACGGTGTTTTTCCGCTGCTTGCCGTATCAGCTCAATATGTTTTTTGTAACACTCCTCACCGCTCTTAAAATCTTGCCGAAACATCGGCTGATAGCCGTTTTCAATACGCAAATTTTTATGACATATCAAATGATTTGAAACCCCGATTTCCGCAAAACCTTTTTCTTCGGCGGCGGCAATCATTTCTTCGGCGCTTTGATGTCCGTCAAAATCTTGTTCATGATTATGCGTATGATAAGTAAAATTCTGCATTATTTTTTAGCCTCTTTTAAAAATTTTTTCAGTTCCGGCAAAAGTTTTATAGCGTCGCCGCGCCCCAAGTCATAAACCGCCTGCAACACTTTTTTATCTGTTTCCATATGATGAATTTTAACATTCTTACTCGGACGGATAACAAACGCCGCGCCGTTTTTTTGCGCCTGTTCAATCTGCTCCAGCTCGTTGTTATACATTATATGCCTATTTTTTATGGCGGCGGCAAACTTTGGATATTTGCGATACACCAGCGGCGCCAGCCACCCCAGCTTGTTTGGCTTTTTTTGGTATCCGGCGGCTCTGGTCTGCACCACCACGCAACGCTCATAGCCCATTTTTTGAAACGCGCGCAAAGGAATGCTGTCGCAAATTCCGCCGTCCAAATATTTTTTTCCGCCGATTTCTGAAATCCGCGAAACAAAAGGCATAGAAGCCGATGCCCGCAAATAGGCCAACCCGGTCTTATCCATTTTTGCGCATTTGACATATTCCGCCTGCCCTGTTTGCAAATTACTACACACAGCATAAAAATCCGTGTTGTTTGCCTCAAAAGTTTTGTGGTCAAACGGAAAAAGTTTTTCCGGCAGAGTATGATAGCAAAACTCCTCATTAACCATATTTCCGGTTGTCAAAAATGAATACCAGCTCATATAGTTTTTATCTCCGGCATAAGCCAAAGTATAATCAATACTGCGCCGATGCTGTCCCGAAACAAACGAACAGCCGTGAATTGCTCCGGCCGAAACGCCGATAACGCCGTCAAACGTTATGCCGTTTTCCATAAACACGTCCAAAACACCGGCAGTATATATGGCACGCTGCGCTCCGCCCTCTAAAACCAAACCAGTTTTCATCAATCCCCGCATGTCATAATTTCGGTTGTGCGTGCGGCTCTGATTTCTTGTTTTTGCCCGTCAACCACGCAGTAGCCCTTTTCAAAATATCCGTTTTTATAGCTCAAACGCCCTTTTAGCTTGCCTTTTTCGGTGTAATATTCCACTTTGCCATGCAAATATCCGTCTTTATATTCGGCAAACGACTTGATAGTGCGGTTATCATAAAAAATTTTCTCCACACCGTTTTTCTTTCCGTTTTTATAATAGGTTTTGCCGGCTATTTTGCCCTCGGCGTTCCAAACTGTGGTCAACCCGCTAAGCCTGCCGCTTTGGTAGGTTGAGACCACTTTTTTCTCGCCGTCGTAGCGCGAAACCTGCCCCGTAAACGGCCGTCCGCCCTCACGTTCGCAATAAGTTCCATCGGCGCTGCAATTAAGTTCATCTATAGTTTTAACATTGTCTTTGGCAAAAGATGTATTCGAATACACCGCCAACCCGAGCCAAACATAAAACCAAACTTTTTTCATTATTTTACTTCCGGCGACTTGCTGACGACGCAGAACTTTTTTCGGACTTTTTACTAAACTTAAATAAATTCTCGCTCAATTTTTTATCCTGTTCGGCGTCAAACAAAGAAATTGTTACTTCAATATTTTGCTGGTCAATAACTTTCCATTGTTTCAAACGAAACGGCGAATTATCAAAAATCAAAGTAATCGGCTTAACCCCCGGAGAATTTGGCATTTCAACAGTTACGGCCGTCTGTCCGCCGTCTTTGTAAAAATCGGTAACTTTCAAATTTTTGCCGTCAAATTTGATTTTATTGCTCAAAATCATGGTTGCCGGAATATCTTTGTAATCTATGTTGGTAATTTGGTCCAGCTCTTTATCGTTATAGATAATATACTCTCCGTTGCCAACGATTAAAAGCTGGTCGGGAGCCGTATATTCCATACGAATTTTGCTGGGCTTTTCAATATAAATTTTCCCTTCTGCCGAACCACCGTTGCTGGACATTTGCACAAATCCGGCTTCCAAAGTGCTGATGTTGTTTAAATAGTTTTCAATTTTATTCAAATCAGCATTTTCAGCATGCGCTGAACCGGCGATAAGCATTGCGGCAAATAAAAGTTTTTTCATTTTTCGATTCCTTTATAATATAAGGGAATATTACCATTTTTCCCAATGAACTTTTTGCGGATTATAGCGGCTTGCCGGTTGTTTCGGCTCTTCTGTCGGCACACCCATCGGAATAATTGCAATCGGACGCATATTTGCCGGAATATGCAATTTTTCCTGCAGATTTTCAATAATCAACGGCATCGGTGCGGCACCGCAAAAACAAGCGCCATAACCTAAAGCGTGGGCGGCAAGCAACACACCATAAGCGGCGATAGTTCCGTCAACATCGGCATACGACCATTTTTCATTTTCTTTATCCCGATGAAACGACTCGTCGGTGTTACTGCAAACAATAATGGCGCAAGACGCGTTTTTAGCAAAAGACGTCCATGGCTGAACAGTGCGTAAAGATGCTAATTTTTCAGCATCTTCAATTACCAAAAATTCCCACGGCTGTTTATTGTGAGCAGACGGAGAATATGACACCGCCTCCAAAATTTTTTCAATATCCTCGTGCGGAATTTTTTTTGTCGTGTCATACATACGAACCGAACGACGAGTTTTCAAACCTTCTAACAATTCCATTTTTATTTTTCTCCTTAATTAACCGTACGACGCAAACTGTCAATATGCGGCAATACATAGTGTTCAATCAACATATTTATAGACTTTGCCGCCATTTTATCACATTTAATTATTGCGTCAAAAACATTTTTATTATCTTTTTCGGGATGAATTTTGTTCACCAGCGATTTATAAACTTCGGCCAACTGCGACAAAGAATCAACAACCTCCGCTATATAAGCCGGAATTTTGGCATCGTCTTTACCGCCCCAAAAGCCTTCAATAAAACCCATTTCCAATTCGGCAAAGCGTTCTTCGCAAACATCTATCAAATCTGCAGTCGGTTCAATCCGCGGCAAAACAACGCTGTTAGCCGAAACCAATTCAAACATTTCATCCCACAGACCCATAAAAAATTTGAAAAACAATTCGGCTTCGTTTTTTGTTTCCAAACGAGGAGCCTGATTATTTTCCCACAAAGAAGCTATAACATCTGTCGGACGCAGCTCGGTATTCGGGCTGCATATTGCGCCGGCAAAACGCAGCTTAACCACGTCTAAAGGTGTCGGGCAATTATAGTGTTCTAAAAATTTTTTAAATTTATCATCACCAATATATTTATTTTCGCTTTTCATTTTAATATTCTTCGTATATGATACCTTTCACTGAAAGTATAATTTAATGGAGTTTTTTAAATTGTCTAGTCTAAAATTAGTGATAAGCACGATATTTCTACTGATTTTGTGCGGATGCGGTATGTTAAATCCCTATATTGACCGCCGACGCAACCCCGGAACGCAAGACATTAGCCAACTTTACAGCGGTCCTTCAAAACCTGACGCGCCCGTTGTTTGCTATAACGGCCTGTGGAGCAGTGATGAAGACTTGCAAGAGCTTGCCACCGCCGAATGTGTTAAACACGGAACCGGAAACTATGCCGAATTTTTACAAAAAACTCACTTTGACGGCAAATTATTACTGCCAAGTCATGCTTATTATAAATGTGTAAACAAAAAAGGAACAGAAAATGAATCTTCAACCGGAAAATAAATTAAACGCAGATTTAACAAAGATTTTTGAAAAGCTGGGCTTAGACACCCGTTTTGCCGCGGTAAAAGTATCTGACCGCGCCGATTTAAGCGATTTTCAATGCAACGGAGCTTTGGCTTTGGCAAAAATTGCCCATAAAAATCCGCGTGAAATAGCTCAATCTATTGCCGAAGAACTGAAAAATTATTCGGAAATAGAATCTGTTTCGGTTGACGGACCGGGGTTTATAAACATTAAACTGACTAACGAATTTATAGCCGAAACCATGGATAAAATGGCGGCTGATGAACGCTTAGGCTGCGGAATGACTGAAAATCCGCATAAAGTTGTTTTGGATTTTGGCGGTCCGAATGTGGCAAAAGAAATGCACGTCGGCCATCTGCGTTCCGGCGTTATCGGTGAAAGTATTCAACGCATTGAACGCTTTGCCGGCAACAAAGTTATTTCAGACGTTCACTTGGGTGATTGGGGTACTCCGATGGGTATGATTTTGGCCGAAATTATACATCAAGACGGCGATTTATCCAAGGTAAATAATTATAATATCGAAGAAATTACCGTATTTTATAAAAAAGCCAATATCCGCTGCAAAGAAGATGAAGCCGCCAAAGAAACGGCACGCAAAATCACCGCAGCTTTGCAAGAAGGCCATCCGGAATACCGCAAGGCTTGGCAGCATTTGCGCAGCGAGTCGGTAAACGCCATTAAAAAGAATTATGAACAACTGGATGTGCATTTTGATTTGTGGTGGGGTGAAAGCGACGCTCACGAAACTTGCGGCGAGATTGTAAAACTGGCGCGTGAAAAAGGTATTTCCGAAGTGGATAACGGTGCCGAAATTATCCGTTTGGAAGAAGGAAACAAGCCGAAACCACCGGTAATTTTGATTAAATCTGACGGCGGCTACACCTATCACACCACCGATATTGCCACCATCAAAATGCGTGTTGACCAGCTGCAGGCTGAAGAAATTGTTTATTTTACCGACAGCCGCCAAGCCCTGCACTTTGAACAGGTGTTTGAAGGAGTGTCAAAACTTGGTATCGCGCCAAATGTTGAACTGGAGCATATTGTGTTCGGTACGGTCAACGGTGCCGATGGCAAACCGTTTAAAACCCGTGACGGCGGCGTAATGAATTTGGAAACCTTGATAGAGATGTCCAAGGATAAAGTCCGCCAATCACTGCCGAAAGCCGGAGAAGTTGAAGGTTACGGCGAAGCAGAAATTGAAAAACTGGTTTCACAAATTGCCGTTGCCGCCATCAAATTCCAAGATTTGAAAAACACCATTGCTTCGGGCTATGTTTTTGAGCTGGAAGACTTTGCCAAATTTGAAGGCAAAACCGGTCCGTACATTCAATATGCCGTAGCCCGTATTAACTCTATTTTGCGCAAGGCAAAGGCCAATAATCTGACCGCTGGCAAAGTTATTTTACAAGCCAATGAAGAGCGGGTTTTAGCTTTAAAACTGGCGCAGATAAACAGTGTGATTATGCGCGCCTTAAAAGACAAAGAGCCGAGCATTATCGCTGATTATGCCTACACTTTGGCGCAAACATTCAGCACTTTTTACAACGCTTGCCCGATTATGACTGCCGATACGCAAGAGCTGGCGGCCTCTCGTTTGAAAATGGCTAAGCTGGTGCGCGACGTGCTGACCTTAATGCTGTATTTGTTGGGTATTGAAGCACCGGAAGTTATGCTGAAAGCCGCAAATCAAGGAGAATAAAATGGAAAAAACATCAACACAAACGCCGGAAAAATTGCACGATGAAAATTATTGGCTGATGATTTTAGCCTATTTTGCCGCTTTTTTAATCGGCTTGGGAATTATCGCTTTGGTTGCCGCCAACTGGGAGCAAATTCCAAACAATGTAAAACTCGGCGGCGCAATAGTTTTGATGATAGCCAACGCTTCTGCGGTGATACTATCTATGAAATTCAAAAAAAACATACTGACTCAAGTGCTGTGCGGAGTGTTCGCCGCTTTGATTATGGCGGTAATCGGGCTGATTGGGCAAATATTCCAACTGCGTTCAGATGTCAGCGGAGCTTGCCTGTTATGGGCGCTGTGCGCTTGGCCGCTGTTTTTAATCACGCCGCGTCTGCTCTGGCTTTGGATACCGCTGCTTTTTGTCGGAACAAAATCTTTCGCTATTTATAACACTTTTGTCGGAGATGTACTGCTGAACATCGGCTTGAACTATACTCTGGCAAATGGCATCTGCAGCCTGCTTGTTTTTTATGGCTTAATTTTTGCCTATGAACTTTGGATGCTTTACGCCAAACCAAGCAAGAAAACCATTGAGCGTCCCTTAAAATTTTATTGCGGAACATTGCTGCTGTCGGCCGCTCCGCTAAGTTGCCGCCCCTTGATTACCAATGTTGCCTTTGCTCAAATTCCGTGGTCAACTATTGCTCTGTCTTCTTACGGATATATTTTAGCGGCGATGCTTATTTATGCTTTAAACCGCAAGCATGGTAGAGTTAGCTTTATGCCGTATTTTTTGCTGGGATTTCTGATTGAAGGCGTGCTGTTGAAATTTAATATTTTACAGGACAATGTGGAATCTGTTTTGGCGCTGACCAGCTTGTTGCTGATGTGGGGCTACGCTTATTATCACAAAATGCCGCGTTTCAGATATTTGACTTTGTTTGCGCTGTTGGTCTGGTTCTTTGCCACTTTCAGCTGGGATGTATTCAATCTTATTCCGTCTTTGCTTATTTGCGCGGCTTTGGCTGTTTACGCCTATCTGAACAACAGCCGCCGCTTGTTTAATGTTGCGGTGTTGGCGGCGGTTATCCGTCTGCTCTACTATTATGCCGACGCAAGCAATTTAACCTATTTAGGAATATATCTGATTGGCTCCGGCTTGCTGTTGCTGGCAACGATTTTTGCTCTGGTTAAATATGGTAAGTTATTGTGGGAGAAAAAACATGACTAAATTTGCTAAAATTTGCGCTATTTTATTGTTTGTGCCGGTTGTAATTTTGTCGGTGTATATGCTGCGGCTGACATATTTAACCCATTTTGAAAAAGTAGAAATTGCGGTAAAAGGCTATGACCCTAAAGACTTTTTTTCCGGTTATTATGTCGCTCTGCAGCCGAATTGGCAAAAAACCGATTGCACTCAGTTTAAGGATAACGCTTGCCCTAAAAAAGAATTTGCCGAAGTTTATTCTTTTTATGTAAAAGAAGACACAGCCAAAAAGCTGGAAAAAGCCGTGGCTGCTAAAAATGTGGTGCTGGAATTTTCATATCAATCCGGTTATCAGCCATTGATTACAAACTTAAAAATAGACGGCGTGTCTTATAAAGATTATCTGGAAGAAAACTGAAAATACTTCTAGACAAATATAAAATTTTAGACTAAAATATGAGGCATAAAGTTTATAATTATGTCTCATTTTAATTTTTATGCCTTATGAAAAAGTTTTTATTTTTCTTGTTTGCGGCTATAAGTATTTTTACTTTAAGCAGTTGCGGCAGTATAGGTATTGAGCTCATTGAGCCATATTCATACTACCCTGATGGGTACTACAATAATCCTTACGGCACGGTAATCTACTACAACGCTCCGATTGTAACCAGATACTCCTACCCGCCGCCTCCGCCGCCAAGGCCTCCTCATCATCGCTGATGATATTATATAAAAAATCCCTTTCTGTAAAAACAGAAGGGGATTTTTTTGTAGGCACTTACTGAACAGTGCGTTTTAATACTTCAAGTATCAGGCGTTGCGTAAACTTGCTATCCGTTTCGTTGTTTGCCAAATAAATCTCCACATAATCAAAGCGGCAGTTATTTACCCAATGCATCAAAACAGAACTATCCAGCTGCTGATGTTCGGCCAAAGCCAGCATTTCAGAATGAACGTTACGCTCAAGCAAAATGTCAATAACTTGTTTGTCAAGTTTGTTTTGCTCTGTAATTAGCCTTTGAATTTCATCCATATTGCCTTTTTTAACAATGGCAAGCTGAGCCTCAGCACAAAGTTCATCGTTGACATCAAGCATACTCATAACCGCATTATGTCCTAGTGTTTTGGCTATTTCCAGCTGAATTTCAGGACATTCGACACCATCTCTGTAGATAAAATCATCCAGCATATCAATGTTATCGGCATATTTGTGCAGATATTTTATGGCAGCCGGCACAGACAGTGCATAATGTTCGACAATCAAGGCGGTAGCTTCTTCGCAGCCGCTGTCAACAATCGCATCAAAAATGATACTGGTATAAACACAGTCCGTGCGGAACATTGCTTTTATCATCCGGTCATTTTTGCGGTCGATAATCGCCAGCATTTGGTCTGGAGTCAGCGTGTCGGCGCAGTTCATGATAATTTCAGCGGCATTTTGCGGGCTGTAATGTTGCAGAACATACTGTAAATCGGCATCAGTCAAGAAAAGCATTTTTCGTTTTGCCAAAGCAAGGCAGGCCATAACGTGTCCTTCTTGAATAATGATGTCTGCAGGTACATATTTTCCATAGTCGCAAAGTGCTTTGATTTCTACACCGATATTGCGTTCAACAATTTTTTTATTGATAGACTCAATAACGGCAAAACCGCTTTTTATCATGGCGACAATTTCATCAGTGTTGCCGCGGTTGAGCAAAGCTTTTTGTGCTGGTTTGGCAAAAGGCTTTTCGTCATTGTGCAAACGCTTCATGATGTGTTCATGCTTTCCGTTCAAAACCAGATACAAATCGTTTATTTCCAGACGTGTGCAGATATATGTCCATAACTGCAAAATCAACGCCCAAACCCATCTAAAAAATTTAGCTAACATAAAAATAAAAATTAAAGTTAATAATAAAATGATAAATTCTAATTTAATCTAAAACATGTTTTTTGTCAAGAATAGAAAGAAAATATTGCTTTTCTGTATAAAAAAATTGTTATTTGCTTGCTTTTATGATTTCAGGTTTCTTAATATCTTGACTAGCAAATCATTTTTGTTAGTCAATCATTTTTCGAAAGGAGAAAAATATGAAAAAATTGTTAGTACTTGCTGCTGTTGCTGTTTTGGCTGCCGGTGCCGCTCAGGCAAAAACTGATTTGGTTTCGGTCGCACAGCAGGCTCAAAACAAAATTGACAGCTTAACTCAGGCTAATGAAGATGCAAAAGCAAATTTTGAAGCCAAGAAAAAAGAACTTGAAGCTAAGCAAGAAGCTAAAAAGAAGGAATTAGCCGAAAAACAGGCTGCTCAAAAAGCCGAACGCGAAGCTAAAGTTGCAGAGCAGAAAAAAGCTTTTGAAGATACTAAAAATTCGTTGAATAATCTTAAAAATTCTTTCTCAAAATAAGTCAATATAAGGAGGCTCGTCTAATAATCTACTACTTTTAACTTTTTGTGCTTGTTTACTTATTGTACATGGCGCAAAAAAAGTTAATGCGTATTAGCCGTATTATTCGAGTCTTTGATGGTTTTGAGCCGGTTGCTTGAAAACAGCAGCCGGTATTTTTTTACTTTACAAAAATTTGTTATTCTATTATCCTAAATATTTAGATAGGCAATAGTCTGTCTGGGGTGTGACAACCTCTTAGAAACGCGTCTTAAAGACGTAAAACATACCTTCTGGCTTTATAGCTGGAAGGTAGCAAAATATGCTATATTCAAAATAGCTAATATGCTACACTATTTCGTTTCTAATAGTTGTCAACTTCCAGCTGCTGTATAGGCAGCTTTTTTGTTGTAATTTCAAAATGAAAGGAAGTTGTTATGAAACAAAATCAATTTGGTCGCAGTATGATTGAAATGCTCAGCGTCCTCGCCATAATCGCTGTGCTGAGTGTTGGCGGAATTGCCGGCTATTCAAAGGCCATGCAAATGTATAAACTAAACAAGTGGAAAAACGACTTTATTTATATGATGACCAATCTGAAAACCTCTTACCTAAACAGCAAAACATACTCTGATACACCTTATAATATCTTACCCCTTATGAAAGAATTGGAAATCATACCAAAAAATATGCTGACAACTGATAATAAAGACATTTTCGGCAATAGATTATTTGTTAATACGCATTATATGAGTGTAAATTGGGGTGTACCTTTGCGCTTTGGTATAAGGCTGGAAACTCTGCCCAACCAAGACTCTGTTGAGCAATGTAAAGTTTTATTCGACTTTTTGAATTATTTTGATGATGCTTGGATTGTGGCGCTTAATGAAAATACAGGAACAAATCGCCATTATGTCTGCGGGAAAGCCACAACCCAATATTATTACACTCATATTGGCTGCAAACCTTATAATTGGAGTGAAATTGTCCAAAAATGTTCAGTTTGCGCGACACAAATTTGCGATATAAAATTTATTCTCAATAACAATAACTAACTGCTGAATTTTTTCAGAGCTTTTTCAAAACTTCCAAGTTTAACGGCTTCTTCGTAAAGACTAACTTTATAGTCAATTTTTCGCAAATACTTTTTAAATTGCTCAATTTGCGCCAAAATTTTCAGCTGCTGTTGCTTAAACATTTCTAAACGCTGAGGCAAAGTAGAGTCTCCCTCGAGAAACCAATCAATGTATTGCTTAATTCTTTTGAGCGACATTCCGGTTTCTTTTAAACATTCTATCAGCGACAGCCAACCTAAATCATCGTCCGAAAACATACGCAAACCGGAGCTGCTTTTGCGTACAAAAGGCAGTAAACCTTCTTTTTCATAATAGCGAAGAGTATGAACGGTTAGTCCGGTTTTGGCGGCGACTTGCCCAATGGAATAATACATCTTTAAATTCTCCGTAAAATAAATAAGTTAACGCAACTTTCAAAAGCACCTTGAGCTAGGGTAAACTCCAACCGTCAGTCTGTCAAGTGCTAAAAAACAAGGCTGCTCGGTTCACAAAAATCGCATTGATTACATTTTTCTTCTCGAAGGTTAGATTTTAAACATTAAAAAATCAATAATTTTAAAGAGGCGATGACAACATCGCCTCCCTAAATTATAAATTGCTAAAACTCAACAAATAGCATCAAACTCTTTTTTCAATGAACGGTCAAACAAACCGCGGATTGTTTTTTCTATATCAGCCTTTTCAAAAATAATTTTGTACAAAGCCTGACAAATCGGCATATCTATATGTTCTTTATCCGCAATAGCTTTAACGGCGCGCAACGTGTCCACACCTTCAGCCAACTTTCCATAACGTTCGCCTTTGGCAAACATTTCGCCAAACATACGATTATGACTGTTTTTAGAAAACAAAGTCGCTTCATAATCTCCGAGATGTGCCAACCCATACGCCGACGCCGGATTTCCGCCTTTGAATTTAATTAAGCGGCCGACTTCTATCGGAGCGCGCGCCATTAAAGCTCCTTTCAAGCCGTACCATCCCAATCCGTCCAAAATTCCGGCAGCAATACCGATAACATTCTTCAACGCGGCGCCCACCTGATTACCGATTAAGTCCGTACCGTAATAAAAGCGGATAAGGTCGCTTTGCATAAATTTGATAACACGGTCTTGAGTTTCTTCATCATAACTGTCAATTACCGCAGCGGACGGTACTTTTCGCATATAATCTTCAACATGTCCCGGACCGCCGAGCACGGCAATATGAATATTCTGCTTAATTTCTTCTTTAAACACTTCTGCCAAAATTTTTGCCGACGATTCTTCCAAACCTTTCATTGCCAACAAAAAGGTTTTTCCCTCCACATTATAGCCGTTAATCTGCTTGGCCAAACTGCGTAGATTTTGGCAGCTGATAGAAATGATAATAAAATCATTTTTCAAAGTTTCCGCCATATCCGAGGTTGTGTGCATATTGTCGCTTAAAGTCAGATATTCATTTTTGCGGGTTGTTTTCAGCCCTTCAAAAGAAGGCGAACCGTCAATACCATAAAGCAATACACTGTCGGCATTACAATAATTTGCCACATACCAGCCTAAAAATGTTCCCCAGCGGCCGCAGCCGATAACAGATACTTGTTTCATTATAACCTCACTTTATTTAATTATATTCCGCATTATCAGTCAAAGCAGCCGCGTTGGCAATCTAAACAACCAAGAAATCAACAGCTATTTATTTCAAAAAATCTTTATGCAAACGCCCGCGCACGGCTTGCACATAGTTATAATCTCTAAAAGAATCATAAGCGTGATTAAAGCTGTCGGTTCCGTAAATGTAAAAAACCTTATTGGCAATATTGCGGATAGCGGAATCTATGGTTTCAAAAGCGGCATTATAGTCTTGATCAAAATTATTGCGCTTTTTATGCTGAACAATTTCATGATAGGCGGAAATAGCTTCAATGGTTTTGTTAGCAAAATCATTATTACCTTTTTCTTCAAACAAGTGCATAATCCGCATGGTCGTTTGGTAAAAACACTTGTTAATCAAAATATTTCTTTGTTTTGTGTTGTATCCGTCAACAATCATTCGCTTCATTTCTCCGCAAATACGAAAAGTAATATAGCAAAGTTTAAGGGGCTTTGCAAGCCCCTTATAAAATTATTTTAAACGCGCGCGTAAATCTTTAATTAAACCGTCAATTCCGTTCGGCGATTTTTTAATATACGCCGTATATTCACTACGCGCAGTTTGCGCCAAGCTGACGTTTTCTATGATAATATCAACAATACGCAAGCGGCCGTTAGTTTCTTTAACCCGCCATTTTACCGACGCCGGAGCCCCCTCTTCCATTGGGACTTGGGTATTAACAAAAATTTGGTCGGCTGACTTAGAACTTTCCGTCCCCAAAAACTCAAAGTGCTTGCCTTTAAATTCATTAAAGCGTTCCGACCAGGTTTGAATATTCAGTTTGCGGTAAACATCTATAAAATCGGTGCGCTGTTTAGGGGTTGCAGTTTTCCAATAGCGGCCAAGCACAAATTTACCGATAAAATCCAAGTCCAAATCTTCATTAAACAGCTTAGTAAAGCGAGCTTTCTTTTCCGCCTCGGAAACATTGGAATTTATCAGTTCTTCAATGCCCTGCCGTGTTGTTTTTTTAATAAAATCTTCTGCAGCGGCGCCGTTTATGGCAGCATTAGCCTGCGAGCAGAACAAAGTTAAAAACAAAAAAGCCAAAAATTTTTTCATTAGTCCGATTCCTTTTTTAATTAGTCGTCATCATCTTCATCAAAATCAAAGTCATAGCTTGCCGCCGAATTTTCAGCATCTGCACTTTGGCAAGCACCGATTTTTAAGCGGTTTTGCACGTAGGCCGATTTTACCATGCTGTAAGGGTCAACAGCATTGGCGGTTAAATTATCCAGCAATTCCAAATTTTCTTCTCGAGCGCTGACAAAGCCCAAAGCGGTTAAGCCGTAAATAAAGCTGTAACGTTTCCAATCCTGCCCGAAATTGATATATTGGTTAGACCAATAAAGCGGGTCGGCAACCGCATCCGCCGCCATTCCGGTTGCAGCTCGCGGAGTGCTAGGTCCTAACAGCGGCAACACCACAAACGGACCGTCCGGCACGCACCAAGCGGCCAAAGTCTTGTCAAATCCGGTTTTATTCGCCGGCAGGTTCCAGCCCGACGCCACATCAAACATTCCCAGCAAACCTAAGGTGCTGTTTACGGCAAAACGTCCCAAAGACTTTCCGGAATCTGCAAAATTTCCCTGCAGTGAATGATTTATGGTGGTGGCCGGCTCTCTTAAATTGCTAAAAAAGTTGCTGACGCGTTCGCGTACAAATTTTGTGGTTACGGCGCGATAGCCTTTTGCCAGCGGCTTCATCACATAATCATCAAGTTTCATATTAAAATTAAACATAGCGCGGTTATAATTTTCTAAAGCGCTGTCATCTTCATCGGCAAAAACCGGCGAACAGCAAAACATAACAGCCCAGGCGGCAAATACCGCAATTTTTTTTGAATAAAACATTTTATCCCCTTTAATTTTCGCTTTAATATATAGTTAAAGGCGCTGAAAATCAAGGGAAAAATGTAAGTATGTCATGACAAAAAAAACTAAGCGTATGATATTCTCCGCAATTATAAAAATCATAAAGCAAAAATGGCCTAATTTATATAAAGTCATTCGCGAACGGAATATTTCCGGTGAAAATAGTATATTAACCGACATACATCGTAAAGATGTTTAGCAAGACCGAAATGACCGGGCTCTAAGAATGATTACTTCAATCAATCCTTGGCAGCAATATAGCCGGCCGGAGATGTAACACAATAACTGATTTTTGAGCTATATTGTTATAGAACATTTTATATATAAATACAACTTTCAGGATGTCAGAAAAAAATTCAATATGGGTTTAAGTAAAGCAAAAATGTTTCATATCCGCCTTTTTCTATATTCATTCTGCACTTTTGCATAATATCGCTGATGTTCGTATTTTTCAGAGTTTGGCCAGTGTATAATATTGAACTTTTACTTCCGGTCCAGTCTATTGAAGTATCCACAGCTTCCCAGAAGGCAATCATTAACACTTCATTGGCAACCGGTTTAGCCGCCTCAATAATATTGCGGCATAATTCTACAGCGGAAAGAGAAGATTTTCCGTCGCCTTGGTGATACCTAAAAAATATAATCAATCTTTGCGCACTGCCGGTAACATTTCCGTTTTGGTCTCTCCAAGTAGATTTGCCCTGCATAACATACATATCAACACCGTTTTTATCATAAAACAAATTGTTTTTGTATTCCAAACCTTCCGGCATATCCCCCATGGCATATATAACCGAGTTTAAGATATTGTATTTTTGGTCAAAAGCATTCAAATTAGGTTTCATTTTTATAGTACTGGCTATAAGCTCGCTAATCATATTGCGCTGGATATTGGAACGCCACATTGCCATGGCTTTGGAGTATCCTGCAATTCCACCGACACTTAGCACAGCGATAATTGCCAACACGCCAAGCATTTCTATCATTGACCACCCAACCTCACCTTGTCTTTCGTCATTGCGAGCAACGCGAAGCAATCCAGTAACCTTACCCCCTGCGGGATAGGTTGAGACGTAAGCCTCGGATGAGGGGGATTTGAAGAACTTGCAAATAGTATTAAACAAGCGTCCCCGGCACCAACCCGAAACGTCATCCTTAGCTTTGAGCGCAAGCTCATTTGCCGAGGATTCAGAATGGTGCATCCGCTTATAGAATATAGATTTTTTATTTTTGGATTCTAGAGACAATTCGCTACGCTCATGTTCAAAAATGACGCTAAAAATAGGTGTAAACCAACGATAGAATGTGCCGCCGGCTTGTTTCTTATTTCCCCTTGCCCGACACTTTGTGTCGACCTCTTCCACACAGGGCGAGGTTTTAATTTTACCGAACCTTATTTTACTTACTAAACTTTTTAATATCATAACAACTTCCTATTACATTGAAATCACAATAAAAAAGCTGCCGATGAAGCAGCTGGAAGTTGGTAAGCTATTTTCTATGAGTATAGTGTAGCATATTAGTTATACAAAAATGTATAACTTATTTTGCTACCTTCCAGCTTTCGCTAGAAGATACACTTAATTAACGTCTGTTATATAGACGCATAGAAAAGAGGCTACCACACCCCAGACAGACTATTGCCCATCCATTTTCAATGTTATAAGTAAATGTTAAAAAAGTAAAGATTATTTTTCAAATATAAAAAAGGGCTGCAAACACAGCCCTCTTCCATTGCTAAAAAAGCAATTTTTAAGCACAGTGCTTAAAGGCGTCATAAACAACCAAACCGCCTTCAATATCGGCCTCGCTGCCGCTGGTGCAGGTTGGCTCAACTTTGACGGCCAGCACTTGTTCGGAAATATATTTTTCATTTTCCGCCAAGGCCTTTGCCAACTCGGTATTTGCCGTTTGATAATGCAGTTCAATGCGGTCGGAAATATTAAAATCCTTGTCTTTGCGCAAAGTTTGGATTAAACGCACGAAGTCGCGCGCCATACCCTCGCGTTTCAGACTATCGGTTACAACAGTATCCAAAGTCAAAACCGCTTTGTTACTGTCAAAAGCCTGACCGGCAACGCCGTCTTTCATCTCCAAACGTACTTCAAACAAATCAGAAGTCAATATTTGTCCGCCAATGGAAAGTGTACCGTCAGTATTCAAAGTCCATTGACCTTGCTTATAGGCAGCCATAACAGCTCCCATGTTTTTACCCAAGGTTTTGCCCAAAAGCGGGGTATATAAATAAACTTTTTTGCTGGCGTAATTATCCAAATTGTCATCAAACTTCACTTCTTTTACATTCAGCTCGTCTTTAACAATTTCTTGATATTCCGGAGAAAGTTTAGCTCCAATCAAAGTCATAGAGGCCAACGGCAAACGGTTGCGCAAATTCTTTTCTTCACGAATAAATTTGCCGGTAGAGCAAAGGTCTTGCACAAAATCCATATCAGCCATCAAAGCATTGTCGGCTTTAATTTCTTCTAACATCGGATAATCGCACAAATGCACGGATTCTCCTTTGGTCAAAGTCTTATAAACGTATTCGCAGATAAACGGCATCAATGGAGCGGCAATTTTGCTGACGTTTACTAAAACCGTATACAGCGTGTCAAACGCGTTGTGTTCACCTTCCCAAAAACGGTCGCGGGTACGGCGAATATACCAGTTGTTCAAAATTTCCATAAAGTCAGAAACTTTGGCGCAGGCATCGGCAACTTCGTATGTTTCCAAATTTTTCTTAACTACAACGGCCAAATTCTTCAACTTAGAAAGAATGTAGTTATCAATGGCTTCGCCGGAAGAAGAAATTTCTTTAGCCTCATAGTCTTCGGCATTAGCGTACAAAGTGAAGAAATAAAAGGCGTTCCATAGCGGAATCATTGCCGCACGCGAGGCTTTGGCAATTTCTTTACCTTCTTTATCTACAGCCACATTGCCGCCTTTCAAAACCGGAGAAGAAACCAAGAACCAGCGCAAAGCGTCTGAACCGATTGAATCCAAAATTTCATTCGGGTCCGGATAATTCTTCAAGCGCTTAGAGAGCTTTTGTCCGCCTTCAGCCATCAGCAAACCGGTGCAGATACAGTTTTTAAACGCCGGCTTGTGGTGCAAAGCGGTTGACAACACAGTCAAGGTATAGAACCAACCGCGGGTTTGGTCGATTGCTTCCACAATAAAGTCTGCCGGAAAATGATTTTCAAACCATTCTTTATTTTCAAACGGATAGTGAATTTGCGCATACGGCATGGAACCGGATTCAAACCAACAGTCAAACACATCGCTGACACGACGCATCATAGTCTTGCCGCTTGGATCGTCCGGATTCGGATATACCACATCGTCAATATACGGCTTGTGCAGGTTATCAACCTCAATACCGGTCGCGGTTTTAATTTCGGCCACCGAGCCAAATACATCTACTCTTGGAAAAGCAGGATTATCAGATTTCCAAACCGGAATTGGCGTACCCCAAAAACGGTTGCGGGAAATTGACCAATCGCGAGCTCCCTCCAACCATTTGCCGAAACGACCGTCTTTAATATGTCCCGGAATCCAGTTGATTTGTTGGTTTAACTGTACCATTTCATCGCGGAAATCCGTAACCTTTACAAACCAAGAACTCATGGCTTTATAAATCAGCGGAGTATCTGTGCGCCAGCAAAACGGATATGTGTGGGTGTATTGTTCTTTTTTAACCAAAATACCATTGGCTTTCAGCCATGCCAAAATCGGCTCATTGGTTTCAAACACCTGCTTGCCTTCATAATCCGAAACTTCGGCGGTAAACTTACCGGCCTCGTCAACAGGGCAAACTACCGGAAAGTTTTCATCATAAGCGCGGCAGGCTTCAAAGTCGTCCTGACCGAAACCCGGGGCAATATGCACAACGCCGGTACCGTCTTCGGTAGAAACAAACTCGCCGCTCAAAATTTTAAACGCGCCTTTTTCTTTCAATTTAGCAAAATAAGGGAACATTGGCTCATAGCTCAAACCCAGCAATTCCGCACCTTTGATTTTTTTAACCATAACGGCGTGTTCCAGCTGTTTTTTATAGCTGCCCAAACGAGCTTCCGCCAAAATATATTGCTGGCCGTCCTCTTCCATAACCGCATAGTCAATATCTTTGCCCACAGCCAACATCAGGTTAGAAGGCAAAGTCCACGGTGTTGTGGTCCAAACCAAAATTTTCTGACCGGTTTCCAGCTTAAACATCACGGTAATAGCCGTGTCGGTTTTGTCTTTGTAGCCCAAGTTTACCTCAAAGTTGGAAAGCGGAGTTTCCGCCGCCCAAGAATATGGTAAAACACGGTAATCTTCATAAACCAAACCTTTGTCATACAATTCTTTAAAGTTATGAATAACGCTTTCCATAAACGGCAGATTCATGGTTTTGTAATCATGATTAAAATCAACCCAACGGCCGATGCGTTTGAAAAGCTCCACCCAAATTCCGGAATATTTCAAAACATCAGAACGGCAGAAGTTATTAAATTTTTCCACGCCATAGGCTTCAATTTGTTTGCGTCCGGAAACGCCGAGCTGTTTTTCGGCGGCCATTTCTGCCGGAAGTCCGTGGCAGTCCCACCCCAAACGACGTTCTACTTTTTTACCGTCCATAGTCTGAAAACGCGCCACCACGTCTTTAACATACGACACCATAATGTGTCCGTAGTGCGGAGTGCCGTTAGCAAACGGAGGTCCGTCATAAAACACAAACTCCGCCGCACCATCGCGGTTATGCACAGACTTTTCAAAAGTTTTATCTTCTTCCCAGAACTTCAGCACTTCTTTTTCAAGCGCCACAAAATCCGGCTTTGCTTTCACATCAGCATAGTACTTTGTCATAATTTTATACCCATCAAAAAAATTGATTATTTAAGTGTTTGATTTTAGAAATTTCTATATAAAATGACGTGCAATCCCCTAAGGGATAATTCGAAATATAAATGTATAAATTATTGTCATTTTTTTCTCTTTTTTTATTAAATTGAGTATAAATTATATCACTTTTTGCCAAAGGTCAATATGTTTATGTTTTTATTTCAATAAATAATTTTCATAAATAGAATTGACAAACATGGAGTAATCTGCCATTCATGTAGATGAATTTTGTTATTTTTTTGAGGCTATCTATGATAAATTATATTGAACGTAAAGAATGCTGCATTTGCCATAATAAAGAATTACTTTTTGAAAAAAAGATATATGACCATGACACAAATCTCGGATACTTTAATTTATTGTATTGCCCAAAATGCAAAATGTTTTATACTTCGCCTTATCCCGATGCACAAACCCTGCCTGAATTGTATGTGAACCGTAACTCCAGAAACTTTGACACCAACAATTCCTTAGTATTTAAAATACTAAAACAGTTTTTTGCAAAAAAATACATAAAAAACACCTTAAAAAAATGTGCTTTACGAAATAATATTGTTGATTTTGGGTGCGGTAACGGCAATTTTTCAATAACCATATCAAATGTGGCCGCAAATAGTTTGGTTACTGCAGTTGATTTTATGAAAGATGCTCCCGAAGGTCTAAAAAATAAAGACAAAATAAAATATATTCCCGTCGATAATTTTTTTAACAGTGATAATAAATATGATATAATACTGTTAAGACATGTACTTGAGCATACCGAAAATCCTAAAACATTTTTATCAGAATTATATAAACACTTAAATAAAAGCGGCTCTTTGGTTGTAGAAGTTCCAAACATCGACAACGGCTTAAAATTATGGTTTAATAAATATCTACCTTCTTATTATCCGCCGTATCATTTAGTGCATTTTACCAAAGAAAATATAACAAATCTTATGAATGAACTTGGTTTAGAATGTGTATTTTTCAAATCGTCCATGCCTCTTATGTCTAATATAATTGCCAATATAACAAAACAAAAGTTGAATAATTTTCATAGAATTATTGGCATAATATTATATCCGCTTCAACGTTTGCTATGTAAAAACAAACCGGAAGTTTTATATTTTATAATAAAGAAAAAATAATTCTGCGTAATATTTAATAAACCACAAAACACTATTACACAGACTGTAACAATCTGTAACATATTGTTAAAAGCATTTTTTTATCAAATATGTTATAGAAATGTCAAATATAACTCATAATCTGTTAATAAATAAGGATTTTCAATGACTAAAACTATTAAGGTTGCCGTAATCGGTGCCGGTATGATGGGTAAAAACCACCTTAAAACTTATAAAAATCTGCAAGGGGTTGAACTTGTCGGCGTATATGATGTATTTCCGGAAGCCGCAAAAAATGCCGCTGAAACATTTGGAATCAAGGCATTTTCTTCAATGGAAGAAGTTGCAGCCAATGTAGATGCTGTAAGCGTTGTAACAACTTCGGTAACTCACGCCGATGTCGGCGAGTTTTTTATGAATCACGGTATCCATTGTATGATGGAAAAACCTTTGGCCACAACAGAAGAAGGCTGCATGCGCCTGATTAACGCCGCAAAAAACAACAATGTGGTTTTGATGGTTGGACATATCGAACGTTTTAACCCTGCTGTTGAGCAAATGGGCAAATTGCTTTCGGATACTTCTAAAATCCGCTCTATGACCGCACAGCGTATGTCGGCGGCCAGCGGACGCATTACCGATGTTGATGTTTCTATGGATTTGATGATTCATGATGTTGAAGTGGTGCAGTCTTTGATGAAATCTCCGGTAGTCAATGTGCAAGCCGCTTCGGTAAAAACTAAAGAAAGTCCGCTAGGTAAAGATTATATTACCGCTCTGCTGGAATTTGAAAACGGTGCTACGGCTAACTTGACCGCAAGCCGCATTACTCAATCCCGCGTGCGCACTTTGACCGTTACTACTGACACCAACTATATTGATATGGACTTTATCAACCAATCTATCAATGTGCACACCCAAGGCCGTATGCCTTATGTAAACCAAGAGGAAATTCCGGATTGGATGAATTACGGCTTAAAAGGCAGTGTGGAACAATTATTCATTCCGACGAATCAACCTTTGCAAGCTGAATTGGCTCACTTTGTAAAATGCGTCAACGGCGAGGCCACTCCAAGAGTTGGCGGCGAGCAGGCGCTGGCTGCATTACGTGTGATTTGGGAAATTCAAGAAAAACTTGGCTTTTTAGATGCTGAAAAGAAAAACAACGGCACAAAAGTTGCCTAAAGTTTTTATAAAAGTTTAACCTCAAGAAAATGACTCCATCTCAATGATGGAGTTTTTTTTATTAAAAATATTCCAATTAAACAAAAAAACGAGGGTTTTGAACAGTTGTCAAAAAGCCTCGTTTTTTCAAAAGATAAAGCGTTCAATTACAAAATCTGTTGAATGTCCTTTCTATGCTTATTAGTTTGATACCACATAGAGAACACTCCCACGAAAATCAAAATACCAAGACCGCCTACGACCTCGATAACAGAAACAACGCTAGCCATAATAAATTTATAATTATTGGTTTAATGTTTGTATATTAGTCCTGTTTAGTTTTTTTGTCAACCATACAGCTGATATTTTTTGAAAAAAATTTTATACTTTATCTTTATTCACGCAAAAAGCCTGCCGAAAGGCAGGCTTGTAAAATTCGATATAAACCGGATTATCTTGAGTAGTATTCGATAACCAGATTCGGTTCCATCATAGCAGCGTATGGAACATCATCAAACTTAGGCACAAATGTATATTTTGCAGTAAGTTTTTTAGAATCTACTTCCAAATAACCAGGAAAATCACGAGATTGAGACTCGATAGCAGCAGCTACCACAGCCAAACCTTTTGATTTTTCACGAACTTCAATAACATCACCTGCTTTAACCTGATAAGAAGGGATGTTTACTTTTTTGCCGTTAACAGTAACATGACCATGGTTAACAAATTGACGGGCAGCGAATACGGTTGGAACAAATTTAGCTTTATATACCAAGTTATCCAAACGAGATTCCAACAAGCCAATCAAGTTTTCGGCAGCATCGCCGGAACGGCGAATAGCTTCGGCATAGTACTTACCAAACTGTTTTTCAGAAATATTACCGTAGTAAACTTTCAATTTTTGTTTAGCGTTTAATTGTTCGCCGTAGTCAGTAACTTTTTTCTTTCTCTGACCATGTTGACCAGGGCCGTAAGAACGTTTGTTGAACGGGCTGTTTGCATCGCCCCAAAGATTTTCGCCATAACGGCGGCTGTTTTTCTTTTTAGCAGCAACAATACTTTTCATAAGTTTAAATCCTTTATTTTTTTTGTTTACATTATTGTCCCGATAGTCTCACGCCAAAATGCGGAAACGAGATTGCGAATTTACACAATCTACATTCTCGGAAGTGGTGCTAAATTAACGCAAAAAATCTGTTTTTTCAAGTAAAAAATGCAAATAGCACTGGATTTTTTACAAAATTATTCTACAATCTGCATCAAGGAGATAAAAATGTCATATAATTTGATGTTTCAAAAAGCGGTTGAATTACAGCAAAACGGAGCTTTAAACGAGGCTGAGCAGCTTTATCGGCAAATTTTGGAAACAGCACCGGATAACGCCGATGTTTTAAACCTGCTTGGGCTGATTGCCCAAACCAGAGGTTTGCACAACGAAGCCGTCAGTTATTTTTACCGCGCTGCCGCCACCGCGCCAAAGCATTTTCCGATTTTTTTTAATTTAGGTATTTCACTCTCCGCCGTCGGACGCCCGATTGAAGCAATAGAAGCCTATAAAAAAGTGCTGCAACTCAAACCGGATTTGAAAGAGGCTTTTTTAGGTTTGGGCAACACCTATTGGCAGCTTAACCGCACCGAAGAAGCAGTCCTATCCTTTCAAAACGCCTTAAAATTGGATGCAACCTATTCCGATGCCGCCGTAAATCTGGCTGAAATTAAAAATGATGAAGCAACGTTGCAAAAGTTGGCACGGCAAAACCCACAAGATGCCAGGTCTTTTTATTATTTGGGACGCCGCAAATTTGCCGAAAAAAAATATATGGAAGCCCTGCCCTATTTGCAACAAGCCGATAAATTACAACAATCCGATGAAATAAAAATCATGCTTGGAGAAACTCTGCTTGCCTTGCAAAATAATAACGACGCCCTACCTGTTTTCTATGCGGCTTTTCAGCTTAATCCGCACAACGCCGCGGCGGCTTTGCATATCGCCGATTTAGAAGCAGAAAATCAAAATTTCGGCGAAGCGGAAAAATACTATAAAAAATCAATAGAATTAAATCCTGACAATGTACAAACCCACGCTAACTACGCTAATATGCTGTGCAAACGGAAACGCACCTTAGAGGCTTTGGAAGAATATCGCGCAGCAGTGCGTTTGGAGCCGGAACAACCGGAACTAAGCTACAATTTAGCGATAATTCTTAAAACTCTGGAAGAATATGAACAAGCGCTGGCGCTGATGTTTAATGCTTTTTATTTGGCTCCGCAACACGCTGACTGGAGCCTAAATATTGCAGAAACCATTATTTTGTTTTATGGTAAAGCGCCGGAAAAAGCCTTAAAAATTGCCGAAAACTGGTTTGATAAAATGCCTGAAAACACAGTAGTCAAACATTTGTGGACAACCTTAAACGGTAAAACAGCGGATAATGAGACAGAATATAACCGCCTGCTGTTTGATAATTTCGCCGATAATTACGAACAAACTTTACAAAATATCAGTTATGCCGTGGTTGATAAAATAGCGGAAATAATCCAACCTTTAACCGGCAAAATTTTAGACCTGGGTTGCGGAACCGGATTGGCCGGTGCCAAGCTGAAAAATAGCGACTGCTCTTTTTACGGAATAGATTTATCATCAGCCATGTTAGCTAAAGCAAAAGCCAAAAACATCTATCAATCTTTAGAGCAAATCGACGCCCTTACCTTTTTACGACTGCACAAAAACGAATTTTCAACTATCGTCGCCGCAGATGTTTTTTGCTATTTCGGTAATTTACAGCCTCTGTTAAACACCGCCGCCCCGACACGCCTTATATTTTCAATAGAAACAGATTTGCAAACTGAAAATTATAAGGTTCAGCCAAACGGACGCTATAAACATAACCCGATATATGTAGAAAATCTACTCAAAACAGCCGGATACACCTCAATAAAAAAACAACCGCTGATTTTGCGACAAGAAAACGGACAAAATGTCGAAGGTCTGATTTTTGAAACGAAAGTTTAACCCAAAACAATTTGCTTAATGCTTTTCGCCAGGCCTGTTTTGTCGTCGGTTTCAACTAAAATTCCGTAAAGAGTTCCCTCTCCTGCAGCCGGAGTTAATCTGTCGCTGACATAGCGCCGGCACAAGCGGTTAATCGGCGCGGCAATATCAAACCCCAAAACCGAGTTATAATTTCCGCACATTCCCACATCGGTAATATACGCCGTTCCGCCCGGCAGCACTCGATAATCGGCAGTCGGGACATGAGTATGGGTACCGGCGACGGCGCTTACTCTGCCGTCAAGATAATAACCCAGCGCCAATTTTTCTGATGTCGCTTCAGCGTGAATATCCACAAAAACAGCATTGATATTTCTGCCTAAAGAATAATTTTTCAAAATATTATCAATAGCTTGCACCGGACAATCCACAGCTTCCATATATAAGCGTCCAAGCACTTGAATCACCAAAATACGGCGGCCGTCAGGCAATTCAAAAACCGTAAAACCGTGCCCGACATTTTCCGCCGGAATATTTGCAGGCCTGATAATTACTTTGCAGTCGTCAAGATACGGAACAATATCACGCTGATTCAAAAAATGGTTACCGGTAACCAAAACATCAGCGCCTTTTTCCAAAAAATCGCGGCATATCCCCGGTGTTACACCAAAACCGTGAGCGGCGTTTTCAACATTAACAATAATCACATCAGTTTTGTAATCTGTACGGATTTTCGCTAAATTTTTCAACACAACTTCACGCCCCGGACGAGCCACCACATCACCGCAATAAAATATTCGCATATCTACTCCTTTTTTGCGTATGTTATAGCAAAAACAAAGATTTCTGCAAGTTTTATTTTAGATTAGGTAAGGCTAAAACACGTTTCGGAGCCGGTATTGCCGCCAAAATTATACCGATAACAACCAACAAAGCTCCGTAAACCTGCGAAGAATACAGCGTTTCGTCCAAAACCACATAAGCCGATGCGCAACCGAACACCGGCAGCAGATAATAGATTATACCTGTGCTAACCAGACCGATTTTTTTTATCGCGATATTCCACCACAAATAAGCAAAGCCCGAATTCAAAAATCCGATAACCAGCAAAATAATTGCCTCTTGCATATCAGGTTCCGGCAACGGCTCATCTTGCAGCTGCCAAAAGAAAGCCGGCACGCAAAACAGCACCGCCACCACGATTGCCGCGCTTAAAGTCGTTAAGGCTGGAAGATTCGTCGGCAACCGGCGCTGACACAAGGAATATATGGCAAACATTATTGCCGTGCCCAGCATCCATAAATCTCCGCTAACAAAATTAAAGTTACGCAAATTATCAAAATCTCCGTGCAAAATTACCGCCAGCACACCGACAAAGGCCAGAATAATTCCGCAAATTACCCGAAACGACGGCATTTTATGTTGGAGTATACTGCCGAAAACAATAATTAAAAGCGGTCCAAGCGTGGCTATCAGCGACATATCAATAGCGTTGGCAGTATGCCCTGCATAATATACGCAGATATTTACCAGCGCCAAACCGCTCAGCCCCATAACCACAACATATTCCAAATTATACCACAGCAAACGTCGGTATACCCACAAACTTTTTATAGTAAACGGCAAAAAGAAAATCATTGCCAACAGCCAGCGGATAAATGAAATCTGCATTGGCGTAAAATTCAGCAACAACTTGGCATATATATAATTCAAACTCCACAAAAACACCGCCGCCACCGCCAGCGTATAACCGACTAATTTTGAACTCATATTTTTCTCCTTTGAAAGAGATATAATCCTTAAACAAAATTTTTCAAAAATATGAATAATTTAGTAAGATTTATATGTTAAATTGCTAAAAAAAGGAGATAACTATGAACAAATATTTTTTAGCGCCGATTTTAGCCGTCTGCCTGTTTGCCGCCGGCATTACCGAAGCAAAAAAAAGTTCTGCTGCTTCAGACCGTCCGATAAACTGGAACAAGGAACTTGATTTAAGCAAAGAGCAGAAAGTGCAGGTTAAAGAAATTTATGACCAAAGCCACGAAAAAATTAAATCGCTAATGCAGCAAATAGACACCTTGCACCGCGAAATCGCCAATATTCACAAAGAAGACGACGCCAAAATCAGAACGCTGCTGAATGCCAAGCAACAAATAAAATTTGACAAAGTTCAAGCCCGCGAAAATAAGGGTAATCCGGAGTTTGAAAAATCCGCAAACGGCAAAAAACCTTCACGCAAAAGAATGCGCAACTACGGCGGTATTTAAACTTGCTAATTTTATAAAATAAGTTTACTATTCACAAAAAATAGCAAAGGATATAGTTATGAACATTAAATTTTTGACAATCTTTTTAAGTTTAGCTTTAATTGCAAATCCGGTTTTTGCCGAAGAAAATGAAGAAATGCCGGATTTTGGTTTGGATGAACCGGTTGTTGAAACAACGGAAGAAGTTATTGAAACTGTTGAGGAAATTCCAAACGAAATAGCGGACAATTCTTCCGCCGAAGCCCAAAACGTCGAAGTTCCGGCTATCGATTCGCCGAAAGCCCCGATTTTGCAGGAAGAAGAAATTATCGTTGAAAAAACCGAGCCGCAAGAATCCACCGCAGAAATCAAAGAAGAAAAAGCAAATACTGATTCGAAATCTTTGCAGCAGCAGCTTGACGAAAACCAAATACAGCTCAGCAATTATGTTAAGGCTTTGAACTTGCAAACATCTCAGCTTGACACCGCTAAAGAAATCAGTGAAGAAGGCCGTTTGCGTCAAATGCAGTTAATGCAAAGCATTGAACAATTAAAAAATCAGGTTAAATCTTTAGAAAACAAAAACTTAGAAAAATTCAAAAAGATTTTGACGCCGGAACAGCTTGAAGTGTTTAACAAACTGCAAAGCACTTATGAAAATAATTTGAATATAAAAGAACAGTTAAATAAAACAGCAGAAACCAGCTCTTCTGCCCGATAAAATTTAAATAAATTGCCTGCTGGAAATGTGAAAGTGCAAAAACTTTCACATTTTTTTGCACAAGCTGCAGATTTTTGTTGCAATAAAAAAAAATTGTATTAAAAAGATATTCGTCAACAACGGAGTGTAGTTCAGCCTGGTAGAACGCTACGTTCGGGACGTAGAGGTCGCTGATTCGAATTCAGTCACTCCGACCAATAAAAAAGCTCATCACAAGATGGGCTTTTTTTTGGCTTTGGAGTGACTGAATTCGAATCAGCGAAAATGTTCGACCACAAACGAAAGGGGTCGGTTTATCTTCAAAGTTTTGGGCTGAGCAAAAAATAATGATTTAACTGTAAAAAAGTACTTGTTTTAATTTTTCGGATAAAGTATGTTGTTCGTGGACTATCATTTTTATAACAAAGGAAAGTTTCTATAATAAGCAAATAAAACACCAGGATTTGATATGTCAAAGCAAACAAACAATATTAAACACAATTCAATAGGCCAGACCGCTATACCCGGCAAAAAGCAAAATAGAATTGCCGTGCATTTGCATTTATATTACCTTGAACAGCTTGATGAGATTTTACAAAGATTAAGCTATTTAAATGGCTGTGAGTATGATTTGTTTGTTACAATGTCAAAATTAAATCCTCAAGCGCAGAAAAAAATTCTTAAATTCAATCCGCAGGCAACAATTTGGCAAACTCCGAATTTAGGCTATGATATTGGTCCGTTCATTGATTTTTTGCACAAAATCAGCCTCAATAATTATGCTTATATCTTGAAAATCCACACCAAACGCGTCAGCGACGATTATTGTCTGTTCAATCACAAACGCTTTAGTATAAAAACTTGTCGTAATATGCTGCTTGACGGTGTGTTATGCTCTCCGCAAGCCGTGCAGAATAATTTGCGTATAATGACGGAAAATCCGACTGTCGGAATGATTGGCAACGATTATATTTTAACTGATGAAAAAGCAAGTTTGCTGCCAATCCCTACACTGACGGCAGAAATGGAAAAAATCGGTTTACAGTTGCCAGAAGATTTACATTTTGTGGCCGGCACCATGTTTTTTGTACGAGCAAAACTGCTGCAACCGTTTTTGAAATATCAAATTACCGACTTTATCGTTTCTGAAAAAAAGGTTCATGACAATACACTGGCACACGTTTTAGAACGTTTGTTCGGCTTGGCTGTAACGGCGCAAGGCTATAAAATCCAAGGCGTCAAATATAAATCTTATAAACTGCAAATAATTTCAGATACTTTAAGACGTTTCTTTTTTCAAAAAAAGACAACCCGCCAAGGTAAACTTATCATCAAAATCTGCAAAATTCCTGTATATGTAAAGGAGATAAAATAATGAAAGGTATTCTACTTGCCGGAGGAAGCGGAACCCGCCTCTATCCGTTAACAAAAACCACATCAAAGCAATTATTGCCGGTATATGATAAACCGATGATTTATTATCCGCTGTCAACTTTAATGCTGTTTGGTATTAAAGAAGTTTTGATTATCTCCACACCTAAGGATACACCGAACATTGAAGAACTTTTCGGCGACGGTTCCCGATTAGGAATGAAAATTCATTACGCCATTCAAAATGAGCCGAAAGGTATAGCCCAAGCCTTCACTATCGGCGCTGATTTTATCGGCAATGACGATGTTTGCTTAATTTTGGGCGACAATATTTTTTATATGGGCGACCAGATTCATTCTTTCAAAAAGCAAATTGAAGCCAACAAAGGCGGAATTGTTTTCGGATATTATGTAAACGACCCGAAACGTTTCGGCATTATAGAAGTGCAGAACGAACAAAATCACAAAATACTTTCTTTGGAAGAAAAGCCGGAACACCCAAAATCAAACATTGCTGCGGTAGGTTTATATTTTTATAAAAACGACGTTATTGAAAAGGCGCGGAATCTTAAACCGGGCAAACGCGGCGAGCTGGAAATAACGGATTTGAACAAAGAATATCTGCAAGAAAACCGCCTGGAAGCCTGTCTGTTAAAACGCGGCACGGTTTGGCTTGACGCCGGAACACCGGACAGCTTGATGGATGCGGCCACCTATGTGCAGCTGATTGAAAAGCGTCAGGGGTTGAAAATTTCGTGCATAGAAGAAATAGCCTACCGCCGCAAGTTTATCAGCGACGAGCAATTTTTGAGCATTATCAATGAGTTGCCAGACGGAATAAATTATAAAGAATACTTAAAAAGAGTTTATAAAGAATTCAATAAAAATCTTTGAAACAATTTTTGCTACCGGCGGCGCCTGATTTAGCGAACTTATGCAGGCAGTTTAAGAACTTTAAAAGCAGGCAAAACTATTCTTAACCTTAAATTTTAAGGTGGTATGGTTTTATTGTAATATAGATTTTTACAATGTTTCAAAGGTCTTGATTTTTCAAAAATTGATAGATTGTGTAAATGCTGACGCCATGAATTTTTGCCACCTGTGTTTTAGGCACGCCTTTGTGAATCAGTTTTAAGACACTTTTCTCTTTGCCGTCTAAAACATGTTTTTTGTTTTTACTACCGCTTACTCGTCCTAACTTTTTACCGGTAGCTTTAAGACGAGCCAGAGCTTCTTTAGTGCGTTGACTGATTAAATTTCGTTCAATTTCTGCCGACAGAGAAAAGGCAAAAGCCAATACTTTACTTTGGATATCCATACCCAAACGATAATTGTCTTTGATAGTCCAAACCAGAACTTCTTTTTTCATACAAAGATTAAGTATTGTCATAATTTGTAACAAATTGCGTCCCAAACGAGAGATTTCCGAACATATCAGAATATCATTTTTTCTGAGCTTTTTAAGTAATTTACCGAGTTTTCGTTTTTCAAAATCTTTGGTTCCGCTAATAGTTTCAGTTATCCATTTTTCAACTTTAATATTTTCTTGCAGACAAAAATTATCAATTTCAAACTTTTGATTTTCTAACGTTTGCTTATCCGTAGAAACTCTTAAATATCCGTATATCATCTTATTTTTCTCCATTTATATATAAAAATAACCCCAACGAGTTATACCCGATGGGGCTTTATCAGCCGCAAAGCATTTATAATATATGCAACTATATGTTTTATGTGATAGATTTAACAAGCCATTATTCATAATGACCTCCTTTCAGCAATAAAGCGTCTTGACAGACCGTATTATTTTAGCTGAAAGGAGCGCTTTGTCAAACTCACCGATATAAGCTGTACAATCCCTGCGTCTAACACGGGGTTTTCAGTATATAAAAAACTCATCCGAAGATGAGTTTTTTGAGTTTATTGTTTTGCCGGAAGAGTGTTTACAAAGTCCATAGCATTTTTCATACACACATCATGGTTATGATGTTGATGTTCGCCCCAGCGTCCCACACCATATAAATGGAGCGGCTTAAAGTGCTCTAAAATTTCCGTAATGGCTTTGGTTTTGCCAATCAGCGGCAGCGGGTATGCGGCAGGAGTTTCATAGTTAAACAGATTTCTGCCTTTAAATGTCAGATTGTCGGCGTCAAATCTATCCGCATTAGTTTCGGTAAAAGTGCCGTAGTTTTTGCTGTCTTTAGCAAAGTTAGAAATAAAGAACTCACGATGATGCTGTTCATTCAAATCCGGAACATAGCGCCAATGATATGGTGTTGGGTTCTTGTCGGTTTCAAACAAAGAAATCACCAGTTTATTATATTTGATTTTTTTGATTTGTTCTTTAATTTCTGCCGGACGTCCCATTGCCTCAAACAAATCAGACCAAGGCGTAGTATTTATCACATTTTTTGCCTTAAATTCTTCATTAACCAGCCAAACTTTCTCATCTGCTATATAGCGCAGTTTAGAAACAGATGTATTGAATTTAATAAATTTATTTATATCGCTGGCAATAGCCTCTATAACGCGACCATAACCGCCGGACAGCGGGTAATATGGGCGGATATGCGCCGGATATTTTTCCACATCTTGAGTTTTTTCCAATGAATCGCGTAAAATTTCTTCAACTTCAATTCTTGGAATTTTGTGCAGCCAATCCACATCCATTTCATTAGAAGGCACGCCCCACAGTTTGGTGTTATACGGTATAAGATAGTTATCGCAGATTTTGTCGCCGAGTTTCCAGCGTATCCATTCTTCATAGTTATGCGGTTCCGGTTTGCCCAAAGCCTCTCCATTGCGAATAACAGAAATCAAATATTCTACCTGTTTATCTAAAGGCAGCTGCCACAAGTTTGCTTCTAACGGATAGTCAATATCTTTGCCGTGAATATGAATTTTAGAAATGCGCGGATTGATTTGATACATTTTTTCTTTTGGAAAATTAGAAAAAACAAAATCTTCCACTTCTTTGTATTTTGTTTGAAAAAAGTGTCCGCCAATATCGCAAGCGTGTCCGTCTACATAAAAAGTACGGCACAAACCGCCGGCTTCATTTTCCGCCTCCAAGCCTAAAATATTATTATAGCCTTTTTCTCGCAGTTTTTTTAGCAAAGTCAAACCGGTAATACCTGCACCCAAAACAATATAATCATAAATCATTTTTATTTTTCCTTAATTTTCAGTAATGGAATAAAGCCGAAAAGTTTGTATCTTGTTGTATTATCTTTTTGGTAAATAGATAATAATGGAATTACTCCAAAAAGTTTTATTGCCTTTTTATGTTTAAATACAGATGGTTGCGAACTTTTTATAATTTCAAGAGAATTTACATAATCAATAAAATCATTATAGTTAAAGTATTTCAGATGTTTATCTAACATAAAATGAATAAGTTTTAATAAAAAATTTTTTGGAAATACATTTGGATTATTTTTAGCAAAAAGGTAAATGTTAAAACAATCTTCTAAAGTCATACTTGGATAAAATTGTTTTACAATATAATGAATTCTTTTCGCTAGAATAAAAAACGTTCTATATTGTTTAGCTTTATCATCATGCTGTGATGATATACCTCCTAATATATAGCGAGAGATTACAGTAGGAACTTCTACACCATTATAACCATCTAATATCAATCTAATCATTAAATCATAATCGCCACCATATCCACAATCTGTATTGTAACAACCAAGTTTTTTCAATACAGCAAGGCGAATTCCAAATGTAGCGTGAGCATAAGGAACATTGTGCCAAAACGTTGCTAAATTTGGTCTCCATTCAAACATAAATTTACCATCACGTGAGAATTGGTGTTCTGTACCATAGCAATAATCAGCCGACTTTTCTTCCATTATCTCAATACATTTTTCTATTACATCATCAGCATAATATTGATCATCAGAATTCATAAAAAATACATATTTACCTGTTGCATGAGATATTGCTTTGTTATATCCATCATCAATACCTGCATCTGGTTCAGAAAAACATTTCAACCAACCTTTGTTCTCATATTTTTTTATTAACTCTAAAGAACCATCTGTAGAAGATCCATCTTCAACAATGTGTTCAATATTGGGGTATGTCTGATTATGTATACTTTCGCAACACTTCTCAAAAAAAACTTCACGATTGTCAGAGGAAAGATTAAAAGTTGTTGTAATTATTGTAACTTTAGGTAGTTGTTTTTTTATCATACTACTTTTCCTTTATTGTCAACAATGGAATTAAATTAAATAATTTGTATTTTCTCTTATTTCCTTTACAATGAACTGATAGTATTGGAATGAAACCGAATAATTTAACAATATTTTGAGATTTATATCGAACAGTATTCATTGTGTTATATACAATATTTTCTGTCATAAACCATAAGTATCTATTTTGCATTCCTTCATAAAAAGGAGTCATTTTTGCAAAATGCCAAAATGCCCAAATGTTTCTCAAAGGTCTCCTATTTTCAGAATATAAAAACTTCCAAGGCTTAGTAGGAGTCAGATGTTGTAAAACAATATGTTTAAACTCATTTTCTACATATTCATCTGTAATCTCGGGTGCATTAACGTTTTTAATATTGTTGATTCTATCAGCCATATTAAATCGCAAATCCAATTTTTTATAATTATTGCAACCAAAAGCTATGCTAAATATCTCTTCGTTAAAAACAATCAATTTGTCATTATACTCACGACATATTTTAATCAATTTTTCACTTGATTTAATCTTCTTTAAATTAAGAACCAGCATACCAGCACTTGGATAGATATGTTTTTTATCAATTCCTAGATTATTTATGCAATTATTGAATATATAGTCGTTACATCCTAATTCAGGAGTAGCTGCATAAGGATAGTCCTCTAATTCAATGTCATATAACTTTTTTATATCATCCAATGCTATCATATCTGTGTCAAGATATATAACTTTATCATAATTTAATTTTAAATCAGGAATCAGTAAGCGAGAATAGCAATCAACAAAGTTGCCTGATCCCCAGCCTCTTAATCCAGCAAACTGAGTTAAATCGATAGGAATAAATTTTATAGAAAAATTATTAAATTTTTCATTCATATTTTCTAATAATTTTTTATTAAAATCACAAATTCCGCAATCTAGAATATAAAATTCAATAAATGATTTTGTGTTGTAGCAGACACTAGCCATTGAAGTAGCTAAAATGTCTACTAAATCATCTTGTCCTTCATAGAATACAGGGATATGTTCTTGCTTTACAGACATTCTTCTACACCTTTATTTTTAATTCGGTTAAACCTAAAATTTTTTTCAGTAAGCTGTTATCCAGCAAAGTTTCTTTAGCTCGTTTAGCCGCAAAAATTTTGCTATCATCGTCCATGCGGATAGGGATAATTTTGTTTTCATCCAATCCATAACGACGAGCAATTCTTTTGCCCAGCTCATACTTAGATAGGGCTTCGTCTCCGCAGATGTTGACAATTGGATACTGACGCGCCTCTGGTGTTTCCATCAGCTTAATCAACATTTTCGCCGCGGTGTCAAAATCCAGCATAGAGCGTTTTTGGTCTTCAAACATTTCCATTGTGCCGCCGTTTTTTACGGTTTCTACAATTTCATCGTAAAAATGCTTTTTGCCCGGCACCAGGCTCGGTCCCATCAAAACCGGAAAACGCACTGCGTTAAATCCGGCAACGTTTACCATGCGTTCGGCAACAGTCTTATGCGCGCCGTAGCGGTTTGCCGGATGCAGTGCATCGTCTTCCTTAAAGCGGTAACCGTCAATACCTTGTCCATAAACAACTTCTGTAGATGGATAATACAGCGTTTTGATGTTATCCATTCGGTTCAGAAACTCCGCCAGACAAATTACGTTTACCTGCCATGCTGTTTTAGGATTTTTCATCACTAAATCAGGGTGATGATAAGCCGCCAAAAACACGACTTTCAAATTTTCTTCCTCAGCACAGATTTTGTTCAAGCGTTCAATATCCGCCATATCGCAAATGTCGCATTTTTCCCAGTGTAAGCGCGGGTTATCGCTTGTCTGCGGCGTTCTGTCCGTGGCAATTATGCTGTCTGCTGTTTCGCTTAAAATATTTTTAATCAGGTAGCGCCCTAAAAAGCCGCTGCCGCCAATCAATAAATACATTTAAACCTCCGCCGGATAAATATCTTTAACGCCGTTTTCTTCTTCTACTCCTTTGTCATACAAAGCCACCATGATGGTGTTTTGCTTAAACAAAAATGAGTGAACTGCATAAGGCTTTAGCACAAAAAAGTCGCCGTTTTTAACTGTAACTTTTTCTTTTTGTTCGTCTTTTGCCAAAGAAATCTCAATTTCTCCGTCAATAATATAAAATGCCTCATTATTATGTTTGTGGTAGTGTCCGCCGCGGAAAACTCCGGCTTTTGATGTGGAAACGTTAATTTGCTTCCAGCCTTGGCGACACAGTTGCACCAGCGAGCCGCGCTCGTCTTCAAAACAAAAATCAGGTTTTATAAATTCTATCAGTTCACTCATGGATTTTCTCCCTTAGTCGGCGTAGGTGGTATTTTCAGCAAAGCCGTTGTCGTTTAAGAGCTTTTCTTTAGCTGCGATTTTAGCGTCTTCCTGCACCATTTCATGCGCCAAAGCTGCCAAATCATAGTTCGGTTTCCAGCCCAATACAGTGCGAGCTTTGGTGCTGTCGCCCAACAACAAATCTACTTCCGCCGGACGGAAAAATTCCGGATTTACCGCTACTACGACTTTGCCGGTCGCTTTGTTTACGGCTTTTTCCTCAACGCCTTTACCCGACCATTCCAGTTCAATGCCGCATTCCTTGAATGCTAATTTTACAAAATCGCGGATAGAAGTGGTAGTACCTGTTGCCAGTACAAAATCTTCCGGCTTGTCTGCTTGAAGCATACGCCACATGCCCTCTACATAGTCTTTAGCATGACCCCAGTCGCGTTTTGAATCCAAATTGCCTAAATACAAGCAATCCTGCAAGCCGGCTTTAATGCGGGTAGCCGCCAAAGTGATTTTGCGGGTTACAAAATTTTCGCCGCGGCGCGGAGATTCGTGATTAAACAAAATTCCGTTGCAAGCAAAAATGCCGAAACTTTCACGATAGTTTACGGTAATCCAATAGCCGTAAAGTTTGGCAACACCGTACGGAGAGCGCGGATAAAACGGAGTTTTTTCGGACTGTATCGGCTCTTGAATTAAACCGAACAGCTCAGACGTAGAAGCCTGATAAAAACGAGTTTTTTTAGTCAAACCGTTAATGCGGATAGCTTCCAGCAGGCGCAAAGTACCGAGCGCGTCGCTTTCTGCCGTAAATTCCGGACAATCCCAGCTGATTTTAACATGGCTTTGTGCGCCTAAATTATAAATTTCATCAGGTTCAATTTCTTTTACCAAACGCACAATGTTTAATGAATCGGTCAAATCGCCGTAATGCAAATGCAAGTGCGGATTGCCCAGCAAATGTTCAATACGCTGGGTGTTGTGCGAAGAACTGCGGCGAACCAGCCCATGAACTTCGTAGCCTTTTTCCAGCAGCAGTTCGCTCAAATATGAACCGTCTTGACCTGTGATACCTGTAATTAACGCTGTTTTTTTCATTGTTTTTTTCCTTTATTTATTGTTCCATTTTTCTAAAATCCAAGAAGATGAATTGGCTTTGTTGTCGCCTCCGACGCCGAAAGCCAAATCCACCTGACATTCTTTGCATGTTGCTGTTTCCGGAATATTATCCTTGCCGCGGTCGCCGCCATTGGCAAACACCAGATGCGCATCAGGATATTTGGCGCGGGCTTTGCGGATACCGTCAGACGCCGAGTTATCGGAATCATCAAATTCCAACACATCTATCACACCTTTTAAATTTTCTAAAATTGCCAAACGGGTTTTAATATTGTGGAAATTCTTGCCTTTTTTACGGCACAGCCACGCATCGGAATTAGCTAAAACAATAACGCCGTCCGAATTGGCTGCTGATTGCTTTATCATTTCTATATGCCCTTCGTGTATCGGGTCAAACCCGCCGCTCACTATGTAATATGTTGTCATTGTGTTTTCCTTTTTAAAAAGTTTTTTTGAATTTTTTAAATTTGCATTTCAGATGTTTTTTTATTAAGAACCAGGGATTATTCATCATTTTCATTAATTCAGAATAAATCTCCGGTACATCAAGAAAACTACCGGCAAAACTTGCTATAATTTTTTTGTAAGCCAACTTTTTTTGAAAATAACTAAAGCCGCTGTCTTTTATAAAACGTACAATTTCCGCAGCTTCGGTAACAACATCATTTTGCAACTTGCTGCGATATTCCGGCGACCACGGTGCTGCATTGTAATAATATAACGCATTTGGCATAGTCTTAATTTTATTTGCAAAATAAAATGATTTAAAAACAAATATATTATCTTCCCAGCGTATCTTTTCACTGCATTCAATTTTGTGCTTGTCAAGCAGCGATTTTCTGAAAATCTTATCAAAGGTGGCGCCGTTTTTTATACTGCCGTATTTTTCGCCAAACGAGCGGAAAACACGCTCTTTGTCAAACCATACCCATTTGCACCCGTTCAACATTATATTGCCGCAAACAATATCCGTCTCGTCATCAGTTGCGGACAGTAGGTTTTTATAAAAATCTTTGTCAATAACATCATCAGCTTCCACAAAACCAACCCATTCGCCATTTGCATTTTGCACACCGATATTTCTTGCGCCGCCCGGACCTGTATTTTTAGTTTGTTCAATAAGTTTAATTCTTCCGTCATTAAAACTTTTAAGAATATTCAGCGTATTGTCGGAACTTTGCTTATACACTACAATTATCTCAAGATTGGCATAGGTTTGCGACAGCACCGATTTTACGCATTTTTTGATAGTTTTTTCCGCGGCAAACACCGGAATTATAACGCTAACTAATTTTTCCATTTTTTTGCCTCATAAGCCTCACGAACATAGGCATTGCTTTGCAACAGCGGAAAATTATTTTCATTCCATTCTCTAATTTCATAGTCCGGCAAAAATTTGCGCCAGCTTTGCATACAGCGCTCTAT
Source organism: uncultured Alphaproteobacteria bacterium (assembly GCA_934277545.1). Taxonomy (GTDB): domain Bacteria; phylum Pseudomonadota; class Alphaproteobacteria; order RF32; family CAG-239; genus RUG410. The sequence goes on along the minus strand of CAKQUG010000003.1, from coordinate 427 downwards.
AACTGCGCTTTTTTTGCCGCCGCCAAACCAGCAGAAATGTATAATTTTAGGTATCATTTCAGCACCGAATACAAATTAACATGGTTATCCCGCACCGACTTGCGAAATACCGGTGCGGAAACTAGACAACAAGCCTCAAATGCAGGGCATGTAATTATTTTATTATTGCTTTTTATGTAACCAAACATCATCTTTATCGGCTCAACAGTTATTAGCATATAAGGTTCGTTTATATCTTATACTATTAAACCTCAATCTGAGTCAATGGCAATTTTATATTTAGTATAAAAATTATTTAAATATCAGTATATTCGGTATTTTTATTCCGTGTTTCAGTATTTATGCGTATCAAACGAAGGATTGAATATTTCATATATAGAAGAAACAGCTTATCGCCAGAAATTCATCAACCTTGAGAAATTTTTGA
>CAKQUG010000002.1 GCA_934277545.1 uncultured Alphaproteobacteria bacterium | reverse complement strand
TTTTACCGTGGTCAACGTGGCCGATTGTACCAATGTTGCAGTGCGGCTTGCTGCGTTCAAATTTTTCTTTTGCCATTATAATTTCTCCATAAAATACAGATTTTCATTTTTCCGAAAGGGAGGTTGGCATACCTCCCCTCGGAGTCTTTAACATTAAGTTATCTAAGCGTTTTTCGCTTTGATAGTTTCTGCTACTTCTCTCGGAACTTCAGCATAATGATCAAAAATCATTGTGAACTGAGCGCGGCCTTGAGAAAGTGAGCGAAGAGTGTTAACGTAACCGAACATATTGGCGAGCGGAACAAAGGCATCTACCACGCGGGCATTACCACGCTGATCCATACCGTTTACCAAACCACGACGAGAGTTCAAATCGCCGATGATGTCGCCCATATATTCTTCAGGGGTTACAACTTCAACTTTCATAATAGGTTCCAACAGCTTTGGAGAAGCCTGTTTCATACCTTCACGGAAGGCTGCACGAGCGGCAATTTCAAAGCACATAACGTTGGAGTCTACTTCATGGTATGCACCATCATACAGTGTGCACTTAACACCGGTTACAGGGTAGCCGGCCAACACACCGGTATCCATAGCGGTGCGCAAACCTTTTTCAACACCCGGGATATATTCCTTAGGAACGTTACCGCCGACAACGGTGTTAACAAATTCAAAGCCTGTATGATCTTCAGTCGGTTCAAATTTGATTTTAACCTTAGCGAACTGACCGGCACCACCAGATTGTTTCTTGTGAGTATATTCAATATCACAAGGTTTGGTAATGGTTTCGCGGTAAGCCACTTGAGGGTCACCAACGTTAGCATCAACTTTAAATTCTCTTCTCAAACGATCTACGATAATATCCAAGTGCAATTCACCCATACCGGCGATAATGGTTTGACCGCTATCCGGATCAGATGTAACGCGGAAAGACGGATCTTCCATAGCCAAGCGAGAAAGAGCCAAGCCCATTTTTTCTACATCGGCTTTAGTTTTCGGCTCAACGGCTAATTGAATAACCGGGTCAGGGAATACCATGTTTTCCAAAACAATTGGCTTATCGGCATCACACAAAGTATCACCGGTGGTGGTATCTTTCAAACCTGCCAAAGCGATAATATCGCCGGCATGAGCTTCTTTGATATCATCACGTTTGTTAGCGTGCATCAACAGCATACGACCGATTCTTTCTTTCTTATCTTTTACAGAGTTATAAACATAAGAACCGGCAGTCATTGTTCCGGAATAAATACGGGTAAAGGTCAAAGACCCAACAAACGGATCGTTCATGATTTTGAATGCCAAAGCAGACAAAGGTTCAGAATCGCTCGGATGTCTGTCTTCTTCAATATCTGTACCTGGTTTAACACCGCGAATAGCCGGAATATCCATAGGAGAAGGCAAATAGTCTACAACAGCATCCAACAAAGGCTGCACGCCCTTGTTTTTGAAAGCTGTACCGCAAAGAACAGGCACAAAATCTTGGCTCAATGTACCTTTACGGATACATTTTTTCAAGGTTTCTTGAGAAATTTCTTTACCTTCCAAATAGTCTTCCATAGCGGCTTCATCTTGTTCAACAGCCATTTCAACCAATTGGTTATGATATTCAGCAGCTTTTTCTTGCAAATCCGCCGGAATTTCTTTTTCTTCAATCGGAGAATCTGCTGTGTCGCCGGTATAGACAATGGCTTTCATTCTAACCAAATCTACAATACCTTTGAAGTCTGCTTCTGCGCCGATTGGCAGTTGAATAGCCATCGGGCGGGCGCCCAAACGGTCTACAATCATATCCAAGCAGCGATAGAAGTTGGCACCGATACGGTCCATTTTGTTGCAGAAACAAATTCTTGGTACATTGTATTTATCAGCTTGTCTCCAAACTGTTTCAGATTGCGGTTCAACACCGGCAACCGAATCAAATACGGTAACAGCACCATCGAGTACGCGCAAAGAACGTTCTACTTCAACAGTGAAGTCAACGTGTCCCGGAGTATCAATAATGTTAATACGATGACCTTTCCAATAGCAGGTTGTAGCTGCAGATGTAATGGTAATACCGCGTTCCTGTTCCTGTTCCATCCAGTCCATAGTGGCGGCACCATCGTGGGTTTCGCCAATTTTGTGATTTACACCTGTATAGAACAAAATACGTTCGGTTGTTGTTGTTTTACCGGCATCAATATGAGCCATGATACCAATGTTTCTGTATAATTCCAATTTATGTGTTCTAGCCATTGCAATTTCCTTATATTAGAACTTGTAATGTGCGAACGCTTTGTTGGCTTCTGCCATTCTATGGGTATCTTCACGCTTTTTGATTGCGGCACCCTTGTTGGCATAAGCATCTAACAATTCATTGGCAACTCTATCTGTCATTGTTGTTTCAGAACGTTTTGCGGCAGCGGCAATAATCCAACGGATAGCCAAAGCCTGACGACGATCTGCACGAACTTCGCAAGGAACTTGATAGGTTGCGCCGCCAACACGACGAGAACGAACTTCTACAACCGGCTTTACATTTTCCAAAGCAGTTGTGAAAACTTCCAAAGCGTCTTGTTTAGTTTTGGCAGCCATAATATCAAAAGCAGAATAAACGATTTTTTCTGCAACGGCTTTTTTACCGTCTTCCATGATATTGTTAATAAATTTTGCTACTACCTTATTACCGTATTTAGCATCAGGCAGTACGATTCTTTTTTCAGCACTATGACGACGTGACATTATTATATCTCCTATTTAGGTCTCTTAGCACCGTACAAAGAACGGCGTTGACGACGTTTAGAAACACCTTGAGTATCCAAGGTACCACGAATGATATGATAACGAACACCTGGCAAGTCTTTTACACGGCCTCCTCTAATCAGCACCACTGAGTGTTCTTGAAGATTGTGACCTTCACCAGGGATGTAGCTGATTACTTCAAAGCCATTAGTAAGACGAATACGAGCCACTTTACGCAAAGCTGAGTTTGGTTTTTTAGGGGTTGTTGTATAAACCCTTGTACAAACACCGCGTTTTTGTGGGCAAGATTTCAAAGCTGGAACTTTGTTTCTCTTCACTTTTGGTGTTCGTGATTTACGAATTAACTGATTAATTGTAGGCATCACATTTTCCTTAAAAGTTATTAAATTTACACAAAACTAACGGCCAAATGTTTGCACATCTGGTCTTAGTTAGGCGGATAATAGCATAAAAACCAAGAGAGTCAATAACTTTTTAGCGGATTAACAGATAAAAAAAGAGGCAAAGAAAAACCGGCTTCAAATCAATGAAACCGGCTTCAAGTTTTCAACAGATGCAGACTTAACAAGCCTCGTCATATTAAAATTTATATTGATATTGCAAAGCATACATATTGCTGTAGCTTTTATATTTTGCATTAGTATCGTTTTCGGCAGAGTTCCAAACTTTACCATGCATCATAAACAAGTGAGCATAACCAAAGTCAAACTGATGGTTTCCGGTGGCATAACTTACACCGAAAGAAGTCCATAAACGGTCGGTATCAGGAATACGATTTGTGCGGTATGTGCTGTTTGGAACAGGAGATTGGTCCCAAGCCAAGCCGGCGCGCAATGTCCAATTTTCATTCAAATAATAATCTTGTCCCAAAGCAAAGTTCCAAGCGTCTTTCCAACGATATTGCACATCCAGATTTCCGCTGCCGGAAGAATAAGCCGGGAACACAGAAAAACGATGCCATTGCGTATATTTAACGGTTGCGGTTGTCCCCCATTTTTCGCCAAACTTGTGATAACCGGATAAAATCCAGCTTGCCGGAAGTTCCGGGTCAGACACGGAATCATAACGATTAACATCCTGCATATTCAACATTGAAGAAGCCATTGCCGCAAATTGCGGATTAACGGTTACGGTATGGTGTCCGGTAGTGCGCTGAGTACTTTTAAAGCGATAAGACAAGCCAACGCGGGTATCTTCATCAAACTCATACATAGCTCCTAAGTTCATAGTTGTTGACCAACCGGAAACCTTAAAATCGCTATAAGCTAAATTACTATATCCGTATACAGGAAGAGTCCTATTCACATTAGAAGTCAATTTACCTTTAATATGGCGCAAAATACCGCTTACGCCCAATGACAAATGATTATTAACTTTGTAGGCGGCTGAAATATTACCATCAACAACTTCCAATTCGGAACGGCGAACACCATTTTTATCATCAGCCACAAAGCTGTCGTGGCCATAGCGAGTAGCCAAACCAAACGGAACATAAATACCGGCGCCTAAAAACAGCTTGTCATTTACATTATATTGCCCGAACATACTCGGCAGCGGAATCATAAAATCCATATCTGTTTTTTTACCGGCAGTATTGCCAACACCGCGGATTTTAGAAGCAACTTCAGTCATAGTTAAACCGGCCTGCATACCCGAACGTTTCATTAAAGTCATACCGGCAGGATTGTATCCCAAAGCCGAATAATCATCTCCGGCTACACCGATGCCGGCAAAAGAGCGACCTAAGTTGGTTACGGAAAATTCGTTTAATTGATAGCCGGCGGCGTTTGCATTACTTACACTTGCCAACAAAGCCACTGCAGCGGCTACAGATATTTTTTTCATAACAGTTCCTTTATAAAATTTAATTACTGAAAGTTGTTTTAACAGATATAAAGCCAGGCGTAAACCCCGCTTACCGCTTTTCAGGCAGTATCCCCAAGGATACTATTATTGATTTTGGGTATCAGGACAGAAAAATTTTCTTATTTAATTGTGGATAACTGCAATATTTAATCATATTTTTTAAAAAACGCGACTATGTTTTAGGCAGTTAACAATTTTTATAGGAAAGAATAATGGCAACAGTCAACGATACGGATTTTTCGGATATTTATATTATCCCGGACGGTACAGCCTATATTTGGGGTAAAAAAACCCCGAGCGGACTTATCCAAGTTCAGCCGGACGATTATGACGAATTTTTACAAGCGGTAATGAACACATTTGACGGGCATAACCCGAGTTATCAAGTAAAGTTCAAAGGTCTGAATTATCGTGTGGAACGTACCGTAACTTTGGAAGGACAACAGTACTGCGCCCGTAAAATGCCGCACTCGGTACCGGATATTAACAAACTCGGTATAGAAGAACACTTGCTTAAATATTTAAAGTCTTTGAGCGGCGCTCCGGGACTTATTTTGCTTGCCGGTACAACCGGTTCCGGTAAAACCACTACTCTGTCGGCTTTGCTTAGAGAATTTTTGCTGCGCGACGGCGGCTATGCGTTTACACTGGAAGACCCGGTGGAAATGCCTTTGGACGGAACATACCATACTGTTAACGGCGAACTTGGTATCTGCAAACAAATGAATCCGCCGGGAGGTTCTTGGGAAGCCGGTTTGAAATCAATGCTGCGTTCTAAACCTCGTTATGTGTACCTGGGCGAGATTCGCGATCCGGAAATTGCTTCCGAGGCTTTGCGTGCCGCCATTTCAGGACACTTGGTTATGTCTACAATTCACGCCAGCACAGTTACCGATGCCATTCAATCTATTGTAAAATACGCTGCAGCTACAGGTATTTCAGAAGAAATGGCGTACGACCTTGTGGGTAACGGTATTTTAGCGGTTCTGCACCAAAGTTTGGTCGGAGTGCCTAAGCGCGCTAAAATTGAATATGTGTTTGCCAACCCGGACAGCTCTAAGGGCGACCAAGTGCGCGGTATTATCAAAAGCGGCAAGATGAACTTGTCTACTACCATTGAAACTCAACGCATTCGTTTGTCCCGCGGTGTGCCGCTGTTTGACAACTAAGCGCTTGATATGTAAATTTAAACCGCTCATTCGGGCGGTTTTTTTTATTTTTATTTACTTTTTTTCAATATATTTAAGCTAAATTTTATTAAAAATGTGAGATTTTATTAAAGGAATAAAATAATGACAGATAAAACGCCGCAATTTAATACAGAAGATGCCGAAAGCGTGATAAGTGGTGTAAAAACCTTAGGGACTCTGATAAAAGAGAAAAAATATTTTAGAGCGCTGAAGGAATTGTTTGTAGTTTTTTATACAATTTATAAAAAGCATATCAAAGGCAAATATATTGAATTCAAAGGCAAAAAAGTGCCGATGGCAGCAGTTTTGCTGGTAGTTTTAGCCGGGGGCTTTGCTGTTGCGCCGTCAGGAAACGAAAATACCGACAAGCCAACCTCTGCTCAAGAACAGACTGAGCAAAAAGATAACTCGAATATAAAAGAAAAAGAAGATATGAACACTTATAATCAAGACGGTGTTAAAGTTTATGGTTTGGTAAAATGCGGCGAAGCCGTGTGCGGATATGTGGAAAATGACAGCGACAATGATATTTCCCGTATTTTAATTTCTCTTACTTTCCATGACAAAACCGGAGCCGTGGTTTATGAAGGCGGAGCAGAAGCAACCGCAATGGTGGCAAAAAGCCGCAGCCGTTTGAAAATTACCACCGAAGGCGATTTTGATTACTTTGTATTAAGTGATGTTACAGTTGAAAAATAATCCTTTGATTTTATAAAAAAAGCCGCTGAAGTTTAATTATTTCGGCGGTTTTATTTTATTTAAATTTTAAACTGTCTGAATGTGTTTGACATACGCGATTAGTATGCTTAGACTGAGTATAGAAATTAACAAAAAAATGAGGAAAGAAAGATGAAAAATAAGCTAAACAAAGGCCTCTCTCTCTCTCTGCAAATCCTAAGCATCTGATTAAAGGCGGATTTTTTACCGCTCAGCGTGTTTTTGCAGAGTTTTTTAATAAAATAAGCAATCATCATACACTAAAGATAACAAACCGCACCAAGCCAATATTTTCTACACCCGTCATTCTATGCACAGGGCATAGAATCTTTTGGCAACGAGTCTCTAACCCAGTCAATAAATTTATTTGCCTTATTATTTCAAAGGAGTATGTTCACTCAAGATTCTCGGAATAAATCCGAGAATGACTGGTGCCGGGGACGCTTAGATTCATCTTGTAAAGCCTGTGCTTATTACAGTAAAGGCGGTGCCTGCTCTTTACTTTTATTTTTCTAACTAAAACCCCGCCGAAAGTGCAAAACCTGCGGCGGGGTAAAAAATCAAGAATTATGATTATTTTTTCATAATCACAACACCTGGCAATTCTTTGCCTTCCATCCATTCAAGGAAAGCACCGCCTGCGGTTGAAACGTATGTGAATTTTGTATCAACACCGGCATTTGCCAAAGCAGAAACAGTATCACCGCCGCCGGCAACAGATGTTAATTTGCCAGCTTCAGTCAAAGCTGCAGCGTGCTGAGCAACTTTGTTGGTAGCGTTGTCAAAAGGTTTCAATTCAAACGCACCCAACGGGCCGTTCCAAACCAAAGTTTTGCATTCATCAAGTTTTTTGTTGATGTTTTCAATAGATTTTTCACCAACATCAAGCAAAGTGCCGTCAGCCGGAATTTTATCCAAATCATAAGTTGCGTGTTCAGCGTTTGCGGCAAATTCTTTAGCCGAAACAATATCAGACGGCAAAATGATTTCGCAGTTATTTGCTTTTGCAGTAGCCAAAATTTCTCTAGCAGTGTCAAGCATATCCATTTGCACCAATGAGTTCTTTTCATTGATAGCGTCTACGCCCTGAACTTTCAAGAAAGTATGAGCCATACCGCCGGCAATAACCAATTTATCTACTTTTTTAACCAAGTTGTTCAACAAATCCAATTTGGTAGAAACTTTAGAACCGCCGACAATAGCCATCAACGGGCGTTTCGGGTCGTTCAAACCTGTTGTCAAAGCGTTTACTTCTTCGGCCATCAACAAACCCATTGCAGACGGACGCAATTTAGCGGCAGCCACAATAGAAGCGTGAGCGCGGTGAGCTGTAGAGAAAGCATCAGAAACATAAACATCAGCCGGTTTAACCAATTCTGCAGCCCAGGCTTCATCGCCTTTTTTCTCTTCATTGTAATAACGCAAGTTCTCTAACAACAAAACTTCGTCAGCTTTCATAGCTTTAACGGCGTCGGCAACTTTTTCGCCAATGCAATCATCAACAAACACAACGTGTTTGCCCAAAGCCTTTTCCAATTCCGGAGCAACATGGCTCAAAGAATTTTTAACATCGCCCTTGCCTTCCGGACGGCCAAAGTGAGAAATAACCACAACTTTTGCGCCTTTTTCCATCAACAATTTAATAGTTGGAACAGTGCGGTCAATACGAGCTGTGTTGGTTACGTGGAAATTTTCATCCATAGGCACATTCAAATCGGCGCGCAACATAACAACTTTACCGTTCAAATTACCTAAATCTTCAATAGTTTTATATCCTTGCATTGTTTTTCCTTACATATTCATAAAAAAACTCTCCCCGCCCAAGCCAAAAGCAGTAGCACTAAGCCAACCGCCTTTCGCCTGAAACGGGGAACAAAAAATTAGCCGTTTACTTTAGCCATGTGGGCAATCAAATCCAAAACTTTGTTTGAATAACCCCATTCGTTGTCGTACCAGCTGATTACTTTTACGAAAGTATCTGTCAATTGAATACCGGCTTTGGCATCAAAGATAGATGTGTGAGAATCGCCCAAGAAATCAGAAGAAACAACTGCATCTTCAGTGTAGCCCAAAATGCCTTTCAATTCGCCTTCAGAAGCCTTCTTCATAGCAGCGCAGATTTCTTCATAAGTAGCAGGTTTAGCCAAGTTAGCTGTCAAGTCTACAACAGAAACGTCCAAAGTCGGAACACGCATAGACATACCTGTCAATTTGCCGTTCAAAGCCGGAATAACTTTACCAACAGCTTTTGCAGCACCTGTAGAAGAAGGGATAATGTTGCCGGAAGCAGCACGACCGCCTCTCCAATCTTTTACAGACGGACCATCAACAGTTTTTTGAGTTGCTGTTGTAGAGTGAACAGTTGTCATCAAACCATCTTTAATACCAAATGTGTCGTTCAAAACTTTGGCGATTGGAGCCAAGCAGTTTGTGGTGCAAGATGCGTTAGAAACAAACTGAGTGCCTTTAACATAAGAATCGGTATTTACGCCGCAAACAAACATCGGAGTGTCATCTTTAGAAGGTGCAGACATAACAACATATTTAGCACCGGCGTCAATATGACCTTGAGATTTTTCTTTTGTCAGGAACAAACCTGTAGATTCTACAACATAATCAGCGTTGATGTCGCCCCATTTCAAATCAGCAGGGTTCTTTTCTGCAGTAACGCGGATAGCTTTGCCGTTTACAACCAATTTACCGTCTTTAACTTCAACAGTACCGTTGAAACGACCGTGCATTGTGTCATATTTCAGCATATAAGCCATATATTCAACATCAATCAAATCGTTAATGCCGACGATTTCAATATCATTTCTTGCCTGAGCAGCGCGGAAAACCAAACGGCCGATACGACCGAATCCATTAATACCAACGCGAACAACCATATTATTATTCTCCTAAGTCAAATTGTTGTGCGGACAGCCCCGCACGGGCATATAGTTTCAAAAACTGGGCTTAATTTAGCATTAAAGATGAAATTTTCAAGTAAAATCTTCATCTAAAGTTTATAATTCGTTGATAAATTGATTTATCAAGCGCACTCCGTATCCGCTTGCACCCTTCGGATAGAGCGGTTTCGGCTCTTCAACCAAATCCATTCCGGCAATATCAACGTGCGCCCACTTGGTTTCTTTTTTAACAAAGCGCTGTAAAAAACAAGCTGCGGTGCAAGAACCGGCTGCGCGTCCGCCGACGTTTTTCATATCGGCCACCGTCGAATCCATTTGTTTATTAAACTCGGCATTCATCGGCAACTGCCACAAAAGTTCCCCGCAATGCTCGCCGGCCATATTCAATACTTTTGCCAATTTAGCGTTATTGCTGAACAAACCGGCGTAACTATGTCCCAAAGCAATCACAATGGCTCCGGTCAAAGTCGCCATATCCACAACATATTCCGGCTTATACTCCTCTTGAATATAGGTTAGACAGTCGGCCAAAACCAAACGTCCTTCGGCGTCGGTATTTTGCACTTCCACGGTTTGCCCCGACATAGAACGGAAAATATCTCCCGGGCGATAGGCGCTGCCGGAAGGCATATTTTCAACCAATCCCACCACGGCAACCACATTTTTTTGCACTTGCTGCAGAGCCAGCGACTTCATAACGGCAACCATAGCAGCCGCACCGGCCATATCCTGTTTCATTTCGCCCATACCGGCCGCCGGTTTGATGGAAATACCGCCGCTGTCAAAGGTAACGCCCTTGCCTACCAGACCAACGGTAAAATCATCGCTTTTTTTATTTCCTTTCCATTTGATAACCGCCACACGCGGCTTGTTTACAGAACCTTGCGCCACCGCCAAAGCCAATCCGAAACCGCGCTCTTTCATCGCTTTCTCGTCTAAAATTTTAACTTCTAAACCCAGATATTCCAAACGGCGAATATCGGCGGCAAAAACCTCCGGCGTCAAATAGTTTGCCGGTTCGTTAATCAAATCGCGGGCATAGCGCACAGCGTTTGCCAAACCGGAAAGCGGCTTATAATCGGTCATATCGGTTAAACCGGTAAAAATAACCCGTTCCAACTTAGGATAAAACGATTCCGGTTTGGCTGTAAAATACTTGTCAAACGTGTATGACGCAAGCTCTATGCCAAAAGCAAAATTACAGGTCAATTTTTCATGGTCAATCAATTCCACCTTAACTTCTCGGCAATTTTTAACCATTTGATAAATCTTCCCGGCCAAAACTTCCATATCTAAATTTGATGTTGTTTTTTTAATAACCACGGCTATAACTTGATAATCGCCCAAATTATAAACCTTTATACCGCTTTCCGCCGTCTGCTTTTTTATCGCATCTGCTAAAACTTTTTCTTTTTCTGATAAAACGCGCACAATTTCCGACGCTTTTTCTGCAATCAAGACTTTATTTTGAGCGGCTTTGATGTTTTTTCCGGTAACAAATTCAACCATTGCAATCTCCTTTACTGCATAATATTTAGTAACTTATACAGTAATAGCACTTTTTTTATAAAAAATGGTAGACATTTTTTTTATTTTATATATATTATATATTAGACAAAAGATAGGCAGGATTGAAAGAAATGGGACAAAAAGGTAGCAAATATGCCAGAAAGCACCAAGAAACTTCTCCGAAGACAAGTGAACAAAAGTCTGCGGAGCATCTTCAAGCCATCAAAGATAAACTTTCCGAAGACAATCAGATTATTTTCAGCATCTTAAGCGAGCCTTATAACTTTGAAAAAAGTTTTTTAAACCTGCCTTATCCGCAACAAATTCTAATGGTTATGACCTTAGATGAAATTATAAAATATCAAGAAAAAAATTCTTTACGCGGTTTAGCGGCTGAATTTGCGAATATGGCTCAAATACATTTGAACAAAATTCATTTACTGACCGATTCTTCCATTGATAACGGAAACTTTGAACCGTTGTCAGACGATGAAAAACGCATTATCCGCATGGATTGTTACGGCAAAATCAACCAACGTCCCGACCACCAGCTAAGCACGATTTACAAATTTTTCAAACAACCGCAAAACGCCGTAAAAGCCAAATTTACGGATTATGATTTGGATAATTCTCCAAGCTGGAGGGTCTTTAAACAATTTGAAAGTTTTCGCTCTATTGAATTTAAGATAAAATGCTATCTTTACCGCCAAAACATTAACCCTGACGCACTAAAGGCCTTGACCGTAAATGACTATTGCGATGTGATTTATAACACTTTTGTAAAAGCCTCTTCACACGGCACCGCAAATTTTATCGCTCCTGAAAAAAACATCAGAATCCGTTTGATAAAAGCCTTTATGCGTCATTGCGGAAAACAATTTGAACAACAGTTGATTAGCAAAGGCATTGATCAGCGCTGCGCTGCTTCACTCTGCAACGCCATGCGCCGGTTCGGCCACACAGACATTGACTCCTTAAGCGTTACGGAAACACATTACACTCCACGAATTTTAGCCGATTTAGCCAAAGCCGGATATGATGTGAGCAAAATCAAATCCGGTGATAAAATTTCTCCGGTTTTTGTTAATCAACTGATTGATGAAAATAAAGAAAGTTTGATTTTAGCTCGTACTGAAAACGGACATCTTCTAAGCAAGCAAAATCTGCCTCGCATAGAAGTACATCATAAGCACGCTGTACAATTTACCTCCAGCAACGGCTATTTAGCAAAAGCGAACTATCCGCGTAATCTGATGCTGGTAGACGCTTTAATGCACAAAAACTATTATCATTTATTTGATTGTGTTTATAAACAAAATCAGATGAATAATTTTTATTCTCGTCTCAATGCCAATAATCCGTATATGATTTCTATTTTAGGATTTAACGAACGAGACTGCACCTATTTTGATTTTGAAAACACACCGGCTTTTAAAAAGCGTGAAGCCGAAGACAAAAAATATGTTATAAATTATCTGCAAGAAATGGAAAAACGCCTGCAAAATGAAATGAATTTAGTGGAGCAATACCATATTTCTTATAACTGCAACACATTATTACGCAACAACAGCGGAATCAGCTATTTAACTCAAAATTTGGATAAAGACTCAGAAAGTCTGCAAAGATTTTCTAATTGGATGAAAGCTCAGCGTAAAAACGGAAAAGGCGGAAAATAAAAAATGTCAAATTTCTTAGAACAGCTCAAAACGCAAAAATTCGGAACCGGAGAAAAATTAGAGGCTGAAGCGCTTATTACTGCGCAAAAAATTCTGTTTAATATGGGACTGGTCGGAATTCCGCAGACTTATGCCGATTTTTTACGACAATATAACGGAATAAAAGCCAATGGCGCTTATTTATTCGGCGCCACCGTTGACAATGATTTGGATATTGTTGACTTAAACGAGCAAATGGCAAAACCGAACGGCTCTTTGCTTTTGGGCTATAATGACTTTGATTTGCTGGTTTTCAATTTTGCAAATAAGCAATATCAAATTGTTGACAGGGAAGATATGGAAGTGCTAGACAGTTATCCCGAAACAGAAATGGACTATGCCTTGGCGCAAATTTTTAATGTATAGTGAACAAAAATGAGTAATATTTATCAAAACACACCCGAAAACATCGCTAAAGCGGCAGAAATTATCAAAAACGGCGGCCTGGTGGCTTTTCCGACTGAAACAGTGTACGGTCTCGGCGCCAATGTTTATAACAGCAAAGCAGTCGCCAATATTTTCGCCGCCAAACAGCGTCCGCATTTTGACCCGCTGATTTCGCACATTGCGGAAATAGACTTTTTGAAAGAATATGCGGCAACCGACGAGCGTGTTTTTGCACTGGCTAAGCGTTTTTGGCCGGGACCGCTGACTTTTGTGCTGCGCCGCATAGAAGAAAATCCCAGCATTGATTTGGCTTGTTCTGGATTACGCACTTTGACCGTGCGGATGCCGCGGCACCCGATTGCACTGGCTCTAATTAAAGCCAGCGGCGTGCCGATTGTGGCGCCGTCTGCCAACAAATATCAATCCATCAGCCCGACCACCGCTCAGCATGTGGCCGACGGTTTGGGCGACAAAGTTGATATGATTTTAGACGGCGGAGCCTGCAGCGTCGGCGTGGAATCAACCATTATCGACCTGACAACCGATAAAGTTGTGCTGCTGCGCGCCGGCGGCACCGCTAAAGAAGACATTGAAGAATTTTTAGGTGAAAAAATATTGATTTCCGCCGGCAATCCGGAATTACCGACAGCTCCGGGACAGCTTTTGCGCCACTATGCTCCAAAACACACCTTGCGGATTAACGCCGAAAAACCTGAAGCAGACGAATTTTATATCGGTTTCGGCAAATTAGACGGAGACTTAAACCTCAGCCCCGACGGAAGTTTAACCGAAGCGGCTGAAAATCTGTTTGCTTATATGCGCCTTGCCGACGCCCAGGATAAATTTGCTAAAATAGCTATGGCGCCAATACCGCAAAACGGATTGGGACTAGCCATTAACGACCGTATCAAACGTGCGTCGTACAAATAAGCGGCTTAGTCATTTTTCAAGTCTTTAACTTCTATCAAATAGTTGCAAAAAGTAAATTCAGCCTTGTTTTTGCGGATTGAAGCCGCGTAATCGGAAACGGCGCGCCGAATCAGCACAAACAAAGATTTAAGCTGCCGGTTGTCGTAATATTCTTTATTCAAAACCTGCGACAGCTCTGCCTTATATTCCGCTGACAGAACCTGCCGTACGTCTGCATTGTTCCGAGAAAAAATCGAACTGACACACCTTTCGACCAAAGGCTTGAACGGTTCAATTAAGTCTTCGGTCAGCCCCCAATAATTTTGCGGCTTGTGCGGGTTAAGACAAATTGACGGACTTAAGCCTAAACTCCAAATATAGCGCAAGGCCGATAAACGCAGCTGAGTATAGCCGTAAGCCAAAAACGCGTTTATTCCGCAGGAATCCGGTTCCGGCTTGAAATTTTTGCCGAATAATTCATTGAAATACGGAACCGACGAAGTTTTATCGACGTTTTTGCTGTCGCCGACCAAAACTTTTGCGGCATAAGCAGACAACCGGTCTTTTTTATTTAACGAACGCAAAACCTTAGAGCGGTTTTTAATTTTTTCAACAATCAAAGCCTGCCATATTTTTTTACGCAGCAGCGGTTTTATTTCGGCCTGCCGGTCTAAAACTTTTCCTTTACCCAACGGCATACTGCACGGAAACAAAAAACTCGCCGGTAAAAAATTTTCATCCAGCAAAACAATCGGAATGTTGCAGGCTGTCAGATTTTGCAAAAAACTTTGTCCCAACAGCACATTTTTTGCCGTAACCATAACCGCACGCACCTCTCTGAGCTGAACACTCTTTATTATTTCTTTGCCTTTTTGTATGCAAACAAAATTATTTTCCAAGGTTATTGCTATATTTTCGGTTCCGATTTCTAAAATCACAGCCATATTTTTTTCGTGCTTTTACATATTTTTCAACGCCAGCGCTTCCAGCTCTTTGAGCTTGTCGCGATAAACCATAGCTTGCTCAAACTCCAGATTCTGCGCCGCTTCTTTCATCAGCTTAGTATATTCTTTCGTCATTTTTTCAATATTTTTAATCTTTTCGACATCTTTGCTTTCATCTTTTACAAAATCGGTTTCGGTCATTTCTTTTAAGGTTGAAGAAATGCTTTTCTTAATGGTCTGCGGAGTGATACCGTGAGCAATATTATACTCCGTCTGTTTTTTACGCCGGCGCTCGGTCTCTTCCAAGGCAACTTTAATAGAGTCCGTCATCTTGTCGGCATACAAAATCACCCTGCCCTCAGCGTTGCGCGCGGCTCGGCCGATAGTTTGAATCAGCGATCGGGTAGAGCGCAAGAAGCCTTCTTTATCGGCATCTAAAATCGCCACCAAAGAGCACTCCGGAATGTCCAAGCCTTCACGCAAAAGGTTGATACCGACCAACACGTCAAACACGCCCAAGCGCAAGTCGCGGATAATTTCTATACGTTCCAAAGTGTCTATATCCGAGTGCATATAGCGGACTTTGACGCCGTTGTCTTTTAGGTATTCGGTTAAATCCTCAGCCATTTTCTTGGTTAAAGTTGTTACCAAAACCCGCTCGCCTTTAGCGGCGGTTTTACGACATTCTTCCATTAAATCGTCAACCTGATTTTCGACCGGACGCACAATACACAGCGGGTCTGTCAAGCCGGTCGGACGAATAACTTGTTCCGAAAACACGCCTTTGCTTTGTTCCATTTCCCATTCTCCGGGGGTGGCCGAAACAAAAATGGTCTGCGGACGCATTTTATCCCATTCTTCAAACTTCAACGGACGGTTATCCAAACATGACGGCAAGCGAAAGCCGTAGTCCGACAGTGTCATTTTACGGTTACGGTCGCCGCGGTACATGGCACCGATTTGCGGCACGGCAATATGACTTTCATCAATAAAAAGCAAAGCGTTTTTCGGGAAGTATTCAAACAAAGTCGGCGGCGGCTCACCGGGTTTGCGCCCGGTTAAATAGCGCGAATAGTTTTCAATCCCTTTGCAATGTCCTGTGGTGTCCATCATTTCCAAATCAAAACGAGTGCGCTGTTCCAAACGCTGAGCCTCCAGCAATTTATTTTCATCTTTAAACTGCCTCAGGCGAATTTCCAAATCTTCTTTAATATGATTCATCGCCTGCGACAGCGCCGGACGCGGCGTAACATAGTGATTGGCCGGATAAACGGTGATTTCATCAAGTTGACGAGTTTTTTTGCCGGTCAAAACATCAAATTCGTAGATTTCTTCTATTTCATCGCCAAAAAAAGAAACTCGCCAAGCCCTATCCTCATAGTGCGCCGGAAAAATATCCAAGGTATCTCCCTGCACTCTAAATGTGCTGCGTACAAAATTAACACTGCAGCGTTCATATAAAAGTTCGGTCAAATGCCTGTTGACATCATGAATATCCACCACATCGCCGACTTTGAGCTGAAACACCATGGAAGAATAAGACTCCATACTGCCCAAGCCGTAAATACACGAAACCGACGCCACAATAATCACATCACGTTCTTCCAAAACATTACGGGTCGCACCATGGCGCATACGGTCTATTTGTTCATTTATCGCCGAATCTTTTTCTATATAAGTGTCGGTTTTCGGAATATAGGCTTCCGGCTGGTAATAATCATAATACGACACAAAATATTCAACGCGGTTATTGGGAAAAAACTCTTTCATTTCCGAATAGAGCTGCGCTGCCAAAATTTTATTCGGTTCCATAATCAAGGCCGGACGCCGGCACTGCTCAATGATTTTAGCCATAGTAAACGTTTTGCCGGAACCGGTAACCCCCAGCAGCACCTGATTGCGCTCGCCTCTTTCGACCCCCTCGCACAATTCTTTTATGGCTTGCGGCTGGTCTCCGGACGGTTCAAACGGACTTTCTATTTTAAATTCTGTATCCTTCATTGCGGCTTAATAACGATATTGATAAAATGAACGCAGATATTCCGCCATATTTTCCCGGCTTTGCAAAGTTTCTTTATCTACTTTTTCCGGCATAACCGTTTTGTTGCGGCGGGCGGCTTCTCTTTCGGCTTTGTTATAGGAAATAACCAGTTCGCGCAGTTCCCTGTCCGAGTAATTATCTAAAATGTACTGTAGCGACTTTTCAGCGAAATATTGAACAGTAGCGACATCTGTCGGCGATATTACATTTAAGTTGCCGACGGGCTCTTTTGGAACAGGCTTAACGGCAGAACGGAAAATATCGCCGGCAAAGGCGTTTTCGGCTAAAAGGCAAAAAATCAGCAAAAACAAAAACTTCTTCATAATTTTTAATCTCCTATTGTAAACTTTTCAAGGTGTCGTCAATGGTCTTTTCTATATTAACGTTCGTCAATGAGTTAAAGTTGTGTTTCAGTTTGCGCACAGACTTCTCCGTTTCTTTTTTCAAATCATCATAGCCTTGCAGCAAATCAGCGCCCGGCATTTCAAAATCTCCGGAGGAACCGGATGAAGACGGTGCGGAATTTGCCGATGATGAACTATCGTCCGAAAAAAAACTTCCCAGCTTATCCATAAAGCCTTCGCCGCTGTCAGAAGATGATGCTGCAGCTTCCGCTTCTTGTTTCAAGCGTTCCTGCTCGGCTTTTGCCCTGGCCGCATAATCGGCATTGACTTGGGCATTATGGCGCTGAATGGCGGACACTCTATCCTGCACCCACTGCTGATTTGAGTTTGTGGCGTTTGTCGGCTGAGTTTGCTTTCTATTTTCCGGTGTATTGATTTTAACCGTCTGATTTTGCGACGCCCACGGATTTTTCGGCAGCTCGCCGGCAACCGCCGGCAAAACTCCGCAGATATAAATTCCAGTCAGTAAAATCAGAAATTTTTTCATTTCCACCTCGCTTTTATATCAGTAATTATAACATATCAAAAAGCAAAAGTCAGTTCTTTTGTTTGCCTTTTGCCGGCTTTTCAGTATGTTCTTTAGGTTGAGCTTTTTCAGGCTCAATACCGTAGGCGCAAAACGTTTTACCTTTTACTTCGGATTTTTTCACAATATAGGCCGGCGTGTTCACAACCGTGCAGTTATCCGGAATATCCTTAATCACAATGGCGTTAGAACCGATTTTTACGTTTTTACCGATAGTGATAGGCCCCAAAATCTGCGCGCCGGAACCAATAGTTACATTGTCGCCGATAGTCGGATGGCGTTTTTCCAGTTTCTTACCGTTTTCGTCATAAAATTTGCGTCCGCCCAAAGTTACATCATGATACAGAGTAACATTGTTGCCGACAACCGCTGTTTCACCGATGACAACGCCCATGCCGTGGTCAATCATAAAACCTGAGCCGATTTGCGCGCCGGGATGAATTTCTATACCGGTAAAAAAGCGTGTGATTTGCGAAAGAATCCGCGCCGCCAGCAAAAAATTGTGTTTCCACAGCGTATGTGACAAGCGGTGAACCATTATCGCATGCAGTCCCGAAGAGCAAACAACCGCTTCCAATTTGCTGCGGGTTGCCGGGTCTCTGTCCATAATGGCTTGAATGTCTTGTAAAATTATCTTGTAATTTGAATTCATTGTGTGATATATTCCTTTTTAAATTTAACAATTTTTATTTAATGTAGCACATTATATATTAAATAAAAGTAATAAAACAGGAAAAAATATGGTAGAAGTTTTATTTAACGGCCATGCCGGCCGTCTTGAAGGCAGATATTATAAAAGCGAACGCCCTAATGCTCCGGTTGCGTTGATTTTACATCCGCACCCGCAATATGGCGGCACCATGAACAATAAAGTGGTTTACACGCTTTTCAGCTGCTTTAAAGATTTGGGCTTTTCGGTTTTACGCTTTAACTTCCGCAGCGTCGGACGTTCACAGGGACAGTTTGAAGACGGACCGGGCGAACTTTCGGACGCCACAATCGCTTTGGATTGGCTGCAAAATATGAACCCTGACGCCAAGCAATGCTGGATTGCCGGTTATTCTTTCGGCGCATGGATTGGCTTGCAGCTGCTAATGCGCCGCCCGGACATTAACAACTTTATTGCCGTGTCTCCTCCTGCCAACGAAAAAGATTTTTCATTTTTGGCTCCGTGCCCGGCTTCCGGCTTGATTGTGCAGGGCGGAAAAGATGAAATTGCCTCCCCGGCAATGGTGGAAAGCATGGCGCACAAGCTAAACCAACAGCGCAATGTCGACATAGATTTCGCCCTGATTGAAGACGCCGACCACATGTATAACAACCATTTAGGCGACTTATATAAAGTCAGCGGGCAATATGTTATCAGCGCATTGCAACACCGTCTACCGGCGCAAAAACGCCGCGGACGCCGCAAAAAATCTGATTTGGAAGACGATTTGCTGCTGGACGGTCCTGAAGAAGACGATATTTTAGACAATGACGCTGTTGACAGCGATGATTTTGACAATGAGGAATAATAAAAGTGCGAGAAATTATTAAAAACATTTTTCTGCCAGCCAAAAATCAAACTATTGCTCCTGCCGCTGATGAAAAAGGAAACGCTTTTTCCGAAAATTTAATAACCGTATTCTTAGCGATTTTTATTGCATTGATTATACGCAGTTTTTTGTTTGAGCCTTTCCGCATTCCGTCCGGTTCGATGTATCCCACCCTACGGGTTGGAGACTATTTGTTTGTCAGTAAATATACTTATGGCTATTCAAAATATTCTTTTCCGGCCGGATTGCCGCTGTTTGAAGGACGCATTTGGTATGACCAGCCGCAGCGCGGAGATGTTGTTGTTTTCAGACCTACAAAAAAACCAAACACCGATTTTATTAAGCGCATTATCGGTTTGCCCGGAGACAGAATACAAATAAAAGAAGGACGTTTATATATCAACGACCAGCTTATCGACCGCGAAGAAACCGAGCGCTATATGATTGACGAATATGTGGAAATTCCGGAGTTTTATCATCAATACACCGAAACTCTGCCGGAAGGAAAGAAGCATAAAATCATTGAAATTTCCGACCATGAACGCATTGTGGACAACACTGATGTTTTTGTAGTGCCGGAAGATTCGTTTTTTATGATGGGCGATAACCGCGACCGCTCGGACGACAGCCGAATAAGCGTCAGTTTTGTACCAAAAGAAAATTTAGTCGGCAAAGCTCGTTTTATTTTCTTTTCTCACAACGATAAAGGTGAAATTTACGAGCCTTGGACTTGGTTCAAAGCCATTCGCTGGAATCGCTTTTTTAAAGGAATTTACTAAAAAATGACGCAACTTGAAGAAGTTTTGCAATATCACTTTAATAATCCGCGTTTATTGACACAAGCGCTGACCCACAGCAGCGTTACCAACAACGAACACCGCAATTATGAGCGTTTGGAATTTTTGGGCGACCGTGTGCTGGGTATGACTATGGCGCATTTGCTGTATAAAATGTTTCCCGACGACCGCGAAGGCCAACTTTCTCAACGCCACGTCAAACTGGTTTGCGCCGACGCTGTCGCCAAAGTGGCTAAAAAATTGCAGCTAAATAATTATATTATCGCCAAGGACAAAGAGACAGTTAAAAGCGTGAATGTTTTGTGTGATGTCGGTGAAGCCGTTATCGGCGCCATCTATATAGATTCCGACATAGAACAGGCTATTGCTTTTGTTGAACGCAACTGGAAAGATTTGATTGACCAATCGGCTTCCGGTTCGCAAAAAGACTTTAAAACCAGTCTGCAAGAAAAATTTCACGCCATGCACCTGCCCTCGCCGATTTATGAATTAGTTGCCAAAGAAGGCAGTGAGCATGAACCGGTGTTCAAGGTAAAAGTTACGCTGAATAATGAAAAATTTGCTTTCGGAGAAGGTAAAAACAAAAAAACGGCCGAACAGCAAGCAGCTCATAACCTTTTGGAAATGATGGATAAATAGCATGAAAAAAACTCGCTGCGGATTTGTAGCTTTAATCGGGGCGCCAAACGCCGGAAAATCAACCATTACCAACAATTTTGTCGGTTCTAAAGTTTCTATTGTGTCGCCTAAAGCGCAAACCACACGCACAACCATTAAAGGCATCGGTATTTATGACAACACGCAAATAATTTTTTTAGACACGCCGGGAATTTTTGCGCCCAAACGACGTCTTGACAGGGCAATGGTTGCTTCGGCTTGGAACGGATTTGGCGATGCCGATATAAATGTACTGGTGGTTGACGCCAAACGAGGCATGAATGAAGAAACGTCGGCGATTATTGATGAATTGATTAAACGAGACGCGCATGCGGTTTTAGCTTTTAACAAAACCGATTTAGTTTCACAAGAACGTTTGGACGAGCTGAAAGAAGAGTTTGAAAATCTGTTTCACTTTGACGCCGTGTTTATGTTTTCCGCGCAATCCGGCGACCATATAACAGATTTTTATGAATATTTAGCCGAGAATCTGCCTGAAAGCCCGTGGTATTATCCTGAAGAACAGATGTCGGATATGCCGCTGAAACTGCTGGCGGCGGAAATAGTGCGCGAAAAATTATTTTTAAATTTGCGTCAGGAACTGCCATACGCACTGACGGTTGAACCTGAATTGTGGGAACACAAACCGGACGGTTCAATTCGTGCCGAAATGACAATTTATGTAGAAAGAGATGGACATAAAACAATAATCATCGGACATAACGGCTCAATGATAAAAAAAATCGGACAAGCCGCGCGGCTAGAGCTGGAAGAGCTTTTAGAAGAGCGTATCCACTTATTTTTATTTGTAAAAGTGCGTGAAAACTGGGGCAATGACCCGGCTCGCTACAGTGATTGGGGACTGAACTTTAAGTCCTGATAAGCACTTTGCAGAAGACATTATAAATCCTTGACTTTTCAAGGATTTTATTTTTTCCAATCAAAATTTGTTTTATTTTTCAATTAGTTATCCATACGGTAATATAATACCATTAAAATAAAATATTGAAAAATGTATATTTTTTTGATTGACAAGCAAAATAGTTTGTGTATATTGAGAGCGAATTTAATAACATTTTTAAGAAAGAGATAAAAATGATTTCTACACATTCTACAAAACCTGCCGACATCGAAAGAAAATGGTATGTAGTTGATGCCAGCGGTGTTATTTTGGGCAGACTTTCTGCTGAAATCGCTAAGATTTTACGCGGAAAGAACAAACCTTATTTTACTCCGAACTTGGACTGCGGCGACTATGTTGTTGTTATTAACGCAGACAAAGTTAAATTAACCGGTAAAAAACTGACTGATAAGCACTATTATCAACACACCGGTTTTATCGGCAGTGTAAAAGACACAACAGCCGGCAAAATTTTGAACAGCCGTTTCCCGGAAAGAGTTATTCAAAAAGCTGTTGAACGTATGATTTCCCGCAATCCGCTGGGTCGTCAGATGATGACAAAATTGAAAGTATACGCCGGTGAAAATCACCCGCATACTGCGCAAAATCCGATTGTTTTGGATATTGCTTCTCAAAACCCTAAAAATAAAAGGAGTGCTTTGTAATGGCTACTAAAAAAATCGAATCTTTGCAGGATATTAAAGCTGCTACCGCTGCTAACACAGAAGCTAAAGCTCCTCGCAAGTCTGTAAAAGACAAAAAAGGTCGCTCTTACGCTACAGGTAAAAGAAAAGACGCTGTTGCCAGAGTATGGGTTATGCCTGGTAAAGGAAATATTACCATTAACGACAAATCTATGGACGAATACTTTGCCCGCCCGGTTTTGAAAATGGTTATCAATCAGCCGTTTGTTGTTGCCAACCGTGAAAATGAATTTGATGTTGTTTGCACTGTTAAAGGCGGCGGTTTGTCCGGTCAAGCAGGCGCCATTAAACATGGTATCGCCAAGGCTTTGAACGAATATGAACCGGAACTGAGAACAGTTTTGAAACAAGCTGGCTTCTTGACACGTGATGATCGTGTTGTAGAACGTAAAAAATACGGTAAAGCTAAAGCTCGTCGTTCTTACCAATTCTCTAAACGTTAATCGTTTGGTAAATTGTTTGCAAAAGGAGATGTTCAAAACATCTCCTTTTCTGTTTATGCCACACTTGATGTTTGTAATTTATTATTTGACAACTCTGTTTAATATGCTTAGACTGAGTATAGAAATTAACAAAAAATGAGGAAAGAAAGATGAAAAATAAGCAAACAAAAGGTCTCTCTCTCTCTCTGCGAATCCTATACATCTGATTAGTGGCACTTTTTCCGTCGCTACAGAGGCTTTTGCAGGATTTAACAGAAATAGCAATAATCTTACACTAAAGATAACAGACCGCACCAAGCCAATGTTTTCTGCACAAGTCATTCTATGCCCTGTGCATAGAATCTTGTGGCAACGAGTAACTAACTTAGTCAATAAATTTGTCATATTATTACAAAGGAGTATGTTCACACAAGATTCTCGGAATAAATCCGAGAATGACTTGTCCCAGGTACGCTTACTAAATACTATTTGCAAGTTTTTTAAGTTCCCCTCTCCCGCAAGGGGCGATGGTCGTGGATTGCTTCGCTGTGCTCGCAGTGACGATGAGAAAAGGGGCGAAAGTTTGGAAAGCAATATTAAAATTCCAGTAAATTACTGCATAGTCCGCCAATCAAACCGCAAATATAAAGTAAAGCAATAATTTTTATGTTCTGTTTTAAAGGGCGGTTTACCCTAAACAAAACTAACAACCCTACTCCGCCGCTGACAAGACTGCCACTCATCATCGTACTGAAATCTATATAATTCAGAATGTACATCTGAGTCAAAATAACCGATGCCGAGCAATTAGGAATAAGTCCGATTAAAGCGCTAAACATTTCTCCAAGCAGCGGATATTGCAGAATTTGCGTCAAATTAGCGGAGTTTCCGCAAAATTGCAGAAGAAAATTCAAAATCAGACTGACAGCCAAAATAAACAAGGTGATGCGTACAGAATGATAAAGCGCCGGTTTCCAAAGCGGTTCGTTTTCTTCACAATGGCAATGTTCATTTTGACAAAGAGTTTCAATATCAGGTTTGGGTAAATTATGTTTTTTTTGGAGAGTAAAATCAATTAGATATCCGAACATCATTCCGCAAACAGCTTTATAGCCAACAATCACGGCTATCAGAGACAACGGAGCTTCATAAGAAATTAAAATTGGTAAAAGCTCATCTGAGGTGGAAAGAAAAATTGCTATCAGCGTACCAATCGTTATCACGCGGGCGGCAAATAAATTAGCGGCAACAACAGAGAATCCGCATTGCGGCAAAACTCCCAAAACCGCACCAGCTAAAGGACCTGCCTTTGTAGCTTTTTGAATAGCCGCAGTGGTTTTATCCGAAGTTTTGCGTTCTAAATATTCCAAAAACAAATAAGTAACAAATAAAAACGGAAAAATTTTTATATTATCAATCAGGGTTTCGGCAAGCATATTCCACATGGCGTTTTATCTCCTTTTAAAAGTCATATAGTTTAAGGCCACTTAAAATGCAAGCATAAAAGAAAGGGTACGTTATGAAAAACGTACCCTTTCGATTTTAGAAGATTAGGTTATCTAGTCTGCGTTCAGAGCGTCTACTCGATCCATTACGGCGCGCTCGGCACTTGAAAAGGCCTGCTTTTCAGGCGCGGATGCAACCTTTGGCTCAGGAGACATTGCCTTGAGAATGGCATCCTCCGTCGGATACGGCTTGTTGGTGTAAAGCACACAAGTCATCTTCTTCGAGAAAATATCCTGAGCGGCGTAGCGAACATCGCTGGCTGAAACTTCCCAGATATTGGCAATCGCACGATCATTGTCATAGTCAATGTTGCGACCGAGCAAAGCCCAAGCAGCCTCAACCGAACGAGGAAGAGCCTCATTAGAGATTGCAAGACGCTCAGTCATGGCGCGCTGACGAGATGTTTCCATGCGACGGTCAGATGCAAGACCAAGCTGCAGGCGCTTAACGTTATCACAAACAATCGTTATGCACTTGTTGAAATCGCTTTTGCTGGCGCAAGAAACGCCGATGCGCAAGGTGCGAAGACCAAAGTAACCTGCAATCTTAACTTCAGATTCTGCGGCGAGACCGGCTTCACCAAGCGAGCGTTCCATACGACCCGAAAGCAAGCTGAGCAACACGTTTACCTCGGCGGTGTTACATCCCTTTGAGATGTCCCAACCAAAAAGCGCGAGCTGCAGAGCGCCGTTACCCTCTATAGCAGAAAAACCGCCGGTATACTCCAGATTGATGTCTGCGCGCTTACCCTTGTCGAGTGAGCCGAAGTATCTTTCTGCAATCTCCACAACAGTCTCAAAGTCCTCCTTGTGGCCGCGGTAGCTGATAACCAGGTTGCTGCCGACGAAATTGCTGGCGATGTAGTCCTTGACGTCTGCGACAGTCAACTCTGAAAGACGAGAGATGTAATCTTCAGGTTTCCAGAACACCTCATTCTTGCCGAAAGCCGTGTGCTTGTAAGCGAGCTTTGCCTGACGCTTTGGAAGCGGAGCCAAATCCTGAGTATGCTTGACAATGTCAGCGATTGCGTTCTTGAGAGCCTTCGGTGTAACAGCTGTGTTGTAACAGTTGTCAAACAAGCTCTTGATAGCCACGGTGATAGAACTCTTTACACCGGTAACAAAAGACGTGAGCGAACCGCCGCAAACAGAGCCCAAGTTGCTTGAGTTCTGAGCCACGATATTCTCGTAAACAGCGGCAAGACCGAGCTTAGGCTCGTTAACATGTCCACACTTGAAGGTCAGAGACACTTCCTGATTGTTAGAGATTGAACACAACACGGTTAAACCGTTAGCTAAAATCTTCTTCATAATGAAATAATTTTAGAGTGAATAATACTTAAATAATTAACTGATAACCTTATGTATATGACTATTTTTGACAAAAGTCAATAACTTTTTTAAAAAAAATTATTTTTTGTCTTTTTATTCTGTAAATTCCACATCGGTATCTTAACAATCCGGTGGTAAAACTGCTTTAAAAACTTGATTTTTACCAGGTATATGCTATAAATTCGCCATAAACATTTTTGTTTTGTAACCCCTACAAAACCTTTGGCTTTAAGCTCTTGATGTTTTGTAATTTTAATTTAAACTTTTAAGGATACTATCTATGTCAGATGTAAAAATGAAAATGATGGATGCCAACGAAGCGTGTTCTTCTGTTGCACACCGCATGAACGAAGTCTGCGTTATTTACCCTATTACTCCGTCTTCTCCGATGGGCGAATGGGCTGATGCGTGGTCTGCCGCTAAACAGAAGAATCTGTGGGGCGTGATTCCGGAAGTACAGGAAATGCAGTCTGAAGCAGGTGCTGCCGGTGCTTGCCACGGTTCTTTGCAAGCCGGTGCCCTCACCACAACATTTACGGCGTCTCAAGGTCTTTTGTTGATGATTCCTAACATGTATAAAATTGCCGGCGAATTGATGCCGTTTGTTATGCATGTTGCCGCTCGTTCACTTGCTTATCACGCTTTGTCTATTTACGGCGACCACTCCGATGTTATGGGCTGCCGTCAGACCGGCTTTGCTATGCTTTGTTCAAACTCTGTGCAAGAAGCTCATGATATGGCTGCTATTGCGCAAACCGCTACTTTGCGTTCCCGTGTTCCGTTTTTACATTTCTTTGACGGTTTCAGAACTTCGCATGAAATTAAAAAGATTAAACTGTTGTCTGATGACGATTTGCGCGCAATGCTTAAAGACGTTAACTACAAATTTAACGCCGAACACGCTCTGCGTCCGGAAAATCCGGTTATCCGCGGTACTGCGCAAAATCCGGATGTATTCTTCCAAGGCCGCGAAGCTGCTAATATATATTATGATAAAGTTGAAGGCATTGTTCAAGAAGAAATGGATAAATTCGCTAAAATCAGCGGTCGCCAATATCACGTTGTTGACTATGTCGGTGCTGAAGATGCCGAAAATGTTGTTGTAGTTATGGGCTCCGGTGCCGAAACCGTGGAAGAAGCTATTGAATATTTGAACGCTCACGGCGCTAAGCTGGGCGTTTTGAAAGTTCATTTGTATCGTCCGTTCCCAACCGAATCTTTCTTGAAAGCTCTGCCAAAAACGGTTAAGACTGTTTCTGTTTTGGATAGAACAAAAGAATCCGGCTCTTTGGGCGAACCTTTGTATTTGGATGTTGTTACCGCTTTGTCGCAAGCCTTTTCAAACGGCAAATTGGCAAGCCTGCCGAAAATTTACGGCGGCCGCTACGGCTTGTCTTCTAAAGAATTTACACCGGCTATGGCTAAAGCTGTGTTTGACAACGCTGTTTCAGCAGCTCCGATTAACGGCTTTACTGTTGGTATTAACGACGATTTGACTCATAAATCATTGGCTTATGACGCAAAATTTGATGTTGAACCGGACGATGTTGTACGCGCTGTATTCTTTGGTTTGGGTGCAGATGGTACTGTTGGTGCTAATAAAAACTCGATTAAAATTATTGCTGAAGACGCCGGCAAATATGGTCAAGGTTACTTTGTTTACGATTCTCGTAAATCAGGCTCTATGACCACATCTCACTTGCGTTTTTCCGATAATCCGATTCGTTCGGCTTATTTGATTACTTCGGCAGATTTTGTGGCTTGTCACCAATTCCAATTTATGAATAAAGTTGATATTCTGCGCATTGCTAAAGACGGCGCTACATTCTTGTTGAATGCTCCGTACAAAGCTGATGAAGTTTGGAATCATCTTCCGATTGAAGTTCAAGAAGAAATTTTGGCTAAACACCTGAAATTATACACCATTAACGCAGTTGAAGTTGCTCGTGCCACCGGTATGGGACAACGTATTAACACCGTTATGCAGACTTGCTTCTTTGCAATTTCTAACATTTTGCCAAAAGATGAAGCTATTGCGCAGATTAAAGCTGCCATTAAAAAGACTTACAGCAAAAAAGGCGACGCCATTGTACAAAAGAACTATGCCGCTGTTGACGCTTCTTTGGAACACTTGTTTGAGGTTTCTTATCCGGACCATGTTACATCTACATTCCATCGTCAAGCTCCGGTTCCGGCCGATGCGCCTAAGTTTGTACAGGGCTTGACCGCGACTTTGATTGCCGATAACGGCGACAGCATTAAAACTTCTGATTTGCAAGAAGTTGTTGACGGTACATGGCCGACAGCTACAACTCAATATGAAAAACGCTGCATCGCTACCGAAGTTCCGGTTTGGGATGCCAACACCTGTATTCAATGCGGTAAATGCTCTATCGTTTGCCCGCACGGCGTAATTCGTATGAAAGTTGCTTCGGAAGAAGAATTAAAGAATGCTCCGGCTACTTTGAAAACTGCCGATTATAAAGGTAAAGAATTTGCCGGTAAGAAGTTTATGTTGCAAATTTCTCCGGAAGACTGCACAGGCTGCGGCGTATGCGTAACAGCTTGTCCGGCTAAAAATAAAGAAAATCCGGAATTGCACGCCATCAATATGGACCATATTGAAAACCACTTGGAAGAAGAAAAAGCCAACTGGAAGTTCTTTGAAACATTGCCATACGTTAAGAGAACCGAAGTTGCTAAAAACTTGCCGAAGACAACACAAATGATTCAACCTTTGTTTGAATTCTCCGGTGCTTGCGCCGGCTGCGGTGAAACTCCATATATTAAATTGCTGACTCAACTGTTTGGTGATCGTATGGTTGTAGCTAACGCAACAGGTTGCTCTTCAATTTATTCCGGTAACTTGCCGACAACACCTTATTGCAAAGATGAAAAAGGTCATGGTCCGGCTTGGGCAAACTCATTGTTTGAAGACAATGCCGAATTTGGTTTGGGTATGCGTATTTCTATCGACCACGAAAAAGTTACAGCCAAAACCCTGCTGGAATCTATGAAAGCAGAATTGGGCGAAGTTGCTGAAAAGATTTTGAGCAATCCTCAGTCTAATGATATGGAAATTGACGCCCAACGCGACAATGTGGCTGCTTTGCGCGCTAAATTGGCAACAATGAACAGCGAAGAAGCTAAGCATTTGAGCGAAATCGCCGACTATCTGATTAAAAAATCCGTATGGATTATCGGTGGTGACGGTTGGGCTTATGATATTGGTTTCGGCGGTGTTGACCACGTTATCGCTTCCGGTCGCAATGTCAATATTTTGGTGGTTGATACCGGCGTATATTCTAACACCGGCGGTCAACAATCAAAAGCTACTCCGATGGGCGCTTCTGCCAAATTTGCTACAGCCGGTAAAGAATTGCCGAAAAAAGATTTGGCTATGATTGCTATGTCTTATGGCAATGTATATGTGGCTCAGGTTGCTATGGGCGCCAATGATATGCAGGTTATTAAAGCTATGAACGAAGCTGAGGCATACGATGGCCCGTCTTTGATTATCGCTTACTGCCCATGCATTAACCAAGGCTTGAATATGGCTGATGGTTTGGCTCACCAAAAGAATGCCGTTGAGACAGGCAGCTGGCCTTTGTTCCGTTACGATCCGTTGAACGAAACAGCAGGCAAAGCTCCGTTGACATTGGATTCTAAGGCTCCTTCTAAACCTTTGGCTGAGTTTATGTCCAGCGAAACACGTTTCCAGGTTGTCAACAAGATGAACCCGGCACGTTATGAAGAATTGCTGGAAAAAGCTCAGAAAAACGTTAACGACAAACATACTTTATTGGAATATATGAGCCAATATAAATAGTATGCGAGCTTAGTGCAAAAAAAAGAGAGAAAGTTCTAAACGAATTTTCTCTCTTTTTATATTAACTTGGAATTTGAATTTTTAGGATTGATTTACTAAGAAAAGTCTGGAATTTTTTTCTTTACATTTTTATGTTTGCCGATAATATAAATTTGAAAGCAAAATAGTGCTTTTAGGGCGTCAGAAACCATTTCATAGACAGTCGCCAAGGTAAGGCGTCTAATAAGTATGCTGATTTCTGCATTGTGCGGATGTCGGCTAAATAAGGTTTCGGCCAAATAAGCCGGGCCGTCTTTGTCTATGTACGGTTTCTGAACATCCGCCCGCTTGTTATAGCGGGTTTTTGTTTTATGTAACAAATTGGAGCTAGAAATATGTATAAAAGTTTGGAAAAAGGTCGTTCTATGATTGAAATGTTGGGTGTTCTGGCGATTATTGGTGTGCTGTCTGTTGTTGGAATAGCCGGATATAGTAAAGCTATGGAAATATACAAATCAAATTTACAACGTAACACCTTAGCTGAATTATTGCATAACATGATTAAAATAAAAGACCAATTCAACAAAAATATGGAATCTCGAGATATTGCGGATATTCTATACGCTATGGGAGAAACTCCTAAAAGTCTCCATTACAAACAAAGTGCAAATGGATTTATAGATATTGACAACAATGTAATAGATCCTCAATATGGCTTTAGTAATGCACATGGTAAATTGCGTTATACTATATATATTTTTTTATCTCAAAATTCTAAAAATTTAACAATAACAGCCCGTAATTACTGTTACAATTTAGCATTAGCCGCACAAACTATTGCAGACGATGTTATACAGATATACGTTTATTATGGTAGTAGTAACCCAAATAAACCTAACGGAGAAAGCAAAACGATATTTAACTCTAAAAATTTAAAGAATCCTTCAATAGCACAAATTCATCAAATCTGCGACAATTCTTTACCTGATGATGCTACAAGAATTTCTCATTTTACTATTTCACTCAACCCTAATTAAAAGCCTAAAGTCAACGTACAAATATCTTCATTTTTCGGACAACGATTGCAAGCGTTATAAAAATCCGTAACCGTCATATCTTTTAGACATTTGCGTCCTTCACTGCAATAGGCGTCGCCGTACATAGGAATCATAGCACCGCTCGGAATATAGTTTCCAGCTCTAAAAATCAGAGAGTGCAGTGGAAAAATCAAATCCTTATAAAGTGCCACGCATAAGTCGTTGGAAAAATTTTTTGAAACGCTTTTTCCTTCATCATTGCTCTGCCAACCGCCTAGATATATATCCATTAAAATGCGCGATTGCTCATTTTCCGCGTTAGTATTGCGATAGGCTATGCGCAAAAAATTACCGTACGGGTCATTAAATTGATGAGAATCAACATATTTCCAATCAGTCGGAAGCAAATTTACCGCAGCAATAAAATTGGCCAAGCCAACGCTTCCCGGAGTGTTTTTCAATTTTTCTACATCACTTTTATATTCAACCAGACCGAACACCAGCATTTTATAATCGTCTAGCGCTTTATTTAATTTGTATTTTTCTATGGCTTTAGAATAACCTGCAATTCCACTGACACTCAACACCCCGATAATTGCCAGCACGCCTAACATTTCAATCATGCTGCGGCCAATACTGCAACAGTCATACTTCGGCGCCTCATGACGTTTTATAGACTGAGGCAGTTCCGGAGTATCCATAGCTTTGTTGCCAAATGCAACGTTTCTTTCTTCTTTCGCCCAACGATAGAATGTACGGCCTGCTTGGTTCTTATTACCCTTCACTCGACACTTTGTGTCGACCTCTCCCGCATGGGGCGAGGTTAAGGGATTGCTTCGCTGCGCTCGCAATGATGATAGTGCCGAAAGCATTGACTTAGTTTCCCCTCTTACTCTTCCCCTGCTCTTTTTTATTAAAAATTTCAGACATTTCAACACATTGCACCTCCTTGGTTGTGTAAAAAAAACGACCGTTATTTTTACACACTCCAAACAAACGGCTGAAAATGCTTAAAAATCAGCAAAAAATCTCGTAATTATAAAAAGTTATTGCAAATTTCAACAACCTCTGATAATTTGCAAAAAGAAGCTATTTTAAAGTCCGATTTAAACGGTCGTTTTTTTTACACACTTTTGACAAAAATTCATCATTCCACTGTTTAATAATATATATATCATTTGAAAATAAAGATAATTTTATCTTGGATATTTTTACATAATTTAAAACGCAAAAACAGGCTCTGAAAACAGAGCCTGTTTCAAATAAACACTACAGATACTATTCAAATCTGTGAGGCATTTCCGCTTCTTTTTGCAGCATAGCTACAAAGTCGTCCAAAGCTATAACTTCTTGTTTTTCCGAACCCAAGCGACGGACAGTTACCGTGCGGTTTTCTTTTTCTTTAGCGCCGACAACAGCAATTACCGGAACTTTAGCCAAAGAATGTTCACGAACTTTGTAGTTGATTTTCTCGTTACGCAAATCTGTTTCAGCTGTCAAACCTGCTTTAATCAAAGCATCGGCAACCTCTTTTGCATAGTCGTCAAACTCGCTGACAATCGGAGCAACCACAACTTGTTCCGGCGAAAGCCACAAAGGCAGTTTACCGGCGTGATGTTCAATCAAAATACCCAAGAAACGTTCGATTGAGCCAAACAATGCGCGGTGCAACATAACCGGCTGATGTTTTTCGCCGTCTTCGCCGATATATGATATATCAAAGCGCTGTGGCAAGTTCATATCAACCTGAATTGTACCGCATTGCCATTCACGACCGATGGCATCGCGCAAAATAAAT
Organism: uncultured Alphaproteobacteria bacterium; assembly: GCA_934277545.1. Classification (GTDB taxonomy): domain Bacteria; phylum Pseudomonadota; class Alphaproteobacteria; order RF32; family CAG-239; genus RUG410. The sequence continues at coordinate 239,087 of CAKQUG010000002.1, read as the reverse complement.
TCCAATTTAGGACCGTAGAAAGCACCCTCTCCGGCGTTGATTTCATATTTATAGCCATGCTTATCCAAAGCGTGAGCCAAAGAATTTTCACACAAATCCCAAATTTCATCAGAACCGATACGATAAATGCTGTCAGGACGAGTCGATAAATAAATTTTGATGTTATCAAAGCCAAAATCTTTATAAATATCAAAAATAAGTTTCATCGTACGGATGCACTCGTCTTCCATTTGTTCCGGAGTGCAGAAAATGTGTGCATCATCTTGCGTAAATTCACGCACACGCATCAAACCCATCAAAGAGCCCGAAGCCTCATAGCGGTTTACCTTACCAAATTCAGCCATACGCAGCGGTAAATCACGATAAGATTTAACGCCTTGTTTATAAACCAGTAATCCACCCGGGCAGTTCATTGGTTTAACGCAAAATTCTTTACCGTCTTCGGTTTTACCGGAATAGTTATGTGCACCATATTTATCCCAGTGACCGGAGGTAACCCACAGGCATTTATCCATAATACGCGGTGTAGAAATTTCTTCATAACCGTTATGCTCTTGGCGATTGCGCATATATTCAATCAGCTTGCGATATACTTTATATCCTTTGTCATGCCAAAAAACGGCGCCCGGAGCATATTCCGGTTCAAAATGGAACAAATCCATTTCTTTACCGATTTTACGATGGTCGCGCTTAGCGGCTTCTTCAAGCATAGTCAAATAAGCGTCCAATTCTTTTTTTGTCGGCCAAGCGGTTGCATACAAACGTTGCAGCATTTCATTTTTGGCATCACCGCGCCAATAAGCACCGGCAACTTTAGTAATTTTGAATGCGTCGCCGATTTTACCGGTTGACGGAACGTGCGGACCACGGCACAAATCGGTGTAATTACCTTGACGATATAAAGTGATTGTTTCGTCTTCAGGCAAATCTTCAATAATTTGCACTTTATAATGTTCACCTAGCTTTTTGAAAAACTCGATGGCTTCCTGACGCGACATTACAATACGTTCAATTTTTTCATCACGTTTAACAATTTCGTGCATTTTGGCTTCTATCTTAGCAAAATCTTCCGTTGTAAAGTTTTCTTTGCATGAAAAATCATAGTAAAAACCGTTTTCAATAGCCGGACCGATTGTTACTTGAGCATCAGGCCACAATTCTTTAACAGCTTGAGCCATAACGTGAGAACAAGAGTGACGCAAAATTTGTAAACCGTCTTTGTCTTTGGCGGTGATAATAGTGACTGTAGAATCGGTGGTTATCGGAGCGGTTAAGTCCTGTAATTTGTCATTAACGGAAACAGCCAAAGCGGCTTTTCCCAAACTTGTACTGATTTTATTGGCGATTTCCAAGCCGGAAACGCCGTCTTTTTCATCTAATATACTGCCATCAGGCAATTTAATTTTAACCATTTTATCTACCTTTTCACTATTAAAAAGTTCACTATAAGTTTATCAATTCTTTATAAACCTCAATCGTTTTATCACACATAATTTGTTTTGTAAAATGTTCTTTTACATTTTTTATACCGGCAGCACCGATTTTTTCTCTTTCTTCGGTTGAAAGGTGCAATGCCCATTCAATCGCTTCGGCCAAAGCCTGGGCGCTGGTACTTTCATAAAGTCGTCCGGTTACGCCGTCAATAACAGTTTCTACCGAACCGCCGATGTTTGAGGCCACAACGACTCGTCCCATTGCCTGCCCTTCTATGGCAATACGCCCGAAAGCCTCAGGCTCTATAGAAGTAGACAGGACAACGTCTGAAACCATCATCGCCGCCGGAATATCCTTAACGTTACGGATAAATAAAAAACGCTCGGTCATATTATAATTGGCAATCATCTTGCGTAATTCGGAAGCATATTTTTTACGCCCTTGGTCGTCGCCAATCATCACGCAGAAAAAATCTTCATTTTCAAGCAAATGCAGTGCTTCAATCAGCAGTTTTTGTCCTTTCCAATTTGTCAGGCGACCAATCAATGTAACAATCGGCTTATCCTCGGGAATATGATTATCTTCCAAATACTTAATCATTCGCTCGGCGGAAGTGGTTTCCACATTAAAGTTTTCCATATTCACACAGCGATGAATCAAACGAATCTTACTTTCATCTGTTTTATAGTTTTTCAAAATATGCTGTTTAATATGGTTTGAAATAGCAATCACACGTTCGCCATAAGTCATAATTTTGTTATAGAATTTCTTAATGCCCCACGGTCCCAAGCCGTATGTGCCGTGGAAAGTTGTTACAAAATGCACTCCGCAGCGTTTTGCTGCCCAATAAGCACTCCAAGCCGGCGCGCGCGAGCGAGCGTGCACAATGGTAACACCGTATTTTTTGATAATTTTCGCCAAACGCAACGAGTTTAAGTACATTTTAAAAATATTTTTTGTTTTCAGCGGTAATGTGAAATGCTTAACTTTAATGCGTTCCAAATTATATTCCATACGTCCGCCTTGAGACGCAACATAGTTTTCAATACCGCGTTTTTGCAGTTCAGAGGCAATTTCAATGGTGCCAAGTTCTACTCCGCCTTGTCCCAATTCAGGCAAAACCTGCAACACCACCATTTTTTTACTTTCTTGATTTTCCATACTTTTCACCTGTGCAGTATAATTTAAATTTGCTGTATTATATAATAATCGCCGCAATTTTCAAAAATTTACGGCAGGTTATGCACATCAGTATAAAAAAAAACACCGCTATCTCTATACAAGATAACGGTGTTTTTCGTGTTATTCCTCGGTTTCGGGAGCAGTCATATTTTTGAACCACTCCACCACGCTTTCATCTGTCGTAACGGTGATGATTGCACTGAATACACCGGCAACAATAAATGTTGTTACTCCGGCAAAAGCAGGAATCAGCGCGGCAAGCAACGTAAGTATGGCGCACTTTTTGCGGTTTGTTTTGAAATAAGCAGAGGCACACAAAGCACAGCCCACAGACAAAACAGCATAAAGCATATACTGTATACCGTCGCCTGTTTCAAGATTTACAACAACATTGTTAGCTTTAGCACCAAGCAACATAATTGTAACAAACGCAGCAACAAGAATTATAACACTGAACAAAGTCTTTTTCATACCTGTAATTTTTAATGATTAGACAACTCGAAAAAACAATAAAGTCTGCGGATATTTTCTCTTCAAAAAAAAGAGCATGAAAAAAACTGAAATTTTCACAATCACATCCACAATACTTATTTAATACAATTTTATTTTATGCCGTTTTGCGCTGATTTGCAAGAAATATTTATAAAATCGCCAAAAATCTTAAAAAAATCTTGTTATTTTGTACAAAATTGATATAATATAACTATAAACTTTTTTAGCGTGGAGGGACAAATGTTTTCTGAAAGCAGCGCATTGCAAGCAAAAACTCCGGCACGATTTTATAGAGACAGCAGCTTTGGGCTGAAAAAACGCTTTATCAATGTGTATATGTTTTTGAATTACGCCCTGCCGAAAGCCGAAAAAACAGCAACTCCGGCTCCGCGAAAACAAAACTTAAACGTGTTTGAGCGCTATTTAAAATCTTGCAATAATGACGGACATCAGCTGCAGGAAAGCTATTATGATTCGGCAAAAACCAAGCTGATGAGCCGCAGTGTCGTTGATAAGAACGGACGTTTGGACGGTCCTTGCCTGCGTTATTCCGATGACGGCAAAACAGTTTCTTACGGCTGGTACCGCAAAGGAAAAATCCATGGGAAATGGGTTCAAAAAAGCACAAACGACAGTGTATCGAGATTTGTTGCTTTTTATGATAAAAAAGGCGAAAAAATATCGCCCGACACGACTATTTATGAAGGAAAATTGAATAAATTTTGGTTTGACGCAAAAACAGACTATATGCACAATATTATGTTTAACGGCAAACCTACGGCGTTTCATAAAGAAATGAAAGAAAAAGAAATCGCTCGGATGAAACTTGAAGGCAAATCCGGCGTTGTTAAAGTAGATGAAAAATTAGCCGAATTGCGTGCTAAAATTCAACATCAACAGCCTGAACAAACAACGACCGCCTCATCCAAACCGTCTCATCCCAAAGTAATGCACAATGCTCTAAAACAACCCAAAATCAACATCCTTGAGTAGTTTTTTCACATACAATATAAAAAAATAAACCGAGGCTTTGGCGGCTTCGGCTTATTTTTTGCGTATAAAGTTTCTTTAACTAAAATAATCATGCCCTTTAGAAGACATACGAGCCAACGAAAACTCTTTATGTTTAGGCTTGACACAATGTTGTTTTTCCAATTTATCCAAATTATCCAACTTTGTTTTATCATTGCCGTACAGAGGGCGCAGATTATGAATTACATTTGAAAGTAACAACGATTTTTCACCGGCTTTAATCTCATTACTGTCAATCAATTCGTTTGCGGCACTTTCAAATAAGGCCTGTTTTACTTCCGGCTTAGATATATCCGCCGCCAAACGCAATAATTCGCGAACTTTGGCTTTGCCGGTCAAATAATGCTCGGCTAATTCGGCACGAGTAACATACGAGGCGTTTTTGTCACAATTTTTTTGTAATTTTGCAATATTGCGCAAAACTTTTGCTTTGCGTTCTTTAGTGTTGGCATTGTTAAAAGCCTCTTTATAATGATACAACGCTTCCGAATAATTTTCATCAAAAGCAGAACTAAAATGTGCTGTTTTGGCTTCAGTTTCCAAAGTTTTGCTATAAATTGTATGAATTTTGTACAAAGCCGTTTTATCATTATCATTGGCCAGCAAAGCGCGGTCGCACGCTTCACGAACATACAGCATCTTATTGCTCTGCGTATTCGGTAAATATTCGTAACAGGTTTTAATCAGCTGTGGGTCGGCGGTTAAGCGCAAAGCCTTGTTCATATAGTCATACGACGCCAAACGCTCTTTATTGGTACCGGAACCTTCGCTTTTGTTACGGGACATACGTTCCAGCACAATTGCAATATTATGATAGCCCAGCGCCATTTGCTCGTTGTCGATAACATTGACGTCATGCAAATCCTCCAAAGTTTGGACTTTATTTTCCACTTCTATTTGAGAAGTTTTCACCTCATTGCTCTTCATCATTCCGTATAAATCTCGCCCGATTGTTGCCACAAAATAGGCTTCGTCCAGCTGCGGTATTGTCTCGAAACGAGCTTTTATCACTTTATCAATTTTACCGATGCTGAGTTCATTTACAAACTGCACAGCCGCAAAATCATACATAGTTTCAAACGCGCTGTTGACTTTATCGGCATTCAGCGAAAAAGAATCGGTTTTTACATTGTAGCAAATAGTGTCTAAATAATCTTGATAAACTTTTTTCCACATTTCACTGTGAACATCAACATTATCTATATCTACTTCGACGGAGTTTTCATTCAGCGGAGTACCTTGACTTTCAAACCAATCGCTTAATTCTTCTTCAAGCCAGATTTTTTCAGGACTGTTTTCAGGTTTTGTAAACAAATCATTCAGCAGCCTTTTCCGAAAACTATCTTCGTCCAAAGGCACAATTTCACTTAAAGTTTTAGCCATATTCGGCTGAGGCTGTTCGTTGTTTGTTTCTTGTTCAGGTAATACTTCCGTATTTTGTTCAGCTTCATTGTTCAAATTTTCAGACATAGAAACACCTCCTTGCTAACCAATTATTTTGCCTTATTTAAGCATATTTTTTCAAGCAATTCAACAAAAAATTTGTCAAATTTTGTTTATCTGTAAAATTATTTGGCAAAAAGAGCCTCTTAATACAAAGAAGCTCTTTGACACATTCTTATTAAGCGCTTTTATCAGTCGGCAATTGTTAAATTGCGCTTACCGGACAAAGACTCCTTAATGAATTTGATTTGTTCCATAACCATTTCATTGTCTTTATATTTTTCAGCAGCTTGGGCAACACGTTCTTCAAAAGTACCTGTTGAACCCTTAAAAATAAACATAAACGCACGTGTGCATGATTTGATAATACTTTCATCCAAACCGCTGCGTTTTAAGCCGATAACATTCAATCCGCGCAGATGTGCCGGCATACCGTTGGCAATACCAAACGGAATAACATCTCGAGATATGCCGGAAACACCGCCAATCATAGCTTTGCGTCCGATATGAACAAATTGATGAACCGCACAATTTCCGCCTAAAATCACACCATCGCCCAAATGAACGTGTCCGCCGATAACGGCATTGTTAGTCATAATAACATTATTACCGACTACACAGTCATGTGCCACGTGCGAGTTAATCATAAACATTCCATCATCGCCGACAACGGTTGTCAAATGTTCTTTAGGGGTGCCTGCGTGCATGGTTACATTTTCCCGAATCACATTGCGTTTTCCGATAATCAAACGAGCACCCGGCTGAAATTCATTGCCGTGGTCTTGCGGACCGCAACCAAGTCTGGCACCCGGAAAAACAACAGTACCCTCGCCTATTGTTGTGTCGCCGTAAATGGTAACCTGCCCCAGTAATCTGACGTTTTCGCCGATTTTTGCTTGGGCACTTACCCAGCAAAAAGGTCCGATTTCGGCGCTGTCAGCAATTTGCGCGCCATCTTCCACGTATGCGGTAGCATGAATTTTAGCCATTGTTTTAATCCTCTCTAAATTTTAAAATATCTGTTATCTGCAAGACTAGACTTAGCCTTGACAGATTGCAACACACAAAAGGTTACAGTTTATTTCTTTTGCAAAGCACAAACAAAAAAGCCGTCTGTACCGGTCAAAAGCGGAGAACATTTTAACCAGCGGGTTTCAGAAAACGGATATGTTTGCTCTAACTTTCGTTCCCATAAATTTTTCATATTCACAATTGAAAAATCAAGATGATTTTGCAAAAATCTTTCAATTTGCCGTTCATTTTCTTCAGGCAAAACAGAGCAAGTCATATAGATAATTCTGCCGTTGTCGGCAACATGTTTTGCGGCAATATCCAAAATTTCAGCTTGAGCTTTTTCAATAGTTTTAAGCTGATTTGCCGTCAGGCGGTATTTAGCGTCCGGAGAACGCCGCCAAGTACCGCTGCCCGAACATGGTGCATCAACAATAAAGCGGTCAAATTTATCACCGGCGGAAATTTCTCGAATTATTTTAATGTTTTTAATTCCCAAACGCTCGGCTCTGTTCTTTAATCCGTCCATGCGATTAAAATTTTTATCATGTGCATAAATTAAACCGTCATTATGCAAAATAGCACCCAACAGCAGACTTTTACCGCCTCCGCCGCAACAATAATCAATAATACGATGATTGCTGCGCACATCGCATAAAATTGCCCCCAACTGCGAGGCTTCGTCCTGCACTTCTATTTCGCCGTTTTGATAAGCCACACAGTTTTGCAAATTCACTCTTTCCGCCGAACGCAAACCATAGGGCGAATACGGAGTAAATGAAAAGAAAAGCCCTTCTTTCTGCAGCTTGTTTTTTGCTTCTTCACGGCTAATAAAATTAGCACGCACGTCTGCCGGCGCCGTGGTATTTAAACTTGCCGCCAACGCTGCGTCATCAATTTTTTCATACAGCCACTGCGGACATTCTTTTTCAATATATTCGGGATAAACATCTTCCCTTAAATGCGCCAATTTATATTTTTCTTCTTTAGTCAGCGGCTTCAAACCGTATTCCGAACCATCGGCGATAATGTCAAAATCTTCGTCTTTCAAATAAGTAAGAAGCAGCATACGCGGCTCGCTGCTTTCGCAATCAAACTCCAGACGGCTGCGATGCCTGATAATGTCCCATACCGTATTTGTAATAAATTTGCGGTCTTTAGAACCGATGTATTTACGATTACGCAAATATTCTTTTAAAATATTATCGGCAGGGTATTTATCTTGAAAAACCTGAGTAATAACTTCTAAAACGGCCTGATATTTTGCACTGAGCTGCATCCACTTTCTCCTAAGTTGTTTGCACTATACACAAAAATCCCCTCAAAAACAACTTGTTTTTAAGGGGATTCTTCGTTTATTTATTCCACATGAACAATGGAGTGGTTATTATTTGCTCATCAACTTCGCAAACAGGACGCAATCTCTCAATCGTTCTTTTCAGGAAGATGTTGTTTTTGGCTTTTTCTGTTTGAGCTGCGTCTTGAGGACTAATTGCCTTCAAACAAACCTCGTCCAAAGACAACTCTGTCAACAAGCGGCAGCTGAAATTGTTTATTGCAAAAACAACGTTGTCGCTAATAACCGCATGAACTTTTTTAGAATCGCTAACCAAAAAAGACGGCTTAACTGACAAACTGCAATTTTGATTATCAATCAAAAGCAATTTGCACGGTGTTATAACTAAACCTTTTGCCATAAAAATAAAAAACTAAATGGTTAAACACTTAACAAAGCAGGATTTAACTCCGGCTCTGTTTTTAACATAAATCAACAAGTTCTTGATGCTGTCAATGCATACAAATCAGGGCATAACGGACAAAGCCGTTAGTGTTATAGCGGTCATGCGTTGAATATGAACCATCGTACATATTAAACGTATGAATCCGATTACCGTTGTATCCAAGCTCTTCGCAAGACCAATACCAGCCTTCCAGCCAATCATCGACTTCTATGCCGTGCGAGCGCAAGTTTTCGATTTCTTGCTTGAAGCTGAAACGATTAACAAAGTAATACGCCAAGCTATCTTCAAAAGGCAAAGAAATTCGCCATGAGGAAGAAAGTGGCTTGCCTTTGCGCATAACTTCATCCCAACGACCAAAGCCTGAGTTTTTGAGCGATATAATCAAACGTTCACACTCAATTCCCCAAAGCTCGTCCTTTCTGGATAAATCCAAAAACGGTAAAACTTCGACTTTACCAGCTTTGTCAACATAACCCAGGCGGAAATGTTTAACAGCAATCTTGTCAGCATTATTTTCCATAAGTCTGAATTTAAAATATAACTTAATAATACAAAAACTTTTCAAACCTAACATTTTTTATAAATTTTGTCAAGTACATTCAAAAAAAAATCCTTTTCAACTGATTTGAAAAGGATTTTACTCAGATTTTAATTTTGCTGCGGCTTGCTCCACGGTTTGCCGTTTTTCAAAAAGTCAGGCAGTTCTTTCAATGAAGAAGCCCCTGCCGCTTTGGCATGTCCGCCACCGCCAAATTCTTTAGCTATCAATGATACATCAACATTGCTTTTAGCTGTGTAAAAAGTCATATTCCACAAATTTTTCTTATTCATAAAGAAAATTACCATAAAATCAAAATCTTTAATATTTTCCAACGAATCAAAAAATTCGGATTGTCCTTGAGCCATGTTAGCACAAACGCAGCGCATTCCTTTATATTCGCTTTCAAATCCCATTCCACGCACCAAACGATAATTACGATGGCGAACCCAGGACAAAATAGCCGAGCCTTTTTCAACCATAGCTTTTATGTCTACTTCATTATTCATTAACTGTGTCCAAATTTTATCGGTCGGGCGATTAACGCCAAAAGTTTGAACAGCATATTCAAACGGACGAACTCTCCTGTCGCGCAAATCATAAATATCATTCAAGCCCAACAAGCGGATTCCTTCCGGAATTTCCTTATCCGGATAAAAATATTGCCAGGTCAGCACCAGAGCAGCCGTACCGACTTTGCGCACACCTTTAATCGGTTCATATTCCCCGGTTTTCATCAGCTCATCATATTCTTTGATAACCGAAACATGGTGGTCAATCCAAGTCAAATCAATTTTTTTATTGAGTTCAAGCATATATTTTACCGGCAGAGCAATATCGCAAATCACAAGTTTGTCATGCTTTTCTATTTCTTCATACGGAATTTCCATATCATGGTTCAAACCCATCAGCTCAATTTCCGGGAATACGCTTTTTACAATCGCCGCCGAACCTTTCCCGTCGTGGTCGGCAATATGGTATATACACAGCATTTATACACTCCTTAAAACTCAATTATCATATTATCAAAGGCCGGCTCCATATTTTCCGGCGTCAAATTCATAACTTCATCAAAATCACATTCTGTCGCCATGTGGGTCAAAACCACTCGTTTGGCGGCAATTTTTGAAGCGCTGTCCAAAATAATATCAATACCGGCATGATACCTGCCCTCACGCAGCATAGTCAAGGGCATAATCAAAACATCAACATCAATTTTTTGCAAATATTCCAAAGTTTGGGGCGGAATAAACTTAAAATCCGGCACCAACACCGTTTGTCCGTCATTAAAGCAAAAACCGGTGGTTGTCATGGTGTGCCCGCCAAACTCCAGAGGCATAATGTCAAAGGTGCCGACAGCAAACTTTTCGCCGTACTTTATTTCAACCGGCAGCAACTCCGGACGATTTGTAATATCAAAATGTTCCACATTAGAAAAAGCATAACTGAAACGCTTTTTAATTTCTTCTATTTGCGGCATTGTGGCATAAAAATTCAAACTATGTCCGGTATTGCGGGTAATTCCGCGCAAGTCGTCAATTCCATGCAGATGGTCGGCGTGAGTGTGCGTATACAAAACACCGTCAACCTCCGTGATATTATTGGCAATAAGCTGATTTTTCAAATCAGGCGATGTGTCAACCAAAAGCTGCGTTGTTCCGTCGCTTAAATAAACTCCGGCGCGCTGCCTGCGATTTTTGGGGTTATTCGGATTACAAGCTCCCCAGCCTCCGGAAACGGAAGGAACGCCGGGCGCCGCACCACTGCCTAATATTATCAGCTTACTCATCAGTATCCGCCTTATTAAACAATGTTAAAAAATTGCAGGTGGTCAAATCTGCCAGCTCGGCAACACTCAAACCTTTCAGTTCTGCCAAAACCTGAGCCGTATTTACCACAAAAGCCGGCTCGTTGCGCTGTCCGCGGTGCGGCACCGGCGCCAAATACGGCGAATCCGTTTCTATCAGCAGCCGGTCATTCGGCACATCTTTAAACATCTGCCGCAAATCTTCGCTCTTTTTAAAAGTAATAATACCCGAAGCGGAAACATAAAAGCCAATAGAAAGTGCAAATTTCAGCAATTTTTCCGACGACGAAAAACAATGCAGTTCTCCTTTGAATTTTTGCTTTTTATAAGCCTCATCAAGCAAAGCAATCATATCATCATCAGAATCCCGGTTGTGTATAATCAGCGGTAAACCGCTTATTTGCGCCGCTTTAATATGCTCGGCCAACACTTTAAGCTGCAGCGTTTTTATATCGGCGTTATAATAATAGTCCAAACCGCACTCGCCGATACCAACAACCTTTTGCGGTTTAACCTGTTCTAAAATCATCTCAGCTGTTAAATCTGAATATTTATCTGCAAGCTCCGGATGTACGCCGGCGGTTGTATATATATGCTTATGTTTTGCGCAAAAATCCAATAATCGCGGCATATCAGCTATGTCATCGCACACATCTAAAATATAATCAACCCGCATTTCACGCGCCCGTGCAACCGTTTCTTCGCGGTCTTGCGCAAAATCGGCAGCGTTAATATGGCAATGACTGTCCGTAAACATTTTACAGCACCTTACAAATTTTGGTTAAAAGTTTAATCAGCATCTGCTTTTTATCCATGTTGATGTTTTGACAATCGGTAAACATACGATTTGTTTCATCCCAGCAGGCGTATAAGGCTTCAACATCTTGACTTTGCGGCATATTCTCGCGGATAAATTTCAAAATCAGCTCCTGCAGCAGGGCAAAACTGTCTGCGTCCGACGTTGCTTCCGAACAAAAATCGAGCATATCGCTTAACAAAAATTTTTGCTTGGAATAAAGAATTTTGCACAATCCCTCATACATTCCGACCGCGTCCAAATCGGCATACATAATCGCCTGTCCCACGCTTTGCGGGCACATTTCCGCAACTTTTCCTATCATGGCTTCTTTCAAATGCGGACGATAGCGGCGCAGCAAACTCGCCGTTTCGTTAACGTCCAAGGCTTGCAGCGGCAGTTTGGCACAGCGGGAACGGATAGTCGGCAGCAACATTCCGGCATTGTGGCTGATAAGCAGCAAAACCGTATGCGCCGGCGGCTCTTCCAAAATTTTCAGCAAGGCGTTGGCGGCGTTTTTATTCATATCATCGGCGCTGTCAATAATTACCACCCGCCAATTATGATTAAACGAAGTTTTAGAAAGAAATTCATTGACCTTGCGCACATCATCCACCCGGATAAATGCCGACTTTTTCATGGAACTCAACTCTTCTTCACCAGGCGCCTCGCCATTTTGAATGGCTTTAATAATTTTTTTGCGGTCGGTTTCGATATAATCGCGTTCCACCACCATCAAATCTAAATGCGAACCGGTGGCAACCTGCTTAAAAACAGGTGAATCTTCCGGCACGTTCAAAGAATTATAGGAATCTTTTTTATTTTCGTCCGCCCACAGCAAAAAACGAGCGATACGATAGGCTAAAGTGGCTTTGCCGATACCTTTGGGACCGCTCAAAATCCAAGCGTGGTGCATAGTTTGATTTTTCCAGGCTTTTAAAAAAACTTCTTCCGCCCGCGTCTGTACCAGCAAAAAGCTGTTGTTACGCGGCGAGATGTTTATTTCATCCGCCATCAGCACCCCAGCCTTTCTTTTACGGTTTCCACAATTTTTTTATGCAGAGTTTCAATATCGGTGTCAGCGCTTAAAACCACGCAACGTTCCGGCTCGCGTTTGGCAATTTCTAAAAAACCGCGGCGCAGATTATTATGAAACTCCAGCTGCCGGCTTTCAAAACGCAGTTCTTTAACCGCCATCGTTTCTGCCTTAGCATAAGAACGACGCATACCGATTTCCGGTTCAATATCAAGAATAATCGTCAAGTCTGGCTTAAAATTTCCGGCTACAATCTTATACAGATTATGCAGCGTTTCCAGCGGCACACGCTTGTCATAGCCATAATATTGATATGCTTCAGTCGAATCTGCATATCTGTCGCTTATTACCCATTTTCCAGCCTCAAGCGCCGGCCACACCACTTTGGTTAAATCACAACGCCGGTCAGCATAATAAAGCAAACATTCGCTGATGGCGTCAAATTTATCTTTGTCGCCGGTAACCAGTAGGCTACGGATAATTTTTCCTTCATCCGTGCTGCCCGGCTCTTTACTTTGCACACAGGCAATGCCGTTTTGTTCCAAATATTGTGCCAAAAGGCGAACTTGCGTTGATTTACCGCAACCTTCTCCGCCTTCAAGCGTGATATATTTGCCACGCATTATTTAGCTCCGAACACAAAATATTTTGCATTTGCCCACAGTTTGCCGAGCATTCCCGTTTCAGCCACGTCATTAGCCGCCACCAAAGGCACGTTCAGTGTCGGCTGACCTTCAATCTCTATTTTAACGGTTCCGACTTCCTGTCCGGCTTTCAGCGGAGCTTTTACCGGCTCATCAAATTCCGCCGTAACTTTAACATTTTCCTGCTGACTGCGATGCACTGTTTTTAAAACATCGTCGGCAACCATCAAATTCACGGTTTTATCCTTGCCGTACCAAACTTTAGCCGAGGCAACATTTTGTCCCTTGTTCAAAATTTTGAAATTATTAAATTCTCTAAAGCCCCAACTCATCAGGCGTTCAGCCTCTTCCGAACGTTCACGGTTGCTGCTCATTCCGCTCATAACTTCAATCAAACGGCGCTCGCCTTTGGTTGCCGACGCTGCCAAACAGAACCCGGCTTCTTCCGTATGTCCGGTTTTTAAGCCGTCTGCACCTTTCATGGTATATAAAAGCGGGTTGCGGTTGCCTTGTTTAATATTGTTATAAACAAATTCTTTTTGGCTGAAATAATGATAAAGCTCCGGAAACTCACCGATAATATGGCGTGAAAGAATCGCTAAATCTTCCATAGACATTCTATGATCAGGGTGCGGCAAACCGGTCGCATTTTCAAAATGACTGTTTTTCAAACCGAGTTTTTTAGCGGTCTTATTCATCAAAATCACAAAATCATCTTCCGAACCGGCGATATTTTCGGCCACCACAATGCAAGCGTCGTTGCCGGACTGAATTACAATGCCTTTAATCAAATTTTCTACGCTGACATTGTCGCCGATAGAAAGGAACATGGTTGAACCGCCGGTTGCGGCACCGCCTTTGCGCCAAGCGTTTTCACTAACCGAAAAAGTATCATCCAGTTTAACACTGCCGTCTTTGATTTTGCTCATCAAAATATAAACGGTCATCAGCTTGCTCATAGAGGCCGGCGGCACACTTTCGTCCATATTTTTAGTAAACAGGTATTCGCCCGTATCATAATCCATCAAAATTGCATTGCGCGCGGCGGTTTCAAAAGACATAGCGTTAAATCCGTAAACCGTGCTGCATAACAAAACCGTCAAACCAAACTTATTAAACTTCATCTTTTTATCTCCTATTTCTTTTCAATTCTGGTGTCGCTCACACCGTAATATTTTAATTTAGCCTGTGCGACTTTGGCTTCTTCCACACGGCTGTACGGACCAACCGACACGCGATAGTACGTTGTTCCGCTGACATCTATTTTAACAATATGACTGCTGCCGTATTCTTTCAGCCGAACCATTAAAATATGCGCTTTGTCATATTGCGTAAACGCTCCGGCATGAATGTAATAATACCCCGGCAAATATTGATAGCCGCGGCCGCTGACAGCTTTGGTATCTCCTTTTTCTGGATTTTTTGCCGCAACACCGTATATGCCGTTGTTACCAGAGGTTTTAACTGTTCCGGCAGTTCCCAAAGCGCCGGTTTTGCGTTCTCCGCCGGCAGAAGCAGCGCTGCCATAAACCGCCGGTTCGGCTGTTGCCCCGGTCGGGGTATAGGTTCCGGAGCTGTAAGTTTTACCGCCGGCGCTGGCGTAAACATTAGCCTGCTCGGCAACATGTTCGGAAATTTCTATGCGTTCGGCAGAAGATTCATATAAAGACGGAGCCGGGGTAGAACTTGCCGCCAACGCTTTACCCTTTGCCGAAGACAAATTCAGCAGCGCTTCTTTCAGAGCCTTGCTTTCTTTCGGCAGCACCTCGACTTTTACCCGGGTTGTACCCTGTCCCATATATCCTAAAAGCTGGGCCCCGCGCTTGGAAAGGTCTATAATTCTATCTTTTACGTATGGACCGCGGTCATTCACGCGCAAAATTATGGAGCGTCCGTTCTGCAAATTGGTTACGCGCACAATACTCGGCAGCGGCAAAGTGCGGTGCGCAGCCGTTAAAGTATTCATATTATAGCGCTCGCCGTTAGCGGTCGGTTTGCCGTTAAAATCCTCGCCATACCAAGAAGCTGTTCCCACTTCGGAATAGCTGTAATCTTCTTTCGGATAATACCATTTCCCGGCAATTTTATACGGATTGCCGACTTTATATATTCCGCCGTAATTTTTGATTATTTCTGCCTGCGCCTGCGGCGACAAACCGGACAATTCAGGTGTTCCGCTTGAACATGAGCTGAGCACGCCGGCGCAAACAAGCAAAGCAAAAAATAGTTTAATACCGTTCATTCCATCATTCATCTTAAAATTTTAAGTTAAACCACCCTACTCTGATTTTTTGAACTCGGCAAGCATTATTATTCATTTATGCGAAACCTTTTTTACCTGCGCCGTTTTAGCTTTTTGCTTCTTTGCCGGCTTTTTTTCATCCGGCAGAGGCACGCCGAAGCCGATTTTCGGGTTATAGTTTTTAATTTTTGTCAGCAGCTGATAATCGGGATAGCCGTCTTCAGGCAGTTTGGCTTTGTGCTGCAAAAACTTAACCGCTTTCCTTGTATCGCTACCCAGTTTGCCGTCTTCTTTAATTTTGTTACGCACCAATTTGTTATAAAATTGTTGAATGGTCTTAATTTCATCGCTGTTCATCACATATTGCTCGTCGGCGTAAATCGGCGCCCATTTTTTCTTGGGATTTTTTATATAATCTGCCAAACTAACAATCGCCAGCGCATAATTATCCGAACGATTCCAAATCATAACCCGCTTAAAGTTTCCGAACACGATATACGCCGGCCCTTTACGTCCGTCCGGCAAAATAACCGAACCTTTAAGCTCGGAGTCAAACGGCAGACTGTAGCCGTAATAGGTTTTAACCCCCATTTTTTTCCATTCTTCAACTTTTTTGGTGGTTTGGCGTCCGACCTGGCTGAAATCAAAATTCCACGGCAAAGAAACCCTCATTCCCCACGGCTCGTCTTTTTTCCAACCTAAAGAGCCTAAATAGTTGGCCGCGGAAGCAATGGCGTCGTCAAACGAATTCCATATATCCGGAACGCCATCGCCGTCAAAATCAACGGCATAGCTGTTATAGGTAGACGGCATAAACTGAAAATGGCCCATAGCGCCAGCCCAAGAACCCAGCATTTTATCTTCGCTCAGCTTGGTTTTATCCATAATTTTCAAAACCTGATACAGTTCGCTTTTGAAAAACTTGGAACGGCGGTTTTTATAACTTAAATTAGTCAAGCTGTCTATCAGATGATATGTGCCTTTATTTTGCCCAAAATTGGTCTCCACAGCCCAAAATGCAGTCAAATACGGCATTGGTACGCCATATTTATTTTCCACTTTTTTATATTTTTTTGCCAATTTTGCATTATGTTTTCTGGCTTCCTGCACACGTTTTACCGAAACCAACCGATTAACATAAGCGCAGGTTGTCAGCACCAACTCGGTCTGTTTTTTATCAAGCTGCACAACTTCGGGTAACGGATGATAATAGTTTTTACCTTTATATGCTTCATCAATGGTTTTTTGAGAAATGCCTTTGGAAATCATCTCGCGCTTCAAACTTTCCAGCCATACAGTCCATTCTTTAGGCGGGGTGTTTTTGGCTTTTTCGGCGGCGCAGGCCATATTACCGAGCAGCAACATCGCACCGCAAAGCATTGCCGAAATCATCATTTTGATTTTATTCATTTTAAGGCACCTTTCAATTATCATGCGCATACTATCCGATTTTTGCTAAAAAATCACTAAAAAAAATAACAAAAACGCCGGCTTTTTACACCGACGCTTAAAATTGTTATTTATTTGGCAAATCCGACGTGCAATGCGGACATTTTACTGCCGCCAACGGAATATCCTCACAACAATACGGACATTTTTTGGTAGTCGGCGCCGCGGCTTCTTCTTTTATCATTTTTTCTTGCAGCTTATTTACGGCTTTAATCAAAACAAACACCGCAAACGCCACAATGATAAAACTGATAACATTGTTTAAGAAAATACCGTAATTGATTGAAACATCATCAGCAAGTTTTAATTTCAAATCAGAAAAATCAACTTTGCCCAACAGCAGACCGATTGGCGGCATCATAATGTCTTTTACCATAGAATCGACTATTTTACCGAACGCGGCACCAATGATAATACCGACAGCCATGTCCATAACATTGCCGCGCATTGCAAATTTTTTAAATTCATTAAAAAAGCTCTTAAGCATATTTTAAGTCCTCTATTCATAAATCGGAAAGTTGTTACAAAGTTCAATAATTTTATCTTTTGTTTGTTCAATAACTTCATCAGCATTGCCTTGCGCCAAAGCATCAACCACATCGCCGATGCAATTACCGATAAACTCAAATTCCTTTTCCTTAAAGCCTCTGGTAGTTCCGGCCGGAGTTCCCAAACGCACGCCGGAAGTAACTTTCGGCGGCTGCGGGTCAAACGGAATGGCATTTTTATTACAAGTAATATGCGCTTTTTCCAAAGCCGTGGTAACCACGTCGCCTGTCAATTTCTTCGGGCGCAAATCAACCAAAACCAAATGGGTGTCCGTGCCGCCGGAAACCAAAGCCAAACCGCGTTTAAGCAAAGTATTACCCAACACTTTGGCATTTACAATAACCTGCTTGGCATATTCTTGAAACTGCGGTGTCAAAACCTCGCCGAAACATACAGCTTTACCGGCTATCACATGTTCCAAAGGTCCGCCTTGTGAACCGGGGAATACTGCCGAATTTACTTTTTTATAAATATCGGCGTTATTCGTTAAAATCATACCGCCGCGAGGCCCTCGCAAGGTTTTGTGCGTAGTTGTGGTAACCACATCGGCAAAATCCAACGGATTTGGGTGTTGGCCGCCGGCAACCAAACCGGCAAAATGCGCCATATCAACCATTAAATAAGCCCCTACTCTGTCGGCAATTTCTCTGAAACGAGCAAAATTTATCTGCCGCGGATAAGCCGAACCGCCGGCAATAATCAATTTTGGTTTACTGTCCAAAGCCAAACATTCCGCTTCATCATAATCAATTAAACCGGTATCTTCACGCACACCATACTGCACAGCCTTAAACAGTTTGCCCGACATAGAAACTTTGGCCCCATGCGTCAAATGGCCGCCGGCGTCCAAACTCATCCCCATAATCGTATCGCCCGGATTCAGCAAAGCAAAATAAACCGCCATATTAGCCTGAGAACCGGAATGAGGCTGTACATTAACATATTGAGCCTTAAATATTTTTTTAGCACGTTCTTGAGCCAAAGATTCGATTTCATCAATAAATTCGCAGCCGCAATAATAACGATGCGCCGGATAGCCTTCGGCATATTTATTGGTCAAAACAGAACCTTGCGCCTCCATAACCGCGCGCGACACTATATTTTCGCTGGCAATAAGCTCAACTTGTTCGCGCTGGCGCTTCAATTCTTTTTGAATAATATCATAAACATCTCTGTCTTCTGTTTGCAAACCATGTTCAAAATCCATTTTATTCCCCCTTGTCCAATTTATCCAAACGTCGTTGGTGGCGTCCGCCTTCATACTCGGTAGCCATAAAAGCATCTATTTCAGCCACAACATCGGCAAATTTCATTGTGCGTCCGCCAAATACTATCACATTAGCATTATTATGCTGTTTTGCCAGCTTAGCGACATCAACGCTATACAGCAAAGCGGCACGAATCCCTTTATGACGGTTGGCGGCGATTGAAATACCAATTCCCGTACCGCAAATTAAAATACCTAAATCAGCCTTTTTAGTTAAAATTTCTTGCGCCATTTTATCCGCAATATCCGGATAATCCACCGATTCTGTAGAATATGTGCCTAAATCATTCAAATTTAAGCCGGTATAATGCCGCTTCAGTTCTTCTTTCAATTCAAATCCGCCGTGGTCAGATGCAATAGCTATTTTCATTTACCTCTCCTTTTGTTGACACAACTATATAATATAACAAGAAAAATTAGCTATCAAAAAACAGTAATTTTCCACCGATATAAAAAAAATGAAAAAAAATGAAAAAAAGTGTTGACGTTTGAAAAAAAATCGGTATATATGGTTTTTGTTAAATGAGTTTGGTACTTCGGTACGAACCGGCCGGTTGGCAGAATGGCTCATGCAGAGGACTGCAAATCCTTTTATATCGGTTCAATTCCGGTACCGGCCTCCAAAATCATTCCGACTTAGCTCAGCGGTAGAGCAATCGGCTGTTAACCGATCGGTCATCTGTTCGAATCAGATAGTCGGAGCCACTAAAAAAGGCTGTCGCAAGACAGCCTTTTTTTTGCGTTTAAACCTTTCTCTAAAACACATTATTATCCAACAAAAACTGTATACGGCATTGATTGGTTCTGCAATTTTCACAATTTTTAGCAATAGCGACCAAATTATATGACTGGCACTGCATAAATTTTGCATATTCAGCAGGAGCTGCTTTGCCGCAAATAGGAAATCTAAAACTATCATTTATAACAATCCAATTACTATTATAGTACTGTCCAAGTTCAAACAGTTTTTTACAACACTCAACACCGTCGTTTCCGGCTTTGAGTAAATGTTCGATATTAAGTCTTATTATTTTTTGATAATCATCTCGCAGATAAACAGTAAAATAATTACCAAAAATATCTCTATGATTTGAGCTAATTTGACTATTGTTGATGATATCCGCATTTAATAAATATTGAGTAATGTCTCCCGCCCTATCACCATAAGATTTTTGATTGATGTTGGCTGTTTGAATATCCGTAATTATTTGCACAAGATTTGCAGTCCACTTGTTTAGTTTATACATTTGCATTGCTTTAGAATAGCCAGCAATACCGCCCACACTCAGCACTGCAATGATAGCCAGAACACCAAGCATTTCTATCATAGAACGCCCGACACAGCAAATATCATACTTCAACTTACTCTTGACATCATTCTCAGATTTGTGCCAAAAATCTTTGGCCAAGCAAGAATCTTGCCGACAAAAGCCCAAACTATTTTTAAAATTATCCATACTTCTAAACCTCCGAAATTTGTATTAAAAAACAAAACCCGCTATAAAAAAGCGGGCGGATGTTCAGAAACCGTATGCATGTAAAACGGCTCGGCTTATTCAGCGCATAGCCTTATTCAGCCGACATCCGTCCAACAGAAATCGGCATAACAAATTTTAAGTCGTATTATGCTTAACGACTACATGCAAAAAGGGTTTCTGACGCCCCAAAAGCGCTATTGCGCCTTCAATCCGATAATATAAATAAAAATTAACTTTGTAAAGCGTAAAAAAAATCCGCCTATCTATAAAAGATAAACGGATTTTTTGTTAATACAGTTTAGAAATTTGTGCATACGGAATGATATGTTTCCGCTCAATAGATTTGGCTTGCAGATTGGTATAACGCAAAAGCAATCCCCTTTGCGCCACGAGGTCTACCCGAATTTGTATATAACCTGCCAACATCCGGATATCGATAAGACATCGCTGGCAATTCATACAAATCCCTAACTTTCAGCTCATAAGCAAACATTCGCCTTTTGGCAAACAGATTATATTCTTTTTACAATCTTTGATAATGCCATGTTTCTCATTTTAGCATACTCATTTTTTGTATTTTAAATCAAAACAAACAGTTCCTAACAAAAAAATATTGCAAAATTAAAATAATTCTTGACTAAGATATAATCTTATTCTATGCTCCTTTTTGCTAATCAAGGCGGGCGCTTAGCTCAGTTGGTTAGAGCCGGCCGCTCATAACGGTCTGGTCGCAAGTTCGAGTCTTGCAGCGCCCACCATATAAAAACCTCTTCGTAGTGAAGAGGTTTTTTTGTTTTAAATTCTCGGGTGCAATTTTAGCTTAAAATATTGCCTCTATATCCCTTATTTTCCAGCACTTTCCGATTTTTGATTTGTTGCATTTACAAGCCACATTTTGCGGTGGTCTGGACAGGTATATATTTTAAATTTTAGTGTCTAAAAGAAAAAAGATACCAAAATAGATACTTTTGGTCGGGACAGACCCGACCATTTTCCCCTTAAAACTAAGGCTTTTTATTCCCAACTGTTCGCGTTTCAAAACCCCTGTTTTTGTGTGCATAAAAATTTTTTCAAATTATGCCGAACGATTTTTTGATTTTGCAGAGTGTTGTCTGTTGAAAGGAAAAAACAATGGATACAGACAATGCTTTTGAAACTTTGATTGAACTTCTCTCAACTCCGATAATGATTTTGCTTGATGAGCAAGAAAATGGCGGAAAAGTATCTAATTTACTGGATAATAACGAAAAAGAGAGTGTTTATGTCACCAAGAGGTGACCAATGGATAATTTAATCAATTTAATATTTAGTGCCGTTCTGGTGCTGATAGAAGAAAACAAAGAAAAAGACACAAAAGGAGAAACCGATGATTAAGGTGGATTTAAATGTGGACTTGCGCAAAATCCCAGCGCTCACATTTCCTGAATTGAAGGAATATTATGAGGCTCTGTTTAATATACCAACAACTTCCACCCGCAAGGAATATTATGTCTGGCGCATTACCAACAAATTGCAGGAAATGCGTTTCGGCGGGCTGGATAACAAAACACGCCGGATGTTAGAGAATATGGAAATTAAGGAATTAAGCGAGCATAAAATGGTTGCCGGTATTGAGCTCGTGAAAAAATACAAAGGTGCAACTTATAAAGTGCGCGTTGTCAACGGCGGTTTTATGATGGACGGTGAGGTTTATAAATCGCTCGGTGCGGTGGCCAGAACCATTACCGGGCGCAAAATATCGGGACAGGCATTTTTCGGAGTATAGGGATGGAAGAAATTAAATGTGCGGTTTATACCAGAAAATCAACGGACGAAGGTTTGGAAAAAGAGTTTAATACCCTAGAAGCTCAGCGCGAAGCTGGCGAAAATTATGTTAAAAGCCAAAAGCACCAAGGCTGGGTGCTGATTAAAGAGCATTATGATGATGGCGGTTTTTCCGGTGGTAATATGAACCGGCCGTCACTTAAGCGCTTGTTGCAAGATGTTGAAGCCGGCAAAGTGAATATGATTGTGATTTATAAAATTGACCGTCTTACCCGTTCACTGACCGATTTTGCCAAGATGGTCGATATTTTTGATAAATATAAATGTTCGTTTGTTTCGGTAACACAAAATTTTAATACTGCGGACAGCATGGGTCGCCTGACCTTAAATATGCTGTTGTCCTTTGCTCAGTTCGAGCGTGAAATCAGCGGAGAACGTATCCGCGATAAAGTTGCCGCCTCGAAAAAGAAAGGAATTTGGATGGGCGGTTGCGTGCCGTACGGTTATGAACCGATTAAACGCAAGCTGGTTATAAAGCCTGATGAAGCCAAAGCGATCAAGTTTATGTTTGAAAAATATCTGGAGTATAAATCGCCGCTTGCCGTATCCAAGCTGATGGAAGAAGCAGGCATGAAAACCTTTGCCAGAGCCTCGATCAATCGCATGCTTAAAAACCCGATTTATCTGGGCAAGATTAAACATCAAGGTGCGCTTTATGACGGACAACACGAAGCCATTGTCAGCGAGGAGATTTTTAAGGCGGCACAAAATGTGGTGGCTGAAAAGCCGAAGAAACAACGCACTTGTATGTATGATAAAAATGAAGTCGGAATTATGCGCGGGCTCTTAACTTGCGGGTGCTGTCATTCTTTGATGACACCGACTTCCAGCCAGGCGCATGGAATGAAGCGTTATTACTACACCTCAACGGTGGCAAAAATGTACGGACATCACAAATGCACCAACGGATCTGTGCCGGTGGTTACGATGGACGAATGTATGATAAAGATTGTATCACAACTGTTTTTGGACCCGAAAGTTTTTCAAGGTCTGCTTGAGAAAGTCGCGCCGAATAAATCAATGGAGTTATTAAGGGTTTTGCGCTCGCTGGAGCGGGTATTTAATAAGCTTTCGGAAAGGCATCAATTGCTTTTAATGCGCCTGATGATAACCTGTGTGACGGTTAATGAGGAAACCATGGAGATAAACTGGACGGACTTAGGTTTGAGCTTGCTTCCGGATCATCTGTTGCAAAAAACAACCGGACATCAGACAATTTTGCCGATGCCGTTTGTAAAACATAAAGGTCGGACGGAAATTCACTTGCCGGAAAATATAGAGGTTGAACCGCATTTTGATAATGAGCTGATTAAGGGAATTTGTCTCGGGTTTAAGTATCAAAAAATGATGGATCAGAAGAAAATGAGTATCGCCGATTTGGCTATCACAGAAAATACCGATGCTTCTCATATCGGTCGGCTGTTGCGCTTGACTTCACTCTCGCCGGTAATTATCCGTACGATTTTGAAAGGCCATCAACCGCCGAAATTATACCTGCGCAACTTATTGCGTAAAACTATCCCGCCGATTTGGGAGGATCAGGTTAAACAGTTCGGCTTCACGATTTTAGATTAGGAAAATCAATCGCTTATCGCCTCGGAATATATCCGGGGCAGTTTTTTTTATATTTTTTTCAAATTTTGCCGAACGATTTTCCGATTTTGCGGAGTGTTCCTTAGTGAAACAAGAATTTTAGAAAAGGAGAAATAACATGTTTCACAGAGATAAAAAGCACTACGTTACTGCGGAAATCCGCAAAATTCCGGTTGCCTATCTGCTTAATCTTGAGATGACGGCTTTGGATGAACTTGAAAAGCGCATTGAGGAAGAAGGTAAACGCTCCGAGCTTGCCCGTAAATGGGTGGCCGGCTTAAAGCGTATTAAGCAAACGCTTAAAAAAGGAGGCGGCGATGGAAAATAGAAAAACCTCAATTATCATCTATCCGGCAGACTTCCTTGCTTCTGTGCATAACTTTAAGAAAAGCGAGATTGCAAATTTAATTGTCGCGATATGTGAATTTAATTTATTCGGTGCCACGTCAGTAAAATTATCGGAGCTGAATAAAAAAAGATTTGATGCGATTCAACAAGTGATTGCAAATCACAATGAGAAATGGCGTCAAACCTGTGAGATTAACGCACAAAATGCCAAACGAGCGGTCAGCCGTCGCAAAGCGAACGCTAAACGAACGGTCAGCGAAGTTATTGAGTTTCCGTCAACCGGTCGCCAACAGGAGAAGGAGTCGGAGAATGAGCAGGAATCTGATAAGGTTAATGATAAGGATTGTAGAGAAAGAGAGACGGCTTTTGTGGATAACTTGAGCTACATCGGAGCGCCGACGGCAGAAGATGTGGCCGGTTATTGTGATGAAATCGGGATAACGATCGACATACCGGCTTTCATCAGTTGGCACAATGAGCGCGGTTGGAAGCATGGCAAGAAGTGTATTGCGCGTGACTGGCAGAAGGCGGTTCGGCAATGGTATTGCAAAGATAACGAACTTTCCTTGCATGAATTTGAAGTTGCAGTCTTGAAGCGAGAATATGCAAAAGAGCTCAGCAAAGGCGGTGCGTTATGATAACCGTTGAGCAAATCAAACAAGACCTGCAGACTGCGGCATTTGTTGATCGTATGATGCCAAAAGTGCAACCACCTAAAACCTCAGGCTGGCAATTTGAGATTATCTATTCTCAGCAAGAAATGGATCTGATGGAACGTAAGCCTCCTAAACTTAACCCAACCCCGGAACAAATTGATATTTGGGAGCGAGTGGTTTTAGACTGGTTTATGATTTTGGAACCGGACGAACGCAAGCTTGTATGGAAGCGAGCCAACCATATTCCTTGGAAATTTCTGTGTCGGGAATTCGGTTACGGACGAGCCGAAATGTGGCGACGGTTTCATCGGGTGTTAATAAAAATTTCCTTTTATCTCAAAGGGAAAAATGTTGGAGACAAAAAAGTATGAGACATTTTTGAATTTTTAGGTTATAAAACCGGATATAATCGGGGGCGATGAATAAATTGCTCCCGATTTTCCATTTTAAAGAGCTGTTTAAGGCTGATTTATCGGGCTTTTAACAATTATTATGTCGCGACAAAAAAGTGCGCGACAAATCTTCAAAAAATTATTATAAAAGAGGTTATAATGCGACATGGATTGTAACCGGAGAATTATTTTTTATTCAAGATTAATCCTAATTGCTTGAAATTACAATGTTCGTTATGTAACAAATCAGGCTAAAATGTTGTTAACAAAAAACTACTTAACATTTTCGCCAAAATTACCTATATTTTTCATTATGATGGTCTAAAGTGTCATTGACAAATTAGCACATGACAATGCAAAGAAAATATGGTAGTTTTTATGATATAATCGGGAGAAAGTTGTCCAGACATAAAATAACTGGAAATTTTACCGGGAAATGAGGTATTTTTTCGGTACACTGGGAAGTAATGTGTCCTAGGCATTTTTCTTCTGGACACTTTTATGCTTTTTCGGTTATTTGTTATTTATGCTTGGAAAATTGAATGCATTTAAAATGCGCAAGAGTTTTTAGCGTATTTTCAATGTGATAATACTCAAAAACAGGAAAAATGTACTTACAAATTAGGAGTTTACATTTTCGCCTAAAATGTGGTAATTTTTCGGTATGATCGGGAGGTTCGAATAACCTCCCGTTTTTGTGACTATTTGAACTATCTGAACTTTTAATTCGGACTACCGGGGACGGCCTTAAAAAGCCGCCCCCGTTTTTTGTTTTAAATTTCAAACATCAGGGATTAATCATGAATAAAGAAGTTTTCAACGGATTTCCGCAGTATATCCGTATCACAATCTGTGCTCAAATCAAAAAATTGTTGTCGACGCCGTACTTCGGCTATGACGACCGGGAAGATATTGCGCAGGACATGCTATGCCACTATTTGTATAAGTTTTACGAAATCCCTGATGTTGACGAAGCATTAGTGGTGCATGACATGCGTCAATATGCCTTGCACTTGCTGGACAAACGAAAACGAACCCGCGCATATTTAACATCCTCATTAGATTCTGATCAATCTGATGGGGATTTTTTTTGCGCCAATTTAAGCACATCTACTGACAACGTTCGGATGTTGATGGCTTATGAGTTTCTTGAAAGAGCCGATACACCGAAACTTAAAAAGGCCATGCGACTTATCATGGAAGGTGAAAGCATTGACAGTGTGTCGCGCACGCTACATATCAGTAAAGAGACGATTTATAAGTTCTTTAAGAGAATGCGAGAACTGTAAATTTGCAATGCCGGCGCGGTGGTATCCAATGGGTCCTTCCTGACAATTTTTCGTATGCGGGGCCGCAAGCCGCGCCGTTTCGCTAGCTGAACAGAAAAATTCCGGCTGGTCGCGTGTTTTGAAAAACAATGCAATATCAAATAGTTATAATAACTTCTTAAAATGTGGGCTGGTCATTTTATAAATCCGGCTGGTCACCTAGGGTTTTGAAAGGGAAATTTATGGGAAGATTAGTATCAATGCGAGAATATGCGCGTATTCGCGGGGTGAACCTGAATGCGGTGCAGACGGCGATAAAGTCCGGGCGTATTCATAAGACGAGAGATGATAAAATTGATGTCGACGAGGCAAACCGTGAGTGGTTTATGAATACCGATCCGGCACAGCAACGCAAACCGGATCCGCTGTTTGAGGCGCAAGGCGGCGTTCGTATGAGCAATATGGGAACCTTTCAGCAGGCCAAAACGGCAGATATTTATTATCGGGCGATGTTGGCTAAGGCTAAACTCAAGATGTTGACCGGTGAAATGGTTGACCGCAAACGTGCCGGCAATTATGCCTTTAACCTCGGTCGGGCGTTGAGAGATTTGTTTATGAGCTTCTCGGTGCGCTACGGTGCCTTAATCGCCGCCGAACTCGGAACCGACGAACACCAAACCTCCGCAATTTTGGACGAGTATATCCGCAAAATGCTCACCGAAAGCCAGGATATTTTAAGCAAGGAGCTGTGAGGAAAGTCGCTACAAGGAAAATTTTTGCTAGATTTAGGTTGAGTATTTTTTTATAAACTCTGAAAAAGAATAATAATTTTCGTTTCCAACTAAATTTCTTAAATACTCTTCAAATGAATTATCAACTTTTAATGATACAAATATTAGAAGTTTATTTTTAGGCCTAGAACAGCATACATAAAATAAATTCCTATTTCTAATAAATGCTTCCTTATACTCTGGTAATATTCTAGTATTACTCATTGGCATAAATTTATCGAACTGGTAATTATTCCATCCTTTCCCAACAACAAAAATCACATTATCATATTCTTCTCCTTTGACCCCATGACTTGTCGAATATTGAGATTCAGGTAGAAAAAAATCAACTGCAGCTATAAATTGAGAATATTTTATATTAAGATAAGCTCTAAGTGTGGTTTTAAGATAATCGATATCGCTCCCTTTCTTATACAGTTTATAATAATTCAGTATTTTATCGGGAACTGGTATAAGCTTACTTTCCATAATGCATGACATTACATCTATAATTTTTCCATTCCTAGCAAGTGATAATTTTGAATATAAATCTAGCCATTGTTGTTTTTCAGACTTTTTATTGATGGGATAGTGTCTAACACCTAAAACTTGGAATAATAATTTCATGTCTTTATTGTTGAGTGCTGTGTACAATGGTTCGGCTATTTCTGATACAAAAAGTAAAATGTCTTCATCCTTTTCCTTAAATTTATCACCTACCGATTTTAAAATATCTTCATAACCTTGTTGTTCTGATAAAATCCTGTGCGTTATCATTAATGTTTTACTGGTTCCGGAAGTACAAAAAATATTCTCAAGAGTATTTATTCTTTTCTTTAATTCATCTATGGGTAAATCGCCTTTGAAGTTTTTCTCATTTCTTCTTTCTCCACAAAAATCATTGTTATGAACAACGATTATTTCTCCTAATGTACTATCAATAGCTGAAATCTGAGGAAGATCTGGGCGAATTTTATTCAATAAATTTACAATATATGGAGCAGAACGAAAGTTAGAAACTTTTTTAATTTCTATAATATTATTATCTTCAATTATTCCACAAGGATTGTTTGACTGATAAATTGTTTGCCAAGAATCGCCAAAAAAGCCAAATTGAGGTAATGTTCCTGGAGATATAAAATAATCTTTAAACTTATCAATTATAATTTTGAACGAATCTTGATATTCATCTATTAAGATCAAAGGATATTTGCTTGCAAAAATCCTACGAAATTTAGCTTCGTCTAGAAGTCTGACAAATAAATTTATCACATCGTTATGATACAAATACAAAACGCCATCTTCTACATATCTATAGCCTAAATTGTATTGTATTTCTTTTATTTCTGTGTTTTCTAATTGAAATTCCGATGTCGTCCTTATATGACTTATCAAAAATTTTTGATATTGTTTAATAGCTTCCCATGCAAATGAGTGAATTGTACATGGTATAATGAATGAATTTGTATTTAACCTATTTGCAATTACATCAACGGCTGTATTTGTATATGTCAAGCAGGCTACTTGTTGGTGATTCTTTTTAAAATGAGACCACTTGTTTTTTTCTAACCACTCAATTACTCTTAGTAACGAATATGTTTTTCCAGAACCAGCGCCAGCTTCTACTCGAAAATTCTTTCCACTAGCAAGAACTGAAATTATATTTTCTTCTATCTTATCAGCTTCCTCCACTGCTTTTTTATAATTACCATCACTCATTGTTACGTCTCCTATCTTAAACTTTTGGCCTCTTTTAACCATTTCAAACCATTTAAAATATATTTAGGAGCAATATATCCATCGTTTCCCGTAATCAAATCTAATATAAAATCGGTTTTCGATTTCTGTTTAAATTCTATATCACCTTCTGTAACATTTGTAGGTAGTTTATATTTTACTCTATTCACATTTATTATTGCTTCTTCAAGTGAACGGCCACATAACCCATTCTCATCTGTTTGAAATTCAATATGTATATTATTACTAGTTTTTTCCTGATCTGTTAATGACTTAATGATGGTTAAAGACACTGCTAATATACCTTTTTTGTTCTTAACCCATTCATTTATAGTACTATTGGATGACGCTACTCCAACACTAACTAGAGAACGCTTTCTATCTGAATCTATACTATCAATATCAGTAAATATTACACATGGTATTTCTAAAAAACGTAGCAAAGGAATAAATTTATTAGCATAAGCTCCTCCAACCTCTATAATTGTATAATATTGATTTCTAAGTTCAGACAACATTTCTTCTTTATCTATGATATCAGGTATAAGTAGTTTTTCGGATGTCCCCTCAACAAAAATAGCCTTGTCAGCAAAAAATAAATCACATTTCGTAAGTGTAAGGTATTTTTGTATAAAAGATAGATTGTCTCTATTTTCTATCGCAAATTTTCCTAAATCCTTACAAATAACACTATATTTTACTCTATGCATATATCTGATTTTCGAAAAGTCGATTGCATTTGCAATATGAGAGGAATGAGATGTAATAATAGTCTGGATTCTTATGTCAGATATTGATTGTAAAAAATTTTCTATATG
This sequence comes from uncultured Alphaproteobacteria bacterium, assembly GCA_934277545.1. Taxonomy (GTDB): domain Bacteria; phylum Pseudomonadota; class Alphaproteobacteria; order RF32; family CAG-239; genus RUG410. The sequence goes on along the minus strand of CAKQUG010000002.1, from coordinate 209,539 downwards.
TCTTATAAACACCTGCTGCATTTGGGGATGCATATGTGATTCTGGTTCCTCTATGCATAAAATAGGAATGCAAGCGTTTCCTTCTTCTTTTAGCATGCTAGCAAATGAAGCTAGCTCAAATTGAATTTTTATTAAATTTTTATACCCTAATCCATTATAAGAGCTTGGGAGATTATCATTATATTTTTTATTGTTATATATTAAATCAGCTTTACTTTCTATTTGATTATTTAAGTCAAGTCTTGTCTGCACACCAAGTGATAACTCATCTGCGTTTGGATAGCCAAAGCCTATTGATTTGTCAATCAGTTGACTTAAAATTTTTGTTGTTGTACTTTGAATTTTGATATTTTCAGATGATACAAAATTCTTAAGTTCTTCAATTTTATCGTTGAACTCAGGTTCAATGCTTTCGAAAGTTTTGTTAAAATAATCATTTATTATTTTACTTAAAGAACTGTTTTTTTGTTGTTCTCCTTCGTCTAAAAATCGTTCAGCAGAAATAATATATAAAGGAAACAATTTTATGAATTCTTCTAATTTCTTTTGCTGACTATTACTGGAATCTAGTGGATCTATGGCTTTAATATTTAATTTGAAAATTTTGGGAAAAACTTCAACAATAGCATTTCTTAGATTTTCAATTAAGATTCTTCCGTTGTCATAGACCAAATAATCATTCAAAAATTTCTTTACTGTTTCTTCATCAGCAGAAAATTCGTATTCTGCTTTAATAATAGTTGTTGTAGATTCATAATTTACGTCAATAATAAATGGCGATAATGCACCAAGATTATCTGCATCACCTTCTTCGGTATAATCAATAAAGAAACTTATAGATGGATTTAGTACATTATTTTTTAAGTCATCAAATGAAATATTCCCCTTACTAAAAGATATAAGGGCTTTTAATGCTCTATTTCTTTCATATAAAGGATAGTCATTATAAGATAAAGGGTTATTTTTTAATACATTAGAGATTAACTGCAATATTGATGTTTTTGCTGTATTATTTCTACCAACCAGTAATGTAGTTTTCTTATCTATGTTTATCTCAATATTTTTTAATAATCTGAAATTTTCTATATGTATTTTGGTTATATGCATAGTCCAAATCCTTTAACCTTCTCTTATTTGTTCTCTAACTTCTTTGAACAACTGTGCGGCTAGAACTGCCATCATAGCTTTGTATTTGTTTTTATCCTCAAATAATGAGTTATAGGCTTCTACTTGCTCATCAAATCCGGCATTTGCCGCTTCTCCAAAGAATTTCGGGAAAATAGATGAAGTAAAAATTTTCTCATCATCGTCTTTGCTTGATTTTATGAGTTTTTGCAATTTTTTATCAGCCATAAGTTTATCATGAATGGAATTATAAATAACCTTATCTGCTTCAGTTAAATCAATACCGAACTGCTCGTTAATCCGTTTAATAACTTCATTCAGCGGATCTAATAAAGCTGGATCTGGAACTTGACCAACTTTGCCTCCAACAGAACTTTCCCCTTTGCCTTCGGCCAAAGAAATAGAACCTTTAAATACTTCTTTGAGCTTATAATATTCAAGTTTCAGTTTATTTTTGATATCAATAACCGGATCCGAACCTTCGGATAAGAATTTACTCAAAGCGTTGGCATAAAGTACCTCTTTGTGGAGTTGTTCATTAAATAAGCGGTTAATTTGTGAAATATAATTGTACCATTTAACAAGGTTGCGGACATTACGACGAAAATCAAATCTTTCCACTTCCTCTAATTTGCTATATTTCTCCACAGCAGGCTCAAGCATACTTGCAATTTTACCCAAATCTTTATCAGATTGAGTACCTTCGCTGTAATAGAATTTAGCAAATTCCTCTACATCAGATTCATTATATACCTTTGCTTCAGCTATTTTTGCTTGCACCTCAAATATCAAATCTGTATTGATTGATTCTTTTAAGAAGGTTTCGGTATAGAATGGCTCAAAAGCTTTTTTAATTTCATCGGCCGTATTGATAAAATCCAAAATAAACGTATCCGTTTTTCCAGGGCATACACGATTTAAGCGCGACAGTGTTTGAACGGCCTTTACACCTTTGAGTTTCTTATCTACTATCATTGTATGAAGCAACGGTTCATCAAAACCTGTTTGATATTTTTCGGCCACGACTAACACATTGAAATCATCATGAAAGTCACTTTTTAACTGTGTTTCACTGATGTGAGTACCATCTTTTCTAACATTTAATTGTGGCTCTGTATATTCCACGCCACCATCTTTAACTGTTCCGGAAAATGCAACCAAAACATCTATATTTTCATAATCTTTTGCATTTGGGCCTTGTTTCATATCCTCCAAATAACGGCGCATTTCTTGCAAATAGCGAACTGCGGCTAAACGAGAAGACGCCACAATCATCATTTTACCTTTACCACCAATAGCTTTGCTAGTGATATCTTTGAAAGTTTCGATAATAATCTGTACCTTAGATGAAATGTTATATGGGTGCAAATCGGCATATTTTTTAATAATACGAGCGGCAGTTATTCCTTTTACCTCCGGATTATCTTTAGTTTTATTAGCAATGGCGTAACAGGTTTTATATGTCATATAGTTTTGCAGAACATCCATAATAAATCCTTCTTCAATAGCTTGGCGCATTGAATAGATGTGAAATGGATGAAACTGCCCGTTGCTATCTTCTGAACCAAAAATCTCTAATGTTTTTGGCTTTGGCGTGGCGGTAAAGGCAAAATAAGACAAGTTTTTGTGCTTACCATGCTTTAAGAGTTCTTTCAAAATCGGATCTTCTTTATCAACTTCTTCTTCCGATTTTTCCTCCAACTCAGCATATTGGCGCAGAGCATCCGTATCATCTGCTAAGGCAATTTTTAATTTTGCAGCGGCAGAGCCGGTTTGGCTAGAATGTGCTTCATCACAAATAATCGCAAAATTTTTGCCTTTAGCAGCTTCTATTTCCTTATATATCACCGGGAATTTCTGTAATGTGGTTACAATAATTCTTGCCCCGTCATTAATTGCCGTTTTCAAATCTTTGGCATGCTTATCTTTATCAATCGTTTCAACAAATCCCGGAAGATGGTCCATTCCGTCAACGGTATTTTGTAGCTGTTGATCCAATACGCGGCGGTCTGTCACAATGATAACGCTTTTGAAAAGAGGATCATTGTTTTTCTTAAAAATCGTGGCTAAACGATAAGCAACCCAAGAAATAGAGTTTGATTTACCGGAACCGGCACTATGTTCAATTAAATAGCTTTTACCGGCTCCATTTTTGGTAACATCTGCTATCAATTTACGCACAACATCCAACTGATGATATCTAGGAAATATAAGTGTTTTCTTTGTTTCGTTTTTTCCACCTTTTTTCTTTTCTTCCTTAATTTCTAAATTGATGAACTTTTGTAAGATATCCATCATAGATTCGCGTTGGAACACATTTTCCCAGATATAACTCGTCATATATCCGTCCGAATTAGCCGGGTTTCCAGCGCCACCATCATTGCCTGCACCATTAGAACCTTGGTTAAATGGTAAGAAAAATGTTTTTTCGCCGTTTAATTTTGTGGCCATAGATGCTTGGCGCAAATCCACGCAGAAGAAAGCTAAAATTCGGCTATTAAAGCGAAAGCATAATTCACGCGGATTACGGTCATAGCACCACTGGTGTTCGGCATTACGAATATCTTGGCCGGTTAGTTGGTTTTTAAGTTCAAATGCAAATAAAGGTATACCGTTTAATACCAAAACCATATCAACGGATTTATTATTGTCTGCGGAGAAAAACCATTGGCGGTAGCAGTGCCAAATATTACTGTTATAAAGAGCTATATCATCCTCATTTAAGGTCGATTCCGGCTTAAAATAACATGCCTTGAAGTCAACACCACCACATTTGAAGCCTTTGCGCATCACTTTTAAGATGCCGTCACGTTCCACAGCATCATTAAAGAAAGTCACAAATTTCTTCTCGGTGTTGTTTCCATAGGCAAACTCAAACTTTTTCCATGCTTTAGGTTGAGTTTTTTTGATAAACTCAATAAAAGTGTCCTTGAACAAGGCACAAGAAGGATCGTAAGTGGCGTCGCCTTTTTTATAGCCACCAGCTTTTGAGATAAAAAAGCTCTCAATATCGGCTTCAAAATTCTTTTCTTTAGTTTCAGTTATTGCCATGATACGATCTCCTAATCTTTCAAACCTAATTCTTTGCGGATTTGTTCTTTGAAATCCAAAATCTTTTTGCGATTTTTATCTAATGTTTTTTCCCAATGTTTTTTATAGCTATTAGCACTGTCCATAATTTCACCAAATAACGAATAAAACAGATCTCTAATATTAACAGCCGCCCATATTGTCTTTGGTTCAATTGCGTTAAAAGCATCTCTCGTCTCTTCACTAATATATTTTCTGCTTTTATAAGTGCGTGCGTCTTTTTCATAACGCATAACAAATTCATACATCTGCTCGTAAAGTTTTTCACGTTTTTCTCTTAAATGAACTTTTTGCTCTCTAACTGACTTGCGCCACTCAGTAAACCAAGTGAAGCCACCGGTTAAAATTGCACCAACGATAATGCCAAATAACTGAGATTCTAAGAATGTTTTAAGAATTTCACACATTTTTTATTTTTCTCCATTTACTACTCATAAAAATCTGGGTCAGGGTCCAAATAACCTATATCAACATTAAAATTCTGGTCAGATAGGGAGATATCTTCTATAGACAAACCTTCTTTTGAATCCTTCAATCTGACTACAATAGAACTTTTAATATGTATAGTCTCATCAATTGTAGCATTAGCCATTGTAATATCTACGCCATCTTCTCTGTCGTAGAAATAAAGGGGAGTAATACCCTCTATATGAAATTTTAGGTTTATAGGGCAGGATATAATCACTTCGTTATTTTCAATTTTTAATATATTAAATTCGACATCACTATTAATTTCCTTAAAATTAAAATCTTCAAGATGATATTCGATATCATCTACATTTTGGTATCCCCACATAGAATCTGCACTGAAGAATATCGATATTTTATCCTCGTTTTCCAATAAAAATTCATTAATGTCATCTTTTATTACCTGAAATTCTGCTGAACTTTTATTAAAATTGTTTTTAAGTTTATCTAAGATTTCTTCCTTTTCGTGAATGATTCTATTAATCATATCCAATAGAGTTTTTAAATCTTTTGGTGCGATTATACCTTTATTTTCCTGCGCAAACTTTGTCCAATCACCATCAGTTGATACTACATATAAATCTTTATTTTTGCCTTTCATATAATCCCTAAGAGAAAGTAGAATATAAGTGTCCTTAAATTCATTTTGTTTCTGTTCAGAAAAAGGAGGCTGTTTGGCAAAATATAAAGATAAAACTTCTTCCGTTTGTACATTTGAAGATGAAACAATCACACACTTGGTTTCAGATAAAAAATTATTTATTTTCTGTTTTGCTAATTCTTTTGCTCTTAAACAGAAATCTTTTATTTCTTCCGCAAGCTCTGCATCATTTACTTCCGTATCTTTATGATAATTTTTAATATTTTTTATTGCTTTAGTTGCTTTAATTTCAGATTCTTGAATATCCTTGAGAATATGAGCTTCAGTTTCTCGAACCACAACATCTGATAACAAAAGATGGATACGTTCATTTTGGCAAAATTCTACTAATGGCTTAAAAAATTCATTTTCAAAGTCATAGTTATTATTTATTATAACCGAAGTATCAATACTCACATAGAAATCACACATTATGCAACCTCCTTTTTGCCGGTAACATATTCATAAATTAAAGATTTTTTATAGTTTGCTATTTCGGCCAAGAATTGTTGCTTCTTTTCGATTAAGGTATCAATTTCAGCACACTTTTCATCCAAATAGTCAGCAATCTCTTTTTGCTCATCAAGCGGTGGAATTGGGATAAGGAAATTTAAGAACATATCCGCTGGAAGCCTCCATCGGCCAAAACCGCTTACACCTTGTCCAAATCCGTAAAATATTTTATTTAGATAGCATAATTGCATCATATAAAGAAAATATCTATCGCAGTTATTAATTTTTTTCAGTCTGAATACACGATAGTCTGGACTTGTTACGCCATCATATTTAGATATATCAACCCATCCAGTTAATAAATCCATGTGATTCATAGCAAAATCGCCTTTATCAACTAATTGATATTTACTATAATCGCTAGCCTGTTGTCCTTCATTTGATGTAATATTTTTGGGTTTTATACCTGTCTGTGTAATAGATAAAACAGTGTAACCTTCTTTTCCTGCTATATCTTTTTTGATTTCAAATACAAATTTAAGTTTCATAATCTCCCAATCGGTTGGAATCTCGCCAATCCATTCAATGTTGCTATCTTGCATTGGGCGGTTTGAACGGATGCCTTTGGTTACAGCTTTTGTAATTACCGATTGTTTTAACTTCTTATATTCTTCTATAGATTGCTCTGTTTTGCTTATAATTTCATCAATTGCCCCGCATTTTTCATCCAAAAACGCCGCAATCTTCTGTTGCTCAGATAATGGTGGGAGTGTGCAGTTTATGTTTTTAAGATCTGAAATACTAACTCCACCAATTAGACCTGACATTAAACTCTTGAAGTGATCCTCATATTTTGGACTATTTAAGAAATAATACAAATAATCTGAGTCTATCGACTTAGGTTCAAAGCAACATAGTTTATTTACAAAGCAAACATCCTGTTTTAATTTGGCTTTTTTTATACCGGCACTTCCGCCTTCAATGCACATAAGTATTGAATTTTTATGAGCGACCTTAAAATTAGGATTATCATTTTTTACATACATTCCATTGCAATAATCTATGTTATGAAGACTATCAATATCTTTGGTTGAAATATAAGGAATGGCATCAGTCGAATCCTCATACTGTGATTTTTCATCGTCTTTTATGCTATTGCCATTGGATAATGTTGCCACATTTTTTGTTCTGACAGTTTCCCAATTTTCAGGAATTTCTCCAATCCACTCAACACCGCTGTTTTTCATTGTCCTAGTCATTAGTATTCTCCTCTGAAAGCTGAGTGTACATTTTCATCAGAAACGCCAACTCCATAAAGCATTTAACGACATTTTCGCTTGAATTATATTGTATATCAATACCATGCAAAATTTTATGCCGGAATACACCTTTCTTTCTCATATCATCTTGTATTTTATCTACTTGCTTACCATTTTTGAATGTATTAGCTATGACTTCTTTGTAATTATAATAAACGCCATAGGATACCTTTTCCATCATATACCGCTCAAAAATGTCTTTATTAATTTTAGCATTTCCTTGAGCAACAAACTCACAATTTGAAGGTTTCTTGCCATCAGCACTTAAAGGACAGATAATTTTTTTACTATTTTCATTAAGTTGTTTTTTGATTTCTTTTTTTTGTTGTTCAGGAACCAACTTTGGAAAAGCATCATATATTCCCGTAATTTGGCTCAAAAGAGTTGGAATTACAACATAAGATGATACTCCTAAAGAATTATCCTTAAGAACCGTTATACAGCTATCTATAACAGGAAACCTGTTGGCAAATGTTTTATTTTCTCTGTAGGGTTCAAAAAGTTCTTTGAGATTGGAAAAGTTATTTTCTTTATAGTAATCAATAATAATCTGTTCAATGTCTTGTATGTTTCTTTTATTGCTATCTTTCAAAAGTTTTAGCAATTTTTCATCCATGATAATCCAGTAATTTCTTACTAACTCTGATTTTAATTGGATTGTATCTATATAATCTAAAAAAGCTATTCCAGCCTTTTCAACAATAGGTTGAACTGTATCAGCAAATTTTTGTACGATTTTTAATATAGGAGTCATAAAAGTATCAATGGCTTGTGAAATTTTTTGCAAGTCATCGAAAAGTGGTATTTGCGGAAAATTTTCTTTCTTTTTTAAATCGTTGCCCATTTTTATAGCCCTTATTCTCCATTAGGAAACAAGCGTTTCAGCGAGTTAGTAATGTCGGTTTCAAGAATATTTAAGCGTCCGATAATATCTGATGTCTTTTCCGGTGCTTGATATTTATAAAAATAACGTGTCATTGGGATTTCATAGCCGATTTTGGTTTTATTAGCATCTATCCAGGCTTCCGGAGCATAAGGTTTAACTTCGCGCTCAAAATAATCATCTATGTCTTCGTTCATCGGCACATTTTCGGTATCTCGCAGATTTGTATCCGCAACCGGTTTGTCTTTCTTTATGATAATTTGGCCATTTTCATCTTTTTGCGGTTGTTCCACGACTATTTTTTGGTAGCCAAAGTCAAAAGTGCTGAAAATCTTGCTTTCACAATAAATACCATTCTCATCGCCATAAATTTTATCGTTTTTAAATTCTCCAAAGGCAGTCACGATGATGTTGCGGCATTTGTCTGTAATATCATTGCGTTTGTTACCGATGGATTTGCGACGCGGCTCAAAACAATGGCTAGCATCAATCAGCTGAACTTTACCTTGTTTGTGCGTCGACTTATTTTTGTTCAAAACCCAGACATAGGTTGCAATACCGGTGTTCATAAATTGGTCATTAGAAAGCTGGACGATAGCTTCAAGCCAGTCATTCTCTAAGATATAACGACGGATTTCAGACGGACCGGAACCTGCATCGCCGCTAAATAATGGCGATCCGTTTTGAATGATAGCCATTCTGCCGTCATCTGCCATTTTTGCAATGCCGTTGAGCATAAATAGTTGCTGTCCATCAGAAATTTTCGGTAATCCCGGTTCAAAACGTCCTTCTTTGCCGAGGTTATGTTCAGCTTCTATGGCTTTTTGCTCTTTTTTCCAATCAATACCAAATGGCGGATTAGAAATCAGGTATTTGAACTTAAATCCTTTGAATTTATCATCCGAAAGAGTATCGCCATAGCGCATATTGTTTGCCTCACCACCACGGATAAGCATATCTGCCTTGGCAATGGCAAATGTTGATGGGTTAAATTCTTGCCCGAAGCAAGTAACAACAGCATCAGCATTAAGCTGTTTAATGCGCTCTTCCATACAAGACAACATCTGGCTTGTTCCCATTGTCATATCATAAACCGAGATGTTTTCATCACGCAAGTTGGCATCGGTTAGAAGAAGGTCTGTCATCAAATAAATGATATCGCGGCTGGTAAAGTGTGCTCCGGCTTCCTCATCATAAGATTCTGAAAATCGGCGAACAAGGTCTTCAAAAATATAACCGCAGTCAACCGCCGTAATTTTATCCGGTCATAAATAGCCCTTAGCAGTATTAAATTCTTTGATAACCCAATAAAGCGTGTCAGATTCTACCATGCGTTTGATAATATTTTCAAATTCAAACTTGGCCAAAACGTCTTGAACATTCTGCGAAAAGCCATTCAAATAGGACTTAAAGTTGGATTCAATATGCGCCGGATCAGCTAATAGCTTTTCAAACGTGAATTTACTGGTGTTATAGAATTGGTAGTGGCTTGCTTTACACATAAAGCCATCGATAACTTCAAATTTTTTAACTTGCTCATATTTTGCCTGCATCTCGTCATAATGAGGTAATAAGCAGTCATGAAAACGCTTGACAATCGTCATCGGCAAGATAACTAAGCCGTATTCGTGTGGCTTGAACGGTCCAGCCAAGTGGTTGGCAATATTCCAAATCACCGTTGCTTTTTCTTGTAAATTTTTTCCAACTTCTTTAAACGCCTCATTTGACATATTTAGTTCCTTTATGCCGATGTTTTATACTTTGTGCTTTTACATAAAATACCTTTGTTCTTAATAAAAAGGAAGTACCGCAAAGTCACTATACACAGAAAAAAACATTATTTACAAGCGCTATTTATTAAGCCTATGTCACTTCTTGGCATTAGATAATGCGACGGATATCGCTGAAAAATAAAAAAATGTCGTAAAAGGCAGAAATACTCTTGCTTAATAGTAACTTAAAAAACTAGATATATTTATAGGAGGTATTTTGATGGTCACCGGTATTTGTAAATATTGTAATCAGGAAAAAGAATTAATATGTTCGCATATAATACCGAAATGTTTATTTAGGTTAGATCAATTAGGCCCTTTGGCGTCTATAAATAGCAAGGAGTACAAAATCGATCGTAATCCTATACATCAAAATGGCATGAAAGAATATTTAATGTGTACCGAATGTGATAATGAAATAGGTAAATTAGATAAATACGCCTCAAAAATATTCAAACAAATTATACCAAACCATAAATGGGAAATTATAAACGGCATCGAAACGTGTCGATTGAGTTCTAAAGAAATTGATTGTTGGAAATTTAAAAAGTTTTTTATATCTGTTATGTGGAGATTATCGGTATCAGCTGGCGAGATAAATTTAGGTCCTTACGAATATATAGCCTATAAAATGCTAAAAGGTGAACTCACAGACGATGCGGATTTATTTCTACCTTTGATATATTGTAAAAAAACCGGAACAAATGTCGATGTATCCTCAGGTGTATTCAGTAATAAAACAGAAGGGAAACGGATGTTTATTATTCACTTTCCATATTACGAAATTTTGCTTATCCCGTGCACTAAATATGCAGAAAGACAACAATATATGGATTATTTTAAATCTTTCTTTACTTCGGAGGAAGTTTTAGTACATAAATATCTATATCCACCGTATTATTACAAACAACTGGCTGATACAGTTGTAAAATGTCAGCAGAGAAGTAAAGGAAAATAAATCTGATGATCAAAGTTTTGTTTGTATGTTTGGGGAATATTTGTCGGTCGCCGATGGCGCAGTTTGTGTTTAAGCAAATGGTAACGGAAAAGGGATTAACGGATAAATTTGAGATAGATTCCGCCGCGACGGAAAGCTATAATGAAATCTGCCATGCCGGTATTCATCATGGAACACGTGAAATGCTGAAGTCTATGCACGTGCCGTTTGAAGAGCATTATTCCCGCCGTATTCGTCCGCGCGATTATGTTTACTATGATTATATTTTGGCGATGGACGACAGCAATATTGAGGACATTCAATCACTTATAGGTCCAGATACGGAAAACAAAATCCACCGCTTGCTTGATTTTACCAATAATCCGCGCAATATTCGCGACCCTTGGTATACCGGCAATTTTGACGAGAGCTATTGGGACATTTACGAGGGCTGTCAGGCGTTTTTGGAGTATTTGAAGCTGTAAAACTTGCGCTAAATTTTCTTAAATTCTAATTATTGCATTTTTAATATTTTATAGTATAGAATATTTCCATGTTTTATTTTTGTAAAAGGTTGGACTATGTCGGATTTAAAGTTATTCAATATTAAAAGCGGAAAAGCTGTTGAATTAAGCAACTCTGCTGTTGCAAAAGAGCGGAATATTCAAAGACTTGTAGAGGAAAATTGCGAAACTTTATTAAACGTGCGTTTTTTGAAAACAGAACATTCATTTAAGGCTGAAGATGGCCATAATGCTCGTATTGATTCCTTGGGGATAGATGAAAACAATTGTCCCGTTATTATTGAATACAAACGAGACGGCAAAGATACTGTCATCAATCAAGGTCTGTTTTATATGGATTGGTTGGTAAAACATCCTAAAGATTTTGCGTGGCTTGTTTTAGAAAAATTCGGTAAAAAAGTTGCCGACGAAATTGATTGGTCTCAACCACGTTTAATATGTATTGCACAAGATTTTAGCCGATACGATGAATTTGCAATTAAGCAAATGCCGGCGAATATTGATTTAATCAGGTACCGAATATATGAAAATAATCACTTGTTATTTGAACTGGTTAATAGCTCTAATGATGAGGAAACAAAAGCGGTTGTTCATAACACAACTAAAAAAGACCATAGCTCGGATAAAAAAGTTAAAACGGTAACGGAAAAATTAGAGGCTTCTTCACCAGAGATTAGGAATCTGTATAAAGAATTAGATGATTATCTTCTTTCTTTGGGTGATGATGTCCAGAAAAAAATCTTGATGCATTATATAGCATATAGACGTTTGAAGAATTTTGCTTCTGTGCAGTTTTACATTAATAAAATACTTATTTATGTTAATGTGGATGCAGATAGCATTACCTTAGAAAAAGGCTTTACACGTGATGTTCGTAGTGTTGGCCACTATGGAACAGGAAAATTGGAAATAACAATTAATAATTTGGTTGAGTTGGAAAAAGCCAAGCCTTTGATAGAAAAAAGCTTAACTCATTCTTGATTTGTAGATTTATTCTTCAGATACTCAGCTTTCAAATCTTCCTTGCATTGTTTGTAGCGGGCGGTCATTTGTTCGAGTTTTAATTGCAGGCGATTGAGGCGGTCGCGAGGTCTGACCGGTAGCGGATTACCGTAGGCCTTTTTTAGCAAGGTTTCAATTTGAGTTAAAGTGCGGCCGGCGTGGTAATAAACCATCACAAAGTTTGTCCGGTTGCTCGGTTTAATATCCTCATATTTGCGCATTTTCATAATTCAACTCCCATATATCGGCAGTAAGATGAGCCGGACGGGTCGACGTAAAGTGTTGGCTTGCCGGGACATTGTAGGGCAACCACTTGACGGTGGTTTTCATCATCATAACCGCCTTTACCGGATAAAAAGGTGTAATCGTCCAGTGGGTTTCGGCAGACGGCGTTATACCAGACCGGAGGCAGGTTGACCGTTTCTACCACCGTCACTTCTTCGGCCTGCATGTTATAGCGCCGGCATAATTCCATCACTTCATCGATATCTGATGGCTTCCGGACCATGTAAATCTTAACTGTTTTCATTTGATTTCCTTTCGTTTGATACAATAAATGCTTGGAAAAACGAAGAAGTCCAGTGAAATAGAAGAAAATTAAATTATTTCTTGCATTTTATTCAAATTTGAACTAAATATCTTATATAGCTTGTTGGAACGCTAGTTCGTTCGTGCGAAGACTTTGTCATCCAACACTTGGTATTTAAACCTTTCTGTGTTTATTATCAAAAAAGATTACGAACGCATTTTTTATACAGGTAATAAACATAGATACAACTGAAAGGTATAAAAATGCCAGATATTCAATATTTTAAAACATTATCAAAAAATTTATTAAAAGATATTCGAAATGATGAATGGGTTAATTTTCCCGTTGACTTTCGTTCTATTTTAGATTCTACGGAAGTAAAAGATTGCACTCTTATGAAAGCACAACACATAGTTTCTAAACTTATGGGTTTCAGTAGTTGGAGTGATTTAATAAATAGTTCATCTATAGAGTTGGAAAAGAGAAAAAGATTATTTGAAGAAACCGTCAGTAATTTTTTTGAGGAAAGTACAACAATAAATGCTGATGAATATTTATTACTAGAAGGAAAAATGAGAGAAAAAGCTATTGATGATCAAAGAAAGGCTGGATTAGGTTTTTCTGATGATACAATGGTCGAATGTCTACATTGCGGAAAGCATTTTTTGTTTAAGGATGTTAAAGTTATTAAAACAAAAGATGAATACAAACAATCCGAGTTGGATGAATTAGAAATGATAATGTGTCCTAATTATCCAGAATGTAATGGAGATCTGATGGATTTTATTCCTGTTGAAGAGTAAACCAAATAAGCCATCATACATTTATGATGGCTTTTTATTTATATGCTTCCAAAGGTGTCGAATTCGACACCTTTGGGAATAAGTCTTTCAATTAGTCTGGTCATCAATTCTTCTTTTTGTAATGAAAGTAGGGTTGCGATACAGTGAAAGTGGTGGTTGGACAATAAAAAATGGTCTGGCAGACTTAGATACTATTGCCTTAAAATGACTCCAAAATTGCGCAAAAGTTATCTGTAGGTACCGCGTTTTTGGTACCAATGTTCCGGATCCCTATTCTTAGGGATCCTTATTTATTAGTAAGGGATACAGTCGTCTAACTTATAATCATCTAAAGGGTTTTGACAGACGGCATCATACCAAAGCGGAGGCAGGTTGACCGTTTCTGCAACTGTCACTTCTTCGGCCTGATTGTTATAGCGCCGGCATAACTCTTTAACTTCGTCAATATCTGAGGGCCTCCGGACCATGTAAATCTTAACTGTTTTCATTGTATTTCCTTTCGTTTAATACAATGATGCTTGGAAATGGGGCAATATCAAGTACAATATGACGTTTGTCGCACAATTCTTCAAAATTTCAGAGAAATACTGATTTTTTGAGCGGCTGTATTGGGCATACAGTGCGAGGAAAATTGGTGTTTATATGAAATTTTGAAGTTTGCCCTTTGGGTTTGCCTGCAAAAGTGTTCTGCTTTGTCATTAAACTTGAAAATATGCTCTATATTCTCGGCGTTTAACTCCGCGCATAACGCTTTTGCAGAGCAAATGCAACAATGTTATACTGCACTTGGTATTGCCCATCAGTCCAGTGAAATATGATATAATGTTGAATTTATCATAATCCACTTAAATCCACATTTACAATCATTGATTCATCATGATTATTTTGTTTCAGAAACATCACTAAATACCAAGGAAGATAGGTTATTCTCTCGGTTTTTTGGATATTGTCCATACAAAATACAATACCTTTTTTGAGGTTCCATTCCTTAACTTTTAAGGCATTATTAAGTGCGGCATGTGTTTTATAATCTTTACCTGATTTAATTTCAATCGGCATGACTTCATCATTTTGCTGAACCACAAAGTCCAGCTCTCCTATATTCTTTTTATTAAGATACCGCAATGCAAAACCATTGGCTTTTAAAAGTTCGGCAAAGGCATTTTCTAATATTCCACCCATATTTATAGATAAATTACCCTGTAGTATCTCAAATTGTATATTTTCCAGGCTCGTTGCGCATAGTAAGCCGACATCACTCATATAAAGCTTGAACAAACGGCTTTGTTCGTTAATTTTAAGCGGGATCTTTGGCTCTGTCAGATTATAACAAGGCAGAGCAACTCCGGCATCTGAAAGCCAAACAAAAGAATCCTCATAATCACGAAGTCTGGCGTTCTTTTGAACTGATGAGAGCATAAATCGGCGATTTTTATCATCCAGCTGTGATGGTATATTATCAAATATATTGTTAATCATATTTTTGCCGGTGGTAGAATATTTGCTTATATCCTGTCGATATTGGGCAATAATATCTCGTTGAACATTTACGACTTGTCCTATATCATGTGTGTTTATAAATCTTTTGACCACATCAGGCATACCGCCGACAACAATGTAATACTTGAATAGATTAGACATGGTTTGATGAATGGAATCCGTTATCGGTGTCTGTTTTTTATAACATTCACGCAAATAATCAAGCGTTGATGGTTGAACTCCATTGGCAATACAAAATTCTTCAAAATCCATCGGATACATCTGGTATATTTCTTCATACCCCACAGGATAAGATGGAACTTGCTTATATTGAACGCCTAATAATGAGCCTGATTCTATGTAATCAAATCGGCCATCATCAACCAAAAACTTAATGGCTGTTCTTGCATTAGGACATTCCTGTATTTCATCAAGGAATATCAAGGTTTTCCCTTTTTCCAATGACTTTCCGATGAATGCTGTTAAATTCATGATTAAAGTATCTGCGTTCAGATCACCGGAGAAGATATCTTTGGCAGAAGGTGTTGTGATGAAGTTAATTTCTACATAGTGTTTATAATTAGCTTTACCAAACTCACGCACGATATAAGTTTTACCGGCCTGCCGTTGACCGGTTATCAATAAGGCCTTTTTTTTCGGATTAGCCTTCCAAGCTTGCAATATTTTCTCTGCTTTACGATACATTCGCTGTTCCTTAAATATATTATACACATTTTATAAGCTATATTTAACATAAAAATACACAAAATTCAAGAATTATCTTGATAAATTATACACAAAATTCTAAATAAATTCGATTTTAATATACACATTTTTCTTAAATTAGTCTGGTCGCCATTTCTTATTTTTGTAATGTAACCTGGGTTGCGATATGAGAAAAGCTGTGACCAGATATGGTAAATGGTCTGGACAATTAGAGATACCAATGGTTAGAATAATTCACAAAATGGCGCGAAAGTTATCCGATTTCGCCTTTTAATATCCTATCCACCACCATAAAGACCACTCTTTAGGAGTGGTTTTTTTGTGGGCATTTTAAAAGGTTCTCGAACTTGCGAGAAAGCAAGTTTGAGAACTAGAGAAAGGCGGGCGGCAGAACGCCGGCAGCCAAAGGCTGTGAACGACGCGTCGGCGGAGCGTTAGCGTAGTCAGTCTTGCAGCGCCCACCCTTTGCGGGTGTTTTTTTATAGCCGGCCTCTTAGATTTTGGCGGAAACACGGGAACATCAAAGTCGGTACGGCGCGAATTATTCGTAATTCTCTGCCAAACGCGACATATATCGGTTTTACCGGAACACCGCTTTCTCTTGATGACCGCAACACGCGAGAGGTATTCGGTGATTATATCGATGTTTACGATATGACACAGGCGGTGGAAGACGGCGCAACGCGCCCGGTTTATTATGAAAGCCGCGTCATAAAACTTCATTTAAAGCCGGAAATTTTGCAACTAATTGATGCTGAATACGATTTAATGGCGCAAAATGCCGAGCCAGAAGTTATAGAAAAAAGCAAAAAACAGCTTGGGCAAATGGAAACTATTTTGAGTGATGATGACACTATCAATTCACTTGTCTGCGATATTTTGGACCACTACGAGAACTATCGCGAAAATTTATTGACCGGTAAAGCCATGATTGTGGCCTATTCTCGTCCGATTGCCCTGAAAATTTATCATCGTATTTTGGAATTGCGTCCAAACTGGCAAGATAAAATTGCCGTGGTTATGACTTCAAGCAATAATGACCCCGAAGACTGGCGTGCCATTATTGGCAATAAATCGCATAAAGAAGAATTGGCGCGCAAATTTAAGGATAATAACGATCCGCTGAAAATTGCCATTGTCGTTGATATGTGGCTAACCGGTTTTGATGTGCCGTCATTGGCGACAATGTATGTTTATAAGCCGATGGAAGGGCATAACCTGATGCAAGCGATTGCGCGGGTTAATCGCGTGTTTGAAGATAAAGAAGGCGGTTTGGTGGTTGATTATATCGGTATTGCCAGCGCTTTGAAAAAGGCTATGAATGATTATACTATCCGCGATAGAAAGAACTACGGCAATATGGACATTGCCAGCACAGCATATAATAAATTCAGGGAAAAATTGCAGGTATGCCGCGATTTATTACGTGATTTTGATTATAGCGAATTTGCTACCGGTTCAAATTTAGTCAGAGCAAGATTGATAAGCGGTGCCACAAACTTTATCATTGCTAGAGAGAAAAATAAAGAAAAAGATGCCTTTATTAAGCAAGCTCTTATGTTACATCAGGCGCTATCGCTTTGCTCATCTATTGTTGAAGAAAACTCACGTATTGAGGCGGCATTTTTAGAGGCTGTCAGAATTATGATTTTGCGTTTAACCGAAAGCGGAGGCGGTAAAAAAATATCATTGCCGGAAATGAATAAGCGCATTAACGAACTGTTGGAACAGAGCATAAAGAGCGATGGCGTTATCAACCTGTTTTCGGATATAAAAGAAGAATTTTCGCTGTTTGATCCAAAGTTTTTGGAAGAAATATCCAAAATGAAAGAGAAAAACTTAGCCGTAGAATTATTAAAAAAGCTGATAGCTGAGCAGATTTCTATTTATCGCCATACCAATGTTGTGCGTTCGGAAAAGTTCAGCGAAATGATACAAGAGTCTATGAATCGCTATTTGAACGGTATGTTGACTAATGAGCAAGTTATCGAAGAGCTGCTTAATCTGGCAAAACAAATCGCCTCGGCACAAAAAGAAGGCGAAGATTTAGGTCTTAATGCCGAAGAAGCGGCTTTTTATGATGCCTTGACGCGTCCGCAAGCTGTTAAGGATTTTTATGAAAATGACGAATTGATTGCTATAACAAAAGAACTTACCGAAACTTTGCGTAAAAATAAAACGATAGATTGGCAGAAAAAAGAAACGGCTCGAGCCAAAATGCGTATGCTTATAAAAAGATTACTTAAAAAGCACAAATATCCACCTGAAGGTGTTGAAGACGCCGTACAAACTGTTATGACACAATGCGAGCTTTGGACAGACAATATTATGGAAGCGTGATGATTAAAGTTTTGTATGTATGTTTTTAAGGAGTTGCAAAAACAAAAGTTTTGTGATTATCAAAAAAGGATAAGAAATTATCTGCAAACTGCTTTGTTAAATAGCTTTTAAAATATGAACCACCCTCTTCATCAACACCATGAAACTCCACCGGCATAAGCCGATGGAGTTTCATTAAAAAAAACTACTTCCGAGTTTTTTATATTATTTAGGTTTTTACAGCCGACATTGACAAGCTATTTAAATGTATCAGCAAGTTTTTCGGTGATTTCTGCAGTTTTAAACATATTATTCCACCCGCTTTGGCGAGCCGAGGTCTGGCGATTCTCGACATTTTTGTTAACATTATACAAATTTGCCTGATTCTGATAACCTGAAACAGAGCCTTCCAACAGCGCTTTAATTTGCTGAATGTAGTTCAACTGCGAATTATTATTGAAATTTGCGCTATTGATACTATCGTTCAAACTTTGGCTATAAGCACCCTGCCCGGCCGCAATACTTTGATAAGCCGCCTGATTAAGCGCCTCATTCTGTTTTTGCTGCAAGTTGTTCATCGCACGCTGATAAGCCTCGCTGCCAACGCTGATACCTTTGTTGGCCAAACTTGTTTCCAAATCGGCGCGCTGCTGCTGATATTGCGGATTAAGTTTGTCCACTGCCGATTGATATACGGCGTTTTCCATGCGCTGACGAGCGTCATCCGAGCCGTTTATCGAAAACTGATATTCCGGCATCCTGCTCAAATTTTTACTCATGTCAAAAGCCTGACCTGTCATATTTTTCAATGTATTGTCATAATTTGAAGTATCGTAATTACCTAAATAATTCAAATAGTTCTTTTCATAACCGTATTTATCGGTTGAAGAATTTGCAAAAACTTTGCCAATTGATTTACTCATTTATTTTCTCCATTTTTAATCCATTTACATTCGTTTTTCAGCATACCGAAAATGTAACAATCTTCCCCGTTTTCACGATAGACTCTGAACATTCCTTCTTGCTGAAATCCAAGTTTCTTTACAAAATTTATGCCGGCGACATTACTTTTGCTGACTAAAAGCGATATGCGCCGGCATTTTAATTTGTTAAAAGCGATGTCAAACATAACTTTTAACATGCGGCGGTTACACCAACGTTTGTCAACGGTGTATACTGTCCACCAAACTTCGGTGTTAGGACGATAGCTGTGAAAAATTAAGCCGCCGAGCATTTTTCCGCCTTGGGCAAAACCATAAGTTATATACTGGTCAAGCCAATCAGTGCCCTCGCCTAAACCCTTGCAAACCCATTTGGCGATAATATTGTTTTTATCGGGCAGAATTTCATATTCATCATTCATAGCACGCCGCTCCCTACTTCATAGCGAATACCGGTTTCAAACCATTCTATCAAATTGCCTTTGGTTTTGGTTTTAAACACTATGCCGGCTTTGTAGCCGGTGGCAGAATTGGCTATCCACTGACTGCGGATTGAAGTGCTGTCGGCAGCTCCCCACTTGATACCAAGCGGATTAAACGAACTCGACCATTTGGTTTCATTCCACTTGTGCAAGCCGGAAGACGATAAGTTTTCCTGATAGTCAATTTTACGGCTTTCCATATCCATATTGGTATAAATAACCAATGAATACCCGGTGCTTGATTTGGTGCGGGGATTAAGCAGCTGAATTTTTTTAACACTGTTACTGCCTAAATCATTATACGCCTGCTCCACGCAGCCGCTGATTTCGGTGCCGTTATCCGCATAGCTTTCATCAAACAAATAAACACCTCGGTCCGAACCGAAATAAAGCCGCTGATTATATAACCCCCAACAATGCGCGCGGATGCCGGTAAAACGGCACCAAGCCCCGGTATTTAAATTGATAACATGCTGTTCGTATTGATTAGATACCGGAACATTAAACAATCCATAACCGCCGCGGCTGTAAATTACACCCTGCCAGCCATAACGTTTCAAATTATGCGCAGTCCGCGATAACACCAACCCACGGATGGCATCGCTGAACGCAATTTGCGAAGCGTTGGCCTGTTCCAGCGGCAAGGCTTTGGACAGCGGAATATAGCCATCTTCGGAAATTATCACCACATCGCCTTGATACGGCACCAGGCAATCATATCCAATCGGACGACTGATTTTATAGGAACCGCGCAGCTGCCAGCTATCGGCATTGTTAATATCCGACCCCACATAAACCAGCGCTTCGCCTTCTGAAGTGATAAACACCGTCAAATCGTCAATTCCCTGCCCGCCGTCCTGCGTCCAGTTGGCAACCGCCACCAGTTCGCCGCCGAAACGCGCAACCTGCGCTAAATCAAAATAATTCAGCTTTCCGGCAATATTGCCGGCGGTTTCGGGATACCAGACTTTAAGAGTGCCGCTTTCGATAAACCACAAGCGCTGCTTGGAAAGTCCGACACCGGCAATACGGGTGGCATTCAAATTTTCGGCCGTAAAGCCCCAATCTTCAAAATGCTCGGTTCCATCTTCACCGCGGTAATAAACTTTCGGGGTATCGCTACCGTTCACAAAATACAAATAGTTTTTGTATTGCTGAGTACGGCAATAACTGTTTGTAAACTTAACATTTTCATAGACGTAAATATTTTTGCGCGAGCTGATGTTATAGGCAGCGCCGCCGGAAACAGCTATAAAATAATTGTTGCCGCCGACTTTATATTCGGTCAGCGTACATACTTTTTCCGGCAACCCTACATATTCAACATAACCTTTACGCAGCGCCACTTTAGTGTCCAGCGGCATATAGTTATCCATCACAATGGCGTAACCTGCGTCCATATTCGCCCAACCGTCGCGCACATTCAAACCTTTTATCGGTGCCGGCAAAGTATAGCTTACCGACTTATTGCCCCGTACTGCTAATTTTAACTTCATTGATTATTACTCCTGTTTCGCTCAAACCGTTATCCGACTTTGTCAAATTTATGTTGGCAGCGGCGTGTTCGGAACCAAAACGCTTTTTCAATTCGCGCTGAAATTCATCATATTCTTCGCCATAGTCCAATCCGCTGCGTTTCAGCCACCGCCATAAAATATTCAGCTTAACCAGATATTCGTCAAAAACCGGAACATCAGTATTGGCGGTGAGCGAACTTTTTTCTTCAAATGTATCAAAATCCCAAACAATTCCGTTGGAGCGATATTGAAAAACAATCCGTAAACCACCGGCCGGAGGAGTTAAAAACACAAAACGTCCGTTTTGAATTTTAAATTTCAATTCATTGCTCGGACTGGAAAAATATTTTTCCCGCATCCATTGTTCCGGCGTAATGGCGCCGATTATGCGTTCTTTGCCGTCTTTAATAAAAATCGTATTGTTCAGAAGACAAAAAAAATCCGGCAAAAACTCGGAAATAGGATATTGAGTACGTCCCTCAACCGTGCGCAGACATCCTTCTTTTGTCAGCTCCTGCCAATCGCCGTAACGCAGCAGACTGTCGAGAGCCGATTTTGCCACGCTCAAAAAAATACTTTCCTGCTGGCTGTTGGCATCAAATAAATCATTCGGGCGCTTGGTCGCTGCCAAATCCGCAACCTCGCGGCAAATTTCCAAAATTGTCTTCATTATTTTTCTCCTGCTTTGGCGTCGGCATGTTTTTTACGCTCTTCACTAAGCGCTCTTTGCATGGCTGCCAGCTGTTCGCGCAAAGATTCAATTTCTCTTTCATATTCAAGCTCTTTTTTAGCAAAATCGTCTAACATTTTGTTATTTTCTGATTTTTCCAAAAACATTTGCGCTAAAACATGCTCATCCTGCAAGCCCAGGCTTTGCACTTTATCAAAATCCAAACCTGCTAAAGTTTCCACCGTAAACACGCCACGGCTTTTACAAGTGGCAATTTCCGCCGCAGTCAAAAAGGCAAACTGTTCCAGCGGAGTACCGTTTTCTGCTTGCTTTTTAGAAAGCTGATACAACGCGTATTCCTGCGGAAAACGCCGAATTTTTTCCGCTGTCGCCGGCTGATTAAATACTTCAGTGTTATTATCTTTCAAGCGGATTTCAATATATGTAACATTTTTAAAAATCGGCAAACCGTTAGCCGACACTTCACTGGTTTTAACGGCTTTGTCATAAAATCTCGCCGCCACGTTTTTTTCGGTTTCTTTTGCGCCGATTACCTGTTGAAACAAGGCAAAATCCATATCCATAGTCTATTCCTTTACTTTATCTTATTTTTGTAACGATTTGAAAAGGAGTGATTTTTTTATTTCACTCCTTTTCTGTGGTTTAACGATTATTCTTTAGTGTTAATCAACACGCCTTGAACCGCCGCGTTAGACATAGTCATATTGCCGGCCCAACCGATAATGCGATATAGCGCATCCTGATTTATCGCTAATCTGTCGCCACCGATAATTTTCATATTGCGATCTTTATGAGTACGCAGATAAATGTAGTTAGTGTTCAAAAAGTACATGTGTTTTTCCGGACAATGACCGCCCTGGCCGCCGTCAAAAATTACATCGGCGCCCTTGAATTTGAGGCTGGTAAAACCGGCGTCCGCCATTTTAGGGTCAGAGAAACGCTGTAAAACCGACAAAGATTCATCAAACAAAGTATACAAAGCGTCATCGCAGACAATCAAATCCGGTTTGTCAGAATTGCGGCAGCATTTGTGATACAAGCTGTTCATCATCTGGCGAATGTTGGATGAATCAATATCCGCACTAACTGATTGGTTGCGCCAAAATTCGCTTCCGGCAGCCGAACGGTCAATACCTCCGACCGTGCCGGAAGTCGGATCATCGGCAACCAGCAAAGCCAAACCGCCGATTTCCTTACCCGAAGAACCGGTGCCATCGCTGTACAAAGCAACTGACATTTGATTTTTCAAAGTTTTTTCAGCATTGGAAATACGTTTTTCAAACAAATCCATAACTTGTTCCGGACCGCTGTTCATCAGTAATTCTTCACCGGAAACAGCCACCGGTACCGCACACAGTTTTAGTGCATATTCAGCAGCCGTAAACAGTTGCTTAGGAGTATAGTTAATGGTATCATAACCTGAATACCATACCATATCGCCCTCGCCGTATTCCAGTTCTTCCAAAATTTTTACACCGCCGGTCAGCTGACGCATTTTGCCCTTGTCTTTTAAGCGGGTTAAAAGCGCATTATTTTTAGAAATATTATCAGCCATTTCTTTTGAACGGTTGTTCAAAGTTACGGTAAACACTTCATTATAATCTTTATTTATCATTTTTTATCCTTTTAAAATTTTAAGTTAATCCAAAAAAGCAGCCATATTTTTTTCAATTTCTTCCCTCAAAGTCAGAGGTCTTTCCGGCGCTTTTGCTTTTCCTTTCGGAGAAAACGCCGCTTTCTGCGCCTTTTGCGCTTCGGCAGCGTCAGAGTTGATTTGTTTGGCAATCAGCTCTTTACGGACATCGGCATTAAGCCAAACCGCCTGCTTGTAGGCGTCTTCAATGCTTGAAGCCAGTCCGTTTTGCAACAAAGTCTGCATTTGTTTGTAAACAGCGTCAAAATACGGATGAAGCAGATGTCCTGTTTCATCTTTTTGCAGACCGAAGTCTTGTATTTGACTGTAAAAACTTTTCTGTTCGCTTTGCTGCAAATAGTCTCGGAGGCTGTGAAAACTCAAATCGAGTTCCGTCAGTCTTTTTAAAATTCGGTCAGAAATTTCGGTTTGCGGAGTTTCGGTAAACTGCGCCTTTACCTTAAACACCTGAGCAATGGCGTTTAAGGTTTCCACCGGACGGCGGTGCATTTGCTCGTCAATATAAACCAAACCTTCCAGCCATTCGCGCAAGCTATGTATGTTGTTTTCGGTTTTACGTTTTTGAAAAGCACCGTCCAAATTTTTCAGGCTGTCCAAAAGCCCGATTTTTGCCGACAATTCCTTGCGCTCGGCTTTTAGTTTTTCTTCTCGCTTGTTTAAATAATTCTGCCACTTGGGCGAAAGTTCGCTGAACGCCGCCGCATATTCCGGTTCAAAATCGGCAGGAGCGGCAATCAGCCCGTTTTGAGCATTCTCATCAGCTTCCGCCGGAATTTCATCTATTGTTTTTTTGTCCGGCTCAGATAAACCGAACGCTTTGAACTGACGTTCAAGTTCTTTTCTTAAATCATTCATTTCCATATCATCCTTTTGTAGTTATAAAGAAAATCGGCAAACAAAGATTGCTGCCGTTCTCTTTCTTGTTGATTGCGAATATTTTGATAATATTCGGCTGAATAGTCGCCGGCCAGAGCTAAGCCCGTGGCGCGTAAATACTTGTCAACGTCCGCGACAGAAGACGCGACAGATCCGTCCGGAAGAAGCACCTCTTCCGCGAATTGCCTGCTGATGTAGGTCATCATCTTTCTCCAAATTTCGGGTATAAAAAAACGCCTTGTTTTCAGTTAAACAAAGCGTTTGTTCCATAAAGCCAATGATTATTTTCTACAGTTTTCCGGCGGCTTTTTTCTGCCGGTTTTCATCTGTTATCGGCACGCAGCCGGTTTGATCGTTCCAACTCAAGCAGTCATCACGGCAGATTTTTTGCACCGAATCATAGATTTTTCCAATATCCAAGCAATAGGCTTGTTTATCAAAAAACAAATATCCGACAAAACCGATAACCGCCAAAACGATAAATGCTGCTGCAAAATAAAATACCCGTTTCATATATTTTTATTCCTTAAATAACTTACCTATAGTATATTTCCAAATCCACCAATCACCATAATCCGGCCATAGATAGCGATACAGTAAACAATGTAGTTGAAATATTAAATATACAACATCTACTCCGCACAAAAAATATCCCATATTCAAATGACGCGGCAAACACCACAAACCTATCAATGGAATATACAGACAAGGAATTAAGTGCATAAATATTGCAGCTAAAATTTCATTTGTCTTTGGCGTATCCGGTGCAAGAAAATAATGCAGTAAACCCTCGACAACTAAAACAACTGATATAGTTAAAAAGCCTATAAATAAGAGTTTGACAACTTTATAATCCCATGTTTGTAGAATCATTTTAACCAAACGCTCCCTAAAGTCCATAAAACTTCATTTTTGGAATTTATAGCCATAAAACAATTATGATTTGAACAAAATAAAAAATATCCAACAATAAATCCTATATACATAAATTTAATTCTGTGCGGCACAAAGAAAAATGAAACTGCCAACATTATATATACTATGTTATGTATTATAATTGATATAGTACGCCAATGCAAAGTTAAATTCCATATATGCAAACTCATATCTCGTTGACGATATACATAATCTCGAAAACAAAAAATACTTGTTATAAATGATATTAAGATTATAAAAAATATCATTATCAATTCTGGATTTTCTTTTATCATACTTTTTAACTTATCACTCATTACACACCATATAATTGTATTTACACCAATATAATACATAAATATATCTTAAATGCAAGCTATTCTTTTATTTTTTTTCACCAAAATCATCTCGATATTTAACAATAAGGGGAATATCTTCTTGATATTCTCTAACAATCTTACCAAAGTCAGGCATATAAGTTGTTAAATCTATACAACCATTAGAACCTGGTGTACTACCACCATGAACATAAAATCCACCTCTTCCATAAGTATTGGTATTTTTATCTGCTGTAATAGCTAAACGTTCACTTCCCCAACTATCCGGTTTATTCATCCAACTAAAACGCCCACCTTCTTTAGCTTTATTTTCATCATACATTTCATAATCATTATAATTTAATGTGTATGAACCTTCGGGAATAGGACCTCTATCTTGAAAAATAGTCGCTTCTTTTGTTTGATATTCATCTCTTCCTGAAATCGCCGGATATTCTCCTATTAATTCTCCATTATTTTTAACAAAAAAATTATAACCATCAAAACTTGCTCTTAAACCTGAATTTTTACTCCACCAATCTGGATCATTTTGCACTCTTTCAAATAGTTTTTGTTCTTCAAAACTTCTTTCCGGAGCAAGTTCATTGTCGCTGTAAGCGTTTTCATCTTCCTGTTCCTGCTGTGTAGAAACATTAGAAACTCTGCCATAGGCTTCATCTTCTGGCAACCAGCCGTAAGCCTCGTTTTCACGTACCATTCTTGGTCTATAAGTCATTTTATTTTCTCCTTTTTCTTTTAATTAAATTACCATTTATCATCGGTGGATTTATTGGCGCGAAACATACTTTCTATGCTGTCGCCCGGCAGACGTCCGCACTCTGTGTCCGGCCGTTCAAAAACCGGCTCGGCAAAAGTCAGCGCCAATGCGTCCGCCATATCCGGCGACTTGCCCAACCGTTTTTTAATTTCTTCTTTTTCCTCCAGCTGCAAGCGCCCTCGGCTGTCATATTTTTTGTTAACGGCACAAAGTTCGTTTGCCAAATTTTCATCATTCGGCAGTTCAACCTTTTGCTCTCCGCTCAGCCATATCCGCAGTTCGTCCCACATTTCAGCGCGGCGGTTATGATAGCGGTCGTCAGCCAACGCCTTGGCTCCGAACATAATCGGCCGCACTATCCGCTTAAAACCGCGGTCGTTCAAAATATCCACCACACCGCCGCCCACGCCGCCGGCATCAACAAACACCCGCGCCGGTTTATATTGGCGGATAAAAAAAGTGGCTCGATTTGCCACTTCCACATTATCCAAACGGGCATAGCTTTCAAAAAACAAACACACTCGCCCGCGTCGAAAGCAAAACACGCTTTTATCATCGCCGAAACGCGCCACGTCCAGCCCGATAATCAGCGGCGATGACGGATTTTCAAGTTTGGTTTCAAAAGCCTGACGCACCAACTTCGGCGCAATAAGTTTATAACTGCCAACAGAAACCGGAGCACCAAGCCAAATATGATTATAGTCTTCGGGATTTTCCTTTTGACATTTTTGCGCCAGATAACGCATTTCTTCCGGACAAAACGGATTATCGGTATAGTTGACCTTAACAACCAAAGTCCGCTCGTCAGGTTTTGCGCCGACAGCCAGCCAAACCGGGTCGTTTTCTTCTTCTCTGTTCATAGAAATCCAAATTTCCGAACCGGCTTTACGAATTGTCGGGTCTAAAATATCCCAGCTTTTTTTGCTGATTTTCTGCGCTTCTTCCAGCCATACAATATCTATGCCTTCCAAAGACTTGATATTGTTTGAATCTTGCTCGCGCAAGCCTTTAAATATAAAAGCCGTACCGCTCAGCCGGTTTACAATCTTAGTTTCGCTGATTTTATAATCAGTTAAGCCATAAAAACTAATCCTATCGCTTAAGAGTTTGTAAACAGAATCTTTAATACTGTCCTGCACCTCGCGCATACAGGCAATCCGAAGTTTTTTCATCCGCCCCAAAAACAGCAGGCTGTCGGCAAAAGCATACGATTTTCCGCCGGCCCGTCCGCCGTAATAAAGTTTATAGCGGCGTTTCAGCTTCATCAGAGGCGCAAAAATTTTCGGTATTTTTGCAATCATTTTGTTTGTCATTTATAAAATCCACCAATATTTTTGTTAAATTTTCCGCCGATTGCGAACTTTCTTTATCCGTCTGCATAGCGGCAATTTTACATTTCAACTCTTCTGCTTTCAAAGCCAAATTGATATTACCTTCATCAACAGCCATTTGCTGCAGACGATTCAGCATTTCCAGGCTTTCACTGAAAGAATACGCTTTCAATTTTTTCTTAGCCATTGATCCTCCCTATTCAATGTCGTTATAAAACAGATGGTTGCCGGCAACATAACACGGAGTTTTGCCGACTGCCCACTTAGGTTTTATCTGTTTGGTATGATAAAACAGCGCACCGTTGGTAAAATCTTGCAAATTTCCTGACAAGGCTTTTTGCGCCGCTTGCAGGCATTTTTGAAATCCGTAAGCAATAATTGTTTTTTGATTCAACTGCTTATAATTAGGGTCATTTTTATTCCAGCAACTGAACTGCGCTTTTTTCAAACAAGTCTGCGCCACGCTCGGAACTTTTTTACCGTTGTGTATTTCATAACCGGTATACCATTTGTTTGCCTTAAATCGGTTCATAATCACACATGCCACAGCCTCCAATCCTTCATCGCCCTCGCCTCGTGCTTCTCCAAACAAAGTGCGTGCCAAAATCTGCAAATCATTCTCTGTCATTTTTTCCCGCCTTTCCGGCTATTAAAGCCGATAATTTAGTTTTGATAAATTCGTTTCCCCACTCATATAGAGAACGGCTGAATAAAATCACCACACAAGAAATGCCGCTTCTCGTTGCTCCCGAAAGTGCGGCATAATCTAAAAGTAAATACATTATGTAACCCATGCAAAACGCCAGCACGGCGTCCAGAGTGGCTTGAAAAAAGCCTTTGTAGTGCACGTAGGCCGACGCAATCGCCATCAGCACAAACAGCACGATTGTTTTTAAATCATCAATCATAGAACCTCTTAAATATTATAAAAAAACATATTTTAATCTCACTTGTTGTCCTTGAAGTTGCAACCGGCTTTATCCGTTTAACTTATTATTTGTTACCACATTGGTCCATTCTCCAAAGCCTAGCGGTTCGGTTTGCCACCAATTTTCGGCTAAAGTATAATCCCGCAGATACTTCCGATACGCTTTAATGCTCTGCCGCTCTGCTTCGGTCAGCGGATAATCTGCAATCATATATTTATCGGTCTCACGCAAATAAAAGTTACGCACCGCCCGAATATCCTCTTTAATTTTTGCAACGGCGCGTTCATCCGTCTTTGGTAAAAACTCTTCGCCGACATTCAGCAAATCCATATTTTCTGTTTCTTTAATTTCATCACAAACCAAACAAGGAAATTCCCCTGTTTTATTATATGCTATTATTTTATTGTCTTTTAATGCGATAAACATTTACACTTCTCCCCGCGCATAAATAAATTTAAGATACGTTACAGTCGCTTTATAGCCGTAAGCCTGGACGACATCGCCTCTTGAAACCGGAATAAAAACATCTCGTTTTGAAACTTCTGCTCCCGGAGTTTGAACACTCATGCCGAATTTTCCGGTCTCGTTATACAAACCGATAACGCTACTGAAAGTCGGATTACTCATATATCCCTGCAAAGCAAAATATCCGTTTGCCGGTGCCGTATAGTTCTGACCGTGTGAAAAAGTCAAATCAACCAATTTGCCGCCCGGCAGGCTTAAACCGGACAGCAAACTTTTTCCGGCTGCCGAAAAATCAGCAGCGTCGGTATCGGCTTTGTTTTGCATACTGTCCGCCGCTGCCGCCGCGTTTTCCTTTGCCGACGCTGCACTTGCAGCAGCCGAAGACGCGGCATTTTCTGCTTTATCGGTATAAGACTGCATTTCCGGTTTTACCGTTTGTTCTACATAGTCATTTATATTTTTCCCGGCCTCGGCTGCCGCTTTATCCGCAGTATTTGTAACAGATGTTTTCGCGTTTTCTGCCGACGTGTTTATTTCAGTTTTTACCGTATCAGCGTAATTGGACATTTCCTGCAAGGCCTGCTGAGCTTCGGCAGTTACCTTATTTACGCTTTCCGACGCCGCTGCAGCGCTGTTTTCCGCCATTTCACGGTTCAAAGCCGTGTTTTTGGCCTGTTTTTGAGCCTCAATCATTGCATCTTCGGCCGAAACCGCCGCATTTTCAGCTCTGACTACATAATCAGTCATTTTTTGAGCGGCAAACTCTTCTATTTTCGGCAGCGAGACTTCAGAGACATATTTGCTAATCTCCTGCTGACCGGATTTTATCCACATCAGCTGCACATCCAAATCAAAAACAACTTCATCCTGCCAATACACATCAATCGTCTGCGCGTCGGCAACGTTAACCGCCATAATATTTTCCTGCATGGGTCCCTCACTTGGTTACTTGCGGAGTTAAACGAAACACTCCGATTTTTGCCACGCTCTGCGGAAAAATCGTGTTTACTTCGCCGTTAGCAAACATTACCTGAATGTCCGTTTTATAATTGCCGGCCGGCGCCGAAGTTTCAGCGGGAGTCAAACGCAGCAAATATATTCCCTGAGCCGCCTCAACCGCTTCGGCCTCTTTTTCAAAAACCAAAGAATCGTTTTCGTTTTTGCGCACCTGCATAATTACTTTTAAAGCAGATAAATCCAATGCTTTATTTTTTGCCTTAAATCGCAATTTTATATTAAAGCTGTCGCCCTGACGCACTTCAATAATATCTGCGCCGGGCAAAATTCTTCCAGTCATCGCCTATTCCTCCTTTTTGGCCTTAATAAAATAGTTTACCGCCTGATTTATCGGCGTTACATGGTTGCTGGCACCGTAAATTGAATTTGATAAACTGGCATCAAACGTAAAATAATAAGCGCCGCCGCCGTCGCCGGAACGAGTGTTTCCGGTACGCGGATTAACCATGCGGATAGCGCCTGTTGTCGGCGGAGTGCCGTATAAATAGCCGTCCTGCGCCTGAGACTGACCGGTAATGTTCGGCAAGCCTTCATCTTGAGTTGTTTGCAAATTTGGCGCCGAATCTCCGCCCAAACCACGCAAAAATTTACCGCGATAATCCGGCAGATTAAAGGTGTTTAAGCCGTCTCCGGCACCAAAACCAGTGCCGATTAAAGCAAATAATTCGGAATAAGCCGTGCGGCTTACTTCATGCCCGTTGCATAAAAGCCAATTATCGTGGTCAGCGGTTTGCACCGACGCTTTAATATCGCCCACACAAAAAACTTTATTCATCACTTCGGTAAGCAATTTTTTCGTTTCCTCCAGCTGTTCTTTATTTACGGCGTCTTTTTCTGAAGTACCTTTAGCCAGGTTTCTGATTTGGAAACCGCCCATTTTCAGCTCGCCTTTCATCGGTGCCCTTCCGTCTTTTAACAAACACTCGCTCAAGCCGTCGGCAAAATTATCGTCTTCTTCATCGTGCCGGTCAGACACAATGTCTATTTCATTTTTTCTATCGTCTTCCCAGTTGTGCATTCTGGTAAACAATCCGTTACTGTCGTATGGCATTTATATTCTCCTTTATTTTGAAATTTTGTTCAATTCAGTAATTTTCTTCAAATCCAGCTCTTCGCGCTTGATTTGATTTTGTTCCTGTTTAATGGCAAAATCCTGCTGTATTTTTTGCGATTGCAAGGCTACCATCTTGTCTTCCGCCTGCTGAACCTGAGGGTCGGGCGCGTTCAGTTCAGCGCTGATTTTATCAAAAACATGTTCCAGCACATTTTCAAACTGTCTGGCATTAGAAAGCGTCGCCGCCGCCGCTTCAATCATTTGCCGATACAAAGGCAAAAGCGCAGGCTGCTGCGAAACAAGGCCGAACGCCTGGCTGACCATTTCATGAATATGCTCCAGCACCTGCAAAACATTTTCTTCCTGTTTATCAATATCAAAACTGCCGTCGGTTACCAGTTCAATAACCATACCGCGGAGTTTTTGAGTTTTCAGTAAATCGACAGCATGCGCAACAACATCCGGGGTTTGCGCCGTCTCATCCGCCACAAAAGCCGCCAAAGTATCCGGCGAAAATTGTTCACAGATAATCTCGGCTTTAATGTGCAGCAAATCTTTCAAAAAACGCTGCATGTCATTTTGACGGTCTTGATTGCGCAACGTGCCGAAATTGGTCTTTTTAACCACTGCCGTTGCCGTGTCCTGCGAATTTGAAGCACCGCGCATAATATCGCTGACGCCGGTTACTTCATAAATGGAATCAATCAAAATTTTGCGGCGTTCCGCCAAAACCTGCAAGGTGTTGACATATTGTTCAATCGGTGCAAAATCGATAATTCCGTTAATGCCGCCGGCGTCTTTGAGTTTGTCAAAATCATTTAAGGCAATCAGCGTTACATCCTTATCCAAAATGTTTGCCAGTTCCGGAAAAGAACTGTCGTAACAGCCTGAAACTTTCAGCGCCTGCATGGTCAAGCGCATGCGGCTGTTAACTCCGTCCAGTTCATCAAGCAGGCTCTTTATTTCCACATAATCGGGAACCGGAACAATACCGTCGTTGGTTAAAGTCGCCATAATCGGTTTCGGACACGGAAAAAATCCGCTCAAATGCAGGGTATCTTCGTTAATTTGTAAAAAAGTATCAGGCAATTCTGGGCTCAGATAATAAATTTTGCGTGTTTTTTTATCCCAAATTTCATAAACGGAAATACTTTTATCGGTAAAATTATGCTGCCAAAAATAATCAGCCAATTCTTCGCCGAAATTACAATAAATTTCATTAACGTTCATAAACGTTTTGCGGGCAATCCATTCCACATCTTCCCAAACATTAACTTTATCGACATCTGCCAAAAATGACATCGGATTAACATATTGAGTGGTAACCTGCTCTTTGTCTTTTAAAGTAACATTGCCGATATATTTGAAACTAGAGTGATATTGCTCCCACAAAATTCCCATGCCGGAAAGCAAAAAATCATTGCGGGCATATTTGACGACACTGTCAAAATCAAACTGTTTCATATCCCATTCCAGCGCCTTTTCCAAAATTCGGCAAGCGGTGTTTTCAACAGCGTCTGACTTTTTGTTGCTGCGAATAATAAAAGGCTGCGGCTGTTTGAAATATAAAAATGGTTTTAAAGTTTCCACCGACGACCAAAAAATGCTTTGTTTGTTGCGTTTTCGTTCGTTGCGGTAATATTTGCGAATTTCCTCAACCAATTCATAATAATCCTCATAGGCTTTTTCCGATGAGCGGATTTTGGCAAGCCACTCTTTATACAGCTTGTTGTTATCTTGTTTTTCCATAATTTTCTCCCAAACAAAAACAGACCGGTAAAAACTACACGGTCTGTCAGATTAAAAAATATTAAGATTATTCCGAGATTTTGCCCAAAAGGCTTTTTTCCCGAATAACCACTAAATCATTCTGCGGTAATGGCAATTCGTCAAAGCGATGAAAAATTATATGTTCACCGACGGACGCCATTGTTACCTTGTCGCCGACACTTTGTACAACGCCTTGATTAGTAAACTTTTTTTCAGTTTCAACTCCAATCAACACGGACGGCAAAGTTTTATCAGGCTTAACAATAAGCCTGTCTGCTATTGCTTTCAGCATTTTATATTTCTCCTAAAAAAACAGAGATTAAGCAGAACACTGAGCTTAATCTCTTAAAATATAAGTTTTTTCTAAATACAATTTTACATCATAGTAATTTTATTAGCACACAGGTTACCTGATGTCAAGAACTTTTTTCATTTTTTTGCAAATAATATTTTACTAATCGTTCCAAACCCAGCACCAGCAAGGATTTTAAGTGATACACCACCTGTTTGCTTAAAAGGCTGTGAGGTATAATATTCTTATCTGCTTTTAACTCTTTGTCCTCTATACAAACATATCTGACCACCGGCCAAAACTCTTTCGGCACGCTTTGCATGGCCTTTATATAACGCTCTTGATAGATTAAAGCCTCATCCCTGCCGCCTGTGCAGGTTCCGGTTCTTATTAAGGATACAGACTGTAAATTATTATAATTTCCTAAATAAAAATCTTTTACCAGCTGTTCGCCGGCTCGTTTGCGGTCGGCAGCGCTGAATGGACTTCCGCACAGCTCCAACACGCCGTTTTCATAGTATTTTTCCAGCACTGACGTTTTATACAATCCTTTGCTGCGACGGCGTCTATAGCCTTTTTTCAAGGCTTCTTCTTTTGATATATATTCTTCATCAATCATTTTACTCTCCATTTTTCTTAAAGATATAAGATAAATATTATAAAGTCAATAAGAAAAATATCATTTTACTTTCTAAGATATATATTATATAATACTTATAATAACAACTTTAGAGGTCAAAAAATGGATGATACAGAAGAAATAAGAAAAAAAATCGCCCGTTTAATTAACGAGCGAGGTTTGAATTTCGCCAAAGTTTCTTTAAGTTTAGGCAAAAATATCGCATATATTCAACAATTTATTAAAAACGGCTCACCTCGCCGCCTGGGTGAAGTAGAACGTCAGAAACTGGCTCGTCTGTTAAAAGTGGACGAACAAGAGCTGACTGACTTGCCGCTTAAGGTTTCTTCAGGGTTCGCATCAACCGTTAATCAAGATGTTTTGTGTTTGGTAATAGAAAATGTTGAAACCTGGCTGGAAAAACGAGAAGCTAAAATGACACCGCATGATAAAGCCGAACTAATCCGCTTGCTTTATTCTAAAATCTGTAACGAATCTTTAGATAACGCCAATGCAAAAATTAAAGACTATATGGATATTTATGACGAATTTCGTAAAGTAAACTGATTAAATTTAAGGACTATGCGTAATGGATAATGATATTGACGCGCAAATTCGGGATATTTTAATGAAAAGTACTCCGATAAATGATAATTCTACCCCTAAACCGCAGCCGACACCGCTGCCAACTCCGTTTAATTTTGGAATAAACGTGGTCGGAAATCAAAATATTGTGGTAGGAACCGGCGCTTTGCACCTGCTGTTTTTGCTCAGCTTTTTAATTTGTTTTTTGTGCCTGCGCTGAGGCATATTTTGCCGTCTGCATAAAACAGGCGACACATGCTAATCGCATAAGCCAAGCCATATACAGGCTACATAAAAGAATACGGGTCAATATCCACTTCTACTTTGACAGAGGAAGGGACTTTGACCATTTGCAGCCACTTAGCCAGTACTTGTTGGATATTGATATTTTTATCGGTTTTTAACATCAACCGATAGCGATAACGATCGCGAAGCAAAAACAACGGCGCCGGAGCCGGTCCCAACACCGAAACATAATCCGTGTGCGGTGCAGTTTTACCAAATTCCTCCGCCACAGCTCCGGTTAAGCGCTGGTCAGTACCGGAAATTATCAACGCCGCAAGTTTGCCGTACGGCGGATATTTCAACATTTGACGCGACTGCTTTTCAAAATCCATAAAACTTTCACGGTCATTATTTAAAAGAGCTTTCAACACATTGTTTTCAGGATACAAAGTCTGCAAATAAACCGTACCTTTTTTTTCGCCGCGGCCGGCACGCCCCGAAACCTGCGACAGCAGCTGATAGGTTTGTTCGGACGCCCGCAAATCACTGCCCATAAGCCCCAAATCGGCATCAACAATACCCACCAATGTCAAATCAGGAAAATGATGCCCTTTTGCGATAATCTGTGTTCCAACCAAAATATCAATCTCCCGACGTTCCATGCGGGCAATAATTTGCGACACTGCCGTAAACGAACCGGCATTATCGCTGGAAAGTATCTCGGTTTTGGCATACGGAAAACGATGTTTCACTTCTTCGGCCACACGTTCCACCCCCGGACCGCAAGCAGTCAGTCCGTCTGCAGAGCCGCAATGCGGGCATATTTCAGGAATTTCCTCTACATATCCGCAATGATGGCACATTAACTTATGAGCGCTTTTATGTTCGGTCAACCAGGCACTGCAGCTTGGACATTGCATACGGTGTCCGCAGTCGCGGCAAATCATCAGCGGAGCATAGCCGCGGCGGTTTAAAAACAAAACCGATTGCTCGCGGCGCTCCAAATTTTCGCCCAAAGCCTGTACCAAACTCGGCGCCAGCCAAGAAACACCCCATTCGCCTTTTTGCGGCTTATCTTTTTTCAAATCTATAATTTTAATATCCGGCAGGCTGGCATTGGCGTAACGGCTTTGCAGTTTCACACAGTCATATTTGCCTTCTTCAACATTCACCATGGTTTCCAAATCCGGCGTGGCAGTAGAAAGAATAAGCGGCAAATGCTCTATTTTTGCCCGCACAATCGCCATATCTCGCCCCTGATAATTAACCATATCTTCTTGTTTAAACGAATGGTCGTGGCTTTCATCAATAACTATCAGCCCCAGATTTGTATATGGCAAAAACAGTGCCGAACGCGCTCCGACAATTACTTTCACACGCCCTTCAACAATGGCTTTCCAGGTATCGACGCGTTCTTTTAAGCTCAAGCCCGAATGCCAATTTGCCGGACGCACGCCGAATCGTTTTTGAAAACGCTCAAGCCATTGTGTCGTCAGCGAAATTTCCGGCACCAAAATAAGCACCTGTTTTCCGCTTTCTATAGTTTTAGCCACTGCTTCAAAATAAACTTCGGTTTTACCGGAACCGGTAATACCGTCCAACAGCGTAACCGAAAATCCGCTACCTATTTTTTGACACAGTAATTCCGCCGCGTGCTGTTGTTCTGCTGTCAAATCAACTTTTACATAATCGCCGACAGGTTCCAAAAACTCAAGTTTATTCTCCACATAAATCGGTTCCAACACGCCGCTATCAATAAGAGTTTTTATTACGCTTTGTCCAACACCTGCACCTTTGGCAATTTCTTGCCTGGTATACGGCGCGTGTTTCAGCAAATCCATAACATGCCAGCGCGCGTCCGAATTTTTAAGTTTAGCTTCAGCTAAAGTTTTGCCGGAAAGTTTATATAAAACCGTCAGCGGCGACGGCTCAAACGCGGCTTTGACACTTATCGCCATTTTAAAAACCAATCCCAGCGGCGCCATGTTATAGCGCGCCACCCAGGCGATAAATTTCAATAGTTTTTCCGAAAGCGGCGGAAAATCATAGACTTTGCTTATACTTTTTATTTTTTCGGCAGGAACATCATTTTGCGGCGACAAGTCATAAACCACTCCGATTTGCTTATCGCGCCCAAACGGAACTTCCACCAACTGTCCGAGTTTCAACACCTCAGCCGTTTTATAGGTAAACGGCTGATTAAACGGCAGCGGCAGCAAAATTCCGACCAGCAAAATTTACGCTCCTTTTTTTTGATGAAAATATTCCGACGAATAACCGTTGGGATGACGTTTTTTCAACTTTTCGACATTACGGTTGATAATTTCTTCAAACGGAATATCAAGAGCCAGACAAGCCTGAAACATATACCAACAAACATCTCCCAGCTCTTTTATAAACATATCACGGGTCTCATCAGTATAATTCAACCCCATAAATTTAATTTTTTTCCAAACATCGTCAACTTCGCCAACCTCGCCGCACAAACCGGAAATCGCGTGGTCTAGACGAGCGTAATTGCCATTTAGTTGCTTAGACAGCTTGGCAAAATTTTGAGCAAAAACTTCATCATTTTTAGCAGTTTCCGACGTTACTCCGTCAACAAAACTCCGGTATGCGGCAAAATATTCTTTTTCTTCCATGTTTATATTTCCTTATTCAGCAAATCTTTCAAATCATATAACTTCTGCAAAGCCTCGCGCGCTGTTAAATCATCAGGATTTATTTTTTCCAATTCCTCAATAACCGGCGATTTTTTAACCTCTTTCGGGGCAAACGAAAACAGCGGCAATTCATCATCCAAACCGTTCAGCTTTTTATGCTGATTTTCATTTTCCAGCTTAGACAGCACTTGTTCGGCGCGTTCCAAAACCGCACTCGGCAAACCGGCGAGCTTTGCCACATGAATACCGTACGAGCGATCGGCGGCGCCGTCTATGACCTCATGCAAAAAAATAACTTCGCCCTTAAACTCCTTAATTTTCATACAATGCAGCGTCATTGCTTTCAAACGCCCCACCAAATCGGTCAGTTCATGATAATGTGTGGCAAACAAAGCCCGGCATTTGTTGACTTCATGCAAATATTCCACCACCGCCCAAGCGATTGACAGCCCGTCAAAAGTGGCAGTTCCTCGCCCGATTTCATCAAGAATTACAAACGAACGGCGGTCGGCTCGATTCAAAATAGACGCAGTTTCAACCATTTCAACCATAAAAGTAGAACGTCCGCGCGCCAAATCATCTGAAGCACCGACACGGGAAAAAACTTTATTCACATAACCGATATGAGCTGATTTAGCCGGAACATACGATCCCATCTGCGCCATAATCGCAATTATGGCATTTTGCCGTAAAAATGTTGATTTACCGGCCATATTCGGACCGGTCAGCAGCCAAATCCGATTATCTTCAACATCCAAAGTACAGTTATTACCCACAAAACTGCCTTCATGACCGCGGCGAATCGCCTCTTCAACCACCGGATGACGACCGTCTTCCACTTCAAACGCATAACTGTCGTCAATTTCCGGGCGGCAATAATTATTTTCCAACGCCAAGTCAGCCAAAGCCGCGCCCACATCCAGCTCTGCCAACGCATTTGCCGTACGGGTAATATCATCGGCGGCCAGCAAAACACTATGCACCAAATCATCAAAAATCGCCAATTCCAAACCCAATGCCTTTTCGGCGGCGCCGCGGATTTCATTTTCCAACTCAGTCAATTCCACAGTGGTAAAGCGCACCGCGTTCAGCACCGACTGACGATGTATAAATTCCGGATTACCAAGCACTTGTGCCGAATCTTTATTAGAAATTTCAATAAAATAACCAATCACATTATTATATTTTATTTTCAAATGCTCTATACCGGTTTGCTCTGCATATTTGCTTTGCAAATTCAAAATATAGTTATGGCCTTTATTTTTCAAATCGCGCACGGCATCCAGTTCTGGACTGTAGCCCGCCTTAATAAAATCTCCGTCGCGTGCCAGCAAAGGCAATTCGTTTGTTCTGTCTTCAACCCACAGAGCATTGGCCAGCATATTAACCAGCATGGAATGATTGCCGAAGCGTTGCAAAACTTTTGCCACTGCCGGCGGCAGCTCATCAAGCACGTCAATCGGCTTAAAAGTTTCTATCAAGATTTTTAATTTCGGCAGACAACCCAAAGTTACGCCGATAGCAAGCAAATCACGCGGTCCGCCACGCCCCACACCAAGTCTTGAAACCGCACGTTCAACGTCGGGACAATTTTTCAGCATGGTGCGAAGTTTTTCCCGCACATCCTGATGTTTTAAGAAAAATTCCACTACATCCAAACGCTGATTGATTTTATCAACGTTCAAAAGCGGATTGGCCAAGCGGTTAGCCAGTAATCGGGCACCGGCGCCGCTGACAGTTCTATCCAAAACGGAAATCAGCGTGCTACCGCGCGGGCCTTCCAGCAAATCCAAATTATGGCGTGTCGCCGCGTCTATTTCCATATACTGGCTGCTTAAAATTTTAACCGGGCGGGCAATGCGCGGCATTTTGCCTTTTTGTGTATTTTCAACATAATCCAGCAAAATTCCGGCAGCAGAAATTTCCGTTTTACTGAAACTGCCGAAAGAATCCAGCGTGTTTACCTGATAAAATTCTAAAATTCTTTTTTGCGCATTGTTGCTGTTAAAGCGCGCCTGCGGCAAAACCGAAAGTTTTTCTTTATATTCGTTCAACAAATGAAACAGCTCGGAATTTTGCAGCAGCGTGTCCGCTACCAAAATTTCGCTTGGAGCCAGCCTGTCAATCGCCGTATGCAGCTCCGCAGCTTCGTTTTTGGCGTTAACTTCCAAAAGCTGAGTATAAAACACGCCGGTAGAAAGGTCTATCCACGCCAAACCGAACTCGCCGCTTGTTTTTGCCACGCACAAAAGATAGTTATTTTTTCGAGAATCCAAAATTGTGTCTTCGGTAATGGTTCCCGGGGTAACCAAGCGAACCACATCACGCCGCACAATAGCTTTATAGCCGCGTTTTTTAGCTTCGGCAGGGTCTTCCATTTGTTCGCAAATAGCCACTTTAAAGCCCTGTTTCATCAGCTTTGCCATATAACTCTCATAGGCGTGAAAAGGCACTCCGCACATTGGCACGTCTTTTCCGTCCGCCTTGCCGCGTTTGGTTAAAGCAATATCCAAAGCCTTTGACGCCGTGATTGCGTCGTCAAAAAATAGCTCATAAAAATCACCCATGCGATAAAACAGCAAATAGTCCTGATGAGCCTTTTTCAGCTCCATATATTGGGTCATTGCCGGTGTTAAATTACTTTTTTCAGTCATTGCGATATTAAACCTATTTAAACTTATTGTATACTACAATAATTATATATCAAGTCTAGCACTTTATTAACTTTATCATACGGGATAACGCCTATGCTGAAAAACATGAAACGCCTTTTGGGACTGGAAAAAGATTCTTCATTTTCTACACGCGTGCTGATATTGTCGCTGCCCTCGGCGGTTTTGTTTACCTTGTTGGCGTATTTTAGCCTGGTAACCCCGATAACGGCGCTGATTTGCTATGTAGTGATAATTATTTTCAATATGTTTTCGCTTTTTCCGCTCAGCTATGAAATGCAGTCGCTCAAGCAATATATTTATTCACTGGCCAACGAGCAGGAGGACGGTTCAAAGCTGAATTTTTCAGAAAAAGATGCACAAAAAATTGCTGACGCGGTTAATTCCATTCATCGTTTTTGGACATCCAAAGCCGAATCATTGGAGGCGCAAACCATGTCCGATGCGGCGGTTTTAGACACCCTGCCCGACCCGATTTTGATGCTCGACGGCGAAGGAGTCATAACCGGCAGCAATCTTTCCGCCCGCAATTTGTTGGGAGATGACATTACCGGACGCAATATCGCCTCGGTTTTCAGTGTAAATATTTTTGTGGCCTCGGTAGAAAAAGTGTTAAAAGGCAAAAGCGAATCCGAAAGCCTGATTTTTCACGCCGGCGCTAAAATAAGCAAACGCATTTATGCCCACATCACCAAACTGCCGTGGTATTCTAAAGGACGCGCCGTCGCTGTGGTTTCTATTTATGACCTCAGCAAGGTGTTGAGTTTGGAAAAAATGCAGTCGGATTTTGTAGCAAACGCCAGTCATGAGCTACGGACTCCGCTGTCGGTTATTTCAGGGTTTATTGAAACTTTGCAAACTTCGGCCAAAGATGACGACGACGCCCGCGAGGCTTTTTTAGGCATTATGAAAGAACAAGCCGATTACATGTCCAACCTGATAGAAAATCTGCTCTCGCTTTCGCGTTTGGAAATGGCGCAAGACAAAGAGCTGAAAGATAAAGTCA
This sequence comes from uncultured Alphaproteobacteria bacterium, assembly GCA_934277545.1. Classification (GTDB taxonomy): domain Bacteria; phylum Pseudomonadota; class Alphaproteobacteria; order RF32; family CAG-239; genus RUG410. The sequence goes on along the minus strand of CAKQUG010000002.1, from coordinate 168,671 downwards.
ACATTTCGGAAGTGATAGACGATGTTACAGAAGCCTTAAAAATCAAAGCCTTTCATCATTCAGTTAATTTAAAAGTCTCGGAACAGGGACGCATTCCAAAAATTATCGGCGACAAGCAGGAAGTACATCAAATTTTGCAAAACCTTTTGGATAATGCCATAAAATATGCTCAAGAAAATTCCGAAGTTACGGTAGATATAAAAACCGTGGCGGAAATTCCGGCGGGCAGCGGGCAAAACGTGGCAGCCGGCAAAGCCGTGAGTATCGCCATTAACAATAAAGGACCGAAAATTGCCAAAGAAGACCTTGCACGCCTGACCGAAAAATTTTACCGCATGCAAATACACAAAGATATGAAAATCCGCGGCACCGGCTTGGGTTTGGCGATTGCCAAGCAAATTATTTTGCACCACCACGGCAACTTAACCGTCGCATCCACAGCCTATAACGGCACTACTTTCACGGTATATCTGCCGCTTAAACCGTAATATCCAGTTTAAGCCAAGAATAATCACTTAAACAAATCTTTTATGCGGTCAAAGAAACTTTTCAATTCCGGTTGGCAAGAATCATCTTTATTTTCGGCGCGGAAAGCCTCAATCAGTTCTTTTTGTTTGGCGTTTAGCTTAGTCGGAATAATCACTTTCGCACTAACATACAAATCGCCGCGGCGTTCCGAATCATAAAGGTGCATGCCCTGCCCTTTAACTTTTATCAGGGTGTCGTTTTGAGTACCGGCCGGCACTTCTACTTTTACCTTTGTTCCGTCAATCGCCGGAATTTCCACCGTACCTCCTAAAATGGCGCAGCTGACAGAAATTGGAATCGCCGTGTATAAATCATCGCCATGACGCTCATAGAGCTTATGCGGTTCAACCACGATACCAACATACAAATCACCGTTTTCTCCGCCATGCACACCAGCCATGCCCTCGCCGGCAACGCGGATACGCATATTGCTTTCAATACCGGCTTTGATGTTTATTTTCAGCTTCTTATTGATTTTTACCTGACCGGCTCCGCGGCAATCAGGACAAGGTTCTTTAATTACACGGCCCGAACCTTTACAATTTGGGCAAGCAGTTTCAAAAACAAAAAATCCGCCTTGCTGGGTACGCACTTTGCCGCTGCCTTTACAAGTCGGGCAAACTTCTGGCTCTTTGCCGTCTTTAGTACCGTGACCGTGACAGGTTTCACATTCTTTGGTGGTTGGAATAACAATTTCTTTTTCCACACCGTTAAAAGCGTCTTCCAGCGTGATATTCAGATTATAGCGCAAGTCGCTGCCGCGTTGGCTGTATGAGCGCTGACGACCGGCGTTTCCGCCCATAAATTCCGAGAAAATATCGTTAAACACATCGGCAAATCCGCCGCCGTTGAAATCAAATCCGCCGCCAAACGGATTACCACCGCCCATGCCGCCGCCAGCAAACGCGTTTTTACCATAGCGGTCATAGGCCGCGCGTTTTTGCTCGTCTTTCAAAACCTCATACGCTTCATTTATTTGTTTAAACTTTTGTTCAGCCTCTTTATTATCAGGATTTCTATCAGGATGATATTTCATCGCCTGTTTTCTAAAGGCTTTTTTAATTTCATCAGCGCTGGCTGTCGTACTCACTTCCAGCAGGTCATAATATTCTGTTTCAACCATTTTTCTCGTCCAAAAATTCCATACACCATCTACTTAGTTTTTTTATTTGCCGAATGCAAGACTAAAACAAAATCTTACACGATTTTAAAGCAAAACCAGCTCTGAAAATCAATTTCAGAACTGTTTTTTGCAATTATCACTCAGAATCCGCCTCACGCCAATCAGCTGCAATCTGATTATCAATTTCCATCTTTTCCAACTCATCCAGAAACTGCCCCTTCTTTTCAGGAAGTTTCATAGCTAAGACCGGATAGACAAATTTTTCCTCTATTGTATTGTCACCAAACAAGGCGTCATCTGTCATCCAATAGGGACTTGCTTCTTTCCAAAAGTCCAGCCAAACATAATAGAGACAATCCGCAGTGCTGAACGCATCGCTGCGAACTGTTTTATGCAGTTTTATGCAGGCGTCATCAATTTTTTTCTGCGACTTTGCCACCTTTAAATGCTGAAAACTGTCATACATGCAAATTTTTGAGTTAGGTTTTATTGTGTAATTATTCTTATACTCGGTAAATTCAGCAATAAAACTCTCGGTTTGCCGAAACGTAAAAATTTTCACCATCTTATCATATAAAACCTGCCGCACCAAATAATCCGGCATCTGGCAAAACTCGTTAAAGAATTTGATATATTTCAAAGCCTCTGAATAGAGCATTCTTTTTGCCTGAACAAAAATGTCGCCATACACAATCTGATTGTTGATATCCACCAACTCAACGACGGCTTTAACTTTTTTATCTGCAATTAAATCTGCCGAAAAAGTGTCGTCGTCATACCAAAACATACCGGCTTTAATTTTCGGAATGTTTTTCTGCGAAAATTTAATAATATTGTTTGTCATAAAAATTAAGAATTAAAAATTTAACATCTAACTTGAGTATATATTTTTCAGGATAAATGTCAACAAACAAAAAAATACCCGTTTCATTTCTGAAACGGATATTTTTTTTGACAAAGCAACGTTATTTAACTTCTTCAAAATCAGCGTCAACCACGTTGTCATCTTTCTTTGGCTGTTCGCCGGAAGCCGCACCGGTATCAGCACCCTGTGCCGCACCCTGTGCGCCTTGAGCCTGCTGTGTTTTATACATAGCTTCGCCAAGTTTCATAGAAGCCTGCATTAGAGCGTCGGTCTTAGACTTCAAGTCTTCAAGGTCTTCTTTTTCCATGCTGGCTTTTACGGCTTCAACCGCAGCAGTAATGCTGTTTTTATCGGCTTCGGCGACTTTGTCGCCAAATTCTTTGAGGTTCTTTTCAACTTCGTGAACCAAGCCTTCGGCACGGTTTTTAGCGTCTACCAACTCTTTCTGTTTTTTATCAGATTCGGCATTGGCTTCTGCGTCTTTAACCATCTTGTCAATTTCCGCATCGCTCAAACCGCCGGAAGCCTGAATACGAATTGCTTGCTCTTTGTTAGTAGCTTTATCTTTAGCCGATACGTTTACAATACCATTGGCGTCAATATCAAAAGTTACCTCAATTTGCGGCATACCACGCGGTGCAGGCGGAATACCTACCAAGTCAAACTGACCAAGCAATTTGTTGTGTGCGGCAATTTCACGCTCGCCTTGGAACACTCTGATGGTTACAGCGGTCTGACCGTCTTCGGCCGTAGAGAATACCTGCGACTTTCTGGTCGGAATAGTGGTGTTACGGTCAATCAAACGAGTAAACACGCCGCCCAAAGTTTCAATACCCAAAGACAATGGGGTAACATCCAACAGCAATACGTCTTTAACGTCGCCCATCAACACGCCGCCTTGAATAGCTGCACCAACAGCCACAACTTCATCAGGGTTTACGCCTTTATGCGGTTCGCGTCCGAAAATTTCTTTAACTTTTTCTTGAACTTTCGGCATACGAGTCATACCACCAACCAAAATAACTTCGCTGATGTCGCTGGCTTTCAATCCGGCGTCGGCTAAAGCCTTTTGGCAAGGAATAGCGGTTTTTTCAATCAAATCGTCAACCAAAGATTCCAGTTTAGCGCGAGTCAATTTGATGTTTAAGTGTTTAGGACCTGTTGAATCCGCAGTAATAAACGGCAAGTTGATTTCGGTTTGAGTTGTAGAAGACAATTCAATTTTAGCTTTTTCGGCAGCTTCTTTCAAGCGTTGTAAAGCAAGTCTGTCGCCGCGCAAGTCAATGCCGTTTTCTTTTTTGAACTCATCAGCCAAATAGTTGACAATACGTTGGTCAAAGTCTTCACCGCCCAAGAATGTATCGCCGTTTGTAGCTTTAACTTCAAACACACCATCGCCTATTTCCAAAATGGAAACATCGAATGTACCGCCGCCAAGGTCGTATACAACGATTGTACCGGAAGCCTTTTTATCCATACCGTAAGCCAAAGCAGCAGCAGTCGGCTCGTTGATGATACGCAAAACTTCCAATCCGGCAATTTTACCGGCGTCTTTAGTAGCCTGACGTTGTGAGTCGTTGAAATAAGCCGGAACTGTAATAACAGCTTTTTCTACTTTTTCGCCCAAATAACTCTCGGCATATTCTTTAATTTTTTGCAAAACGATAGCCGAAATTTGAGACGGAGCATATTTTTGCCCTTTAACTTCTACCCAAGCATCGCCATTGTCGCCCGGAACAATCTTAAACGGACAATGTTCTTTGAATTTTTCTACTTCTGCCGAATCATAACGACGGCCAATCAATCTTTTAATAGCAAACAAGGTATTTTCAGGATTGGTAACAGCCTGACGCTTTGCCGGATAACCAACCAAACGCTCAGTATCCGTAAAAGCGACCATAGACGGCGTTGTGCGCGCGCCTTCAGAGTTTTCCAAAACTTTTGCATCTTTACCTTCCATAACGGCAAAGCAAGAGTTTGTTGTACCGAGGTCAATACCTATAACTTTATTACTCATAATTTTAAATCCTCCATTTCATTTCTAAAAATGTATATAGGGAGCGATTTTTTCCTATGCAAGTGCATACTGTATTTTTTTGAAAGTTTTTTTATAAGCTCTTGATTAAAATAATGTTTTTATGTCATAAATTCCATAGGCGTCCAGGAGAAGCATCGTACCAAGAGCTACACGATACAGCACAAACGGGAAAAACGACCATTTTTTGAGCCATTGCATCAAAACAAAAATCGCCATCAACGAAAAACCGAAAGAATAAAGTACACCGTCAAACGCTCTCAAAATCAGCGCCATATCTCCGCTTTGCCAAATTTCATAACCTTCAACCAAACCGGCGACAACAATCGTCGGAATAGAAAGCAACATTGAAAATTTAGCTGCTTCACGGCGTTCCAAGCCCAAAAATCTCCCCATGGTTATGGTAATGCCCGAGCGGCTTGTTCCAGGAAGCAAAGCTAAACATTGCGCCAAACCGATTAAAACAGCGTCTTTCACTTCCAGATTACGGATTTTTAAAGCTGTCAGCGACATTCTGTCGATAATCCACAGCAAAAGACCATACAGCAAAATATTCCAGCCGATTAACTTGGTACTGCGTAATTCTTCCGTACCTATAATTTTCAGAGCCAAACCGCAGACAAGCGCCGGAATAGTGGCAATCAATACCAAATAAAACACCTTGCAGCCATATATTTTAAAATCCGGAAGCAATTTGCTTTTAGCCACACCGACAGCCATATACCAAATATCGCGCCAAAAATAAATCATCACGGCAATAATAGAGCCGATATGCAAAGCAACGTCTATCTCCAACCCTTGGTCGGGAAAAGAAGTAAATTTAGAAAATAAAATCAGATGTCCGGAGGAACTAACCGGCAAAAATTCGGTAATTCCTTGCAATAAAGCCAACATTGTCAAATGAAAAGTCGTCATATCAGTCCTCTATTTTTTTGCAGTTTTTATCATAAAAATTCAACAGATTTTTAGCGTCAAAACGCGCACCGTTCAGCGAAGCGCCCCAATGCAGATGTGAGCCGGTCGCTCTGCCGGTTTTACCGGCCAGCCCGATAACCTGCCCTCTTTGCACCTTATCGCCTTTTTTTACTAAAGTTTTTTGCAAATGCGCATAAACCGTACTCAAATTCTGTCCGTGTTCCAAAACAACCACATTGCCGCTATAAAAATACGGTCCGTCGCTCAAAGTAACAATTCCGTCAGCCGGCGCTTTAATTTCTGTTCCCTCCGGCACAGCAATATCCCAGCCCTGATGCGGATTTTTCTTTTGTCCGTTCATAATGCGCTGTCCGCCAAAATTACCGCTGGTACGTCCTTCTGCCGGTTTCAGCATATCGGCTTTCCAGCTTTCGGCATCGCTAAATTCATTCAGCGCACCGCCAACGTCTTTTTGCTCTTTTTGAATAGCCGTCCAATCGGTTTTTGCCGGTGCAACTTTAGAACTCGGCAAACCATTTATCTCTTGCACGTCCCATTTAGTTTGAGCTATTTGCAGATTATATGTCCGCATCGCACCGTCTTTATAAAAAATTTTCAACGGCTGCCACAATTCGGCGTCCCGAGCGAAAGCAATAGCCAGCTCGCCGCTTTTATCGGCTTTATACGTTTTGCCGTTTAGCTTAACTTTAGCCAAATTATTGTCCTGTAAACGAATAATTCCGCCCTGCTGCGCCGCACCGCACATAGTAAGCGCCTCGGCCGGCAGCGCCGCCAACAAACTACAAATCGTCAAACAAATCGCCTTGCACGGCATTGTGTTTCTCCATCATTTTAACCTTAACGATTCCGTCCACAAATCGAATGTGCAATTCATCACAGCGTTTAGCCTGGGTAGTTGAATACAGCGTTTTAAATTGACCATCCGAAACCCAAGCAAATCCGCGTTTCAGCACCGATTCTACCGAAACGGAATCCAAACGCAGAGCCAAATTTTTCAGGCTTTCTTTCTTAGCGTCAAACAGATTCTTAATATAAAAAGGTTTCAAATTCGTCAATTTTAATAAATTATCTTTATCTTTCAGCAAATTTGCAAACGCCAACTTCAGCCGTTCGCTGCGGTCATCAATTTTTTGCTGATTTTCTAACACCAACTGCTCCAGCGGCGGAATCCCCCGCCCCAGCGCTTCAACGTATTGCTTAAATTCACTCATATAACGAGTAACCGCATTCTGCATACGTAAATCTGCCGTCAGCAATGTGTTGTATATGTCTTTTTTGACCGGAACAGCCAACTCCGCCGCACCTGTTGGTGTCGGAGCCCGCAAATCCGCCGCATAGTCAATTAACATAGTGTCGGTTTCATGCCCAACCGCCGAAATCAGCGGAATAACCGAATCATAAACCGCCCGCACCACAACTTCTTCATTAAACGGCCACAAATCTTCCAAACTACCGCCGCCGCGCGCCACAATCAATACGTCCGGACGATTTTTATCCCCCAACGGCAAAGCGTTAAATCCCTTAATCGCCGCGGCAATTTTTTCGGCAGCTCCCTCGCCTTGCACCGGCGTCGGCCACACAATAATGCGGCTGGGAAATCTATCGCGCACCCGATGAATAATATCTCGGATAACCGCGCCGGTCGGACTGGTAATCACCCCGATAGTCTGCGGAAGATATGGAATAGCCTTTTTATGCTCTTGAGCAAACAAACCCTCGGCCAAAAATTTTTGTTTGCGTTCTTCCAAAAGTTTCAGCAACGCGCCTTCGCCGGCGATTTCCAGTTTTTCAATTACCAGCTGATAGGACGAACGCCCGTTAAAAGTTGTGATTCGTCCGCTGGCAATCACTTCTATGCCGTCTTCAATTTTAAGCGGCAGAGTATTTGCCACACCACGCCAGCAAACGGCGGCAAGCAGCGAGTTTTCATCTTTCAGCGACAAATACCAATGTCCGGAATCCGCTCGTTTGGCTCCAAAAATCTCGCCTTTAACCCGCACAAAAGCAAACGAATTTTCCACCAGCTTTTTAATAGCGGCAGAAATTTCGCTGACAGTATATTCTTTTATTTCCGGTGTCATATCAATCATAAACGGCATAATAGCGTGTTCCGTCAAATAATCAACCGCCTTTTATAATTTCTGCACGATTTTATAAAAATTGTTTCTATTGTAGAAAAAATACATTCAGAAAAAAATCGAGGTTGATTTTATTGCTAACAAGGGCAATAAAAAATATTATATTCAGTCTGCTCTTCAAATGCCAACCCATGAAAAACAAGAACAGGAAAAACGCCCTCTATTAAAAATTGCTGATTCATTTAAGAAAATTGTTATTGTTAAAGATAATATCAAACCTTATTATGATGAAAAGGCATAGGCATTATCGGATTAAAAGATTTCTTGTTAAATCTGAACGCTTTTGAAAATTTTTAATTGCCACACCGTTTACAGAAAGTCAGTCGGCAAGCGTTTCCAAAACTAAAACTCAAGCACGATAGCGCACATTTTACCTTCGGTGCACGAGCGACAAAGTTCATTTATTTCAGTTAAATTTAAGCCGGACAAACAACTGACATCACTGTTACAGAATTGGTCGCCGTAATATTTTGTTGCCCATTTCTGCGTAAACCCAGCATAATATAACGAATAATGCAGCGGCTGCACAAGGTCAGTCATTAAGTTTTGACATAACTGATATGAAAAATGCGTATTAACCGTTAAATTGCCGTTTTCATCCATAGCTCCGCCCAAATAAAAATCTATAACCAAACGATTGTTACGTGAAAACAACTGAATGATATTTCCATAGGGGTCAAGCATACGGCGTGCCAGCACCTTTTTCCAGGTATCAGGCACTAAATTTGTCGCCTGCACAAAATCAACAATCCCTGCGTTTGACGCTCCGTTATCATTAGCTGCATTCAAGCCTTGAATATAATCCAAATTTTGCAGCAGCCCGAAAATTAAATAGCTGTATTCACTGATAGCTTTGTTAACTTTAAACTTTTCCATAGCTTTGGAGTAACCGGATATTCCGCCTACGCTTAATACGGCAATAATGGCCAGCACTCCCAACATTTCTATCATACTGCGTCCGATTTCACGGCTGTGTTTCAGCATTATTTTTCCTCTTCAGTTTATTTAATATAGTTCATTAAACAGAACTACTAATAAAAAGTCAAGTGTTTTATATATAGATTCATGAATAAAAGAGAAGCTCAAGATATAAGCAACAAAATTGTTGCCGTTCTCAAAGAAGAACGCATAAAAAAAGGTATCAGCCAGTATAAGCTGGCAAAAGATACCGGAATGAGCAAAAGCTCTATTCTTTACATAGAAAACGGTTCGCAACACCCAACGCTTTATACTGTTATTCTAATTTCCGAATATTTAGGCGTTGAAATCGGCAACGTTATCAATTCAGTCAATAACGCTCACTCCTAATTGTTAATCTCAGACTGGTAACTTTTTTGCATATACTTTAATACCCTTTATACACAACAAAATGTTAAAGGAGAAAAAAATGATATACGGTTATATCCGCGTCAGCACAGACAAACAAACTACAAAAAATCAAAAATTTGAAATCGAGCAATTTTGCAAGCGTGAAAAAATGAAAGTAGACTGCTGGATTATGGAGACAATAAGCGCCTCCAAGTCTTTAGAAAAGCGTAAACTCGGAGGGTTGCTGCAAAACCTGAAAAAAGACGATATTATGGTTGCCACCGAACTTTCCCGGCTCGGGCGTAATCTGCTGCAGGTTATGAGTATTTTGCACGATTGCCTAAACAAAGAAGCCCAAGTTTGGACCATTAAAGACAACTACCGTTTGGGCGCGGATATTCAAAGCAAAGTTTTAGCCTTTGCGTTTGGACTTTCAGCCGAAATTGAACGTAATCTGATTTCTCAGCGTACCAAAGAAGCTCTGAACCGCGTGCGGAACGAAGGACGTCCGCTGGGTCGCCCCAACGGCAGCAGAAATCAAAAGAAAAACTTAGATAAGCACCTTAGTCAAATTGTTGAACTGCTGAATGATGATGTGCCTGTTTGCAGAATTGCAGCTCTTTTGAACTGTAACCGCAAAACCTTGTATAATTATATCGACTATATAAAGAAGAATCGGCAGAACATAGATTTTGATGATAATTCCACGTTACCGACACGCAATAACTTTACCCTGATATAAATAATCTTGCCCCCACTGCAAAAAATTGAAAAATAAATTTGACAAAGCGCAAACTATATGTTAATGAATACGTGTTTTGTTGATATTCTCTTTTATTGGGGGTATAGCTCAGTTGGGAGAGCGCTTGCATGGCATGCAAGAGGTCAGCGGTTCGAACCCGCTTACCTCCACCAATTTGAAAAGACCTGAGTTAATACTTAGGTCTTTTTTTGTATGTATAAAACTTAACTTTAAACGTATTTTCCATGCAACTAAACCATGCTTTTTACGCATGGTTATCTTTTTATTGAGATTTTCCGTAAAACTTCTATCCGTACATTTCTATGTAAACACATCAGACAGAGGTATGTGATTTATTATATTTACATATTAGAATCGATTATGCCGCCGCCAAGCAGAATTTCATCAGTATCGCTGTTTTTATGATAAAACACGACAGACTGCCCCGGTGCGATAGCCTTTTGCTTAGAATAAAAACAAACCTCTATTTTACCGTCCGGCAAAGGCGAAACTTTAACCGGCGTCGGCTGCTGTGAAGAGCGGATTTTGGCTTCACATTCCAAAGGCGCGGACAAATTCACAACCTCGCCGCATAAATCCGAAGCAATTAAGCCGGAACGCTCGCACTCTTCTTCAAAACCGACAATAACTTCATTTTTGTCCTTATTAAAGCCCAACACATAAAGCGGACGCTCGGCAGCTATTCCCATACCGCGGCGCTGACCAACCGTATAGTGCCAAATTCCCTGGTGCTGCCCCAAAACTCTTCCGTCGCTGGTTACAAAATTACCAACCTGCGGTTCATTTTGTAAAATATCGTTAATATCGCCGGTATAAAAATCCTGACTATCGGGTTTATCCGAAACATCCAAACCAAACTCTTGAGCCAGCTCGCGCACACGCTTTTTAGTCAGTCCGCCAAGCGGCATTAAAACCCGAGACAGTTGCTCTTGGTTTAAGCGATACAAAAAATACGACTGGTCTTTTGTGTGGTCCAAACCGCGTTTAATCACATAACGATTGCGATTTTCATCAAAACAAACCTGCGCATAGTGTCCGGTGGCAAACTTATCAAACTCAATTCCCTGTGCGGCAGCCTCCTCAGGCAAAGCGTTAAATTTGATATATGAATTGCACATCACGCACGGGTTAGGCGTACGTCCGGCCTTATATTCATGCTTGAAATTTTCCAGCACCATCTGTTTATAACGAGCCGAACAATCTAAAACATAATACGGAATACCAATTTTTTGGCACAAAGCGCGCGCAGCCTCAATGTCTTGTTCTTCATGCGGAGAAAAGCAAGAATCGGCATGGGCGTCTCCGCTAAAATGCGTGTTTTTATCCCAAATAGACATGGTGGCACCAATCACTTCATACCCTTGTTGTTTGAGCAAACAAGCCGTAACCGAAGAATCCACACCGCCGCTTAAACCTACCAAAACTTTCATACTTTTACCTCGCACTATTTAAAATAAAGAAACTCCGGACAACAAAATCCGAAGTCCCTTGGGATAAAGTCCCTCATTAAAACGGAATATCGTCGTCCAAATCTGACGGAGCAGAAGCCGCGCTGTTATCCCAGCCGGATGAAGTTCCACCTGCTGCCGGAGACGCTGAGAAAACATCATTGCCGCCGGCCGGCATACCATCGCCGCTGCTGTTTTTAGAATCGAGCATAACCAGCACGCTGTTGAAATTTTGCAGCACAACTTCGGTGGTATAGCGATCAACACCGTTATTATCTGTCCATTTACGGGTCTGCAGCTGACCTTCCAAATATACTTTTGAGCCTTTGCGCAAATATCTTTCGGCGGTATCTGCCAGCTGAGAATTAAAAATTACCACGCGGTGCCATTCGGTTTTATCTTTGCGCTCGCCGGTATTACGGTCTTTCCAGCTGTCTGTTGTCGCCACATTCAAATTAACAACTTTAGTACCTGACTGAGTGTTATTAACCACCGGGTCAGCCCCTAAATTACCAACCAGAATAACTTTGTTTATTCCAACCATTATTTTATCCTTACAAAAAAATTAAACTCGTTACAGCATAATGGCTTTTTGTAAAATCGCAACCACAAAAAGCCATTGCTGCACATTATTTTAAGCGGCGCTGTCAACCGGGCAAAGCTCGGCCATAACTTCTTTTTTCAGCGTTACATTATCGGCCTTACCGGTAGCAAATACCGGTAATTTTTCGTGATACAGAATCACACGCGGCAAATAAAGCTCTGACATACCGTTGTTTTTTACATATTCATGCAGCATTGCCGAAGTAACTTTTTCATTATTAGTTACCAAAATAATCTGCTCACCTTTACTTTCATGCGGAATAGAAACCACGCCATAGCTATATTCACCTTCCATATTTTTGGTGGCATCCACAACCATATCATGAACAGCATTCAGAGAAACCATTTCGCCGCCGATTTTAGCAAAACGCTTGATACGGTCTTTAATGGTAAAGAAGCCGATTTCGTCCATTTCCACCACATCGCCGGTGTGATACCAACCGTCTTCCGGCGGAACCAGCACACCCGGATTAGTCGGCATATAATATCCCTGCATCACGTTTGGACCTTTAACACAAAGTTCACCGCCGTTTTCTATACCATCAACCGGTAAAATTTTAAACTGCATTCCCGGCATAATTTTCCCGATAGAACCGAATTTGTTGAAAATTCCGTTATTGGCGGTCATAACCGGAGAACATTCAGTAGCACCGTAAGCCTCCATCATGCGCACACCGGAATGCTCCATCCACATGCTGCGAGTATCGGACTTTGCCGCCTCGCCGCCGGAATACATCAGGCGGATATTATGGAAATCATACGGATGGGCAATTTTAGCATAACCGCGCAAGAAAGTATCTGTTCCAAGCATTAAAGTGGCACCCAGTTCATAAACCAGCTCGGCAACCACACGATAGTGCAGCGGAGACGGATACAAAAACAGCTTAGAGCCTTCAAACAACGGAAACAAAGTCCCCACAGTCAAGCCGAAACTATGAAACATAGGCAAAGCATTAAACAACAAATCTTTGAAGTTAATGGTTTGAATCGCTGTCATTTGTTTGATATTAGCGATAATGTTGGCATGGCTCAGAACCACGCCTTTCGGTGCGCCTTCCGAACCGGAAGTAAACAGAATAACAGCCTTTTTATCGCCGCCGGTTTTGTGCGGAATGTGCTTAATTTTATAGCTGATATAAGCGCCGATTTTAGTGCACAGCGACATTTTTTTAGCAATATCTTCCAAATAAACCACATTGCAGCCGGCGTTTTTCATATCTTCAACCACATTTTCCATTTTAGCTTTAATCACAAAAGAGCGTGATGTCAAAACAGTTTTAACCAGCGCGGTTTTGCACATGGAAATCATATTTTTGGAACCGACCGAAAAGTTAATCATTACCGGAGTGCGGTTATAGGCAGAAAGCCCGAAAAACGTGCAAACCGTGGCAATAGCGTTAGGCAGCAGAATACCGACATTTTCATCAACCTTGGTAAACTTTTTAAAGCTGCGTCCTAAAGCAAAAGACGCAACAATAATATCTTTATAAGACTTTTGCTTGCGGTTAATATCTTCTATAATGCGCGGACGCTTAGAAAAGAATCCGGTGCGAGAATAAACCTTGGCGGTTTTCATAAGCTGCGCAAACAATGAAATGTTTTTGTCATAGTTAATATCAAAGCACATTTCACGCAAAATCATATAAACTTCATTGCTGATGTGATCACGCTGACGGCGCAGTTCGTCTTTCAGCTTAAAGCTGCGCGGCTCGCCCACATAAATACGCATTTTCGGCAGCGGACGATGCGGCAGTTTGCCTTTAGTTTTAGAAAAATAGCCATATTGCGGACCGTCTATCCAAACCGGAATAATCGGCGATTTAGATTTATCGGCCACCAACCCGGGAGCTTCATAAATCTTCATCAGACCGCCGTTTTCGGTAATACGCCCTTCGGCGAAAATTACCACCAAGCGCCCCTCGTCCACTTTAGCTATCAGCTTTTTAATGTCTGACGGCTCAATCGGATTAAACTTTATTACATCGGCGCGCCCCATCAAAAAACTAATCCAATGACGGCGATATAAATGTCCGTTTAAGGCAAACACAGGATTTCCGGGAAGAAATGCAAACAGCAAAATCGGGTCCAAATAAGAAACGTGGTTAACCACATAAACACCTTTTTTCGGCAAATTGTTCACATCAAATTCAAAAATACATTTTGCTTTCATCAAACGCAAAACCGTTCGCAGGCAAAATCTGACAAACTCTTTCACAAGTCCAACCTTTCTGTTGTTAAATAATACCTTATCCATATAATATTATTAACGATTTGTAAAGAAAAAACGCCAGAGTCATCAACAGGTCATTTCCTAAGTATAACTTTCTGTTTTTACATCATTTTTAAAATTTTATCCCCAGATTTGCGCCAAAAACTTGCCAAAATTGATATATTGCTGTATGTTGCGCCCTACGTAACGCAAACTTGTTTGGGTTACCATGTTTTAATAATAAAAAGGTTTAAAATGAAAAAGGTTCTTACATTAACCGCCTTGAGCACCCTTCTGCTCTCTACCAGCGCCATGGCCGCCGGTTTCCATTTAAGAGAACAGTCAGCTGCCGCTCAAGGTAACGCTTATGCCGGCGCAACTGCCGGTGCAGAAAACGGTTCTTACGCATATTATAACGCCGCCGGTTTAACTCGCCAAAAAGGCTTGCAGGTAAACTTGGGCGCAACCTACATCGCACCGCGCGCCACAGCTAAAAATGTTATGAGTGAAAGCGGCACCCGCGGAGCCGACGTTGAAAACGTGGTTCACGCAGCTGTTTCGCCAAACGGCACAGTATCATATCAACTTAACGACAGAGCTTTTGCGGCTATCGCAGTTAATTCTCCGTTTGGCATGATTACAAAATATGACAGAGATTGGGTCGGTTCCGACCACGGTATTACCTCGGATTTGAAATCCGGCACCATTACCCCGATGTTTGCTTATAAGGCAACAGATAAATTGTCTTTGGGCGCAGGCGTGCAAATGCAATATGTTTGGGCGCACCTGACCAGCAGCCACAAATATTCTCGAACAGGTTTGGTTACCGAAAACGGCAACGATTTTGACATGGGCTACCAATTGGGCGCCATGTATGAATTTAGCGACGCAACCCGTGTCGGTGTTGGTTATCGCAGCAAAATAGACCACAAATTAAAAGGTAAAATGAAATCAAGCGGCAGCGCTTATACAGCAATGGGAATTCCTGCCGGAGCCAAAGCTGACGCTTTGATGAACCAAAAAATCAGCGCTAAATTAACTACTCCGGCCATGCTTTCTATGGGTGTTTATCACGACATCAATGAAAAATGGGCGGTTATGGCCGAATATCAGCGCGTGTTCTGGAGCTCTTTCCAAAACCTGACTTTTGTCGGTGATAACTTAAACAAACCGGAAGGCAACATTGCTCAGGTAAAAGAAAACTGGCGCGACACCAACTTTTATTCCATCGGTACAAGCTATATGCTGGATAATCAATGGAAATTGCGTTTGGGCTTAGCATACGACCAAAGCGCCGTTCGTTATGCTCACCGCACACCGCGTATTCCAGATTCTGACCGTATTTGGTATTCTATGGGTTTGGGCTATCAATATAATGAAAACTTGAGCTTTGATATGGGTTACACCTACATTAAAGCCCACAGCGCCAAAATGAACTCGGCTGTTACCGGAAACGACGGTTCGCACGTTTCGGCCGACTATTCTAACTCGGTGAAAGTATTTGCTTTTTCTGTGAACTACGCGTTCTAACAATTTGTAACAACAAAAAAACTTCCGATTTTATCGGAAGTTTTTTTGTGTTTAAGCAGATTTTTTTTCTTCAGACTGATGTATCAACTTAGGCTTTTCGCCGTCTGTAATAACTTTTTCATCTATCACAATTTCAGAAATATCCTTTTCATCAGGCAGTTCATACATCCATTCCATCAAAATTTCTTCCATGATAGCACGCAATCCGCGAGCACCTGTCTTACGCTCTATCGCTTTTTTAGCAATGGCGCGCAAGGCTTCAGGCGTAATTGTCAATTTGACATTGTCCATGCCGAACAATGAGGCGTATTGGCTGACTAAGGCATTTTTCGGCTCGGTCAAAACACGGATTAAAGCATCTTCATTCAAATCGTCTAAAGTGGCGATAACCGGCACACGTCCGGTAAATTCCGGAATAAGTCCGTATTTAATCAAATCTTCCGGACGAACGTCTTTCAAAATCTGACCGATAGTTTTTTCATCTTTTTCCACTTTAGCGCCGAAGCCGATGGAATTTCCGCTTTCCGTGCCATGCTTTTCCACAATTTTTTCCAAACCGGCAAACGCACCGCCGCAAATAAACAAAATATTTTTAGTGTCTACGTGCAAAAACTCTTGCTGCGGGTGTTTGCGTCCGCCTTGCGGAGGAACATTGGCTATTGTGCCTTCAATAATTTTCAGCAAAGCCTGCTGCACGCCCTCGCCCGAAACATCGCGGGTAATAGACGGTCCGTCGCCTTTGCGGGAAATTTTATCGATTTCATCAATATAAATGATACCGCGCTGAGCCTTTTCAATGTCATAATTAGCGTTTTGCACTAATTTCAGCACTATATTTTCAACATCTTCGCCAACATAACCGGCTTCGGTTAAGGTAGTGGCGTCGGCAATAGCGAACGGCACGTTCAAAATTTTGGCCAATGTCTGCGCCAACAAAGTTTTGCCGCAACCGGTGGAACCAATCAAAATCACGTTGGATTTGGTAATATCCACTTCGTCTTTTTTAGGATTATTCAAACGTTTATAGTGATTATACACGGCAACTGATAAAACTTTTTTCGCATAATCCTGCCCAATCACATATTCATCTAAAAACTCTTTGATTTTTGACGGTGTCGGCAGGCTGTTCATCAACGGTTCATCAGCAGACGCTGTTTTATTTTCCGGAGTAAGTTCAGTTTCTTCTTCCATAATGGAATGGCAAACATCTATGCACTCATTGCAAATATAAACTCCGCGTCCGGCAACCAGTTTTTTTACTTCTTTCTGACTTTTGCCGCAAAACGAACAATGCAAAATTTCTTCGTTATCTTCACTCATTTTTCACCTACTTAACTTCTTCACGGTTGGTAATAATATGGTCAATCAAACCAAAATCCAAGGCTTCTTGCGGCGTCATAAAATTATCTCTGTCCATAGCGCGCTCAATGACCGAAATTTTTTGACCGGTATTTTGGGCGTAAATTGCATTTAAACGCTTACGCAAATCCAAAATCAATTTAGCTTGAATTTCAATATCCGCAGCTTGTCCTTTGGCACCGCCGGACGGTTGATGAATCATAATCTGCGAGTTTGGCAAAGAATAGCGCTTACCTTTGGTTCCGCCGGCAAGTAAAAATGACCCCATAGAACAAGCTTGACCGATACATATTGTTACCACATCGCAAGAAATATATTGCATGGTGTCATACATAGCCATACCGGAAGTTACTACGCCACCCGGAGAGTTAATATACAAGAAAATATCTTTTTTCGGATTTTCGGCTTCCAAAAACAAGAGCTGTGCGCAAACCAAAGCCGATGTTTCGTCATTAACTTCACCGGTCAAAAAAATGATTCTTTCTTTCAGCAAACGAGAAAAAATATCAAACGAGCGCTCACCTTTTGGAGTTTGTTCTATCACCATTGGCACCAAAGCGTCGGTAGGCATTATACTATTCATAATTGTTTTCCTTTTACAAAATTCTTTTTGCTTTTATTAAAGCCTATCATTACTTAATTTTTTATAAATAATTAACATTTTTTGAAGTTTTTTCATCGCCATCTTCAAATTTAAATTGACTTTAGACAAAAAATTTCATATATTAATTTTATAAATTAATTATTATGAATATCCGGTTATACCTTTGGCAAGCATAACATTATCAGATTAACGCCTTTAAAAATTATTTTTATGGAATTAGAGCGTATTTATTTTGACACATTTTTCTTGTACGCCTTCAATATATTGAAGGACTATGACAACATCTTGTATATGAAAAACAAGGTCACCGGGCATGTTGAATCTTGCTACCTTTGGACAGGTCCTTCGTGTATTTTAGGCAATACACAGCTGATTAAAAACGAGTCGATTGTCTACGGAATTGCAAACGACCCTCAATCTATTTCGGCTAAAGATTTTGTTGAAGGATATGAGTTTACAACCATGTGTTTCGATCGTCCGGCAATAGCTCATGGCTCAAGACAGTATAAAAATATGCTGAAAGCCCAAGAGTTGGTTGAAGCCGCTGCAAAAAGAGCAGACGCATAAAAACAAAAAAAACACCGCTTAGCGTAGACTAACCGGTGTTTTTTTTATGCTTTTTTATTATAAACAGCCCAAAGTTTCTTTGGCATAGCGGGCATAATCTTGATAGTATTGACGCAAATTTTCCTCAACCAAATAATTTACCGTACCTTTCGGATAGTTTCCTTTATTATCCGGTTTTCCAGCTTTAACACCGGTCAAAATTTCAACACCGTCATCAACAGTATCAATAGCGTAAATGGTAAAACGCCCTTCCTCTACAGCTTGCACAATATCCGCCCGCAGCATCAGATTATCAACATTGGTGCGCGGAATAATAACGCCTTGCTTGCCGGTTAAACCATCGTGTGCGCAAACATCAAAGAAACCTTCTATTTTTTCGTTCACACCGCCAATCGGCTGAATTTCTCCAAACTGGTTAATTGAACCGGTTACGGCAATGCTTTGTTTAATCGGCAGGTTGGAAATCGCCGACAACAGGCAATAGTATTCCGTAGATGACGCACTGTCTCCGTCTACACCGCCATAGGATTGTTCAAACACAATGGAAGCCGACAAGGAAAGCGGAGAATGTTTGGCAAAACGGTTGGAAATAAGCGATTTTAAAATCAACACACCTTTAGTGTGAATAGGTCCGCTCATGGAAATTTCACGTTCAATATCCATAAAATCACCTTTTCCGATACGGACCTGTGTGGTAATGCGCGCCGGTTTACCGAATGAATAACGAGAAAAATCGTAAACAACCAAGCCGTTAATCTGTCCCACGCGTTCGCCTTTGACATCCATTAAAATAGTGCCTTTGTCAATTTCTTCCAGCATGGCTTTTTTAATGCGGTCAGAACGATAAATCTGTGCTTCTATAGCTTGGTCAATGTGATTTTTACCAATCTGCTTAGAGTTGGAAACACGCGCCCAATAATCAGCCTCGCGCAACAAATCGCCAATAGAAGAAATATGCGCGGTCAATTTTCCGGCGTCATCGGCCAAACGAGAGGCATATTCAATTACCCTGGCCACTGCCTGACGATTGAGCGAACGCAGTTGTTTTTTCTTAGAAAGAGAACCGATAAGTTTAGCATATTCAACCTCGTTTTCGGCATTTCTATCCATAATCATGCCAAAATCGGCTTCAACTTTGAAAAAGTCACGGAAATCCGGGTCTCTTTCACTCAGCAACTCATAAATTTCAAAATCACCGGTCAGCACAACTTTTATATCCAAAGGAATTGGCTCAGGATCAAGAGATATGGTCGTAAAGCTGGTTTCTTCAGTCGGAGATTCAATTTTCACACGCTTTGAGGCTATTGCACGCTTCAAAGAATCCCAAGCAAACGGCTGTTCCAAAACTTTGCGAGCGTCAAGCAACAAAAATCCGCCGTTAGCCTGATGCAGTGCGCCGGCTTTAATCAAGGTAAAATCGGTCAGTAAAGCGCCATATTGCTGAATACGCTCTACTTTTCCCACTAAATTGCCCTGAGTAGGATAATCAACAGTGATTATCGGCGCACCGGAATTTGGCACGTTTTTAACAATCACATTAATTTTAAATTTGGCAAATTTATCTTCCTCAGGCTGTTTCATTTTACTCAGAAGCTGCTGTAAAGGATCTTCATCTGCACCGTTTGCCGCCGCTTGTTTATCGCTATCAGTCGGTACAAAATCATCAATATTGTCCATAATATTGTCTTGGATTTGTTTCAAAAATCTGGACGGCTGTTGGCTTTTATATTTTTTACGCAAGGCATCAATCGGATCTTTTACGGCCGAACGAACAAATTTTTCACGCAAAACAGTAATCTCGCGTTTTTGTTTTTCTTCCCAACGCGGCAAATCCTGAGTAGCGTTTTCAATTTCTTCCTGCATGGCGTTCAAATCGTCCATAACCAGCTTCTTTTCTTCTTCCGGAAGCTGTTCAAACGCGTCAGGGCTCAGAACTTCGCCATCTTTCATCGGAGCCACGACAAGCCCCATTTGCATGTGCAGCAAAGAAACTCGCTTACCTTTGGCTTTTTTCTGCAACACATTGATATATTCTTCTTTTTTAGCCTTATATTTTTGGCGAATAATACCAAGCGCTGCCTTATATTCCTCAGACTCAATAATTTCCGGCAGCGAATCCGCCAATTCATCAAGTAATTCATCAACATCTTTGGCAAATTCTGCGGCTTGACCGGCCGGAAAACTCATAGCAGTCGGTTTATACGGTTCATCAAAATTATACACATACGCCCAATCGTCCGGAGTTTTGCGATTTTTAGCTTCCTTTTCCAAAATACGTTTAACCAAACTGGTTTTGCCGGTCCCCTCAGGCCCTAAGCAAAATAAATTATAGCCGCGAGATTTGATATGTATACCAAGCTCCACCGCATGAATAGCCCTATCTTGCCCCAAAGCGGATAAACGCTCTTCCAAATCGGCAGTTGTGTTAAAATCAAATTTTGACGGATCACATTTGCGATAAAGTTGGTCGGAAGTTAATTTTGTAATAGCCATTTTAAAATTTTCCTTTATAATTTATAGAGTGTTTTTATAATAAACCGTAAATTGCTAATAGAGTGTAAATGTTGGAAAAATATTTTATTTTTGGCATTTTTGCCGCATCGTTATTGTTAATAGCTCTGTTGTTTGGAAGCATTGTTATTTGCTGGCGTCTGCGACATTTGAAAAAACTGGCACTTTTAAACATCTTAAAACGGCAACAGCTCATGAACGGTCGCCGCTATTTTTCTACTTACATTATAAATTCGGCAATTAACAGCTTGTTTTGGCGTTTTTCAAAAAAATCACGCGCAGCTTTGGCTAATTTAGCAGGAGGGCGCACAGAAAAAGCCGCGGCTTATTTTTCCGCAAAAGATAAAACTTCGGCTTTATTTTTAAGCGCGTATACAGACGACCCCGCGCCGATTTATCAAAAATTGAAACGCCGCCGAAAAAAACTTTCTCCCCCATATAAAATTGCAGCAGCAGCCATTGCTCATCTTTTATTTGCCGACCAAGATTTAGATTTTTGGCTGAAACAGTTAAAAAAACAGCGCTTACCGTTGGCTCTTTCGGCTAAAAGAAAATATCTTTCCGCCATTGTCTATTTGCAGGAAGGAGACATGCTTTCCGCCTCGGAACAAGCCTCGCACGCCTTAAGAATCTTTCAAAAAAAACATTATGTGTTTGAAGAAGCCGAAACTTATTTACTTCTTGCCGAAATCTACCGCATCAGCTGTGTGAACGATATTGCACAAACCATGCTGGAATCTGCCTTAAAAATTTTTAAGGAAGCCGGACTGTCTCTTTTTCAGGCTCAAACCACCGCACTCTCGGGAATGCTTATGCTGTTTGAAAACCGACTGGAAGAGGCTGAGGACAAATTTGATAAAGCGCTTAAAATTCATGACGATAAATTGTTGCAAGCCGACATATTTAACCAACTGGCTCTTTTGAAATTAGCGCAAAAAGATGAAGTAAATGCACTTAAAATTGCAAAATCAGCGTTAAAATTGCATCAAAAAGCCGAAAACGACCGCGGTATTGCTTTCAGCCGGCAACTTATCGGGCATTTTTTATTAAACTCGGAATTTCCGCAAAAAGCCGCCTCCGAAGCGCTAAAAGCCGCCAAAATTTATTTACGGCAACAAAATTTTTCGGCGTATGCGGAATCTTTATATTTAGAGGCAAGAGCTTTGTGCAAACTTGAGCAATATGATAAGGCTGAAAAAATTTTACGGCAAATTTTACATGAAAGCAGGCTGCACAGTTTAAATTTTCATACAGCCAACGCATACAGCTTATTGGGATTGATATATTTGCAAAAACATGATTTATCCCGTGCTAAAGCACTGCTACAGCAATCTTTACACCTTGAACAAAATCATAACCGTTGCAACGGACTTGCCGCCGACTATGCCAATATCGCTTTGGTTGAAAATTTGTCCGGAGACCGAGATGCGGCTGCCGAAAACCGCAAGATTGCTTTGGAATATGCACAAAAAACCGGCGATACCGATTTGATAGAACTTATTAAAAACGCGGAAAATAATAAATAAATTCTTTACTTTACCTACCGCATTGTGTAGAGTGAAAATGTTAAGTCGGCAGTTTATTTATCTGTATGCACTCAGCCGCTAAAAAAGGATATTAAAAAATGGTAGAACAAAATCCCTTTTCTGATGCTTCTTTAACCGGAAATTCCGATTTGGCTGATTTTATGGCTTTAGCGGCCGCCAAAATTGAAAAACTGCACAGCGCCGTAATTTATGAATTTGGTCCCAACGGCGTTTATATTATGGGGGCGTTTATCGGTTTTTTAACGATAATTCTGCTGATTTATATAAAGTCCGTTATTGACACTTTCCGCATTGCCGACGGAGAATCTTCTGACGCCGGACTTTTTTATACACAAGACGGTAAAAACGGAGGCGCTGCACCTTCCGCCTTGGCCGACGCGGCGGAAGAACTTATGGAAAATGAAAAACCGCGGCTGACCATAGACACGAATTTTCAGGCTTTAAGCGAAAGCGACAGGCTGGAAAAAGAAAAAGCAATATCCAGGGCTTTAGTGCAGTCTTCCGCAGTTACCGACGATATTTTAGAGCTGAAAACAAAATTAAAAGAACAAGCCGCCAAAAGTTCCGTGTTGCCGCTTGACTGGCAAAAAAACGATTTACCTCTGCACGAACAGCTGGCTAACGACACCTCTTTAAGATATGAACAGCAAAAAGAATCGATTAACGAACTTATCATCCTGATTATAAATATGCTTAGCCGTGAAGTTTCGCCGGAAAAAATAGCTCAAGCCGTATATTATCGCAACCGGGGTGAAACCGAAAAAGAAGATATTTTGCAAACCGTAAACGCGGTCAGAGACTTTATCAGCCTATGCAACACCGGAAAATTTGACAATCTGCCGGCAAGGGATGAACTTCCGACTGATGAAGAAGCAATTTTAGCCTGGGCGCGCGGCGACAATTCGTATTGTTTGAGCCTGTTGGAAAATTTGATTAAAAAACAAATAGACAGCGCAGAATCTAAAGATAATTTAGTAAAAGAAATCGCTTACGCGCAAGCATCTTCATACGCTTGCCTTTTTGGCACCATTGCCGCCGACAATTCGGACTTGGCGCAAAATTCTTTTGAACTGGCGCTGGAATTGGCTCCGAAAAGCGTAAACGCCTGGAGCCGCTGCGGCGATATTTATTGGCAGCAAAAAAATTATGACAAAGCCGTGTACGCTTATCAAACGGTGGCAGACGGCGATGACATCATGTATGCTCAGCAAATTGCCAACGCTCAGCATAAATTGGCGCTTTATTATGCTAAAAGCGGTAAAACCGACACGGCCATGAATTTGGAACAAGACAGCATTAACTACTACCAAAGCTACGGCATTACTACCGCCCTCAGCGACAAAGAAAATGAAAATTTGAATTATATTGCCGATTATCAGCAGCAAAACCTGCGTCCGTCCGTTATTAAGCTGCTGCAAAACAAACAAGCCATGCACGCATAGTTTTTTTGTTGATGAAAACAATTAAACTTGAAGATAACAAATCTTAGTGTTATGAATGAATATAATTATTAAAAGTTTTCAGCAAACGGAGGAAATATGAAAAATACCGGATTGATTGCATTGGTTGCCTTGGGCGTTATGCTGCTGGTTGCCGTAAAATTTAATTTAATGCCCAACCTGAAACCGTCATTATATGACGAAGACGGCTATGTTGATTCCCTGACGGAAAAACATGAAGACGGCATACAGAAAGACTATTATCAAAACGGTAATATCAAAACCGAAACTCCGTATAAAAACAACAAGATAGACGGCGTGCTGGTTTCTTATTTTGCCAACGGAAACGTGAAGTCCGAAACAAATTACATTGCCGGCAGACAGGAAGGCGAAACCAAAACTTATTACAAAGACGGCGGTTTGGAAAAAATTTATACTTACCGCGACGGTCAGCTGAACGGTCCTGTTAAAGCCTATGACAAAAACGGCAAACTGGAATCTTCGGCCGAATTCAGAAATAACGAGCAATACGGCACCGAAACCGGCTATTATCCGAACGGCAAAGTTAAATATGTACTGAATATGAATGAAAACGGACAAATCGACGGCAAGCTGATTCAATATTTTGAAAACGGTAAAATTTCGTCGGAAACTCCGTATACCAACGGTTCAATAGAAGGAACCGAGCAGGTTTATTATGAAAACGGCGAATTGAAAGAACTGAACAACTTTGTTAACAATATGTATGACGGCGTACAGAAAACCTATTTTGACAACGGCGTGCTTTATGCCGAATCAAACTACGTTGCCGGCGTGCTGCAAGGCGTTACCAAAACCTATTATCCCAACAAACAGCTGGAAGAATATTTGACATTCGCCGACAATATGCGTAACGGCGTTTATAAAAAATATTTTGATAACGGTAAATTGGAAAATGAAGTTAATTTCAGCAACGACCAGCCGAACGGACTGATGAAAACATATTTTAAAAACGGCAACCTTTATTCGGAACTGCCGTATGTTGACGGTGTTATAAACGGTCAGGCCAAAATGTATTATGAAAACGGCAAAAAGAAATCCGTTGCCGATTTTGCCGACAACAAGCTGAACGGACACGATATCGGATTTTATCAAAACGGCAAAATGATGTATGACACCATGTATAAAGACGGCGTAATGAACGGCAAGTCCGTTGAATATTATGACAACGGCAACGTGTCACGCACCGCAAACTACAGTAACGGCGAATTAAACGGCGAAGTCGTATCCTATAACAAAAACGGTAACAAAGCCGCACAGGTTTTTATGACTAACGGCAAAGTTTCGGGCAAAGTCATAACTTATAAAGCCGACGGCAAAACCGTTAATGAAGAGCTGAACTTTACCGACAACACCATTAACGGAATTGTCAAAAAGAAAGACGACTTCGGCAACACCGCGGTTGAAGCTCTATTTAAAAATGGTCAATTTGCCGGCACCGAAACCGGTTATTATGAAAACGGCACGGTTAAATATGTGCTGAAAACCGATAACGGCGAACTTTCAGGCAGTCAGCTGCAATATAACGCCGACGGCAAACCGAAAACCGACAATATGAACGGCACGCTTACGCTGTTTTATGAAAGCGGCGCCAAAATGGCGGATATTCCGTATAAAAACGGCGTGCAAAACGGTGAAATCAAAACTTATTTTGAAGAAAGCGGCGCTGTCAATGAAGTAAGCGAAGTCAAAAACGGCAAGCGCGACGGCAGCTATGCGGAATATGATGCAAACGGCCAAAAAATTACCGAAGCGACTTATAAAAACGGTGAACTGAACGGCTATTTACGGCTTTATTATGACAACAATCAACCGCTGGCGCAAGTTCCGTATAAAAACGGCGTTATCAGCGGCGAAGCATCGGCGTTTGACCAAAACGGAAACAAAATTTACAGTATGCGTTTTGCCAACAACAAACCTGAAGGAATCCGCACCGCTTATTATCCTGACGGCAAGGTAAAATATACTAAAAATTATAAAGGCGGGATTTGGGACGGAAAATCATATAAAGAATATGATGAAAGCGGTCAACTGACTTACGAAATCAGCGATGACGGCTTTGGCGCGGTTTATCGTAAAAACAACGGTTCGGGAACCATGGTTAAACTGTCCGAAACCGAAAAATCCGAATTATTGAAACGTATAGACAACCGTGAAGCCGAAAAGCAGGATTTGAAAATGCTTTCAAACTTAAAACCGCAAGTGCAACCGTTGTTTTAGGGAGCAAGCTATGATAGATTTGGAAATAAATCAGCGCTTGATAGATATTGAAATGACGCTAGACAACCAACAAAAAGCGCTTGATGATTTGAGCGAAATGGTGGTTAAGCAAGGTAAAATTATAGATACATTGACCGCGCAAAATACTTTACTGAAAAGTATGCTGTCGCAGGATATTGTCAAACCGCAGAGCGAAGAAACACCTCCGCCGCACTATTAAAGGAGAACTGAAATGCGCGTTGTTATAAAACCTACATACGAAGATTTATCTTCTTGGGCGGCAGATTATGTCGTTTATAGAATAAACAAACACCGTCCTACGCCTAAAAAGCCGTTTGTTTTGGGCTTGCCTTCCGGTTCTACACCGCTTGGGATGTTTAATGTTTTGGCAAAATACTATAAAGAAGGCAAAGTTTCATTTGAAAATGTAATCTTTTTCGGCACCTGCGAATATGTTGGCGTCGGCGCCGGTGATGAGCGTGGATTTCAATATGCTTTGTGGGATAAATTTTTGAAATTTGTAAACGTCAAAAAAGAACATGTGCATTTTTTGGATGGTTTGACAACAAACTTTTCTAAAGAATGTGCATCATACGAAAAAGCCTTAAAAGATTGCGGCGGCGTTAATTTATTTATTGGCGGACTGGGCGAAGACGGGCATATAGCTTTAAACGAGCCGTATTCTTCGCTAAACTCTCGCACCAGAGCCAAACTTTTGGCACCAAGCACTTTGCGCGCCAACTCTCGCTTTTTTGGTAACGATGTGAGCAAAGTCCCGACCGTAGCTCTGACTATTGGTATTGAAACCATGATGGAGGCGGAAGAAGTTTTGATTTTAGCCACCGGCGCCAAAAAAGCACAAGCTGTGCAACACGCTATTGAGGGCTATGTTTCTCACGTTTGGCCGATTACCGCTCTGCAGCATCATCCGCATGGGATTATCGGCTGCGACAAAACAGCAACAGAGTTGCTCTCGCAAGAAACAGTGCAGTATTTTTCCGAGTTGGAAAAAAATAATTTTTCTTAAGATTTTTGAATAGCCGATAGACCTGACCTGTCGGCTTTTTTGTTAAAATTATTTTTGTCGGCACAGTGCTAAAATTTGCGATAAAGCCTGCGCCGGATTGGCTAAATAAATTTGCTGCCCGTTCAAAACACAGCTGTTTGCTTTTTCATCATAGCGGCAATACGGCGTTGCAAACTCTCTGCCATAAATAGCGCTATCGTCAATATGAATGCAAATATTCTGCTCTTTGCAATATTCTGCCTTTGCTTTATTCCACAATTCATCATCAACATGAAATGAGCCGTCGTCATAAAATTCTACCTGATGGCGCTGCTCATAATAATCGAATATGCACCAAAGTTTGGTATAGGGAATTTGATATTGATTTAGATAGGACAAAATTGTTTCGCGCGGTCCGCCGCTGATAATATAAACTTCCAGACCAATTTTTAAGGCTTCACGGCAAAATTCCCGAAAAAAATCCGGTTTGGTATTTATCACCCCATGAAAGTCCACGCCGATTTTAGGTTTAGTATCCGTTTGCTGAATCGCCAAAGTTTTTTGCATACCATTCCTTTAATGAGTTAGGGCTGAGCATTGACAAAGAATTTATATCAACTTTCGCATCGTCGGCGTTGCCGGTAATTTTATAAGTAGCGGCAAAAATCGTACCATCCTTGCTGGCAAGCAGATTGCCAACCACCGGAATTTTACCCAAAAAGCGGTTAATACTATAGGCCGGAGCAATAACGCCGTTCATTTTAATATCATCGGTAGCGCGGTTATAGGTGCCGTTGGTAGTAATACCAACCACGTTGCCCTCGGCTTTAGCCTGTTTCAGAGTCAATATTTTATATTGATATTCAAACGGTGCGTTAAAATGCGTAAAGGTCAAACCGTCGCCTTTAAGCAAATCCAGCATACCCGTAAAAGACGCCACGCTCAAAAGTTTTGCCACTACCGGCGCGTTTTGAATACTAAAATCACGCACCTGCATGTGTCCGATAAACTTTTTATCGGCTTGGCGGCGAGCCTCAATTTTCATAGTTCCGCCCACCATATTGTCATACAGGCGCAAAACCTTAAAAGTGCTGCCGGCGTTGTTACTGTCAATAGAAAGATAATGTTCTTTATTGCCTTTTGGAATATAGTCCAATTTCAATTTAATTGATTTATCAATACCATAGTTGCCGACCATGTGCAGCTCTTCCATACCGATACCCTTACGGATTTTGGCACTGCCGGCAAAGTTTTGAATCGGCGTGGTATTGTTGGTCCACAAGCTGTTAACCGTCATAAATATATCGGTATTGTTCGCCTTTTCCAATCCATCATCATCATTTGCCTGCACAGGAAGCTGTTTATCATTCTTTTGGCGTTTATTTTTAATCTGCTCAAAAAACGGAGACAAATCATAACTCAAACCGGAAATTTCCACCTTAAGCCACGGATTTGCCGAATCACTCAGGCTGACTTTGGCGCGCGCCGAAGTTTTCGGGCCTTTGATTTGGTTAATATCCACTGTTTTCACTCTGCCGTTAGGATACATAGTTAATCCTCCGGCAATATTAAAGCCGGACTTTTGCAGTTTGATATTTTTTATAGACTTAACTTTATCTTTTAGCAAAACAACATCGGCACTAGCACCGGCATTTTGATTCAACGGTTTAACAAAACCCAAATAAGCAAAATCTAATGCCGTATTTTTCAAATCCGCCTTAACTTTTACAGAAATCTCATCATTTTGCTGGACGGTTATGTCCGCATCAACCAAAGCATAGCCGGAAATATTCGGCTCCTGCAAAATAGCCCAATCCAACCCCAGGGCTTTTTTAGCGGCATTGTCAAGTTTAAATGAAATGTTACATTTGCTCTTATATTTTTTCTCGGCAAATTTTTCATTTATGGCTAATTTTATCGGCAAAGTATCATAATCAGCCTCCCCGCTCAAGCTCCAGCCCTCAGAATTGACAAGAAGCAATAAATTCTGCGCCGACAGAGTATGCCCCGGCAAAAAATCGGAGTTAGACACATCATGCAAATCGGCCTTTACATCAACTTTTATTTCGTCGCTGTCTAAATCCTGTTTCAGTTCAAAGTCCAATTTCAGCTGCACATCAACGTTACCATGAATTGTTTTTGGGTCAACCCCCATGCCGGTTGCTATTTTCAAAGGCGGATTATTTATCAAATTGAGCGCGTCCGTAATGCTGGAGTTGCCGACAAGATTTATGGAAATAAAGTTATCATACTTATCCAAGTCATAAATATTGACATTGCCGCCGGTTATGATAACACCGTCGCTCACGCCTTTATCCACATCAATAGAAATATTTTGCATACTGAATTTGGCACGACCGTAAACATTATGTACTTCAGGCATATCTTCCAGATAATGCAAGTCGCCGTCCTCCAAATCGGCAACACCGTCTAAATTCAGTAAACCAAAGGACTTGGCTTGATTATCATAGCCAAACTTAAACACAAACTTGCCGTTTTTCGCTTGTCCGCCGGTCAAACCGTCCTTGCACCATTGCCAAGCAGGTTCAGCTAAATATCTTGGCCAAAAGCGGGATAAATATTCCAAAGAAAATTCATCAATTTTTGCAGTAAATTCGGCGCTCACGCCTTCAAGCGAATGTTCAAGGTAATAGTTTTCCAACCCTTTGGCGGCAAAACTGATTTGCGCAGTTTGTCCCCCCATTTTAAAATCGGCGTTTTTAATATTAAGTTCATCAAAACCGCCGGTCAACTCTCCGGATAACACCACTTCATCTATTTCATAATTATACTTTTCATCACTGTCAAAAGCCACATAGCCATGACCGCCATCCAGCTCAAAGTTAATTTTCTTTACCGCATCACTTAAATAGGCAGCGGCGTTTTCAGGGTGCTGCAAAATATCCGCAAGTTCAATTTCCGTATCAATTTTGCCGTTAACCGGAACATTTATGTTAAATCCGGATTGAGTTTCTTCACCTGTTGACATAGTATCAATACTACTCATAATATCCGATAGCACTAAATCTGAAAAATAAACTTCCAAATCCAACTTATCATCTGAAGCATGATATTCGCTTTCAAACCCTACCGAAGCAACTTTGTCGTTAAGATTAACCAAAGCGTCGGCGTTAATTTCCAAGTTTACCAGGTTACGGCTAAATTCAAAGTTTAAATCCGAAAGCATCCATTTACGCCCCAGGTCAATTTCATGAAATTCCACTTCAGCGCCTTTGATATTGATGTTGTTAACATAGCTTTCCGGATATATTTTTTCAGGCGAATTATAGTTGTTCAGAAAATCCTTGAATTTATCAACATAAAACGCCAATTTCTTTTTATTTGCCTCATCTATATGTTCTTTTTCTACCCCGTAATCGGCAAAAATATATACTGTCGGACTGTCCAAACTCACATCACTTGGGGCGATAATACCTTTAAGCAATGCGCGCAGGCTGAATGATAGATAAAGTTTGGGCGCACTGATAGAAAAAGTTTCATCTTTCTTTTTCAAATTCACATCTTCGGCCGTAATGCGCAGTGGCTGAACCGAACGCACCAGTTCCAAATTGACTTTGCCCAAACTGACACTGTATTCGCTTTCATCATAGTTCAGAGCCTGAATGATATACGGCTTTAAATATGGGACAGAAATCGGTCCTTTATATAAAGTCCAAAAAAATAAAAGTACCACCACAAGCATTCCGACCATAAAAAAATCTATGGTCTTGCGAAGAAAATATAATTGCGGCGATAACTTTTTCATATTTTTCCCCAACTAAACAACATACGTATCATCTTGTATTTTCTGCGCCAACGCAGCCGATAAAAACAAGTCTATGTCTCCGTCTAAAACGCCTTTAA
The DNA here is from genome assembly GCA_934277545.1 of uncultured Alphaproteobacteria bacterium. Classification (GTDB taxonomy): domain Bacteria; phylum Pseudomonadota; class Alphaproteobacteria; order RF32; family CAG-239; genus RUG410. The sequence continues at coordinate 138,029 of CAKQUG010000002.1, read as the reverse complement.
CATCAGCAGTTTCCGCATCGGTACGCAAATCTTTTATCAAGCGGTACGGCTGCAGAACATAAGAGCGAATCTGGAAGCCCCAGCCGTTATCACCTTGATTATCCCGCACCTCCTGCGCCTTATCGGCACGTTTTTGCATTTCTCTTTCATATAAGCGCGCCCGCAGCATTTTCCAACAGTTATCACGGTTTTGAAATTGCGAACGCTGGGTTTGGCTGGAAACGACAATACCGGTCGGAATGTGGGTAATACGCACGGCCGAATCAGTTTTGTTAATATGCTGTCCGCCGGCACCTGAAGCGCGATAGGTATCAATTCGGCAATCAGCTTCATTTATTTCTATTTGAATATTGTCATCAATTACCGGATAGACGCCGATAGAGGCAAAGCTGGTGTGACGACGTGCGGCGCTGTCAAACGGAGAAATACGCACCAAGCGGTGCACTCCACTTTCCGATTTTAACCAACCATAAGCATTATGTCCGCTGATTTTTATGGTTGCGGATTTTAAGCCTGCCACCTCGCCTTCGGTTTCTTCTATATATTCAACTTTATAATGGTGGGTTTCGGCCCAACGCGTATACATTCGCAAAAGCATCTGCGCCCAATCCATAGCTTCGGTTCCGCCGCTGCCGGCATGAACTTCTAAATAAGTGTCGTTAGCATCGGCCTCTCCGGAAAGCAAGGCTTCCAGCTCGGCATGTTTGACGGTGGTCTTCAAATCATCTAAACTATGTTGCAAATCATCAAGCATTGCTTCATCATTTTCACTTTCGGCAAATTCAACCATCTCGGCATAGTCATCCAAAGATTTTACATAGCCGTCATAAGCGTCTAACGAGGCCTCCAACGTATTTTTTTCACTCATCAGTTTTTGCGCTTTTTCCTGATTATCCCAAAGATTGGGGTCAGCAGACAAAGCCTCCAGCTCCTCACGGCGCTGCACAGCGTTGTCATAGTCAAAGAGACCTCCTCAGCAATTCCAACGATTGCTTGATTTCATTGATTGAATTATAAAATTCGGCTTTCATTTTTAGTATTCGCCTCCCATTTGCACTGCGCTCTCGTCATCTTCCGGACCGGCGATATTATCATCATCGTCGCCGATAACACGCTGCTTATTATTAAATTCAAAATCAGGTTTCAAAGCCTCAATAATTACAGTCGAATCGCTTGGAGACGACGGCTTACCGGTTTGCGGGTTAACACGCACCAGTTTAATTCCCTCCGGTATACGGAAATTTGTATCCGGAGTATTTTTCAAGGCTTCGGCCATAAAATCATAAAAAATAGGTAACGCTGAATGAGCGCCGGTTTCACTGCGTCCCAAACTAATCGGTTCATCAAAACCAACATAAACACCGGCCACCAAATCCGGAGTAAATCCTACAAACCAAGCATCTTTAGTTTCGTTGGTTGTACCGGTTTTTCCGGCAATATGGCGATGCAAACCGTTCAATCTGGCGCCGGTTCCGCGTGTTGCCACGCCTTCAAGAATAGAAGTCATCTGATACGCCGACAATGGGTCAACAACCTGTTCACGCACAACATGAAAATCCGGCACCGGCTGATTTTCCCATTTTGTTGCATTACACTCAGGACATGGTGTCTGCTCATGACGATAAATTGTGTGTCCCTTACGGTCTTGGATACGCTCAATCATATAAGGCGGCACTTTCTTACCGCCGTTTACAATCACGGCATAAGCTGCAACCATATTGATAACGCGAGTATCGGCGGCGCCCAAAGATGATGACAGATACGGAGCCAAATGGTCGTTTACGCCAATACGTTTTGACATATCTACAATTTTATCCATACCTATATCTTGTGCCAAGCGCACGGTCATCAGGTTTTTAGAAAGCTCAACTCCGCGGCGCAAAGTCATAAGTCCGTAAAACTTTTTAGAAAAGTTAACCGGTTTCCATTTAGGCATACCCTCGCCTTGGTCCAAAACAAAAGGTGCGTCCAAAATCAAGTCTGTCGGCGAATACCCGAGTTCCAGCGCTGTCAAATAAACAAACGGCTTGAAAGTAGAACCGGTTTGACGATAAGCCTGTGTAGCGCGGTTAAATTGTGATTTGGCAAAAGAAAAACCACCGACTAAAGCCAAAACCTTACCTGTGTGCGGATCCATAACCGCCATACCGCCTTCAACCTCGGGAATTTGCCGCAAGTTATAGTTTTCTTTTTCGGCGGTTTTTTCAACATAAACCACATCGCCTTTGTGCAAAACCTGTTCCACAGAGGTTGGGGCTGCACCAAGATTCTGCCTTTTTTCGGCATGGCGTGCCCAAGCCAGCAATGATAACGGAATCACACCGTTTGCACCGTCAACGGTTTCTATTTCCGCCTTATCTTTGGTAACTTTCAAAACTACGGCTTTTTGCCAGCTTTCTTCTGCTCCGCCGATAAGTTTTGCCTCTTGCAGACTCTTCTTATAGTTCTCATCTATTTTTATTTTGGCTGTAGCGCCACGCCAACCATGACGGCGGTCGTATTCAAGCAAACCTTTACGCAAGGATTTAGTAGCGATTTCCTGCAAGCGCGGGTCTATGGTCGTACGAACAATCAAACCGCCTTGGTAAAGAGCATCATCGCCGAAATTACGGCTTATCGTGCGACGAACTTCCTCGCTGTAATATTCTGTATCTTTCAAAAATCCGCTTTTGCGCTCAACTACTTTCAGCGGACGTTTTTGGGCTTCCTCAGCTTCTTTTTCATCGGCATATCCGTCTTCAACCATGCGGGAAATTACCCAATTACGACGAGCAACAGCGGCATCATAACGAGTTTTAGGATTATAATTATTAGGTCCTTTAGGTAAAGCTGCCAAATAAGCTATTTCATCTAAAGTCAAATCATCAAGAGATTTGCCAAAATAGTTCATCGCCGCGGCGGCAACACCATATGAGCGGTTGCCCAAATAAATTTCATTCAGATACAGCTCTAAAATATGGTCTTTTGAAAAAGCCTTGTCTATACGCCGCGCCAAAATGGCTTCTTTAATTTTTCGCGTATATGAAAGCTCGGAACTCAATAAAAAGTTTTTTGCCACCTGCTGTGTAATAGTGGAAGCACCTGCCGGACGGCGTCCGGTGCCGATTTTTTTCAAGTTACCCAAAACCGCGCGGATAATCCCCAAATAATCTATACCTGAGTGAGTATAAAAATGCTTGTCTTCTGCGGCAATAAAAGCGTGTTTAACTTTGTCCGGTATTTTTTCTATCGGCACAAACAAACGCTTTTCGGCAGCGTACTCCATCATAACTTGTCCGTCGCCGGCAAATAAACGTGTTGTAACCGGAGGTTCGTAGGTTTCCAGCTGACGGTAATCAGGAATCGTAATATTGATTTTAGTAATGCCGTATGTAATAACGACAACCAAAACAATTAAAAAAAACAAAGCCATACTGGCTAAATATGATAAAATTCTCAGCATTTATACTCACTTAAGCGAATTAAAATTTAGTGAAAATTTATTACAATATTAAAAAAATGCAATAAAAATATCGCAGTTTACAGCAGTTTATGTTAATTTGAGGCAATTTCGGGGTCATTAAAATATTTATCAATGGCAGATGCCGCCGAATTTGCTAATTTTTTACGATAAGCAGGAGTTCTCAATTTAGCCTCTTCGGTTTTGTTGGATAAATACCCCATTTCCAGCAAAGCTGACGGCATATCAGGCGCTTTCAGCACGGCAAAGCCGGCAAAACGGTGGGTATTTTTAACGAGCTTAACGCTTTTGGCCATTTCTTTTACCAAATATGTTGCATATTTAGATGATTTATTTCGGCTATCGGTCTGCGACAAAGAAATCAGAATATCATTAACTTCTTTGGTATTTCCGCCTAAGTCGACACCGCCGATAATATCAGCCTTATTTTCACGCTCGGCCAAAGCCGCAGCCTCGGCGTCGGACGCCTTGTCGGAAAGAGTATAAACCGACAAGCCGGTTGCCGAACGGTTTTGCGCGCTGTCGGCATGCAAAGACATAAACAAATCTGCTTTATATTTTTGCGCAATTTTAATACGCTGGCGCAGCGGAATAAAAATATCTGTATTGCGGGTTAAATAAACGGTATAGCCTTTGCGGCGCAGAATTTCCTGCAATTCTTTTCCCATCGCCAAGGTAATGTTTTTTTCATAAGTTTTACTGTGAGCACCGATAGCTCCAGGATCTTTACCGCCATGCCCCGGGTCTAAAACAATAATGCGCTTACGTTTTGCCGCTTTGCCGGAAGTATTATTATTCTGACTGCCGAAACCAAACCAATTTTCATCAGTTTTACTTTCCTGCGGAACAAATTTTGTGTCATTAGTTACAATATGTTTATTGCCGATATGGTTTTTAAATTCCGCCGCAGTAGCCAGCTTGGCGTCAACCACAAACCGCCACGGTTTACCGCTTTGCGGCTGCAGCATAAAAGCCTTTTTAACGACAACAGGACGAGCCAGTTCCAGCACCACACGTTTATTGTTGCCGTCAAGTTTTCCGACCCGGGCTTTAGAAACAATCTGATTCTTTACACCGGTAAACACGTTGTTTATAGCCGTGTTATCCAAATCAATCACCAAACGCTGCGGAGAATCCAGCAAAAACACCCGATAGTTCACACTTTGGTTCATATCAAAAACCACACGCACACCATCTGATTGATTGCCGATACGGAAATCATTAACCTGTACTGACGCATTTGCCTCGACAGTACAAAACAATGCCCATGCCGATAAAAGCAAAGCGCTTGTGATTTTTTTTAGAAATTTACGCATAAATGTACCTCATTTTGCTCAAAATTATAAAATTCACTTATTACCAATCTGTTAAAATTTATATTTTTTTGGCAAAATTTTAAAAAAAATATTGTTTTTTTATTTTTCTTTATTATGCTAACACTGTTTTTCGGTTGAAAATGATTTTAAATTTGAGAGTTTTTATTAGACAGGAAAAAGACATTTTCAACATTAACGAAAGCAAAAAGTTTGGGTTAGATAACAACCTTTTCGGCATTTTCTAATAAGTAAGAAGAATAAGGAAGAAATAACGAAAAGGCAAAAGCAAAACAACGCCGCCGTCTTAATAAAAAAAACACAGGCGGATTTGGTATTATTTTTGGTTTACGCCGTTGGCGGATTTTTGCATTTTATTATCATACCCGTTGTATTAACGGCTCTGATGCTGAGCCATATTATGGGGTTATATAATGACTAAAAGAATGTTAATCGATGATACGCAGCCGGAAGAAACCCGCGTTGTGATTGTTGATGGCAATAAAGTTGAAGATGTGGAATTCGAATCATCTTCACGCAAACAAATTAAAGGAAATATTTACACAGCTAAAGTAATCCGTATTGAACCGTCTTTGCAAGCCGCTTTTATTGATTACGGCGGCAATAAACACGGTTTTTTGGCTTTTAATGAAATTCATCCTGATTATTACAATGTTTCAGAAGAAGTATTGAAAGAAGTCAATGCCGAAGTTGATGAAATTATCAACAATAAAATTCAATATTTAAAAGAACGCGAAGCTGAAAAGGCCCGTTACAAAGCCGAAAAAGAAGCGCAGGAAGCACAGCGTCGGCTGGAAGCTGAACAAGCTCAGGAAATAGAAGAAGCTCAGCTTGAACCGGCACAAAACGTTATTCCGGAAAATGACGATTATTTACAGGGAAATAACGAATCTGTTTCAGAAACAACAGCCGAAGAAAATACTGAAGCACAAATCGCAGATGAAGAAACAACGGCTGCAGAAAATTCTGAAGAAAATACGGCTGAAGAATCCCAAAATGAGGAAGCTCCGAAAAAACGCCGCCGCTACACTCGCCGTCCGCGTAAAAAAGCCGAATCGCCTAAGACTATGGCCGACGCCACCGGCACCGATGACGAATCCATAGAAGAAGACTGCATCGACGATGATGAAGATGAAGACACAGATTGCGAATCCGCAGAATACAATTTTGATTTACAGCGTAAACTTTTACGTGCCCGCAAACTGTTTCACCGCAGCACCATTCAAGAGGTAATCAGAGAAGGTCAGACTCTTATGGTTCAGGTTGTCAAAGAAGAGCGCGGCAATAAAGGCGCCGCCTGCACAACCTACATTTCTTTGGCCGGACGCTATTGCGTTTTAATGCCTAACCGCATTAAAAGCGGCGGTGTTTCCCGCAAAATTACCAACGCCAACGACCGCAAGCGCTTAAAAGGCATTATCAAAGAACTTCCGCTTAATCCGGAAATGTCGCTGATTGTGCGCACCGCCGGAGAAGACAAAACCAAGGCCGACATAGTGCGCGACTATAACTATCTTATCCGCACTTGGAACGCCATTCGCTACAGCGCCTTGCGCAATCAGCCGCCGGCAATCATTTATGAAGAAGGCAACTTGATTAAGCGTGCTTTGCGCGATATGTACACCAAAGATATTTCCGAAGTGATTATCGACGGCGACGCTGCTTATCAGACTGCACGCAATTTCGTAAAGATTTTGTCGCCGCATAACCTGCGCCATATCAAATGCCGTCGTCCCGGTGAAGCTCCGGTGTTCCAACGCTTTCAAATTGAGGCTCAGCTGGATAAGCTGCATAATCCGATTGTTCAGCTGGAATCCGGCGGCTATCTGGTAATCAACCCGACCGAAGCTCTGGTCTCTATTGATGTAAACTCCGGACGCGCCACCAAAGAAAAAGATATTGAAGAAACCGCTCTCAAAACCAACCTTGAGGCGGCAGATGAAATTGCCAAACAACTGAAAATGCGTGATTTAGCCGGTTTGGTAGTGGTCGATTTTATTGATATGTACGAGCCGCAAAACAATGTGGCTGTTGAAAAACGTATGAAAGAAGCAATGAAAGACGACCGCGCCCGTATTCAAATTGCTAAAATGAGTATTTTCGGACTGCTGGAAATTTCTCGCCAGCGTATGCACTCGTCCTTTATGGAAAGCAACTATGAAACCTGTCCGTATTGCCATGGTCATGGAGTTGTCCGCACTATCGAATCCGGAGCCACTTTGATTTTGCGCGCGATTGAAGGCGAAGCCGTACGCGGTCAAAATATGAAAATTACCGCGACTGTGCCGGCCGACATTGCTGCATATTTACTGAATCAAAAACGCAAGCAGCTGACAGCTTTGGAAGAACAATATCAAATCTGCGTAATCATTGCCGGCGACACCGCTATGAAAGATGCTTCCGACTTCAAAATTGAACGCGAAAAATTACCGAATCAGGTTGTTTGCAAGGAAGCTGCCACAACTTGCTATGAGACTGACAATATTGAAGCCACTGAAGAAGAAGTTGAAAGCAGCGAAGAAATATCAGCAGAAGACAGCAACGCGGAAAATCGCCGTTTTCGCAAAGGTGGACGCGGACGCCGTTTCCGCCGAGACAGAAGACCGCTTGAACGTGAAGAAAAAACTGTTAAGCAACCGGTTGAAGAACCAAAACCGGAGAAAAAATCATGGTGGAAAAAACTTATCGGCTAATCCGAAAAATTTGTTGCTTTTTTTTCTTGAGCTTATGCGCCGCCTTCCCTTTTAAGACGGCGCTAAGTCAAGGGATAACGCTAATTTCCGACGCCGAAACCGAAAGCTATTTAGCTAAAGTGGTGCAGCCGCTTTTCAAAGCTGCCGGCGTCAACTTTAATTCTAACAATATTTTCATTGTCAGCGACAATTCTTTAAACGCTTTTGTCAGCGACGGCAACTATCTGTTTGTCAATACGGGAACTTTATTAAATATTGACGATACGAATGAACTTGCCGGAATTTTGGCGCACGAAACCGGACATATTTTAGGTGGTCATATCGTACGACAAAAATTAAAAATGGAAAAAATGCAATATGTCATGCTGGGGTCTATGCTTGCAGCCGGAGCCGCCGCAGTATCCACCGGACGCGGAGACGCCGCAATGGCGGTTATTTTAGGCTCGCAAAGCTCTGCTTTGAACAGTATGCTGAATTATCAGGTGGAAGAAGAACGCAGCGCTGATGAAAGCGCCGTCAAGTTATTGGCTAAAACCAAGCAATCAACGGCAGGATTAAAGCGTTTTATGCGCAAAATCAAGCAACAAAACGCTTTGAGCGGTATTGAAGAAAGCGACTACTTCCGCACTCACCCGATGACGACCGAGCGTATCAGCCACTTTAACGAAGCGGCAAAAAACAATAACTTCAGCACGGCGAATCCACTAGACGCCAATCTGGCTATGATAAAAGCCAAACTAACCGCTTTTATGCTGGATACAGCTAAAGTGAAACGTTTGTACCCTTTGAGCAAAAACGACGCTCCGGCTCGTTACGCCCACGCAGTTTTAGACTTTAGATTAGGCAATGTCGCCGGAGCCTTGGCGGAAATAGACAATTTAATTGCTCAACAGCCGAATAATCCGTATTTTCATGAACTTAAAGGGCAATTTTTATTTGAAAGCGGTCAAGTGGCAAAAAGTGTGGCGGCTTATGAAAAAGCGTTGAAACTTTTACCTGGTTCACCGCTCTTAAAAATTAGTTTGGCGCACTCAATTTTAGAAAATTCACCATCTAAACCGCAAGCGCAAAAGGCGGCTGATTTATTGCAGCAGTCGCTCATCAGCGTACCGACTACAACCGGCTGGCAATTACTTGCCCGCGCTTATGATATATGCGGTGAAAAGGCCGCTTCCTATTATGCCGCCGCCGAATTTAACTATGCTATCGGCAATTTAGATGGGGCACAAAAGCAGGTTAAACGCGCTAAAAATGCCAATCCGACAAAATCTGTTTTATTAAAACTTGAAGATTTAGAAGAACGGATTAAAGCAGAGCTAAAAGAACGCCGCACTTTTTAATTTCAGCGGAAAATGAAACTCCTCCAGTATAAACTGGAGGAATTTTATATATGCAAAAAGGAGTGCGAACAACACTCCTTTTCAACAATTCAAGCTATTTGAAATTATTTTTTCAAAATAGATTTACCGGCATAAACGGCCATATCGCCCAATTCTTCTTCAATACGAATCAGTTGATTGTATTTTGCCATACGGTCGGTACGAGACATAGAACCGGTTTTGATTTGACCGCAGTTGGTAGCAACGGCAATGTCAGCAATGGTTGTGTCTTCTGTTTCGCCTGAACGGTGAGACAATACAGCTGTATAACCATGACGTTGAGCCATATCAACAGCTTTCATTGTTTCTGTCAAAGAACCGATTTGGTTAACTTTAATCAGGATAGAGTTTGCAATACCTTTTTCAAAGCCCATAGCCAAACGTTTTGGATTTGTAACAAACAAATCGTCGCCAACCAATTGGATTCTGTTGCCCAAAGCAACTGTCAGCAATTTCCAGCCTTCAAAATCGTCTTCAGCCATACCATCTTCAATAGAGAAGATAGGGAATTTATCGCACAAACCTTTGTAGTATTCAACCATTTGAGCGTTGGTATAAGATTTGCCTTCGCCTTTCATTTCGTATTTGCCGTTTTCATAGAATTCAGAAGAAGCAGCGTCAATAGCCAAAACTACGTCTTCACCCGGTTTGTAGCCGGCATCTTTGATGGCGTTTACAATAAAGGTCAAGGCTTCGTCAGCAGACTTCAAATTCGGAGCAAAACCGCCTTCATCACCAACATTGGTGTTTTGACCGGCAGCTTTCAAGTTTTTCTTCAAAGTTTGGAAAATTTCAGCACCCATGCGGATAGCTTCTTTGATAGAATCGGCAGAAACCGGCATAATCATAAATTCTTGAATATCAATCGGGTTATCTGCGTGTTTACCGCCGTTCAAGATGTTCATCATCGGAACCGGCAATGTACGAGCCATTGTGCCGCCCAAATAACGATACAAAGGCAAACCGGCTTCTTCAGCCTGAGCTTTAGCCACAGCCAAAGAAACAGCCAAAATAGCGTTTGCGCCCAAGTTACCTTTATTTTCTGTGCCGTCCAAATCAATCATTGTGTTATCAATATCAATTTGATCTTCTGCTTCATAGCCAGCCAAAGCGTCATAAATTTTGTCGTTTACATTTTCAACAGCTTTCAAAACGCCTTTACCGCCAAAGCGAGATTTATCGCCGTCGCGCAATTCTACAGCTTCGTGAACACCGGTAGAAGCTCCTGATGGAACAGCAGCGCGTCCGAATGCGCCTGACTGTAAAACAACTTCGGCTTCAACGGTTGGTGTACCGCGTGAATCTAAAATTTCTCTGGCATGAATATCAACAATAGCACTCATTTTTTTCTCCTATTCATAAAATTTTAAGTGTTGGCTATAAATTAGTTTATTTTCATTTAATGTCAAGCCAAAAGACAGATAGTCCGCACAAAAATATCGAAGAGCAGAGCTTGAAAACTCCGTTTTAATCCGCCATATTTTGACATTCAACCTTTAAATTTAAACAAAAAATATCGCGGCAACTCATCAAAATTTACATTTTGAAAAATTAACCGCGACACTTTCTTCAAGTTTCACTACATTAAAGAATCGTACATGACATCGCTTTTTAGTTGACACCTTTATCAAGCGGGTCAAAGTTCAGACGCAGGGTACTCCAGTCGTCGTAATTGCCCGAATATTTGCCGGCAAACACATCTTTAAATGCCTGCTGGGTGGCAATAATGGCACGCTGAGCACTTTCGGCCACCGAACGATAGCTCGGGTCTGAATTAAAGCGGCTCATGTCCAAAAATTCAATCTTTTTAATACTGCCGTCGCGGTTCAGATATACTCTGATTTCCACCCGCATATTTTCCACACCGATAGCCCCGGGGTCAAGATTCCAGTTTTGGCGAAGCAGGCTGGCAATTGCGTCGGTTTCGGTAATGGTTAAATCACTCAGATATGAACCATTGCTGTTGCCGCCTTCAATTCCCATATTATTAACCTGCGTTCCTTCTTTAATCATGGCGCTTTGCGTAGTTTCACCAATATCCAAATTTTTGGTATTGTCGATTTCCTGCATCAGGCTCTTTAAAGCACTGCTTTGCAATGCGGCTTTTTCTTCCGGCTTAGCCTTTTTAGTATCTTTCGGCTTATTATCCGGTTTTGGTTGCGGCTTAGGCTTAGGCTTAGGTTTCGGTTTAGCTTTAGAATCCGGAATCGGCGGCTTTTTCGGAGTCGGTTTCGGGTCAGGTTTTCTTTCCGGTTTCTTTTCCGGCTTAGGTGCTTCCAAATAGTCTTGTTTTACCTCTGTCGGCTTTTCATCCGCTGCAACATCAGGCTGTTTTTCCTGAGGAGCGGATTTTTCTTCGGGCTTTGTCGGTTCCGGCTCCGGTTCAGGCTCCGGCGCGACGTCTTTTGTATATTGAGTTTCTTCTTTACGCTCAGCCACCGTTGCTTTACGGTCTTCAGGTCCGAACTCGGCTTTAGCCGGCAAATTAGTCATTTCATCAATGCGCACTTGCGACAAATCGACAATAATCGGTGCACTGCCCAAAGTTAAATCATGATGCCAATTCGGCAAATCAATCATAAAGAGCAGAAACGCCGCTATATGCATAACTATCGATTGTTTTAAGTACTTGTTCATCGGCTATTATTTCTTATTATTAGATTTATTTTTAGCGTTGTTTTTACCGGCATAAGGCTTAGCCTCGGTTTTCAGCCCAACTTTGTCATAGCCTGCTTCTTTCAGCATTGCCATTAAGCCGATAACACGTCCATAAGCAGTGGTAGTATCGCCGGAAATGGTAACGGACAAAGCGTCGTTAGCGCCTTTAATACCTTTTAAGCGCTCCAAAATATCTTCATCGTTTACTACCGATTCTCCGATATAGTAATAACCGTCTTTATCAACACTGATGTTAACCGAGGTTTCGTTGCCTTCCAAACTTTTACCGCCTACTTTCGGTAAATCCAACGGAATACCGGAAGTCATCAGCGGAGCGGCAACCATAAACACTACCAGCAAAACCATCATCACATCCATCAGATTGGTAATGTTCACATCGGCTTTGCGGCGAGACTGGCGACGGGTATATGAAGAACTTTGCATAAATGCCATAATTACTCTCCCGCCATATCGGCTTTCAAGGTAGTTTCATCAATTTCACGGGACAGAATAGTTGTAAATTCAGCCATAAAGTTTTCCAGTTTTTTCGCATAGCGGTCAATCGCCGTAGTAATGGCATTATAGGCGACGACGGCCGGAATAGCGGCAATCAGACCAAACGCGGTTGTAAACAGAGCCTCGGCAATACCCGGAGCCATAGCGGAAAGCGAATTGCTTTGGGTGGCGGCAATAGCATTAAAGCTGTTAATAATACCCCACACCGTACCGAACAAACCAATCAGCGGAGCCACCGAACCGGTGGTTGCCAAAAAACCTAAGTGTGTATCCAAGCTGTCAAGTTCTTTATCCATAGAAACCATCATGGCTTTTTCAATACGCTGCTGCAATGAAACGCCGCGGATACTGCGGTCGGTTTTGCCTTTCATCAAAGTATTGCGTTTCCATTCACGCATGGCGGCAACAAACATAGACGACATCGGGTCGCGCGGACGGTTGCCAATGGCTTCAAAAAGTCTGTCCAGCGAACCGCCTGACCAAAAAGCCTCTTCAAATTTTTTAGACAGACTGCGAACCTGGCGCAAAGTAGAAAATTTTTCCATAATAATCGCCCAAGACCAAACCGAGACGGCAATTAAGCCAATCATAACCACTTTGGTAATGGTGTCTGACGACCAAACCAAATCCCATAAAGACATCTGTTCTGTTGCGGTTTGAGCAACATCTGAAAGAGTTTGTGTTTCCATTTGTATAACCTTATTAAATTGCAATTTTCTTTTATTGGGTCGTAAATTAGCACAAATTATTAAATATTCAATTAAATTTTAACAGAAAATTACACTTTTTTTGTATAAAAAAAATCACGCCGAATAATCAAACATACATCTGAAAATTTAAGCGTGATACACTAATTGATATGTAAAGTTTCAGCCCTTAGAAATCCTCTCCCGAACCGCCTGTGCAGCCAATAGCGATTAAACCGGCAAAAACAAACATAAACAAAATAATGAACTCCATAATCAAAATTTTTTAGAGATTAAACATATAAGTAAAAAACAGTCATCATCCTAAAAAAGGAAAATTATGAACATTCATAAATAATGATAACTATAATACTTAAAATAACACTTTTATTTTATAATATATTTTTCAGTAAGGCAATAAAAAACACGGTAATTTTTCGTTAGAAAAATAAACCGTGATAAAGTGTCGCATATTATAAATCATGATATCTGCGAACAACTTTGCATATAACCATCAGAACACCGATAATCATTGCGAGCACAAAAATAGAATAGTCCATAACTTTTAATTTTTAATGATTTTATCTAAAATAAACTAACACTGACAAAAATTAAATTATGAATATAAAAACATAATTATTGCTACAATTCTAAAAAAACAAAGGCAGTATAAAATAAAGAAGTTATTTTTGCAACAAAAAATATCACGGTAATTTCCCAAATTTACATTTGAAAAATTAACCGTGATATATATTGTGTTTTCTAAAACAAAGTTCGTACCAGCATATATATCAGCGAAATTGCGATGATATAACATAAACCGGCAAAGATTGTTCCCAGGCTCCAGCTAAAGCTCAACACTTCACCGAAAGAGGCAAAGAGAGAACCTATCCACCAAAAGAAAATGGCGACCAAAACCGGACCGATAATATCACCCAGTTTCGAAAAATCAGATTTCAAAAACCAGCCGATTAACACAAATACGATAAAAGCAATAAGAAGTCCCATAATAATATTTTTTTAGGGTTTAACGAATGAATTTATTAACTCGAAATTAAAGTAAATTATAGCGTTTTCCCTAAAAAAGAAAAACATGAGACCTGTAATTGCATAACAAAATATGTAAAACAAAATCATCCTATAATAAATACCTTAAACATCTTTAGTATATGATATTTTTTCTATTTTAGCAATATGTAAATTAAAAACTTATTACAATCGCACAAATGCCATACCCCTTATCAACACACAAGCTGCAGGCAGCCTGAATGTCGGACGGCGTCATGTCTTTTATCGCTTTTCTACCTTCTGAAACATATTTATCGCCAAACCACATTTTGGATACAGTATCGGCCTGCCACACAAAAAAATTATATAGAGTATCATGCAAAGGATAAACTAAATTTGTTAAAACTTCCCGGCACATATAATTTGTTTCATTGTTCTTTTTATAAACAGCACCGCCTAATCTTAACTCCATTGTTAACATATCAGTCTCTGAACCATGATTATTATAAACCATTATCTCATTACCGACAATATCATCGCGGACAGTTTGTGAATCCGGCATTTTCCAGCCATGCGGTATAATATTCAAAGACTTCAGCACCGTACCCAAATGCTGGTGCGGAAGATATCTGAAATTATCCGCCTGTTCCATCATCCCTAAAATTATATTATTATATTCATAAATAATTTTGTTTACTTTAAACTTTTCCATGGCTTTTGAATATCCGGCAATTCCGGCAACGGATAACACGGCAATAATCGCCAACACTCCGAGCATTTCAATCATGCTTCTGCCAACCTCGCCCCTTACTCTATCGTCATTGCAAGCACAGCGAAGCCATGACGATAGACAAGGCGGCAAAGTGTTAAATCCCCTGCTCTTTCTTCTTAAAAATTCTATGCCTTTCAACACGTTGTTCCTCCTTGGTTGTGTAAAAAAAACGACCGTTATTTTTACACAGTCCGAACAAATGTCTGAAAATGCTTAAAAACAAGCAAAAAATCTCGTAATTATAAAAAGTTATTGCAAAAACCGCCAACCTCTGATAATTTGCAAAAAGAAGCTATTTTAAAGTCCTATTTAAACGGTCGTTTTTTTTACACACTTTTGACAAAACATCCCTCATCCTAGATTTGCAATTTAACATTTGACATATTTAGTTTGAGCACCTAAAATAAAAACATAACTAATAAAAAAATGAGGAAAGAAAGATGAAAAATAAGCTAAACAAAGGTCTCTCTCTCTCTCTGCAAATCCTATATCTCTAATTAAGGGCACTTTTTTCGCCGCTGCAGAGGTATTTACAGAGTTTTTCGATAAAATCAGTAAATTATACCATCGCCATTTTTGGCGTCATTATACAATCCAGCCCCATACTCTATCGTCATTACGAGCAAGGGGCGAGGTTGGCCGTTCTATGATTGAAATGCTTGGTGTGCTGGCCATTATCGGTGTTTTATCTGTCGGTGGAATTACCGGTTATTCTAAAGCTATGACTAAGTTCAAAGTAAATAAGGCGGTTGAAGAATACAATATGCTGATAGCAGGTCTTATGGAATATAAAGATGATATATTTAAAAATCACATAAATGAAACTGGAAATTTAACAAAAAATATAGCAGATTTTATTTATCAGACTCAAATTGTACCAGCAACCTGGAAAAAAGAAAATAACATATTTCTATACGATTCCTTTGGCAATCGCATGGTTCCATATATATATAACGGACGCAGCGAACGCTCTATTTCTATCGACTATTACATCGTTACTTCATCAAAAAATAAAAATTCCGAATTTGCTTATCAATTATGTATGGCTTTGGCTACACAAGTTGCCTTCCAGTCATTTATGCAATATGGTAAAGGAAGATTAGTTATATATAATACCAACGGAGAATACCCGTCTTATAGAACGGATTGCAATCAGCAACAAAAATGTATGTCCGATATGAATTTACCTGATGTAAGTCGTATATGTAAATCTTGCATAAATGACTCTGCTTGTAACGTTTTTATGGCTTGGTACTAATATTTTATTTACAAGAAACTGCAGTGCGGTAATGGCTGCGGGTAATAGCCATCGCCAAAGCATCGGACGAATCGTTATTTTTAGGCTTGCACCCCGGAAGCAAAATTTTTACCATGGTTTCAACCTGATTTTTATCGGCATGCCCTACCCCGACCAGCGCTTTTTTAACCTTAGTCGGGTCAAACTCAAACAGTGGTAAATGATAATGTCCGGCGGCTAAAATAACAACACCGCGCGCCATACTAAGTTTAAGCGACGTTTCCGGGTTTGAATTAAGAAAAGTTTTTTCAATTGCCGCTTCAACAGGCTGATAGGTTTCAATAACCTCGCTTAATGTGTTGAAAATTATATCCAGCCGCTCTTCTATCGGCATTTTCGGAGAAGTAGGAATAAAACCGTCCGCAACATAGTGCAGACGGTTTGCATTCACTTCTATAACTCCCCAACCGGTGGAGGATAAACTCGGATCAAGACCCAAGATACGCATTATTCCTCGCCGGCTAATTGAGCCATAACGTCTTCGGCGATTTCCGCATTGTGATAAACGTGCTGAACATCCTCGTCATCTTCCAAAGCGTCAACAAATTCCAAAAACTTACGGGCACTGTCAACATCATTGATGTCAACTTTAACTGTCGGTTTCCAGTCCAAACGAGAAGCAGACGGAGTGCCGTATTTAGCTTCCAAAGCGCTGGTAACAGCCGATAAATCATCCGGCAGAGTTTCAATTTCATGATAGTTTTCGTCTGAAACAACTTCATTGGCACCAGCCTCCAAAGCAGCTTCAAACATTTCATCGGCGCTGGCAACCGAGGCCGGATATTGAATATAGCCGATACGTTCAAAGTTAAAAGCAACCGAACCGTTTTCTCCCATAGCGCCGCCGCGTTTACCAAAAATGGTACGCACATTTCCGGCTGTGCGGTTTTTGTTATCCGTCAGCGCCTCAACAATAACGGCAACTTTACCGGAAGAAAAACCTTCATAACGCATAGAAACGAAATCTGCACCGCCGGCAACAGTTGTTGCTTTGGCAATGGCGCGTTCAATGTTGTCTTTCGGCATACTCTCGGCACGGGCTGCCTGAATAGCCAAACGCAAACGCGGGTTTTTATCCGGTTCAGGCAAACCGCTTTTAGCGGCAACTGTGATTTCACGGGCTAATTTAGCGAAAACGCGCGCTTTTTTAGCGTCTTGAGCGCCTTTTCTGTACATAATATTTTTAAATTGGGAATGTCCTGACATTCTTTAATCTCCTCAAAAACTTGATTCTTTATGCGATTTTTATAGCCTAACAGCGTAAATTTTCAAGTTTTTTTTACAAAAAAGCACAAATTATTGATTATCGTCGGCTAATTCTACTTTGGTCAACAAAAAATCCGGCGTGCGGCGGCCAAAAGTATGAAACTTGCGCATTAAGCTCATAGCTTCGCTGTCTTTCGGATTCCCTTCGCGTTTATCGGCATTTTTACGACGTTCCTCACGTTGTTCACGACGGCCTTTGCGTTCTTGACGACTTTTTTCAACAACCGGCTGAGTTGGCTCAGCAGCCGGTTCGGTAACCACCGGGATCGGTTCCATTGTATCTTCTGTCTGAACCGGCTCATTTTGCACAGCCTCTTGTTCTTTTGTGCGGTCAATTTTGATTTCGTCCGGAGTTTTTAATATTTTATCTAAAATATCTTGAGTTTCTTTAGAACGGCGGTTCGTAAACACAATATTCTGTTTATCGGCAGGCAGAACTTCCAAAATCTGTTCCAAATTTTGAAGTTGGTGCAATTTTTTGATAAGATTTATGTCATCAACCACTAAAATATTGATATTTGACAAATCGACTTTATCTTCTTTCAGCAAATCCAACAGCAAACTCGGAGACGCAATAATCACATTGGCTTCATTGTCAACATTTTCATCATTATCCGTCAAAGCCGTTTCGCTGATTTCATGGTATTTGTTAAACACGGCAAAGCGATCAGAAACAATTACAGATTGCTTAGAATTTGCGGTAATTACCAAAATATTTTGCGCTTCACGGCGAGCGATAATATCAATTAACGGAAAAACATAGGAACAAGTTTTGCCGCAACCGGCCGGTGCAATGGCAAATACATCTTTACCGCCCAAAACAGACGGAATAACATCTGTCTGCACGGTTGTCGGTGCGGTAATTCCGGCTTCGTTAATAGCTTTTATGGTGGTTTCGCTCAAACCTAATTCTTTAAAATCCATTTTAACCTCTTTTATTTATTAAACTTCGGGAACAGAAACTTTTGTCTGCTTTTCCGGCGGAACAGGTGTCTGTTCAGTACGGTCAATTTTTTTACCGGCTAAAACCTCTTTAATTTCTTCACCAGTTAAAGTTTCATATTCCATTAACGCTTGCGCCAAAGTTTCCAATTCATTATCATTTTCCTTTAAGATTTTTGCGGCTTCAGCGTGAGCCTCGGTAACCAAACGTTTAATTTCCGAATCCACCAGACGAGCGGTTTCTTCACTCATATTTTGGTTTTGCGTAACGCTGCGACCTAAGAAAACCTCGTTAGAATTTTCAACATACATCACCGGCCCCAAAACGTCGCTCATTCCCCATTCAGTAACCATAGCCCGCGCCAAATTGGTGGCAGCGGCAATATCCGACGACGCCCCGGAAGTAACTTTATCATAACCGAATTTAAGTTCTTCGCTCACACGGCCGCCCATACAGATAATCAAACGCGACAGCATTTTAGCCCTGGTATAAGAATATTGGTCTTTTTCCGGCAGCTGCTGCACCATACCCAAAGCCCGACCTCTCGGAATAATCGTTGCCTTATGGATTGGGTCGGTTTCTTTAACATGTAGCGAGCAGATAGCGTGTCCGGCTTCATGGTAAGCAGTCAACTTCTTTTCTTGTTCATCCATCGCCATAGATTTACGCTCACTGCCCATCAGCACTTTATCTTTAGCGTTGTCAAAATCTTCCGCAGTAACCTTACGTTTGTTGCGGCGAGCAGCCAACAAAGCCGCCTCATTGACCAAGTTAGCCAAGTCAGCACCGGAAAATCCGGGAGTTCCGCGGGCCACCACCGACAAGTCGACATCGCGAGCCAGTGGCACTTTGCGGACATGCACGTTCAAAATCGCCTCACGCCCTTTAACATCCGGATTGCTGACCGTAACCTGGCGATCAAAACGCCCCGGACGCAGCAAAGCCGGGTCCAAAACATCCGGACGGTTGGTTGCGGCAATCAAAATTACATTTTCATTCGGTTCAAAGCCGTCCATTTCAACCAACAGCTGATTAAGTGTTTGTTCACGTTCATCATTTCCGCCGCCCAAACCGGCGCCGCGATGACGACCCACCGCATCAATTTCATCAATAAACAACAGACACGGTGAATTCTTTTTAGCCTGTGCAAACATATCACGCACACGGGAAGCGCCCACACCGACAAACATTTCCACAAAATCAGAGCCTGAAATAGAGAAAAAAGGTACATTCGCTTCACCGGCCACGGCTTTGGCAAGCAAAGTTTTACCTGTTCCCGGAGGCCCCACCAACAAAACACCCTTCGGAATTTTACCGCCCAAACGCTGAAATTTTTGCGGGTCTTTCAAAAAATCTACAATTTCTTCAAGCTCTTGTTTAGATTCATCGGCGCCGGCTACATCATTAAAAGTTACACGCTTGGTATTTTCAATTAAACGAGCTCGGGACTTACCGAAACTCATAGCTTTGTTATTTCCGGCACTGGCTTGGCGCATAAAGAAAACCCATACGCCGATAAGCAAAATCATCGGGAACCAGGAAATTACAATACTCCAAAATGTGTCGCCGGCAGTGTCTTGAGGTTTAGCATCAACCCGCACATTATTGGCAAGCAATGTGTCTACGGTTGTCGGGCTGTACGGCGCATAAGTCATATATTTTCTGCCGTCGGTCGACACGCTGTAAATCTGTGCGCCGGTCATAGTTACATTTGAAATACGTTTTCCCTTTACTTCATTCATAAAATCGGAAAACGCTAAATTTTCATAGCCGGAGGAAAAATTTTTATTTTCCATAAACCCCATGGCAAAAGAAAGCGCCACAAAAGCTAACAACCAAATAATCGCATTTTTTCCAAATCTCATCAGATTTTCCTCAAAAAAATAAATTCTTCGCACTATATATAGGTTGAAAAATGAGAAAACTCAAGACATTTCTCATTTATTCAGCACCGGAGTTGCGGTTCTTAAAAATTCCGTTTTCATATCCCTGTATATCTTTGTTTTTATCGGCCGTTTCCAAGCGTTTAAGCGCCAGCGCCACATATTTACGTTCGCGCTCTATTCCTAAATAGTGTCGTCCGAGTTTTTTTGCGACCACTGCCGTGGTTCCGGAACCTAAAAACGGGTCAAAAATCATATCCCCTTCATTGCTGGAAGCTAAAATCAGTTTAGCAATAAGTTTTTCGGGCTTTTGGGTCGGATGTTCTGTATTTTCGGCCATTGACCAAAAAGGAATCGTAATATCGGTCCAAATATTTGACGGAGCCGTAAAGCGCATTTTTTCACCGTTTTGTTCATGCCAATCCTTTGGCTTTCCCTTACCGTCGCGATATGGTGCCAACACTTTTTTTTGCATTTTTACCGCGTCCAGATTAAAAGTATATTCATCCGACTTGGTGAAAAACCATATATCTTCCATACAATTTTTCCAATTATTGGCGGCGGCACGTCCTTTATCGCGTTCCCAAGAAATTCGGTTGCGCAGTTTAAAATATTTACCGGCAACCAAAGGAATAATTATTGAACTCTGCCAATCTGAACAAATATATAGGCTGGCATTCGGTTTGAGAATCCGTACAATTTTAGACAACCATTTATCCAGCCATTTTTTATATTCAGACAAATCCATTTGATAAAAGGTGTTTTTGCCAAAGTTTTTGGTCAAATTATACGGCGGGTCGACAATCATTAAATCGGCAAAATTATCCGGCACATAGCGCAGCGCATTAAAAGTGTCCTGCCACACAATTTTATCAAATAAAACCTCAGGCTCTGCCGCAGTGGAAAGTTTTACGGCTTTTTTAGCATAGCCGCATTCTTCACGCGGTGTCAAAACAATGGTTTTATTGCGTAGTGCCGGGCTGCCAATCACTGTTCTTCACCAAACAAAGAATTAACTAAATCCGAAATATTTTTTACCGCCTGTTCAGCATCAGCTCCATTGGCTTTAACTTTTATCCGGCTTCCTTTAGACGCTGCCAACATCATTAAACCCAAAATTGACGAACCGTCAACCTGCTGACCGTCTTTCTCAACCGTAATATCAACATCCAAATCCGCAGTGCATTTAACAAACGCGGCGGCAGCGCGCGCGTGCAAACCTTTCAGATTTTTAATCTCCAATTCAACAACTGCTTCACTCATTTGTTTGTTCCGTTCAAAAGCTGTGAGGCGATATTGATATATTTTTTACCGGCTTCCTGCGCACAAATAACACATTCTTCTAAAGGCATATTCTGACGAGCCGACGCCAATTTTATCAACATCGGCAAATTCACCCCGGCAATTACATCAAAATTTCCGTGCCCGATAACCGACATTGCCAAATTAGACGGAGTTCCTCCGAACATATCGGTTAAAAGCAACACCCCCTGCCCGCAGTCCACGCTTTTGGCTTTTTGCAAAATTTCATGCCGGCGATTTTCCATATCATCTTCGGGACCGATGCAGACACATTCAACATTTTCCTGTTTGCCGACAACATGTTCCATTGCTGCCACAAACTCACTGGCTAAATTGCCGTGCGTAACAAAAACCAAACCAATCATTTTGCCGCTCCGCCGCTCCAAACTTTAATTGCGCCGAACGATTTAAGCACATCTTCTTTACTTTTGGCTTTAAACAGCTCATCGGCACGAGTGCGTCGGCCGTTAAACTCTATTTCTTCTACATTTTCCACCGGAACGCCATAAACACGCTCCACCATGTCAGCCTGCATTTCCACAATCATCACAAATTCGGCGCCGGCAAGAACTTCTTTGGTTTCAGCATCAATGTTATCCAAAATAATGGAACGACGCTCGTCTCTTTTCAGCAAAGCTGTCTTTTTACCGTCAAATTCCAAAACCGGCTCTTGCGGAGCACCGTCGCGAGCGTCAATAAAAATGGCGAGTTCACCGTATTTATTTTCGATAATTTCAAAGAAATCTTGCTTTTCCATAAGCGTATAATATTGATTTTCCATAATATATCCTCAAAATCTTCATGAATTTGCTTTAGTTTAATACACTTTTTCAAAAAAGTAAATCGGAACTTTGCCCCTGTTAGCGAATGTCAGCGGACTTCGCCGTTTTTCCGCAGCGATTCCTGCAAAAGTTTTTTCATTTCCGCCGAATATGAACGTTTTGGAGCTTTGGCGTCGGGTTCTTTGCTTTTTATTTGGGTTTTCATTTTAATCTCGGTAAGACGCGCAGTTTGCCCGGACTTTTGCAGAATCAACTCGGCCGTGGCGTTTTTAGACATATTCTTTTTTCCGACTTTTGCGGCATCGTCAAAACTCATTCCTTTAACTTTTTTATTTTTGGTAGTTTCGGTAATTTTTTTAACCCCTTTTACCACTTCGCCGGTATTATGCTTGGTAATATGCCCTTTTAACCCCACTTTTTTAGCGATATTTTCTTCAAAAGTCTGCTCACGCAAGCGCCGCGGATTATAAATTGCATCCTGCATATTGTTCATATAGTCATCGTTGGTCATTTTGCTGATTCCGGCCTTGCGCGACAGAGTATCGGCTTGCTGCATAGCGTTAAGCTTGCCGGCATTATCTTCCATTCGATTATTTTCTATGGTGCTGCGTTGGTCAATAAAATGCTTTTCCGCCGGCGACAAAGCGTTTAGAAGAGTTGTATCGTTGTTGGAAGCGTCGTTGGCGTTCTGTTCCAATTCGCGCAACATTCTAAAAATTTCCTCATCCGGGGCGCCGTCATTGTCATCTTCATCGTCATCAAACGGATTGCGGACTTTTTTACGCAAGCTCTTCAGCGTCGGCGACAAATCTCCGAGCTTGGCCTTACCGGCTTTCGCCTGATAGCGGTTTGCCTCCTGCGCGTCTATGCGTAAAGACAGCCTTTCGGCCGGAACAAAGCCTTTTTTATTCCAATCCAAAGCCGTCTTATCGGTTCCGCCTTGAGTTTCTGTTTGTGTATCATCCATTTTTTATTACCCCTGCTTATATTTTATATATTCAAACGCAGATTGCAACCCTATTTTACAGTATAGGTTATCATAACCGAGCCGTCGTAAAAAATCAGCGGCGACACGGCTAAAGTTTTATCATCATCGCGCAGCAAATTAAAGCGCCTGCCCGACATAATGTTATCCAGCATGCTTTGCTTAAACGCCGTCCAATCGTCAACATTAGAAAAGAAAAGTTTTTGCAAACCTATCACTTCTTCTATTTTCGGCTCATCCTGCAATTTATCAAAGTCCAGCCCCCAAAGTCGCAAATAGGCACGGTTGAAAAACTTAAGCCGCCGGTTCGGCGCAAAAATAAGCACCGAATCGTTTAAATTATCCAAAATATTTTGCTGCATAGACATCAATTCATTTAAACGCCGCATAGTCGCCAAGCGGTCGGAAACATCTTCAAACGCAAAAATAACCCCGTTCGGGTGCGGCGTACGCAGGCGGCGGATTGTCCGCCCGTCCGGCAGATGCAGCAAGTCTTCTTTGGTTTCCAGCAAACCGCCGAAAACACTCATTTCTTCTTGTTTATAGTTTTTTATATCAGGCACCGGCGGCAACATTTTATTTTCTCTGATAGTCTCCAAAAATTGCAGATACGACGGTGTTTTTTCTAAAAATTCATTATCCAAATTCCACAAACTTTTGAATGACGCATTATAAAAATAGAGTTTGTAATGATTGTCAAAAATGGCAAACGCCGTTCCCAACGCCCCCAAAATTTCCAGGTGATTATTTTGGTTTACCTTAAAATTGCGCTTGGCTTTTTCCAAAGCCGTGTTATCCACCAAATAACCTACTGTGCCGATTTTATCCAAAGTATCGCCGGCGTAATACGGATTTTCACGCAATTCAAAATTAAACAGCTCGCCGGAACGCACGATTTTCAAATTTTTCTTTTGCATTTTTTTGCTTTTTTGCGCCGCCTCGGCCAGCGTCAACGCCACTTTATCACCTTTGGCGTTACAGACTTCCACCTGATTACTCAGCACGTCTTTTTTGGAGGAACCGGAAAATTCCAAATATTTTTTATTAACCGCCAGCAGGCGCAAATTATCATCACGCAGCCACAGCGGATAGTCGACTCCGTCAATCATCTGCTCCAAATTGCGGCAGACATTTTCCACCGCTGATTTTTCAGCCGAAAGCTCGGATATTTTCAAAGTTTCAGCCGACACATCACGAAACCAGACAATATCGCAATACAAATTATTGTCGGCGCCGTTGATTCTGCTGCCGTAAACACAAATATTCCGATTGTTTTTCAAGCACAGCATATCCTCAAAGAATCGGCCTTCCTGCTGCAGCAAATCAACATATTTTTTCAAAATTTTACCGTCTTCCCGGGCAAAAGAATCGAGCACCTCGGCAAAAGACGCCGCCGTTCCTCCTGCTAAATTCAGCATTACCGCCAAACGCCGCGAACACCTCTCCCTGATTTCTTTTTGCGGGTCTTTAACTTTTTGGTCGGGATAAACAAAGCAAAAATAACCGTCTTTAGCCGCAAATAAAACTTCGTTGCAGCGCTCTCTGTCGCGGCGGATAAAATATATTTTGTGTTTATATTTATATATTTTTATCTGCAGGGCGGCAATAATCCCGAGCATGATAAAAACCAACAGCAAACTGATAAAAATTATATCTCTGAGTATTTCCGCGTTCATTGCAAAATCTTCTTTACAAAAAAAATGTTTGTCTTATTACTTAATTTATAGTAAATAAACACAGACAAATAGGCAATTTATTTTTTTTAAAGGTTGATAACTATGTTAACATTGGCTTTTGACACCACGGCGGACAGCTGTTCAATAGCTCTTTTGCAAGACAATAAAGTTATTGCAAAATTCGTTAAAGAAATGGAATTCGGACAGGCTGAAGCCCTGCTGCCGGAAATTCAAAATATTTTACAGGAAAAAAATCTGAAATTTGCCGACATAAACCTTTTAGCGGTTTGCGTCGGCCCGGGGTCTTTTACCGGCGTGCGTTCGTCTTTGGCGGCGGCTCGGGCTTTCGGTCTAGCCTGTCCAAATTTAAAAATAACCGGAGTTTCGGCATTTGAAGCCTATGTACACTCTTTAGATATGGCAGAACTAACGGACTATAATGCCGTAATAATTGAAACCAAGCGTGCCGATTTTTATTTTCAGCTGTTTAGCGGTCGCTTGGAAAAACTTTGCGACGCCGAGGCTTTGCCGTATGAAGAAATTATCAGCCGCCTCAAGGGCAAAACCGTAACTTTAATCGGCAACGGGGTTGAGCGCTTTTTAGACCGGCCGAGCGGTTTGGTTCTG
Organism: uncultured Alphaproteobacteria bacterium; assembly: GCA_934277545.1. Lineage (GTDB taxonomy): Bacteria > Pseudomonadota > Alphaproteobacteria > RF32 > CAG-239 > RUG410. Next base: position 112,762 of record CAKQUG010000002.1, on the reverse strand, counting down.
CATACCATCCGTATGGATAAAAACGCCTCAATCACCGATTTGGCAGCCTGCGCCATCCAAAAATATAATGCAAAAAAACTGAATTATCCTAAACCTTTATATTTACGAGCACCTGATGTTTGTGTAAAATCTTAAAAATTATATGGATATATTCAAAATAAAAGTGTATCTAAAAAGAAATTGTTTAATTTGTATATTGTAATGTGAGGATAAAGTGACCAGATCTGAATTAGTTGAAAGAATTGCGGCTAAAATGCCGAACTTAACTTTGAAAGACATTGAAAACATCGTTAATGTCGTGTTTAAAAAACTTACGTCGGCTTTAGCTGACGGCGACAGAGTGGAAATCAGAGGTTTCGGCGCATTTTCGGTAAGAACCAGAAATCCGCGCGTAGCCATTAACCCGAAAAATAAAACCCGCGTTAACGTGCCGTCTAAAAACATTGTGCACTTCAAAACCGGTAAAGAGCTTCACGACCGGTTGAACGCAGAATAATATAAACTTTTTCTCTTTTGCAGGAGGCAGTACCATGAAACTTTTGCATTATTTAATTGAAATTCCTTTTGTGCTGGTGGCGCTTTGGGGTGTTTATAACGCTCAGGTTTCAGAAGATAAATTTGTGCTGTCTCTGTGGCCGCTTGACAGTGAAATGCACATAAACACCAGACTGGTGCTGTTTGTGTTTTTGATTTACGGCTTTGTGTGGGGAAAAATCAATTCCTGGTTTGGCGCGGCTCCGGTTCGAAAAGAGCTGAAACAGCAGCGTAAAACCAACAAAGCGCTGAACAAAGAACAGGAAAAGCTGAACGAAACCGTGAGCGGCTTAAAGCAAAATATTGCCGGTTTGGAACAACAGGCAAAAGCCACCGCAGAGGCTCAAAAAACGGAAATTAAAGAACAAAAAGCCGAAAAAGCCAAAGCCCGCTGGCGCTTTTTGAAAAATATGTTTTCAAGAAAGGAAAATAAATGAACTGGTTGACAGAAATAGTCCGTCCGAAAATTAAAAAAACAACACCAAAAGAAATTGCCGACAATTTATGGGTGCGCTGCCCTAATTGCAACCAGATGCTTTTTTCTAAAGAATTGAAAGATTCGCATTATGTTTGCACTTCTTGCGGACATCATCTGCGTTTGTATGTGGAAAAACGTTTTAAGTTGCTGTTTGACGATGAGCAATATACTTTAGTTGAATTACCTTCTGTTCAAGACGACCCGCTGAAATTTAAAGACATTCAAAAATACAGCGACAGACTGAAAAGCAACCGCAAAAAAACCGGCTGCGAAGACGCCATTCAAGTGGCTCGCGGCAAAATCGGCAGCATTGCCAGCGTGGTTGCCGCCATGGACTTTTCATTTATGGGCGGTTCAATGGGGGTTGCCGTAGGCGAAGGAATTGTAAAAGCGGCTAAATTGGCTTTACAGGATAAAGAACCGCTAATCACGGTGGCTGCTTCCGGTGGAGCTCGTATGCAGGAAGGTATGCTTTCGCTGATGCAAATGGCTCGCACCACCGCAGCTATTAACGAGCTGAAAGAAGCCGGTATTCCGTATATTTCTATTTTAACCGACCCGACAACAGGCGGTGTTTCGGCTTCTTTTGCCATGCTTGGCGATGTTAATATCGCTGAAAAAGGCTGTTTAATCGGCTTTGCCGGGCAGCGAGTGATTGAACAAACCATTCACGAGAAACTGCCGGAAGGTTTCCAGCGCGCCGAATATCTACTGGAGCATGGTATGGTTGACATGGTGGTGGAACGCGCAAAAATGAAAGAGGAACTGGTAAAAGTTTTGCAGATTTTAACCGCCAATATCAAAAAATAATCCTCTTTTCCGCTCAAACAATTTTAGGCAGTTTCGGCTGTCTTTTTTTATTTGACAAATTTGTCCAAATGTGCTATATATAAAATGTTTTAAGTATAATTGTTTAATTTTAAGTATTTTTATGTCTATGGATTTTAAACTTTTTCCTGACTTTCAGTTAGTTCTTGTTGAAACCAACGGTAAGTACACGCTCAATCACATTGAAGGCGATGAAGATGGAAACATTGCTAAAATGACACCGCTGGAGAACATTCCGACAGATTCGGCTCCACGGGTGGAGGTTGAATTAGGTCTCATCTTTACCAATGCCGGTTTGTTCAATTTGGAGGGTCAAAAAGTTTCAAACTTTTCGCAGACCAAATTTGCAATTTACAAGCTGCATGGTGATCATAACTATCTGATTGTCGACGCTGCCTGCACCGAAATTCTGTTACTGAACGGCAACAGAATTGTGTTGGAAAGAAAGACTAAAGCCGTTAAACGCTCTAAGCGCTACATTGCGTTTACGGCGGACGGCGAGTGGCAAGTTTACCGTTACAACGGTCTGAAAATTTCTTTTGCTTATCCTATTCCGGCCGAGCACAAAGTGTTTTTAGGCGACAGCTTGCTTGTTTGCGGCACACCGGGCAATTATCGCCTGTATTCTCTTTATAACAAAGATGTGCTGTGCGACAAACAGAATGTTATCTGCTGTAGTCATACCAAGTATTTTGCTATTTGCTCTGAGCTTGCCGGCAAAAAAGCCAACATTTTCTACAACGGCTCTTGGAAGACGTTTGACAATGTTGAAGAATTTGCCATTATCGATGACACACATCGCCTGTTTGCTTTGCGCCGCAACGGCAAGTATTTCGTTTACGACTACGACGGAACGCTTAACACGGATTTAGCTGACAAATATCCCGACGGCATGGATTTTGTCGGCTTCAATGACGACCTGTTGATGGTTATAAACAACGGCAACGCCAACTTTTATTCTCGTGGTTAAACACTACTTTACAAAAAAGAATCGATATTTTTATATCGGTTCTTTTTTATTTTTAACAAACCACACAAAAAAACTCCGACGGATTGGGGACCGCCGGAGTTTTTGATATAATTAGGATTTTGTTTTTATTTTTAAGTGTTGCACCACCTCCTTAGAAAATTTTCGCTCTACTCAAGCTGAGAAACATTCTCTATGCTTTTTGAATTTTTTATCAATATGATTTTACCTATATCTTATCGCGTTCCGCGTTTAACACAGCATGATTTTTGATCTGACAAACCTCCTTTAATTTCGGAAGGCAGAGATGTTCCGCCCTTAGCGTCACCATAGCAAGAACCATAGTTGCTATCATAGTCTCTGCAATATGAGTTTTGATTTAGATCACGTTCTCCATGGTTAGTGACGCAAGCCATAATTGCGACCCAATCGCCTTTACAGGTAACTACATTGTTACTAGACCATTTTTGCCAAATCGAACCATAGAAAGATAAGCCACTTATGCTATTCGGACGCCCGCTGGTCTTTAATGTAAGTCCTGTTGTTTTTTCATATTCCTCCTTTGTTATCACTTTGTAATAACATTTAGTGGTGTCATTGGAATATGTTGGCTCAACGGCGTTATAGTAAGTATGACTACCATCCAAAGTAACCGATGTTTGTGAAACACCACTTTTATATGATAATTCAGATACTTTATCAGCAGATTTGAAACCTAACTCAATAGATTGAAACCCTTTTAGAATACTTTTATCGTCTGGCCAACCACTATAATATGCCAAATATATATTAGCTGTACCATAACACTGCGAATTATCTTTCACACAAGTACCGCATTTATCGCCGTTGTCGTCGGTTTTATGAGTGGTATCTTGCTGGAATATCTCACCTGCGCCGCAATCAGCCTCAGTTTCTGTTTTTAAATCCCAAGTAGCACAAGTATTCTTTGTTATAATTTGTTCTGAACTGTTTTCAAATTTCACATTATACTCATCGTACGAATAAACTTCGTCATAATTCAGATCTGCAAAGTTTTTACATAACTCATTGCACCAGAGATTATCCCCCTGATAAGCAAATGACTGAACCTCTTTGCTATCAATAATAAGGGTCATTAAGCAAGAACTGGTTGCCTCTACTGTGGAATTACCTATGAGGAATCTCTTTATTTCTTGAGAGTGAGATGTTGTTGCATTTTCATTCTCTCCAATGGTTATTGTGCGAGGGTTATTAGCTGAAGCATTATTGGATATATTGCTAGTGTTGGCAACAGATTTTTCCTTTAATATATTGACATTACCACCTCCGGAAATAAGTCCATTATCAATTCCGCCTGAATTTGGTGTACTAAATTCTGTATCAATTTGAGTGAATCGTAGTTGCACTTTATGGGTGCTGTTATCAGAAGTAGTGGTTGTAAATGAAGTTGTTGTAGTGCTTGTAGTTTTTGTCATGACTAAACCATTAGCACTATTCTCAGTTTTATCAAATTTCGTGTCTGATTTATTAGTGATTTTTATAGTTATCAATGGTACTGCTACAGCCTCACAAGTTCCGCATCTATTGTTGAAACCGTCAATTTTATTGGCATACACAAATTTCTCGCCAGCGGCACAGCTGCCTTCTGTTTTAAGTCCGCCCATTTCCATACAGGCCAAATTTTCACATTTGCCGCAACGCTCACCGTTTTTATCAATTAAATTTACCGGTACAAATTTTACATAATCGGCTGTGCAGTTTTCTTTCGTTTTATACCCCATCTCTTTACATGTATGTTCCGTGTCCGGACCGTACGCACTGTTCTCCAGTTTCCAGCAGCCGTCTTTGCAAACCACACATTTTTGCTTAGTTACCCTTAACACCGGATTTACAGTTATATCCGGGGTTACAACTGTTCCTGTTCCATTTATGACATTGGATTTTAAACCTAGTCCGGGTCTTAAAATATCAATTTTGGGATAATTTTGCGTTATCCACTTGTGAATAGAGTCGTGAGCCGCTTCCAAACATTCTTTTTCCGACATTTTGCAACGTCTGTAATAACACATTCCGCTTTGATAGTATTCTTGACATTCGCCAAGTCCGTTTTTTGCTGCATTTTCATCTTTATATTCGCAGCCTGTAATATTATTGACCGGCGAATATGTGGCTTTGCCGGCTTCGCAATTTCCGTCCGGCAGGAAACACACCCGCGCAAAAGCCGGAGTCGCCGCCAAACACAGCACTCCGATAATATATATTTTATTCAATAACTTAAACATTTTTGTTCCTCCTATTGTGTAAAAAAAACGACCGTTATTTTTACACAGTCAGAAAAGAGCGGCGTATAAGCCTGAAAAAACGCAAAAAATAGCGTAAAAATAAAAAGTTATTGCTTTTTTACTGATTTTATGATATTTTAAAAAAAATGCTAAAAACGAGTCCAATTTAAACGGTCGTTTTTTTTACACACTTTTGACAAAACATAAGAAAAACAGGGCTATTCAGCGGATAAAGAATAAACCGCTTTCAGACCGTCTGCCGCCGCAGAAGTAATTCCTCCGGCATAACCTGCGCCCTCTCCGCAAGGATACAGCCCTTTGATATTGCTTTGCATGGTTTCATCACGCACAATCCGCACCGGTGAAGAACTGCGGGTTTCAACTCCGGTCAAAACCGCGTCATAGCAATCAAATCCGTGCAGTTTTTTAGCCATTTCAACAATACCCAGCCGCAAAGAATCCGCTATTTCTTCCGGCAGAATCTGTTTAAATCCGCCTAAAGCCACGCCCGGAAGATAGGACGGACGCACCTCGCCTAATTTTTGCGAAACTTTGCGCCGCAAGAAATCTCCAACCAAAACAGCCGGAGCACGATATGATTTATTACCGGCAATAAAAGCGTTTTCCTCTAATTTACGCTGAAAATACATACCTGCCAGCGGATTATTACTGCCAAAATCTTTTTCAGAAACCCCCACCAGCAAAGCCGAATTAGCGTTTTCGGCAGCACGGGAAAATTCGCTCATACCGTTTGTAACCACTCGTCCTTTTTCGGAAGCAGCCGCCACAACCACGCCACCCGGACACATACAAAACGTATATACCGAACGCCCGTTTGGCAAATGCACCGCCATTTTATAATCTGCCGCGCCTAAATACGGACTTTCCGCCGCTTTGCCGTATTGAGCTTTGTTTATCAATGTTTGCTTGTGTTCTATTCTGGCGCCGACCGAAAACGGCTTTTGTTCCATACGCACGCCGCAGTTATACAGCATTTCAAAAGTATCGCGCGCACTATGCCCGATAGCTAAAAACAGCTTATTCGCAGGCAATTCATAAGTTTCTTTTTCATCTGTAACTTTAACCGCCGTAAGTTTATCATTTTTGATAATAAGTCCGGTTAACTGACTGTTAAAACGATATTCTCCGCCTAAAGACAGTATTTTTTGCCGAATATTTTTGACAACCAGACGCAATTTATCCGTCCCAATGTGAGGCTTGGCCAAATAAAGGATTTCCTGAGGCGCTCCGGCAGCGGCAAATTCTTGCAAAACCTTGGCGGTAAACTTGTCTTTTTTGATACCAGTCATCAATTTGCCGTCCGAAAAAGTACCGGCGCCGCCCTCTCCGAACTGCACATTGGAATTTGCCTTCAGCTCGCCGCCTCGCCAAAACGCCGCCACATCTTTTTGGCGTTGTTCCACCGGCGCTCCGCGTTCCAAAATAATCGGATTTAAACCGGCTTCCGCCAAAGCAAGACCGGCGAACATACCGGCCGGACCGCTGCCGACCACAATCGGACGAGCGCCGTCTGCCTTGAGGTTAAACATCAATTTTTCTACATCGGACAGCTGTTCAATATCTTTATCACGCACTTTTGACGCCGAATTGCAATCCACACTATAAACAAAATGCACATTATTTTTGTTGCGCGCATCAACCGATTTTTTTGATACGGTAAAATCTTGGAGTTCTGTTTCTTTAACTCCCAATTTTTGCGCGGCTTTTTGTTTTAGCTGCTGTTCGCTTGCGTTCAGCGGCATAGAAATATTGTTAATACGTAACATAATATTGCCCCTTTGTTTTAGGGGTATATTACACAAAAAACAAAAATTTGCAATTATTCTTTATTGTCTTCGGAGTTATCGTTACGCAGAATCTGCCACAAAGGTTTGCGGTACATCCACAGATTTATAACGCCAAGCACTACCGACATTGAGCCGAAAATATATAAAAGATAGTACCAATTCAAATTATCGGCCGACATCATAACATCTTGATTTGTAACACGCAAAAAGCCGATTGCCACCGCTGTTACCACAAACGCGACGATAAAGGCCAGTGTCCATATACGGTGCACCACGTTTTTATTGACCATGGCGGCGGTGATTAAATAGATAAAAATGAGCGATATAAGCAAATATAATTCCATGAATTTTCTCCTTGATTTTGAGATAGTCAGAGTTAAAAAAATTTCAATGGTTGGGAATAATTTGCAAAAAATTAAAAAAGTTATTGACTAGGGCAAAAACATAAGTTAAAAGTATGTCGTTATCACTTATGGAGCGTTGGCAGAGTGGTAATGCAGCGGATTGCTAATCCGTCATCCCCTTAAAAGGATGCACAGGTTCGAGTCCTGTACGCTCCGCCAATAAAACCCCTTAGGGTCTATCCCTTTGGGGTTTTATTGTGTGGTAAAAGCGGTAGGTCTCGAACCGTAAGGCGCGCTAAGGAAAAACTGTCCTTAAATGACAGTTTTTCTCTGCAAGCGCAGCGAAAACTTAATTGAGCCAGGGCAGCGACAGCAACCGCTGCGAAATTTTGTTTGAGTTGCGATAGAGTTTTACACATGTGTAAAACGAAGTCCTGTACGCTCCGCCAATAAAACCCCATAGGGTCTATCCCTTTGGGGTTTTATTGTGTGGTAAAAGCGGTAGGTCTCGAACCGTGAGCCGTGCTAAATTTTGCCATGTATTTTACTATACATTTTCAACCCAAAATACAAACCGGAGAAATTTCCCGCTAAAAACATTTTGCACAAGAATCGATTAAACAGACTTAATTTATGGGGAAAAAATACCTTTTGCGCCGCCAAATCTAAGCAGATTTTTTGATATTTTTGCCAATAATTCTGATAGTCCGCATTTTTTAAATACGGATATGTACAACATTGCCTGAAAATTATCCTGGAAAAATTTTTCTTCATCAATTCATAACATTTTATATCTTCCATTGCCGCAAAATGTGTCATGATTTTCTGCGTCAACAAAATATGGTCGTCAATCTCTCTTTCCGAAAACTTTTGATGCGTCAGACTTCCTGAATTTTCAATTTTGCGATAATAAAATAATTTTTCTTGAACAAACGCAAAACTATTAACTTTTTCAAATATTCTGAAAGAATATTCAAAATCTTCAGCCATTTGTTTAAAACTCACATCAAATAAAAGTCCGTTCAATATTTCTTTTTTGTATAACTTTCCCCAAACTGCTATTTGCAATTTAGGCTTTTTACGTCTTAAAAAATAAGATACCGGATTAAATATTTTTTTTAATTCACATTGTTGATATTGATAATTTTTAAAATCAACACAAGCATCTTCATTACAACAAACCGCCATATCGCTGTTTGTCTTTTCCAGTGCCGTCGTCATATATTCCATAAACTGACAACACAGCATATCGTCAGAATCCAAAAAAGCGATATAATCGCCTTTAGCTTTTTGCAAAGCTGCGTTGCGAGTTGCCGAAACCCCGGAATTTTTTTGATTTATAATCACAAAACGGCTGTCTCTTGCCGCATATTTTTGTAAAATTTGCCAAGAATTGTCTGTTGAACCGTCATTAACGCAAATTGCTTCCCAATGTGGATATGTCTGCGCTTGCAGACTGTCTAAACACTCGGCTAAATATTTTTCCACATTATAAACCGGAACAATTACCGAAACCAATTTATCGCAGTTGTTTTCTCCTGATTTTATTTTCATAACTTTCTCCATTTAAGGGTTCTAAACCTTACAAAAAAAGCCGCCTTGATGAGAGGCAGCAGGAAGTTAGAACCTATAATGGAAATAGTGTAGCGTATTTGGCGTAAGAGCAAGCTCCTACGCCTTATTAACTACCTTCCTGCTCTCAGGCAACAAGGTAGTTTTTCTCATCTGGAAAAACCAGCTATCCATTAGAGGGTTCTAAACCTCACACAGGTTATCAGCCTATGCAATTTAAGGCTAAAAAATTTACTGAATAAAGTCAAATCATTTTTTTAATTTTAAAATATAAAAAAGTAATCAAACTAAAATCATACAGTTAATTTCTATCCGATAATCAATTTAATTTCAGTTTCTGATGAAGTAAGTTTTAACGGAACATCATAACCTAAAAGGCTTTGCAGATAATAGAGCTGCGCATATTGCGAGGCGTTTTCTTCGACCTTTTGACCTGCCAGAATTTTTTGATATGCCGCAATTTTAGAAGCTGAAAGTTTAAAGTCCGAAACTGCGTTTACCGTCATATTATCGGAACTGACACTGATAGAAATTTCTCCGCCTTTGATATACAATTCGGCGGCAATCATTACACACACGCACACAATTTTAGAAATCTCCGGCGAAACGCGGTGCAATTTTAAGGTTATCGGATTACCGCGACTGCATACGGTCGACAAATAGTCTGCGCACAAGCGTTCTAAATCAGCCGGCAATAACTTTTGCGAATCCACTCCAAACGCAACTCTGAAAAATTTTTGACGGGCAATTAAGGTATCGGAACCGGTGGTCAGAATTTTTTTTGTGCCCTCGTCCAACATTCCGTTGTCTTCTTCTATCAATTCCAACGCGCTGGAAATTGCCCCGATATTGCCGATTAAATCGTGACTGATACGCGTGCAAATAAGTTCGGACAATTCCGTTTTACTAAGTTCCATTTTTATTGCTCCTTAAAATGTGTAAACATCGGTGTTCATAAAGCGTTGGTCTTCGCGCGACATTCTTGTATAGTCGAGTTCCAACAGCATAGGGTCATACAGCATTAAACGCCCGGTAGCAGCCTGCAAAATCGGCTTATTATCCCCCAGCCCCCATATAACTTGTTCTTTATTATCCGGCACACCGTATTTTTGGTTAATTTTTTTCCAAAAATCATAAATTTTGATATTGCGCAAATAATCGGCTTTGGCGCCGCTGCCGCGGATGTTGGCGGCTTCGCTCATATAAACAATGCGATAGGCTTTGTTGCCGGTAAAGTTGCTGGTAAAAAACACCCGCACGTTCTCTTTGGTGCGAAAGTTGTTAAAAACCATCTGCTCAACATATTGATAATTGTTTTTCTGCGCCAATTTAATGATACAGGCTTCGGTTCGCTCATAGCCGACCACACCTTGATTGCGGCATTGTTCGTCATAACGCCAGCGAATAAAATTCGGAATTTCAAATTTTTCGGAGTTTTTTTGATAACCGCGTTTTTGCATGGCTTCCATGGTCTGCTTGGTGTTCATTCTCAGCATTACGCCGGAAATATCAAACACCGAGGCGTTAGTGCGATATTGCGACGCCGGACCATCAGTACCGGAAGAAATTACCTGCGCGCCTTTTTCAGCAACTGTCGTAACCAAATTATTTATCCAGGTTTTGCTTTCTTCTTGATTATTTTCTTTAGCGGTTTGTTCGGCGTTTTCTTCTTTTACATAAGAACGCAACGAGGCATTTGCCGAATTGTCAGTTTCGCCCGCACTACCGTTTTCATCTGCGGCGAGAGCTTTACCGCCCAATAAAACAAACGCTATAAAAAACAGTGTAAAAATCTTACCTTTATTTAAAATCATTTTACGTTCCAAAGAATATTGTATTAAGGTCAGTTTATATCAGTTGTTTTTAAAAAAGGTTTAATACTCAGATGTTTTTCTTGTTTACAAGAGACAAATAAAACTGTAGGTTATCAAAGAAATAAGGAGAATAAAATGGAACCTGTTGTGCAAATTATCGGCGCCGGTCTTGCCGGTTGCGAAGCGGCTTGGCAACTCGTCAAACGCGGTGTTAAAGTACGTATTTTTGAAATGAAACCACAAAAATTTTCGCCGGCTCACAAAAACGCCGATTTAGCTGAGTTGGTTTGTTCCAACTCTTTGCGCTCGGACGACGCTGAACATAACGCAGTGGGACTTATGCATGAAGAAATGCGCCGTTTTGGTTCGCTGGTTATGGAAGCAGCTGACCAAACCAAAGTTCCGGCCGGCGGCGCTTTAGCCGTAGACCGCGACGGATTTGCCAAACTGATAACCCAAAAGATAAAATCATCGCCGCTGATTGAAGTAATAAATCAAGAAGTTACAGAATTTCCAACTGCCGACGCGCCTTTAACCATTATAGCCAGCGGTCCTTTGACCAGTGCCGCCTTAATTGAAGCCATAAAAGCAAAAGTTGACCAAAAATCTCTGTCTTTTTATGACGCTATAGCTCCGGTTGTTTATAAAGAATCGATAAATTTTGACAAAGCCTGGTACCAATCACGCTATGACAAAGGCGATAAATATGACTATATCAACTGCCCAATGAACAAAGAAGAATATTATCGCTTTGTCAATGAATTGCTGAAAGCCGAAAAAATGCCGTTTCATGATTTTGAAGAACCTCACTATTTTGACGGCTGTCTACCGATTGAAGTTATGGCAGAGCGCGGAATTGACACGCTTTTATTCGGCCCGTTAAAACCAGTGGGCTTAACGAATCCTCATTCAAACGAAAAACCGTTCGCCGTGGTGCAGCTGCGACAGGATAATAAAGAGGACACTTTACGCAACATTGTCGGTTTTCAAACCAAAATGAAATACGGCGAGCAAACCAGAATCTTTAAGATGATTCCGGGACTGGAAAATGCCGAATTTGCCAGACTGGGAGGAATCCACCGCAACACCTTTATTCAAAGTCCGCTTTTACTTGATGAATTTTTGCGGCTCAAAACTCAGCCTAATATTATGTTTGCCGGTCAAATCAGCGGCTGCGAAGGCTATGTGGAAAGCGCAAACACAGGTATGCTTGCAGGCTATTTTGCCGCATGCCTTATTAACGGAAAAAATCCTGTTCTGCCGCCGCGCACCACAGCAAGCGGCGCCATGCTCGGACACCTTGCCGACACCACTGCCGACTATCAGCCGATGAACATAAACTTCGGTATATTTCCGACCATTCAGGGAGAAATTACCGCCAACGGCAAATTCCGCAAAATAAAAGGCGCCGACCGCAAAGAGGCCTATTGCCGACGTGCGCTTGCCGATTTTGAGCAATGGATGGAACAAATCAATGCTTAATGGTTATAATCCCGATAAACTCGCGGCCAAAGAATATCAGCCGCTGGTTGCCGATTACCTGACTTTTTTAGAAACAGGACGGAGGCATTTTTCCAACTCGGAAATTCCGACAGCTCTGCGTTTAGAAAAATTACGCTTGCTGGAAAAAGCCTTGCGCAAAACTTGTCCGCTGCCCCAAAGTTTAATTGCCAAGCTGCAGCAGCAATTTTTGCAAAAAAACATTTCCATTTCTTTGCTTATAGAACCTTTATCGGTTTGGCGCTATATGGCTGCAGACAAAACGCCGACTTCCGGCGCCCAGATTTCAGAAATTTTTAACCGCCTGATGTCGCCGCTTGCTCGGCTTATTTTGGTTTCATACGACGAAAATCCAAGCACATATCTACCTTTAACCTCTCTTTTTATTCTGCTGTTTTTGCAAGAAAATTTTGAGAAAAATCAGGATATTATAAAAAAAGCCAAAATGAGCAAACGTCAAAAAGAAAGCCGCTTGAAAGGTCTTTACAAAAGCGCGAAAGTGATTTTATCTTTAGTAAAAAGCAAACGGCTGAAATTTATGCTGGCATTGTGGTTAAATAAAGCCGATTTGCAAACAAAACAATTTATAAATAATAAACAGCATAAACCGACTTTTCTTGACTGCACCCGGATTTTTTTGTATAGTTTATGGCAGTTTGCAGTAATTAAACGTAAATCTGTTAATAATGAAGGAATCTAAATGTTATCTGTCGGCGATATTGTAAAGAAAAGTCAGCCTTCTTTGTTTTGGTGTATGAGAGGTCTTTCTAAACCCAAGCGCGAGGCGATTTATACATTGTTTGCTTTTTGCCGCCATATCAGCAACATTCTGCGTTCTAAAATGCCGGCGGAAGAAAAAGCCGAACTGCTTAATGCCTGGCGTGAAGAGCTGGACAATATTTATGACAAGAAAGTGCCGACAACCAATATCGGACGAAAAATTTATAAAAACTGTATGCGTTTTAATTTGCCTAAGGAACAAATGTCGCAAATTTTAGACAGCGCTTTTTTAGATGTGCCGCAGCCGCTGCAAGCCCCGTCGCAAGCAGTTTTTGAAAAATATCTGCACGGTTTGGCTGTAGTGCCGCTCAATTTAACTTTGACCATTATCGGCGAAAGTAAACCTTCGACTCGTGAAAAATTGGCCGAAAATTTGGGGCGGGCTTTGATGATTACCTACATTTTACGCGATATAAAAGACGACGCCAAAGCCGGACATCTGTTTATTCCGCAAGAATTATTGCAAAAAGCCAACGTTAATAAAAACTCGCCGATTTCCGTGCTGGAAGATAAAAACCTTTCGGCTGCCCGGCAATATTTATCTGCAGACGCAAAAAAATATTTCAACACCGCCAACCGTTTTTTGAGCAAAATGAACAAGAAATCGGTTATGCCGCTTTATTATTTGGCTAATTTAAGCCAATGCTATTTTGAGCAGATGAACAATCGGGGCTGGGAAATTATTTCGCCGAAACCAAACATCAACAACATCGGCAAATTAAAACTGATTATCAAAACCTTATTTGCTTAATTTACATCAGTTACTTTAAAGCTGGGATATGAACTGCCTTCGGGATATTTGTTTTCCGCTTCTTTTATGGCGCGGTTAAACAAGTCTTTTATCTTGACCAAATGATTGTTTTTCAGCAAAGTTTCTTTCGGCAGCGGACGTAAAACGTCAAACCCCTGCTCTCCGGCTCCGATAAACGGATCAACCGCGCAGGTAATAACTTTATCTTCATATAAAGGCTTGCCGTTTTCTTTAAACAACGGTTCTCCGCCAATATAAATCTGCGTTACCTCGCCTTCATTGTTATCATAGCGCTGACGGCTGCAAACCTCAAGATTTTGCGAACTTTGCAAAAAGCGCACATTGCCGGTTGGAATTAAATAGCGATATTTCAAAGCATTGTTCCACACTTCTTTTAATTCCTGTGGTGTCAGCGTAACCGTCTGCAGCGGAACATCCGCCGAAAAAGCCCTTTCCAAATTATAGTGAGTTAAAATTTTATCTTTTTCATAGCGCAAAGCATGGCTGGTGTAGCCGGTGGAAATAAGCGCTATATCCGTTTTGGCGGCAGCCTTCATACAATCCGCAATAAAAGTACCCAACGAGCAAGGGTCGGAATAAATTTTTTCTAAATTAAGCGTACTTTTGGCAACCGGAATATTCAATCCGGACTTTTCTTCAAATTCGGATAAAGGCGGTTCAAACACCGGGTTCATTTCGGTCTGTTTCACATTTATTTCTTCAATAAAACGCAAATCCGTATCATGTTTCAAAAAGCTCATATTAAAATGCAGCATAGTTTTACTGAAAGCCTGCGGATAGTATATGCGTTCTTTTTCATCCGGAGCAATCGGCGAATGTTCATGCCCGCCCAAGAGCAAATCCAACCGAATACCTTTAGATGCTGCGGCGGCATAAATATCATGGCTGCTATGTTCCAACGCATGATTCAGCACAATCAACGCGTCCGGCTCTATGTGGCGAATCACCTCGGACATAGCGGCAAAAGTTTCCGGAATATCGGTAAGCACAACCCCATATTTATTTAAGCGGATTTGGTTAATGCAAAATGCCGTAACCATTACTTTTTTATGGTTAATCTCCAACAAAATATACGGGTCAACCCAGCTTGGACAGCGGCCGGTATTTAAATCCAGCAAATTTGCGCACAGCACATGAATGTTAGATTGATTAAAACGTTTGCACGCGTTTTGTAAAAATTTGAAACTATCCAGATTAAAGCCAAAATCGTTATTTCCCAGTGCCAAAACAATTTTTGCTTCCGGTAATTGGCGACGCAGAGTCTCATAGCTTAAAATACTAAGCTCACGGTCGTAAATCCCCTTAAACAAATCACCGCAATCGCAAATCAGAGTATTTTTACCGCCATTCGGAGCTTTTTCTATGATTTTGCTGAACAAACGGCATAATTTACGGGTTTCCTGATGCGAATCCGTTAATGCAAAAATATCTATGTTATTCTCTGCCGTTTTCATTTTCATATCTTCTCAATGCTAGTCAAATTACATTTATTTTTTAATTTATCAATAAAAAATTAAAAAATTATGTCATAAATTACATAGAAACTAAAAATCGCGGAGATAACATTATGAAAAAACTGATTCTTTTAACATTTTGCCTGCTTGCTGCCTGTGCGCAAGACCCATATAAACTTAAAATCAGCAACACTTTAGCCGACAGCCACGGACAAAGTATTTATTTCCGCAGCAGTCTTCGCAGTTCCTATGCCGGACAAGTCCGCAGAGTTTTGAGCAAAAAATTCGGAGAAATCGGCATGAAAACCGCAACATCTGCCGAAAACGCCGATTTTATCGCCATTTTTGACATTGAAACATTTTACAAACAAAACGGCAAATATAAAGACGCCTCTTACGCCAACAACACAACAGGCGTTTTATTCAGCAGCGATGAAAACGCATCTTCACAATATTTTTCCGGCAACGCAAATATAAATGCCGACCGCGACCAAACCTGCTTTACGCTCAATATCGGGCGCAAAGACACCTCGCGCGCAGTTTATGCTTCTACATTCTGCGCCGACACCACTTATGAAACCGAAGATTTTTTGCCGCTGGTTTTAGATGTTTACGGCAAATACGGCAGCTACACAACGGCCAATGTCGGCGTACAATGCCTAACATCTCCGGAAGGCGAAGTTGCCTGCAATCCGGTGCATGACCGCCAACAGGCGTTTATAAACTCACTGTGGATGGACAGACAAATCAGCGACGACTAAATTTTCAGCAATTTCTTTTTAGCGGCTTTATACTCATCTTCGGAAAGTAAACCGTCTTCTTTTAATTTTGCCAATTTCAGCAGCTGTTCAATTTCCGTATGAGGCAACGGCAGCCAACGACGCAGCAACAGGGTGTAAGTTCCGAAAATAAAAATATAAAAAAGGAAAAAAGCGATAAAATCCAGCCAAAGGCTGAAACCGCACAGCGAAATCAGCACATATTCGCACAGCGACGCCAAAACGAACATTGTGGCATGCAAAGGGTGTAAAACCATCAGCACCAACGCCCACAAAGCCAGCATAATTGTAGCCAGCAACAGTGAAACGGTAACGCCTAAAACACTGCCGCCCATGGATAAAAACGAAAATGATGATAACAAACTTCCCATAAAACATTCCTTTTTTTACGATTAACTTAAACCGAGGCGCAAAAAAAATCAACAAGAAAGCATAAAACTTAAATATTCCTTGACATTCCGCCCTGCTCCGCCTACTTTTTCTTTATATAAATTTTGGGGAGAAAGAACCATGAAAAAAGCAGAAAACGTAAAAGAATTTGTAGAAAGAATCGATGCCGGCAAAAAGGTAAATCCAAAAGATTTATCATCAGACCAGGACTTGAGCATTGCGATTATGAACTTGATTTCTATAGAAGAGCACCTTGTTTTTTCGGGAGCTAAAACGGGCAAAACTTCTTATTACGACTTAATAAAAGACATTCGCGAAACCCGCAAGAATTTGCTGCAAAAGATTATTCCGAGCTATGAGGGTGAAGTTTGGTGTATGTCAAAACACCTGCTTGCAACCTCAATGCGTTTGATGGAAGTAGGCACCAAACAGCAAACTTTAGGGCATGACGAAGAAGCCTATAAAATGTTTAACACCGCATACGATATGTATTGCCTGTTTTGGGGCTTGAACATGGGTATGATGGAAACCCAAGACCTGAAATGGATTGAGCCGGATTTGGAAGAAGTAAAAAAGATAACCGCCAAAGCCGAAGAATTTTCTAAAGAAGAAAACGGCGATTCGGCTGAAAAAGCCGCAGAACCTGTTGAAAATGAGCCAAGTTCAGCTTTGGCAAAAATGAAAAAATTTGTGCGTAAAGCAGTTGATTGCTGCATTGAGTAGGACAGGAAAAATGAAAAAATTATTTTTAGCTTTTTTATGCGCTTTCAGTTTTTTAGCGACATCCGCCTGCTCTAAGTCGGCAGATAACGAATTAAGCAAAGATAAAATTTACTTTTTTTATCAAACTACCTGCCCGCACTGTCATGACGCGGCCGGATACATTAAGAAGAATTATCCAACATTGAAAATTACGGCGTTAGACATTAAATTGCCGGGAAATTTAAAACTTTTTGAAAAAGCCCTAAAAAAATATAACATAACAGGTTCGGCAGGTACTCCGCTGTTTATTATGGGCGACCATTATTTAATGGGATGGGCAGAAGCCGAGCAAATGAAATTTGATTTATATGTCAAACCTTTCTTAGAATAGCAAAATTCAAGCCTCGCTCGCCGAGGCTTTTTTATATTCCGCTTGACGAAACAAAATAAAAGTCCTAGTCTTTACTTAGTTTCAAATTATTAAAAAAAAATCAATTATTATGCCTGGTTTATTTTATTTTGGCTTATCTTTTGCCATTTTGATTTGCTGGTTCATCATTTTTTCGGGAATGTTGAACAACTATGAGGTGCTGAACGCTTTAGATAAAAAAGTATTGTTTTGGAGCTTTGGCACGGCACTTATTGCAAGTTTGATTTGTTTGATTTTAGGCATAACGTCTGTCTGCAATTATTACTTGCCACACACGAGAGCACCGCTGATTTTATCGGCGTTTGCTGTTTGCATTGCAATTTTTTGCATATTTTCGACGTCATCTGACGATGAGTAACTTTCAAACACCGGCATTTCCTCAATTCCGGTGTTTTTTGTATGCTTGTTTATGTGCGCCTCCATTTTTAATGTCATTCTCCAGCATGGCACAGCCTGCTGGGTGTGCCGCTGAAGAATGACGTCGAGAGTAGAGGAGTAAAAAAACGCAAAAAGAATGACGTCGAGAGGAAAGGCGTTTCAAATCAAAAAAAGCGGGGATAAATCCACCCCGCTTTTTTAGATTTTACGATATTTATTTTTTATCGGTTAAACTATACATCACCTTTTTATAGAAAAGCTCTTATTAATTAGAAACACGTTACGGAAACAATGTAATTAAAACCTTTCTTGAACGAGTATGCCTTTGATATACTATCATAATCATCGTGGAAGTCTGATTTTTCACAGCTGGTATCTTCGGCATGATCACCAAAGCACCAACTAGTATCATCCTGTACGCTATGAATAGTAACATAGTGAATCTTGTCACAGTTTATATCTCTAACACGTTTATTAATAACAACAGAGTAATTACCCGCTTCGTGAATACCATTTCCGTTTTCATAACGACGACCAGCAGCATCAATAAGTTTCAAACTCCAGCCTCCGCATGCTTCTGAATTACCTGCATGAATCTCAAAACCTACAACTTTAATATCATAACAGCTATCGGATTTCTCGCATTCATAATATTTGGAAGTAGAATTATCGGGATATATACGATGTATACCATTCAAACAAGCTTCTTTGGTTGAATACATTTTAGCAGACTCACAAGTTTGATAACAAGAAGAGGCGTAGGTGCAATTTTTCCCTTCCTTTTCTTTACATTTTTCTTCAGTATCATAATACCCTTTATCTGTATCGCAACCACATGTTCCCCACTCATCGCCTTTAACTTCAAAACCATTATTATATGCATCGCTCACGCAGCCATTTGGTATAAACTTTTTACCGTTAGAGAATCTTAAACAATCTGATTTCGACGTTCCTTGACAAAGGTTTTTATATCTGGTTACACCTTTTTCATCAACACAAGTTGCAGATTTATTGCTGATTTTATTTATAGGATTAACACTTGGTGTACCCTCTCTTATGCTTAATGATGTGATATTTCGTAGATTTTTCCAACATTGTGAACCATTTGTACATTTATAAGTAGGATAGTCTAAATTACCTGTCTTATTATCACTATCTTTTGTTGTGGCTTGACGATATTCATAGAAGCATTTTCCCTCTTTTTCAACACAATCACCCCATTCATCACCTTTAACTTCAAAACCATTGTTATAAGTATTGCTTACGCAGCCATTTGGTTTAAACTCATAATTCTTACCATAGGCACTACAAGTTGATTTTCTTGTTCCTTGACAAATGGTTTGATATCTGGTTACACCATTTGAATCAACGCAAGTTGCAGATTTATTGCTGATTTTATTGTATGGAACAACGGTTCCGGCGCCACCTGCATCAACAGACGATACTTTTTTCAATTGAGTGTAACACTGACAGCCGTTTATAGTATTCATACATTGATAGTTTGTATTAAGATCAGTTAAGCCGCAGCTATCTTTTGTTGTGGCTTGACGATACTCATAAGTACATGCTAGCTCCTTTTTTTTGCAGCCGGTACCATCAGGAATATAATTTTCATCACATTTGCATTCTCCGCCTTCTTCATGCTTGTTTGCCGGACAGCAAATTGTGTTTTCCGCATGTTCGCCGGCATTGCAGCAAAGATGTTTGTCGGCTATTTTGCCTTTTTCGCAACAAGTACCTGTAGAAGTTTTAGCATATTGACAAACGCACTCGCCGTTACTCCACTTTTTCAGTGTCGGACAGGTGCAGCCGGATGTTTTCGAACAACACATTCCCATCTTGGAATACCATTTTTCACCGCTAACACAGCAATGTCCTCCATCGCTGCTATCCCAATAATAACCGGAATCTTTTATGCAATAATAATTTGTTTTACCATTGCTGGTGCAGGTTGTGCATTTAAAGCAGCTGGTTTTACTTTTCCAATCATACTCTGATTGTGTAGTGTTATTCTTAAAGCCTTTGCAAGCGTCTACCGGTGGATTTGGGTTGGGATTTGAATCTGGATCTGGGTTTGGTTTTGGTTTATCTTCATTCCCAACTCTGCCGGTACTACAGTTACCGGACGGCAAAAAGCAGGTCGTTGCCCACGCCGTTGCGGCGATATAGCAAGTTCCCGCTATCAGTACGGCAAGCGCAAATATACGCCTTATTGCCGCTTTTTGATAGTTCTTACTCATCGTAAAACCTCCTAAAATAAATTATACCTAAATAGCTCAGACTCTATAAAGAGTCGAGCTTCTCCCCCATTATTAGTGTACGTTAAAGTTTAAAAATATGCAACATTTAAATAAAAAATGTCTTATTTTGTCATAATTATGTAACATTTAAACAACAAAACTCCTTGCAAATTTTACAAGGAGTTTAAAAAAACAGCTATGGCAGTTTTATTTTACGTTCACACAATCGGCTACGGACGGAACCGGCATCGGTGCAGATTCAACCGGCATCATACGCATATCTTTGTGATGATGTTTAAATTTATCCTTATCCTTATCCTTATCCTTATCCTTATCTTTATGTTTCATCTTTTTACAGTTACTGCCTTTATTGCAACCGCAATCTTTTCCACATTTGCAACCGCTGACAAACTTATCGGAATTTTGAGCATCGCCGGTGTTAATAATGATTACATTGCCGCCTTGAGCATCTGAATATGCCGGAAACGGCAAAGCAGGAACAGGCGCCATTTGCATAGGCATCGGGCGAGGCTTACTCATAGGACAGCGGAAACCGCACTGCAACAAAGCATGAAAGCCCATACCGGCTAAAAAGATTACCAAAACACATAAAATTTTGACAATCATCTTTTTGCGGCAGCAGCAACCGCAACTGCAACAAGAACATTCTTTACCTTCTTGGCAGCCACAGTCGCAACCTTTGTCGCAACAACAACATTTTCCGGCTTTTTCTTCTGCTTTTACAGCTTCTGTTTTTTCTTTTTTATCCATAATATCCTCCTTTGCGGATTAAAAAGTTATTTTCTGACTAAAATATAAGAGGAGCAGTTATAAATGTAAAGAGTTTGCGAAATTTTTTTGATATTTTAAATAGTTAAAATTTTTAAGAACCACGGATAATGAGGCTAATACGTCTTAACTTTTTGCGCCGTGTACAAAACAGTACACAAGCACAAAAAGTTAAAAGTAGTAGACCATTAGACGAGTTTCCTATTACCCGCCGTAACCGCGGTAACGGCGTATAATATTCAATCCTCTACTACAAGGGAATACTGATGAGAACTCTCAAACCTCCCAAATCACTATCCCCTAAAGTAATGGTGCCGCCGTGTGATACCACCACATCTTTGGCAATCGCCAAGCCCAAACCAACACCGCCGGTCTCTTTGTTGCGAGAACCTTCAACCCGATAAAACGCCTTGAACACATCATCGCGTTTGTCTGCCGGAATACCCGGACCGTCATCATCAACCGACAATTCCAAACGCTTGTCGTCACTTTCCAATTTTACGGCTATGGTTTTGCCATAATGGAAAGCATTTTCAATTACATTGGTAAACGCACGGCGCAAGGCCTGTTCTCGCCCTTGAATAGCACTGACATCATAGTTTGTGGAATAACGAATCATCGCATTGGAATTTTTACGGTATTTGTTAATAATGCTGGAAATCATTTCATTAACATCTACAAAAGAAGATTTTTCGCCGCCCTCGCCGCTGACATAAGACAAATAGCCGTCCAGCATTTTTTCCATTTCATTTATATCTTGTATAAATTCTTGGTTTTCTTTAGAATCCGGAAGCATTGCCATTTGCAGTTTCATACGGGTAAGCGGTGTACGCAAGTCATGCGAAACACCGGCCAGCATCTGTGTTTTTTCAGAAATTTGGCGCATGATGCGCTCTTTCATTTTAGTAAATGCCAAACCGGCACGACGTACCTCAATAGAACCGTAAGGTTTAAATTTGGTATTGATACCTTTACCGAAATCTTCGGCCGCAGCAGCAAGTTGAGAAATGGAACGAACCTGTACGCGCAAAAACAGCACCGCAACCACAAACAACAGCAAAGAAGTGCCTATCATCCACAAAACAAAACCGAAAATAGAACTGCTGAAAATATTTTTTACCGAAGTGTTAAACACATACAAACCTTGGTCGGTATCAACCAAAATATTCAGATTTGAACGATGTTTACCCAAAAATATTTCGGTGTTGGCCAACGGAAATTGCTGGTGCAGCGACTCATTTAAAAAGCCGGTAACCAATGGATTTTCTTTTTTATTTTTACGCCAAACCGAATGTTTATTTTCATTATCATAATAGTTGACGTTCAAACCGTATATGGAA
Organism: uncultured Alphaproteobacteria bacterium; assembly: GCA_934277545.1. GTDB lineage: Bacteria > Pseudomonadota > Alphaproteobacteria > RF32 > CAG-239 > RUG410. The sequence continues at coordinate 90,602 of CAKQUG010000002.1, read as the reverse complement.
GAAGCCATTTCCTGCACACGCGAAAAATCTGCATCCGCACCGTGCATTTGCATTACAAAAGCCATATTAGCGGTCAGATTGTCCGACAGTTTTTTACCAACCTTAGTCCAGTTACCGTCCAAGAATGCGTAAATGGAAACAATCTGCACCACAATCAGCGGCACAAAAATCAGCAACATCGTGCGGAAAAACAAACTTCTCGGCAACAGATGACGCCGCAACGATACCAAAAGACTCTCTACTTTTCTCGGAAATTTAACGTGCATAACTTTCTCCTATTTTGTTAACAACATATAACCTTTACCGCGCACGGTTTGTAAATAGCGCGGATTTTTTGAATCTGTTTCAATTTTTTTGCGCAAACGCGTGATTTGCACATCTATGGAACGCGGACTTTGATTAACGCCCAGCAATTCGGCCAAGTGTTCTCTGGTAAAAATTTGTCCGCTTTTTGCCCCCAACACACACAAAATAGCCTGTTCAACCGGAGTGATATGAACAATCTCGCCGGCTTCGGTCATGAGTTCTTTTTTATCCAAATCAAACACATAATCACCCAAAGACAGGCTGTGCGAAACGGTGTTTTCTGCCGGAACGCGGCGCAATATATTGTTTATACGCAAAACCAACTCTTTGGGCTCAAACGGCTTAGGCAAATAGTCATCCGCCCCAGCTTCTAAACCGGCAATACGATCGGGAGTATCACCCATTGCAGTTAAAATAATTGCCGGCACATTACTGTCCCGACGAAGTTTTTGCAAAAATTCAATACCGCTTTCCCCCGGCATCATTACATCAACAATCAGCAGATTAAATTGATATTGGCGCAAAAACATCCGCGCATTTTCGGCATCTTTGGCGGCACTCACGGCAAAACCGTTTTCTTGCAGATAACGCTGCAGCAAAGCGCGCAGACGAGTGTCGTCGTCAATTACCAAAATATGCGGGCAGTCCTTTACCATTCCTCACTCCGAATTATTTTGCGGCTTTAGCCTTTTTAGCAGAATTTTTCTTTTTAGCCGTGGTTTTCTTAGCGGCGTTTTTTACGGATGTTTTTTGGGCTGCAGCGCGATTTTTTACCGTTTTAGCCGGCGTCGCCTCGGTATCCTCTGCAATTATAACGCCTTTAACTTCTTTAATTTTTTTAGCTTCTTCGGCCTTAACATAATCCAAACTTTTTTGATAATACTGATAGCCGGTAATAAAAGTTAGAGTTGCAGCCACCCAAAGCAAAAATTCACCGGTATAGTTCCAACCAATCCACAAATCTTTAAACAGCATCATTGCCAAAGCCGTCATTTGGAAAGCGGTTTTCCATTTGGCTAATTTGGTTACCGGCAACCCGACATTAACTTCGCGCAAAAATTCCCGCAAGCCCGAAACTAAAATTTCGCGGCATAAAATCACAAACGCCGGAATGATGGTAATATCCAAAGTATACATATTCTTCTTTGCCAATATAACCACCAAAGCAGTAGCTACCAGCAATTTATCGGCAATCGGGTCTAACAAACGCCCGAAAGCAGAAGTTTCATTCCAAGCTCTGGCCAAATAGCCGTCAAGATAGTCAGTGACAGATGCAGCGACAAACAAAATTCCCGCCAGCATAGCCCATGCATACGACGTAAAATAAATGGACATAAAAATGAGCGGAATCACCGCAATTCTTGAAATTGTTAAAATATTAGGTAAATTATACAAGGTATCCCCCATAGAAATAACGTTAAATTTGTTTTAACATAGACCATTTTTTTTAATTATGGAAGTAGTTATATATCTTTTCCGCCGTTTTTTTACTAATTCCATCAACTTTCATAATATCCTGCAAGCTCGCTTCCTTGATTTGCTCCACAGAACCAAAAAAATTAAGCAAATCGCGCTTGCGTTTGGCGCCGATTCCGTCAATTTCATCAATACGCGACTTATAAATTGATTTTGCGCGTTTTTTTCGATGAGTACCAATGGCAAAACGGTGTGCCTCATCACGCAGATTTTGCAAATAAAACGCTATTTGCGACTGAAACGGCAAGGCAAAACTTTCTCGTCCCAAAACATGATAAAACTCTTTACCGGCGTTTCGTTCCGGACCTTTAGAAATAGCAATAATCGTGATACCGCTCAAATCATAACCGGACAACGCTTCATGTACGGCGTGCAGCTGCCCCAAACCGCCGTCCAGCAAAATCACATCCGGACGGTTTTCAGGAGCCATGTGTTCAAAGCGGCGAATCAGCACTTCTTTCATCATCGCAAAATCGTCATGCGTGTTTTCGGTATATTTAATATTAAAGGTGCGATACGATTTTTTATCAAAACCTTCCGGCGTTGCCACTACCATAGCACCAATAGCAAAGCTGCCTTGGTTATGCGAGTTATCATAAATTTCTATGCGCTGCGGCAACCGCGGCAAATCAAAATAACGCTGCATTTCATACAAATTAGCTTCTACGGTCGCTGTTTCAGCCAATTTACGCTCTATAGCCGCTTTGGCGTTTTCTTTGGCTCGCTCTATCAACTTTGCCTTATTACCTTTTTGATAGTAACTTATGGCACAACCTAAGGCTTTTTCTAAAAATTCCGCATTTTCCAAAGGCTCGGAAATCAATATTTCTTTCGGAGCGGCGTGTTCGGCATAAAACGTGCTTAAAAAGCCTTCCAAAATCTCGGCTTCCGACATTTCCGCCGCCTGCTTAGGAAAATAGGGAATGTTACCGCAATTCTGCCCTGCTCGCACAAAAAACACCTGAATACAAACCATATTTTTATATTTAACCACAGCCACCGCATCAACTGATTGAAGATTAGCATATTCTACATTTGAACCGCCCTGAATACTGCTCAGTGCCCGAATCCGGTCGCGCAAAACAATAGCCAATTCATAATTCATATCATCGCTGGCCTTTTGCATTTGCGCCGAAAGCTCATCTTTAAGCGCCATGTTTTTCCCTTCTAAAAACGCCACCACATCATTAACCAGCTGACGATATTCTTCCTTACTGATTTTACCGACACACGGAGCACTGCAACGCTTGATTTGATATAACATACACGGACGCTCGCGGTTATGAAAAGCACTGTCGCGGCAGGAACGTAAACGAAACGCTTTCTGCACCAAATCCATCACATTATTGACTGCCGACGCACTGGCAAACGGACCAAAATATTTACATTTATCACGACGAGCGCCCCGGCTTTTGCGCAAAGCCGGAAACTCATCTTGCAGATTTATCATCAAATGCGGAAAAGTTTTATCATCTTTAAGCAAAATATTATATTTCGGCTCCAGCTTTTTGATTAAATCATTTTCCATAAGCAGAGCTTTCGCCTCGTTTTCCACAATAATAAATTCCATACGGTCAACTTCGGAAACCATACGTTTTATATGGTCCGGCAGCTTGTCAAAATGCGTGTAAGCAACAATTCTTTTTTTGATGCTTTTCGCTTTGCCAACATACAAAACTTTACCGTTTTTATCCAGCATACGATAAACTCCGGGATTAACCGGAGCGATTTTGACATTGTTTTTTATAACTTCTATACCATGCTTAATATCAGGCATTTAAGCTCCTATCAAAACTTTTGCCGCCGCTCTTGCCTCGTCGGTAATATGTTCGCCCGACAGCATGCGCGCCACTTCTTCGGTCTTTTCCGCAGCTGATAATTCGCGCAAAGAAGTTGTCGTTACGTTATCAACCGTTGTTTTTTCCACCTTATAATGATATTTGCTTTGCGCCGCCACTTGCGGAGAGTGGGTAACGACCAAAACCTGTACTTGTTCGCCGAGCTTAGCCAATTTTTCGCCAACCGCCTGAGCCGTCGCACCGCCGATACCGGTATCCACCTCGTCAAAAATCATGGTTTCGACCTGCGAGCTTTGCGCTAAATTAACTTTCAAAGCCAGCATAAAACGCGCCAACTCGCCGCCTGACGCAATTTTACTGATTGAACCATACGGCGTGTTCGGGTTGGTAGAAACCATGAAACACACATCATCACGGCCATTCTCGTTCCATTGACTTTCGGGCTTTGTAGAAATTTGTGTCATAAAGCGAGCTTTTTCCATTTTCAAGTCCGGTAATTCGGCTTGAATTTTTCCGTCCAAACGCAGTGCCGCCGCCAAACGGGCTTGGCTGACTTCTGTGGCTTTTTTAACATAGTCCTTATAGGCAGCTTCTTCAAGTTTACGCAGATTTTCAATATTTTCTTCACCGCGTTCCATGGTTTGCAAACTTTCTTCCATTTGCCGCCAAACTAAAGGCAATTCCTCTACCGTGGTGCTATGTTTGCGCGCCAAGGCTTTTAGGGCAAACAAACGTTCTTCCACCGCGTCCAGCTCATTTTGATTAAGACTGACTTCATTAGATGCAGTTTCAATTTCTTCGCTTGCTTCATCAGCGTTTACCAGTGCCGTATCCAACAAAGTATAAATATTGTCAAATTTACCGCTAAGCAAAGCATTTACGCGTGAGATTGCCGCCTGCGCCTGACGCAAAGCGCTTTGCACTCCGCTCTGGCTCAAAGTCTTATAAGCCGAATCGAGATTTTCCAAAATCTTTTCAGCGTTCATCATCTGCCGGCGCTTTTCCTCCAGCTCTTCTTGCTCGTTTTCGCGCGGCTGTAATTTTTGAAACTCATCAACCCAATGCCGCAGATTTTCTTCGTCGGCTTTGGCTTTGGCTATTTTTTCCTCGGCGTTCACTCGCTCATCTTTGGCCTTTTTATACACAGCAAAAGCCGCTTTCATGGCAGTAATTTTTTCGGGATAAGCACCGTAATTGTCCAGCACGCTTAAATGCGTTGCCGGATTGAGCAAACCTTGATTGTCAAACTGCCCGTGAATTTCAACCAAATAACTGCCGATTTCTTTTAAGAGTTTTTGCGTTATCGGCTGGTCGTTAAAAAATATTTTTCCCTTACCATCTTGATTCAGCGTGCGTTTAATAATGATTTCATGGTCAAAATCCAAATCATATTCAGCGCACAATGCCGCCAATTCGCCTTTTTTATCGGCAATTTCAAAATTACCGCAAACCGAAAGTTTGTCGCAACCGCTGCGAATCATACCGATTTCGGCGCGCTTACCCAGCAACAACCCTACCGAATCCAGCAAAATAGACTTACCTGCACCGGTTTCTCCGCTTAATACGCTAAAACCGTTTTGGAAGTCCAAATCCAATTTATCAATCAAAACCACATTTCTAATTGATAATGATTTCAGCATTATTTTTTGCCTTTCCGATTGCTGCTGATAATATCGCCGACCTGCGTTTTATGCGAAACTTTAACGCTGTTTGCCGGTTTGTTTTCTTTGGCTTTTGGCGCTTCGACTTTCGGCTGTTCATTTTCAACCTCAACAGCAATTTCCTCTATTGCCTCATCGGGCTGTTCGTCGGATTTAAACCAGCTAAACCAACTGCTTGAAGTATCCTCTTCCTCTCTTTGAGGCTGTTCGTCGGATTTGAACCAGCTAAACCAACTGCCGGAAGTTTCTGCTTTTACTTCTTCAACCGGTTTTGGTGTTTCAGCTTTAGCTTCCGGCTGTTCGGCAGACTTGAACCAGCTAAACCAACTGCTTGAAGTTTCTGCTTTTACTTCTTCGACCGGTTTTGGTGTTTCAGCTTTAGCTTCCGGCTGTTCGTCGGATTTGAACCAGCTAAACCAACTACCGGAAGTTTCTGCTTTTACTTCTTCAACCGGTTTTGGTGTTTCAGCTTTGACTTCCGGCTGTTCGTCGGATTTGAACCAGTTAAACCAGCTGCCGGAAGTTTCTGCTTTTACTTCTTCGACCGGTTTTGATGTTTCAGCTTTGACTTCCGACTGTTCGTCAGATTTGAACCAGCTAAACCAACTGCTTGAAGTTTCTGCTTTTACTTCTTCAACCTCTTTTTTCGGTGCAACTTCTTTCTTAATCGAGGAGTTACCAATTTTATCCATTACTTTTGCAGCTTTGGCTGTCCACATACCATCCGGATAATTATTGTGTAAAATCTTATAATATCCTGCGGCATATTTATTCAAGCCTAAAATACCGTAAATCTCAACTTGGCGATACAAAGCCTCTTCAATTTGCACAGTGGTCTGATAATTTTCCAAAACCACGTTAAAACGATTCAGAGCCGACAAATAGTTTCCATTATTCAAATAGTAACGACCGATAATCATTTCCTGACCGGCTTTATAGTCCTCGGTCAAATTAACTTTTTTGCGCGCATCTGCGGCATATTCGCTGTTTGGAAACAGTAGAATTAAACGGTTAAACGCTTCTTCGGCTTTTTCGGTATCAGCTTGGTCTTTATCGGCAGAAGAAATTTGATTGTAGTAGCACATACCTTTCAAATAATAAGCATACGCCACATCTTTATTGCCCGGATGATATTTTATAAAACGGTCAAGCGCCAGCACGGCGTCATCATAATCTTCATTTTTATAGTAAGCATACGCCCCCATCAATTTGGCTTTTACTGCCCACTGCGAATAAGGATGTTCTATTTCCACCTGTTCAAATTCTTCGGCAGCTTTTTTATATTTTGTTTTTTGCAAATCATCAAATGCGTTGTTATAAAGATTTTCAACCGGTAAATCAGACGGTGCCTTATCGGCAGCGCATCCCGCCAACAGCAAAACAGCCAGCACGCCATAAAATTTTTTCATATTTTTATTCCTCAACTATTTGATAATTATTTGGGTCGGCAAACAAATTTTTCAACACTTCATTATTATGAAAATGTCCGCTTTTTTCGGCTGTTACATTTGCCAAAAGACGATAACCGGCAGTATACATATCTCCGATACAATCCAAAACTTTGTGATTTACAGCTTCGTTTTCCACGCGAAATCCGCCTTCATTCAAAATTTTTTCTCCATCCAGCACCACGGCGTTTTCCAAACTACCACCTTTAATCAAACCAATAGAGCGCAGATAGTCTACCTGATATTTTTCACAAAAAGTACGCGCCGGAGCAATTTTCGCTGCAAAAACAGCCGGGGCAATATCTCCGTCAAATTCTTGATGTCCCACAATTTTAGAAGTAAAATCAATCATAAAATGTACATGCAGCTTGTCGTTTGGCTCTAAAATAACTTTAGCGCCTTTGCCGTCATCAAATTCAACTTTTTGCAAAACTTTCAAATATTTACGCTTTACCGGTAATTCTTTGAGCGGAACGTTTTTTAACTGTTCATAAAAAACTTTCGCGCTGCCGTCCATAATCGGCGTTTCCGGATTTGTTACTTCGATTCGCGCGTTATCAACGCCTAAAACATATAAAGCGGCCATAATATGCTCGATTGTGCTGACAATTTCTTTTTTTTCATTACCCAAGCAGGTGCAATTACGAGTATCCACCACCTGACTATATAACGCTTTAAACTCCGGTTTATCAGGTAAATCCGCCCGCACAAACACAATTCCGCTGTTTGCATCTGCCGGATAAAAAGTCATTTTGCTCGGCAAACCGCTATGCAGACCTATACCCTTAATTTCAAAAATTTCGCCAAAAGTTTTTTGCATAAAATTATCTCCTAAAAAAGCGGAAGGCGGCCTATAAGCCGAGTTCTGTACACGATTTGCTTTACCGTATCCGGCAAAGATTTGTGCGATAGCTATTCATCTACGCCAAACGTTGCCGCTTGGCTGGTGCGACCCACCTCTGGAGCGGAGCGGAAACTCTCCGGTTACTTTCGGACGAAAAAGCCGAAGCCTCCTAATTTGGTCTTACATCAGATAGGGTTTACCTTGCCACAGACATTACTGCCTGTGCGGTGAGCTCTTACCTCGCCTTTTCATCCTTACCGGCATATAGCCGGCGGTAATTTTCTGCGGCACTTTCCCTTGGATTTCTCCAGCCGGACGTTATCCGGTATCTTGTTTCCGTGAAGCCCGGACTTTCCTCATCAATGGATTTTACTTTCCTTGACGCAGCTATCCGGCCGCCTTTCCACGCTCATAAGTTACCCTCTATTATAAATAAAATCAATGTTTTTTAAGGATTTTAACAACTTTAATTAAATTTTAAAGTTTTTGGCATAGGCTGACAGCAGTTATTTCACAAGGAGAAAACTATGAACAAATTTATTTTAGCTTTGTTGGCAGGTACATTTATGGCCTCTAACGCAATGGCTGACTGCAACGGTTTCTATTTGGGCGGCCGTGGCGGCGTTGTTAAACATGACTATTCTAAAAAAGGCAACAGCGGTATCAATTCCGACGGCTTGGATAAAAACAGACTGATGCTGAGCGGCGCTTTGGGTTATCGCCATGATTATCTGCGCGCAGAATTGGAATATGTATGGCGCGATAAGAGTGAAAAAAAGTACGGAGATGATACAGACCCTACTTTTAAAGGTAAACATTCTTTCAAAACTCAATCTTATATGTTGAACGGATATTTTGACTTTGCTCCGTACAGATGGTTTACACCGTATGTTTCTGCCGGTATCGGTTTTACTGAAATGAAGTACAAAGACAACTATTCTTTCGGTACAACAGGCAGCAGCCACTCCGCAACCAACAACGGAAACTACAAGCCGACTCGTTTCACATGGTCTGTAGGCGGCGGTTTGTCCGTAAAAGTTACCAACCGTTTCAATATTGACGCCGGTTACCGTTACTATGACATGGGCTCTATCAAACATGCCGATATTACAGCTCATGAAATTTATTCAGGTTTGCGTTACGTATTCTAATTCGCCGCGCAAACACTTTAAGCCGCTAACCAGATAGCGGCTTTTTTTCTACTAAAGGAGGCTTTCTATGTCTGATAAACTTTTTGGCACCGACGGTATTCGCGGCATTGCCAACACCTACCCGCTAACCGTTGATTTTTGCTCACGCCTGGCTATTGCTCTGAGCCAAACAATCTGCAACAAACAAAACCGCGTTGCCATTGCACGAGATACCAGAATTTCCGGCAATATGCTGTTTAACGCCCTTTGCGCAGGCTTTACCTCGCAGGGTGTTGACGTGATTGATTTAGGTGTTATTCCGACTCCGCTTTGCACCACCGCAACCCCGACTTTGAACGTGGACATGAGCATTATGATTACGGCGTCGCACAATCCTTATCGCGACAACGGCTTAAAATTGATTACGGCAAGCGGCGATAAATTTTCGGACGAGCAGTCTCGTTTGGTGGAAGAACTGCTGGCAAAAGATATTGAACCGACTTACAGTCCAGACAAAATCGGCGATATTATCAAAGACGAATCGGTTATAGAAAAATATCTGCAAACCGTGGCAAAACTGGCACCGGCAAAATCTCTTGCAGGAATGAAAATTGTAACAGATTCAGCAAATGGCGCTTTTTCAGCCATTATGCCAAAGGTATATCGCGAACTCGGAGCAGATATTATCAGTCTTGCCGATAATCCAAACGGCACAAACATAAATCAAGATTGCGGTTCTCAGCATACAGAAAACCTAAGTAAAACAGTGTTGGAAAGCAATAGTCAACTGGGTATTGCCGTTGACGGAGACGGCGATCGCATTATTGTTTGCGACGAAAAAGGCAACCGTTTGAACGGCGACCAGATTATTGCTTATTTAGCAACTTATTTCAAACAACACAATATGCTTAAAAACAACACGGCTGTCGCCACTATGTATTCAAACATGGGATTAGGCGCTTACCTGCAATCAATCGGCGTAAACTACCGCACATCAGCTGTCGGAGAACGCTATGTGATTGAGAAAATGCGTGAATTCGGCTCAAATGTCGGCGGAGAAGAATCCGGGCACATTGTACTTTCAGACTACACTTTAACCGGCGACGCCTTGCTTGCCTCCATTGTTATTTGCTTAGGTGTAAAAGAAAGCGGCAAAAAAATGAGCGAAATCTTCCCCGTTTTTGAGCCATACCCAACCGCCGCGCACAATCTGCGCTTCAACTCAAAAGATGAAGTCAGCGCCCTGATGGCAAAAGATGAATTTAAATCCTGCTTAGCCGATGCTGAAAAAGCTCTTGCCGGACATGGTTCGATAATTGTCCGAAAATCCGGCACCGAACCGGTTATGCGTTTGAAAATAGAAGATAAAAACAAAGAACTGGTTAATGAAATTTCTGAAAAAATTTTAGCTTGTATCAAAAAATTGTCTTAAACGTAAAGACTCTTTTAAGACTCAATCGCTAAACTTTTTTGTAAAGACAATTTCAGGAGAAATAAAATGATAAAAGGCATTATCGCACTATTCACAACCGGCATTATATTCAACCCGATGGCTTGGGCCGGTATTGGCGCCGGATGTTATATGATGTTAAATTTAACTATGGCACAAATCCACAGCTTAGCCGTAAACTGGCAATTTCACGCCGGTGTTTTAGCTTTGGCTCTGGTTTATACGCTGATTTTTAAGCGCACTTATTATTCAGGAGCTCAACGTGTAAACTGGAAAGCCACTTTTTCAAGCGTTTTGGGCAACTATTTTTATATTTTATTTATTACTGTTGTTACCTGCCTGTGCTTTATCGGCTATGACACAGGAACCAGCGAAGAAACTAAACAGGCTATTCGCAACAATAAAAATGTTCGTATTCTGATAAATGAGGCAACTCGTGAATATTAGCTTATTTGCAATATAAATCTAAAGCCGAAGTTTTTAACCTCGGCTTTTTTTCTTTCAGACTAATTATTTTTTTCATCCGGATCGCGCAAAACATAGCCGCGTCCCCAAACTGTTTCAATATAGTTTTTACCTCCGGAAGCGCGTTCCAATTTTTTACGCAACTTACAGATAAACACATCAATAATCTTCAGTTCAGGCTCATCAATACCGCCGTATAAATGATTCAAAAACTGGTCTTTATTTAATGTAGCTCCTTTACGCAAAGACAGCAATTCCATAATGCCGTATTCTTTACCGGTCAGGTGCAATGTTTTACCGTTTACGGTAACGGTTTGCGTATCCAAATCAATTTGCACATCGCCGGTGCGAATAATAGAGCTGGAATGTCCTTTGGAGCGTCTGACAACAGCCTGAATACGAGCCAAAAGCTCTGATTTATCAAACGGTTTTGCCAAATAGTCGTCAGCACCATACCCTAACCCCTTAACTTTTTTATCAGGTTCGGTCAAACCGGACAGAATAAGCACCGGAGTGTTAATTTTAGCGCTGCGCAAATTTTTCAACACCTCATAACCGTTTATATCCGGCAGCATCAAATCCAAAATGATGATGTCATAGTCATAGTGTTTGGCAATATCCAAACCATCTTCGCCAAGATCGGTGGAATCCACTACCATATCTTCTTTTTTCAGCATTTCTTCAATGCTTTGAGAAACCGCGTAATCATCTTCAACTAAAAGAACTCTCATATTTGCCCGCCTTTCGCAAAAAATTCCTATCTAATGTTTTGAGTCTAATAGGATTTTATCAAAATGAAAAGAACTTGTTAATAATTATTAACAGCCTTATAAATTTTTTTTTTGACATATTGCAGTAACATAAAAAAATGATTATCTTGTATTTTGTAACAAAACAAGGAGCAAAAATATGATAAAATTGATGGAATTACCTTATAATCTGGACGCTTTAGAACCATATATCAGCAGACAAACTTTAGGTTTTCACTATCTGAAACATCACAAAGGTTATGTTGAAAAGCTAAACAAGCTGATAGAAGGAACTCAGTTTGAAACCATGACGCTGGAAGATATTGTAACAGAAGCTCATAAAAAAACGGAATATCAAGATATTTATCATAACGCCGCGCAAGTCTGGAACCACAATTTTTATTGGCAATCACTTAATCCAAACGGGGGAGAGCCAAACAAAAAACTATTGGAAAAAATAGAAGAAACTTTCGGCTCGTTTGATGATTTTAAGGATATTATGCGCAAGAAAGCACTTGAACAATTCGGCAGCGGTTGGGCTTGGCTGGCCGAAGACAACAATGGAAATTTGTTGGCATATAACACTTCCAACGCCGATAATCCGCTGATTTTCGGACATACACCACTGTTAACAATAGATGTTTGGGAACACGCGTATTATTTGGATTGTCAAAATTTACGCGCCGACTATGTAAACAAAGTACTGGATAATTTATTAAATTGGCAAAATCTTAAAGCGTTTGAATAAAAAAGTCTTGCATTTTATCGGGAAATAGGCTAGTAATGGGACACATTAAATGTGGTCCCATCGTCTAGTGGCCTAGGACGCGGCCCTCTCAAGGCTAAAACACGAGTTCAAATCTCGTTGGGACCACCAACAACAAAAAAAGCTCACCTTCCGGCGAGTTTTTTTATTGTATCCAGAAAACCACGCGTTAGACACTGGGGGGTTCCGGATACAATAAATTTAAGTCGTTTATGCTTTAACGACTGATATAACAAAGGGTTACTACGCCCCGAACAGATTATTGTCTGTCTGAAAATATTTTACTGAAAGATTATTGGAAAGTAAAAGATTTTTGTAATTAAACTAAAATAATCTCTAGTCTTTAAAGAGCCGATAGACACCGATATTTGCTGCTGTTTTGTTTAATTCTTCTATTACCTCTTCGCCGCACTATTTAATTTTTGCAAGACTATAAGCACCGTTACACCAATAAATAACTGTATCTCATTCCAATATTTCAAATAAAATAATCTATTTAATATACCTACCGCAAAAGCCTTGAGATTTTATGCTGTTAAACAAACTTTTCCCTGCCTTTTGCGTTTGTTCATTATAAACAGGTCCTTCTATTGATATGCTAAAACCGGAATCTGCTTGATGTTCTTTTGTAATTTTTCGACCGTATTTTTCTATCAGTTCTTTATATGGCAACAAAAGTTTAGAACGCTCATTGTTTGAAATATTACAATAAAGGCTATAGTCTTCTTCCTCTTCTCCTCTTAACAACAAATTAGTAAATTTCAAATTACAAACCATATCTTTATAATAAGAAGATAAAGATTGCTTAACTGTTACATCACCATAAGTTTTTGAAGAACCGCCAAATTCATAGTTTTTTTGTTGTTCACAATCACTTAATGCAAATAATAAATTATCTATTACAAAATCCGGCTTGTACTTTGCAACATTTTTATCTTTAAGCAAAATATCTATATCGTCAAAACCACTAAGTTCTGCGACTCTCTCTAACGGCACCTCAATAGAAAAATCGGCAAACTCCAATTTGCAATTATTTTGCGACTGTCCTAAAATCTTCAAAGATACATTCAGAAACGGCATATTTATCTTTTCTTCATTTGGTTGACAATTTTTTAATGATAACATAAAACTATCAGAAAATTTGACTGCTTGCTGTTCTAATTTGTTTAATTCTTCTTTGGTTGGCTCTATTTCTTCTAATAAGCAGTTTTCTCCTAAAATTTGGGCTAATGTAACATCAAATAGATTTCCGGTTACTTTATTTTGAATCGGAAATTTATTTGTTACACCATCACTATCTGTAAAAGATGAATATGAAATATAGTTTGCCGAAACTTCTTCCGTTGAACGGCTTTTCATTGCATTTAACAACTCAAGTTGCTGTTTTTTTGATATATTGCAATCATACTTTGTTGTTTGTAAATTCCCCAAACCATAGCCTATTGAAAAATGGCAAAACTGATTGTCTTTGCCGAATATTTTGATTTTTACAGAAAATCCGACACCGCCAAACATTTTACCCAAATCTTGTAAAGTTGGATTATTTTCTGTAAAATCTTCTTCATATTCTAAGCAATTTTCAGTTGCCGCTAACAATTTATCAGAAAAATTAAAAAGATTGCTGCTGTCATACGACACTGTTGTTTCATTTAACGAAGTATCTGCCTCAAATGCAAAAGAATTATTTGAGAACAACAAATACAAAAAAAATAATAGAAATTTCATACAATTTCTTTCTAGTCTTAGTTAACAATACTTTGAATTGTACACTATGATAAAAAAGAAAACAACTTATTTCTTTCCCCTGTTTTAAGGACGGGGAGTTCGCAAATCATAATTCAGAATTGATTTCTTGTGCCTTTAAAAGCATTAGAACCGATTAACGCTTTTTGTACATACACACAAGACTCCCCGATATATGGAGACATAATTTCCATTTTGGAAATTAACAAGCCTTTCTGAATTATTAACTTGCGACAGTTAAGCGGCATTTCACACCGCAAAAATAAAGCTCTTATATATCTACTTATATAATACATTATTATATAAAGCAATATATTTTTTTAATTCCTAGCTAAAAGTTTATACGCTCTTTTTCCACTACAATTGGCTTTTTATCCACTCTGGTATAAATCGCCCCGATATATTCGCCGAGAACTCCCATAAAAAACAGTTGAATAGAGGCAAAGAAATATATACTTATCAAAATCGGCGCAATACCGAAATGGAATGAATCCCAATAAAGCAGTTTTGCCACAAAATAACAAATTGACAACAACAGGCTGATACCGGAAAAAATAAACCCGGTAAACGTCATAATACGAAGCGGAACTTTAGAATGTTTCACAATACCAATCATTGCATTATCGTACAATGTGTAAAAATTATTTTTGCTGAAACCGCGTTTACGCACCGGCTGCACAAACGGAATCAGTGCTTTATCAAACCCGATTTCGCAAATCAGCCCGCGCAAATAAGGATATGTATCTTCTGTTGATTTAAAAATTTCAACCACCTGACGGTCATACAGACCGAAACCTGTGCAATTTTTTACCAGCTCCGAACCCGTATCGTTAATGCGATTGATAAACCAGTAAAAACACTTGCGCACAGCAAAGAAAATCGGACTTTCTTTAGACTGATTTTTTTGCCCAAGTACAATTTTATAGCCTTCTTCCCATTTACCGATAAAATCAGTAATCAATTCCGGTGGATCTTGTAAATCCGACGCCATATAAATCACGGCGTCGCCTGTTGCGTTGATAATTCCCCAATACGGCGAACGAATATGCCCAAAATTACGTGCGTTTAAAATCACTTTTACATGCTTGTCTTTTTTTGCCAAAGCCCGCAGTTTGTCGGCAGTGTCATCGGTGGAAGCGTTATCCAGCAAAATTTGCTCATAGTCATATTTGCCTTTATACTTTTCCATTTGCGCTTTTACTCGTTCATAAAGCTCATCGACATTTTCGGCTTCATTAAAGCAACTTGAAACTATACTGATTTTTTTCATTTTTTATTCTCTTTGCAACAAATCATATTTTCGGCAAATTCTTCCCGCGGCAAAAACGGAAACATATCTTCCAAACTAGGAGATTCCATAGAGCCGTCAGGCAGCACGCGCGCCGATAGTTTTGGAGTAAACACATAGTCCGGATTAACCATAACTTCGCAAATGACCGGTTCATTACCCTCCAAAGTCTCGGCTATTGCCTTATCCAAATTTTCCGGCTTATCTACACGCAGGCTTTTTATACCGAACGCGGCACCGATTTTCACAAAATCAGGCAGGCTCACACCGCTGTTGCGCCCATCACCGCAATGACGCCCTTCAAAAAAGTTGTTTTGCGTCTGTTTAATTGATATATAGCCGTCGTTGTTGATAATAAATATTTTTATCGGCAAATTATTATGCTTTATGGTTTGCAGTTCCTGTAAATTCATCATAATAGACCCGTCTCCGGCCAAGCATATTGTTTTACGTCGGTCTGCCGCCACACATGCCCCGATAGCTGCCGGCAAATCATATCCCATTGAGGCGTCGCCGGAATTAGAGAAAAAACGCTGTCCTTTTTTTATGCCGGCCAACTGAAACGTACAGATTGTTGCCGTGGCATTTGCCATAACGCACAAATCATTTTCTTCGGTAGCGTCACAAATTGACTTTATTGCCGCATAAGCATTGATTTTGCCGTCTTTATGCTGATATTCCGGTGTATGTGTAAAATCATATTTACGGCGCAAATTTTGTCCGTATTCCAGCCATTTCAGAGTATTTAACTCCGGAGTCTTTTCCAGCAAGGCCGGAATAAAATCTGCTAAATCGGCATTAACAGTCAAATCTGGGCGCACTGTCGGTTTCTGCAGCTCGGCATTATCTATATCCACCGCAATTTTATAAGCATTTTTTGCAAAATTTTCCCAATTATAACTGGCTTGTCGAATATTGTTGCGTGTTCCTAAAAACAACACGCAATCGGCGTTTTGCAAAACAAAATTGCCGGCACGCTGCCCGATTGTCCCTATTCTGCCGACATAATTCGGATTATCATCTTCTAAAATATCAAAACCGTTAAAAGTAGTAACCGCCGGAATATTCAGTTTTTCAAGAAGTTTCTTAAAGTTTTCGATTTGTCCCGACAAGCGAATGCCGTGCCCTACTACCAAAAGCGGTCTCTGCGCTTGCTGTAATTTTGCAATCACTTCCGCAATTTTGAGTTCCGGTTTATTTTCTGCCGGCGGAATAAAATCTATCAAATCATTTTCATCAATCATTGCCGACTGTACATTGTGCGGAATATCAAGCCACACCGGTCCAAACCGACCATGCGTTGCCAAGTAAACTGCTTTATCTAGGCAATATTTAACTTTTCTGGGGTCGGTAATCATCTCGGCATATTTGGTTAAAGGTTTAACAACCGATATTATGTCAACTTCTTGGTCTCCCAGCTGACGCAAAGCAAGTTCCGGACAGCTGGCAATGGTTGTTGAAAATTTTACCTGACCGGAAATAAATATCACCGGCACAGAATCTGTCCAGGAGCCAAACACACCGTTTAAAGCATTTAATCCTCCCGGACCAGTTGTTACATTAACCACACAAGGTTTTTGATTAACCCTGCCATAACCTTCTCCGCATAAACCGCTTGCCTGCTCATTATGATTGCAAATATAATTAAGATAGCGTCCAAAACTATCGTTCAAGTGCATTGCACCTCCGCCCGAAACCATAAACACATCACTGATTTTGTGTATATTTTTCAATCTTAAAGCTATATAGTCACTGACCTTCATCATTATTAAAATCCTTATATTTAAATTACAACCCTCTGTTTTTTAACATCAAAACAACATCTTCCGTTAAATATTCGGCTTTCGTATTATATATATCCAAAGGCTTGTCGGCAATAACATCTTTTTGCAAAACTTCACCGGTTTTAAATTCACGGCAAGATAACTGCCCCTTTTGCACGGGAATGGCAAAATACACATCATCAAAAGTTAAAACTGAACCTTGTTTTAAGTTTTTTTTAGCATACACACCACGAACTAAGGCATCTAAATATTTAGTTTCTTTCAATGGAATATCTCGACGACAGGTTGTTGCCTCTCCATTCATGGCAACCGCTTTTTTATAGGCTGTTATCCAATGTTCTAAATCTTCTGGCAGTGAACAATATGGCGAAACACCTTTTTCCGAATTTGGAATATCAATGTGGCGTTCAAACGTGCGTGCACCTTTAGCATAGGCCATAATCATTGCATCGCCGATTTCCTCGTTTCTTTCGTGTGTTGAAAAACCAATTACATTATCCGGAAATAGATTTTTCAGCAAATCAATCTGCGCCATATCTAAGTTTTCTTTTTCGGTCGGATATTGTGCCACACAATGATTTATTGCCAACGGAATATGTTTTTCATTAAAAAACTTTGCCACGGAAACCACATCTTCCAAACAGGCGCCGCCGGTTGAAACAATTACAGGCTTTTTCGTTTTGGCTATTTTATTTATCAGTACATAATCATTTATATCGGACGAAGCTATTTTAATTATATCAATACCAGCATCGCAACATAAATCAACAGAAATTTCATCAAAAGGCGTCGCCATGGTTATAAGCCCATGATTGCGCACTGCCTCAACCATAGTGATATAATCCGCCTTAGACATTTTGGTTGCCAGTGTTTTAGTAATATAGCGATAATCCGTTAAATTGCGGAAATCTTTATGAATAAAAGTATCGACATCACGAAACTGCAACTTTATCGCCGCTTTTATATTATGCCGCTTAACAACTTCGGCAAACGTATCTATAATTTGCAAGCCGCGTTGAAGTTTTCCCCAATGATTATTGGCTAATTCTAGCACAAATAAATCTTCAAAAATCCGGTTTTTCATCTATTTATCCTCCAACAGCAAATTAACATCTAATTTTTCTCTGTTTTGTTCATAATATTCATACAAATCATGCACGGATTGCCCAAAATCCATAAATTTTACGTTTGGGAACTCCGCTTTCAAACGTTGGTTTGAGCCGTAATAATCTAAGCCGTATCCGCTTTTTTCAATCTTAATTTTCAGGTCTTTACCGGAAATTTTACGCACCAGCTCGGCAATATTTTGCAGCTCAACATAGCCGTCCGGCACAATATTATAGCTTTTATACAGCGGATTTTCTTCAATAAAAACTTTAAGTATCGTCGGCAAATCGCGTACATCCAAATAACTGAAACGTCTGTTTTGCCGCAAAGTTATCGGCAGCCCGAACACAGCTTTGCAGCAAGCGTTAGATATAAAGCGAATAGCGTAATCTTCATACTTTCCGAAAATGCCGAAAATATTTAAGTCAACAAAATTATCCAAGTTCTGAATTTGTTTGGCAATAACATATTTGCAAAAACTATGCTCGTCTTTGCCCATATTACTGAATATTTCGTTTTCCGTAACTCCGGCGTTGTTTTGCGCCACGTCATAGATTGCACCGCTGCCGAAATTTATAAACCGCCCGAACTTATCCTTGTGGCGATCCAAATTTTCAAACATACGCACATTGGTATAAAACAAATTGTTCAAATCCTTGGCGTTGCGATGTCCGGGTTTTGTGGCGGCATGTAAAACCACGTCAAATTCTTTATGTAAAAAATATTCATCAACCGCGGCCGTGTCTTCCAACGGCAACTCTGCGTGCGCCGGCGCCACAATTTCATAGTTTTGCGCTAATTCTGACTCTAAAATATTCCGACCGATAAAACCGCTGCCGCCGGTTAACAGAACTTTTTTCATTTACCCGCCTTTTCTTTTATAAAATTATGCAAAACTTCCGCAATTTTTTGCATATCGCTCACATTGTTATTTTGTGCCACGCCAACCCAAAACGTGTGTTTCATAATAAATTCCGTGTTAGGCAGCAAAGCATATTCTTTTTCCGTGAGTTCGACGGAATTTAACAACGGAGAACCGCCAATACGCAATGCAATATTGTTTTGCACAAACATCGGCTGGCGCAAAATGTTACCGGCAAACAGCTGACGAGTACCGACACCGTGTTTTTCCAAATATTCCACAACTTCATTTTTGCTAAATGGCGCATTTTCTTTTACAGAAAGCAAAAAGCCAAACCAAGATTGTTTACAGTTTTCATTTACTTTCGGCAAAATGAAATAATCCTGTAAATCAGTCAACAATCTAAACAAAGTTTCGGCATTTTGTCGGCGTATTTGCAAAAATTTATCCAATTTTTTAAGCTGCGCCAAGCCGATTGAAGCCTGCCAATCCGTTATTTTCAAGTTATAACCGATATGCGAATAGGTATATTTATGATCATATCCTTTCGGCAAATTTCCCATTTGCAAATTAAATCGACTGCTGCAAGTGTCGTCACACCCCGGCTTACACCAGCAATCGCGTCCCCAATCCCGGAAAGATAGCAAAATTTTACGCAGAAGCGCATCATTTGTAACAACCGCGCCGCCCTCGCCCATGGTGATATGGTGTGCCGGATAAAAACTGAAAGTACCAATATGTCCGATAGTTCCTGCATATTTTCCCCGCCATTCGGCCCCCAGCGCGTCGCAACTGTCTTCAATTACCCACAAATTATATTTTTCCGCCAAGGACATAATTTTATCCATATCATACATATTGCCTAAAGTATGAGCTAAAAATATTGCTTTGGTTCTCGGGCTCAGCGCCTTTTCAATTTCGGCAGCGTCGATATTATATTCTCCGACCGTGCAGTCGACAAAAACCGGTACTAAACCGTTTTGCACAATCGGGTTAACCGTAGTCGGAAAACCTGCGGCCACAGTTATTACTTCATCGCCTTTTTTCAGCGCTCTGTCACCAAGTTTATACGAGGTCAAAGCAGACATTGCCAGCAAATTCGCCGAGGAACCGGAGTTGGCCGTTACAGCGTATTTCACTCCCAATTTACGGGCAAACTCTTTTTCAAATTCATCATTAAACCGACCGGCCGTCAGCCACATATCGAGCGACGCTTCAATCATATTCGCCAATTCTTCCGCACCGATGTTTTTACCAGACGCCGGAACATATTTTTTAGGCTGTTTTTCAGCTTCAAGGCACTGCGCGTATTGAGCTGCTAATTTAAGCATTTCGGCACGAATTTCAGCTTTATTCATCGGCGTGTCCTCCTCTCATCAAATTCCGGAAAAATCAAACTTATAAACTTCAACCGAGCGATTGTCGATTTGCTTGGTCAGCATACGCAGTCTCACCGCCATGGCATTACCGTAGTCGGGCAGAAAATCGCCGTTAATTTTATAAACATCAAACCAAACATTTCCAATCATCAGCGTGCGTTCATACGACAGATTTTTATAAATATCAGGGCAAACCTCAACTTTTGAAACTTTTTTAGCCGGATCATAATACAGCGTTTTATTATATGAATTGAAAATCAGCAAATAATCGCCTTGCCGCAAACTGCTATAGTTAGGAATCGGTTTCAGTTTGAAAACAATGTCCTCGCATTTTTCCAAATATATGAACAACTGCGGAGAAATATAGTAGAATCCGGCGGAATCTTTCCACAAATAGCTGGCTGCCTCGTTGCTCCAGGCCAAACCGGTCCAAGCAATCAATTTTTTATGTTTCAGGCTGTTTATAAAATCCACATCCTCCTTACTTTGATGAAAAGCATACGGGCTTGTCCTTTCAAAATCGGCAAACACGGAATTTACACCGATTATAAGCACCAGCAAAGCGGCTGCATACTTCTGCGCCATACCAAATCCGTGCAAAATTTTGACTATTGCATAAAATATCAATATCGCCCACAGCGGATTCAACAACATATAATAACGCGAATTATACTCCCACATTTCCGGCATGCAATAACAAAGATAACCACTCATCGCCGCGATAATTAAAGTAATCAACACCACAGTTTCATCGCTTTTTTCTTTGTTTTTTCCGGCAAAAAACGCATAAGTACCTGTCAACAGTAAAATAGCAGCCACAGTTCCACAACTCAACAGCGCATTGTCAAACACGTTTGCATGAAAACTGAACAAACCGTCTACCAAATTTGCAGACACTTTGTTAATGTGCCACATCAGTGAATATCCATCGCCAACCGATGCACAACCAAAAGCTGTTAAAGTTTTAATCGCATACGGACAAACGGCAAAAAACGCCACAACACTCAAAAACATGGCTAACGCCAATTTCAGCAACAGTTTATATTCTTTTACGCACAGCAAATACGCTCCGCAGACACAAGATACAATATATGAAAATACCGCAGAGTTATAGGAAGTCAACATTCCTAAAGTTGAATATAAGCCGATAAAAAACAAACGTTTTTTTGTCGCTTGCTTCTCTTGCAACAACGAACATAATTCGTTCAACATACAAACAGCAAACAAAGTTTGCATTAAATATACCCGAATGTACAAAACCGAAGCAAAACCGATAGATGAAAAAGCAAACAGCACAACCGGCAACAACGCCATCCACTTATTATTGAAAAATTTTTGCGAAAGTTTCAGCATTGCCAGCAAGGTTAAAATCCATAAAAATATGTTTAATCCGCCGCCGGTCCATTTGCTGAAAGTTCCGGGAAAAAAGTAGTTAACCGTATAGAGCGCCATAAAATAAAGCGGCGTGTGCATATCTCTTTGCAAGTTGCGGTAAATATGGCTGAAATCAAAATCATTTTCAGGCTGAACCGTCAAATATTTCTGATAAGCCTCGCTCGGCAGCCAACGATTCCAGTTACCTTCGGCACTTGCGATATACGGACCGACAAAACTGTTTGAATGCGCATACGACCACTGTTCATCAACGTGAAAATTGTTCTTTTCACAATAATAACCGAACACTATAAAAAGATTTATCCCCAGAAGCAACAAACAAACAAGACTGTACAAATGCTTCACTTCTTTTATTTTGTTCCACAAGTTCATTATTTTTCCTTTTAATTAAACTGCTTGGCAAATGTTTCTTTAGCTATGCCGTTAATCATTTTGATTTTGTCGTTTTGCAAAATATGCGGCAATTCCACAGACACAAAAGTGCTGCGCGGGTCAGCGTTTTCCACAAACGCCAAAACATTACCGGAAGCAGCGGCAATAAAGCGAGCCGAGGCGATTGCCCAAACCTTTAAAATTTCACTATCGGGACATCCGCTTCCGGTTTCCAAGCCCAAAGCAATCAATTTTTTCCCGCAAGGCGTATCGTCTAAAGTCCTACTTTCAGAATGACTTTTCAAATATGCCATCGCTTTGTCTTTATTTTCTCTGGTCGGCAGATAACTGATACTATATAAAACCACGCTGTCAGCCGGCGTCGCTACATCTTCATTTTGCGCAATTTCATACGCTTTTGCCAATTTATCAACAGCCATCTCAACACCTGTGTTTTTTCTAATTTTCAGCAACAACCGTTTCTGTATTTTCAGCGGCTTTAGCAACACGGCGACGAGTTATGGTACGGCGGCGCGGTTTTTCCGCTGTTTCGGAAGCAGAGATTTCTTCTGACACATTTTCAGCGGCGCTTTCTTGTTCCGGCTCGTTTTCTTTTGCCGCCACGTCAATTACCGTAAAACTGCGGCGTCTTCTAGGTTTTTCTTCTGTTTTTACACTTTCTTTCACCGGTGCGGCAGCTTCGGTTTCCACTAAATCAGCATTTGTGGCCGAAGGACCTTCATCTATCGCCTGCTCTGCCTTCACTTCTTGATTTTCCGAATTATTATTTTGCTGTTCCGTTTGAGCGTTTTCCCGATTTTGATTTTTACGCTCATTGATTTCGGTTACAATTTTACGATAATGCTCGGCATATTGGCGGAAAACCTCCATTTGCACATAATCGCCGTTATTATGGGCTTCTTTTGCCAACTCATTGTATTTTTTGATTAAATCCAGCGCTGTACCGCTCAATTTTCCGGCAGAGCTTACACTGTCAAATTTATAATTTAAGGAATATATCGTATTTCCGTTTCCGCGAAACTTGTTATTGTTGTTGTTTAATTTTTTCATCTAAAAACCATTCAAAAAAACCGCCTTGGCGGTAATATTAAAACTACAGACGAACGAATAGAAAATGTCCGTTGTTTTTTGTATAGCTTTTTTTTTAAGATTGTGCAACTTTTTTTTGTAAAATTACACAGCGTTCCATACCGGCTAAATCCGGCACGATTTTTTGCAGCGAAAGTCCTTGATTTTCAAATAATTCGGCTATTTTCCGAGCTTGTCCGGCACCGGCTTCAATCAATATATTTCCATTGTCTTTTAAAAGCAGAGGTGTCAACTCCGCTATTTTTTCATAGCTTTCATATCCGCTCTGCCCGCCGTTAAGCGCCAACAAAGGGTCATAATCTTTTACCTCCGGTTCCAGAAATGCAATATCATCCTGCGGAATATAGGGCGGATTTGTAACAATTAAATCAAACTTCTTGGTAAAATTATTTAAAAAATCGGCATCGAACCAACCAGCGTTGATAAAATTCAGCCTGTTGACTATTTTCAGCGTTTCCGCATTTTGCTTGGCCACTGCCAAAGCCTTGTCCGAAACATCAACCGCGGTTCCCTGCCCTTGCTGACGTTCAGCCAAAATCGACTCAATAATACAGCCGCTGCCGGTTCCTAAATCCAAAATTTCAAAAGCCTGCTTTTCAGGCAGTAATTCCAGCGCCCGTTCCACCAAAATTTCGGTTTCGGGACGCGGCGAAAGCACATCTTCCGTACAGATAAAATCATATTTGTAAAAACCTTTTTTTCCGATGATTTTATCTAAAGGACAATGCTGCAAACGCTTATCTACCAATGCTTCTATTTTTTGCTTTTGTTCCAAATCCACAATGCAACCGCTATAAATTTCCGAAACGTCTTTTTGCAAAACAGCGGCAAAAATCTCTCGCGCTTCCAAACGCGGACTGCTGATTTTCGCCTGCGCCAGTTTGGCGACCGTTTCACTGAAAAAATCCACCATTTCAAGCCGCCGCCGACATTGCCGCCTTAACTTCCGCCGACAATTTTTCAAAGGCTTTTTTCTCTATTTGCCGCACGCGCTCACGGCTGATATTAAACTTGGCGCCAATATCTTCCAGTGTTTGCGGAGCGTCTGTCAGCATACGGTTCTTCACAATATATTGTTCCCGGTCGTTCAGCTTAGACAAGCATTTCAGCAAAATTTTGCGGCGAACTTCCGCCTCTTGCTTTTGTTCCAAACGCTTCTCGATATTTTGAGTTTTATCCGCCAGCAAGTCAATTTTTTCAACCGGTTCGTCATCATTATTGTGCACCGCAGTGTTAAGCGACGTGTCGCCGCCGATGCGCTGGTTCATCTCTATCACATCTTTTTCATCAACAACAAGCTCGCGGGCAATTTGCTTAACCACCGACGGTTCCAGCTCTTTATTTTCATAAATTCCCAAACGAGCCTTAATGCGCCCCAGATTATAAAATAACTTCTTTTGCGCCGCCACAGTGCCTATTTTTACAAGAGACCAAGAACGCAACACAAAATCGTTCAAAGCCGCTTTAATCCACAAAATAGCATACGTTGAAAGCCGCACGTTTTTGTTTATGTCAAACTTTTTAACTGCCTGCATAAGCCCTATATTAGCTTCGGAAATTAAATCGGATGTCGGCAAACCGTAACGGCGGTAAGTCAAAGCAATTTTTACCGCCAAACGCAAATGCGAGGTAATAAGTTTTTGCGCCGCCGCCAAATCACCGTTTTCTTTAAACTCCCGCAGCAAGCGATTTTCTTCTTCTTCGCTTAAAACCGGAAATTTGCGGATTTCTTCAAGATACGCATGCAACCCGTTCTCTTCCGAAAGAATCGGCAAATTGCTTTTCGGCTCATAAACAACTAAGTTTTTGTGTTCGGTTTCGCTCAATTTTATCACCAATTATAAATAAACGTGGCATCATCTAAATTTTCGGTAGAAGTAACCAAATTTGCCACAACCACTTTGTAATAATTCAAATACGGATATATTAAAATGTGCAAAGTCTTAAATTTTTCCGCTTCGCCGGTGTTTCGGCTGACACAAACATGCTTGATTTCTCTTTTTTGATTTATCCGTAAAAAAGCCGCCGTCGATGCCGCAGCGTAATATTTTTTACCGTCTATTTTTTCGGACGTAACATCCTCAAAATCCGCCAAATCACGCACCATTAAAATACGATGACGGCGTTCGGCCACCGAATATGCGGCAGTTTGATTTAGACTGTTCATAATAAAACTTTTTACCTGTTTTTTCAGGTTAGGCGAATCGCACGGCAAATCCGGCAATTCCTGTTTATCGTCCATGTAATCAAAATCCGAACTGTCTTCCTGCTGCCGTTCGCTTTCTGACATTTGCGCTTCCGGCTCGTTGATTTTTGTATCGGCGTTAAAAACATCATCTTCGGCTTTCATTTCCGCCAAAGGAACTTTACCGCCGTATTTTTCAACAAACTCCGCCTCATCTTCCGCCCAAACCTTGCCGGTAATAAGCAGTGGCACAAACATCAGAAATACAAACAGACTTTTTTTCATTTTTATCCTTTAGAAGCTGATAGATTTCGGAGTACGCGGGAACGGAATTGTATCACGAATATTGGCAATACCGGTTACCAACATCATCATACGTTCAAATCCCAAACCGAATCCGGCGTGCGGAACACTGCCGTACTTGCGAGAATCCAAATACCAGGAATAGTTTTCAACATCCATGCCAAGGTCTTTGATGCGAGATACTAAAACATCATAGCGGTCTTCACGCTGTGAACCACCGATAAGCTCGCCAATTCTCGGAACCAAAACATCCATAGCGGCAACGGTTTTGCCGTCATCATTTAAGCGCATATAAAACGCTTTGATTTCTTTAGGATAATCACGCACAATTACCGGACGTTTGAAGTGTTCTTCCGCCAAAAATCTTTCATGTTCGGTCTGCAAATCAATACCGTATTCAGGCTCATATTCAAATTTGCGACCGGACTTTTTCATAATTTCAATCGCTTCAGAATATGTAATACGAGCAAAACCGTTTTCCACAATATTTGACAATGTAGATTTCAAAGTCGGATCAACAAATTTTTCAAATAAATCCAAGTCGTCGGCGCAGTTTTCCATAATGTCTTTAACACAATAGCGCACCATATCTTCGGCCAAATCCATATCATCTGTTAAATTGGCAAAAGACATTTCCGGCTCAATCATCCAAAATTCGGCGGCATGGCGCTGAGTGTTGGAGTTTTCGGCACGGAAAGTCGGGCCGAAAGTATAAATATCCCCCAAAGCGCAGGCAAACATCTCGCCGTTTAATTGACCGGAAACCGTCAGACGAGCTTCTTTGCCAAAAAAGTCTTTGCTGTAGTCAATTTCTCCGTTCGGCAATTTCGGCGGATTTTTCAAATCAAGCGTTGTTACCTGAAACATCTCGCCGGCGCCTTCGCAGTCAGACGCTGTAATAAGCGGAGTATGCACATAATCAAAACCGCGGCTCTGGAAAAAATTGTGAATGGCATACGACAAGCGCGAACGTACACGGAAAGCGGCGCCATATTTGTTTGTACGCGGGCGCAGGTGTGCAACTGTGCGTAAAAATTCATCGGTCATACCTTTCTTTTGCAAAGGATAGTCATCGGGAGCAACGCTGTAAATTGCGACATCTTTCGCCACAACTTCATATTTTTGCTTGCCGCCGGCAGATTCTACCAACGAGCCGGTAATGGCCACAGATGAGCCGGTAGTCAGTTTTTTAACATCATTATAATTAGCAAGGGTATTATTGGCGATAACCTGAATATTTTTCAAGCAAGAGCCGTCATTAACTTCTATAAAAGAAAAATCTTTAGAATCTCGTTTTGTTTTAACCCAGCCTTTGAGCAGAACTTCATCCAGAGTTGTCTCAGAGGCGAGCAGTTGTTTGATTTTAGTTCTTTTTAACATTTTACCCTCTAATTAAATAAATTTTCAAAATCTTTTGCACTATATAACATTCATCTTTAATTGTCCAGTCTTGACAAATGTTTTCTTATATATAATTATGTAAACAGTTTAATTTAGGAGAAACAATATGACAAATAAATTATCAATTTTATTGCCAGCTTTATTAGCCATTGCCGCCTGCGCTCCAAGCATTGGAAGCAACGATTACAGCTATTCGTCGGTCGGACAAGCCAGCAGTGCTTTTCCGTGCACCGTTTTATCCGTTCGTTCGGTTAATGTAAACAGCAGCGGCGGAACCGGAACCGTTTTGGGCGGCGTGGCCGGCGGTGTGGCCGGTTCAACTATCGGACACGGCAAAAGCGCGTCTATTTTGGGCGCTATCGGCGGTGCTGCTGCCGGCGCTTTAGTCGGTAATGCAGCAGAAAAAGGCATTATGTCGCAAGGCGGCTATGAATATGTGGTTAGAACCGACAGCGGCCAGACTTACAGTGTAACTCAAGGTACGGATAATTTGATTGCCGCCGGTCAAAGATGTATGCTGATTAACGGCAACCCGTCAAGAATTATCCCATATTATTGATAATTTTTGCAAAAAAGTATTGCTAAACAAAAATAATCGGTTATTATACCGATTGTTTTGGATAGATGGCCGAGTGGCCTAAGGCGCACGATTGGAAATCGTGTATACCTCTAAAGGGTATCGAGGGTTCGAATCCCTCTCTATCCGCCAATAACAAAAAAAGCTCGTTTTTAGACGAGCTTTTTTGTTATTCTGACGGGTTCAACCGCCACACAGCTGCTCTTTTGTCCTACTCTTTTAAAACTTAAAATCCTGCAAGCAACAAGCCAGCAGGATTTATAAGTTCAGCATTCAGCCAATTCTCGGCACCAAACGCAGTTCCTTACTGCACGCTAAACACCAACCGTCTTTCGGATCATGCAGCGGAGTGAAATATTTACCGTGCATTTTAATCGGAATGCCGGGAACGGCTCGTTCCCTGAGCAGCGCGTAAATGTCATACTCATCCAACAACGACCAATCTTTTTTTACAATCGGCAAATAAGTAACCGAATTTTCGCAGGCTATTCCCCAAGCCAACGTTAAAAATTGTTTTCCTTTACCAATAACATAGAGTTTTACCAAATAAATCTCGTTTATATCGGCAAAAGCCTTATCATCAGACAACAACTGTCGCAACATCTGTTCGTTGCTGATAACCGTTATACGGCGAATAACCAGGTCGCCGGCAGGATTAAGATTAGTTACATAGTAGCTGTCTTGATGGTCAAACGCCTCGCCGGGCTGTATCGGCTCACGCTTTTTCAACGGAGGAATATCCTCTCCGATAAAAACCGGCGTAAAGGAAGTTTCATCACTAATCTTATCAACGTTTGCCCACAAATAATAAATATTACCGTCTTCACAGTAAGCTCTGTATAATTCGGCGTTAAATTCCGGATTAACCGCCTTTAGCAGCAAATTAGCCTGACTACGGCAAAAAACGACGCAGGAGCAATCCGCATGGGTGCTTGACTGCAAAATACTCATCTTCTCCATAATTATAGCGATTAGTTAATAATTCAATGATGGTTTCAGATTAGCGTTTTTTCTATTTTTTGTCAACAAAAAAGGATGGATTTTTATATCCATCCTTTTCAGTTATTTTCAGTCCTTTTTGAACAACGGAACAATTTTTACCGGATATTCAGACTTTTTATCTTCTTCGGTTCGTTGTTGCAACAGTTTTTCCAAAAGTTTTTCAGCCGCTTGGCAACTGTTATTTTCAGCACCGGAAAGCTGAACGGCATTCTTACTTAAATAAGTTTTGCTGGCAGCGTCCTTTTTCACGGTGAAATACAATCCGCCGACTTTGACTATTTCTTTGTTATGCACAAGAGATGAATTTAATGAATTCAGCCCAATCAGCGTCAAGCGAGTGCTTTCAAAGACATCAACCGGCATCAGCAGGTTAGAATTGACAATTTCACCGTCTTCATCAACATCGTCAAACACAATGCTCCAACAAACGGCGATAAACTTATTGTCCTGAATGGTGCTCATTTTTACCAAATAAACATCGCTTACTTTCAGTCCTTGAAACTCAGCAAGCCTTTCAATCAGAAACTGACTGAAATACATTGTCATCAACCGAACAACCACTTTGCCTTCGCGGTCCTGAAAAACTAAGAAGATGACGCCGCAATGCTCCAAATATGCCATATCATTGATGACAACAGAACTTTCGCAGTACAACTCATCGACATCAGAATCTTCATCTTCAAACAAAGGCTTATACGCAATTGAACCGTCAGAGTAGCGGCACACCCAGCATACGACAACTTTGCCAAGTTTTTTACCATTCGGCAGTACAACATCATTGTTTAAGGCGGCGCCGACTGTGGTTACCGCTTCAAGCGCTACCTTACCGTCAAAACCTTGCATAGCAAAATATTCTTCAGCATCTCTTTGCGAGGAAATTTTACAATACTCATGTGCAGACATTGTAAAATCATCAAGTGAAAACTCAGGCTTCTTCATAATAGTAGTCGAAATTAGTGAAACATAATGATTTAAATTATGTATAAAATATATATCAGCCGACATTTTTTGTCAAATATTTTAAGAAGTTGACAATAAAAAAATTCCGCTCTTTTAAGAAACGGAATTCTTTATGGCAATTTGCAATTTTTATTTGCGACGCAAGAAAGACGGAATATCTAATTCATCGCCTGAAGGTTCAGGCATATCATTGCTGTCTTCAGACGAAAGTTTAACAATTTCTTCCGGCACATCTTCATTTTCTTCTTTTTTCTTGCGGCCGCGTATACCAATCATTCTTTCAATAAAAGTAGGTTTGTCATCATCATTGTCAGCAGCAGTTTCTTCCGGTTCTTCCTCCGGTTCGGCCGATTTTACGTCTTTAAAAATATCAGAATCGTGTTCATTAAACAAAGTCGTATCATCTTCTCTCTCGTTCACACTCTGCAGTGAAGTGGAACTAAAGAAAAAATCGTCGTCTTTAGTGGCCGCCGAGCTTAGTTCGGCATTGCCGGTTTCCCGGTCTTCCGCCTTGTTTGCAGAACTGTTCATAATTGCGTTAAACAAAGCTGTGGCCTGAGGCACTTCCGGAAGTTCGTCAGATTTATCTAAAGAAGAGAAATCATTATCCAAAGACACGGTTTCTTCACTTTTTTCTTCATCTTCCACAGGTGCGGTAAAAGAGCTTGAAACATCATCTTCAACCGAATCCAATGATACCGGAGCGACAGTGTCTTCTATTTCCGGCATAGGTGTAACTGTCGGAACAAATCCGCTGTCGTCATAACTTTGGTCAATTAAAGAAGGCTCTTTAATACGCGGCTGCAATTCCGGCTGAGGCTTACCATCACTGATACCGGTAACCACAATGGAAACGCGGATTTTACCGGCCAAAGCCTCGTCATAGCTGGAACCGAAAATAATATTGGCATTGTCGTCAACTTCTTCTTTAATAATGCTTGCCGCTTCATCAATTTCCATTAAGGTAATGTCATCTCCGCCGGTAATATTGATTAACACACCTTTAGCGCCATGCATTGTACAATCATCTAAAAGCGGATTAGACAATGCCTGCTTGGCGGCTTCCTGCGCGCGATTTTCACCTTCCGCCTCGCCGGTACCCATAATGGCTTTGCCTTTATCCTGCATAATATTTTTAACATCGGCAAAATCAAGGTTGATAAGTCCAGGCATCATCATCAAATCGGTAATTGAACGCACGCCAGAATACAAAACGTCATCAGCCATTAAAAAGGCTTCGGCCAGCGTGGTTTTTTTGTCGGCTATACGGAATAAATTTTGGTTTGGAATAACAATGATACTGTCAACTTCACTGGTAAAATTAGCCAACGCGCCCTCGGCGGTTTCCATACGTTTACGACCTTCAAAAGAAAACGGCTTAGTAACAACACCGACCGTCAAAATGCCTTTTTCTTTGGCAATGTGTGCCACAACAGGAGCCGCGCCGGAACCGGTGCCGCCGCCCATACCGGCGGTAATAAACACCATATTCACGCCTTCAAGCTCGCGGGCAATTTCTTCTTTAGCCTCTTCCGCGGCAATCTTACCGATTTCCGGACGAGCACCGGCTCCCAAACCCTGGGTAATTTCCAAACCGAGCTGAATTTTTCGGCTGGCAGAAGAATGAGCCAAAGCCTGCGCGTCAGTATTTGCCACAACAAAATCCACGCCTTCCAAATTCTTGGCAATCATATTATTAACAGCGTTTCCGCCGCCGCCGCCGACACCGATTACGGCAATGCGCGGTTTTAAATGAGATACTGTTGTATCGGCAACACCCAAATTTATTGACATATATTCTTCTCCCAACTAGAAAATTTTACATATATGTCATAAAATAGCTGAAATATATTAAGTTTTTGTTACCGTTTTTAAGAATTTTGGCGAATCCAATTAAAAATTTTCATCAGCCTGCCGCCTTCGCCGCTTGGGCTGTTGCTGATTTTGCGCGGCTTGCGTTCCATAGAGGTTGTAGCCAACTGCAGCATTCCCAACGCCGTTGAAAAGGTCGGATTATTTATAATTTCGGGAATGCCCTGAATATTGCGCGGACTGCCCAAACGCACCTGCTTGTCCAAAATAACCGCGGCGACGTCGCGGATTCCAGGAAGCTGGCTGCAGCCGCCGGTCAAAACAACACGATGGTTTTTATTATTTTTCAGTCCCTGCTGAGCCAAACGGCGCGCCACCATTTCAAAAATTTCTTCCACGCGCGGAGCTATAATATCTATTAAGTCAGACCGGTGCATTTGCCGAATAGAACTGTCGTCCTCCTCCCCAAGCGGATAAACGTTTATGCTTTCATATTTGTCATGGCTGACCAAAAATGCGCAGCCGTGGCGGTTTTTCAAATCTTCGGCATGAGCAAACGAGGTTGTCAAACCTTGGGTAATGTCTTTGGTAATGTTAATTCCACCGACCGGCAAAGTAGAAAAAGCAATCGGTCCGCCGTTTTTGAACGTGGCAATACTGGTGGTGCCGCCGCCAATGTCTATGATGGTGGCGCCGTATTCGCGCTCATCTTCAACCAGGCAGGCCATACCTGAGGCAAAAGCCGAAAACACGCTTTTTTCTACGGCTAAATGCGCCGACTCCACCACAGACTGCAAATTACGGTATAATATATGCGGATACATCCCCAATAAAATACCGGCAGAAAGCTCTTCGCCATAAATATCCAGCGGATTTTTTATATCGTCGTTGCCGTCAACGCGGTAACCGGTAGAAAGACAGTGTATCAATTCATTGTTTTCAACATTGATTTTAACTTTATTTTTAACCTTTTCAACATCAACATCACTAATCGGACGGTTCTTTTTCAAAGAAATTGAGGCAGTGCACAACCGGCTGCAGGTTTTGTCGCCGGAAACGTTCAATATCACGCTTTCTATACGGTCGTCAGCCATTTGCTCGGCCGCTTCAACAGCATTACACACGGAAATCGTTGCGTCGTTAATATCGGTAATAACGCCGTTCTTAATGCCTTTGGAAGCATTATAACCATATCCCGTAACATTGATTTTTTTATCTTTGTTCACATGGGCTATAAGGCAACAAACCTTTGACGAGCCAATATCCAAAGCTGCAATAGTGGAACGATTCAATGTAATTTACCTTCAATTTTAAAATTAAACACCGTTGTTACTGTTACTTATCTTCACAATAACTTTATTTTTTAATCTTAAATCAATGAAAGTTAATTTACGTTTAAGAATACCGCGGGTTTTATCTAATTTAACCAATTTTTTCCACGCCGTTTCAACATCATCTTCCGGCAATTTTACGGTTATACCATGCAAAACATCATCAAACACCAAATTCCAACGCCGGCCGGAAATAAAATTAGCCACCTTGACGCGCGAAAACAAATCTTGGTCTTTTTCAATAATTTTCAACAGAGAATTGATATGATCCGGCGCGCCCTGCCCCACAATCTGCAAAATATTTTTTTGCAAAACATATTCGGTTTCGATAATTTTTCCATCTTCATCAATCGGATAAAACTCATTTTGATATTGCCATATTGATTTAACTTTTTTCTCACGAATACTGATATGGATTATATTCGGAAAATAGCGGCGGCTGACGCTGGCTTCTTTAACCCAAGGCAGAGTTTTAACCTTATCGCAGACCTCTTTTAAATTTATTTTCAAAATGTTGTCGCCGCGGTGCAGATTGATAACATGCAGCACATCGTCTTTGGAGGTTTTGTTGCGTCCTTCCAAAGTTACGTCATCAAGCCCCCAACCGGAGGCGGCGGTTTTATTATAAAGCTCGGTTAAAAGCGAATCTATGTGTTTACTAACCAAATTATGCCGAATGGTTATTACACCGAAAGTAGCCAGCCAAATCGTTCCAATCAAAAACAAATTGCCCAACAGTCTGTATGGCCACACCACCGGCGAATATATTTTATTATCCGGCGTTCCCATTTTTTTCACCTATCACTTTAACTTCCCACTCCAAGTTTACACCGGTTTGAGCATAAACCTTTTTACGAACTTCCTCACCTAAATTTTCCAAATCTGCGGCACAAGCGCTGCCGTCGTTAATCATAAAATTACAATGCTTTTCGGCAAACGAAGCTCCGCCTATATGCAATTCGCAACCTCCGGAATTTTTAATAAACTCCCAAGCCCGACCGTTTGCCGGATTTTTAAATGTGGAACCTGCAGTACGCACGCCATACGGCTGATGTTCCCGTCTATATTTTGCGTTTTTATCAATAATTTCAGCTATTTGTTCAACCGGAGCCGGTACAGTTTTAAAATATAGCCGCAATAATATCCAATCTGCCGGAAAATTACTGTATCGGTAACCGAAATTAAACTCCTCCGGTGCAGCTTCAAAAATTTTACCGCTACCGTCAATAACCAACGCTTTTTGCAAAACCCCAGACAGCTCGCCACCGAAACAGCCGGCGTTAGAACGCACCAATCCGCCGACACTTCCGGGAATCGAACAAATAAATTCCAATCCTCCGATTTTATTCTGCAGTAAAATATTTTTTAAAGCGGCATTTTTTAATCCGCAGCCAAGACATAAAGTGTTATTTTCAAATTTCCATTGCGAAAACGCAGAAGTGTCAAGTTTAACAACCACACCTTTAACTCCGCCGTCGCGCACCAAAAGATTAGAGCCGCAACCAATGACAAAAACCGGCACATTTTCCGGCTTATTTTGTAAAAAATATTGCAAATCCGCTTCGTCTTTCGGAAAAAACATAACCTCAGCCGGACCACCGACATTCAACCAGGTATATTTTTTCAACGGCTCATTAAATTTATATTCGCCTTTAATTTTCGGCAGATTATACAACTGTTCTGTCATCAATACAAATCCTTATCTTCTGACGCTGTATTTTTGCGTGTGATTGCCAGCAACATTCCGATTTCGATTGCCGTTCCCAACAATGAAGAACCACCGTAAGAAATAAACGGCAATGTCATGCCTTTTGTCGGAATAATATGCAACGAAGACGCCATATTAACAAATGCCTGCAACCCCAATGAACCGGCCAAGCCTACTTCAGCATACATCACGAACAAATTACTTTCTTTTGCTGATTGATGCAGTGTTCTTATAACAATAACCGAAAACAGCGCTATAATTATCAAACACAACCAAACACCATATTCTTCACCGGCAACGGCAAAAACAAAATCGGTGTGAGCATCCGGAATACTGAGTTTAACAGTTCCTTCTCCCGGGCCTCTTCCGACAAGATTCCCGTTTTGAAATGCCTCCATGGCTTTATTTATTTGATAGCTGGTTTCATTGGTGCCATACAAAAACTGGTCAACACGAGCCCGAAAGTGAGGATATGTAAAATATAAAACAAACAAAGCACAAACACCGCCAACTCCGGCAACACCTACAAAAATCCACGGTAATCCGGCTAAAAACAGCTGCAGCACAAAAATTGAACTGATTAGCAAAGTCATACCGATATCTGGCTGCAACAACAATAAAAACACCACCATAAAATATGACACAAAAGCCCAGTGCCAGCCTTTAAAATAGTCAAGTTTTTTACTGCGTTCCAAAAGCCATGCCGTCCACACAATAAATATAGGCTTCATCAATTCGGATGACTGCAAAGAAAATCCGAAAAAATATAACCAGCGCTTAGCACCTTTAATTTCCGTTCCAAACAACAATGTTGCCACCAACATTCCCAACAAGGCGACAAAACCAAAAATAGAAATACGGCGAATTGTTTGCAGACTTAACAACGACATTCCCAAAATAATTCCGCAGGAAAGCACCACAAACTGAATTTGTTTACGAACCAAAGCATAATCATCTCCAGCATTAAGCCGACGAGCCACTGCCGGACTTGCGGTAACATCCAAAATTATACCAATAAGCAGCAAAGCGAACGCCACAAACAGCGTAACTTTATCAACAGTCCACAACCATTTTACTACCGCATTATGACTTTGACGCGAAAAATTTACCATTATTGTTTATCCTATAAAAATGCCAAAGAGCCGACCATTGCCAATACCAGTGCCGCGCCCCAAAAGCTCAAAACAACTTTTTTTTCTGACCAGCCGAGCTGTTCAAAATGGTGATGTAAAGGAGCCATACGGAAAAAGCGTTTACCGGTCTTTTTAAAATATGCCACCTGTATTATAACAGATACGGTTTCCATAACAAAAACTCCTCCGACAACGGCAAGCAATATTTCATGTTTGGTCATTACGGCAACCGCACCCAAAATAGCCCCGAGAGCAAGCGAACCGGTATCGCCCATAAACACTTTTGCTTTAGGCTTATTAAAATATAAGAATCCCAGACAAGCTCCGATTAAAGAAGCACAAACCACAGCTACTTCACCGCTGCGAGGAATAAAAAACATATTATAATCAACAGCGTCAGGCAGCCCGCAGCAGTAAGCCACCGCCATAAAAACGCAAAGAGCTATTATCATCAATCCTGAAGCCAAACCGTCTAAGCCGTCGCTCAAATTTACAGCATTGGAGGCACCTGAAATTACAACAACGGCAAACGGTACATAAAGCCAAGACAGATTTAA
Organism: uncultured Alphaproteobacteria bacterium; assembly: GCA_934277545.1. Taxonomy (GTDB): domain Bacteria; phylum Pseudomonadota; class Alphaproteobacteria; order RF32; family CAG-239; genus RUG410. Next base: position 54,499 of record CAKQUG010000002.1, on the reverse strand, counting down.
GCAAAATTCTTTGAAATACGGGAAAAACAAAGTTGTATTCAAACCTCTAGGCGTTGCCGCGGTAATAATGCTGGCAGCGATAAGTGCAGTCAGAAACTGCAAAAACAATTTCATACGAGCAGTCATGGCGTTAGAATTTTGACGTTTTACTTTCCAATAATCATCCACATAGCCGGTAGCACCGTAAACCAGTAAAATTAACAGGCTTACCCACACAAAATGGTAGGATACATTAGCAAACAATAAGATAGAGAGAATTGAGGCACCCAAAATCAGCAAACCTCCCATTGTCGGGGTGCCTTTTTTGGTTTTCAAGTGAGACTGAGGCCCGTCAGAGCGAATTGGCTGTCCGGTTTTTTGATGTTTATGTAAAAAATTTATAACCGGAGTCCCTAAAATCAGCACCAAAATCAATGACAAGGCAAACGCAAGTCCGGCGCGAAACAAAACCGACCAGTCGGAATATATGAGTGAAAACATCTTTAATCTCCCTTACTTTTTAGAAATTTTAAAGTGAATATATAAAATAAGTCTTAAAAAGAAGATAATTTCTATTTAAATTTACCAGAATTTTACTATACTGTTGATAAGTTATGCTCGGCATAGAGGAGAATGAGTATGAAAAAGCCGTTATTTATATCTGCATTTATTTTAAGCTGCGGAATATTCGGAACCGCGTTGGCCGCCGATGATTTTTCCGATGAATTCGGCGGAGGCGATTTGTTTACCGACGAAGCAACCGAATCCACAGAAAAAACAACCGCTAAAAATGATGAAAAAGTTTTATCGGCTTTTATTTCCAGCAGAATCCCGGCCGCTTCTGCCAAAAATATTGAAAAAGCCGAAAAAGTGTTTTGCTATACCGTAGATTACGCGGCGGCGGATTTTGACGGCTACACCATGGACGATTTGGCAATTACCGGTTCCTGCGGCGAGCTTTCTGCCGACGGACGCCAGCTGATAAAAGAAATGCTATTGAACAACAATTTAGCTTTTTCCTCAGCCAAGGACAACTGCAACATCAGCCCGCGCGTTATGCTGCGCTATGTCAACGGAATCGACAGCACCGACGTTTTACTTTCTGCGCCTTGCCATTCGCTGACATTTTTTCATGGCCGCGACATTACCACTTTAAACGCTGCTCCGGGGAAAAACATTATGGAACAAATTGTTACCACCTATTCAGCCTTAAAAGAAAAGTTCTTATCACCGGCGCTTTTAGGACAAATGGTACCGAACGGACAAGTTTTAACGCAAGACCAAAAAGAAATAGTGCGCAAAATCAATACCGGCTCGTCGCCTAAAAAATGGAACAGCGCGTCGCAAAACCCACCAAGAGAAAACAGTCAGCAGCAAACCGCACCGGTTAAAAAAGGCTGGAATCGCTTAAAATAATAAAAAAGCTGTTGATTATTCATTAGTCTTCTTGCTATAAAAAAGACAATTTTATATGTATATAAAGAGTTAGAAAGTTTTGAAAAGAGTTTGAAAAGTGAACAAAGGGTCTAAGCTGAAAAATGCCATTTTATATGCAACCTCGCTTTATGAGGGAGCAGAACAATGCAATAAATTAGAACAAACGCATTCCGACGCCGCCGAACTGCAAAAGGTTTTGACAAATGACGCCGGTGGTTTTGCCATGCTGAACAATCCGATTTGGGCAGCAAAAGCCAAACAGGAAATTGTTTCAACGATTGCACAAAAACTGAAATTGGCTTCGCCTTTAACCAATTTGCTCAAAATTTTGGTAGAAAACCGCAAAATTGATGAACTGGGGTTGATTTTAGACCAGTTTAAAGAGATATATAATAAAAAGCAAAATATTGTTGAAGCAGATGTTGAAACGGTGGTTGAACTTTCTGCCGAACAAGATAAAAAATTAAAACAAAAACTTAATAATCTTTTCAAAAAAGACGTAATTGTAAATTATCATTTGAATCCGCAAATTTTAGGCGGTTTGGTGATAAAATGCGGAACGGTGCTGATTGACAGTTCGGTCAAGCACCAATTAGACAGTTTAGAACAACTGATGAAAGGGACAAAATAGATGTCTGTACAGGCAAGCGAAATATCTTCAATATTAAAAGAAAAAATCGCCGACTTTGATTTATCGACAGATATGTCTGAAGTCGGACGTGTCCTTTCGGTGGGCGACGGTATTGCTCACGTATACGGATTAGACAAGGTTCAGCTTAACGAAATGGTTGAATTTTCCAACGGTATCAAAGGCATGGCCTTGAACTTGGAAGAAGACAGCGTCAGCGTGGTGCTGTTCGGCTCTGATGAAGGCATTAAAGAAGGCGACACTGTAAAAAGAACCGATAAAATCGTTAGTGTTCCGGTGGGTAAAGCCTTGCTGGGTCGCGTGGTTGACGCGTTGGGCAACCCGATTGACGGCATGGGCAGCATTAAAGCCGAGCAATACAGCAACGCCGAAGTTAAAGCTCCGGGCATTATCCCGAGAAAAAGTGTGCACGAACCTGTACAAACCGGATTAAAAGCCATTGACTCGCTTATCCCTATCGGACGCGGACAACGTGAATTGATTATCGGCGACCGTCAAACAGGTAAAACATCTATCATTGTTGACACTATCATCAACCAAAAACGTACTAACGACATGGCTAAAAATGACAGTGAAAAATTGTTCTGCATTTATGTTGCCGTCGGTCAAAAACGTTCTTCGGTTGCTCAGGTGGTTAAAACTTTACGCGACTACGGCGCTATGGATTATACCATTGTGGTTGCAGCCACCGCTTCGGAAGCGGCTCCGCTGCAGTTTATCGCGCCTTATGCCGGAACAGCTATGGGAGAGTATTTCCGCGACAACGGAATGCACGCGGTTATTTTTTATGACGACCTGTCCAAACAAGCCACGGCTTATCGTCAAATGTCGCTGTTAATCAGACGTCCGCCTGGACGTGAGGCTTACCCTGGCGACGTGTTCTATCTACACTCTCGTTTGCTGGAACGCGCGGCAAAAATGAACGAAAAATACGGTTCCGGTTCCTTAACGGCTATGCCTGTTATTGAAACTCAGGCCGGCGACGTATCGGCCTATATTCCGACAAACGTAATTTCTATTACCGATGGTCAAATCTTTTTGGAAACCAGTTTGTTCTATCAAGGCGTGCGCCCTGCCGTAAACGTAGGTATTTCGGTTTCTCGTGTGGGTTCTGCCGCACAAATTAAGGCAATGAAACAAGTTGCCGGCACCATGAAACTTGATTTGGCGCAATATCGTGAAATGGCTGCGTTTGCACAATTTTCAGCCGATTTAGACAAATCGACCCGCAGTTTGCTGGATAAAGGTTCTAAACTGACCGAATTATTAAAACAGCCGGTTCATGAACCAATGGCCACGGAAGAAGAAGTTGCTTCTATTTTCTCAGGCGTACGCGGCTATTTGAGCAAAATTGAAGTGGCAGACATCAAGGCTTTTGAACAAGCCAGCCTTAAAGAGTTGCGTACAAACCATCCGGAATATTTGGCGGAAATCCGTGAGAAAAAGATTATTTCTCCGGAACTTGAAACCAAACTGGGTGAATTTTATAAACAATTTGCTACTGACTTTTTAACAAAACAAGAAAAGGCGGCATAAATGGCAGGCTTAAAAGAATTACGGACACGCATTGAAGCCATCAAATCCACACAGAAAATTACTTCTGCGATGAAAATGGTGGCAGCTTCGCGCCTGCGCCGGGTTCAAATTCTGGTTGACAAGAATCAGGATTACGCCGAAAATTTACGGCGTTCTGCTTTGCGTGTGTTAACAGAGATTGAAACGGATGAGGAAGAAAACGGAGTTGTCTATCCTCGTCCGGCTCTGTTGCAACAAAATAAAAATGAGCAAAAATACGAACTTTATGTTTTTTCTTCTGACCGCGGGCTTTGCGGAGCTTATAACAGCAATGTGGCTAAAAAGGCCATTGAACGCATAAAAGAACTGCGCCGGCAGAAAAAAGAGATAAAAGTTGTGTGCATCGGTAAAAAAGCGCACGACGTTTTGAAACGCACTTTTGGTGATTTGGACATGACACTTTCCAATAATTTGAGCAAAGACGCCTCTTATTCGGAAGCTGCCACACGCTTGGCCAAGCATATTTTGCAGCGTTTCCAAAACCATGATTTTGACGTGTGCGAGATGATACACGCTCATTTTGAATCGGCTATCAGCCGTACTTTTGAAGCAGAACAGGTTTGCCCGTTGCAGCTGAAGCACAGCAATGAAAATGTAGAAAATATCAATCGTTCAGGCGATGCTTTTTATGATTATATGCCGAATAAATCAACAATTTTGGAACAAATTGTGCCGATTATTTTTGAAGACACGGTTTTTCAGGCATTGGTTAACTCGGCAGCTTCCGAACACGGCGCGCGTATGACGTCTATGGATAACGCCACTCGTAACGCCAAACAGATGATTAGCGATTTGACATTAAAATACAACAGCTTACGTCAATCGGCCATCACCACGGAACTGATTGAAATTATTGCCGGCGCAGACGCCGTTTAAAACAAGGAGATATGAATGACTAAAGAAGAAAAAACCGCAAATAAAGCCTATAAAGCCGGACATATTTATCAGGTTTTGGGTGCGGTTGTCGATGTAAAATTTGATAATGAAGCCGACTTGCCGGATATTTATACGGCATTGGAATGTGATAACCATGGCAAACGCTTGGTTTTAGAGGTTGAACAACACCTTGGCGAATGTGTGGTAAGATGTATCGCTTTGGATACCACCGACGGTTTGGTTCGCGGTTTGGAAGTTGTTAACACCGGCGAACCGATTAAAGTTCCGGTTGGTCCTGAATTGCTGGGACGCATTATTAACGTAATCGGTGAACCGGTTGATGAACGCGGTCCGATTGCCAGCAAAAACTATAAACCTATTCACCGTGAAGCTCCGTCTTTTACCGACCAATCTACTAAAGAAGAAATTTTGGTTACTGGTATTAAAGTTATAGATTTGCTGGAGCCATATAGCAAAGGCGGTAAAATCGGTTTGTTCGGCGGTGCCGGCGTTGGTAAAACCGTGCTGATTATGGAATTGATTAACAACATTGCCAAAGGACACGGCGGCTACTCGGTATTTACCGGTGTGGGCGAACGTACTCGTGAAGGTAACGATTTGTATAATGAAATGACAGAATCAGGCGTTATTGACCTGAAAGGCGACAAGTCTAAAACCGTATTGGTTTACGGTCAGATGAATGAACCGCCAGGAGCTCGCGCCCGTGTAGCTTTGACAGGTTTGACACAAGCCGAATATTTCCGTGACCAAGAACACCAAGACGTATTGCTGTTTATTGATAACATCTTCCGTTTCACTCAAGCAGGCTCTGAGGTTTCGGCTTTGTTGGGACGTATTCCTTCAGCCGTGGGCTATCAGCCGACTTTGGGTACAGATATGGGTGCCATGCAGGAACGTATTACTTCAACTAAAGACGGCTCTATTACTTCTGTGCAAGCGGTTTATGTGCCTGCCGATGACTTGACCGACCCGGCACCGGCTACAACATTTGCACACTTGGATGCCACAACAGTGCTGTCGCGTAAAATTTCCGAACAGGCTATTTTCCCGGCCGTTGACCCGCTTGATTCGACCAGCCGCGCTTTGAGTCCGGATATTGTGGGCGAAGAGCACTACAATGTTGCTCGCCGTGTGCAGGAAATTTTGCAAAAATATAACTCTCTGCAAGATATTATCGCTATTTTGGGTATGGATGAACTTTCGGAAGAAGATAGAATTGTTGTTTCTCGAGCTCGTAAAATTCAACGTTTCTTGTCTCAGCCGTTCCATGTGGCCGAAGTGTTTACAGGCTTAAAAGGCGTATTTGTACAAATGGAAGACACTATCAAAGGCTTTAAGGGTATTTTGGACGGCGAATACGACGACCTGCCGGAAGCAGCCTTTTATATGGTTGGCACCATTGAAGACGCTGTGGCTAAAGCAGAAAAGATGAAAGAGTCTAACTAATGGCTGATATTAGCTTAAAAATATTCACACCGGAAAAAACGGCGCTCAACAAAAAAGTTTACCGCGTGGTGCTGCCATACGGAAAAACCAATCTTACTCTGATTGACGAGCGAGCGCCGACTTCATTGCTTTTGAACAAAGGCATCTTGCAAATTTTAGACCTCGACAACCAACCGTCTGTTATTTATTTTATTGACGGCGGTGTGGTTGACGTGGCAAACAACGTTTGCAAAATTTCGACGCTGCACTTGATTGCCGAATCTGCAATCACCGCAGAAAAAGCCGAAGTTTTGAAAGAAAATGAGCCACAAAATGCTGAATATTATCAGATGATTATAGATTATTTTAAAACTAAAGAAAAATAAGTAAACTTAATCTTGATTAGTTGTCTAAACACCTTTTAGAGAGTACCTTTAAAAGGTGTTTTTTATACCGAATCTAAAATCTAAAAAAAAGACTCGTATATTGAACATTCAAAGTCCCGTTTAATAAGAAAAAAAACGTAAAATCATAACATTATCCCAAAAGTAACAAATTACCCGGCTCTACGGACAAACTTAAGTGGTAATAAAAATTATAGTCTGATAAAAAAATATACATTCGTCTAACTATATGAATCTTATATATAAAAATAAAAAGATGTGCATAAAGCAAAAATACTATATCTAGTTAGTTTACCTTTTGTTAACACAATATGTAGTACACATAAGTTACAAGAGAAAAACAAAGGAGATATAAAAATGAACGTTATTAACATCGAAAACATCACTTTAAGCGACGCTGAAAGACAACCTTGCGAAATTTGGACACGCGTTATGGGCTATCACCGTCCGGTTTCGGAATTTAACCGCGGTAAAAAATCTGAATATTACTCCCGCAAATGTTTTTGTGAAGAAAAAGCGGTTTCTCATATAATTGCTGATGAAACCTGCGCTTGCGCCGCTGAATAATTTAATCTGAGCGAATTTTAAGACCTTAAACAAAATTTAAGGCCTTTTTTGTTATATTTTTAAAAATTTGACAAAAATATTATAGACAAATTCAGTTTTATTTGCTAAAATTAAAGAAAAAATACAAATATACAGAGGTGTGCGATGCCATTAAAAACAAGAGATGTGATTTCAGACTTTTTACCGCGAGAGGGCGTTATCAATTTAGGTTTCGCGTCTAAAGTTAAAGATATGGAAATTGCCCAAAAAGCCCAAGAAAACTATGCTTTAAGCGATGTTGCCGTTTACGCTCCGGGGCTGGATGAAGAACATTTAAAAAATGCCAACCGAGAAGTTTCTTATTCTTTCGCACTTTCAAACATTTATCGCAGTCTTAACTCGCTGGACAACAAAATCCAAATACCGAACACCGATGACGCGGCTAAAAAAAGCAAAATTGAAACTGAAAAACAAATTGTTCAGCTGCTAAAAAAACAGCTTGAAACTATTTATCCGCAAATTTTGAACCAAGAATATCCCGAAACCACGGCAGAATTTGACAGCGGCGTACTTAAAGCCGATTTAAAAGGCGATGCTAAGCCTGTACAGTTTGATGAAAAATTACAAAAAAATTTAGCAACGTTTCTAAACCATACTCAAATTTTTATAAACGAGGTGCAAAAAGAATCGCCGAGATTTCAGGCTAAAACCATGGAACATCTGAACGATTATATCGGCAAAGTCAACGACAAAATGTCCGGCAAGAAAGTAGTTATAGAAGAAAAAAGCGACCAGGAAATTATCCAGGACGTAAAAAACACTATCGGACTTTTGATTAAAGATGACAGTCAAACTTCAGCAAAAGTTGACCGCAAACGAGCCATGACCGATTTAGCAAAAAAATTGGCTCCGCTCGGTATGGAAGTTGCCATTATTCCGATAGAGGAAAAAACACCGCAGGAAGAATTGATAAGCCAGGCCAAAACTTGCGCTTTGCGTGCCGCTTGGGACGGTTTTATAGAACGTCCGAATCAATATAACTGCTCGCCGACCTTAAGAGAACGGCTGAATCACCCTCGTCCGGGCAACGATAACCCTAAACAATATAACTTGGAAAAGAATGAAATTTGGAAAATTTGCAAACAAATGCCTGAATTTGCCGAAATAAAAAGCGACTTGCAAAAGGCTCTAGCTAACCGCGACTATCCGGCAGACAAAATATCCGAATTATCATACGCGGATATGGCTTATTTAATTTGCGAATATCGCCAACCATCGGCGGCCGAGGTCAAAAGACGTCAAAAACAAAACAAAAATGAAGTTGACGGAGTAAAACTGCAATCCAGCGGCAGAGCAAAATTCTTCAAAAAATACGCCCGCAAGCATGAAGCTGACCTGGTAAAGATTTTGGAAGCTAAAGGGCTTGAGAAATCTCTAATTAAACAAACACTAAATTTGATGAAAGCAGGTAAAAGCAACGACTTTTTAGACGGACACCACAATTTTGCCATTAACGACCCGGACGCTTTTTGCAAAGCTACCGGCAAAAAATGGTGGCAGATGAACGACCAAGTTGTTTTAATGGATAAAGATTCACATAATTTGCTGCATGCCATAGAAAATAATGTTACGGCTCGCGGTGTTTTGTTGGAAAAAGAAGATAACAGTAAAACCTCTCACCGCACAATTTTCACAAATCCGGAAACCGGTAAAAAATTCTATATGGCAGTTCGCGTTAAAGAAGGTATTGACGGGTTAATGGGCTTGCACCGCGAAACGATTTATAATCAAGATTATTTGATGAAACTTCCTCCGAAATCCAATAAAAATCAACTGGCCGATGAAGCAGAAAAAGCTCCGGAACCTGCTCAAGCAGAAGTAAAAACGCCTGCCCCTGCCATTACGGCAAAAGAATCTGCCGTACAAGAATCGCAAAGCAACAATCAAAAGGCTTTGCAACGGATTGAAAGCAAAAAAGCGGATTTGGCGGAACGCAAAGAATCCGGTACAGAAGAAAAAACTCCACAGCCTAAAAAGCAAAAAAATCAATTTAACGGACGCCCGAACTATCAGGGACGCGGCGGACACGGAGGCACGCCAAATTTGGGCAATCGCCACGGACGATAAAATTTTTTGGCTGACTATTTGCATTTGAAAAATTCATTTCCTATATCTTGTTATAGATAAAGGAGAGTGAATAAATATGAATATGGAAAAACTTACAGACCGCAGTCAAGGGTTCTTGCAAAATGCTCAAAGTTTGGCTCTGCGTAACAACAACCAGTTTATTACTCCGGCTCACTTACTAAAAGTTATGCTGGATGATAAAAACGGTGTTGCCTCAAACTTGCTGAGCCAAGCCGGAGCAAACCCGGATTTACTGCGTGAAGAAGTAGCTGAGGAACTCAATAAATTGCCGCAGGTAGAGGGGCAGAATATTGAAGTTTCCTGCTCTAAAGACTTTTTGAAAATGCTGGACACGGCAGAGCAAATCGCCGAAAAAGCCAAAGACAGTTATGTTACGGTTGAACGTTTGCTGCAAGCTGTTTTAATGCAGAAAAGTTACGGCGTTGATGTGCATAAGCTCAACGAGGCAATCAACAATATGCGTCAAGGACGCACCGCAGATTCTGCTTCAGCCGAAGATAGTTTTGACGCATTGAAGAAATACGCCATAGACTTTACGCAATTAGCGTCGCAAGGCAAATTAGACCCGGTAATCGGACGTGATGAAGAAATCCGCCGTACGATTCAGGTATTGTCGCGCCGTACTAAAAACAACCCGATTTTGATTGGTGAGCCGGGCGTTGGTAAAACCGCCATTGTCGAGGGTTTGGCTCAGCGTATTATCAACGGCGACGTACCGGACAGTTTGGCGCATAAACGCCTGATGTCACTGGATATGGGCGCACTGATTGCCGGCGCTAAATTCCGCGGTGAGTTTGAAGAGCGCTTGAAAGCCGTTTTGAAAGAAGTTTCCGCAGCTGAAGGGCAAGTCATTTTGTTCATAGATGAAATGCATACGGTTGTAGGCGCCGGAGCCAGCGAAGGTTCTATGGATGCTTCTAACCTTTTGAAACCGGCTTTGGCACGCGGCGAGCTGCATTGCATCGGCGCTACCACGCTGAAAGAATATCAAAAATACATTGAAAAAGACGCAGCTTTTGCCCGTCGTTTTCAACCGGTGTATGTGGGCGAAACGCATGTTGAAGAAACTATTTCAATTTTGCGCGGCATTAAAGAAAAATATGAACTGCACCACGGCGTGCGTATTTCCGACGCGGCTTTGGTAGCGGCGGCAACCATGTCCGACCGTTATATTACCGACCGTTTTCTGCCGGATAAGGCCATAGATTTGGTTGATGAAGCCGCCAGCAAACTCAAAATGGCTTTGGACTCTAAACCGGAAGAGCTAGACGAGATTGACCGTAAACTGATTCAATATAAAATTGAGCGTGAAGCCCTGAAAAAGGAAACCGATGACAACTCAAAAGAGCGTTTGGCTAAATTGGAACAGGAAATCGCCGTTTTAGAAAAAGAATCGGCCGAAAAATCTGAAGCGTGGAAGGCTCGTAAAAGTTCCAGCCTGGAAGCAAACCGTCTGCGCGAACGTTTGGACCAAGCCCGCATAGAGGCTGATAAAGCTCTGCGCGCCGGTTTATATGAAAAAGCCGGTGAGCTGCAATATAAAGAAATTCCGGATTTGGAACGAAAACTGAAAGAGCTTAGCGCCCATAGTCAAGCACAGCAAACTGTTGAAACCGTTACGCCGGATATGATTGCCTCGGTAGTTTCTAAATGGACAGGTATTCCGGTAGATAAACTGGTCGGCAGCGAGCGTGAAAAGCTGCTGAATTTGGAAAAGAATTTGGCTCTGCGAGTAGTCGGGCAAGACAAGGCTTTGAAAGCTGTTGCCAATGCCGTGCGCCGTTCTCGTTCCGGCTTAAAAGACCCGAATCGTCCGATTGGTTCGTTTTTGTTCCTGGGGCCGACCGGTGTCGGTAAAACCGAGCTGGCAAAGGCTTTAGCAGAGTTTTTATTTGATGAAGAAGCCGCGTATGTGCGTATAGATATGTCTGAATATATGGAAAAACATTCTGTCGCTCGTTTAATCGGCGCGCCTCCGGGATATGTCGGCTATGACGAAGGCGGTGTTTTGACTGAAGCCGTCCGCCGCCGTCCGTATCAGGTTATTTTGTTCGATGAGGTGGAAAAAGCACATCCCGATGTGTTTAACCTGCTGCTGCAAGTGCTTGATGAAGGCCATTTGACTGATGGTAAAGGCCGCACGGTAGACTTTAAAAACACGTTCATTATTTTGACTTCTAATCTGGTTACCGGAGGCGAAGGCGATTTAATGACTAAGTTAAAGAGTTTCTTTAAGCCGGAATTTTTAAACCGTCTTGATGAGATAATTACCTTTAACCCGTTGCGCAAAGAGGATATTCGGCAAATTGTGGATATTCAAATTGAACGTTTGCAAAAACGCTTAGATGACCGCCACATCACTTTACAGCTGGACGACAAAGCCAAAGATTGGCTGGCGAACAACGGCTACAATGAAGAGTTCGGCGCCCGTCCGCTTAAACGCTTGATTGTGCAAGAAGTGGAGAACCCGCTCTCGGTTCTGCTGCTTGACGGCGCTGTACCGGATAACTCTGCGGTTTCTATTACCGCTGACGCTAACGGCTTAAAACTAACACCGGAAACAAAACATTAAATTTGTTTTGGTTGAGGTAACAGCCTGTCTGTTTTAGGACAGGCTGTATTTTTATCCACGCCCCCTCCCCGATTATTGACTTTTTATGCTTTTTCGTTTATTGCTGAGATAAGTTTTTAAGGAGAACAAATGGTAAAATTTATCTCAGCAACTGAAGCAGTCAAATTTTTTAAAGACAATCAAAGCATAATGATAGGCGGATTTCTAAAGTGCGGCGCACCAACCGCCGTGATTGATGAGCTGTTAAAAACATCTATCGGAAATTTAACGTTAATCGGCAATGATACTTCAACTCCGGATTCTGACCGCGGAAAACTAATTACGGCGCATAAAATCAAAAAAGCGATTGTTTCGCATATAGGTACCAATCCGGAAACAGTGGCGCAAATGAACGCCGGAACTTTGGAAGTGGAATTGGCTCCGCAAGGTTCGCTGGCCGAACGTATCCGCGCCGCAGGTGCCGGACTTGGAGGCGTTTTAACCCCTACCGGAATCGGCACAGACGTGGCTAAAGGCAAACAAATTATCAACGTTGACGGCAAGGATTATATTTTAGAAAAACCTCTGCGCGCCAATATTGCCCTAATCTACGCCACCAACGCCGACAAATTCGGCAACCTATCCTACTTTGGCTCTACTCGCAACTTTAATGTGGTAATGGCAGGCGCTGCCGATATTGTGATTGCAGAAGTAGACCATTTGCATAATGAGCCGTTGGACCCAAACAATGTGATTGTTCCGGGGATTATGGTTGATTATATTGTGGCAAAGGAAAACGTAAAATGACGCTGTCTAAAGATGATATACAAGAGGTAATTGCCAAACGCGTGGCGCAGGAATTTCATAACAACGATGTGATTACGCTAGGTATTGGGTTGCCAACCAAAGCCGTAACCTATCTGCCTGACAATGTTGAAGTTATTGTACAATCAGAAAACGGTGTATTGGGAGTTGGGGCTTATCCGCATGAATCGGTTAAGGACGAGCGCATTACCAACGCCGGCGGCGTAGGCGTAACCATCAACCCCGGTGGCTGCTTTATTGACAGTTTGACTTCTTTTGGGCTAATGCGCGGAGGTCATATAGATATTACTGTTTTAGGCGCTTTGCAGGTAGACCAAGAAGGAAATCTTGCCAACTGGTGCATTCCCGGAAAATTCACTCCGGGAATGGGCGGCGCCATGGATTTGGTAGTTGGCACCAAAAAGCTGATTATAGCCATGGAACATACGTCTAAAGGTATGCCGAAAATTTTGAAAAAATGCACCCTGCCCCTGACAGCAGCGCATAAAGTAAATCTTATTATCACGGAAAAAGGTGTGTTTGAAGTAACTCCGCAAGGTTTGTTGCTGCGAGAAATCAGCCCATATTCTTCACTGGAAGACATTAAAAACACCACCGAAGCAGATTTTACTTTGGCGCTTAAATAAGTAACTTTAGTAAGTCAACACTATAGAGCAAGAGCCTTGTGAATCCACACAGCTTCGGCAAGCGGCATCCATGGCGGCAACGGTAACGTCTTTAAGACACTTTCGTTCACCTCCGCAATAATTTGTCCCCCACCAATCTTCATCTTCTTTTTCCGGGCGCACTCGCCAAACAAAGGCATAAAGGGCAAAATCGTGCAAAGGATAGATAAAGTCTTTCAACAAACTGCGGCAAAGGTCAAGTTTTTTGGCATTTTCATCTATGGGTAAATATATTTCAAAAACAAGATGACCACCAGTCTGCCACATCTGTATTTTATTTTGAAGCCCATCTCGCACCCATCTTTCACTATTATTAGAAGCAATATATTTCCATGACGCCGGCAATAAATCCAGCTGTTCGGCTAATTTTGCCAAGCCGGTGCCCTCCGGTAATTTTTTAAACTCATCACCATGTTCAAACATATTGAAAATAAAATAACTGTATTCGCTAATTGTTTTATTCAATTTAAACTTTTCCATAGCTTTGGAGTAGCCGCTAATTCCGCCAACACTTAACGCACCGATAATCGCCAACACTCCGAGCATTTCAATCATTGAGCGACCAATCTCGCCTTGTCTATCGTCATTGTGAGCACAGCGAAGCAATGACGATAGAGAACGGGGCGAGTTTTTAAATGCCCTGCTCTTTCTTCTTAAAAATTCTATACCTTTCAACACGTTGTTCCTCCTTGGTTGTGTAAAAAAAACGACCGTTATTTTTACACACTTCGAACAACCGGCTGAAAATGCTTAAAAATTAGCAAAAAATCTTGTAATTATAAAAAGTTATTGCGAAAATTAACAACGTCTGATAAATTGCAAAAAGAAGCTATTTTAAAGTCCGATTTAAACGGTCGTTTTTTTTACACACTTTTGACAAAATTCATTTTTAAATTCGGCAATACAGGGGCAAACACAAAGAAACGCCCGAGTTAGGAGCAGGGGCGTTTCGGAGAAATAACTGCCAAATAAATGAGAGTAAAGGCAGTTTATTGGAAGCTGCGGGCGGTTTGCAACCAATATCCCAAACCGTCACGCTCTTCCAAACTCAGTAATATTTCCAAGCAATAGAGCAGTTGTTACCGTTTGTGCAACTGCAAGCCTTGGCTGCTTCAACTACAGATAATGGAACAGGTTGTGTTGAACCGCCCGGAGTAGCGATAACATCACCATCAGAAGCTGCACTGCCGGCATTACCAATGTAAACGCCTTCCAAATTATTTCCCATATCATCAGCATCACTTGACGCGCCTGCAGAAGACCCTATTGCTTCAATACCAATCAAACCGGATGAATAACCTGAGCCCCAATCGTTGGTAGCCAAAGTAATGCAAGCCTCACGAGACAAGTTGTTAAATTCAATAATGAAAGCCTTACCATCATTGCTTGATGTACTGTCAGATTGTTTAATAAATACCGGGCCATTGAAAGCATTAGTTAAACTAGCGTTGCTATCCGTATAATCTGTACCCAATTCATCAGGAATGACACCCATGGAAACTGCCGTACCGTTGTTTAAACCTTTATAGGTATTTTGCTGAGCGTATAAAGTTTTTACGTTGGCGACAATCATAGAAACGTTGTCGGCAACTTTGTTGGTTTTAAATTTGTTCATTGCTTTTGAATAGCCGGCAATACCACCAACGGACAAAACACCGATGATGGCCAGCACGCCCAACATTTCTATCATTGAACGACCGGTTTCGTTTGTTTTAATCATAGTCATTGTTTTTCTCTTCCATAATTCTTGTTAAATACAAAAAAATAGCCACCGAAAGGCAGCTGGAAGTTCGTAACTACTAATCAAAAAAATAGTGTAGCATATTAGCTGAATCTTCAGCCTATTTTGCTACCTTCCAGCCATAAGACCAGAAGGTATACACAAAATTTACGTCTTTGTATCTAGACGTTTGATTATGAGGCTACGACACCCCAGACAGACTATCGCCTATCCAATTATCACGTTAACAAAAATATTTGAAAATGTAAAGATGAATTTAGTCTTATAACTAAAGTAATAGCACAAGGTTTTACTATCCACTTTAGCCTTATTATTGCATAAGGAGTATGCTTGCACAAGATTATCGGGACTAGCCCGATAATGACGGGGGCCGAAGACGATAATGTAGCGCCTGTTGCAACCGGTGCTAATAACACCTAACTAACAGAAACTCGGATAATGAGGCTAATACGCAAAAATTTATCAGCAAAAAATTGCAGATAGTAGTGTAGATAGCGTTAAAACCAGAAGAGAGAAAATTTTAGCGTACATTGAGGTACGTGAATTTTCTCTCTTTCGCAGTTTTGGCGCTAGATGCGCTGCTAGATGTGATTTTTACACGGCTACTTGCCCTTTAATAGCCCCATAACTTTCATAATTTTGTAACTCAAAATCTTCATATTTAAAGTCGTTGATGTCTTTAACTAACGGATTTATTTTCATTTTCGGCAGTTTTAACGGCTTGCGCGAAAGCTGCTCGCGAACTTGCTCAAAATGGTTGTGATAAATGTGGGTGTCGCCCAATGTGTGGATAAACTCGCCCAATTCATAACCGCAAACCTGTGCAATCATCATCGTCAGCAAAGCATAAGACGCAATATTAAACGGCACGCCCAAAAACATATCGCAGCTGCGTTGATAAAGCATACAGCTCAGTTTATTGTTCGCTACATAAAACTGAAACATCATGTGGCACGGCGGCAAGTGCATTTGCGCAATTTTACCGACATTCCACGCCGAAACAATAAGACGGCGGTCATTCGGCGTTTTTTTCAGCTTTTCAATAACTTCGGCAATCTGGTCTATCCCCTCGCCGTTCCAGTTGCGCCATTGTGAACCGTAAACCGGCCCTAAATCACCGTTTTCATCCGCCCATTCGTTCCAAATACGCACGCCGTTTTCTTGCAGATATTTTACGTTAGTATCGCCTTTTAAAAACCACAAAAGTTCATAAATAATGCTTTTCAAGTGCATTTTCTTGGTGGTCATCAGCGGAAAACCCTCGTTCAAATCAAAACGCATCTGCCGACCAAACACCGAACGCGTCCCTACACCGGTTCTATCCATTTTATCGACACCGTTTTCCAAAACATCTCTCAGCAAATCCAAATATTGTTGCATTTATTTCCCCTCCGTCTCTAAATATTGCAGAATTTTTTTGACAACGCTTTGCTCTACAAAAGCCCCCTTTAACAGCCAAACTGTAGTTGTAACATTATCCAATTCAAAATGGAACGGCAGCGGCTTATACTTTTGTTCCAAAACCTCTACGCTTTTATCAACCGACACCGGCTCGCCGTTCAATCCGCCTTTTAACGCACCGTGATAAACACAATCAACCACAATTTCCGGACGCAGCGCCGAATCCGCAAAAAAAGCGTCATAAATTGCCGCGCCGCCGGAAATATACAAATCTTCGGGGTAGTCTTTCAGCTTTTTTATATCCGACATAACAATATGATTCTGCGGGTCGGAAACTTCATAATCTGCCTGTCTGGTTATAACTATAAACTTGCGGTTCGGCAAAGTGCGATTCGGAAAACTCTCGTATGTTTTCTTGCCAACCACCAAAGTTTGTTCTTTTGTAATATTGCGGAAACGCTTGCTGTCCGACGGTACGCACCAGGGAATATCCGCCCCGACACCAATTATATTGTCGCCCTCATGGCGGCACCAGATTGCCACTTTAGTCATTTTTTTCTTCCAGATGCAATGAGGTTAAAACATCTTCAGGTCCGTTAACCTGCACAATTTTTGTATTCGGCAGCTGACGCAGCGCTTCTGCCAGTTCATAATCATTGCCGCCTTGCAGAGTGCGATCGCCAAAGAAAACTATTTTTTCCTCGGGATAACTTTGGCGCAGTTTGCCGGCAATTTGCGCTTTACTGCAACCGCAAGGATTGATGTCTATGGAAATAGAGCCGCCGACCGAAAATTCATATTTCGGGAACTCCTGTTCCAGCACTTCTTTAATATGCAGGCGCTCGTAATGTTCCGAATCCCATTTTTGATAGCGCAGGCGTTCTTCATACGGGCAATCGCGTCCTAAAACGCTGAAATTCAACATTCCGGTGCGCAGCTCAATATAGTTTGGATATAAAGTATAGGGATAAGCGGTATTTTGCCGGAATTCCTCCAACTTATTCAGCAGAGCTTTATCCGGCGTAAAGGTATTTTGATAAACATATTTACCGCCGCGCCAAAATTCATTGCCCATTGAACAATAAATTCCGCTGAACGCGTTTAAGGTTTGCGCGTCCATTTGCTCCGAAACTTTGGCTAAATTCGAGCCGGTGGCGATAAAAGCCGTATGCGTGTTCAACCACGGCAGAAATTTGGCCGTAAAATCCGGCTGCATCGGCAAGCGCGGCGGCGTAAGCGTTCCATCTAAATCAAAAACATAAATCGTCATTTTTTCTATCCTCTTGACATAAAGTATAAACAGACAGAAAAAATGATAAAGTTTTTTCAGCAAAGAGCTAACAATATTTTAGTCCGCATCAAACGACTGCGGCTCCTCGTTCCAGTGAAAATCCGGCGGCTCCAATTTTACGCCTTTTTTCAAGCTGATTTCGTGCGGCATATTTTCAAAATCTTCAACAGACGGATGTTCAGGCTTACACGAAACATTGTGTTTCATATTATTCGGATAAGTACAGCCGCATTTGTCATCTTCCGAACAATCACACTTATGTTCATAGTCGTAAAAACATTTTTCTTTAGTCATAGCTTTTCCCCTTTGCAAAAAATAAAATCCAAAAGCCTGCGCTTTTGGATTTTATATATGATTTTTGCAAAAAGTTTAAAGGACTTAAAGCCATTTAACTTCAATAATTTCATACGATTTTTTGCCGCTAGGAGCCAAATATTCGGCAATATCTCCGATTTCTTTACCAATTAAAGCGCGAGCCAGCGGAGAAGATAAAGAAATTTTGTTTTTTTCAATATCTGCTTCATAATCACCGACAATTTGATATTCATTTTCTTCATCGGTATCAGTGTTTGCCACCAAAACGGTTGCGCCGAAACGAACAATATCGCCGCTCATTTTGGTTGGGTCAATAACCTGAGCGCGGCTGATAACCGCCTCCAGCTCTTGAATGCGCCCTTCATTAAAACTTTGTTTTTCTTTAGCGGCGGAATATTCGGCATTTTCCGATAAGTCGCCTTTAGCACGGGCTTCGGCAATTTCGGCAATAATATTAGGACGTTCAACGCCTTTGCGGTTTTTTAATTCTTGTTCCAGCATTTCATAACCAAATTTAGTCAATGGGAATTTATCCATTTTTTCCTCCTCAAGTCAAAATAAAAAACTTTCGTTTTAAAAATTCCTTTTTAAAAACGTTAAAAAATCAGACTGCGAAATATTTCTATTTCACAGCCGTTTCTCTTTAATGTTAGTTATAATATAGTCCGAATTTTATTTTAAATCAAGCACAATTTAAATCAGCTGCCGGTAATTTTTTATCTGAAAACTTTCTAATGTAACATTTCTATTTTGCCATGACAATTTTTTATTTTATACTTGACAACATTAGAAACGTATGATATATAGAGCACGTTATCGCAATCGCGGGGTAGAGCAGCTTGGTAGCTCGTCAGGCTCATAACCTGAAGGTCGTCGGTTCAAATCCTTCCCCCGCAACCAATGAATCTAAAGGCTTTGAGAAAAATCTCAAAGCCTTTAGATTCATATAAATTTTAAATTTATCCCACTATAGTCCCACTTTTTCTGGTTATTATACATTATGAATAGTTACTAAATTTTCTATTTATACATAAAAATAAAAGGCAGATAATCATTTATATCCACCTTTTTTCGTTTCAGCTGCTGAGCTTTCTTTTTGTTTGGTATAACCTTGGGCTTATACAATTTATTGTTAAACAATTCGTATGCCCCAACGTCAAACGGTTTATTATCCGCCGCCTGCCGCTTTTTATTCTTCTTGTGTTTCGACATTTTCATTCCTTTCTTTAGCTTTTATTTTTTCTACATATTTTTTGACTTCTTCTTTTACTATTTTAATTTGTTCGTCACTCAAATTCAAAAACCGTAAATTCATCATAATTATAAATTACTAATAGCACTAAATCACGTCAAATATTGGCGTAATATTCCTATATATTCCGTTTTATGGCTAAAAACTTTATTAGACAGCGCATAATCTATCAAACACTTGTTTGCATAAGTATATTGAGGAATATCTTTAATATCCTCATTGTGAACTAAGACTAATAGGAACAGCTAAGCGACAATTACCAATCTGTCTTTAGCACGAGTAATTGCCGTATAAAGCCATTTAAATTTATCAGCTTTAAAACAGTTGCTTTCATCAAAAACACAGACATTAGACCATTCTGAACCTTGTGATTTATGACAGCTGATAGCATAGCTGAAATCAAATTGGCAAATTTCCGGCTTATTTGTTAAAATTTTCCATCTGTCTGCACGAATGCTTTTCCGGCTAAATTCATCATCAAAAATAGTAAATCGCTTTGCTACGCCATTGTAATCTAATAAGGTATCAAAGGTACCGTTTTGACTATCAAATGAAATAATATCTTCAAGCGTTGTCAAAATTAAACCATTAAACACATTCATTTTCTTATTATTCCTTAAACAGATTAGCTTTTCCCCTTTAGCCGGTATGGTGTAACAATAGTTCAGTAACTTTCGTATTTCTTTATTTAACGTTTGTCTGGTAATGTTTCTACCGCAAATAACCTGATTAAATTCTGTAAGCTGTTTTCTATCAAAATCCCTGATATGACATTTAATAACCTTATCGTTAAAATTTCCAAAGGGGATATTTTTTTCTTGCCTGACTTGCATAGATAATTGTATCAACGGATTGTCAAGGGCTTGCCGATGAATATGCTCTAACACAAAATCACAACTATCCATACCAAACAAAACATCATTATTTACTGGCGGTAACTGATACGGGTCGCCAAAAACTAAAATAGGCGTATGATATTTTAATAAATCATTCCATAAGCCTTGATAAATCATAGATACTTCGTCAATAATTATTAAATCACAATTTAATATCGGACTATCTTCAAAATTCAAATCCCAATCTATGACTTCATCTTCTTCCAATCTGGGAGTATATATTGTAGAATGAATAGTATTACACGGATGTCCCGTCTTTTCAAAGAAATTACAAGCAGCTTTACCAGTAAAGGCACAGCAGCAGACGCTTTTATTTAAGGCTGTCAATTCATCAATAATAAATTTACATAATGTTGTTTTGCCAGTACCTGCATATCCGGCTAAAAAATAAAATTTCTTTGAATACGCATTAAAACAGTTAAACCATTCAAAAAAATTATGGACAGCAGTGTTTTGTTCGTTGCTTAATGTTATATTTTCCATAATAAATAGTCCTTTTCTATTTAATTATGGCTATATAAGCATTAAATTACGTCAAATATTGGCGTAGTCTTTACAAAAGTTATGCACGTTTTGCTTTGCTAATATTTATAAAAAATAAATAATGATTATAATATATCCAGCGCATAAGTTGGATAATTTGAGTTATCTTAAATAACCTATTGATTTTATAAACTTATGCCTCTAGCACACAAGGTTTATAAATATCCGCATAGAAAAAGCATTATCGGCATTAAATTTCTATCTTTTGCCAATTTTCAGGTTTTATAACTTTAACATGCTTACCCCAAGTGTATAAGTGCCAATCCATTTCCAAACGACCGCCGGCGTAAAATTTAACCGTCAGAGTTCCGTCCGGATTTTTCATCATAGTTTGGCTCGGATGAAAAATATATCGGCTGGCTTCATCGGCAGTTTCAGCGTCAAAAAGCCATTCCACCTCAAACGGCTTTTCGTGAAAAGCTCCAAACGATTCTTCGGCATACTTCTGCAAATTAAAACCTTTCAGCATTTTCGCCGGCTGCGGTAAAACTTCGGCTTTGCGGATATTGCTTAAAATAAATGTATGCACATTGTCGCCAAAATAACCGTCAGCGTGGTGCGCCACCAAATAGTGATTGCGCTCGCCATATAAAAATCCGTATGGATTCAGCACATTAAAACTCTCTTTTCCACTGTTTTTGTTATAATAAGTTATGCGCAGCTGATGACATTCTAAAATGGCTTGACGTATGGTTTTGATTATTTCTTCATCAATCTGCAGCTTTGGTCCGGGGCGGCATATATAACCTTCCGCTTCCAGCAAAGCCTCGGCATCAGGCTCTATTTTACGCATAACATCTGGTTTTACACTGGCTTTAATTTTATCAATCAACTTGCCTAAAGTTTGATTTTGCTCGTGCATTTGTTTTTTGTTCAGCAAGGTACGCATATTTTCTAAAAGTGATAATTCTTCAGCAGAAAACTGGATTAAATCTCGTAAGGTGCCTTGCGGAATATACCAGCGTTTAGTATTGTTTTCTCCGCTTATTTCCACGGTCTGCGGGAATTTATAGACTATCATATCACGCATTCGTTCAGCCGTGCGGCGCGACACTTTAAAATCCTGCATAATATCGTTAAGCGAAACACCTTCGCGCGATGATTGCATTTTAGTTGCTAAATCCAACAAATCGTATGTTTTTTCGTAAGCCATAATCACTCCTTTTGCCATTTTTATGTAACCTATCACAACTTTATTACAATTCGGTTTATTTTTTATCAGCTATGCCAAGTTTTGACATATCAGGCTTTTATATTGCCAATCAACAAAGGGGGATATTATGAAAGAATCTATTATAATTTATACAGCTTGTTGTTTGGTTGCTTTAATAATGTTTTGCTGGGGGCGTTATGTTGGCAAAAACATCACACCTATGGTTGACCTATGCGGAACAATCAGCGGTATTGTACTGGCTATGTTCTGTATCGGTTTCTTTAATTATTATATGTTGCCTTAATTACATATATTTAATTTTATTTTTACAAATTTACGCCTTAATAAATTAGGTTAAACAAATTATAAAGGAGAAAATATTATGGAAGAATATAAAATAGAAGATTTGGCGAATATAATCATACAAATCAAACAAGAAAATCCTGATTTATATTTAATGATTGAAGAAGAAAATGATGAAATTAAACAAAACACAAAAATAAACAACAATGATTGTCGGTATATCGCTGATGGAAAATTATTTCAAGAATATCTCAAACATGATAACTTCTGCGACAAAAACTATGTATATTTTATTTCAACTCTCATAAATTCATTTTACAGTACCAGAATGGGAGCTGACAGGCTTTACGCTACAGCTATGATGCTTGTAGAAAATGGAAAAGATATAGAAAAAATTCTTAAACAAGAGCAACCTCTGTCTGATGAACAATTAGATATGATTAAAAACATATCGAACAAAAAATTATGTTTGCGAAAAACAGAAGGTGAAGGCCATCAATTTAAATCCTATTCTTTTACAACAAAATTCTTAGCAATACATAGTAAATATAGAAAAGGTGGAGGATATATTTCTCTGTTTCCTATATATGATGGTCAAGTTCAACTTGTAATAAAGAAATATAAATTAAATAAAATTGAAATTCTAAAAAAATTTATTGAAAAGTTTAACTTTTCTAATTCAAAAGAATGGTTGACCTTTAATCAATATTGTAAAGATAATAAAATCAAAACAATCAATTTAGATAATTATATCCAATTTTATAAATTGATGAATATTTTATCTGCATCAACAAGATTAAATTTATCACAAATTGACCGTTTTTTTTGGAAATTGGGAGATAAATTGGGCGATAAAATAAAAAAAGAAAAAGAAAAAGAAAAAGAAGAAAAGAGAAAAAGCAAATCAGTTGCCTAATAATAAATTAGAACCTAAGTAAAAAATAATGTCTGAAACAATTTTCAGGCATTATTTTTTACTAATTTTATGTTTGTGCCAAAATTTGACGTAGGTTAGTCATAGACTCTGAAATATAATAAGAAAAAGAGGTATATTATGTCTGATAAATTTGAAAAACAAAAAGTTTCTGAGTATGTGGCAAATCTTCTTTCCAACAACTCATATATTGATGACAACTTCAAAAGCATAAAAGAATGGTTGTTTGACAAAGATAATATTTACGGCCAACTGAATTTTCCGGCTAAAGACGCAAATTCAGCGGAAGAAGAATTTACAAAACTGGCAAAACATAATCGTTTGCAAGCGTATTCGCTAATTAAGCAATATGCAAAAAATTTAGCAAACAATCACAAAAAATATGCTCCAAGTATATTTGAAAAAAATTTGATTTATCTGCAAGAATTGTTCGGACTAAAAGAATATGAAAAGGAATTGTTAGGCTTGCTTGTACGCAGCGACAGACGAGAATCTTTTTATGATACATTGAAAAATATCAGCAATTCCAATATATGCGACACAAACAACAAAGCCCTTGCACTGGGAATCAGTGCCGATAAAGTTTATAGTGCATTTCGCAAAAATTCAACCTTAGAACAGCTTGGACTTATAGATTTTGAATATGACGGAGATATAGATTCAACCCATTTGCCAAAGATCTTATTTTCGCATAAATTTAAGGATAAACAGGCTCTTAAAAGTTATTTTATGGGAAAACCTCTTAAAGCCACCTTACAATGGGATGACTTTAGGCATATTCCGCAAATTTCCATATTGGAAAAAATCACTCAATCCGCTGTAAAACGTCATCAAAAAGGCGTAAATATTTTGTTGTACGGAGAACCTGGAACCGGTAAAACCGAGCTGGCAAAAACTTTAGGACAACGTTTGGAATGCAGTCTGTATTCAATCGGAGAACAGCAAGGCGATATTGAAGATAATGATGATAACCGCTATGACAAATTACTGCGCGCACAAAAGCTATTGCAAAAAGATAAAAACGTGTTGCTATTGGTTGATGAAGCCGATGACCTTTTATATAAACAAGGCGGATTTTTTTGCAGAGATGACGATTTTAATAAAATTCAAATAAACCGTTTGCTGGAAAACAATGAACATCCGACAATCTGGATTTCCAATAATATTTCCCGTATGGATAAAGCCTATTTGCGGCGTTTTACATACGCTATAAAATTTGAAAAGCCTAAACAAAGCGTGCGTGTTCAAATGTGGCAAAAATGCCTGAACGCAAATAAATTACCGGCTGACGAGCAAACCGCAAAGTCTTTTGCCGAAAAATATTCGCTTTCACCTTCATTTATTGTATCCGCCGTAAAATCAGCTAAACTGATAAACGGAGGATTGCCGGAAATTAAGCAAACTTTAGATGTTTTGCAAGAAGCCTACAACAACGGCTATAAACCGCGCGAAAATATAAATAAAGAAAAAATTGCTTTTAATCCTAATTTATTAAACACTGATTTAGATTTGGTAAAACTGGCTCAGCGAATAAAAGATATGAAAAAGCTGGATTTTTCGATGTGTCTTTACGGTGTTCCCGGAACCGGAAAATCGGCTTATGCGCAATATTTAGGCGAATTACTGGATTTACCGGTAATAAAGAAAAAATGTTCGGATTTAATTGATATGTATGTCGGCGGAACCGAAAAAAATATTGCTCAAGCCTTTGAGGAAGCGGCAGACCAATCTGCTATTTTGATTTTTGATGAAGCCGACAGCTTTTTGCAAGACCGTTCAAATGCTGTACGCAATTGGGAAGTTACGCAAGTAAATGAAATGCTTACGCAAATGGAAAAACACAAATTTCCGTTTGTCTGCACGACTAACCTGATGGAAAAATTGGATAAGGCTTCACTCCGCCGTTTTACCTTCAAAGTGCAATATAATTATCTTTCCAAACAGCAGCGTACACAATGTTTTGAACACTTTTTTGGTTTTCAGAATGTCAATCTTAATGATTTGTCATCTCTTACACCCGGGGATTTTAAGGTAGTTTATAATAAAGCAGAAATGATGGACTGTCTGAATGATAAAAACAAACTGCTGGAAATGCTGGAACAAGAGCTGAAAAACAAAGCACCTGTTGCTCGTCATATCGGCTTTTTATAATATGTCTAATGTTAATAGTTAAATTGTAGAGGGTTAGAGCTTTAAAATGGTATATAGGCTCTAACCTAAACTATATTAAGTAATATTATTTTATACTTATATTATATAATAAATTTTATATATATTAGATATTTAATAAATATATCTATATGTTTTCAGCATATAAAGCTCTAACCCGCTACAACTGTTTATTTTCTTAGAGTATAAAAGATTTAATAAAAGGCTGAAACACTATAATTTCAACCTTTTTTCACAAAACTTCTATAATTCTTCATCTTTTCCCCTTATTTTCCGTATACTTTTTCAAACTTCTTCAAAATACCTAACAATCTCTTGTCTAAATAGCATAAAGCAATTTTTCTAATTTCATCAGGTATCCCATAGTAGGCTCCGGCAATTCCACCTGTAATAGCTCCAATAGTATCGCTATCACCGCCAATGGATATGGCATTTCGAATGGCATCTTCAAAAGAAGTGGATTCAAAAAATGCTTGCATCGCTTGTGGTACTGTACCTTGACAAGACGGATCAAATTCATAATATTCCCTGATTTCTTTCAAAGAATATTCAAATGCATAATAATTGTTTGCTATATACCGCTTAATAGTAGGGATAGATTCTTTTTGACGAGCCATATACACTGCCACAGCCACTGCTTCGGCACCTTTTATTCCTTCAGGATGATTGTGTGTAACTTTGGTAACAACTCTTGATAAATCTTTTGCATTTGTAAAGCTATCCGCTACATATCCACAGGCACTTACTCTCATTGCTGCTCCATTACCATAACTGTAATAAGGAACAGGATTTTCAGACATCAACCATTGAAAGAACGATTCACCATAACCACGAGTAGGATATATTCTTCCTAAAGTACGCATACATTTTATGGCTTCATCCGATAATCCGTCTAACTGACCTTTATTGTTCAGCAATGCTTGTCCGACAGCTAAAGTCATAACGCTGTCATCAGTAAAAAAGCATTCTGTGCTGAAAAATTGGAAATCTTTTGATTTGTGATTATTCCATTCAAATCGAGAACCCACAATATCTCCGATGATTGCTCCCAACATATATTTACTCCTTTAATCTTGGCTCATAAATTGTTTTCCGCCTAGAAAAGATTCCAGATATTTTTTGATATTGATAATAATAAACATAATATGGAACTTCATCACTATTCACGTCAGCTTTATCAAAAATAAATCCGGTCAGACACTCATTATTAACATCAATCATTCCCCATTTATTATTTAATTTAACAAACAGAAATTTCTTCCGGCAAATCGGTTCGTATATTGTCATTGTCAATTACATATTTTTTTGAATTGTGCATTTCAATTCCAAACATAGTTCATTCTCCAATATTTAATTTTTTTCAATAATAACTATATACTATGTCAAAATGTGACGCATTATATCATCTCAATAATTTTTTTATGGGCTTCTGTATTATATTCTATATACCTTTGCGTAGTAGATAAACTTGAATACCCTGCTAATTGCCTCACATCGTTAATTGTGCCACCTGCTTGACTTATCATTTTAGCGGCATTTGTAATAAACGTCCTACGTCCGCTGTGTGATGAGCAACCTTCCATATTCAAATTTTTATATAAAATGTAAAAAAAATTCACGACAGCTTGCGCCGACATCTTCTTATCTCTTTCGGTTTGCACAATATATTGCGATAACGATAATTCTTGGGATTTGGCTAAAATCAGCAAATTATCCCCTCGCCTTTCCGGGCGTCATTATACAACCTTGCCTCTTGCGGAAGAGGTCGGAGTACCACTCCTGGAGAGGGGTACAGATACTAAGTCCACGTCTCCGGCATCAGTCATTCCAAGTCTTGTACCTGGAATCTTATAGCAATGAGTACCTAACCCAGTCCATAAATTTGCCTTATTATTGCATAAGTATCGGTTCACACAAGATTCTCGGAATAAATCCGAGAATGACTGGTGTCGGGAACGCTTATTAAATACTATTTGCAAGTTTTTTAAGTCCCCCTCGCCCCTTGCGGAAGAGGTCGATGGATTGCTTCGCTTTGCTCGCAATGACGAAAGACAAGTCGAGGTTGGTCATTCTATGATTGAAATGCTGGGGGTATTAGCAATTATCGCTATATTATCAGTCGGGGGTATTGAATGATGATTTAAAGCTGTGCGGCAGCAGCCTTCCTGCCGAATTTGCACAGCATAATAACTGCAAATATTACCGAGACAGACTTTTGCCGCAAATAGCTCAAAAATGCGCTATATGTTCTCAATATTCCTGTGATTTGAAACTGATAATAAGTAATGGCAACTAAACAGTTTTATTGCATAACCGGCTATTTTTAGCTTACGGCGCGATTTTTTTGTTGACTTTTTGTCAAAAACATTCATATAATTCAGAATATTTTAATTATCCTGTAAATTATTAACATTTTAAATTATAGCGTATGTTTCTGGGATTTTTTATTTGGCTGACATTCATTATTTTATTGTTTGTCGGCAGTGCTTGTTATCTTATAAGTTACAAACACCAGAAAAATAATGAGCACACAACGCGGAAAACGGTTATTGAATTAACTGTTTTTTTGCTCATGTTTATAATCGTTTTTTGCCTGATTATGGCAGTACATTCCCGCTTAGCTTATATGGGGACAAACATTCGGCGTCCGGTAATTATTCACAACATGGTTTGGTAAAACACATTGAATACGTCTATAAAAAAATGCAGTGTTTAGATAGCACTGCATTTTTTATTATTTAGAAGCAATATACGCATCTATACCCAGCTGCTGATGAAACATCAGCACTGCCCCAATCGCCAAAGCAAACAATATAAAAATAACCAATATGTTCACAAATGCCGATGTTCTTTGCGGTAATTTCGGTTCAATTCCCGCATCACAGGCATAACTTACATATATCCGGCAAGCCGAAATAATATATAACGGGCGGAAGATGACCATCACAATCAACAAAGCCATTACAAGCGGAAATCCGGCATACAAATACCATGAATATATGTCATATTCATCCGGCATATCAACCAAATAAACAAAAAAGAAAATCACTCCGACGTAACAGCCGATACCGATTATCCAACAAATCAAAGAATAACCCAAACGCAATTTAATCAACGGCAAAAAACGTTTTTTAAGCAAAAGCAAAGAATCTCCACAAGCCTCTTTAAAACTGCGTCCGAATAACAAAGCCGGAATAAAACCAAGACTAATCATTTTCCAAATCTGATAAATTATCTCTTTTTCAAGTTTTACGGAACTTGAAGTTCTGCCGTTTTTTTTAGGCAATCTTTCCAAAATACGGTTAACTGTCCACCATCCGTCTATCCACGAAAAAACCCAAATAGTTCCGGCACGGCTTACAGCTATTTTCAAACAATCCGTAAATGTGGATTCTTTATTTTGAAAACGCAAAATGCACGAAGCATTCATACACGCCGTAAAAATACCCAATGGGAAAGCCGCCAGCCCGACGCAAACCAAAGACCAAATCAATAAAATCAAATTAGCGGCATCATTATGAGAATCGTTTTTCCAAATTTCTTCCGGTATCCAATCTAATCCTTGCACCCAAATAAAATATACCACTGCTACTGACACCCACTGCAGCAAAGCGAACACAATATTTTCTTTTTCGGTAAAAACAAAGCGCAATGATGTAGCTATGCTTCTGAAAAAGCCGCCGACCGAACCGAAATAGCCGGGATTTTCGCTAAAATCAGTTTCTTTATAGGCCTTTTGTTTAAGGTTATTCAACTGGGATTTCATAGTAAAAAATGACATAATATTATCTCCTTTCTATTATGGTAACAAAACAATTATTTATGAGCAAGAAAAACTTGACAACCGACGACTGAAAGTTAAAATTCGGACAAATACGGAGAATAAAAATGAGTTTGATTGAAAAATTTGTGTTTAAAGGAAAAAATGACGGTTTGCACCTGCTGGTTTTAGGTGGTATTCACGGCAATGAAACCTCAGGAATCAAGGCTTGTAAAAAAATCATTTACGAGTTGAATCAAGGTACAATCAAACTGGAAAAAGGAGTGTTGACGCTGGTTCCGATATGCAATCCTCTCGCCTTTCAAGACAACGTGCGTTCAATGGAAGAAAATTTGAATCGGGTAATGAAACCTCATGCTGTCCCGCAAAGCTATGAACAGCGTTTGGCTAATGAAATTTGTCCGCTTATTCAAGAAAACCGTATGCTTTTAGACCTACATTCCACTCATTGTAAAGGCGATGTGCCGTTTGCTTTTTGCGATTATGCCGATGAATATAACACGCCGCTGATAAACGCGCTTGATGTCGGCTATGTGCTGGAAGGCTGGCCGGCAATGTATGCAAAGCAAGGAGAAATCAGCGATTTTTCAACAGAAGGCTATGCCCACGCCTGCGGCAACACCGGCACAACTTTGGAGTGCGGCTATCATAATGAGCCGGCGGCGGAAAATATTGCCTATAACGCCATAATCAGCGCTTTGAAAGTTTACGGCATGATTGATGGTACAATAAAACCGGCGCAGAAAAAAACGTATATTAAAATGCAAAGTTTTGAGGTAAAAAAAAACGAAGGAAAATTTTGCAAAAATTATAAACACCTTGATAGTGTTTCCGCCAGTGAAAACATTGCAGTTTATAATACCGGAGAAGTTCTGCAAGCTCCTGCCAACGGCTATATTCTGTTGCCGAACCACCAAGCGGAAATCGGTTCGGAATGGTACTATTTCGGCACAAAAAAACAGGGCCTATAAAGCTCTGCTTTTCTTTTGCTGCAATACAAAATCCAACATCCGCGACTGTTCCTGCTTTTGCCAAATCAGGCTTTGCGTTTCTTTATTCAGGCTCACTCCATGATAGCCCTTGCTGATAAGATATTGCATTTTTGTAAACAGGCTCGGAATTTTTTTGTGAATATTCTCTCCCAAAAACATGGTATAGGTTTTGTTATTATCCTGAAGCAACGGTAAAGTTTCAGCCGACTGCCGCTGATGGATATTTTTTTCCAAATAAATTACTTTAGCACCGTCCGATGGGTCAAAATCAACTTTAGTAATGGACATTCCATGGTGCAGAGCGTTTATCCAGCTGGCCGGATTATCAACGGCGATTTGAATAATTGAGTGTTTGCGGCCGTTATCAAGCGCATGTTCCTCAATATAATTCAGCATTCTTTTCATCAGGCTGGAGCCTCTGTAAGCAGGGTCAACCAAAATAGCCTCGTAAATAACCAAATCTTCGTTGGGAGTGTTTGGCTTAAATTCCGGCATATCTCTCTGTTCAGAATTTTCCGGCATGTGATAAACCACCTGCGCAATCAAAGTGTCTTGGTCAAACACTCCAAGCATGTGCGAGCTCTCGCCGGTCAGTGATTTCAAATAGTCTTTTTCGGTTCTGTGTAAAATAAAATGCTTTTCATCAGGATGCAGGCCGTCAATAATTTTTTGCTGCAGCTGCATAACATCCGACAGATTGTTTTTATCTAATTTTTTCACACTTAACAGTTTTTTGTTCATGGTAACAACTTTCAAATTTTTTCATTAAAAAAAGATTTGAGACACCTCAAACCTTGCGACAAACTTTTTCTTTTATCTAAAGCTAAAGTCATCGTCGCATTAAGCATCTGCGGCAAATAAGTGCCGTATGTTTAAAATTTGCAGTCATTACATTCCTTTATAAACGATGTGAAATTTACATAAAACAAGTTTATTTGTCAAGTCTAAATTTTAGTGCAAATTTCCAGAGTTAATCTTTTTTATTTGCGACAAAACAGAGATATGCTGCAATTTTTGAGCTTTATCCGCTTTGTCGTAGTGACTGAATGAAGATAGCTTTCCTTTATGCAGACGCATAGCCATTTTTTTAGCTCCGACACCTTTGTCGCCGACGGCTAAAATATCATTAACCAGATTTTTCTGCTCGTTTTCGGAAAGTTTTTGATTTGCGCTGAAAGCTTTGTTTAACGATGATTCCAGATTGTATTTATCGTATATTACTTTTGCATAAGCAGCTTTTTCTACGCTGATATTTTGCGGTAAATAAAAATTACCTGCAGCGATTTGGCTTTCAATTTGCTTATACAGCATATCGCGTTTAGTTTTGGAGGTCAAAAGTTCGATAGTGCTGTCATAGTAATTTTTCCAGATTTTATCGATTGATGATTTTTTGTCTGCTTGTATATTGTTTTTTTGTTTTTGCGCAATAAACTGTGCAGTCGGGGTTTTTACCTTTGATTTTTCGGTTAAATTTTGTTGCATGGCAATTGTGTTTTGTTTTGTTGTAGTTGTTTTGTGAGCTGTTTTAAAGCCTAAAAAACCGATAATACCAATGCCGGCGATTACAGCAGCTGTTTTAACTTTGTTTTTGAGCGCTGAAATTTTTTTCTTAAATCCTGAAAAAACGGAAATATGTGTAATTTTAGCGGCAGATTGCTGATGAGCAATATTTTTTGATGTGTCGGAAACTGTCGCCGATTGTTTCTGTTTGTCAAGTTTTTGTAAGACATTGTAAATATCGGGGCCTTCATAGAGATGACCGCAGATTGTGTGGAAATATTCTTGTGTGGCGGCAATATCTTTGTTTGGCACAACAGTCAAATTATTCAGAATATTGCGCGCATATCTCTCTGCCTCTCGGCTCATATTGTCAATTTTGGTTATTACTGAAGCTTGGGAGCGGTTTTTATATAATTTTTTGTATTTTTCGCATTTTTTCAGCATTTCTTTAGCGTTCATTGCTTTGTATTTATTATCAGAGCCGAATACTTTTTGCCAAAGAGTTTTTTGGCTTTCATTGATGTAAGATAAAACATCAAATTCCGTCTTTTTTTGCAACTGTGCCAACAGAGCTGTTTTTTTATATCCGCTGAACATGTGGATATAAAGTGCCATAGGTTTTTTCAGCTCATCAGTCAAAAGAAGTTTTTCATCCTGAAAATCGGTCAATATGAATAAGGCTTTTTTCTCTAAATTTTCTCGGATATGATATTTTTTTTCTGTAAAATTGCCTTTAAATGTTTTTTTGTATGCTTTTATATCTTTTAAAAGTTCTTTTGCCGTAAGTTCTTTACTCATTTTTTTTATTTAACCTCTTTTTTAATATATTTCGGAGTCTTTAATATTATGGTAATAATATGCCAAAATTATATTTTTGTCAATATTTTTATACAAAAAAACGCCCATCAACGGGCGCTTATAAAATAGAACTTTGATAATTAAATATCCAAAGCCTTACGATATGTGTCGACAACCAATTCCTGTTCATCACGGTCAGCGGCGTTCATTTTACGCAGCTTCAAAACCGTGCGCATAGCTTTAACATCAAAGCCTGCTGATTTTGCTTCGGCAAAAATATCGCGAATATCGCTTTGAATGCCTTTTTTTTCTTCTTCCAAGCGTTCAATACGCTCAATCAGCGAACGCAAGCGGTCAACAGCTACGCCGCCTACTTCTGCCGTTACATTTTCTTCTGCCATTGTTTTTCTCCTTAAAAAAAATTCTTTTAGTGTTTGTAGCAAACAAAATTTGTTTTGACAAGTGGAATTTTTATCTAAAAATTATCTTTAAAATAACAAGTTTTTAACCTATATTGGCTTATAGATTATAAAAAATTAACATTGTGAGGAAAAAATAATGCCTATTGATACACATACAAAAATTTTAGCCACCGTCGGTCCGGCAACCGCTTCGGAAGAAATGCTGGAAAAACTGGTTCAATCCGGCGCTGACGCCTTCCGCTTTAACTTCAGTCACGGCACTCATGAAGAACATGCCGAACGCTATCATACAGTGCGTAAACTGGCGGAAAAATATAATCGTCATTTAACGGTTATTGCCGATATGCAAGGTCCTAAACTGCGGGTCGGAACATTCAAAACCGATAAAGTTTTGCTTAAAAACGGCAGTACATTTGTGTTGGATATGGATGAAAAACCAGGTGATGAAACTCGCGTTATGCTGCCTCATAAAGAAATTTTTGAAGCCGTAAAACCAGGCGATATGTTACTGTTGAATGATGGCAATATTGAACTGAAAGTTATCAAAAAAGACGGTTACAAAATGGAAACAGAGGTTGTTGTCGGCGGTTATCTTTCAGCGCATAAAGGCGTAAACCTGCCAAATGTGAAATTACCGATTTCAGCCATTACCGAAAAAGATAAGGTTGACTTGCAATTTGCGTTATCTTTGGGTGTGGACTGGATTTGCCTTTCTTTTGTACAAAGTGTGGAAGATGTTCGCAATGCTCGTAAACTGATTGGCAACAAAGCATGGATTATTTCTAAATTAGAAAAACCGAGCGCAATTACCGAGCTTGATGAAATCATCAGAGAATCTGACGGCATTATGGTTGCTCGCGGTGATTTGGGCGTTGAATGTCCGATTCAGACAGTACCGGTATTGCAAAAGCGCATTGTTAAAACCTGCCGTAAATATGCCAGACCGGTAATTGTGGCAACACAGATGCTGGAATCCATGATTAACAATCCAACCCCGACCAGAGCCGAAGTTTCCGACGTGGCAACCGCTGTTTATGACGGCGCCGACGCGGTTATGCTTTCGGCGGAAACGGCTACCGGCAGCTATCCGTCCGAAACCGTTTCAATGATGCACAACATTATCATGCAAGTAGAAAACGACCGTTCATATTATTCATTCATTCAGCGTGATAAAGATTTGTCAGGTTGTGAAGATATGGCTGACGCCATCACTTATGCCGCCAGCGAAATGTCTGATGTTTTGCCGAATGTGGCTGCGGTTGTAACCTACACCGCTTCAGGCTTTACCACTTTATCCATGGCTCGTGAACGTCCTGATTTGCCGATTTTGGCGGTTACGATGTCTTTGGAAGTAGCTCGTCGTATGGGTATTGTTTGGGGCGTAAAAAGTATCGTAAATCAAGAAGTTTTCCAAAACTTTGACCGTATGGAACAGACTGCCGTTACCGTTGCGCAAGATAGCAAACTTGGCAAAAAAGGCGATTATTTGATTATTACCGCCGGTTATCCGATTGGGCAAAAGGGTATGACTAATTTGATTCACACCGTTCAAATTTAAAAACACCGAAAAATTTATCAGGTTCGTTTAAGCATTAAGGCTGAACGAACCTTTTTTATGTTAAATATTATATTGGACTGTCATTGGTTAATATATTGAAATTACAGTCAATCATTACCGTTTCGCATTTCGGTGTACAATTTAAGCCGGACTGAATATCCGGCTTAAATTTATCAAAAACTATATTGTGCGAACATTGTTGCGTTTAGAAATCGCCATGGTTTGCCGTTTCTTTTGCAAACCGACTTTTTCTACGTCGGATTTTCCGGCAAAGTCTTTTTCTTTAGCTGCCAGTTTATCTTCAACCTGCTTATTTTGGCGGCGAATTTGCGCTTTTTCAGTTTTTTCGGCATCTTGATGAACTGCCTGCAACGCAGATTTATCCGGCACGCCGACCAACTCTTTTACAGCCTCTTTTTTCTTTGCCTCTTTTTCCAAAATACGCGTGCGAGCCTGCTCTATACCATTATCACGATTAGTCAGTTCATCCAGTTTTCTGTCTTGATATTTACCAATGTTGTTTTGCCGCATCCAATAATCTTGATTAGCTTTTGAATATTCCTGTTCGGCAACATTTGCCGACAATACGGCATCTCCGTATGCGGTTACTGATAAAATTTTACCGCTGTAACGCTCACCGATTTTCGGCATTGCCTCATCCAGCAATTTATTAAATTGAGAAATTTTTTCTGACAGCTTTTCACGGCGTTCTTTTTCTTCCTTTCGCCCAAATATTAAAGGCAGAGAACCTTGCTCCGGCTCTTGCAGAACCGATTTTTTGCCCTGCAGCCTGTCTGCCATTACCTGCTCGACAGCTTCCTGCGACAAAACAGCTTCTTCCGTTTCCGAACCGCCTTTTTTCCGGTAGTCGTTAATTTGCGCAAACGCCTCTTGCAGCCACTTAACAGCCTGAGCGGTTTCTTGTTTACGGGTAGATATTTTAGACAACGTCTCAACTTGTTTTTTCTCGTTTTCGCGCTCTGCCTTATATTGGCTCAGCTCTTTTTTACGCGGGGCTATTTTTGCCTGCTCCTCGTCTAGAGCTGCTAAAATTTTCTTATTTTCTGCAGTGGTGCGGTTGCGGTCGCCCAAGTAGGCAATACCATACGACATTTCAGCAACATTTTGCTCACGCAGCTGCAGGCGTAATTTTTCAGGTAAAGAGCTTTCAACCAACCGCTTATTTTTTTCTACAAACTCTTTTGGAAGCATGGCATAATATTTGCCGTCGTCGTGTTTGAGCACATCTGATAAAGATTTTTCGTCCAAACGTTTTAAGCGGCCTTGTTCAATATCTTTGCGAGCCGTTTCCAAATATAAACCCGCCATGGCTTTAGGGTTACGGGCATGCTCGTCCGAAAGTCCCAGCTGCTTGCAAACTTCCAAATAACGCTCATTCAAACCGCGCTCATCGCCATAATTAGAGCGGTCATATTTATTTTGCTGTTCAACCAAATGCAAAACTGCTTTTTTGAAAGTATGATACCCTTGCGGCAAAATATTGGCGTTTTTCTCAGCTTGCGTTTTGGCTTTGCTGACGTCCTTATATGGCAGCGCATTGCCATATTTTGGCAGCATTGCCTTAACCATATCCGAATTGAAATATTCCGGCTTTACTTTTTCAAGCACCGCTATACGATTGCGATTATCGCTTCCAAGCAATGCGCTATTGATGATTTCCCGATTTTGCGGAGAAGTTTTGAAGTTAATCATAGAGCTGTTTTTTACCAAGCGCTTAACATATTCCAACGCTCTGTAACCTTGATTGTCATTATAACCTTTGGCTGCAATATCTAAAATTTCTTCCGCCAACTCTCGCTCGGTATTTGAAAGTTTGCTGAAGTCATCAGCTTTTCCGGTTTCATAAAAATTATCTCCGGCTTCAAAAACAGCCAAAGCAAAGCCCAAATTTTTTGAAGATGAGCGCTCATCTACTGTTTTCAAGACTTTTTCGAAATCTGATTCTCGGCTGGCTATAGCACTGCCCATTCTTCTCCAAGCCAAACTGACTACATCGCGATTTTTATTTGCCAAATCAATAAATTCATTTCGGCGGTCATTGCTACGCTGTCGCGCCAGAGTGCGGGATATAATATCTGCAACTTTCGATTTTTGCTCTTTAGTTGCTGCCGGTAAAACCACATCTTTCAAAGACACTTCAGTAGACGCAATTAAGTTCGCCGTTTCCGGCTCTTTGGCTTGAGAAATCCAATTTTTATAATCAGCCAAATTTTCTGCGGTAATTTGTTCTATTTCATTGCCGTTGCGGTCTAAAAACTTACTCATAACTTGCGCTCCTTAAAATCATATCTTAGTATTTTAAGGTATTTTAGCAAAATCACTTATTTTTTGCAAGATTTTTTGACAAAAAATCTCCCAAGTTTGTAACCTGAGAGATTGGAAAATATTTTAATCCATTTCCGCTAAGCGGTCGGCTTGGTCTTCGGCAATCAAAGCGTCAATAATTTCGCCCAACGCCTCGCCGGAAACCACCTCGTCCAACTTATATAGAGTAAGGTTAATTCTATGGTCGGTTACACGCCCTTGCGGATAGTTGTAGGTGCGAATCCGCTCGCTGCGGTCACCGCTGCCAACCTGCAATTTACGCTTTTCCGAATAGCTGGCGTCAATAGCCGACTTTTGGCTGTCATACAGTTTAGCGCGCAAGTGATTCATCGCCTTTTCTTTGTTTTTAAACTGCGAACGGTCATCTTGACACTGCACAACAATTCCGGTCGGAATGTGGGTAATGCGCACCGCAGATTCCGTACGGTTAACGTGCTGGCCGCCGGCGCCCGATGCGCGGTATACATCTATTTTCAAATCGGCAGGATTGATATACATATCAACTTCTTCAATTTCGGGCAAAACCGCAACTGTGGCAGCCGAAGTGTGAACACGTCCCTGCGACTCGGTTACCGGTACACGTTGCACACGATGCGCGCCGGATTCAAATTTCAGCTTAGCGAAAACATCTTTACCGGTAATTTTAGCTGACGCTTCTTTATAACCGCCCAAACCGTTTTCGTTGGCGTCCAAAATTTCAAATTTCCAGCCCTGTTTTTGCGAATATCTCTGATACATTTCAAACAGCACCGCCGCAAACAAAGCAGCCTCGTCGCCGCCTGTACCGGCGCGAACTTCCAAAATAGCGTTCTTTTCGTCATCGGCTTCTTTCGGCAATAACAAAACACGGATTTCTTTTTCCATTTCCGGCAGCTGCTCTTTTATTTCATAATATTCAGCTTCGGCCATTTCACGCATTTCTTTGTCCAAAGACGAGTCTTCCATCATGGCTTTGTCATCTTGCATTGACCGTATATGCTTATTGTAGTTTTCAATAGCGGCAACAACCGGCTCTAAAACCGACAATTCTTTATTCAGCTTTACTAATTCATCAGAAGAAATATTGGTTGAAAGCAGAGCTTGAACTTCTTCATAGCGGTTAACAACGTTAGCTAATTTTTCTTCAAAATTCATACGCTCATTTCCTCAATTAAATTTTCAAACTTAATATTTTTCTGTTTACCGCTATCCAAATCTTTTACTGCGGCCTCACCTTTTGACAACTCATCAGCACCGATAATCACGGCTTTAAGAGCATTGACCTTAACGGCTTTTGCCATGCGTTTTTTCATATTACCGCTATAGCTTTGCTCTACCCTGAAACCAGCATGGCGCAACCGGTCGGAAACCTCCAAAGCCTTGTCTTCGGCTTCTTCTCCCATCGGAATAACTGCGATAGGGCGCGGCATTTCAACATCATTTTCCAAAAGCATAGCCAAGCGTTCTACTCCGCAAGCCCAACCAATGCCGGCAACGTTTCCGCCGCCCATTTGTTCAACCAAGCCGTTATAGCGTCCGCCGGCCAAAACAGTGCCTTGAGCGCCGAGCTTATCGGTTGTCAGTTCAAAAACAGTGTGTGAATAATAATCCAAACCGCGCACCAAGCGATTGTTAACACGGTATTTGATACCCAACAAATCAAGCCCGTGCAAAACCTTGGCAAAAAAATCCTTAGAATCTTTATTTAAACTGTCGGCATAAAGCGGAGCATTTTCAACCACCTCTCGGTCGCACTCTTCTTTAGAATCCAGCACACGCAGCGGATTGCGCTCAAGACGGTTTTTACTGTCTTCGGAAAGTTCATCATAGTGCTCTTTTAAATAAGCCACCAATTTTGCCCGATAAGCGTCGCGGCTTTCTGCGTCGCCCAAAGAGTTTATTTCCACCGTAACCTGCCCGCTTAAGCCTAGTTTTTCTAAAAACTCATAAGCCATGGCAATAACTTCAATGTCTGCCTGAGGAGTTTCCACACCCAAAAGTTCTACGCCAAACTGCGTAAACTGGCGCTGGCGTCCTTTTTGCGGACGTTCATAACGGAACATCGGACCGGTATAATAAAACTTAACCGGCAGATTTTGCTGCAAACCGTTAGAGACAAACGCGCGCACCACGCCGGCCGTTCCTTCCGGACGCAAAGTCAGGCTTTCACCGCCTTTATCGTTAAAACAATACATTTCTTTGGTTACAATATCCGACGTATCACCCAAGTTACGGGCAAAAACTTCCGTAAATTCAAAAATCGGCGTTTCAATTTCCTCAAATCCGTATTTTTCCACCACCGCAGAGGCTTGAGCCACAACTTTTTTCATTTTTCTTTTAGCGGCTCCGTACAAATCGTAAGTGCCGCGCACACTTTGTATTTTTGACATGTCTATTCCTGTTTTTGTTCCGGTAAAATATATTTATCCAAACTGATGTTGGTTTGTTTCATTGCCGACGCCACTTTAGTCAATTTGCCGTCAACGTAAAAATCCACATTATAATAGCGACCGACGGAAACAATTATTCCGCTTTCATTCGGCACATCATACTTAAAGCCTTTGCCGTAAATTCCGCTCAGCAAAACTTTATTTCCCTGTTTCAACTCCAACCACGACGGTCCGGCAAAAGAAATCTGAACTTTGGTCGGAGTTACGGAGGCCGAAGCCGGTTCAGATTCAGCAGCAGTTTTATTTTCAGTGTTTTCGGTGTTTTCTGTGCTTTCGGTTATAGCCTTTGTTTCATTTTCCACCTTAACATTTTCAATCGGCTTATCAGCTTTTGTTTCTGCTTTATTTTCTTCCGCTGCCGTTTCCGGCTGTTCCGGCAATGTTTCCGGCTCGGCGTCTTCAAGCCCCATTTCTGCCATCGCCGACTCGTTTTCTTCTATAATCACCGGTTCAGGCACAACATTGTCCCGAACGACCTCATTTTCTTCCGCCAGCTGTTTTTGCTGATTGTATGAAGAGACACTGCGCCAAACGGCAAAAATCAAAACCACGCCGAGCAAGCCGAATAAAACATGACGCAAATTCGGTCCGGCATATTCGGTTTGCGGAGTTTCTTCTGCCTCTTTTGCTCTATTTTTCTCTTCATCCGGAACCGCATACATCGCCTGACGATAGGCCTGGGTAATACGAGAGGAATTAAGCCCCAAATAATCGGCATAACTGCGCACAAAGCCCAAACCGTATGGCATAACCGGTAAATTAGCGGCATCCATGCTTTCGATAGCTTCCAAATAAAATTTACGGATACACAAATCCTTTGAAACGTCGCCTAAAGTTTTACCTTTTTTCAAGCGAGTGTTACGCAGCAATTCGCCGACATTTTGTGCTTCTTCTATTTCCAACATATTTTAATCCTTTTAATTTTGGGCGGTTATAACATATTTTTCAGTTGATTGCAATAGCATGGTCATAAGCATAAGCTAATAATTGCGGACGAATACTGGTTTTTGCCGATTTCAGCAAACTGCGCACATAATCAGCCACATCTTCATTTTTCATACTCATTATCATTTTTTTAACATTAGCGTAGGCGGCTCCCGAAACGGACAAATTACGATACCCCAAACCGATAAGCGCCATCGCCTCAAGCGGATTGCTGGCCATTTCACCGCAAACAGAACAATAAACTTTATACTGTCCGGCTTTATCAACAATCATTTTCATCAATTTCAAAAACGGCGCCGACAACACGTCATAGCGAGCAGTCAGCCGAGGATTTCCACGGTCGCAGGCAAACACAAACTGATATAAGTCATTCGTACCAACAGAAATAAAATCCACCTGCTGCAAAATTTCATCAAGCTGAAACAACAGCGACGGCACTTCTATCATTATGCCGACATTGACTTTTGCCGCCGTCGGGCGTCCGCGCTGTTTTTCCCGCTCATATTCCAGCATTAAAGTTTCTTTTGCCTCCAAAAATTCCTCGCAAGTGGAAATCATCGGAAACATCACATTCAGTTCTTTATCCGCCGCCGCACGCAGCATGGCGCGAATCTGCTGGCGCAAAATTGAACGCCGGTCAAGCGTGATACGAATAGAACGCCAACCGATAGCCGGATTATCCTCTTTAATTTCACCCCAGTACGGCAAAAACTTGTCCGAACCGACATCCAAACTGCGCAATATAATTTTTTTGCTGCCCAGAGCTTCATACAAACGGGCATATTGCTTGCGCTGAGTTTCCACATCAGGCATTTTGTCAGCCGACATAAACATTATTTCGGTGCGGTACAAGCCAATACCGTCGCAATGCGTCGGCTTTATATAATCATAGTCTAAATCCAGACCATAGTTCAGAGCTAAATTTATTTTTATATCGTCCTTAGTTTTGGTCGGGTGCGAACTTAAACTTTCAAGTTCTTCAAAAACTTTTTGCAATCCCACCGACTTTTTTTGATATTCGGTAATCAGGCTTTCCGACGGGTTAGGATACAAAGTTCCCTCGTCGCCGTTTACCGCCACTGTTTCACCGGCTTTTACCTCTTTCAAAACACCGTAGATTTTTGCCACTACCGGAATATTCAGCGCCTTGGCGACAATAACCACATGCATGGTCGGCGAACATTCTTCAATGACCAGAGCTTTTATTTTGGTATAGTTATAATCCATTAAATCGGCCGGCCCCATGCTTTGAGCAATTACCACAATATCTTCATCGCCGGAGACAAATTCACGTTCGACGTCGCCACCGATAAAGGCTCTGAGCCTATCCGACACGTCGCGCAAATCATAAAGTTTTTCTTTAATATACGGGTCGCTGGTGGCCGAAAGTTTACTCCACATATCTTCATAAACATGTTCAACCGCCGCTTCCGCCGTGTAGCCCTTGGCAATATCGGCGCTGATTTTTTTGTACCAGCCTTTATCCAAAGCAAACAAGCGATACGCTTCCATAATTTCGGTGGTGTTACCCATATAGCTTTCGGCCTGCGCGATTTTTTTATCTATATATTCCACCATTTTACGCCGGCCTTCGGCAAGTTTAGACTGTTCCAACTCCACGTTATCGGCAAAAATATTGACAAGTTCGCGCTGGCGGTAATGCAAAATCGCTTTGCCAACGCCATAGCCCTTGTTCATACTGACTCCGTGCAGAGCCTCACGCATAACAATACCTTTTTCGCGAACTAGCCGATTTTTATAGTCTTCAAAAGCCCGTGAACTCAATAAATCGGTTAACGGCAGACACAAAGTCTCGGCCTCTTCGGTTTGCACATCGTCAAAACCAGCTGTGTTATGTTTAATTAAAACGACCGCACCGATAGTAATATGCAAGCGGGTTACCGGAATGCTGATTAAAGATGATTTTTGCTGTTCATCCACCTTTATGGTGGTTACTTTCGCCGCCGCACAGCAGCCTATTGCCCCTTCTTCATAGCGAATGTTCGATTTGTAACCGACCGCCTGATACGCTTCAACCAATTCCAAATAATTTTCATCTGCCGTGGCGTATAAAAGCGCTCCGTCCATTTTCAGCGAATCAGCTAAAAACTTTAGCACTTTACGGATTTTTTCAGGCATGGAAGATTTTGCCGCCAGCTCTTCGCTGATAACTTTTTGAATGGCAAGAGCCTCGCTGACAATGCCCGACGTGTTCATTTTTTATCCCTTGTATATTTCTAAATTATAGTTGCAACAATACTTTTATGGTTTATACTACTTTTTACTTTATGTAAACACAAAAAAGGAGATTAAAATGGCCAATACTTATAAACGCGGGCAAAATGACAGACGTCCTTGGGGCACCTGGGAAGTTATTGACTGCGGCGACGGCTTTTGCGTAAAACACATTGTGGTTGACCCGAACGGAATTTTATCTTTGCAGCTGCACCACGGCAGAGCCGAGCATTGGAACATTGTGCGCGGCGTGGCAACAGTTACACTCGGTGAAGAAGTTTTAACCAAAAAAGCAGGCGAATCCGTGTATATTCCG
Source organism: uncultured Alphaproteobacteria bacterium (assembly GCA_934277545.1). Lineage (GTDB taxonomy): Bacteria > Pseudomonadota > Alphaproteobacteria > RF32 > CAG-239 > RUG410. The sequence continues at coordinate 12,078 of CAKQUG010000002.1, read as the reverse complement.
GTAGAAACCAAGCACCGAATCCAAAACACCACCAATGAACCGATGGAATTTATCGAGGTTCAGGTCGGTGAAAACTTGGATGAAAACGATATTGTCCGCTTTGAAGATAAATACGGCCGCACAAAATAAAAATTTGTGTGTATAAGTCGGGCATTTTTAAGAATCCCTCTTGAACTTTTTTAAAGGTTAATGAATCCTTAACAAAAAGTTCGGAGGGATTTTTTATGTTAAACGATTTTGATTATTCAACAGCACAAACCGGAGACATTGTGGTTTCGGGGTGTCAGGAATTGCTGGAAAAAGGCGAAACCAAGCAAGAGCTATGGGGCTATGTGCTGCGGATTGAAAACAATTCTGATGAGTGTATCCGTTTAACATCTAAAGATGTCTGCATTACTGATGAAAAAGGCAACAACCGCTATATGCCGAGTTTTGGCTTTAACGGCGAACTGCCGGATTTGGAACCGGGCGAATGTTTTGAGTTTGAGGAAACCGCCCAGCTGGACGGAGCTGCCGTGCTTTACGGCTATTGCAAAGCCTTAACCACAAAAGGAAAAGAACTCAAAATTAAGCTGCCGGTGCTTAACCTGAGTTCTTCGCAAAAATCTTCTGCTTATTTTTGCTGATTAGTATTCGGTAATAGAAGTATTACCTTTAATGTACATATTCAAATATTTATGAATATTCATTTCCATGTGCTCATCAAAAGCATTAAACAATTTTACAACCATTTCATTCCAATATTTTTCTTTGTCTTCAATATTGGTATCTATCGGCATACTCAATTCACGATAGGCTTCCACAGAGGTTTGAGCCGACGATTTGTTATCGGTAACTTTAAGCAGCACACTTAAATTTGCATGATATTTCAAGCGGTCTTTCTGCAGCAGCTGCTCTGATTTTTCTTCTTTTTCGGTTACGCTGGCGTCTTTAATAATAAATTCGGCCACGCGGTCAGAAGAATAATCAACCGCTTCCAAACGCTCATCAGCCCAAGTTTTGGCTGTCTTTTCAATAGAAATCGGGAACAAATGTTCAACATTCGGACGAGTAAATGACGGGGAAAATTCTGATTTTACTTCAATTTTTTTAACCATAAGTTCAATCGGCTTTTTATTATCAAAATGCAAATCGCTATATTTTTCCGGAGCCGCTTCATTATTATTCATAGTTGAGCATGCGCTTAAAATTCCGGCAAAAGAAACCGCACAAAACGTTTTAAAAAAACTTGTCATATTATTATACCCCATAAGTTGAACCTGATATTTAGATTTAACTTACAGGGTAATGTTTAAGATATGCTTAAAAATAAGGCTTAATGTTTCAAAAGTTCGCCTTTATCAAAAGAATAAATTTGTCCGCAAAAATTGCAGGTTGCGGTGATTTTGCCGTTTTCTACCATGTCATTGATGTCGTCTTCTTTCATGGAACTCAATGTAGTCAACAGTTTTTCGCGACTGCAACGGCAGCCAAAGTAATATTCGCCGGCTTTAACAACACGCACCTGATGTTCATGGAACAAACGGAATAAAATATCATCTGCGGTTAATGTATTATCAAAAACTTCCGCCGCCATCAGGCTATCCGATAAGATTTTATCTTCATTCCAATTTTCAGCAATTTCTTCTTCGCTTTCAGACAACTCTTTACCGCCGGCAGTCGGCATTTTTTGAATCAAAATACCGGCAGCTTGCCAATAATCGTCTTTTTTGTTCAAATACAAATGCAAATGGGTGTCAATTTGCTCGGAATACTTGAAATAACGCAAAGCGCAGGCTTCCAACGTATTGCCTTGCAAATCCACCACGCCTTGATATAAATCAGTTCCTTTGCCTTGGTCTATGGTAAAAATCAGACTGCCTTTGCCAAGCCAAAACGGAGCAGCTTCCAGCTCGCCTTCGGTTTTGCGCAACGCCTGAGCCTCTTTCATCTTCTGTTCATCAAAACGAGCCGTCGCCCTTACTTTTCCTTCCGAAGTAACATCAGCAACCAAATCCGAAATCGGTCCGTTTCCCTGAATTTGCAATGTAAACAAACCGTCAAACTTCATCAGGCTGGCAAGCATAACGCCCAAAGCCGTGGTTTCAGCTACCGCCGCTCCGACGTTATCCGGATATTTGTGATGAGAAAAAACTTCTTTCAAAACATTATCCAAACGCACAAAGCGTCCGCGGAAAGCGTTGTTATCCAAATTAAAGGAAACGCATTTATCTTTATTCATCTTTTAAAAACCTCTTTGTGATTAAACTTATGTTCTATTATGCTAGATTTAGGGAGAAAAAGGAGACATTTCAAGTGAGTTACGAAAATTATCCCGAAACAGAACAACCAAAACACAAACGCCCTGCTAAAAAAATCACACCTCAGCGTTTGAAAAACATAGGCTTGTACTATTTGAAACGTTTTGAATCTTCGGTAGAAAACTTGCGCTCGGTTTTGCAAAATCGTGTTAATCAATATGCCAAAGAGAATCCCGAATTTAACAAACAAGAAGCCTATCAATGGGTAGAAAATGTTTTGGCGGAGTTTGAAAAACTGCATTATCTTGATGATGAGCGTTTTACGGAAATAAAAGTCCGGCATTATCTTTCCGTGGGCAAACCGGCTCGCTATATTCAAAACAAGCTACGTGAAAAAGGTATTACCAACGCGCAAATTGATGAAATGCTTGATGACTTTGGCTATAATCCGCAAGAAATGGCTCTAAAATTGGCAAAACGTAAAAAAATCGGCCCATTCCGCCCTGATGAGGAAGTACGGAAACTAAATCGGCAAAAAGATATGGCAGCTTTAATCCGCGCCGGTTTTGATTATGATGTGGTGCAAGAAATTATGGGCGCCGACTTTATTGCCGATGATAGGGATGATGATTTATGATGGTTTGCATACGATAAATCTGCTCACTTAAAACCGCGCGCATCAGCATGTGCGGCAAAGTGAGTTTGCCAAACGAAAGGATTAAATCCGCTTTGTCGCGGGTAGATTGCAAATGCCCGTCAGCACCACCGATTAGAAAACAAATTTCCGAACAACCGTCAAGAATCCAGTGTTCAACCTTGGACGCCAATTCCATACTGGAAATATTCACTCCTCGTTCATCCAATACAATAACTTTAGCACCGTTAGGGATAGAGTTTTGCAAAAATTCAGCCTCGTCTTTCTGCGTGGAATTGTCTTTTTCTTTAACAATAACATCCCAACCTGAGCGTTTGATATATTCGGCAATTATCGCCGCCTCCGGCGAACCGTGTTTGCATTTTCCGATAGCTATAATATAGGCTTTCATTTATTCTCTCCATTTTTGAAGATAATACAAATTTTTATGCGTTATTACAAGAAAACGTAACAAATAATACATAAAAAATTGACATTCGTAACAAAAATGTTACGAAAGAAATGGATTTTAACCTTCATTTCACACTCAATTTCCATTGTTGATTTTAAATATAAAAAATGCGCTCTGTATATTGCCAACAAAGCGCATTCAGATAAAAGAAAACAGGTTATTCTTTTCGCAAATTTGCCACAGAGGTCCACATTTTTTCCAAATTATAAAATTCACGAACTTCCGGACGGAAAATATGCACAATCACATCAAACGCGTCAATCAAAACCCAATCGGCTTTTGTTTCGCCCTCTACCGAACAACGGCAGCCGGCAGCCTTTAGAGCTTCTTCAATTTTCTGCGCGATAGAGGCCACATGGCGGTTGGAAGTACCGCTCGCCACCACCATATAACCGGCGATAGAAGTTTTGCCTTCCAAATCAATTACCGAAACATTTTCAGCCTTCATATCGTCCAAGGCTTTGGTGATTATATCCAATACTTTAGTGTCTTTTGCTGCCACGATTTTACTCCTTAAAATTTTAGTCCAATGGCGACCATGGTTTAGTTGTTGTTTCTATTTGTTCATTTTCAACCGGCTGATTTTGCGTTTTGCGATTACGGGTTACAAATTTATCCACAGCTAACAAGCAATCCTGCAAATTTTTACCGGCAACCGCCGAAATAGCAAAAACCTGATTTTTAGTAACTTTTTGCAAAGCCGAAAGTTTATCGGCAATTTCTTCATCTGTTAAAGCGTCGCACTTGTTCAAAGCCACTACTTCCGCCTTATTTTTTAACTTATCATTATATAATTCCAGCTCTTTGCGAATCGTCAAGTAGTCGTTAGCAACATCTTCCGCAGTACCGTCAAGCAGATGCAAAAACACAGAGCAGCGCTCAACGTGTTTCAAGAATCTATCACCCAAACCGACGCCTTCGTGCGCCCCCTCAATCAACCCCGGAATATCGGCTAAAACCAGCTCTTTGCCGCCGGTCCAAGCCACGCCCAAATGCGGATGCAAGGTTGTAAACGGATAAGAGGCAATTTTCGGACGAGCGGAAGTAACCGCCGACAAAAATGTAGATTTACCGGCGTTTGGCAAACCGATTAAACCGACATCAGCAATAATTTTTAAGCGTAACCACACCCAAATTTCTTCTCCAGGTGTTCCCGGGCCGGCATAGCGCGGCGCCTGGTTGGTCGAGCTTTTAAAACGAGTGTTACCCAAACCGCCCTTACCGCCTTTGGCAATCAAAAAACGTTCGCCAGGCTTTACCATATCGGCAATAACCGTTTCGCCGTCATCAGCCACAATTTCTGTACCGACCGGAACTTTGATGATTAAATCTTCGCCTTTATATCCGGTCATTTCCGAACCCATGCCTTGCTGGCCTTTTTGTGCTTTAAAATGCTGCTGATAGCGAAAATCTATAAGCGTGTTCAGATTTTCCACCGCTTCAAAATAGACGCTACCGCCGTCGCCGCCGTCGCCGCCGTTCGGGCCGCCGAACTCAATAAACTTTTCACGCCGAAAAGCCACGCAACCTTTACCGCCGTCGCCGGCTTTGATATATATTTTTGCCTGATCCAAAAACTTCATTTCTTTTCCTTTTGTTTAAGGTCTAATAATAGCCTTAAATAAAAAATAAAGGGGCATAATGCCCCTATTTTAACTCTTCTGCAAGATTATTCAGCAACAACAGAAACGTAAACTTTATCGTCTGCTTTTGTTTTGAACTCTACTTTGCCTTCAGATGTTGCAAAAATTGTGTGATCTTTGCCGAGGCCTACATTCTGTCCCGGATGATACTTTGTTCCGCGTTGACGAATGATGATGTTGCCAGGGATAACAGCTTCACCGCCGAATTTTTTCACACCCAAACGGCGACCTTCAGAGTCACGACCGTTGCTGGAACTACCGCCAGATTTTTTATGTGCCATAACGTTATCTCCCTAAATTATTTTTCGCACACATCAGTAATTTTTACTAATGTGATATTTTGTCTGTGACCATTTTTACGACGATAGTTCTGTCTTCTTTTCTTTTTGAAAACAATAACTTTTGCGTCTTTAGCTTGTTTCAACACAATGGCTTTAACACTAGCACCGGCAACCAACGGAGTACCGATTTTTTCACCCAAAGCCAAAACTTCGTTGAAAACAACTTCTTTACCTTCTTCACCGGCGATTTTTTCCAACTTAACAACGTCACCTGTTGTTACGTTATACTGTTTTCCGCCTGTTTTTATTACTGCGTACATATTATTCACCTAATTTTATTTAAACATAAAACATTGGCTTGTACTATACATAAGTTTTTGGCGCTGTCAACAGGAAAATAACTAATTTTTAAATATTTTACTCTTCAACACAAAATTACTTTAAATATATATGCGTCTAACACGCACATTAAACTTGAAAATTTTATTTTTGCAAGTTAAATATGATTAAAACTAATTCACGAGGTATTTGTAATGTATGACGTCTACAAAATCAGAAAAGATTTTCCGGTGCTAAACGAACTGATTAACGATAAGCCGTTTTTTTATTTAGACACATCGGCTTCGGCACAAAAACCACAGCAGGTTTTAGACAAGATGATGCAGGTTTATCAAACCACCTACGCAAACCCGCACCGCGGAAGCTATACGATTTCGGAGGAAATGACCACAGAATTTGAACAGGCGCGCGAAACCGTGCGCGAATTTATCAATGCAGACTTTGCCCGAGAAATAATTTATACCCGCAACGCCACCGAATCTATAAATTTGGTAGCCTCGTCTTGGGGCGGAGAAAATCTGAAAGCCGACGATGAAGTTTTAATTTCGCAAGCCGAGCACCACGCCAACTTAGTACCGTGGCAGCATATATGCCAAGTTACCGGCGCCAAACTGGTTATTTTTCCGGTTTCCGACAAAGGTGAATTTATTGAAGAAGAATTTTTGAAACATTTAAGCGAAAAAACCAAAATTGTGGCTGTTACGGCTATGTCAAATGTTTTAGGCACAATTTTTCCGATAAAAAAAATTACAGCGGCGGCGCACAAAATTGGAGCCAAAGTGCTGATTGACGCCTGTCAGTTTGCCGTACACCATAAAATAGACGTACAAGATATTGACTGCGACTTTTTGGCTTTTTCCGCTCATAAAACCTACGGCCCGAGCGGTATCGGCGTACTTTACGGTAAAGCTAAAATTCTGCAAACCATGCAGCCTTATCAATTTGGCGGCGATATGATTGAAAACGTAACCTACGAAAAAACCACATTTACCGACATTCCGGCACGTTTTGAAGCCGGAACGCCGGCTGCCGTGCAGGCTATCGGCATGGCCGAAGGGCTTAAATATATGATGAATTTGGGCTTGAATAACATTGAAAAACACGAGCAGGAACTGGTTAAATACACTACAGAAAAATTGCTGCAGGTTCCGGATTTGAAAATTATCGGCACCGCCAAGGACAAAGGCGGCGTGTTCAGTTTTGCCATTCGGGACATACATCCTCAGGATTTGGCTTTTGTACTGAATAAAGAAAATATTGCTATCCGAACCGGACACCACTGCGCACAACCGATTGTTAATCGTATGGGCTACACCTCGCTGGCCAGAGCCTCACTTGGGTTATACAGCACCAAAGAAGATATTGACGCATTGTATAACGCACTATTGAAAGCAGAAAAATTTTTTAGAGAAAACTAATGTCGGAAGAAACTGAAAATAGAGAAAATATTGAAGATAAAACCGTCGGCGCAACCGAAAGCCGTTTATTACAAGCGATGTGCGTTAATGATACGGAAAATGCGACGCCGGCAGAACTGCCGGAGTATATAGCCTATGCCGGAACAGAATTGGCTCCGGGCGCGGAAAAAGCCAAAATGTTTGATATTGTGGAAAAAATACGCATGGTTTCCGACCCGGAAATTCCGCTGAATGTCTATGATATGGGGCTGATTTACAAAATAGACCAACGCGATGACGGCGATATTTATATTGAAATGACGGTAACCGCCCCAACCTGTCCGATTGCCGGAGAATTACCGCAACAAGTGGCAGATGCTGTTGCCGAAGTTACGGGTGTTGGCAAAATAGAAGTTAAAATTGTTTGGGAACCGGCGTGGACTCCGGAACGAATGACCGATGAGGCCAAAGAAATGCTGGAGTTAATCTAATGACCATTGAAGAACTGATTGACAACTTTTCATTTTTGGAAGGCTGGGAAGAAAAATATCAATATGTGATAGACTTGGGACACAAGCTGGAACCTTTAGATGAAAAATATAAAACTGACGATTGGAAAGTTAAAGGCTGTCAATCTCAAGTTTGGCTGGTTCCGCAAATTCAAAACGGCGTTTTTCATTTCAAAGGTGACTCCGACGCTATTTTGGTTAAAGGAATTATCTCTATCGTACTGCTTATTTATAATGATAAATCCGCAGCCGAAATAAAAAACATTGATGTTACGAAAATTTTTGTTAAACTCGGACTTGAAGAAAATTTAACTCCGAGTCGCCGCAACGGTATGTTGTCCATGGTTGAAAAAATCAAGCAGTATGCCGCCGCAGCTTAACCGAAAGCGCACTATGAACATTCATGAATACCAAGCCAAAAAAATTTTAGCCCAGTATGGAATCGCCATTCCGGCAGGAGGAATAGCCTATACACCGAGCGAAGCTAAAAGAGTGGCGCTGAGCCTGACCTCGCGCGGTCCGTGGATGCTCAAAGCGCAAATTCAATCCGGCGCGCGGGCTTCCGGTCATTTTGTGGAACGCGAAGCCGGACATAAAAGCGGAATTCGCCAAGTTACGAAAATTTCCAACATAACTTATGAAACAACCCAAATGCTGAATAACACTTTGGTTACCGAACAAACCGGCGCCGCCGGAAAATTGGTCAGCAAGGTTTATGTTGAAGCCTTTAAAAAAGTTAAGCATGTTTTTTATGCCGGCATAGTAATTGACTGCGCTTTGCCGGCCGTTACCCTGCTGATTTCGGAAATTATCAATCAGGACATTGTAAAAGTCGCCACTTCCGACAGAAGTAAAATTTTACGTATCAACCTGAAATTCGGCGAAGAATTACAGCAGGCGCAAATTATCCGGGTTTTGGATTTTTTGAATTTAGACAAGAGTTATCTGCCGTATTTTGACGACTTTTTCGCCAAGCTCTATCATACATTTATGAGCCTTGACGCGCAAATGATAGAAATAAATCCGGTGGGAATTTTGCGTGATAAAACTTTAATCGCTTTGGACGCAAAAATAAATTTTGACGACCATGCATTATTCCGCCATCCAGATGTATTGCGAATGCAAGATGATTATGAAGAAAACGCCCGTACTCTGCGCGCTAAAAAATTCGGCTTTCAATACAGTGAGTTTAACGGCAATATCGGCTGTATTGTAAACGGCGACGGTCTGGCGCTGGAAGCTATGGATTTAATAAAAAAACAAAACGGTGAACTCGCTTGCTTTTTAAATGTTAAAGGCGGAGTTGATAAAGACAAAATTGCCGAAGGCATAAAAATTATCATGACAAACCCAAGGGTTGAAGGCATTTTAATCAATGTTTTAGGCGGATTTATGCGCTGCAATCTTATTGCCGACGGAATTTTGGCAGCAACGCAGGAAGTAGGCATGAACGTACCTATTATTTTGCGTTTGGAAGGAACAAATAAAGAAGAAGCCCAAGATATTTTAGCTAAGTCAAATCTGCCGATTATTTTTGCCAAAGACATGAATGATGCCATCGCTGTTTTGCTTAAACAAATGGAGGTAAACGACTAATGTCGATTTTAGCTGATAAAAACACCCATGTTTTAGTGCAGGGCATTACCGGTACTCAGGCCTCTTTTCACGTTAAACGCTCCATTGATTACGGCACTAACATTGTCGCCGGAACCTCGCCACGATTTGAAGGTAATGAACATTTGGGCGTTCCGGTTTTTCACAATATCGCCGAAGCCAGACAAAACATAAATATAGACGCGGCAATGATGTTTGTTCCGGCAACAGCACTTAAAAACGCCGTTAAAGAAGTTGTTGAAGCAGAGATTCCGCTGGCCGTTTCAATCGCCGACAATGTACCGATGCACGATATGCTGGAAATAAAAGCCATGTTGAACGGCTCGGCAACAACTTTAATCGGTCCCGATACTCCGGGATTGATTACGCCGCAGGAAGCAAGATTAGGAATTTTCCCGGAAAACATTCATCATAAAGGGCGCATAGGCATTGTGTCGCGCGCTTCAACTCTGACATACGAAGCTGTAATAGAAACCAATTTGGCAAACCTGGGGCAATCAACAGTAGTCGGAATCGGCGACGATATGATTGTAGGCACCGATTACCGTCAAATTATCAAACTGTTTCAAGAAGACAGCAACACCGACGCTATAATTTTAATCGGCAAGTCCGACGGAATGTATGAACAGCTTGCCGCCGAATATTACGGCAGCCTGCCGAATAAAAAACCGGTTATTGCGTTTATTGCCGGCGAATCGTTGCCTTTTGAGCACAGCATGGGATATGCCGGCGACATTATAACCGGCGGCAAGATTACCGTGCAGGACAAAAAACGTTTGCTGCGCGACGCCGGAATGATTGTGGTTGACTGCCTTGACCAAATTCATCAAGTACTACAGAAACTGAGTTAAAAATATGCCGTGGTGGAGTTTTTTAGTCAATTTCATCTTACCGCCGCGCTGTATCAAGTGCGGAAAAATTTTACAAGAACACAACGGCTTATGCAGTGATTGCTTTAACAAAATTCGTTTTATCAGCGCCCCGTATTGCGCACGCTGCGGGCGTCCGTTTACCGACGAATCGGGATTAAGCGCAGGCAAAAGACAGCTCTGCGGAAAATGCCTGCAAGAAAAACGTACTTTATTTTCAATGCAGCGTTCAGCTTTTATTTATGATAACGAATCGAAAAACTTAATTTTAGACTTTAAGTTTAACGACAAAACAGTTTCCGCCGAAACATTGGCAAATATACTGTTCAGCGCCGGTCATGATATTTGGCAAGAAAAACCGGATTTACTGCTTCCGGTGCCGATACATCAGCTCAGACTTTTGAAAAGACGCTATAATCAATCGGCGCTGCTGGTTAAATATTTATCAGAAAAATCAGGAATTTCTGCCGATTATTTTTCATTGATACGCCATCAAAACACCATTCCGCAAGTTCAGCTTTCCGGAGACGCGCGCCGGCGAAATCTGCAAAAGGCGTTCAGCGTAAAATATCCGCAAAAACTGCAGGGCAAAAGCGTAGTCTTGATTGATGACGTGGAAACAACCGGCTCAACGTTAAATGAATGTGCCAAAGTTTTGAAAAAAGCCGGAGTCAAAAAGATTTATGCTCTGACTTTAGCTCGCACTGAAATCTAAACTAACCGATAACTTTACGCAAAATTCCGTCGTTTTCCGCCAGTAATTTTTGCGCTTGTTCTTTAGTACAACTTTTTTTTATCATCACACAGGCCGTTTTAACGTTTTTTGCTTCTGTCAAAACTGCTGCCGCTGTTTTTTCATCAACACTGCAAATTTCGCGCACAAAACGCACGGCACGTTGCTGCAGTTTGAGATTTGTAACTTCCAAATCTATCATATAATTATGGTATGTTTTACCCAATTTTATCATAGCGCCGCTGGAAAGCATATTCAAAATCATTTTCTGCGCCGTTCCCGATTTCATGCGAGAAGAGCCGGTAACTGCCTCCGCACCAAGAATCGGATTTATAAAAATGTCAGCAAAATCTTTGAACTTTGCCTCGGGATTTGAAGTAACCGCAATAGTCAGGCAACCGGCTTGCCGCGCCAATTCCAACACCTTCAAACCATATCGGGGATTGCCGCTGGCTGAAATTGCCACAACCACATCGCCTTTTTGCGGATTAAACTGCCGCATATCGGCAACTGCCAGTTCCGAACTGTCTTCGGCATTTTCCACAGCGTGGCGAATCGCCTTTTCGCCGCCGGAAATATAGGCTTGTATAATATCAGGAGAAATCCCGTAAGTCGGGGGCATTTCAGAAGCATCAAGAATTCCCAGGCGTCCGCTGGTGCCGCTGCCGAAATAAGCCATTCTTCCGTCGGTTTTCAGCGAATCGGCAATTTTATCTATAGCCGTGCCGATTTGGGGCAGAACTTTAGCAACAGCCTCCGCCACTTTTTTATCTTCATCATTTATCAATTTAGCAATTTCCGCCCCGTTTTTTATATCTATATCCACAGTATCCGGATTTGATTGTTCGGTTATTGACAGCATTATTTTAACTCCTTTTCAACAGCTTAAAGCATAATAACAAAGATATTTTAAGAAAACTTAAAAAAAAGATTGACATTCGGCAAAAAATAATGATTATAGCGTTTAGAGAAATCAAAACGATTTGTCTTTATGACCCCGAGATGGTTTTATTGGAGGGGTGGCAGAGCGGTCAAATGCAACGGACTGTAAATCCGTCGACTTAGTCTACGATGGTTCGAATCCATCCCCCTCCACCACTGATGAATCACTTGGGGTTTTTGATTTCAATATTAAGCTCAAGCGGGTGTAGCTCAATGGTAGAGCAGAAGCCTTCCAAGCTTACTACGGGGGTTCGATTCCCCTCACCCGCTCCAATTTCCTTAATATTGATTTTCGTCTTTAACATTATGTAAAACAGGAAAAATAAACAATGGCAAAAGAAAAATTTGAACGCAGCAAGCCGCACTGCAACATTGGTACAATCGGCCACGTTGACCACGGTAAAA
>CAKQUG010000001.1 GCA_934277545.1 uncultured Alphaproteobacteria bacterium | reverse complement strand
CGTTTGCGGAAACGCGCATCCCACCACAGTCAAGCAAACACTTAGAATTAAAAACAATTTCCGCATTGCATACTCCTTATTAAATCAGCCGCTTAATTTTGAGTTCAGACTAAATGAAATTTAGGAAAAAGTAAAGAACTTTATAAATCAGTATAATAACCAAAAGCAGCCGTAAAGACCTTTACGGAAATTCACGGCTGCGATAAAAATCAGCTTCAGTATATTTTTACTCTTCTTCTGTTATTTTCTGACTGTCTATTTCTTTTTCTTCAAGCGAATCATACATGCCTGATAAATCCATCATTTCATTAAAATTGCTCAGATATTCTTCTTTTGTCAGACAATTTTCTTTGGCTTTTTTCTCATCTTCACGATAAATATCGCGCCAATCATCTTTACTCAAATTATCTTCAGCAAAGGTATCTGTATTTTTAGCAAAAACAACCATATATTCAGCATATTCATCTTCAGTTACACAGCCGTCCTTATCTTTATCCATTTGGAAATAATTTTCTTCGGCAATATTATTTGAAACACCGCTTAAAAATTTATCAGCAATTTCATCTGGCGACATTTTTTGAAAATTATTAAGCGCAACCTTGGCTTTATCCATTTGTGTATTGAAATCCTTAATAATTTCATCTGGAGATTTTTTTGCCATTTCATTTATTTTTTCAACTCTTTCTTTTGCCTCAAATTCGGATTCCTTTTGCAAAAATACAACGTATTCGTCTTTATCAAGTTTATTGTCTTTATTTACATCAACCTGCTCAAAATATTGCTGCAAACGTTGTTTTTTAGCCGTCTTTTGTTCATCCGTCAAAGAAATATCCGTATCAACACTATTAACTATATAACTGAATTCATTTTTTGAAATAAAGCCGTCGCTGTTAACATCGCTAACCTGAAAACCACTATTCAGCATTTCTTGAATTTGCGGAGTATTAAAAACTTCTTGCAATTTTTGCCGCATATCAATTTCCTGCGCCTGCACCGGAAGTGCCGCTAAAACGCTTAACAAATAAAAATATCTGAATTTATACATTATTACCGCCTTTCTGTTATTGGTTATGTTTTTTTATAGCATAACACTTTAATCTGCGCAATAAAATTAAAAATTTTGAAATAACAGCCGCTTTATGCTTGACTTATTTGACAAAAAAGCTATAATTTGACTATCTTTAATATAATTATTCCTATTTTTATATAATTTATGAAAAAGTATTCTTTTATTTTAATCGTTTTCATTTTGGGCGCAGTATTCGGTGCCGGCGGATGTATGCTGATTCACAAATACTTCATTCAAAATGAAACCCAAGAAGTTGTTAACGCTGTAGAAGAGACCAAAGTTGCTCAAGAAGAGTTTGTTTCCGGTTCTGATTTTGCCGAGAGCGTGCCTTTGGCAACATTCACTCCGCAAAAAATCAACATTCAGGAACTTAAACCTCTGCCTGCGCAGGACAAACAGCCTAAAAAAGAGGAAAGCCACGCATTTTTTGCCATGTTTTCCGCGCTATCTATTATCAGTTTGATATTAGCTATAGCTTTTGGCATTAACGCGACACATTCTGACAAAACGCGTGATATGGCTGTTTTCTTTGCTATCTCTACAGGAATTTGTTTGGTAGCAGCTTTCTTCTGTTACTAATGCTTATAAAAAAAGACCGAATTTGCAATCGGTCTTTTTTATTTTGTTAAAACTTTTGCTTTATACCGCTGTAAATCATATATCCCAGCCCTAAAACCAATATCAACGCCAGCACAATCAGCAAAAAATATACCGAAATATACAAAATGCCGGCCGCCAATAAAATGGAAAACGCAAACAATCCGGCTTCTTGCAGCAATTTCAGCCATGATTTATTTTCCGGCAGCATAACAAATTGTTCATTATCCGGGTTACCGTTAACGCCGTGCCCGCATTTCAGGCAATATTCCGAATCCACCGGAATATTGGCGCCGCACCGGTCGCATACCAAATATAAACCATCGCCGCCGTCAATCGTTTTATGCAAGCAATGCGGACAAAAACTCCATTTCCAAAACTTGAAAGGAGACACATCTTTTTGGCAATAAAAGCAAAAAACTTTTTTCATTTAATTTCCTTAAATATCGTTTGTTACATTAACTTATTTAGTTTTTTCTCAGCTAAAAGGCAAGAGATTTTACAAACATTTTCAATTTTTAACGAATAAGTAAATTATGACAGGCTAATATAGCCTAAAATATTATGATGAAAGGAGCCGTCATGAAGAAAGTTGTTATTATCGGAGCCGGTCCGGCCGGTTTGACTGCCGGTTTTGAACTTTTGAAAAAATCAAAAGATTTTCAAGTTACAATTTTGGAAGAAAGCGACGCTATAGGCGGAATATCACGCACCGTGCGCTATAACGGCAACCGTATGGATATTGGCGGACACCGATTTTTTTCTAAAGACAATGAAGTTACAGAATGGTGGAACAATCTTATGCCGCTGCAGGGCGCCCCGTCTTTTGACGACCTGAAAACCGGACGCACGTTTGAGCTAAATCCCAACGGTCCGAATCCGGAAAAAGAAGACAGGGTTATGTTGAAACGCCGCCGAATTTCCCGCATATATTACAAACGCAAGTTTTTTGACTATCCGGTAAAAATGAATCTTAACACCATTTTGAATATGGGTTTATTTACCACGGCTAAAGCCGGTTTCAGCTATATTTTCGCCATTATACGCAAATTACCGGAGACTTCGCTGGAAAATTTTTATATCAACCGTTTCGGGCGCAAACTTTATTCCATGTTCTTTGAGGGCTACACCGAAAAACTGTGGGGCAGACATCCGCGTGATATTTCCGCCGACTGGGGGTCTCAGCGTGTAAAAGGACTTTCTATTGTCGCAATTTTGAAGGATATTTTCGGCAAACTTCTGTTTTTGAAGCCGAAACAAGTGGAAACGTCGCTGATAGAAGAATTCAGCTACCCGAAATTCGGTCCGGGACAACTGTGGGAAACAGCTGCGGCTCAGTTTGAAAATATGGGCGGAAAAATAATTAAAAACGCCAAAGCGACCAAATTCAAAATAAAAAAGAACAAATTTGAAGAGGTGGTTTATCTCAAAGACGGCAAAGAATACAGCTTGACTGCAGACATAATCATATCTTCTATGCCGCTGAAAGATTTAGCCGCCGGTATAGACAACATTCCAAGCAAAATGGAACGTATTGCCAAGGGTTTGCCGTATCGTGATTTTGTTACAGTCGGACTGCTGTTAAAAAAACTCAATTTGCAGAATAAAACAAAAATCAAAACCTTAAACAACATTGTGCCGGATTGCTGGATTTATGTGCAGGACACGGGTGTAAAACTGGGGCGTATTCAAGTATTTAACAACTGGTCTCCGTATTTGGTTGCAAAACCGGAAGAAACCGTATGGCTCGGACTGGAATATTTTTGCAGCGAAAATGATAAATATTGGAATATGAGCCCGGCGGAATGGCGGGCGCTGGGTGTGGAAGAACTGCTGAAAATGGGAGTTATTTCGGACGCCAAAGACGTTTTAGATTCTCATTTAGAGCGAGTAAAAAAAGCCTATCCGGCTTATTTTGACACCTATAAAGACATTGACAAGCTGGTTGACTATTTAAACTCTTTCGACAACCTTTATTGCGTTGGGCGTAACGGACAGCACCGCTACAACAATATGGACCATTCCATGGCAACATCTTTTGCGGCGGTACGACATATTTTGGGCGAATTACCGGATAAAAATGCAATTTGGCAGGTAAACACCGAAAAAAGTTATCACGAAAGCAAAAATAACTGACCGAATTATCAGCTTTGATTTAACAAAATTGATTTTATCTCTTTTGGCGTAACAGCAAAATGTTATGTTTTTTACAAACAAATTCAAAGGAGATTAAAATGAAAAAAGAATCTAAATCTTATGATAACAAAAAATCATCTCAAAAAGCTCAGCCTACTGTTTCTAAAGGTGGGTGCGGCTGCGGGTGCAGCAGTTCTTCTGCCGACATGGAAGAAGTTGAAGAAATTTCAATCAGCAAATAAGGAGCTACAATGAAAAATTTGACGGCAAGCGGCACAACCGGCCGCAACCGCCATTCTGAAGTTGCTGTAAATAATCGTGTCAATAACGATTTTAATAACCTTATGAATTATTTTTGGAATTATACCGATATGCCGGAGAGTTTCAGTGAAAATCTGGAACCGCATATACAAGTTGCCGAAAACGATGATTCCGTATCAGTGGCGGCCGAGCTTCCGGGCATTGATGAACAAGACTTAGATTTGCAAATTTCCGCCGACGGCTACCTTTCAATCAGCGGAGAAAAGAAAAATTCTAATTCTTCTTCATCAAAAGACGCATATTTTTCTGAAATTTCATACGGTATGTTTAAAAGAACCATTCCGCTTCCGTGGGATTTGGCATACGACAAAGCGGCAGCAACTTATAAAAATGGCGTGCTGAATGTTTTGATACCTAAAACACCGGTGGAAAAACAAAAATTCAAAAAAATTGCAATTAACAAAACTAATACAAACTGAAAATTCAAGCTCTGTTTCATGTGAAACAGAGTTTTTTCTTGCCCCGAAACCTTTGCCCTTAATCAAAATTTAAATTCTTTGACTTAAATTGAAGTCAAATTTCTATCTTTGACGAGGGTTAGTATGTTTAAAAATGAAACTTTGTTCAAAACAACCAGTTTAATTTCTTTAGCGGCTTTAGGTTTGGCGGCCGTACCGGTTAACGCACACGCTTATAACTTGGCTCCGCTGTCTTTTAACCGAATGTATAATTTGGCACAAAACGGCGAAGTTGAGGCTTTGCGCGCTTCGGTTCGCCGCGGCATGAACATTGACACTACCAACCAAAACGGCGACACCGGACTATGCGTGGCCGCTCAAAACCGCGACGCCTACACATATAATGCTTTCCGCGCCGCCGGTGCCAACCCGCGTCATCCCTGCGTGCAAAAAATTGCTTATTACGAAGACTTTGTTAACTCGTCAAAAGCCGTCTCCGTAACCGCAACACCGCGTGAAGCCTTCAGCACTATGGGCAAAGAAAGCTACAAAGTTTCATCAACCACCTGGTGGCTGCTGGGCGGCTTGGCTGTGGGCGGAGGCATTGCCGCTCTGGCTATGGGCGGCGGCGGAGGAGGTGGCGGAAGCTCTGCTAACGAATCCGAATCCCACAACTATATAGGCGAAAATTTGGCCGCGCAAGGTTCGGTAACCAAAAGCACCACCGGCAAAGCCTATAATAACAATTCTTTTGAAGTCGGAAATTCACAAGATAAACAAGTGGCTGCCATAAACTTTAATAAAAACGTTATGGAAGCCTCAAAATATATGAGTGTCGGACTTAAAGCCACTAACGGCGGAACCTACACCAACAACGCCGGCACCAAAATCACCGCTAAAAACGGCGCCGCGGCAATGGCCGGCGTCGACAACGGCCAAGTGGTTAACAACGGTTACATCAATGTTGATTCGTTTAACAGCTCTGTTGCTATGATTGCCAGTAACGGCTCAACCGCTTATAATAACGGCAAAGGCGTAATCCAAGACCCGGATTCCAATGGTATAAACCTTAATTTTTCGGGCTATAATGAAAATAACACTATTATCGGAATGTATGCCGACAGCAATTCAACCATTATAAACACCGGCGAAATAAACGGTTCGGCAACCAAAGCTGTCAACGACCCGACAAAAGACAGTTCGAACAGCAGCAATTCAAACAACAGCGGCTCGTTTTGGGATGATATTATCAATAGCAACTCGACAGATTCTTCTGATGATTCATCATCGTCTTCAAGTGAAACTACTTCCGTTTCCGGCACGATTATCGGTATGGAAACCATGATATTAAATACCGGCACGCAAGCCATGAATGAAACCAACACCGCCATAAACAACGGAAAAATTAAACTGAGCGCCGGCGACGCCGGTGCCGCTGCGTCGGAAATAAAAGTAAACCTTATCGGCATGGGTAGTTATCTAGACGACGGTTTTATGAACGGTTCCAAAAATATTCAGCGCGCCGACAAATCGGTGCTGACTAACGGCGGTTCCATTGAACTTGGCTATACCGGACAATATACTTTTGATTCGACTAAAACTTTACGCAAGGGTTTGGGCGGCATTATAGGCATGCGTTCGGACGTAAACACCACGGCTTCTAACAATGGTTCCATAACCATCACATTGGACGGTAAAACTTCATCAAGTTCCGGTTCAAAATCAAGTTCAGGTTCTGGCACTTCTTCTGATGTTGTCGCCGTTGCCGCCGGCATGCAATCGGTGCACAGCGGTACCATAACCAATGAACAAAACGGCACAATAACCCTGAAAACCAACGGCGATAACCCGCGTGTCAGCTACGGCATGATGGCGGTGGAAGGTTCCGGTACGGTTTCGGGACTTTATACCACCACCAAGCCGATTGTTACCAACAACGGAAAAATACAGCTTACAATCAGTAACGGCTACGGCATGTCCTCATATAACGGCGGCACTTTGTTGAACTCGAAAAGCGGCGTTATAAATTTGGGTTCAGTCGACAATACCCGCTACACCAACAACGTGGGTATGTACGGTTCAGGCGACAGCACCTTGACTTCTATAATAAACAAAGGGCAAATAAATATTTATTCCAACAACTCCACCGCCCTAAAAAATGACTACAGCGGCGGAACGAGCGTTATAAACGACGGAACAATCCACGTTTATTATAACGCCGTCGGCTCAAACGTGTTCGGCGGAAATTACAGCAACGCCGTAAACAACGGTACTATAATTTATGACGCAACCTTAAATAACAGTTCTTCTTCCGGCTCATCAGGCTCGTCCGGCTCTTCTTCCGGCGAAGGCTCAACTTTGGCGGATAAATTCTCTTTGGATATTAAACAAAGCGTGATGAACACCAAATCTCCGTCCGCGACTTCATCCGTAACATCTTCCGAAACCGAAACCATCGGTAACAACGGAATTATCAACTTGTCATCAGCTTATTCTTCGGCAATGACGGTGTCGTCAAAACAGGGCGTCGCCACCAATACCGGAAAAATCATATTAACCTCCAACGGCACCAATTTCAATAATGCCGGCATGTATATGGATAAAGATGTTATTTCCGTGGCAAAACTGGTTAACCAAGGCACTATTGACGTAGGAACAAGTTATTCGGTCGGAATGGGCAGCGCCAGCGAAAGTATTGCCAATGTCATAAACGATTCCACCGGCGTGATTAACGTCAGAGGCGAAAACTCTTTCGGTATGTACGCCACAGGAAACAGCCATCTTATCAATGACGGCATTATCAACGTATACGGTAAAAACAATGTGGCAATATATTCTTCCGGCGACGGCGAACTGCAAAACGGCGCGGTAATAAAAAACAATATCATTAAAATTTTCGGCGAAAACGCCACTGTATTCCAAATCAGCGGCAAAGCGGAAATTGAAAACGCCGGCAATGTAACAATTTGCGACCCGAGCATTGACGGTTCCGACTGCAAGAGCAACGCCGCTTCAACCATGACTTATTACTTGGTAGTCGGCGATTTGACGGTCAAAAAAAGCCAAAGCCTTGCGCAAGGAAACTTAATCAAATTGAAAGACGGTTCAACGGTTATTGTTAATGATGATGTGCAATTATCCATAACCGAAAAAGGTACGATTATAGACGCTTCCGACGGCGGTTCAAACACAAATATAACCAATAACGGCACTTTGCGCTTGAACAACACCAAAAACAGCACCGCCGTTGAAGTCGGAAAATCTATTTTTAACAACAACGGCACCATAGAAATAACCGTTGCCGACCTTAATTCCGGAAGTTCAAACACTGCGGTTTCAGTAGCAACCGACGGCACTTTCAACAACAACGGCGTAATTGATGTTAACACCTCAAGCAGTACCGGTATTGATTCCGCCGGAAACACTATTAACGGTGCTTCCATAAAAATCAGCGGCGACAGCGGCACCGGCATAAATGTTACCGGAGGTGAAACCACCAATTCCGGCACTATTGTCATTACCGGCAACAACGGCAAAGGCGTGCAGGTTTCCGGCACAGATTCCAAATTTACCAACACCAAGTTAATTTCTATCGGCTCCAGCACTATCGGTAATGATGGCAATGCCGTAATAAAAGACTTTGTCAGCAACGGAACCGGAATTTATGTTAACAACGGAACTGCCGAAAATACCGGAGAAATACACGTTTACGGAACCGGCTCGGCCGGTGTGAGAGTTGCCGGCGGCGAATTTACCAATAGCGGCAAAATTTATATTAACCAAAACAAAAAATCCGGAACCTCATACGGCATTATTGTCAGCGGCGGCAAGGCAGAAAACAGCGGAACTATCGACGCAGTCAACGGCGCAGAACAATGCAGCGGCATAGATTGCGCGGAAAAAACAACCACTCAATCTGCAAAATCGTTTATTTTGGTGCAAAATAACGGCGTGTTCAAAAATCATGGAACAATCAGCTATAACGACACCTTTGATTTTGACGCATCAACAGCCGACAGCGGTTCTATCGCGGTCAGCAAAAACGGCTCTTACAAAGCTCGGATATTGAAAGGAACTGTTGTGGCCGACGCTGATATTACGCAAAGCGGATTTGACACGACTTACCGCAACAATGACTCGTTTATCGGCGAAGACGGCGGTTTAAATGTGGTTTCCGGCTCGTACATGTTTAATGCTGAAAAAACCACTAACGAATCCGGTAACACTGATGTTGTTATGACTATGAAATCGTTTGACGAAACTGTTGCCAATAAAGAGCTTGCTTCTTATTTAAGCACTAACTATACGGCGCAAAAAGGCGAGAGCGTTTTCAACACCTTAAAAGGCGCATCTCATGTTTCTGCGTTTAATATGGCTATAAACCGCGAATTCGGCTTTAGTATGATTCCAAATTTAGTAAAACAAGACTTGGATTTGCTTTCAAACATTAACCGCGCGGCTAATGATGAGATTTTAGCGCAAACCGATGAAATCAACCGAGCCAAAGTTAACGTTATGGCTTATCAACAAGAGTTTGACGGCAAACAAAATGTTTCCGGCTATAAAGACAAGATTAAAGCCGTTTATGGTTTCAGCGACTATCAAATTGCCAACAACTGGCGCGCCGGTTTTGGTGCGGCGGCGGCTCGCAGCGACAGCGATTTTGATGACGATTCATCTCGTTATAACAATGTGCTGGAAGTTTTTGCTCCGCTTACTTACACTAACGATAATTTCCGTGCTATGGCTAAACCTAAAGTAGGTTTTGGCAAGGGGCACTACAGCCGCAGCGGCGTAGATAAAGCCTATAAAGCAGATTTAACCAACTATTACTATGGTATTGACGCTGAGGCGCGCCAAACTATTGACGTAAATGTTGCGCAAATTGAGCCTGTTATCGGTGCTAATATTACTGAAGTAAAAGTTGACGACCTAAAAGAAAGCAACGGCGGACTTAAAGCAAACAGCGATAAAGTTACGTCTATTCAATCTGTTATTGGTATGGATGTTAAAAAAGAGTTTGAACTTGGCAAAGAACAATCTGTTTTATTAACTGCCGGCGGACGCTATTTCCATGAATTTGGCAATAAATATTCAACAATGGCAACTATGGACAATATGCTTGGTTCTTATCAAATTAGCAGTAATCGTTTACAGCGTAACAGCGGTTTGCTGACAATGAAAGCGCAATACGACTATAAAAAACTTTCTCTTAGCGCTGCGGTAAACGCCCCGCTCGAACAAAAGAGCAATGTTTACTATCTGTTCAATTTAGGCTATAAGTTCTAAAGATTTTAAAGGTATTGATGTCAGCTACTATTATGAGGTCTATGATAAATATAATATTCACAATTTGATATAGTCAAATTGTTACATGTTTATAATTTTGAGAGTGGTGTTATCTAACGTTTTATCATTAAATACAGCATTTATATGTGGTTTTCGGCAAGAAAACTGATAACTAAAAAAGTCTTTTAGCCGCATGTCAGCTAAAAGACTTTTTTATATTAACGTACACAAAAACAATAAATTGTTATTACAACCATTGCTATTACATACCATTTTGTTATTTTCCAAGATGTTTTTTTATCTTCTTTATAACGGTTTTCATATTCTACCTTATTTGTCATTTCTAGCAAACCAAGATAAATAAATGCACAAACCATAAGCAATATACAATAAACAGCAATCATAATTATTAAATATATAAAAATAAAACAACTGCTGATATAGTACAATCTTGTCAAGATTTTGTCAACATATTAAACACTAAAAAATTTTTAAATAAAAAAAATCCGCCTCATTAGCGGACATATCTGTATTAAGTGTTGGTGGATAGGTATGTTATTTGACAACAATCCAAGTTAAAACTCTAAAATGAGCCCGCAAAGTTTACCGGATTCTTTTGTGCAATAATTACAGGCTTGCTGCATTTCGCTTATAGTTAAATCTCTGATACATTTTTTGCCTGACCCGCAAAATTTGTCACCAAAGTATGCTTGACCGCTGTTAGTAAACCAAACATAATACAAAACCGAAGACAGAGGCTGCGCCACATCCTGCATTAGCGTGCTGCAAAACTTTGGTGAAAAAGCAAGTGATGCTGTACCTCCATCTTCTAAAGCACTGAAACCGCCTAAATACATATCTATAACCAAGCGGCTTTTCCGTGAAAATATTTGAATCCTGTTGCCATAGGGATCAGACATACTATCATTATAGTTTATTCTATTCCAAGTTTCCGGCACCAAACCAGCTGCTTGCACAACACTTACAAGACCATGGTGAACATCTCCTTCTTGAACATTTGACATTCTTTGAATATTATCAAGATGTTCCAACAAACCTTGAATTAAATAACTGTATTCGCTGACGGCTTTATTAACCTTAAACTTTTCCATTGCCTTAGAATAACCGGCAATTCCACCGACGGATAAAACGGCTATTATCGCCAGTACTCCAAGCATTTCTATCATAGAACGACCTTGAGAAACCTCGCTACCTGAGGGATAGGTCGACACGTTAGTATCGGGTGAGGGGTACCTAAAAAACCTTGACATTACTTTAGCAATGACATTATAGATTCTCCGCCATGGTACTTCCGGCAGGGAGTACCGGCGAAGAATGACGCTGAAAGTGGTGGCATTAAAAACGCTAAGCCTATTATTATTCTTAAAACTGTTATCCATATTTCTAAACCTCCTGAAATTGCATATAAACAAAACCCGCTCAAAGCGGGCGGATGTTCAGAAACCGTACTATACTAAAACGGCTCGGCTTATTCAGCACATAACCTTATTCAGCCGACATCCGCTCTAAGCAGAAATCGGCATAACAAATTTGAGTCGTTTATGCGCAACGACTAGTATAGAAGGGGTTTCTGACGCCCCAGATAAACTATCATTTATCCGAGTTTCAGTTTAATTAAGCAAATTTGTTTTGTAAAGAAAAAAATCCGCCTCATTAGCGGATGAATGTGTATTAGTTGTTGGTTGTCAATAAAAAAAGCCCTCCCAAAGGAAAGCATTTTTTAATTGGTGCGCTAGGCCAGACTTGAACTGGCACGGGATAAATCCCAACAGATTTTAAGTCTGCAGCGTCTACCGATTCCGCCACAAGCGCATCACATTGTTGTTATATACATAAATTTTTTGACATTTGCAACATAAAACTTGTCTTTTTTTACAAAATATGCTTAATTAAACAGCGGAAAGAGGAAATACGTTCCTCTAATTTAACTTAAGAATACAGCAGAAACAGCGTTTCGGTATTCTTTGGGGAGAAAAAAATGAAATCTGTCGACACATCTCTTCATCATTATTTTTTTCCAAATATAAATGAAGACGGGTGGAAGTTTATCAGTCTTTTGGCGTTTGTATCTTTAATTTTTGCGCTTATTTGGGTTCCGCTCGGTTGTCTTTCGTTTTTAATTACAGTTTGGTGTTTTTACAGCTTTCGCGATCCTATCAGGGTTACTCCGGTTTTATCCGGCGCGGTTGTTGCTCCGGCTGACGGCTATGTTGTGGCTATCAGCCGCGAAAAAGGTCCTGATGCCTTGGGACTTGACCGTAAAAATTATACCAAAGTAAGCCTTTATATCAGCCAATTTGATGTAAATATTAACCGTATGCCGATTAAAGGTCTTATTAGTAAAACATTTTATGATGCCGGTAAAAATTTTTCCGGTTCTACTACTAAAAATGATATTAGAAATGAAAGAATGCTGATTGCTATAAAACATAGCAGCGGCATAGAATTTGTGTTGCAGCAAACGTCATTGTTTTGCAGTAAAAGAATCGTTGATAATCTAAAAAAAGGCGATGAATTTGTTGCCGGACAGCGCATTGGCTTTATTCGTTTTGGCGGATATATTGACTTGTATCTGCCGGAAAAAATTGAACCGCAAGTTTGCATCGGACAGTATTTAATCGGCGGAGAAACCATTGTCGCCGATATAAAATCAGACGCTCCCCGTCTTGAAGGAGAAATAAGATAATGGTAAAAACTTATCAAAATAACCGCTCAACAACCGTGCGCAGCGGTATAAAAAAGAAAGCAATCGGTAAATTTAAGGAAGTTCCGTTTCGTAAAATGGCTCCTAATATTGTAACCTTGATGGCCTTGTGCTCAGGTGTTACCACAATCAAATTCGCAATTATGCAAAACTGGACATTTGCAATCGTCTGCCTGTTTTTAGCTTGCGTTTTTGATGGTTTGGACGGCCGAGTTGCTCGTAAATTAAAAGCCTCATCAAAATTCGGCGCCGAATTGGATTCATTATCCGACTTTGTTAGTTTTGGCGTGGCCCCGGCTGTTTTGATGTATCAATGGTGCTTAAATGGTATTCCGCATTGGGGGTGGATTTTCACTTTAATGTTTGCGGCCGGAATGGCTATGCGCCTGGCTCGTTTTAACACAATGCTGGAAGACGCCAGCGTGCCTGAATATTGGTCGCACTATTTTGTAGGTGTTCCGGCGCCAATGGCCGCTGCCATCGCAGTTATGCCGTTGCTAATTTCATTTGCCTACCCGGAATATGATTTTATTTTGCGCAACAAATATCTGTGCAGCGCAATTATGCTTTTGGTAGCTTATTTAATGGTCAGCCGCATTCCGACACTGTCGCTGAAAAAAACCCGCATTAACGCCGATTATTTTCTGCCGCTGATGGTGCTGTTCGCCTTGTTCGTAAGCTGCTTGCTGACACAGCCGTGGCTGACTTTAGGTCTGTTTACTTTAGGCTATCTGCTGACAATTCCGTTCACTGTCATCAAATTTTTGCGAGACAAACGTGCATACGAAAAAAACTTAAAAACAGATAAAACTGAAATTAAAGCCTAATTATATAAACCCCCAAATAAAGAATCGTCACTTGAAAAGTGTGGTAAACCGTTCTCATAAAATGGGGGTTTATTAATGTCTTGAAACAAAAAAAACCGCATTATTCCCCCTAAAAAGAAGAACAATGCGGTAGTTTTCTGGCAAAGATTACTATCAAAAATAATCTCAAGTTGGCGAACGAACATTAGGGAAAATGTCAGGTGTAAAATCCAGACCTGAACTCAATAGGCCATCACCTGTTTTCATTAGGCCATTAAAACTTTCAACAGCTTCCCATTTTAAGCGGTTGAGTATAGAAACAACCCATTTACTTATATTCGCGGCAACTATAAACTTTTCAAAATAAATAAAGGACAAATAAATTATTATAAGTCCAATAATAAATGAGAAAAATAAAATTATACCACACATAATTATTAAAATTTATACAGGTATAATACCTATAATTACTGTTGTCAAGCCATTAATTTGTTTACATAATTCCGCCGTTATGTAAACAATAATCATGATTTTGCAGATTATAGTTTTTATAAACCTCACACTCACTGCAAATACAGCCTTTATCCTGATAAATACAATTACTCTTTTCAAACGCACAATACAGTTTTTCATAATGCTGCATATTTTGTAAATTTTCCAAAGATTTCAAAAAATTCTCCGGCGCGTTTTTCAGCTTGCAATGTTCCGTATATGACGGGCAGGTCATACAGCGGCAAAGTTTAATATTTTCGGTGGTTTTATCTACTTTTTGCATTTCTGCCTCCTTTTTCATTCAGCAGAAAATATATGCTTTAATTTGTGATAAAAAACCTGACTTACAGTTCTATAAACGTTTAAATACACCGTTCTCCGGTGCCGGAAAATAAGAAATAAGCTCCGGTAAATTTTTTACGGCGTCAACTCTGGCAAACAACGGACCTTGATATAAAGAAATTTCCAACTGCCGCAGCTTATCATCAGCCCCTTCAGCCAAAACCAATACATCTCCGTCAGGCAGATTACAGACATAACCGGAAATTCCGCCAATTTCAGAAACGCGGCGCAGAGTCCAAAAGCGAAAACCGACGCCCTGAACTCTGCCGCTGATTAAAAAGCATTTTAACATTATTTTTTACCGTGCAAAAATTCTTCTATTTCTAAAAGCTCTTTTTTCACGCATTGACGTCCTCGTTCCGCCTCTTCATCAACTCCCCACGACTTACTTTGATATAATTCTTCTAAATAAGCCAGCTCAAAAGCCTCAGAAGCTGTTATTTTCTTTTCAGCTAGGGCAAGAGCCAGCAAAGGAGATTTTAGACGCACAGCGGCCAAATAATAAGCCGTAAGCGTTTTTAAGTTCATTTTTTCTAAAATTTCCGTAAAGCCGGCGCGATTATTTTCATTTTGCGGTGGCGGAGTTAGACCATCTGTTTCTTTTAAGGTGATTTTGAAACGATTATTAAGCCATTTCAAAACCGGAAGCCATTTTTCAGTTTGCAATGACTTAATGTCATCATTGGCACTCCAAAACAAAATCACATCTGTAAAAGAAAACTCCACCAGTTTTTCTATGACTTCGGAACGATGCTCTTTTATTTCTTTTTCCGCTTGCTTAAAGTCCAGCATTATTTTACCAAACCTTTCAAAAGACTACCGGCTTGATTGCCTAAATCTTTTACCGCAGCTTTAGTATCGGTCAAAGATTTTTTAACTGCATCTTTGGTATCGGAATAGGTTTTAGAAGCGTCATCTTTAACTCCGCCTTCTGCAGCCTTAAAATGGTTGGCATACGACGTTCCCTGTAATGCGGTATAGCAAGGAGAAGAATCTGCGCTCAAAATCATATCTCCGGCGTTATATAAACCACCTGTAGCTATAATACCGACAACAGTTTTAGCTGTTTGAGTTTTATTTAAACCTACGCGCGGGTTAGATATGGTTCCGGAAATACTTAATAAAGACCCTAAAACAGACGAAACATTAGTATCGGTAATACGTCCGGAAAACGGTTGTAAATCCAAATTGATTTTTTCATTGTACATATTAACACTACCATCGGCAACAATATAAAAATCATTAGCGTCCAAAGCTATGCCTTTCGGAAATTCGGCTACACCTTTTTTAATATCACTGCGCACAACCGCACAATTTAAATTCATATCTTTATTGACTATATTCAGTTTCAAATTATTCAAAATTTGAACGATAATATTACCCTGCAGGCGTTCCAAACTTTTAACATTCATAACCGACGGATCAATAATAGCTATAACCTGACCATCCATATTGGCTAAATATTGGTCTGTATTAACGCCGGAAGTGTTAAGTTTGATGTTAAAATCAGTTTTACCACCGTTTTTAACATACAAAACTTCATTACCGGAATCGGCAAAATTTCTGTTTAGTTTTTGCAAAATAATGCCGTTTCCATTTAAATCAACATTCATATTTTTAACATCGGCATTGAGTGTTGCAACACCTTTAATAACACCATCGCCACCGCTGATATTCTTTATATCTGCTTTAAATACACCGTTTTTCAAAGCTAAATCCGTTAAAATATTGGTTAAAGTCATATCAGGCGTAACATTAACTGTTTTCAAATCAATATTAACATCAGCATTTACGGACTTTAAAGCGTCATACGGAATCGGTGTGTTTTTTATAAGCTCATTAGCCTGAGCTTCTGAAATCAACCAGTTATTTTTTGAGACTTTTGTTTCACTAAATTCATATATATTCAAATTATAGCTGGCGGCATTCAGCTTTAAATACGGTGTTTTTCCGGTTAAATCAGCTGAAACATTACCATTGATTTTATTTGTCTTATAAATAATTTCATAGCTACCATCAGAAGTCAAACCTTTTGTAATTCCCTTAACTCCTCCGGCATAATTCAAAGTATACCCCAAAGCATTTACCTGTAGTTTGGCGTCAACATCATTATATTCGGAATCTTGGATAGACTTAAATGAAGATGTCGTGCCGTTTCCGGTAATTTGAACACCGGAAACCACAGTGTCAAAACTTAAGTTAATCGGAGAATCAAAACTTTCCATACCAACAGCTAAATTTTTAATTTCAACACTGTCTTTATCACCGTAAAAAACGTTTGTTTCAGAAGTTTTAACTGTATCTACCACTATTTCTTTTTTCAAAAGCGGAAGTAAAGAAAATTGAACTTGAGCTTGGCCTATTTGCGCCACCGGCTGATTATTTTCAGCTTGAGCAACAGAAACATCATTTAACTCTATACTTGGTTTTAGTGAAACACCTATTTTCAAATCGCCGTTAATTTTTACAATCATATTCGCATATTTAAGCGCCAGGGCTTCAATTTGTGGTTTATAATCATTAAAATTAGCAAATTTTAAAAATGTAATCACAGCAATCAGCGGCAATAAAATTATCACAGCTAAAATTATTAAAAATTTTTTCATTGTTTATACTCCAATCCAAAAAATTCACAGGCTTCTTTATAATATTTCGGCAGTTCGGCGCAAATTACCGTTTTTTTACCATAAACAGCCGATAAATCTATTTTATACGCATGTAAATATAATTTATCAGCAACTTCTTTTAAACGGACACGCTCTGTTCCATAATATTTATTATCTCCCAAAATAGGACATCCCAGCGCTTCTAAATGCGCGCGAATCTGATGAGTACGTCCAGTTAATGGAGAAGCTGCCAATAAAGCGTATTTTTTAGCAGCATTATCTAAAACTTTATAAGTTGTAACCGCTTTTTTACCGCCTTTAACAACTTCCATTTTTTCACCTATCTTTTCTAAAGGCAGGTTTATTTCTCCGCTTAGTTGCTGCGGACAGCCGCGAACTAAAGCTAAATATGTTTTTTGCAAGCTGTGCTCGCGGAAAGCCTTAGTCAAAATGTCCGCCGATTTACGATTGCGCGCCAACAGCAAAATACCGCTGGTTTCTTTATCAATACGGTGCACTAATTTCGGCTTTTCATTATTTTCAAATTTTAACGCCTCCAAAAATCCGTCAACGTGGCGCGTGGTGTTGGTTCCACCTTGCACTGCCAATCCGGACGGCTTATTAAGCGCTATAATATCTTTATCCTTATAAATAACTAAAGACATTATATAATCCGCATCATTTTTACTGATATTATCGGCTGTTTTAATGGCTTTTTCATTATCCAAAGGCGGCAAACGCAATTCCTGCCCGGCTGCTAATCGGGTAGAAGTTTCCGCCCTTTTGCCGTCAACTTTAATTTGCTTGGTACGCAGCAATTTTTGCAAGCGTCCCAAACTCAAAGACGGATATTCCCGCAAAAACCAACGATTAAGCCGTATACCGTCGTCTTCTGCTTTTATTTTAATTATTGTTACTCCTGACATCTTATCTACCACCTTTTTTCTTTGTATTAACTTTACCTATTGTTCTGGGAATATAATACTTTTGTTTTATATTTTTAGGTTTTGCTAAATCAGGTATTTTCATTTTACACCTGATTTTTTCAGCAACACCATTTAAATCTTCGGCTTTCATTTCATCAAACAGCGGTCCAATTTTACGCTGTTTCGGCAAAGGAGAATTTACAACTTCATACTGCTTTAAATTTTTCTTTTCCTCATCAGATAATTTTTTATAATCTTCTTTAGAAATATGAATTTCCAGCCCTACATGATTTTCTTCAAGACTTGGAATAATATCACATTTCTGCAGCTTGCAAAAAACTTTATAGCTAACGCATATTTTATATATATAATCAGTCATTTTTTTCTTTCATTTTAGCTTGTTTTTCTTTACGCAGCCTATCAAAATATTCTATACGCTTTTTAATTTCACGTTCAAAACCACGGTCTACAGGATTATAATATTTAGCTCGGCTCATACCGTCAGGAAAATAATTCTGACCGGAGAAGCCGTCTTCTAAGTCTTGGTCATATATATAGTCTTTTTTATATCCCAAATCTTTCATCAATTTAGTAGGAGCGTTCAAAATATGCTTTGGCGGCATCAATGAACCTGTTTGCCGAGCCGCGTCAAATGCTTTATGCATCGCCTTATACACACTTGCAGATTTAGGAGCTGTTGCTAAATAGGCGGTTAATTGCATAATAGCTAGTTCTCCTTCTGGCGAACCCAAGCGCTCATAAGTTTCACTACACGCAATCGCTTGACTGACGGCGTTAGGGTCGGCTAAAGAAACATCTTCAACAGAAAATCTTAACAACCGGCGCAAAATATAGCGCGGGTCTTCTCCAGCCACAAGCATTCTGGCCACCCAATATAGGGCAGCGTCAACATCGGAACCTCGTAAAGATTTATGCACGGCGGAAATTAAATTATAGTGTCCATCATGGCCTTTATCATAAATTGGCGCTCGAGAGCGAATAATATTTAAAATCTGCTCTTTGTTAAAAGTTTCGCCATTTTGCGCATACGACCAAATATTTTCTGCAATATTTAAAATATATCGTCCGTCGCCGTCGGCTATTTCCTTTATAAAATCACGAGCTTCTTCATCAACCGGTAATTTTCGTCCTTCTTCTTTTTCGGCTCTTTCCAATAAAATTTCAAAATCATCAGGTGTAAGACGATTAAGTACAAAGACTTGACAGCGCGAAAGCAAAGCCGAATTAAGTTCAAACGAAGGATTTTCGGTTGTGGCACCAACCAGAATAACCGTACCGTCTTCAACATACGGTAAAAATCCGTCTTGCTGCGACTTATTAAAGCGATGGATTTCATCAACAAATAGCAAAGTGCCTTTACCTTGATTGGCGCGGCGCTCCTGCGCGTATTGAAAAACCCTTTTCAAATCTGCAACACCGGAAAAAACTGCCGATATTTGTTCAAAATAAAGATTTGTGTATTCAGCAATTAAACGAGCAATCGTGGTTTTTCCGCAGCCCGGAGGTCCCCACAAAATAAACGAGCTGATTTTACCAGATTTCAGCATACGTCCCAATGGAGCGTTTGCTCCGACAATTTGCTCCTGTCCGACAACTTCTTCCAGTTTAGTCGGGCGTAACCTGTCTGCCAGCGGACGTTTCACACGGTTAGAAAAAAGCGTATCTTCCATTAGCGCTCCCGGGAAGAATGAGCTTGCTGCATAAGCATAGCTTTGTTTTCTCTTATTTTTTCTTTAATCTGCTCGCGCATTTTTTCTTTATTTTCACGTTCCAGCGCTTCTTGCCGGCGCTCTAAAACTTCTTTTTTATGCTGTTCAATGGTTTTGCGCAATTCATCAACATTGCTTTCTTTTTTCTCGTCTTGGCGATTTTCTTTACCGAATTTTTCCATAATTTTATCATCGGAATCATGTTTTTTGAAAGATTTAAAAATCTCTTTGCCTTTTTTGCCGATAGCACTGACGTCTAAATCCATGTGAGTTGTATCCAAGTCAAAACTTTTATTTCCGCCGGTAAAAAAGTCTTCAAAATCAATACCTTTCATTTTTTGCGCACGCTTTTTATTTTTCGGCGCCAAAATCTTTTTCAATTCCAAAGCAGTCGGCACATGTCCAATGGCCTGTTCAATCTGCGCCGGAGAAATAACGCACTCACTTAAATCAAGCTCATAAATATTTACCCCGGTAAAATCACAGCCGGTAAAATCAACACCGCGTAAATTAACCTGCGTCAAATCAATGCGTTTCAAATCAAGCAAGGTTAAATTCAATCTGGTTAAATTCAGTTTATGCGGATAATATTTGGCTAAATATTCAATGAGTTCCTGCAATTCTTCTATTGAAAGATTATCCAAATCGGCATCCAGCAAAATAGCATCCTGCAAATCGGCGTTTTGCAGTTTAACCCCGTGCATGTGCGCTCCGGTAAAGTTTGTTCCGATAAGCTGCGCCCCGACAAAAATCGCCCCATCCAAATTTGCACCGCTGAAATCGGCGCCGCTTAAATCGGCCCCGGTAAAATTAACATTCTGCAAATTTGCGTTTTTAAAGCTGCTTTCCTGCATATTGCTGCCGCTGAAATCGGCATTAGCGAAATTTTCGCCGTTAAAACTGCCACCCTGCAACATTTTGCCGGAAAAAACAATATCGTTAACAATATGTCCGTCCGTTGATTTTTCAGAAAATTTATCAAATTGTTTGGCTATTGCCTGCCAGGATTCGCTATGACCTAAAATGCTATCCATATCTTCTTGATAGCGTTTTTCATAATATTTTTTTACCGCTTCATTTGCGGAAGATTCTTTTTCATTTTCATCGGTCATTATCAAAATCTTTCACTCAAAAACATTAGCATTATAACGCTTTTTTTCAAGATTTACAATCGCTATTTATTATTTTTAATGCAAAACCAAACGATAATTAAACTAGGCAGACTCAAAAATCCGCAAATTATAAAAAACACATTCCATGACACATATTGTGCCAAAAGTCCGCTGGTAGAAGAAAATATATCGCGCGATAAGCTCATCACCGACGACAGCAGAGCATACTGCGTTGCCGTATACAACTTGTTGCATAATGATGAAATGTAAGCCACAAGCGCCGTTGTCGCTAAACCTGACGAAAAATTTTCCAATGTGATAATCAATATAAACAACGGCATATTATGCCCGCATTGCGCTTGAACAGCAAACAAAAAAGTGGTTAAGCACTGAGCCAGGCCGAACAGCAGCAAACTGTTTTTCAACCCAAGTTTCATAACAATCAAACCACCAACCAAACCGCCGACAATAGCTGCAACCATGCCATAAATTTTGATAACCGAGGCTATTTCTGCTTTGGTAAACCCTAAATCAACATAAAACGGAAAACTCATCGGCCCGAAATAGGCGTTACTCAAGCGATAGGTAAAAATAAACAATAAAATCCAATACCAATGCTGACGTTTGGCAAAATCTTTAAACGGATTAACCAGTGAATTTTTAATAAACGCCGCGCCGTCTTTAAATTTCAATTCATAATGTTTATAGTGATATTTCTGCGGTTCTTTCGCCAAAAGAATCGCCGTAAAACCAACCAGCAAGCCGAAAGCCATAATAACATAAACTTCTGTCCAACTTAAAACAGACGCCATATAAATTGCTCCGGCACCGGAAAAAATAAGCCCTAAACGATAACCCAGCACATATATGGCTACGCCGGAAGCCTGTTTTTCCGGCTCGTTTTCAAAACTTTCAACCCGATATGCATCAAGCACTATATCTTGCGACGCAGACAAAAAACTGGCAATAAAAGCAAAAAGCGCCGTATGCAGAGTATGTTGCTCCGGATTGGAAAATGCTATGGCCGTTAATGAACAAAACAGTAAAATTTGAATAAAAATAGCCCAAGAGCGCCGGCGTCCCATTTTATGAAGTATCGGCAGTTTAACATTATCTATCAGCGGAGACCAGGCCCATTTTAATGAATAGGGAATTTTAACCAGCGAAAAAGCGCCGATAAGCGAATATGATATATCCAAATCTTTCAGCCAAAAACTTAACGTTCCGAAAACCAGTAAAAACGGAAAACCACTGGTAAAACCAAGCGCAAGCAAAATTAACATTCGCTTGTTTATATAAGTATCGTATATGTAATTAAGATGTTTAAGCATTATTTTTTGCTTCACTTTCAACATCTTGCAGCCACAAAGCGTTTTTTATGCTTTTTTGCAAAAAATCTATATGCGCCTGCTGTTCTTCGTCCGATAAAGAAAAACTGCGTTTTTGCACATTTTCAGCCGCAAAATTAACACTTTCCGAATGTTTCTGCGCGGTTTCTGCCGATGACTGCACAAAGTTAATACTCGGCTCATCTCCGCCCAACAGCTGCAAATAAACTTCTGCCAGCAGCTGCGCGTCCAGCAAAGCTCCGTGGAAAGTACGAGCTGAGTTATCTATGTTAAAACGACGGCACAAAGCGTCCAAGTTGTTACGCGCTCCCGGAAATTCGTTTTTAGCAATAGCCAAAGTATCGACAACCCTATCCCAATCGTATGTTTTGAAACCGCATTTTTTAAGCTCAAAGTTAATAAACTTCAAGTCGAACGCCGCATTATGCGCCACCAAAATTCCGTCGTCGCCGATAAAATCAACCCAAGATTGCGCCACTTTGCTGAAAATAGGCTTGTCTTTTAAAAATTCATTATCCAAACCATGGACTTTAACAACTTCTTCCGGCACATCACGTTCCGGGTTGATATATTCATGATAAATTCTGCCGGTCGGCAAGTGGTTAATCAGCTCAACCGCACCGATTTCAACCAATCTGTCGCCTGTATCCGGGTCTAAACCCGTAGTTTCCGTATCAAAACATATCTCACGCATTTTATATTAACTCTTCTATCAACTCAATCAGTTCCGCTTTTAGCAGATTTTCCGGCTTATCCGTGTTCACAACCGCATCGGCAAACAGCTTTTTTTGCTCGTTATCAATTTGCAGCGAAACAATTTTTTCAAAATCATCGGCGCTGATACAATCTCTTTTCATAACACGCTGCTTTTGAATATTTTTATCAACATCAGCTAAAATAACTGCCTGACAATAAACATTCCACTTCATTTCATAAAGTAAAGCCGCATCAAAAAAGAAAATTCTGTCGGTTTTGGCGTTTTTACGAATAACATTTAATAATTTTTGCTTTAAAAACGGATGAATCAGCTTTTCCAGCCGTTTTAATTCATTATTGTCATTAAACACCAAATTTCTTAATTTTCGTTTATTAAAAACACCGTCTTCATCAAAAACTTCAGGGAAATTTTGCTTAACAACATTCAAAAACTCCGGTCTGTAATATAAATATTTACACCACTTGTCGGCGTCAAAAACCACATATCCGAGACCGCGGATAATGTTTGATAAAAAAGTTTTGCCACAGCCTATAGAACCGGTAATCGCAATAATCTTCATCTTTTGCCTTATATCAAAAAGTTATGAATCTTATCCACAAATAAGCCTTTAAATGTGGATAAACCGTGCTTATATAAAGTTTTTAACAAACTATTCACTTTTTGTAAAAATGTTATACAGACTTATTAACATCCGGCCGTTTTTGCGTGCAGATGTTGAAAAAAGTATTAACTATTTATTAACTTCTTGAATCATTAACTTTTTATT
The DNA here is from genome assembly GCA_934277545.1 of uncultured Alphaproteobacteria bacterium. Lineage (GTDB taxonomy): Bacteria > Pseudomonadota > Alphaproteobacteria > RF32 > CAG-239 > RUG410. The sequence goes on along the minus strand of CAKQUG010000001.1, from coordinate 274,909 downwards.
AACATTGTTAAATATTCGGTTAATGTTAGTAAACCTGTGGATAGAATCTTATCCACATTTTGAGCAGGGATAAATAATAATAACTATTTATTTTTTAAATTTTAAAAGGGGGTATTTTTTGTGCATAAAAATGATTGACTTTTTCCTGCATATTTAATATAAGCAAAGCAACAAACCTTTCAAGGTTTATGGTTCTGTTTTTAACAATCAAGAAAAATTTAAGGTTAGTATGCATTTAAAGGAATTAAAGGAAAAGTCTCCGACCGAGCTTTTGACTCAAGCCGAAGATTTAGGAGTTGAAGACGCGTCATCTATGCGTGTTCAAGATTTAATCTTTGCCATTATGAAAAAATTGGCTGAAGTTGACACTGTGATTTGCGGAGACGGCGTTATCGAGGTTCTACAAGACGGTTTCGGTTTTTTACGCTCGGCAAAATCTAATTTTTTAGCCAGTCCTGATGATATATATGTTTCTCCGGCTCAGGTTAAAAAATTCGGTTTGCGCACCGGAGACACTGTAGAAGGCGAAATCCGCGCTCCTAAAGATAATGAACGCTATTTTGCTTTAACAAAAGTTAATGCTATTAACTTTGACGACCCTGAAAAATCTAAACTGCGTGTGAACTTTGATAACCTTACGCCGCTATATCCGACTGAAAAGTTAAATTTTGATATTATTTGCGGCGATAAAGACTATACTACCCGCGTGATTGACTTAATCGCTCCGCAGGGCAAAGGGCAGCGCGGCTTAATCGTGGCTCCTCCGCGTACAGGTAAAACCGTTATGCTGCAGAATATCGCTCATGCTATTTCAACAAATCATCCTGAAGTGTATTTAATGGTTCTGCTGATTGACGAACGTCCGGAAGAAGTTACGGATATGACTCGTTCGGTTAAAGGCGAAGTTATATCTTCTACCTTTGATGAACCGGCAACGCGCCATGTACAGGTTGCGGAAATGTGTATAGAAAAGGCCAAGCGCTTGGTGGAAAATAAAAAAGACGTGGTGATTCTTTTGGATTCCATTACTCGTTTAGGCCGTGCCTATAACGCAGTTGTTCCTTCTTCCGGTAAGGTACTTACCGGCGGTGTTGATGCCAACGCTCTGCAGCGTCCTAAGCGTCTTTTAGGCGCTGCCCGCAATGTGGAAGAGGGCGGTTCGTTAACCATTATCGCTACAGCTTTGATTGATACCGGTTCACGTATGGACGAAGTTATTTTTGAAGAGTTCAAAGGCACTGGTAACTCTGAAATCATTTTGGATAGAAAATTAACAGATAAGCGTTTATTCCCGACAATAGATATTACCCGTTCCGGTACTCGTAAGGAAGAAATGTTAGTGGATCGTGCTACTCTGACCAAAATGTGGGTGCTGCGTCGTGTTTTAATGCAAATGGGTATGACCGACGGTATGGAATTTCTTTTGGATAAGCTGCGTCAGACTAAAAATAATGCTGACTTTTTCCAAAACATGAACTCATAGAGGCTTGTCTAGCTGGTATCTGCTGGTAATTTTTTCGCTCATGTACCTTATTGTGCATAGCGCTTAAAAATTCCGTCGCATCTACACACGCTATTCAAACCTCTAAGATTGGATTCCGGTTTCATTAAATGGCAAATTTATGCGGAGTTTTCAAGCTCCGCTATTTGATAAAATATTTCAGCTCATTTTTATTTCATGCAAAATTGCCGTAAAATCTTCTTTTTGCGGCGAGCAGATATATGCGCCTACTTTGACGTCGTCAACTTCATGAACCAGATAGAATTTACGCAACTGGATATAATCCTGCCCGTCTAAAGAGTAGCTTGCAATATAGCAGCCTTTGTATTTTTTCAGACGGTACCAAACTCTTTTAACACCTGTCGGCAGAGGAATTGTCGCCAAATCGGAATAACCGTCAACGGTTAAAGACGTGGCAAGCATTGGAGCATCTTCTTTTTCATACATAATAGAGCATTTGAACCAGTTGTTTACATCTGTCCGCAGCATTATTCCGCATTGGTCGAACAAGCCGGCAGAGGTAAATTCCCAGTTCAAATCGCAGCAAAAATCGCCTAAAACATAGCTGAAGAAAAAATGACCGTCATCTTTGCGAAAATCATAGCGTGCACAGCACCAAAAATCTGTCCGATATTTAGCGATGACATTCATGCCTTTTTCATCAAAGCGGACATTTGCCGGTTCATTCATCCAATCAAACTGTTTCAGGCTTTCTAAAAGCATTAAAAACTCCTGACTGCGTAGTTTTCCATTTTTTCGGCGGCTTCGGTTAAGTTGTCAGATTTTGCTTTAGGCAAAACAATCTGTAAATTGATGATTTCATCACCCTGACCGGTTTTTGCTTTAATACCTTGGCCTTTCAGACGCAATTTTTCGCCGCTGGAGGAATACGGCGGAACCGTAACCGCAACTTTACCGTTAATTGTCGGTACGGTAATTTTAGCGCCGCTGATTGCTTCTTTTACTGAAATAGGCAAATCAAGCAAAATGTTTAAGCCGTCGGCTTTAAAATACGGATGTTCGTTAACGTTTATGGTTATTAAAACGTCGCCGTTTTCGCCGCCGTTTAGCCCGACGCTGCCCAAGCCTTTTAAGCGCATAGTTTTACCGCTTTCCATGCCGGCCGGAATTTTGACGTTGATGGTTTTGCCGTTCAAGCTGATTTGTTTTTCCACACCTTTAGCGGCATCCAAAAAGTCAACACGCATATTATATGATATATCCTGACCGCGCTGAGTTGCCGAACGCTGTCTGAAACCGCCCTGCGCTCCGCCGAATTGTGAGAAAATATCATCACCGAAAATTGATGAAAAATCAAAACTGCCTTGCGAGCTGCCGCCGAAACCGCTGCTTTTGAAGCCGCTGAACGGGTTGCCGCCGTAATTACCGCCATAGCTTTGATAACCGTTAAATCCGGCTCCGGCACCTCCGAATCCGGCGCCGAAACCGGTAGGCTTGCCGTCTTCATCTATTTCATTGTTATCATATTTTTTACGTTTTTCGGCGTTGCCGATAATGTCATAAGCATTGGAAATTTCTTTAAATTTATCGGCAGCATTTTTATCGTCTTTATTCAAATCCGGATGATATTTACGCGCCAATTTACGATATGCCGACTTAATTTCAGCTTCAGAAGCTGTTTTGGCAACACCTAAAACATCATATAAATTTTTGCTCATATTTTATTATTCTCCCTAAGGTTTTATATAGGGATAAAACTATTCGCCTGCAAGGTCGACGCAGTCAAAAGTTGCACGGCGCTTATGGTTTTTATACATATATATATCACGCAAATAGGCTTTTTTTGTACCTTCAGTCATTTCATAGCAATAGGCGGAAGCCAAGGTTGCCACATCATCAATACGTACGTCGACATATTCATAAACCACAAAATCATCCCCCATAGCCTTGGTGGCGATATTGCGGCGAAAACGCTCGGCGTCGGAAGAATAAACCGGTACACCCATGTCGTTATCGACTTTGGATTGGCAAGAAACGCAAACTGCAGCTAAAAGGCACAGTATCAGAATTTTTTTCATATTTCCTCACTTTACGGACTTTAACGCCGTTTTTATTAAGGAAATAATACGCCAAAGATATTAAACAATTCTTAATCTGACAGCAGATTATAAATCTTTTGACCTGCTTCATTAAGTATATTAACAACCTGCTGATTTTTTTGATTGCGCATTTTGTTATTGTTTAATTTAGAAAAAATTTTATCCATTTTTTTGTTATATGTTTTGTTATTTTTTAGTTTTTCAAAACTTTTAGCAAATTTTTCATCCCCCATTTTGAAAGCAGACACTTCTTGCACAACCATTAAATTTCGGGCAATTTTATCATCACCGGAACTTAACAGTAAATCGCGACTGTATTTTATAACCGGAGCGTTTTTCATATCTTCTGCTTGGGACGAACTGCTGCCGTTAAATTGAGCGTTTGCCGAAAAAATTACGCCTAAAGCCAAACCTAGTAAAAAATAAAATGTTTTCATCTTGCTTTCCTTCAAAAAAAAACTTGCTATCTTTATTATATAGCATATAGTAAATAAAATTCAAAAATATTTTTACGGACAGAGTGAATGAAAAAAATTCTTTGGGCTTTATTTGATAATCGCCGTGGCAGTGTTGGCCAGGCGTTGGGTGTGATTGAGGCTTTGCCGAAAGACATAGAGGTAATAGAAAAAAAATTGGTTTATACCAAATTTTCGGGTTTACCGAATTGGCTGCGCGGGCGGACGCTTGTCGGCCTTGACGAGCAAAGCAAAAAAGAAATTTGCGAGCCGTTTCCTGATTATGTACTGTCAATCAGCCGCCGTACCGTGCCGGTTGCCCGCTATATAAAAAAGAAAAGCCCGCAGACCAAACTTATTCAGCTTATGCACCCGGGACATACCGGATTAAAAGATTTTGATTTGGTTATTGTGCCTGAACATGATAAAAATAAAGAAACTTCCGATAACATTCATTATATTGTCGGGTGTCCGCACCGCGTAACTCCGCAATATTTGGAAACGGCAAAAAATAAATGGATGGAAAAATTCGCCGCTCTGCCGCGTCCTCTGACGGCATTGATTATTGGCGGAGCCATAAAAGGAAAGCCTTTTTCGGTGGACAATGCACTGGAATTAGGTAAAGCTGTAAAAAAATTCAAGCAGCAATGCGGAGGTTCTTTATTGATTACAACATCTCGCCGCACCGGGTCCGAACCGGAAAAAGTGATTATGGAACAGCTGCGAGATATTCCTCAGTTTGCTTATTTGTGGGGCGATACTTCCGAAAATCCGTACAGCGGGTTTTTGGCTTGTGCCGATAATGTTATTGTAACCGGCGATTCCGTTTCAATGTGCTGTGAAGCAACCGGTACAGGTAAGCCGATATATTTGTTCAGCGGTAAAAATTGGCTGACGCCTAAACACCTGCGTTTTGTGCAGTCTTTGTGCGACACCGGTTGCGCTGTTTTAATAGATTCTCCGCAAGCTGCCGATTTTAAGCCGAGAATGAGTCTTAATGCCGCTTCGGAAGTTGCCGAGCTTATTGCTAAACTTTAGTTCTTGTCAAAGTTAATACGCGTGTCGACCAGTGAATAGGTTAAATCGCTGATTAACTTTAAGACTAATCCAAGCAGGCTGAAAATATATAAAGTGCCGAAAACAACCGGATAGTCTCTGGTGGTTATAGCTTCATAGCCAAGTAATCCCAAACCATTGAGCGAAAAAATAACTTCAATCAAAAGCGAGCCGGTGAACAGCATTTTAATCAGCAGAGCCGGAAAACCGGCAATGATAATAAGCATGGCGTTGCGGAAAATATGTCCGTATAAAATGCGGTGTTCCGAAGCGCCTTTAGCTCGAGCTGTCAGCACATATTGTTTGTTTATTTCATCTAAAAAAGAATTTTTTGTGAGCATGGTTAAACTTGCGAATCCGCCGATAACCATGGTTAAAACCGGTAAAGCGATATGCCATAAATAGTCGGTGATTTTATGGAACAAGTCTAAATTTTCCCAATTTTCAGAAGTTAAACCGCGCAAAGGAAACCACTGCCAATAAATTCCGCCGGCAAAAAACACAATAAAAAACACTGCCAGCAAAAACACAGGCATAGCCGAGCCGACAATAACCAAAAATGAAGTTACTGTGTCAAAGCGCGAGCCGTCAAAACGGGCTTTTTTTATGCCGAGAGGAATTGCAATTAAATAAATTATAAGAGTAGACCACAAGCCGAGCGAAACAGAAACCGGCAATCGTTCTTTTATCAGCTCAATAATGGTTTTGTCGCGGTAATAGCTTTTACCGAAATCAAAGCATAAGTAGTCTTTAAGCATTTTGCCGTAACGATAATACCAGGGTTTGTCAAAACCAAATTGTTTTTCCAAGGCTTTTACCAAATCTTTCGGTACGCCTTGCGCTCCGGTATATTGAGAATTGCCGCTCTGCGCCGTTTCCATGCCGGAAGTAAAATTAGCTTTGGAATCCGTGTTCATTCCGCGGTATTGCGCCAAAATATAGTCAACCGGTCCGCCCGGAGCCAGCTGGATAATGGCAAAATTTACGGTTATAATTCCCCAAAGAGTTAACGGAATAAGCAGCAGTCGTTTTAAAATATAAGTTCGCATTATTCCTCCTTTATCCACCATAAATATGGCTGAAATCCGGTTTTATATTCGGCGGACGGCTGTCCGAATTTGTTTTTATAGGCAATGCGGTTATAGGGTGAATACCATTGAAAAATAAGGTAATTTTCACTTTTTAAAACTCTGTCTAAAGCCTTTACATACGCCATGTAATCTTCTTTTTGCTGAGCTGCGACCAAGTCTTTTATTAACTCGTCGACCACCGGATTTTTTATACCGATAACATTATTGCTGCCTTTAATATCTGCTGAAGCGCTGCCCCAATATTCTCGCTGTTCATTGCCGGGAAGCTGACTGACCGGATAAGAGATAATAGCCATGTCAAAATCAAAATTATCCAGACGGTTTTTAAAGATATTAACTTCCAAATTGCGGAACACGGCTTTAATTCCTATTTTACGCAAGTTTTCAATAAAAGGAAGCATTACTTTTGTAAAGCTGGAACCGTTGGCGGTGTTGCTTAAAACTTCAAATTCCAAAGGCTGTCCGGTGGTAAGATTAGTCATTTTGCCGTTAATAAAATCGTATCCGGCATCTTTGAGCAATGCGACGGCTTTTTTCAGATTTTCACGCGGATTATTCGGGTCGGTGTTTATCGGCTGTCGGTATGGTTCCGTAAATATCTCGGGACGTAATTGGTCTTTATAGCGGAGCAATATTTCTTTTTCCTTGCCCTCCGGGAGACCTGATGCTTCCATTCCGGTGTTGCTGAAATAGCTGAACAAGCGGCGGTATTGTCCGTAAAACAGTTTTTCGTTGGCCCATTCAAAGTTAAAAGCTAAGTCTATCGCCTGCCGCACTCGCCGGTCTTTAAATTTATCACGGCGTAAGTTGAAGGCAAAATTTTGCAGAGTGGCCGGATTATGATGTTCAATTTGTTCTTTTTTTATTTTTTCTGATTTAACCAAATTGTTGTCGTAACCGGTCATCCATATTTTGGCGATATATTCTTCTCGGGCGTCGATATTACCGGAAAAAAGCGCCTGCAGAGTTACGGTAGTGTCTTGATAATAGTCATAGCGGATAGTGTCAAAGTTGAAATATCCGCGCCGTGTCGGCAGATTTTTTCCCCAATATGCCGGATTTTTTTGCAGTTCTACAAATTTGTTTATCTGAAAGCCGGAGACGGTGTAAGGACCACTGCCCAGCGGCACTTCAAGCCGTGGTTTGGCAAAGTCTTTATTTTGCCAGTCTTTGGCCGAAAAAATGCTGAATTGGGATAATATCAGCGGTAATTCTTTGTTTTTAGCGTCTTCTTTTACATAAAAACGCACTTCGCGCTCGTTTATTTTTTCCGCTCTGTCAACATCGGTGTAATACATTTTATAAATCGGCGCGCCTTTTTGAGTTATGGCATTAAAGCTGAAAACAACATCATCAGCCGTAACCGGTGTTCCGTCTGCAAATTTTGCTTTCGGGTTCAAAATAAAGCCAATGTATGATTTATCTGTCGGCAAATCAAATTTTTCTGCCAGCAGCGGATAAACCGTAAACGGGTCGTCAGTCGGCGAAAAACCTAAAGTTTCAAAAGAAAGCGAGTTAACAAAAGTTGCAGCTACGCCTTTAAATATGTAAGGATTGAAGTTGTCAAAAGTTCCGTAAGCAGGTAAAACCAGCTTGCCTCCTTGCGGAGCACCGGCGTTGACATAGTCAAAATGTTTAAATCCGCTTTTATATTTTGATTCGCCGTAAAGCGCTATGCGGTCAGAAACAACAGCGTCGGCGTTTGAAACAGGCAAAAGTACGGCGCAGCTTAAAACAAAACTAGCGATAATTGTCTTCATCAGTCCAACCACCGAAAGGATAGGCTAAATCTTCTTCTTTTTCCGCCTTAGGTGCTTGCGGTGCTTGAGTCGGTGCCTGCTGCGAACTGAATTTAGGCTCATCCGCTTTGGTAGCTCTCAAATCACCGGCAGCGGCAGAAAAAGAATCGTTGCTGCTGCGTAAACTGTCAAGAGTGCTGCGGGCATTGCCGAAAGTAGGTGTTTGCCGTGCTGAAGTGGCTTTTTCCTCATTATCGGCGGATAGTGAATTTTCAGCTGCCGGGGCGGAAAAAGTCGGCTCGTTGCTTGTTTCAATGGCGTTTAAAGAGGAACTCTGAAATATTGAGGCGTTGTTTTCAGCTTTCAGACTATTATTGTTTTCTTCTTGAAAACTGTTGTGCAGCGCTCTGAAAAACGGGTCTTGTTCGTGTTCGTCGTCAGGTTCTTCCTCTTCTTTACGGCTAAACGGATTTAAGCGTGAAAACAGCGAGCGTTTAGGCATCGGAATTTCATCATCATCATCTTCGTTGTCGTTTTTATCGACATTTATGATGGTTTCGCTGGCTTTCGGCTCTTCCATAGTGGCTATTTTCAAAACTGACGAATAGTCTCTTTCCGGTTTTGATTGTGAAATTCTATCGGACGAATTTGCGGTTAAGCCCGGGTTCAAACCTTCGCTGAGCGGAGCGATAATGGAATATACCTTGCCGAACACGCCGGTTTCGATAATCCGTAAAAATATTTTGTCGCGGTCGTGTTTTTCTAAAAGCTGCAATAAATTTTGATAGCGGGAGCAAAATTCCAGCATGGTGCCACGAAAAACTTTATCACGATTTACTTTTTCGGCCACCCAAGCATTGAAAGTGCTTTGACTTTTGCCGGCGTCTAAAATGGCTTTACCCAAAACCCAGCGTTCGCCGCGCTTAACCCGCTGCCAAAGCTGTTCCAGTTGAGCCGAAGAGGCAATATTGCAGCGCTGAATAATCTCGCTTAAGGCTTCGTTCATGTCCGAAATAAACAAGTCAAATTTATTTATAACAAAACCATCTTTAATTTCGTGTTCGGCGTCAAGCATAACCCGCACAACCAAATCGGTATAGTCTTGGTTTTTTTGCAGCTGGTTCAATAATTCGTTTTGCTTTACATTCATGTTGCGGTTTGTAACAAATTGATTGATAAAGCCGAAAACCATCCACATAATAAGCATCGGCAAAAACAATACGGAAAGCAGCAGCAGCATTTGTTCGGGGCTTTGTTCCCACAAGTGCGAATCCGCCAATTTAGCGTTAACAAACATTACGGCGTAAATAAGCCAGCTGGCCGAAGCAAAAACAGTTATGAAAAAACAAAATAACAGCATTGTTAAAACCCTCTGAAAACAAGATATTGTTTATTATAACGGCAGATACGGCAATAGCAAACTTTTTTATAAAAAAGTCAACAGTCATTAACAACACAAAAAAAAGACTAAACATTTAAAAAAAATGTGTTAAACTCCAAACAATTTTATAATTGCTGAAGGATAAAAATATGAGCGATACAGAAACAATCATTTTAGATTTTGAAAAACCGATTGTTGATATTGAAGAGAAAATTCAACACCTGAAAATGATTGCTAAAGACGAGGATTTGGATATTACCAAAGAAATTAAGCGTTTGGAAAAGCATTTGCAAAGTCATATGGCCGATGTTTATAAAAACTTATCGCCGTGGCAAAAAGCGCAAATTGCCCGCCACCCTAACCGTCCGCACTGTTTGGACTATATTAAAGCCTTAATAGCCGATTTTACGTTGCTGTGCGGCGACCGCTGTTTCGGCGATGACCCGGCAATGGTCGGAGGTATCGGTAAATTAGGCGATATTCCGGTGGTGGTTATCGGACAGGAAAAAGGTAATGACTTGGATTCCCGTATTAAATATAACTTTGGTATGGCCAAACCGGAAGGGTATCGCAAGGCTCAGCGTTTGATGGATATGGCGGAAAAGTTTAAGCTGCCGGTTTTAGCGTTTGTTGACACGGCAGGTGCCTATCCTGGAGTTGATGCCGAAGCCAGAGGGCAGGCACAGGCTATTGCCGCGTCTATTGAAAAATGTTTGCGCATAAAAACGCCGATTATCGCCACTGTTATCGGTGAAGGCGGCTCGGGCGGAGCTATCGCCATTGCCGTTGCCGATAAGGTTATTATGCTTGAACATTCAATTTATTCGGTAATTTCTCCGGAGGGCTGTGCGTCTATTTTATGGCGTTCCGCCGACAAAACCAAGGAGGCTACCGAGGCTTTGCGTTTGACCGCTCAGGATTTGAAACAGCTGGGCATTATTGATGAAATTGTTGCAGAACCTTTGGGCGGTGCTCACCGCAACCCGCAGCAAACATTTGAAAACTTGCGTCAGGCCTTGGAAAAAGATTTGAAAGAGCTGTGTGCGCAAGATTACGGCAAATTGAAGCTGCTGCGCACCGAAAAGTTTTTGAAAATCGGCGAACAGTTTGTTAACAAAACAAAATCAGCCTGATTAAAAAGCCCTTGACTTTTATAAACATAGCGAACTAAAATAGAACAAATTTTAGGGAGATGTTTTATGCTGACCGAAAAGCAGTACAATCTTTTGATGTATATAAACAAAGTAAACCGCGAAACCGGACAATGTCCGTCGTTTGATGAAATGAAGGACGCTATCGGCTTAAAATCCAAGTCCGGTATTCATTCGCTTATAAATTCGCTGGAAGAAAGAAATTTTATCCGTAAACTTCCGCATAAAGCCCGGGCGCTTGAGGTAATTCGCTTGCCGCGTTTTAAACCGCAGGCAATTATTGATGAGGAAAAAAAGCGCGAGCAGGCTTTGCATAACAGTTCGGTGCAAATTCCTTTGTACGGTAAAATTGCCGCCGGTTTGCCGATTGAAGCGCTTGCGGATGAAAGCGAAACTGTGTCAGTGCCGTTTGATATGGTGTCTCTTGGTAAATATTACGCACTGACCATTGATGGCAATTCCATGGTTGAAGCCGGTATAATGGACGGAGACACCGCAATTATCCGCCGGCAGGAACAGGCGGATAACGGTAAAATCGTGGTGGCGTTAATTGATAACAACGAGGCGACGCTGAAAGTTTTGAAAAAAGACGGCAATGTTATTCATCTGTTGCCATGCAATAAAGAATATCAGCCGCAAACATACACTTCCGACCGGGTAAAAATTCAGGGGGTGCTTTCGGGAATTATCCGCCGATATTAAATTGATTAAAGGAGAATTATTATGTCTGAAGAAAAATCAAGTTTTGAAACGGTGTTGAAACTACTCTATTTTTTGCTACCGTTGTTTTTTGTGCTGTTCGGCAGTTATGTGGCCTATTTTCGTATTTATCTGCAAAATAATGTCAAAAAAACGCAAGCAGATGTGGTGCAGATTGTTAATAATATGACTGAGACTTTTGAAGGCAAATATCCGACTTTAGACGCCAATTTGCTGATGGTGCAGAATATTTTGCCATACGATTTTCCGGTTCGCAAAACCAAAAATAGCTATAATTTTTCCAATCGTTTCGGCGGTAAGGTTTTCTTTTATAATGCTTATAACACGATTGCCGAGCGAGAGCAGAATCCCGAAGTTTTAGGTGCGTACATCATTTTGTTTACCCAGTTGACCAAAAAAGAGTGTAAAAAGCTGGCGCAAATTGACTGGCGGAGAAAGATTCCGAATTTTTTAGGGGTTGAAGCGTCTTATTTGTCGGCGCAAAAAACTTTTAACGGAGTTTATAATTTGCGCAGTCATCTGCTGTTTGATAATCTGAACGAAAAATATGAGAGTAGAGACGAGGGAATAATAAGCCGTCGCTCTATGAACAGAGCCGAAACTAAAGAGGCTTGCGGCTGTTTAATAAACACTTGTACGGTTGCTTTGAAATTTAAATAAGCGCTTGCCGCCAAAGGGTAAATTTTTGTTCAAATGAAAGCCGCGCGTTGGCCGGGCTGGTTGACGGCAAAACCGCGTATTCATATTTTTGCAGCAGTTCGGGATGATATTTTTTGAAAAAAGCAAAAGATTTCTGTCCGTTAAACAACAGTTTTTTAATATTCGGAAAATCCCAAAGCAGTTTTTCAAAATTATTGGGTTCTGCTTGTTTTATATCACTGTCCAAACTTCCTTCACGTTCGCAAACTTTCAAATTATCCCACAAACCGATATGCAGTTTTCGCAACAGCTTGATTTTTTCCGTATAATTTTGTGTTTCGGTTCCGGTCAGCTTAAAAATTATTGTCCAAAAGGCGTTATGCTTAAAAGCATAATATTCCGCGGCTTGCAGCGAGGCGACGCCCGGCATGGTGCCGATAACTAAAATTTTGGTATTTTTATCAACCAGCGGCGCAAAACAATAGAGTTTTTTACTCATTTTAATATCTCAAGGCAATACCGCTGATTATTGCATAGCCACGGTTGTTGTCGGCAGATTGGCGTTCCGTGCCTTTGGAATTGATATATCCGTTAATCAAGAATAATTCTAAGTATTCATTGACTTCAAAACTGTTGGATTGAACATATAAATCGTTGCGGTTGCGAGTGTTTTTTGCTTCTGTGTGCAAATAGGCAAAATTAACTTTAAAGCGGTCAAAAAATTTGTAGCCAACGCTGAAATCCCAAGACTGACCTTCGCGGTAATTATCAAACAACGCCGGTAAAAAAGGGTTGTCCGACACAAAGGTTATCGGGTTTTTGTTGCCGTCGATGTATGATTTTTTATATGATGTAGAAACGTTGAAATTATCGACAATCCAACGCACACCGAAAGCCCATTCCTTATCGGTGCCGTTAAACTCGCCGTATGCGGCTGAAGTATAGACATCGCCAAAGCCGACTGCCCATTTATTTTGCATGGCGGCGGTGTAGCCGTCTTCATTATTTTCATAGTCGGTGTAGCGGCTGACCATACCGCGGCGGCTGGCATTTTCCGGAGTGTAGCTGAAACCGAATTTGGTATTACCGAGCATAGGAGTAAAATAAACAAATTTCATGGCTCGCCCATCATCAATAATAGTTGTTGATTTAGGAGTGGCAAATTTAGTTTTTTTAAAGCCGTTTGACCAGTTGACGTTTGTTAAAAAATTGGTAAGATTGCTGTCTTGAATACCTATCCAGCTTATATCTTGTGCTCCTAAGTGCACCTGTTTCGCCGCATTATATGAATATCCGATTGTAAATTTTCCGTAATTAGGATTTTCGGCTAAGGCGTAAGGGTAAAAGCGCCAATCTCCTTCACTATAATCTTTGTCATGTTGGCGCAAGGCTAAAGTATAATCAGCGTGTGCTCCCAAACGTGTTTCATCGGCAAACTTATAGGCACCTTCAAAACGTCCGTCTTGACGATAGACTAAACGGTTAGGCAGATTGTCATAGTTGTTTTGGAGGCGGGTTTGCATAACGCCGTAATAGATGCCGGCCAAACCGGATTGGCTAAAATCAAAATCTTCTGCCTGTGCCAGACAAGGCAAAACAGCGATTGAACCTAAAATACAGCTAAATTTTTTCATTATAGTCCTCCGGTTTGTTAAAATACGCCGGACTATAACACATTATTTTTTTGAATAAAATCTAAAAATACATAATTAACATTTGTATTTATTATTTTGCAAAAAATTAAAAAAAACTCCCCGCTAAGTTAATAACGGGGAGAATTTTGTAGTCAATCTCTAAAGATTAAGCAGCTTTCTTTTCTGCGTGGTCTTTTTGAGTTTTACCGAATTTGATAGCAGCTTGAGCTGCAGCCAAACGAGCTACCGGTACACGGAACGGTGAGCAAGACACATAGTCTAAACCACACTGTTGGAAGAACTCGATGGATTTAGGGTCGCCACCGTGTTCGCCGCAAACGCCCAACAACAAGTCTGGGTTAGTTTTACGACCATATTCGCAAGCGCGTTTAACCAATTTACCAACACCGTCAACATCAATAGAAGCAAACGGATCAGCAACGTAAATGCCTTTTGAACGATAGCAATCCAAGATAGCACCTGTATCATCGCGGCTCATACCCAAAGTTGTTTGAGTCAAGTCGTTTGTACCAAAACCAAAGAATGCAGCAGAAGCAGCAATCTCTTCAGCCATCAAAGCGGCTCTCGGCAATTCAATCATGGTACCAACTTCATATTCAATAGATTTGCCTTTTTCAGCAAAAATCTTTTGAGCAGTTGTATCAATGATGTTTTTAACAATATCCAATTCTTTCTTAGAACCAACCAATGGAACTTCGATTTCAGGCATAACATTAACGCCTTCATCACGGCATTCCATAGCAGCTTCCAAGATAGCGCGGGTTTGCATTTCGCAGATTTCCGGATAGGTAATCGGCAAACGGCAGCCACGGTGACCCAACATAGGGTTCATTTCGTGCAAAGAGTTAGCGCGGTTTTTAACTTCGGCTAAAGTTTTGCCCATTTTATCTGCCAATTCCTGCATTTCTGCATCTGTGTGAGGCAAAAATTCATGGAGCGGTGGGTCCAACAAACGAATAACTACAGGGAAACCGTTCATGGTTCTGTACAATTCTTTGAAGTCTTCTTTTTGATATGGCAACAATTTAGCCAAAGCAGCACGGCGGCCGGCTTCGTCATCAGACAAAATCATTGTGCGCATATCAGAAATTCTTTTAGCGTCAAAGAACATGTGTTCGGTACGAGCCAAACCGATACCTTCGGCACCAAATGCCAAAGCCTGTTTAGCATCAGCCGGAGTTTCTGCGTTGGCGCGAACACTCATAGTACGGATTTCATCAACCCAACCCATAAATGTACCGAAGTTACCGGTCATAGATGCGCTAACAGTCGGAATTTCACCTTCAATAATTTGACCTTTAGCACCATCCAAAGATACCCAATCGCCTTCTTTAATTACAACGCCAGATTTTGTAGACATTGTTTTAGTTTTGTAGTCGATGGTGATGTCTGTAGAACCAGATACGCAAGGAGTACCCATACCACGAGCAACCACAGCAGCGTGAGAAGTCATACCGCCGCGAGCAGTAATCACACCTTGAGAAGCGTGCATACCGCCAATATCTTCCGGAGAAGTTTCGTTACGGATAAGGATAACTTTTTCACCTTTAGCAGCCCAAGCTTCTGCATCTTCGGCGCAGAATACGGCACGGCCAACAGCAGCACCAGGAGATGCCGGCAAACCGGTAGCAATCACTTTTTTGTTGGCTTTAGGGTCCAACATCGGGTGCAACAATTGGTCTAATTGGTCAGCACCAACGCGCATAATAGCTTCTTCTTTAGTCAACAAACCTTCGTTAACCATTTCAACAGCCATTCTTACAGCAGCAGCGGCAGTTCTTTTACCGTTACGGCATTGCAACATCCACAATTTTTTATGTTCAATAGTGAATTCCATATCTTGCATATCTT
This sequence comes from uncultured Alphaproteobacteria bacterium, assembly GCA_934277545.1. GTDB lineage: Bacteria > Pseudomonadota > Alphaproteobacteria > RF32 > CAG-239 > RUG410. Next base: position 259,610 of record CAKQUG010000001.1, on the reverse strand, counting down.
TGTAGTGTGCTTCCAAAGCGTTACGAACATCTACAAGTTGTTTGTACAAATCTGGCCACAATTCTTCCAAAGAGTTGCCTTTGCCTTCAGAACCCATAGGTTGCGGAGTACGAATACCGGCCACAACGTCTTCACCTTGAGCGTTGATTAAGTATTCACCGTAGTATTTGTTTTCACCTGTTGCAGGGTCACGAGAGAAGCATACACCGGTTGCAGAATCGTTACCGGCATTACCGAACACCATGGTTTGAACGTTACAAGCTGTACCCCAATCGCCAGGGATGTTGTTCAATTTACGATAGGTGATAGCGCGGGCAGCGTTCCAAGAACCGAATACGGCGCCAATACCGAGCCACAACTGTTCCCAAGGGTCTTGCGGAACAACTTTGCCCAATTTTTTACCAATTTCTTTGTATTCTTTTACCAATTCTTTCAAGTCTTCGGTTGTCATATCTGTATCAGATTTGTAACCTTTGGCTTTTTTCATAGCTTCAAGAGCGCCTTCGTATTCATCAAGATCAGCACCCAAAACTACATCAGAGAACATTTGGATAAAACGGCGGTAAGAGTCATAAGCGAATCTTTCGTTGCCGGAAACTTTAGCCAAACCTTTAACGCTTTCATCGTTCAAACCAAGGTTTAAAACGGTGTCCATCATACCAGGCATAGAAATTCTAGCGCCGGAACGAACAGAGAACAAAAGCGGATTTTCAGGGTCAGCAAATTTTTTACCCATAATGGCTTCAACACCGGCAACAGCTGCTTTAACTTGGTCTTTCAAGTCAGCAGGGTATGTGTTGTTGTTTGCATAGTAATATGTGCAAACGTCTGTTGTAACGGTGAATCCAGGAGGAACAGGTAAGCCGACTTTGTTCATTTCTGCCAAGTTAGCACCTTTACCGCCCAGGAGATTACGCATGTTGGCATCGCCTTCGGCTTTGCCGTTTCCAAATGTATATACCCATTTACTCATGGTTATTTAAGCTCCTATTAGCTATTTTGTTAAAACGAAGTTACAGCCCGCAAACGAGCCATAACTAAAATTAAAAAACTTCAATTTGCCTAGAATGTATAACACAAAATGCCAGACTTCAAGCAAAATATTACATTTTAAGGCAAAAAAATATGGACATAATTGCTTATTTTTACGTAAAAAAGAAACTCCTTATTTTTAGGTTTGCAGAGCTTTGAATTTATGATTTTTTTAACCTTTGGTGTTTTCTAAAGCCTATGAAAAATTAAAGAGTAATTATTTTTTTATTGAGATGTCAGGCAGGGTGTAATATTATTTTGGGCATGAGAAAAATAATTGTTACAAAATTGGAATGTAAAATTTTGGAGAGCAGAAAAATGATTGATAAAATGCTAATCCGCGGGGCAAAAGTACACAATCTGAAAAATATTGATATAGATATTCCGCTGGGCAAAATCGTCGGAATCGCCGGCGTATCCGGTTCAGGCAAATCATCGCTTGCTCTCGGCGTGCTGTATGCAGAAGGTTCGCGCAGGTATTTGGAGGCGCTTTCCACCTATACCCGCCGCAGAATGACGCAGGCAGCAAGAGCCTGCATAGATGAGGCATTATATGTTCCGGCGGCGCTGGCACTTCATCAGCGTCCGGGGGTTCCTGGTATCCGCAGTACATTCGGCACGGGAACAGAATTACTGAACAGTCTGCGTCTGATGTTTTCCAGACTTGCCAGTCATCGTTGCCCAAACGGACATTATTTGCAGCCTTCTTTGGCGGTGGCTGCCGGAAAAGAACTTGTCTGTCCGGAATGTGGCGTTCATTTTTATGCTCCATCGGCGGAGGAACTAGCTTTCAATTCTCAAGGAGCTTGTCCGAAATGCGGTGGTACCGGAAGCGTACGCACAGTTGATATTGCTACGCTTGTGCCTGATGATTCCCTTAGCATTGACGAAGGGGCGGTTGCTCCGTGGAATAGCCTGATGTGGTCGCTTATGACTGATGTATGCCACGAAATGGGAGTGCGGACAAATATTCCATTCCGTGATTTGACGGCAGAAGAAAAAGAAATTGTTTATCATGGACCGGCGGTTAAAAAACATATTTTTTATAAGGCAAAAAGTTCTAATCAGGCGGGTGAGCTTGATTTTACCTATTATAACGCTGTTTATACCGTTGAAAATGCACTAGCCAAGGTTAAAGATGAAAAAGGCATGAAACGGGTTGAAAAATTTTTGAAGGAAGATGTTTGTCCGGAATGTCAGGGCACTCGTCTTTCGGCGGCTGCCCGCGCACCAAAGCTGAAAGGCATATCTTTTGACAGAGCGTGCATAATGACGCTTGCCGAATTGGTTGCTTGGGTGCGAAATGTGCCGGAAAGCCTGCCGGAAGAAATGCGTCCGATGGCAGAAAGCATTTGCGAAGCATTTTTAAACACGGCAAAGCGGTTGTTGGATTTGGGACTGGGCTATTTGACGCTTGACCGTTCGGCATTTACGCTTTCTACCGGCGAACGTCAGCGAATGCAGCTGGCACGCGCCGTCCGCAATCGTACGACCGGAGTTCTTTATGTGCTGGACGAGCCGTCAATTGGGTTGCACCCGTCAAATATTGTGGGCTTGACAGGCGTTATGCATGATTTGGTGGCAGACGGCAATTCGGTTATATTAGTTGACCATGACACACAGATTTTGAAAGAATCCGATTGGATCATAGAAATGGGACCGGAAGCAGGCGCAAAAGGCGGCAAAGTGATTGCGCAGGGAACAATCCGGAACATTGAAAATAATCCGGTTTCGCAAATAGGAAAATTTCTTTCCGGCAAGGCTGTAACAAAACTGCGCAGCTGTGCGGAAAAAAATAAGATGTTTGAAAACGGCGTTATTCATCTGTCGACATCGCAAATTCACACCGTTAAGCCGCTTGATGTGGATATTCCAAAAGGGCGGCTAACCGTGGTTACCGGGGTATCAGGCTCGGGCAAAACAACGATGGTATTGGAAAGTCTAGTTCCGGCGCTTGAGGCATATATAAATGGGAATGCTCTTCCTTTGCATATCCGCAAAGTCGAGGCAAAAGGCATTGCCCATGTGAAACTGATTGATGCAACTCCTATTGGTATCAATGTCCGTTCTACTGTTGCTACTTATGCCGGTGTTCACGATGAACTGCGGAAGCTGTATGCCAAAACTGCGGCAGCCAAGGAAAAAGGCTATAAAGCGAGCGATTTTTCCTATAATACAGGATCTTTGCGCTGTCCTAACTGCGACGGCACCGGCGTTGTCAGCCTCGATGTTCAATTTTTGCCGGACGTAAATATTCCTTGTCCGGATTGCCGTGGTTCTCGTTATGCCAAAGCCGCTTATGATGTAAAAATCAGCAATAAGACCAGCAGCAGCGTTTCTCTTCCTGAACTGATGGATATGGATATAAATTCTGCCATAGATTTTTGCAAAGATATGAAAATTGTTAGCCAAAGATTGAATGTTCTAAAACAGCTGGGGCTTGGCTATTTGACACTGGGAGAGGAAACGCCAAGTTTGTCCGGCGGGGAAGCACAGCGTTTGAAATTAGCCAGTGAAATCGGTAAAACGCAAAATGACACGGTTTTTGTTTTTGATGAACCGTCAATAGGATTGCATCCGCTTGATGTGCAAGTTCTTTTAGGCGTTTTTCAAGCGCTTCTTGATAAAGGTGCAACCGTTATTGTTATTGAACACGATCTGGATGTAATCAGTAATGCTGATTTTGTGATTGATATGGGACCTGGCGGAGGCGAGGCCGGTGGACTGGTTGTGGCAAGCGGAACGCCGCAGGAAATAAAAGAAAATAAAAACAGTATTACCGGAAAGTATTTATAATAACCGGTGTAAAAAAAGGTTGTCCAAACAGAAACAACCTTTTTTAAAATACTCTTTTTTCGCCGTTATTTAGACAAGATGTCTAACAATTTTTTATTGGCTTCATCCATTGAGCAGTTGCTGTAAATGGAAACTTCGCTGGCCAGGCGATTGACAGCCTGTTCATAAATTTGGCGTTCGCTGTAAGACTGTTCAGCCAGATTTTCGTTGCGGTATAAATCACGGATGACTTCGGCTATCGCCACCGGATTGCCGGAATTGATTTTGTTTTCATATTCCTGTGCACGGCGCGACCACATAATTTTGCGGATTTTAGCTTTGCCTTTTAAAGTGGCAAATGCTTCGTTCATTGTCTTGTCGTCAGAGATTTTACGCAAGCCGACATTTTGAATTTTGGAAGTCGGAATACGCAGAGTCATTTTATCCTTGTCAAAATTTACCACCAGAAGCTCAAGCTCGGAACCGGCAATATTTTGTTTGGTTACGTCAGCAACTTTGCCCACACCATGGGTTGGGTAAACGACATATTCGCCGGCGTTAAAAGTTAGTGATGGTAATTTTTTAATACTCATGTTCACTCCAGAAAAATAAAATTTATCACGAAAACATTAGTAAATATATCACATTTTTAGGGCTAAATCCAGTCTAAAAATGCTGATTTTTGTAAATTTTTTCATTATTTTTTAATTTTTGGGAACAATTTTGTCTGTCTGAGCGCTTCGGTTAACGCCATGGCGGCGGAAACGGCCATGTTGATTGAGCGGGCGTCAGGAGACATCGGAATCAATAGTTGGGCATCGGCAAGTTGGTGTATTTCTTCCGGCACGCCGGCGCTTTCGCGTCCCATTAAAATTATGTCGTTCGGTTTAAATTCAAAATCTAAAAACGAATCCGCGCCGTGGGTGGTCATTAAAATCAAACGTCCGTATTCTTCCGGGTGTTGCGCGCGGTATTCCATAAAGTCCGCCCAGCTGTTGTGGCGGCGGCAGTGCACCAGGTCTAAATAGTCCATACCGGCGCGGCGCATAGCTTTTTCATTAAAAATGAATCCGCATGGCTCAATAATATCCAGCTCCAAATTGAGGCAGGCGCCCAATCGTAAAAGAGTTCCGGTGTTTTGCGGAATATCAGGTTGGTATAAAGCTAAGCGCATGGTCGGTACTTTCTTTATAAATTAAGCAGATTTTTTAGCAGCTTCTTCGGCTTCTTTGGCTTTTTTTGCATTGTACAAAGCTACAAAATCAACAGGGCTCAGCAACATAGGCGGCAAACCGGCGGCTGACAGGCTGTTAGCGATAATGCTGCGGACAAACGGGAACAGCAGACGCGGCATTTCAATATACAAAACCGGTTCCAAGTGTTCTTCCGGAACGTTAACGGAAACCACTGCGGCATAAGTTAGTTCAACAATGAACAAGGTTTTGCCTTCAATATCGGCGTTCATTTTTGCGGTTAAAGTAACATTGTAGTTGCCGTCTTCCATTTTTTTGCTGTTCATACCCATGTCAACATTGACATTAGGATTTTTGTTCATTTCTTTAAAAATTTCCGGCGCCAAAGGAATTTCCAAAGACATATCTTTGATATATTGGCTGTGAATCATAATGCCGGCAGGCTGTTGGTTATTATTTTGAGTATTTTCCATTTTTTTCTCCATAAATTTTGATATAGCTTAGAGATAATACGAAAAAAGCTAATCGTCAAACATTTATATTGATAAAATTTTTATTTGTTTTATATTATATGAGTATATTCAGAGAGGTTAAAAGATATTTATGGCTGATTTAATTTTTTTATTTGTATTGGTGGCTTTTTTGGCCGTGCGTCTTTATGGTGTTTTCGGTAAGGGAGAAGACGGTAAAAATGTCAGGGTAATTTTGAAACCGGTCAATAAAAATGACGGCGATGCCGTAAACAATGTGGTGCAAATTGTCAAAGCTCAAGAGGCTGTGGATAAAAACGCCGCTCTTAAGGACGAAGCAGAATTTAATAAAGAAATGTTTTTACAAGGCGCACGCAAGGTTTTTGAACTTATTTTACAGGCTTTCAGCAAAGGCGAATTGTCGCAAATCCGTGAATTGGTCAATAAAAAGGTTTATGAAGCATTTGACAGTGCTTTGGCTGAACGCAAAGAAAAAAATATGACGTCGGAAGTGGATTTTATCTGTTTTGATAAGAGTGAAATTAAAGATGTTAAATTTTTAAAGAACAGTATTAAAGTCGTGGTGGAATTTGTGAGCGAGCAGGTTAATTTGCTGCGTAACGCTCAAGGCGAAGTAGTGCAGGGCGATGAAAACTTTGTGCAGAAAATTACCGATGTTTGGACTTTTGAAAGAATGGTAAATGCAAAAAACAATAACTGGGTGCTGGTTTCCACTAAAAAAACAGCTTAATTTTGTATTGTTATTAGCGTTGATTGCGGCGCTGAGCGGGTGTTTTCGCGAAAAATCCGAAATTCCGGCGGCTGAGGAAAAGGCTGTTTTGAAAAAAGTCGGTTTCAGCCGTCTTCCGGGCTGGAACAGTGATGATTTCGGCGAGGTTATTCCGGTGTTTTCCAAAAACTGTCAGAAAATTTTGAAAAACAACAACACTTATCTTTATAATTCGGCAATAAAAATCAAAACGGCAGATTATCAGCGGGCGTGCAAAAAATTTTCTGCCGCCGCAATAAATGACGGAAAGCAGATGAAAAAGTTTTTGGAAAGCGAATTTGTTCCGTATGCGGTATCAAATGACGGCAATGCCGCCGGCAAATTTACATCTTATTACGAAGCGACAATTCATGCTTCTTTTGAAAAAAGCGCTAAATACAGATTTCCGATTTATGGCAAGCCGAATGATTTAATAGAAATAAACTTGAAAGATTTTGACAGTTCGTTGCCGAATACGCGTTTAGTCGGACGGGTTGAAGGTAAAAAGTTTATTCCGTATTATGACCGCCGCGAGATAGAAAAAAACGGCGTGGAAGCTCCGGTTTTGATGTGGGGTGATGATTTGGTGGATATTCACTTTATGCAAATTCAAGGCTCGGCGATTGCCGTTATGGATGACGGTTCGGAGCTGAGAATCGGTTTTGCCGACAGCAACGGACGCAAATTTAAGGGAATCGGTTCTATTTTACTGCAAAAAGGCTTGATTAAACCTGGCGAGGCATCTATGACAAAAATCCGCGAGTGGCTGCGTAAGAATCCACAAAAAGCGGCGGAAGTTATGGCGGAAAACGAGCGTTTTATTTTTCAGCGCGTGGTTGACGCCGACGGTCCGGTCGGGGCTTACGGCTTGTCTTTGACTGCCGGTCGCAGCATGGCGGTGGATAACCGTTATATTCCTTTAGGGGCAATGCTGTGGCTGGATACGGTAAATCCTGACAACGGCAAAATAGAAAAAATAGTGTTCGCGCAAGACATTGGCAGTGCCATAAAAGGCGTGGTGCGTGGCGATTATTTTTGGGGACACGGCGAAGAGGCTTTGGCCGAGGCGGGGCGGATGAATTCGGCAGGTCAATATTATCTGCTGGCGCCTAAATATTCCGCTCCAAAGGCAAACTGATGACATTGCAAAACAAAGATGAAGAATTTTGGTTGGACGCGGTTAAAGATATAAAACCGATGTTTTCCAATCAGGTTGTTTCACGTGAAAAAAAAATAAATCCGGCGCCAAAGGAAAAAGTGTATTATGCCGTAAAGCAGGAATTTTCAACTTATTCAAAATTTTTAGATGATTTTGAAAACGGCGGAATAGACAAGTCAACCATGCGTAAGTTTAAACGTGAAGAATTTCGGGTAGAGGCTGTTTTGGATTTGCACGGTCTGACAGAAGACGAGGCGTTTGCCAAAGTGGACAGTTTTATTCCGCAAAGTTATGCGTTGGGACGGCGTTGTGTGATGATTATTACCGGAAAAGGAATCCGCGTTCATCCGGATGAGGATATTTTTGCGGCTAAGGGTGTTTTGCGCAAGCAGGTGCCGCAATGGCTTAATATGGCGCGTTTAAGGTCAATGATTTTGATTTATAAACATCCGTCCGAAAAGTTGGGCGGTAGTGGAGCATTATATATTTTATTGCGCCGCAACAAAGAGCTTTAATAAGCACGACGCAGAGCTTTTTGTATATATTGTTGAGCAATGCTGTATTCTTCGTGATACGCATAATCATTTATTTTTAAGTTCAGATGATTTTCCAATTGCTGACAAAATTCTTGCTCCAGATTATAGGTTACCATTTCCGTAGGAGTTGCAGAATAAGTATCAGAATGGTTTTGCAAATAATTTAAACGATGACTGAACATTTCTTCCATTTCAGGAAAATTTTTATAGTCTAAATGGGATTGGGCAATGTGTGTAGTTTCATGAAAGGCCAGTGTCAATACGTCAATTCCGCTGTAGGATTTAACAATGTCTCTATTTATATAAATATCATCAAATTCAGCAAAAGCATCGGTTTGTATCCAATCGGCGTCAGGGTTGTTGTTGGCCTGTTTATTGGATATAAAATGAACTTTCGGCGGCTCGACACCGTTTATTTTGGCAGTAATGCGGCTGACTTCGCAAATAAGCGCTTGCTGTTCACTTTTAGGTAAAAGTTGAAAATGGTTGAGTTTGTTTTTAATATCAGGCAAAACTCTTATTTTAGCAGTTATTTTTCGCACTTTATTATATTCTTCGCGCATAAAATCTGCAGGAATTTTCAGTTGAAGCAAAGCAAAAAATTTATTGCTGTGCTGCTCTATAAATTCAAATTGTCTAAGGCGTTTTTCTTTGTTCGGAAAAGGATTTTGTGCAAAAGAAAAAAGAATATCCAGTTTTTTGCGATTGCTTAAATTAGATAATAGTTTAGGAGTGGCTCGGCGCACAATTTTATGATTGAGCTTTTGGTCGGTTAAAATGTAATTTATGTCGTTTTCCGCCGTGTTGTAAATTAAATTAGCGTTAAAATTATAGGCAGTATCGTTAAAGTCATCAAGCGTAAAGCCTTTGATTTTTACCCAAATATCATTTTTATTTTGTCCGCTCACGCATTTATAGTCTTTAAATATATCTTTGATTTTTTGGACGTGGGCAGGACGATAGACTTTAAATTTTACATCAGTATAGGCGTAATCATCAAGATTAGGCACCTTGTTCAAAATATCGGTATGACGTTCCAGCCATTTATATTCTTCTTTGCTTATCATGAAAACAGTTTAGCACTTTTTTGACTAAAAATAAACAAAATTTTTTAAATTTTAATCTTAACAACTTTTTAACCGGAATTTTTGCATAATATCCGGTAGATATTCTGGAGGACTAAGATGAAAAAATTATTTATGTTTGGTTTGGTTGCGTTGGTTGCTGCTTGCAATTCAACTTCGCAGGAAACATATCCGTATGGAATGACCGAAGCGGAATGGAATCAACTTTCAATTAAAGATAAAACAAGAATCCGCCGTGATTTTTATTTTTACGAAAAAGGACAAGTTAATTTTGTAAATCCGGATATGGATATTGAAGGCAAGAAAGAACAGCCGAATATTTATCAAAAGAAAATTCAAAGACGAATTGATGTTCAAGACGCTGCAAGCGAATAGTCTTTGCAGTGTTTTATATATTAAAAAGCCTCGGTAGATGTTGTTTTACCGGGGCTTTTTTAGGGCTTTAAGCTGTTTTTAACTCCAAGGAATGTTGTTGACGCAGCGGTTAGGATTTTTATCACAATATTCCTGATTGTTGTTATATTCATATAAATGTTTGCGCTCTTTGCTGATGTCGCCGGCGACAAAGCCTTTGCAAGAAGCTAAAAGAGTTAAAAGCAGGCAAAGAAAAATTGTGCGGGTCATAATCGTTCTCCTCAGATAATTGATTTAAGGCTTAAAAATCCTAAGCAAATAATAACCAGTTTAGCGCTTAAACCCCAAAATTTAGTTCCTTCATAAGCGTCGCTGCATTTCCATAAGCCGCGGATTAAAATTATAAAGTAGCAAACAAACAGTGCGCTGGTCAGCAAATGCGGCGCAAAAGCCGATAGGCGCCCGGATGTGGTCATTAAAATAGGTAAATTACTGAGAATGTATAAAATCACACTGCGGTAGCAAGCTCTGCCATACGGACAAATCATCCGTAAAGCTCCGCTGTGGGTAATGTGGGTGGCAATGGTGAAAAACAGCATACCCATCAGTCCGAACAGCCAAAATGTAATTTTCAGCGAATATTCTCCGGCGCCTAATTTTTTTAACATAGTCCACATTTTTTATTCCTTAAAAGTGCGTTACCAATTCAATATAGGGCTTAACTCCTAATTTTAGCTTAAAATCCGCAACGTATTGCGATATTTTACTCCAGTCAGTCCATTTTTCTATATATTCTTTAGCATATTCCGGCGACTTTGACAACTGTACTGAAATAATATCCTCAAGCATTGCGCGGCAGACTTGCGGCATTTCGGCAAAATCAATATGCAACTTTTTATTCTCATCAAAATAAATCGCCTTATGCGCTGTCAAATAGTTATATTCAATTAAATCGGCCACACGGTGAGCTTCGCCGCTTGCCGGATAAGCGGTCATAAGATGGCGCTTGATTACCCAGGTGGCGTAAATTTTTTTCAGCTGCTCACTGCTGATTATTCCGGCTTTTACATATTCCGGCATCATTGAAGCGGAAATAAGGTTGGCTTTGTGTTCCTCTATGATATGCTGATAAACGCCTAGTGCGGTTTGATAAGAGCTGTCAGGACCTAAAGAATGTCCGTTTTCGTGTCCGATAGTAAATAAGTGGTCAGCTTCTTCGTCATAATATTGATGAAGTTCCGGCGAGACCAGCCCGTTTAAGATTTGTTTTGTTTTTTCTCTGTCTCCGCTTTGACGCACCTGCCTGTGATAAACGTTGCGGCGTCCTCCGCCGTGTTTGAGGGACGGTTTGTCGTTGTTCGGCAGGTTTTGTGCCAAGGTTATGCCGCCGCGGCACATGGCGTAATCACCACTGAGCATGGTTAAATCGACGTCTACCATGGTTTGTTTTAAGTCGGAATTTCCGCCGACGTTTTGGGTGTAGGAATCCGCTTTTGGCATTAAGCCGGCGAGTTTGGTCATTTCATCTTTAAATTTTAACAGCAGCGTTGTGCCTTTTTGGTTGACAATACCGACCCGGACGCCGAGCATATCTTTGGGAACCGCTGCAATGTTTAGGCGGGCAAGACGAGCAGTTAATTCGGCGTTGTCAAAAATTGTCGGAGTTATTTTATCTTCATAATTTTCCCGACTGATAGTAAATTCTAACGGGGAATCCTGCATGCGAGCCCAATGCTTATCAGCCAAAATGTCCATTTCCTCGTTGTTTTGTAGCAGTGCTTGAGCCTGCCAGCCTAAAAAGTCCTTGAATAAGTCATCGGTGGCAAAATGGGCGGCACATTCCAGCAAGTTAGCAATTTCCGAAAATTCTTTGGCAAAATATTCCGTGTAGTCAACGGCTTTTAAAAAATCTCCGTTGCGACGAACCATAGTGCGGGCGCTTAAGATTTTACGCACTTCGTTTTCGTGTCCGGCGTCAAGCATGGCGCTGATAATTTGTGCTAATTCCGAGGCAGTTAAATCCGTCGGATAGAAATTACAGCCGTTTTGCATTTTTATGTTTTCAAATAATTCAACCGGTTCTTTGTCTATACCGTTAAAACCGGCAACTCCGTTCAGTGAATTAAAAAGTTTAAGCGTGAGCGCCGCTTGTTCAGCAGTCGGGGAGGCTTCTTCCAGCGCTTTTTTTTGCGCCAAATTGTGCGGATTATCCATTTCAAGCGCCACATTATTCATTATTTTAGCCGCGGCGGCAAGGTATTTGAGTGCTTTTTTATCGCCTTCCGGCAAAGCGGTGTAAGCCGGATTAGTTTCATCAATCAATTCAATTTTGCGCATTTGATTATTGACTTTGTCTTGCAGTTCCGCAGTTGAATATTTTAATTTGAAACCGTTAATCTCCATAATTCATCTCCACTGTTTTAAATTTATAAAAATTTATGTCGTCATCAGAAACATCGTTCGGAATACCGGCTTTTTGGCGCACCACGCCGGTTAAATCTTCGGGATTGTCAGGCCGGTCGTCAGCCACCAGCAGTGCCGATTTATCTTTGTATTCGGCAAAGATTCCGTCATCGCTGTCCAAGTAGCTCATCAGCATGGTGTCGCGGTCGGGCTTAATTCTTTCTAAATCCGTTAAAAGATAAAATTTAAAATATTTTGCCGCCGATATTTTGCCGGCTTTGGTTAACTTTTGCACGGCGTTGGAAACAAGCAGGGCTATTCCTTTGTTTTCCTGCAATTCGGCCTGTTCAAAGATTTCTATATAGTTTTCGTCATAGGCTTTTAAAACCAGTCTGCCGCGGTCATAAAGACGATAATTTTCTTCGGTGCGCAGCGGCATGACAGCGTCATCTAAATGCTGGGAATTTTGCAATAAGTTCAGTTCAAAATAATTTTGCAGCAAGTGCCAATAATGCTTTTTATAGCGCTCCAGGTTGCGTTTTTGTTTAGCGAGCAGCGGCTCGGCTTTCATGGTTTCCAGCGGATATAAGGTTTCATAATCTTTGTCCAAGGCCTGTGCCAGCTTGGTGTCGATAATGTCAAACACATTAAGCCGGTAGTGTTTTTGCTGGGCAAAAAACACCGCTTCGGCCGTTAAAAAATCGCTGTTTGCTTCATTAAGTCCTTTGTCCAGGTCGGCAAGAAACACTACTAAGGATTGTGGTTCATTTAAGCCGGCGTTAATTTTGTTTTCTCCGGTTAAAAGGTGCTGAGAAATCGGGGTTTCTTCAATGTTTTGGGCGCCAATCAGCTGCAACAGCATTTTTTTATGCAGTTTCAAGTCGTTTTTTTCGTCCTTATCATAAACCAGCAGAACTTTAGATATTTTATTATTTGCCTGAATTTCCTCATATAGTTTAGAAACAACTTCCGAGCTGTAGGCAGAAATTTTCTTTGGCACGATAATCATTTTAATGTTAGTTTTTTTGTAGTTTCGGCTGTGATTGAAATATGATGATATAAATGATTTTCGGTCATTCTTTCCGTCATAAAAAATGGCGGTGATAACCGGTCTTATCAGTTTGTCATTGTCTTTTATGCGTCCGTAATCAATAACTTTTTCATAGTTTGAATAATTATTGTCTTGCAGGCGGATATAGTTAGCCCAAACAATAAGCCCCAGCAAAATAATAAAAAGCAGGCGTTTAAACCATATTTTCAGCAAAAGTTTAATTCGGCGGCGCATTAGTTTTGCTCCGTTAATATCCGGTAGAAAGCGGAAAAGTCTTTGATAAAAGTAATGTTTTGTCCGCATTCGTCATCAGCAGTGCCCCATATCGGCTGACCTATTCTGATGGCTTTGGCGTTGGCTGAAAGTGCACATTCGCTGTCCATCGGGCTGTCGCCAATCATCCAAACTGTTTCAGGCGTTATCTTGTCAATTAAATTGCAAACGGCAAATTTCAGCTGTTCGCCGTCCGGTTTGTCTTGTTTGGCTTCATGTCCGCAGACAATGACATCAAATAAATTTTCAGCGTATAAAAACGGACGTTCAAATTCAAAAAGCAGGCGGTCTTTGTTAGAAACAATAGCGATTTTGACGCCGTGTTTTTTTAAAAAGCGTAAAACTTCCCGAGCTTTATCCGGGGCGGAAATTAAATTTTTGACGTTTTCTTTATAAATCAAACGATATTTTTCATAGGCTTCTTCGGCTTTGTCTCCGAAAATAAGCGGAAAATTGTCGCGGAAAGAAAGGTTGCGGTTTCGTTTGCTTTTAACAATGTCCCATTCCGGTAAATTGTATTGCGGCAATATTTTGTTAATGGCAAAAACCAAGGCATCGCGGCTGTGGGCCAGCGTATTATCCCAATCAAAAGCTGCAATACGCAAGCCTTTTATTGACAAGTCTTGATGTTGCACCGCTCCATGTTCTCCAATGTTAAGTTAATAATGCTTTTTTCAAGTTCGGTTAAGATTTCTTCATCAAGTTCGTTTACCAAAGGTTTTTTTGCTGTAGCTATGCGGTAATATTCTTCTCCGTTTTCACAATCCTGCCAATAGCGGACATCGCCGTCGCCAAAACGGTTTGCTTGTAAATTGGCTTCCATTTTATCTAAGACCGAAACTAATTTTGCTTCCGGTGTCTGTTTTGCCTCATATTCGCTAAATAATGCAAAAATTTGTTCATTCAACGGTGCCGGCAGCATTTTTTGGTACAAACGCATAGCTTCGTATTCGCGGCGTTCTTTTTCTTTTTTGCGTTCCGGGTGAGCAATTTGAGCCGAGCGCGGACAATCTCCGGTAACGCCTTCGGCAATATCATGCACTAAAGCCAGTTCCAGCAAGCGAGTGTAATTGTATTTTTTTTGTAAAAATGGAAATATCAGCATAATTAAAAACGCCAACTTGAAAATATGCGCGGAATCCGTTTCGGGCGAACCGTCAGACATCAGCGTGTCTCGTTTTACGAGGCAGACACGCTCCATTGCGCGCATAAAATCAAGTATTTCGGTAACGTTTTTCTGCATTATTTGGCGTTTTTACCTATGAATTTTTTACCGCCCAAATAAGGCTGTAGTTTTTCAGGAATACGAACAGTGCCATCAGCCTGTTGATGATTTTCAATAAATGGAACCAATGCGCGCGGAGTTGCTATGCCGGTGTTGTTCAGAGTGTGGCAATATTTAACTTTGCCATCGGCATTGTCGCGGTAGCGCAAGTTGGTGCGGCGAGCCTGCCAATCCGTAATATTGGAGCAGGAGTGGGTTTCACGATAGCAGTTTTGCGACGGAACCCAGGCTTCCAAATCGTATTGACGGTATTTAGGAGCACCCATGTCTCCGGTACAAACTTCCAAAACCTGGTAAGGCAATTCCAAATCCTGTAAAATTTCTTCGGAATTTTTAAGCAAAATTTGATGCCATTTTTCACTTTCAGCCAAATCATTTTTACAAATAACAAATTGCTCAGTTTTGAAAAACTGATGTACACGCACCAAACCGCGAGTGTCTTTTCCGGCGGCACCTGCTTCTCGGCGGAAACATGGTGAAAAGCCGGCGTATAAAACCGGTAAATCGGCTTCGGTCAACAATTCATCGGCGCGCAGAGAGTTCAGAATCAGCTCGGCTGTGCCCGACAAATATAAATCATCGGCCGGCATATAATAAACTTCATCGCGCGCAAAAGGTAAATAACCCTGGTTGTACAAAGGTTTTTCCTTGGAAATTGCCGGAACGGTCAAAAGTGTAAAGCCGGCGGCGCGCAGTTTGTCCATTACCAGCATGTGAATAGCCAATTCCAGCTGAGCCAAGTCGTTTTTAATGGCATAGGTGCGGGAGCCGGAAACTTTGGCAATGCGTTCCATTTCTCCCCAATCGTTGATTTCCATAAGTTCAACGTGGTCGCGCGGAGTAAAATCAAAGTGCGGAATTTCACCGACTTTGCGGCGTACGATATTATAGCTGTCATCCGGTCCGTCCGGGCTGTCTTCGCTCGGGTAGTTCGGCATGCGTAAAATCATGTCATCAAACTGCGCCTGCAAAACCGCTAATTTTTCCTGTTCTGCTTTAAATTCTTCGCCAATCGCCTTGCTTTTGGCAATAATGGCCGGACGTTCTTCATTTGTTGCCGATTTTATGGAATTGCTGAGTCTGTTTTTTTCTTCGGCCAAAGCCTGTGAAGATGTTTTTAATTTGTTCAGGCTGTAATAAGCTTCTAAAAGTTCATCCACTTTTTCTGCAGGAAAGCCTTTGCGTCCCAAGCTCTTTTTTACCCAATCCGTGTTATCGGCAATAAATTTTATATCTAACATTCTGTTACGTCCTAAAATTAAAAATTAAACTTGCTCAAGTATATTTTATTTCTCTGATAATACAATATAAATTTTGTGTTTTTATCACAAAAAAGACTTTCCTTGAGAAAGTCTTTATTTTGAAGGCTCAGTACTGAACACCGCATACCGCAGCGCAACCGAACAATCGTTTTGTCCGCAGAAACAACCCATTTCGGCATTGCCTCGTGAAAAAGGCGTGGGCATAAACTGGTCATTCGGTTTGGCGACGTTCATTTGATATTGCATGCGCGGGCGCATCATGATTCCGAATTCGTCGTCGGTCTGCGGCTGATTTTTTGCCTCCTCTTTTTCTTTTTCCGGCGTCATGTCTATATCACGCAAAGCGCTGTCCTGCCCGGTGGCGTAATCTACATTGCCGATAGCAACGGCAAGCAAGCCTTTTATGCTGTCGCCCCAATCGAGAGTCGCTAAATCTATGCAAGCGCGGCGAGACAGTCCCTGATAGGACATTTTAAATGTCGGAGAACTGACTTTGTTGTTTTTATCCCAAACCACGTCAGATGGTTCTATCATAATTTTTCCGCCGAACGGATTTTCCAAATAAACACCGTTATCTCCGGTGCGCACTAAAGTTTGCGGAATAGCGCCCATACGGATAAGCTCATCCATATTTTCCGCCGGTTCGTCAGGGTTTATGGCATAGGTATTGCGGATGTTATCAATAAGCTGAGAAATTTCAAGCGTGGTTTTATTGATGGTTTTTATATATTGCAGGTCGGCATAGCGCTGCTGCATAAACTGCGAAATAAAATAACCGCCACCGCCGGCAAACACGGCAATAACAAAAATCAGAATAAAAAATTCTTTGATTTTTTGTTCACGCCGTTCTTTTTTACGCTGTTTTTCTTTTTGAATAATCAGCTGTTCGTTCGCGTTGAGGTCTTTTTTTTCTCGTGGCATGGCTATTCCGTAATTCTTCCGTGGCAATGCTTAAACTTTTTGCCGCTGCCGCAAGGGCACGGGTCGTTTCTTGAAACTCCGACAAACATGGATGGGTCAAGTTTTTTCAAAGGTTCGTCGCCTTCGTGAACAGCCGACATCGGACGGTTTTGTTCTTTGTCCATTGCTTTTTGCATTTGTTCCTGCGAATCCGTTTGAATTACAGTGTGGCAAATTACTACGGTAACGCGCTGTTTCAAAATGTCCAGCATGCGCGAGAACATATTGAATGCTTCTTTTTTATATTCGTTCAGCGGGTCTTTTTGACCGTAAGCGCGCAAAACAATAGTGTGTCGCATTAAATCCAAAGTGGCAATATGGTCTTTCCACAGCTGGTCGAGCACTTGCAGAAAAATGCTTTTCTGTACCATTTTAACGGCTTCGGCCGGCAAAGAAGCTGCTCGTTCCGCCATGCGACTGTCAACTTCCTGTAAAATGCGTTCTTTAAAACCTTCGCTGTCCAGTTCAGGTTCATTGCACCAGTTGGTTATCGGCAATACAAAGCCGGTTGCCGCGGACAAATCCTGTTTCAGGCTTTCTTTGTCCCATTCCGCCGCACCGGTGCCGTAAGGAACATGGGCGTCGATAATACCGCTTAAATATTCGTCGCGCATATCTTTTATGGTGTCGGACAAATCTTCGCTTTCCATAATTTCACGGCGCTGTTCATAAATAATTTTGCGCTGCTCGTTCATGACGTTATCATATTTGAGCAAATTTTTACGAATATCAAAGTTGCGTTCTTCCACTTTTTGCTGAGCTTTTTCCAAAGCCTTGCTAATCCACGGGTGAACCAGCGCTTCGCCTTCCGGCAAGCCTAAACGTTGTAAAACGTTTGACATTTTTTCCGAACCGAAAATACGCATTAAATCGTCCTGCATGGAAAGGAAAAATTTAGAAGTTCCCGGGTCGCCCTGACGTCCGGCACGGCCGCGCAGCTGATTATCAATACGGCGGCTTTCATGGCGTTCGGTGCCTAAAATATAAAGTCCGCCGGCAGCCAAAACTTTTTCTTTGTCGGCAGCAACTTCTGCATCTATTTTCTTTTTGAGCTCGGCAATTTGTTCTGGTGTCTCGTCGCCTTTAAGCATTTCCTGCAATTTCATTTCCGGGTTGCCGCCCAGCTGAATATCCGTACCGCGTCCGGCCATGTTCGTGGCAATGGTAACGGCTCCGGAAACGCCGGCTTGCGCCACAATGGCTGCTTCGCGTTCATGATAGCGGGCGTTCAGTACCTCAAAGTGTAAATTTGGAGCTGCTTTGTGTAAAAGGTTGGCAATAATTTCGGATTTTTCTACTGAGGTGGTGCCGACTAAAACCGGCTGACCTCGGCGGTTACAATCAAGAATTGTGTTAATAATGGCACGGTATTTCTCGCCCTCGGTGCGGTAAATTTCATCATGTAAATCTTCACGCTGCACCGGTTTGTTGGTAGGAATTTCTACGCAAACCAAGTTATAAATATCGCAAAACTCGGTTTCTTCGGTCATTGCCGTACCGGTCATACCCGATAATTTCGGATACAGACGGAAGTAGTTTTGGAAGGTGATGGAAGCCAAAGTCTGATTTTCAGACTGAATTTTCACGCCTTCTTTAGCCTCTAACGCCTGGTGCAGTCCGTCGCTGAAACGGCGTCCCTCCATAATACGGCCGGTAAACTCGTCAACGATTACGACTTTGCCGTCTTTAACGATGTAGTCTACGTCTTTTTGAAACATTTTATGAGCGCGCAACGCGTTGTTAACATGCTGAACCAAACCGACATTGCCGATGTCATACAGTGAGCCCTCTTTTATTAAACCGGCTTCGCGCAGCAATTTTTCGACGTGTTCCATACCGGTTTCGGTTAAGGTTACATTCTTTTGTTTTTCATCTTTTTCATAATCTTCCGGCAGCAGCTGCGGCATTAAGTTGGAAACGCTTATGTAGGTGGCGGAAGAATCTTCGGCTTCGCCGGAAATAATTAACGGTGTTCTGGCTTCGTCAATCAAAATGGAGTCAACTTCGTCGACAATCGCAAAGTTAAAATCGCGCTGCACACGTTCATACAAGCTGAATTTCATATTGTCGCGCAAATAGTCAAAGCCCAATTCGTTGTTGGTGGCGTAAACAATGTCGGAATTATATGCCAAACGGCGTTCGTTGTCATTTTTGCCGTGAATAATGTAGTCAACGGTCAAGCCTAAAAAGCGGTAAATTTTGCCCATCCATTCGGCGTCGCGTTTGGCCAAATAATCGTTAACGGTTACGATGTGAACGCCTTTGCCTTCCAAAGCATTTAAGTATGCGGCCAAAGTCGCTACCAATGTTTTGCCTTCACCGGTTTTCATTTCGGCAATCATGCCTTTGTGCAAAACCATGCCGCCGATTAACTGCACATCATAATGGCGCTGTCCCATAACGCGTTTTGACGCTTCGCGCACCGTCGCAAAAGCCTCCGGCAAAATATCATCCAAAGTTTCTCCGTTTTTCAAGCGGTTGCGGAATTCTTGCGTTTTAGCTTTTAACTCTTCATCGGATAATTTGATGAAATCAGGCTCTAAAGCGTTGATTTGATTTACGGTTTTATATAGTTTTTTAACAAAGCGGTCATTGGCGCTGCCAAAAATTTTACGGGCAATTTTTCCTAACATTGACGTTCCTTATAATATATTATTTCAAAATACATTTAGTTTGATAAAATTATAAAGTCAAGTCTTTGCGCAAAAGTTATGAACCACCGCTAAAAAATCCTTTGAATTTTATGTAGATTGTATATATGATGTTAACGATT
This sequence comes from uncultured Alphaproteobacteria bacterium, assembly GCA_934277545.1. Taxonomy (GTDB): domain Bacteria; phylum Pseudomonadota; class Alphaproteobacteria; order RF32; family CAG-239; genus RUG410. The sequence continues at coordinate 240,230 of CAKQUG010000001.1, read as the reverse complement.
TGTTTATTTTAGGAGGAATCTATGCAAAAAAAATATGTTTTCGCCACTACCGCCGCTGTTGTGGTTTTGCTGGCCGGCGCGTTTACTTATAAAGTTTACGCCGAAAGAAATAACGGGGTTGCCGCTGTTGTGAACGGCGAACAAATTACCGTAGCTGAAATTAAAGACGCTTACGAACAGACACCGCAAATTAAAGCTCAGGTCTCTTTTGAAGAATTTTATAATCGTGCTTTGGAAGTTATGATTAACAGCAAATTGGCTTTGCAGGCCGCAACTGCCGCTAATGTTCAATCTTCTGCCGAATATCAGAAAGAATTGGCTGCAATGCAGGATGATTTGGCTCGCAAAGTTTATATTGACCGCCAGATAGCTCAAAAAGTTACCGACGAAGAAGTTAAGAAAGTTTATGACGAATATGTTGCTAATTTTAAGAGTGAAAAAGAAATCAAAGCTAAGCACATTTTGGTTGATGATGAAAAATTGGCAGAAGAAATTATTGCTAAATTAAATAAAAAATCTGCAAAATTTGATGATTTGGCTAAACAATATTCTAAAGATCAGGCTGATTTGGGCTACTTTACTGCCGACGCCATGGTTCCGGAATTTTCCGAAGCCGCATTTGCTATGAAAAAAGGCACTTTCTCTAAAAAACCTGTTAAAACAGAATTTGGCTATCATGTAATTTGGGTTGAAGATGTAAGAGATTCCAAGCCTTTGGCTTTTGAAGCGGTTGCCGAACAAATTAAAGGCAATTTGTCTCAGCAGGCTGTTGGTCAGATTGTTTCCGATTTGCATCAAAACGCTCAAATTGAAAAGTTTGACTTAAAAGGCAAAAAAATCGCCGAAGAAGAAAAGAAATAATCTTTTCTGAATTTTCAAAAAAAGGGAGCTGCGGTAAAGCGGCTCTCTTTTTTTGAAGAATCAGGTGCTAAAGGCTGTCCAGATATATAGCAAGACTGCTGATGGTTACGTTCTTATTTGATAAGCAATAATTTAGTGCTTTGTCAAAATCGTAACCCAAATTTTCCAGTTGATAGCACAAATTCGTGTAGTCAAGGCTGTCCAACCCCAAATCATATAAAGGTGTGTCCGGTTTAACATTTTCTTGTCCTATCGTGATGTCTTCAATGAAAGATATCAATTTTTTTTGCAATTCGCTATTATTCAATTTAGCCATAATGATAAAAATTAAAGTTAATAATAAAAATGATAAATTTATATAAGCACAAAATTTCAATTTGTCAATAAAAGTTGTGTTTTGTCGATATTAAAAAAGACGCCTGATTTATCAAGCGTCTTTGAAATTTAATCACAGAAGTGATTAAATCATAGCCATACCACCGTTTACATGGATTGTCTGACCGGTAATGTATTGAGCTTCATCAGAAGCCAAGAAAGCAACAACGTTGGCAATATCCTGAGCTTCACCCAATTTAGCTTCCGGAATTTTGGATAACAAAGCGGCTTTAACGTCATCAGGCAAAACATCTGTCATCGGAGTTCTGATAAAGCCCGGAGCGATAGAGTTTACGGTAATGCCGCGGGAACCGACTTCTTGAGCCAAACATTTGTTCATGGCAATCATACCTGCTTTGGAAGCAGAATAGTTAGCCTGACCGGCGTTACCCATAACACCAACTACGGAAGCAATACCGATAATACGTCCGAAACGACGTTTCATCATGCCGCGAACAGCTGCTTTTGCCAATTTGAAACCGGCTGTCAGGTTTACATCTAAAACCAACTGCCAATCTTCATCACTCATTCTGATAAACAAATTATCGCGGGTTAAGCCGGCGTTGTTTACCAAAATATCAATGCGGCCCATTTTTTCTTCTACTTCTTTAACCAGATTTTTAACGGCTTCGCCATCGGTCAAGTTAGCAACAAAACATTCTGCATTGCTGCCCAATTCGGCTTTAAGAGCTTCCAATCTTTCGGCATTCATGTCTGTCAAAGCCAAAATAGCGCCTTGTTCATGCAGAGTGTGAGCGATTTTGTGTCCCAAACCGCCGGCAGCACCGGTAATCAAAGCAACTTTACCATCTAATCTAAACATATTTTTATTCCTTTCTGTTATAAATTTTTTGCCAGTTCTTCAATTTCTTCTGCTGAACCGACAGAAAAAGCGTTCATTTCTTTATGGCTGCGTTTTGCAATACCCGACAACACTTTGCCGGCACCGAGTTCAACCAAATCCGTAACGCCTTGTTCTTGCAAATAAGCCATGGTTTCGCGCCAACGCACCGTACCGGTTACCTGCTCGATTAAATGCTTAATAATTTCTTTATGTTCCGTAATCGGTTCCGCCAGCACATTGGCAATCAACGGAATTTCAGCGTTATGCGCTTCAACCTCCATAAACGCGCGAGCCATCGCATCGGCGGCCGGACGCATAAACGGACTGTGGAACGGAGCGCTTACCGCCAGCTTGACGCATTTGCGGGCGCCAAACTCCGGAGCAATTTCTACCGCGCGGTCAATGGCGGCCATTGAGCCGGATAAAACAACTTGACCGTCGGAATTATCATTAGCGGCAACGCAAGTGTCCTTACCATTTGAGCAAGCCTCAACCAAAGCGCCGACGTCTTTATAGGACAAGCCTAAAACCGCAGCCATGCCGCCGATTCCCAAGGGAACAGCGTTTTGCATGGCGTTTCCGCGAATTCGCAACAGTTTTGCGGTGTCTCCGAGAGAAAATACTCCGGCGCTGCAAGCTGCTGAATATTCACCCAAAGAATGACCGGCCACAAATGCGGCTTTGTCTTTCAGTTTAATTCCGAAATCTTTTTCCAAAACACGCACAACAGCCATGGAAAAAGCCATTAACGCCGGCTGAGTGTTGGCAGTCATGGTTAATTCGCTATCCGGACCATCGGTCATAATTTTGAATAAGTCTTGAGATAAGGCATCATTTACTTCTTGGAAAACTTCTTTCGCAGAGGCAAAATTTTCGGCCAATTCCTTTCCCATGCCCACAAATTGTGAGCCTTGACCGGGAAATACAAAAGCATATTTCATTAAAATATTCTCCTTTTATTCTGGGCAGAGTGTATAGCGCTGGTGTCAAATGTCAAGTTTTTAGAAAATTTTTATCAACACCGTTTTGCTGTTTTAAGTAATTTTTAATAATTTGTTGAACATTTTTAACTATACTTTCTGCATTAAATCTGCATAAAATTCAGAGGATATTATGAGTAAGAAGAAAACTGTGAAAGAAAAGCAAAAAAGTTGGTGGCAAAAGCTGTTGCTAGAGTTAATCGGATTAAGTTTGATTATTGTTCCGTTGCTTATATATATAAGTCTTTTCAGTTATAACGCAGAGGACCCGTCTTTTAATAAAGCGGCGTCAGAAAATGCCGTTGTGCAAAATTGGCTGGGCTTTTTCGGTGCATCCTGTGCCGATTTTGTGCTGAGTACTTTCGGTTTGGCATTTATAGTTTATTTGGTTGTGCCCATTTTGTGGGGAATCGGTTTGATGCGTTTTCAATCCTTTGCCGAATATAAAATGCGGATTTTTGCCTGGTTTGTCGGTTTGCTGTGTTTTGCCGCTTTTATAGACCTTACCTGCAGCTCGTTTTTAGGGCGTTTTAATCTGCCGTACAATTTAACCGGCGAGTGGAGTCGCAGTATCAGTCGACCGCTTAACAATTATATAAATATGTTGAAATTTTCGTATAATGTATTGTTGTTGAAAGGAATTATTTTATTCATCAGCATTTTAGCGTTTAATTTTTCCGCCGGAATTACTTTTACTTTATGGCTGCGCCTGACCTCGCGTATAGGCAATATTTTTAAGAATATCGGACTGTTTGCCGTCAATATAGGAAAACGCGTAGCAAATATCCGTAATTTCAGCGAATTTAAAGAACTTAATCCCAGTTATTTGCAAAATAAACTGATTCATAAAAATAATCAGGTTTCATCGCGGCGTATGGAACCAAGTTTTGCTAAAACCGAAAATATGTTGCAGATACAAAATTCCGGTATTATCACAGCTCCGCAGGCAGAAGTTTCAACTGCCGCGGTAATGTCCGGACATCAAACATCCGGTTTGCAAATAGAGATTCCAAATCAGACAATGGGCAGCTTGGCGATAGAAATGCCGGAAAGCGAGTCGGAGTCCGTACAAAAAAGTTATAATCCGACATTTGATTTTATTAAAGAAGGCGATTTTGCAAATCAAAATGTAAAAAAGCCGTCAAAAAAAATTACACCTGAAGATATTTATCAAACTGAAGGAGTTCGTTCTTTTGCCGGTAAACAAAATGTTTCGGCCGTTAATGAAGCAAAACAGGAAGAACTGCTTAATATTCCGAAGATTTCATCGTTTTCTGCAACTTTACAGGCTCAGCAGCCGGTTAATTCCGAGCCTGCGGCGGTAAAAAGAATCGAGCCGACACCGATTCCTGATTTTGCTAAGATAAATAAGGATACTGAAACAGAACAAACAAAAAAATCGGTGCAGTCAGAGGTTGCTACAACACAGCCGGCAAAAGAAGCGGCAAAAGAATATCAGCTGCCTGATATTGATTTGCTTTCAATACCTCAAGAGCAGGGGGATATTGAATATAATGAGGCGGAATTAAAAGAAAATGCCGCTAAACTGGAAACTGTGTTACAGGATTTCGGTATTAAAGGTAAAATCGTTAAAGTCCGTCCGGGACCTGTGGTTACGCTTTATGAATTAGAACCTGCTCCGGGTACAAGAACCGCGCGTGTTATCGGTCTGTCTGACGACATTGCTCGTTCTATGGCGGCGGCGTCGGTGCGAATGGCTGTGGTCAGCGGACAAAACACCATCGGTATTGAACTGCCGAACGCTAAGCGTCAAACCGTGTGGCTGCGTGAATTATTGGAAGATCCGGCATTTAAGAACAGTAAAAATATTCTAAATGTTACATTGGGCAAGGATATCGGAGGACAGCACGTTTATGCCGATTTGGCAAAAATGCCGCACCTGTTAGTGGCCGGTACTACCGGTTCCGGTAAATCTGTGGGTGTAAATTCCATGATTTTATCATTGTTATATCGAATGACACCGGAACAATGTAAAATGATTATGATTGACCCTAAACAATTGGAATTTTCAATGTATAACGGTATTCCGCATCTGTTGACGCCGGTTATCACCGACCCGGGAAAAGCTGTTGTCGGCTTAAAATGGGCGGTGCGTGAAATGGAAGACCGCTATCGCGCAATGGCGCTTTTAAATGTGCGGAATATTGCCGGATATAATCAAAAAGTTGCAGATATGCGCGCTACCGGGAAAGAAATAAAAAAGACTATTCAAGTTGGTTTTGATAAAGAGACCGGACGTCCTTTGTATGAAGAACAAATTGTTGACACCACGCCTATGCCGTACATTGTGATTGTGGTAGATGAAATGGCTGATTTAATGTTGGTTGCCGGTAAAGAGGTGGAAGCGGCTATTCAACGTTTGGCGCAAATGGCTCGTGCCGCGGGCATTCATTTGATTATGTCCACTCAACGTCCTTCTGTCGATGTTATTACCGGTACAATTAAGGCAAACTTTCCGAGCCGAATCAGTTTCCATGTAACAACGGGAATAGACAGTAAAACGATTTTGAATGAAAAAGGTGCCGAGCAACTGCTGGGTATGGGCGATATGCTTTATATGCCGTCAGGTTTGCGTCCTATTCGTGTTCACGGCTGTTTTGTTACAGATGCCGAAGTGGAAAGAGTGGTGGAATTTATTAAATCTGAAGGCGAACCTAAATATGTGGCAGACGTTACGGAAGGCGAATTGAATACCGGTAAGGATACACCGGTATTTGACAGAAGCGAAATGAGCGGCGGAGAGGATGATGATTTATATAATCAGGCGGTGGAAATTGTAAGAGCCGACAAAAAAGCCTCAACCAGCTATATTCAGCGCAAGCTGCGTATCGGTTATAACCGCGCCGCCATTTTAATTGAACGCATGGAAGACGAAGGTATTGTAACCGCTCCCGACAGAGTGGGACGCCGTGAAGTTATCGGCGTAGAATAAAAAAATTACAGCGAAGCCGGATATTGCAGGTGCAGCTTTTACATTATCGGTAGACAAAAGTTGTTAATTCTGTTATAATAATACTAATATAAATAAAACGGAGTAAGTGAGATGTCTTCAGCAAAAGAAAAAATCAAAAATTTAAAAGATGAACTCGGATACGGCGCTGCTGTAACAATGGCTGTTGTCGGTGGATTGACAGGAACATTGAAGGCGCAGGCGGCAGAAAGAACTTCTCCGCAGACGGTCAATGTTCAGGAAAAATCTGTTGATAACGGTCTGGATAGAAATGCTGCGGTGAGAGACGGGCGCTCAGGAAAAACAAAACGTGTGTATGATTGGCAGGATGTTGTCAGCAAATATAAACTTGACGCTAAGTCTTTTGAAAACGGAGCCAAACCGACCAAAGAAAACGCGGCAATGCTGTCGGCAATTATCGAATATGAGGCAACACGTCCGAATGCCGTAGCCGAGACATATTTTTTCAGAGATTTATCCGGGCAGCAAAATGTTTCGGAGAATGAACTTGCAACTTTGGAACAAAATGCCAAAGACAATGCCGGTAATGTCGACTTTGAGAACATATATCAGCAAAAACTTCAAAATATGGAAAATAAGCAAGAACGTAAATTGATGATGAATCAGCTGAAAGATTTTACAAATTCAAATATGAAAAATTTTGATTTTACGATTGAAGTTGATAAAAAAGTTGTAGAAAATAATTCTCAAATAAAAGGTAAAACACTTTCTTTTGTCCAAGCCTATAAAATGATGAAAGGCAATCAGCTTGGATAAGTGTACGTTTTGATGTCTGAATGAACTCCGTCTGAATAAATAGACGGAGTTTTTGTTTATAAAGTTAGCTATTGATTAAAGCAAAAAAATAAATTATCTTGTCGGCAAGAAAGGGAAAAAGTATGTCTGATTTAAGTTTAATCCGTAATTTTGCCATTATTGCACATATTGACCATGGCAAGTCTACCATCGCCGATCGTTTGATTGAATATTGCGGCGGTTTGCAGCACCGTGAAATGACAGAGCAAGTTTTGGATTCAATGGATATTGAAAAAGAACGCGGCATTACCATTAAGGCGCAAACCGTACGTTTGAACTATCATGCCAAAGACGGAAAAACTTATCAGCTGAATTTGATTGACACTCCGGGACACGTTGATTTTACATACGAAGTTTCACGCTCACTGTCTTCTTGCGAAGGCTCTGTTTTGGTGGTGGACGCCACACAGGGTGTGGAAGCGCAGACTTTGGCTAATGTGTATTTGGCTTTGGATAACAATCATGAAATTGTTACGGCGCTTAATAAAATAGATTTACCGTCTGCCGAACCGGAAAAAGTAAAACAGCAAATAGAAGATGTGATTGGTTTGGACGCTTCAGACGCGGTGGAAGTTTCCGGTAAGACCGGTTTTGGTATTGATAATTTGCTGGAAGAAATTGTTAATAAACTTCCGGCGCCGACCGGAGATGAAAACGCTCCGCTTAAGGCTTTATTGATTGACAGCTGGTATGATTCTTATTTGGGTGTGATTATTTTGGTGCGGGTTAAAGACGGCGTGCTGCGTAAAAAACAAAATATCCGCATGATGTCAAACGGAACTGATTATATAATTGATAAAATCGGTATTTTTACTCCGAAAATGAAAGATATTGACGCGCTTTATCCCGGTGAAGTCGGATTTATTACTGCCAGCATAAAAAGTGTTGAAGACTGTAAAGTCGGCGATACAATCACGGATAATAAAGCGCCTTGTACTGAGCCGCTTGCCGGCTTTAAACCGTCGGTTTCGGTGGTGTTCTGTTCTATTTTCCCTGTGGACAGCAGTCAGTACGGAGCTTTGAAAGATGCTTTGGCCAAGCTGAAACTAAATGACGCCAGTATTAACTATCAACCGGAAAATTCAACAGCTTTAGGCTTGGGTTTTCGTTGCGGCTTTTTGGGCTTGCTGCACATGGATATTATTCAGGAGCGAATCGGCAGAGAATTTGATTTAGACATCATTACAACAGCTCCGTCGGTAGCATACAAAATCTATTTAACCAACGGTTCGCAGATTATGCTGCATAATCCGGCTGATATGCCTGATATTTCGACAATTAAGCTGATTGAAGAACCGATGGTGCAGGCAACAATTATGGTGCCGGATACTTATTTGGGTGCGGTTTTGAAACTTTGCACCGAACGGCGCGGAGAACAAGAAGATTTAACTTATGTCGGCAATCGCGCCATGGTGGTGTATAAAATTCCGCTAAGTGAGATTGTTTTTGATTTTTACGACCGTTTAAAATCAATTACCAGCGGATATGCCAGTTTTAATTATGAACTGGTCGGCTATGCGCAGTCAGATTTAGTAAAAGTACAAATTTTGATTAACGAAGAGCCGGTTGACGCCTTGTCGTTTTTGTGCCATCGTTCCGAAGCCGAATCCAGAGGGCGGCAGATTTGCGGACGCTTGAAAGATTTAATTCCGAAGCATTTGTTTAAAATTCCTTTGCAGGCCGCTATCGGTGGAAGAATCGTGGCGCGCGAAACAATTTCGGCTTTGCGTAAAGATGTTACGGCCAAGTGTTACGGTGGTGATATTACCCGTAAACGTAAATTGTTGGATAACCAAAAGAAAGGCAAGCAGCGTATGCGTCAGTTCGGCAAAGTGGAAGTGCCGCAGTCGGCCTTTATTGAAGCCTTGCGAATCGGTGATAACTAAAGTTTTTTATTGTACGATAATTTGATGCTGTATGTCTTGAAAATCGGACAGATTTTTTTGAAGGCGCGGGTTTTGCACGTTTTCGCCTTTAATGATTAGCGATAAGTCGTGCGCATATTCCCTAAAGCTCTGAACATATAGCGAATCCTCATCATTGTAAGAAATATCGTCTTCGCTAAAATCTGCGGAAGAATCGTCTTCTGCGGTTTGAAGCGGCGTGGCGGCTTCTTTTTGTATTTGCGCAACCGCGGAATCCGGCTTAGCCGGTTTAATCTGTTCTGCTGTTTTTTCTATGGCAGGTTTTGGAGCTGCAGTTTGAAGCGGTATGGTGCTTTTTTCTTTTTTGGGGGTTAACAGAGTTTTGGTTGTTTGAACGGCGGTGCTTTGGTTTTTAGTGCTTTGCGATTTATGGTCTGCCGTTTGTTTTTTTGCGGAAGTCGTCGGGGTTGTTTGTCGAGCGATTGTCCTTTTTGGCTGTTGACGAGGCTTAAAATTAGGCTTGTCAATGGTGTTTTGCATGGCGCCGGTTGGCATAAAAAAGCCGGGTTGTTTTTGGTGTCTTTGATAAGCAGCGTGCACAGTGGCGATTCCGGTCAAAAAACATAAAATCAAAATGGCGACTAATTTTTTCATGGTAACTCCTTAGTAATTAGAACATAAGCAAAAAACATTTTTTTTGTGTTAACGCGGACTTAATATTTATTTGCTATTTTTTTGCTTATGAAAAAGATGTGGTTGACATTGCTGCCGGTTATGGCTTTGATTTGCGTTTTCCCGTTTAGCGGAAACGCCGCTTCTCGCTATTATTGGCAAAAGCAATGCCTCAAACTGATGGAAAAAAATCCGGCGAAAATAACAATTTATTATAATTTAGGCAAACTTAAATATAATAACAGTTTGTCGTCGGCGCAAATAAAAGCCAGGGCTTCCAATAATTTAAACGGTGAAATTACTTATATGGGGCTGACACTGCTGAACTTGTATAATAAAATAAGCGTGTATGATTCCTCTCCCTTAGAGCTCGGAGACGGTTATTTTTGTACATATCCCACTGAAATTACCATGGAGGTAGGATATGAAAATCCGACGGTTTATTTAGCCAATTCCATGGATAAAAATAGCTGTGTATACAAAAAAACTTTGCGTCATGAACAGCAGCATGTCGATATTTCGTATATATTTATAATGTCTTATATCGAGGCTTTGAAAAAAAAGCTGCCGGAAATAGTGCGCAATACCGGACCGATTTTTAGCGTGTCGAAAACACCTGATAAAAAGCTGTTTTATATTTATAACGAACAAACAAAGGCTATTTTTGACGAATATTTTGAGGTTCGGCAAAAGCGTTCCGCTTTAATGGATTCGCCGGAAAATTATGAAAGAGAAAGCAAATTGTGCCGCTAAAGGCTATTTTTGCGGACAGTCGAAATTTTTTTCCAAATATTCCAAACATTCGTTGATGTTATCGGCGGCTAAATCAATATATTCCACACGCTGGTCATTCGGTTTGCCGTGGCACAGGCGCATGGTGGTCATTCCGGCTTTTTTAGCAAATTCCAGGTTGGAATAGCTGTCGTCAATAAACAGGCAATCTTGCGGAGCGTGGCCGATTTTTTCACAGAATTTCAAATAAACATCAGGACTTTCATTTTTTTTGTAGCAGTCGAACTCTTCCACCGAATAAAATTTGCCGGCAAAAAAGTCGTATAAGCCGATATGTTTTAAAATCGCTTCGCAAGCGTCATGCGAACTGGTGGAAAGAATGTATTGCGGGCAAGACAGCTGTTCTAAATGCTGCAAAAGTCCGTCATAAGGCTTTATCGGGTGCAGATTAAGCTCTTTGCGTTTGTGATAGGCGTCAAACATATCTTTGGGAGAAATACCGAATTTCTGCACAAAAATTTCGCCTCCGTCGCGGTAAGTACGGTAAGATTCCGTTACCATAGCTTTGGCAGTCGGAAAGTCCAAAGGCAGTTTCAGGTCTTCAATAGCGGCTTTAGCGGTAATTTCATCCAGCAAATTATGAAATTCCGGTGTTTCCCGATATAAAGTGTTATCCAAATCCCAAACAATGACTTTTTGCATTTTATATTCCTTATATTCAAACCTTGTTAAAAATATCACAAATTGCGGCAAGGTCAAGACGGAATCGTCAAACTTTAAATTAAAATGTTGATGATTATATATGTCGGGAAGGAGCAAAAAATGATGAAAAAACTGAATTTAGCGGTGGTGGCGGTGTGGAGCAGCATATCTGTTTTCAGCTCCAGCAGCTTTTTTCAGCAAAATGAAAACGAGCAGTCCGACAGTCCGTATATTTTTGAATCGGACTCCGACAGTCCGAATGTTGAAGTAGTGCCCTTGGATGTTAAAAAGAAAGATGAAGACGTGCCGTATCCGCCTTCATCTTCTGATTCAGATACCTTGGAAAACGATTTTATTTCGCCACTGAAGCAGCCAGTTTTTTATCCACCAAAGGAATAATAACTTTCAGCGAATCTTCAAGTTTGTAGGTCGATGTGTCAATCATAACGGCGTCAGGAGCCGGTTTAAGCGGGGCGGAACTGCGGTTCAAATCTCGGTCATCGCGGGCTTTCATATCGGCATAAACCTGTTCAAACGTGGTGTTGTGTCCGGCGGCGATTAAATCTTTGCAGCGACGCTGCGCCCGAACGGTTAAATCGGCAATAACATAAAGTTTCAGGTCGGCCTGCGGACAAATCACCGTGCCGGTGTCGCGTCCGTCATAAATGGCGCCGTTGGCCGAAGTGCCGTCTTCAAACACCGGATTTTTTGCAAAATTTTTTTGCATTTCCAACAAGGCGGCGCGCACACTCGGATAAGCGGAAATTACCGAAGCGGCTTTGCTGCCGACATCAGAGCGGAAATCTTTGTTTTTTGATAATTCCATCATTTTCGGAAAAGTTAAAGTCTTGGCAAACGAGGCAGCTTTTTCTTCATCATTTAAATCATAGCCGTTCAAAACCATTTGCAAGCCCACGGCGCGGTAAACCATTCCGGTGTCAAAATACGCCATTTTATATTTTTTTGCCAAAGCCGCGGCAATGGTGCCTTTTCCCGAGCCGGCCGGTCCGTCTATTGTGATTATCATATTTTCCTCCGATAAAATTTTAGATATTATGGAATAATTAACATATATGACGTACACTTACAAAATAAAAGTGTATTTATACAATGTTTTTTGGCGCAGCATGATTGTAAGATTGTATTATAAAGAAAATTTGAACGGTGTCGGGCAGTTCGTGGAATTTGATGAAAAACAAAGCCGGTATTTGGGTAATGTTTTACGTTTGCGCGCCGGTGATGAAATTTATTTGTTTGACGGCAAAAACGGCGAATATAAAGCGGAACTGACGGAAATAAACAAAAAAAGCGTGCGTGCGGTTTTGCGGGAAAAAAGCCGGGAAATGCAAACGTCGCCGGATATATGGCTGTTATTCGCGCCGCTGAAAAAGGATAAAACCGATATGGTGCTGCAAAAAGCGGTTGAACTCGGAGTAAGCCGTATTATGCCGGTGCAGACGGCTTTTACCAATGCCGAAAAAGTACGGCTCGAGCGTTATGAAGCGCAAACCATTGAGGCGGCTGAGCAATGCCGGCGGTTGGATTTGCCGGAGATAAGCAATGTGCAGGCGTTGGATAAGATTTTGGAAAATTGGAATGCTGAACGAATTTTGTTCTTTTTGGACGAGCGCGGTGCCGGCGGTAAAATTACGGAAGCAATGCCGGGATGTAAAAAAGCGGCAATAATCATTGGTCCGGAAGGCGGATTCAGCGAAAGTGAAGCGCAAAAACTGCGCTCTCTGCCTTTTGTGAAAAGCGTTTCTTTGGGGCGAAGAATATTAAGAGCCGAAACGGCGGCGATTGCGGCGCTGGCTTGCTGGCAGTCTATAAACGGAGATTGGTAAAATGAAGTTTTTAATTGCAGATGACCATGAATTATTTTTGCAGGGACTGGATTTTATTTTGCATAAGCAGTATCCCGAGGCGGAAACGGTGCTGACAAACAGCTATACCGGAATTTTTGAGATTTTGGAAAAGCAAAAGGATTTTGACCTGATTATTACTGATTTGGCAATGCCGGGGGCAAATTGGCTGGAGGCGATAAGCCGTATTCACACAACCTGCGCTGATGTGCCGATTATTATTATTTCCGCCGTGTTCGATAAGGAAATTTTGCAAAAAACCTATAATATCGGGGTGTCGGGATATATTTCAAAATCTTTTTCCAACAGCATAATTCTGAGTGCGATAAATTTGGTGCTGGCCGGAGGAATGTATATTCCGTCGGAACTGCTGCAGGTTAACTTAAAAGATAATTCTTTGCCGATTCACGAGCTTATCGCCGATTTGGATGAGAAACCGAAACAAGCTAAAGAAAATAAAATATTAACGCCGCGTCAAACCGAAGTGGTGCAGTGTTTGGCGGAAGGCCTTTCCAATAAGCAAATCGCCTTTCGTTTGGGGCTGAGCGAAGGCACGGTTAAAATTCATATCACGCTTTTAATGCGTGCCCTGGATGTCAGCAACCGTGTGCAGGCAGTGAATGAGGCGCGGCGTTGCGGTTTACTGAAAAATAAAGAATAAGGAGAAGCCTATGGCTAAAATTAACAGTTTACCGCCTTATATGAACGTGTTGTTTAATCGTATTTATGCCAATAAAACAATTTCCGGCATTTTAGATGATGAGCGAATCGTAAAGCTATGCCATTTGTGGCAAAAAAATAAAATTATGAAAGATTTGCTGCGCGACGTGGCCAAAAATGCCCATGTTTTGCAAATCGGGCTGACTTTCGGTGATGAACTGGAACAAATTTACGCCAAAGTTAAAAAGCACGGTAAGTTGGATGTTTTTGATGTTTCGGAAACTCAGTTGCTGCGCGCTAAAGAAAAATATGCCCGCAAGAATATAGAATTAAGCAATTATAATGCCGCTTTGGCGTGGGATGAAAAATATGATGTGATTATTTGCTACAATCTTTTGCACGAACTTCCTCTCAAAACAAGACAGCTGGTTATGGATAATGTGTTAAACAGTTTGACAACCGGAGGAAAAGCCGTGTTTGTTGATTATGCCAAGCCGGTATGGTGGCAGGTTTTGCGCTATCCTTTGTTTATTTTTAATCGGTTATATCGTCCGTTTACGGAAAGTTTATGGGAACAGCCGCTTGAAAATTTCAGCTCGCTGAAAGACGGGTTTCGTTGGCAACATTCGTATTATGGCGGCAGGTTATGGCAAAAAACAATCGCTGTGCCGAAAATATTAAGTAATGACGATGTGAAAAAATTAACCAAACTTTTCAGAGGAAAATAAAAGAGCCTCCGCCGGCAGTAAAAAGGCAGAGGCTGAGTTTGCAAAGTGCCATAAATCAGCGGCCGGAATTTTTTTGCATAAACATTTTTTGAAAATCCAGGTTGCGGTGCTGCGGCTGCATTGTTTCGTTTTTCTGCATATCGGCTTCTTTGTGATAATCTTTTATGGCGTCTGGTTTTTGTGTTAAATCCGGAGTGGTTTGCTCTTTTACATATTCTTCCATTTTATTTTGATATTCGTCAGCTTTTTGCTTGAATTTTGCATACATTTCATCGGCACCGTTAATTCCGCAGATAGCCATTTGTCTGGCGGCTTCTAAGGTAACAAAGTCGGTTTTGTTCACTTCTTTAGCTTTGTTTATGACTTTGGTTTCCTTCAGCAATCCTTCTGAACCGGCTCCACGCGCAATTTTGGAAGCCACCACGTTTCCGGCGTAACCGAGTTGCAAGCATGAACCGTCTCGCTTGCCTTGTCCTTTGGCCAATTTTTCAATGCTTTTTGCCATTTGATTGGTTTTGGTGCCGATTAACGGATAAATGCCGACTATAAATTCTTTTTGCGCATTAAGTACGGCGTCATGTTCTTTTTTTGTCAGCTTTGTAAAATCTTCTATAAAAGCATTATAATATGTCTTATCGCCGATTTTTCGGGTATCGATTTTCATCATCTCTTTAATGGCTTCTTGACGTTCGAGCGTGCCGCTCAGTCCTGTTTTCAGCTCTCCGTTTTCGTTGTATAAATATTTTTGCACATTATTCAGTGCTTTTTGATTTTTCAGCGAATGTTCGACATATTTGGAAGCAAAATTATGCAAAGCCTCATTGTTGGAACAATAGAGATAACTTACAAAATATTTACCCATGGCCGGCGTGCTTTGAAACATAAACATGCGGGTGCCAGCTTTATTTTTGTTAATTAAATCGCCTTTTTTGCCTTCACGAGCCTCCATTACCGAAACTAAATCATAGTTGGCGATTTTGTTTTTATCCACACGCTTGATGTCAATTTTGCCTTGTTTGCGCCAATCTGAAGCTGACATAACATAGACGGCTTGCTGATTCATCAAACCGTACGGCAGTTCTTCTAATTCTTCAAAAGCGGTATTATTGCCGGCAGATGATTTTGCCGCAGTTTGGCTCTTTGCCGCAACTTTAGCTTGTGCCTGAGCCTGCACTTTTGCCAGTTCTTCGTTGGAAATCGGAATTTCGCGATTTTCAGGAGTAATTAAAATTTCTTTCGGATTTTCTTTTTTTTGCTCGGTTTTCGGAGATTGAGCAAAAGAATTTAATGAGATTGTAGCGGCAAATCCCATAAATGTCATTTTTAATTTTTCTAACAGTGAATCTTTATCCGGTTTAGCCATTTTTCCCTCTTCCTTCTAAATATATTGCTAATTCTAGCACAATTCTGTCTAAAATACCAGTTTTTTATTGAAAAAAAAATCATCAGCGTTTATAGTCGTTGATAGTTTAGAATTTAAAAATTTAGGATATAAAAAATGGCAAATGAAACAAATATTCACAGAGAATCCAGATTAGCAAAATTAAAAACCTTGCAGGAAAAAGGGTATAATCCTTATCCGTATAAATTTGTACCGACGATTTATGCCGCTGAGTTGCAGGAAAAATATAAAGATTTGGAAGCCGGAACCGATACGGAAGACCGTGTTACCGTTGCCGGACGTGCCATGGCCGTGCGTAACAGCGGAATGTTTGTGGATATTAAAGATAAAAGCGGAAAAGTTCAGGCTTTTTGTTATAAAAAGATTTTGCCGGAAACCGATATGGAATTGTTAAAATGTCTTGATGTCGGCGATATGGTCGGAGTTAGCGGTTTTGTGCGCCGCACGCCGCGCGGTGAATTGACTATTGCCGCTGAAAAATTTGATATTATTGCTAAATCTTTGCAGCCGCTACCGGAAAAGTTCCATGGTTTAACCGACATGGACGCCCGTTATCGTCAACGTTACGTTGATTTTATTATGAATGAAGACAGCAAAGAAATATTTAAAAAGCGCTGTCGCATTACTTCGGCTGTCCGCCGCTTTTTTGAACAGCATGAGTTTTTGGAAGTGGAAACTCCGATGCTGCACCCGATTATGGGCGGCGCCAACGCCAAACCGTTTATTACTCACCACAATGCGTTGGATATGGATTTGTATTTGCGTATTGCCCCGGAACTTTATTTGAAAAAATTGGTTGTCGGCGGTTTTGATAGAGTTTTTGAAATCGGCCGTAATTTCAGAAATGAAGGTATTGATAAAAACCACAATCCGGAATTTACCGGTTTGGAAGCCTATCAAGCCTATGCAGACTATAACGATATGGCGGATTTAATTCAAAATTTGCTGCGTTTTGTAGCTCAAGATGTTTTAGGTACACAGACATTGATGATTGGCGACAAAGAAGTTGATTTGTCAAAACCTTTTGTGCGTAAATCTATTGTTGATTTGATTAAAGATAAAACCGGTATTGATTTGTTGCAAGCCGAAACTTTGGAACAAGCTAAAGAAATGGCAAAATCAATAGGTGTTGATGCCGGTGCTTGCAGCTGTTGGGGAAAAGTTGTGCAGGAAGTGTTTGATGAAAAAGTTGAAGCTGATTTGATTGAGCCGACTTTTGTGATGGATATGCCGAGAGATATTTCTCCATTGGCAAAAACACATCGTACGAATCCGCGTTTGGTTGAACATTTTGACGCCTATCTGGGTGGTATGGAAATCGGTTGTGCCTATTCGGAGCTTTCTAATCCGCTGGAACAGCGCGAGCGTTTTGAAGCCGAAGTGGCTGCCCGCGAAAACGGCGATGACGAAGCGCAAATGCTGGATGAAGACTTTATTAACGCTTTGGAAAACGGTTTTCCTCCGTCAGGCGGTATGGGAATGGGTATTGACCGTTTGGCAATTCTGTTCACCGGCGCGGATACAATTCGCGATGTTATCGCTTTCCCGACTTTGAGAAAGAAGGACTAAAATGAAAAAATTAAAGCGTGTTTGGGTGGTTTCGCTGATTTTGCTGGCAATAGCTTTGTTGGAAGGCTTAATTGTCGCCTATGATTTGCTGCGAGCGAATCCGGAAAACTATACATTGGCGGAGGCGGAAGCGAATATTCCGGCTCGTGTGGTTAAAATAAAGCCGTTCGCATTTGAAAATGGCCAAACCTCGGAAATGCTGAATGACTTGGATTATGTAAAATCTTTGATGTCGGAAAATTCGCTGCTTAACACAATTATTGAACAAGCTCCGGTTGCGGAAGACAACACCGAAGCTGCGAAAACTCCGGTTTTGGTAAATACGGAAAAAAAAACTGAAGAAGCCGTAAAAAACAGAATTTCACAAAAACAGTCGAAAGTTATTATCGGCGGTCCGGTGATGATTGCGGTGGTAATTGACGATATGGGCGTAAGCGTTCCGCATACACGCAATATTCTTAGTTTGGAAAAGCCGATTACCGCGTCTTTTTTGACTTATGGCGCGGCTAATCGCAAACAGGTAAAAGAGGCTAAAGAAAAAGGCTTTGAAGTTATGCTGCACGTGCCGATGATGCCGCATATTAAAGCCGATTTAGCGCCGATTACTTTGTCGCCGGATATGCCGGAAGATGAAATCAAAAATGATTTTGTGCAAATGCTTGACCGCTACAAAGGCTTAGGTATGAAAGGCATAAATAACCACATGGGCAGTCTGTTTACGGAAAATGAAAAAAGCCTGGGCTATGTTATGCAGATTTTGAAAGACCGCAATCTGTTTTTTTTGGATTCCAAAACAACTTCAAAGTCTGTAGGGGCTAAAGTGGCGGCTGAATACGGTGTGCCGTATATCGCTCGAGATGTGTTTTTGGATAATGAAAATGACTATAGTTACATTATGAGGCAGCTTCGCCAAACCGAAAAAATCGCTCACATGCGCGGTTATGCCGTGGCAATAGGGCACCCGCGCACACAAACTTATCTGGCTTTGCGGGATTGGATGAAAGAATTGCCGGAACGTAAAATAAGACTGGTTCGGCTGGGTGATTTGGTGCGGGAAGTTAATCAAAAAGCAGAAAATTAAAAAAAATTTGCTTTTATGTAAAAAAAGTTCTTGACCTTAGCGAAAAATCCAAGTATATATACGCTTGTTCTTAACGTGGTCCCATCGTCTAATGGTTAGGACATCACCCTTTCACGGTGGCAATATGGGTTCGAGTCCCGTTGGGATCACCAATACAAACGGCAGGCAGTAAAAAGCCTGCTTTTTCTTTTATTTTCAAGTACTTATGCGAGTTCGGATGTTGTATTTTCAAAAACTGCGATTTTGGGAAATTTTACGAACTATTTACATTAACAATGCAATAAAATCAAGGATTTAATTAGTTGGAGTCCCGCCAAAGTTGTTGGTGTGCATTTGACTTGGTTGATGCAATAATTTTTACTGTGTTTTGTATTAATCTGGTTTTTGAGGCCTTCATTACGCGCATATGTAAATGTAGCTAGTGCCTTTTCCAGTAGACTAGACGTGTGTTTTTCAAAAATGTAAGTCTAAAAAAACAAATAAAAATGGTTTTACTCTTTCTTAAAACAGCATAAAGTAGGATAAAAATAAGGAGTTTTGCTAATGAGTGACATTAAATCAGATTTTAAGAAGTGGTTG
Organism: uncultured Alphaproteobacteria bacterium; assembly: GCA_934277545.1. Lineage (GTDB taxonomy): Bacteria > Pseudomonadota > Alphaproteobacteria > RF32 > CAG-239 > RUG410. Next base: position 221,531 of record CAKQUG010000001.1, on the reverse strand, counting down.
CAAAAGCATTTTAGTAAATCGACTGCATATAGTTATTATGGCTTAGTGCAAAAAATATTTAATAAGAATTTTGGTATCAGTCAAGATTGGCAACAATACTCTGAAAGTATTATGTCGTTGTTGGCTCGCTATTTCGAATTTGCTAATCGGGAATACAAATTGGATCGAGTAACAATTTGGTATGCTTTAGATTATTTTGATAAGATTTTGAAATTTATATATCCAAAGCAAAATAAACTATATAAAAACGAACCAGACGTAAAAATATCAATATATGATGGTCAAAAAGATTATCCAATTATCGACACGTCGCTTTATAATTTGAACAATTATATCATATATATAGCAAATATAATCTACGATCAGAGACGTTCTGTTGATTTGCAAGATAGAGACGATGTTTTTAAAATTATATTGCAATTACATATAATATCAAAAGCAATTAAACATGTTAATCTAAGAAATTGTGCTATATGTATTAGTTACAAATACTCCGAAAATAGTGCTGAAAAAACATCCTTAAGTCGATATTGCGATTTTTTATATACCCTGACATCTAATCCTTTATTTGATTATAAAAGTAATCCGGTTGTGAATATGATAATGAAAACAAATCCTAATAATATGATTGGTAGAAATTATCATAAAAGCCAACCTATAACAGGTAAACAACCTTTGCAAGTTGAAATTAAATACCCAAATCGAGTTTATGAATATGATTATGACGATATTCCTGACTTCATTTTAATCGTAAGCGATATGGTTGATATTTTACATATAGATAGAAAATCTGTTGTTAAGCATTTTGTAGATAAAAAATTTATCAAAAACATGAAACCTGATGCAGAAAAAATTGAAAAGGAATATGGCATTGCTAAAGATAAAACTGTATTGAGAACATATTTCAGCATATCCTCAACTAATGATTTTCTCAAAAATCATCACCATTCTGTTTATAAAAAAGGCTATCCGGTTAATTATGACAAAGAAGGATATGCCGATGAAAACAAGAAAGACTACTGGATTCAGCAAAGTAAAACAATCAGGGAATTAACAATAAGCCGTAATGCTTTTAGTGATTTAATTACTAGATATAATTGTTCTTATATAGATTATATAAAAGGCTATCCTAGGTATTATGACGAAGACATACAATACCTAAAAACTACTAGTTTAATCATAGAAGCACAGAGGATGAAAAGATTATACTTGCGTAAAAACAATAAGATAAAAACAAACTAAGCAACTTCCCTAATGCTAAAAGACTAAGCGCTCATTCTCCTTTATAATGGGATTTAGCAAAGGCAAAAAAACCTGAGCTAAAAACAATAATTTTAATCCTATTTAGAAAAGGAAAAGTAGAATGCTAAATTTAGCAAAAAAATTTGACTCAGACCTCCAAGACGAAGTGAGAGTCGCAATCCCTGAAAAAGTTGGTGATATTAATGCTTCAGAAGGTTTAATAAATGTAAATACGGTCTTAAACGATGGACAGTTAACAGATGAAGAAGAGATCAATATCGAATCATCAGCTTGCAACGATAATAGTTGCGAAAATCCAGATGGCGATGATGATGGGGGCAACACCCCGTCTGCCACTCTGGTTATTATTGAAGATACAAAAGACGATGAAGAATATGTATCAAACATCAGCATTGATATTGATAAAGTTTCAGCTTGCACCGGTATCGCTAAGGCTGAAATACAAGCAGTATGCGTTGGTAGCAACACTTCTGTTGCTATTCCGACAGATTTGCCAGAATTGTACAAGTTTATCATTATTAACAAAGGTGCAGCAAAAACGGCCGAAGCTTTGGCAAAAAATTCTGTGCTTTCACCAGAATTTAGAAGCTTCTTCTTAAAAAAAGCACAGAGTTACGCATATCTCTGGTTAAAAGGAGAAGTTCAGCTTGGAAATGAAATTCGTGCTATCAGAACGAAAAAAGGACAAAGAACGGATATAAAAGAAGTTCTCGCTGAATTACGCTCCAAAAAGGCGATTTTGAAAGAAGATTATGGTTTAACTCAAGGACAAGGACGTGACTTAGCTCGCTTGACAGATGAGCTGGTTGAAAAAGAGTATAAATACGCCCTTGACAACAATGAAGTACCTTCTCGTACTCACGCTATAACATTCTTAAGCAGACCTCCTGAGATGTCGAATGATGAAAAAGACGAAGCTGATGCTGAAAAAGCTAAGAAACAAGCAAAGGCTAAATTCAAATTTGAAACAGCTTTTTCTGATGTGCCTTTTAATCGTCGGATGCGTCGTAAGTTAAAGAAAAGCTTATATTATGCTTCAATAGCGGCATGTATTGGGTCAGATGAGTATTACTTAGAAGACCATAATCTTATATGTAAAGTAGCTTTAGAATGTGATCCAAATCGTGCAGAATATTATGAACTCATGAATCAAATGCGCTCGAAACATAAGGTTGATATGATAGTCGGAAAGCTTGAAGAAAAGTTTGATGAATTGGTCAAAGCATTTAAGAAAAATAAGTGTGAGCTTGCTAAATTCACAATTCCATGTCAAACTTATTGCGCCATGCGTGGCAAAGGTTGGAAAGATGATGATCGCTTACTGCTTGTTTTATGGTGCGTTAAGTTCATCAAACAAGTAAAGCCTAAATATATTTTATTTGAAAACGCAAAAGAATTTTTAGGCTTTTCATTGCCGTTGCCTGAAGATTTAAGTAAGCATCCTATTGCACAGAAATTACAACAAGTGTTAAATGGACGCACCATCGGTCAGTACCTTGAAGATGAACTTGGTGAAAATAGCCTTGACTATCATTTGAACTTTGCTATTGAAAACGGGGCCTTCTATGGCACTGCTCAGAACCGTGTACGTAGTATTGTGCTTGGATCACTTGAAGGTGTATGGAAATTCCCATGTCCTGAAAAGTATGCTATGCCTTTATGGCAAGCAATTGGTCATTTGCCTTCTCTTGAAGCTGGCGAAGATAGTGGAATTCCATATCACAAAGCGCCAAAATTGCACAGTGATCCAGAAATTGCAGAAATATGGAGAGAAGCTTTTGCACATCTGGCAACTGGATGTCGGTCAAAAGACAATAATCCTAAATATCAATTACCAGGTTTCGGCTTCTTTAATGACAAAGGTGCTCGTAAATTTTGGGATAGACCTTCAAATACCATTGATGGTGGCAATGGAGGAGTTCTTAACACACGCACCTTGCATCCCGGAAGACTGAAAAAAGACAATAGTATTTCAGATGCGAGAGTTTTGACTCTGCTTGAAGTGTTCCTTGTAAATGGACTTCCGCAGTCTTATGAGGTGCCGGAAAAGTATCGAGATAAAGAAGCATTTATTCGTGAAGTCATGGGAGAGATTATGTTGCCCAGGTTTTTAGAGCGCATCTGTCTTGAAATACCTGTCCCTGATGATGCTTGGGCCGAAATCGAAGAAGATAATTCGGAAGAGTAATCTTATTTTTAATTAACAACCTGCCAACCTATGTATTTAAAAAACACAGGTTGGCTTTTTCTTTTACAAATGACTTATTTACAATGTGTTATAACTTTTTATATTACTACATTGTCATAAAATTATAAGATTGTAAAACCGTTTTCTTACTTAAAATTCACTATTTGGAAGTTTTTTCAATCAAAAATCCTGAAAATTTGTGTTCTAGCAAAATGAGACAGATCAAAAACTCAGTAAATCGTGAACAGTTGGCGATGTCTCTTTATGCTTTTTGAATGTGGAATATTAAACCTGTTCCCATTCCAGTAATATTACCTAAAACAAATAATATAAATGATAAGGAATAAGTAAAATGAAAAAACTAACACAACAGCTCCTGCAGTATATTCGTCATAATCAGCAACAGCAAATGCATCATAGACGGCAGCTTGTCAGACAGTGTCAAAGTAAAAGTCATGTTCGCGAACAGCAGCAAAAGTTAATAATTTCTGATGTCATGTCCGGTAATGATAGACTCGGTCCTGAAAAAGTCTATCATCAAGGCAACAGCAAATATGATGTTCTGCGCCGAAATTGGTATGATATGATAGCAGCATCTTAGCCAACACATTTTTTGACTGTGCAATTTCCTAAAAATATGCGGTCACCAAGTCTAAAAGTGTCAAAAGATAATTTGCGTCGGCTTATGGCTAGATTTGAGCAATGTCTGATAGGCTCTCGTTGGGCTAAATCGCATTTGCCGTTTTATGCTTTTGCTGAGATTGGACCTGAAGACGGATATAATTATCACTTTCATATATTATTTAATGCTGGTTCTTATAATACAGAGCAAATACAGAATGCGCTTGATAATGCTTGTTTGCAGTTATCTTTATCCTTTGAAACATTTTATTTAGAAAATGTAGAGACGTATGAAACTATTTACTACTGTTTGAAAGATGCTAAAATTACAAATTGTATAGATGGATGTGATACTATTATGTTCTCTTCTGACTTATTTAACATTTAATAGTGACAGTTTTTAATCCTATGCACCAGATATAGCTTATTGCTTTTTATCCGCAGATGTTTGTCTTTTCAGCTTAGCTATCTGCATAAAATACTGTTTATGACTCATTAAACAGCCACCGGACTAGCGGATTCATTTTTTATAAGTAAACCTATACCAAAAATAAATACTGAGTCCTGCGGTCAAAAAACGAGTCTTGGTGATTTTTAACCTGTATTTTGCAAAAACATAGGTTGAATGTTATAAATTAGAATTTTCGGTTAACTGTCATCAATGTCATTTAAAGGAAAAGGAAAAATAATTTAAATTTTTTTCATTAACGGTTTTACATTCAATAAGAATCACGACATATCAATAATATCAGAGCAATAAAGCTGTTATAAATCATCGTGAATATGTAAAAATTATATAATATTGGTATGGTCTTAAAAAATGACACCATAACAACGAATTCCTGTTTCATATAGACTTATATATAAAATTTGGAAACTCTTGTTATGGTGTCAAAAAACAAGCATTGGTGTTTGTGTTTAATATTCTTCTGCCAACATAATTGTCAAAACTCTATTGGTTATATCAGGATTAGCCGGATTTTCTGACATATATTGATTGTTGAGATCATAATAGTCAATTTTAGCAAAGATTTTATTACCTTTATAATCTATACTAAGAAAATCGTGCTCGCCGTAAACATCGTTAGAAGGTGTGAAATCATTGAAATTCTGCACCATTGATATGATATTTGCCTTATCTTCTGAACTCATGGCAGCAATACCGGCAGTCAAGAGCACCTGACCACCAATAAAACTCTTTCTAAAATTGTCATTTAATGTTGCAATATCAGTCATTGTTATTACTCCACATTAAACCAATTCATGACAGTACATAAGAGATTATCATAATTACCACTTGTTGCTTCTGACATAAAACTATCAATTTCAGATTGTGACAATTTATGTCTTCTCATTTCTCTTGTGCATATACCTAAGATACAAAAAGCATTACCATTAGCACCAATTATTTTGACTGTTATATCTGGATATTTAACATCTGACATAGTATTTACTCCTTATCCTAGTTGGCACCTTCAAATTTGATGTTGCAATCTGATAAGAATTCAGCAAATCTTCTCAAAGCATTTATTACACTACTATGTGAACGTTTGCCATAGCTTGACTTTTTACCGGTCTTTTCATATTGAGGCATAATTTCAGCTAAGTGTTGTGCCAGATGTTCATAGCTAAACTTCTCTTTTCTGCAAAGTCTTTCTAAGCGAGCCGGATAGTCAATAGAAGTTGTAGGTCTATAATTCTTTGCTTGTAAATATTCTTCAAATTGTTTTTGCATAGTATTTTTCTTTCAAGATTAGTTAAGATGATTGATTAGTTTGATATTGAGTCTAATGGTATAATGTCACATATTACCGCACAACCGCGAGATTTTTCATGTTCCACCGCAGCAATAGCTTCATGCAGTGAATAATAAATTGTCGGCATCAAGACTCCATTTACTTTGATTTGATACATGGCATTTTCCTTATCTAAAATAGTTGTTGTACTCATTAACTATTTACATTATGCCGTGAATAAACCCATTCGCGAGCCCCCTTTTTTCTAATTTTTGATGACATTTTGCTACGATTGGCAATAACGAGAATCAAACCCTTGTATTTAAAAGAAAAAAAATAATACCAAGCCCCGTGCGTAACTTGATATAAAAAAGAAAAACACCTTTGAATGTTACTCCAAAGGTGTTTTTTCTTGCATTGTTCAACAATTAGAATTTATATTTTGCATTGATTAAACCGGTGTGGTCTTGATAATCTTTGCGGAATTTACCTTCATAACCTAAAGATACTTCAACATTATCATTCAATTCTGCGGTCACACCAGCACCAAGTTCAACACCAAAGCGATTAAGCGGTTTGCCTGATACGCTATAGCTTGAACCATTAACCAAAGTAACGGTAGATTTAGAATTATCATGAGAAATATCATAAGTCATTGCGGCTTTAAATTCCGGTGTCAATAACATACCATTGGATAAGTTATAAGATTTAGCAATCTTAGCGCCTAAAACACCTGTTACGATGTCGCTGTCATCGCTTTTAACACTCTGTCCTGCCGTATCTGTATATTTATCTTGTTTAACATGAATATATCTCAATCCGGCTTCCGGTGTAACACCAAAACCATTGAAATACATATCATAACCGGTCATCATTTGTAATGCAAATGACTCAACGTCCCAATCTGCTTTCACACCAACACCGGCAACGTTTTTCTTTTCATCATAGTCAGACCAGCCATAAGATGCAATAGAATTAACATACCAGTTATTAGGTTTATATTCGCCATACAAAATTGCTGTGTGTGTTTTAACATCAGTATCTCGCATAAAGCCGTCAATGTCAGTCTTACTATAAGCATAACCAACACCCATCTTAACGTCATCAGATATTTTGCTTTCAACACCTAAGGCTGTTCCATAAGTTTTTGAATCAAAACCTTTTGATTTGCTTGTATCATCAAGTTTTGCTTTATTGAACAAGCCTTGAACCCAAACAGCAACTTTAGTGAACGGATTATCGCCGGAGCTCATACCTTGTTTAGCAGAAGCTACTGCTCCACCGCTTAAACGTGTTCCGACAGCACTGAAGATTTGATTTGCACCTTCAGTTGCTGCTTGTTGAACAGCCGGAGCTGTTTCCGGAGCTAAGGCTGTTAAAGCATCTTCATAGGCCTGTTTTCCTGCTGCTGTTGTTTGATGATTGCGTAAATATGTCAAACGATCAGCCACGGCAACAGTTGTTTCATTTTTAACCGAACCGGTGTCTAAATTGTTCCACGCATCACCGGCATCATCAGCTACAGGAATTACGGCTGGAGTATCATCTTTTTTGCCGGAATCATCACCGCCTTCATCCGGTGCAGATGATTTTTTAGAAATTGCATATAAACCATTTCCTTTATCTTCAATATTATATTCGCTGTTTTCAGCAATCTTAGCAAATTTTCCTGTAAATTCTTCTGAAGCATTTAAAACTTGAACTTCTACACCACTATTGGCAACAGCGGGATTGTTAAAGCTCATATCCAAAGTTGTGTTGTTTTCGTTAATTGAAATATTTTTCGCATCTATTTGACCGACTTTATCTTTGCTGGTAAATACCAAAGCAAGTTTAGAGCCTTCATTAAATGCAACATTGCCGTCAACAGTTAATTTATTTGTACCTAAATCAACAACACCATTATTGTTAACATTAAAATTGCCGTTTAATTTTGCAGATGTTGACGTTACATTGAATTTTGCAGCATTATTTACGTTAGAGTTTAATGTGCCACCAAGATTTATGGTTGCATTATCCAAAATATTAAGTGTGCCTTTTTGATAAAATCTGTCAAATAATTCAGTGCCATGGTCTCTGCTATATTTTTCATAAACATATAAATTAGCACCATCGCTAACATTCAAAATTGCATTGCTGCCGGAAACGTGGCTGACTTCTGCATTATCAGAGGTCATAATTATATTATTTCCGCTTTTAACATTAACAGTTCCACCTTTTATTTGTATATTACCGGCATCACGAACATTATTAATACTTGATGCTTCAGCAATTAAATGAGCGCCTTCCATATTAATCGTTCCGCTGGTCATTTGAATTAAACCAATGCCTTCATATTCATCATAAGGACCAGCATTTATAAGTCCGTTACTGGACAAATTGAATGTTCCACCATTGATATTTAATACGCTATCAGCTCCAATTGAAGCTCCATCAGAAAGAGCAATAACAGTATTTCCTGAAATTGTTGTTATTCCTGCACCAATTTCGGTATCATTGGTACCGGTTATTGTGCCTCCGGTAATATTCATATTGCCAGAGTGTCCCTTTATTTCACCTTCATCTAAAGATATATTACCACCGCTAATATTGATAACATCACCGGTTTTTTCGGTTTTTATTTCTGAACCATTTTTAATATTTACTGTTCCACCATTAATGGTTATTGAGTCATAATATTTCTCAGAACCAGATGTCTCATTTATAGTATCTCCATCATTAACCACTAAATTACCTAATGAAGGATGTTCAGCATAAGCATTACTTATACCAAATACAGCCACTAAAGATGTTGTTAATAAAAGATGTTTTCTCATATTATATCCTTATAATTAATTGCAATTAAACTATCTGTTTTCCAGATGGTCAGCATTTTGCCACAAACCAACGTTTTAAGCCAAAGAGGAAAAAGATGCTTTAAACGTTAAATGCTAATTATAGCAAAACTCTCGTAAGCCTTATATTTTCTATGTTTTACAAATTTTGAATAAAAAGTGCGTAAGTGCAAAAAACTGGTTGATTTTATTGTTCTATTAAATGGACCAGTTTTTTAATCGTATTTTGGAGACTTTTGGATATGGCAAACATTGGATATATAAGGGTTAGTTCAAATAAGCAAACACTTGAACATCAGCGTTTTGAAATAGAAAACTTTGCACTCAAAAAAGGCATAAAAATTGATACATGGGTGGAAGAAAAAATATCTTCCAGAAAAGCACTTAAAAACCGCAAACTCGGGGAATTGCTTGATAATTTGCAAGAAAATGATGTGTTAATCTCTTGTGAAATTTCGCGTTTAGGTCGCTCCCTGCTGGAAGTTATGCGGATTTTGGAAACTTGCTTAAATAAAAATTGCCAAGTATGGACATTAAAAGAAAATTATCGCTTAGGCAACGATATACAAAGTAAAGTTTTGGCCTTTGCTTTCGGTTTAGCTGCTGAAATTGAAAGAAAACTAATTTCAGATAGAACAAAATCAAGCTTAGCAAATATTAAAGCACAAGGCAAAAAGCTTGGACGTCCGTTTACGGCAGAATCAAAAAAGCTGAAACTAAGCAAAAACAGCAAAAAAATCCAAAAATTATTGGATAAACATCTGTCAAAATCACAAATTGCCCGCATTTTAGGCGTTGGCCGCGGCACTTTAAGAAGATATTTAGACAGACAAGCAAGATAATATTTAACTTATATTTTGCAAAAACATAAGTTTTCAAAAAAATCATCATAATGGAAAATTAATTCAGTAGAAATGCGTAATCTTGAAAATTCTATAAAATATGACTGATACATATAACCAACTCAAAGATGAGTTATCAGTTTTGTATCCCGGTGTTACGGATACGGAACTAAATGAAATGACAAGCAACTTAATAGATTTTTTTGTTGTCGGAGTCAAAGCTTTATATGAAACTGAAAAAGCGGTGGTGTCAGAAAAATTTTCAATAACTGACATTGATGACTCTAAACGGGAAGAAAAATCGTAGCAAAATGTCGTTAGAAAATATGCATAAAAACGCTTACAAATCAATATTCACGCGACATAATATTTTATAAATAAGATTAATAAAAAAGGATAGATAAAATGGCAAAAGTATATAGATATGCAAAAGCTGCACCATGCACTCAAGCAGTTATATTTGCTCGTGTTTCTACCAAAGAACAGGAACCTGGAGCTTCGTTGGATGCACAAAAAGCGGCTATGGAAGATTATTGCGTCAAAAAAGGTCTCAAAATTGTAAATAAATACAGGGTTATTGAGAGTTCAACAAATGGCAAACGTGTAGTGTTTCATGAAATGCTTGATTTTGTGCGTAAACAGAAGAATAAAACAGCCATTGTTGTGCATTGTATTGATCGTTTTCAACGTCGTTTCAATGAATGTGTAGAAGTTGAGACATTACTTCTTGATGATAAGATTGATATACATTTTTGTAAAGAAGGTTTGATACTGACTAAAAATAGTTCTTCCGCTGATATTATGCGTTGGGATATGGGTATTTTATCAGGTAAAATGTATGTTGCAAACCTACGAGATAATGTCAATCGTGGTATGGAATATAAATGGTCTAATGGTGAATACCAATCAAAATCTCCTGTCGGATACTTAAATGTACCAAAAACTAAAACAACACCGGCAACGATTGTTGTAGATCCAGAACGAGCTCCTTTAGTTAAAAAGATGTTTGAAATGTATGCAACCGGTTGTTATTCTATAAAAAGCTTAAAAAAATTTGCAGAAGAAATAAATTTATGCTCGGTCAGAAGTAAAAATCATAAACCTCTGGGCCGTGAAACTATCTGGAATATGCTTAAGAATTCGTTTTATTACGGAGAAATGCGTATTCGTGGTGAAATAATGCCACATAGATACGAGCCAATTATATCAAAATCTTTATTTGATAAAGTGCAGGACATATTGTCAGGTAAAAATGCATCTATGCCGACTAGAGAATATGGTGGTATATCATTTGCTTTTCGTAAATTAATAAAATGTGCGGAATGCGGTGGTACCATATCATCTGAACATCATAAAGGTCACGTATATTTGCGTTGTACTCATCCAAGGGGTAATTGCAATCAGAAAACAGTTAGAGAATCGCTTATTTTACAGCAACTTGATGATGAAGTGTTCAGTAAAATCAGGCTAAATGCAAACATTATTGATTTACTCAAAAAATGTGTAGTTAGAAAAATGACGGAAGATTCAGAGGCTAATGCGGTAATGAAAAGACAGATTACCAATGAATTAAACCAATTGGAAGCACGAGAGCAGAGAGTTAAGGACTGTTTTTTCAATGGTGACATAACGCGTGATGAATGGAACGAAGAAAAGGCCAATATTGCAAGCAAAAGAGAAGAGTTGCAGCACACTGCGGAAAAATATGCAGATATCAGCAGAGACATACAATATACGGTTAATGAAGTTTTGGATATTGCGGCTTGTGCATCTGAAATTATGAAAAAAGCTAATCCGGAGCAACAAAATAATTTGCTTGGTCTGATACTTGATGAATGCTACTTAGACGGCGAGAGACTGATATATAAACTCAAAAAACCGTTTGATATGCTGATAAATCTGAAAAATAGTGACAATTGGTTTGAGTTTGATAAATCCGACGTGCTGGAATATGACAGACTCGCCAACCAAGTGCAAATGTATAAAATCAAAGCAGAAATGAATGCAGTGGAGTAAGACTAGTGAAAATATCAAAATATTATTGAATATAAAAATATTCTTCGTAGAATAAGGTATGAAAACAGTTAAGAGGAATTCTATGAAAGAACTATTACAGAAATATATTGAAAAATTAGATGGTAACACACTACCGATATTGTTAAACAAGTTGATTAGAGCTGAATGTACCGCTTCTAATATTCCGTTGAATTCGGCTTATTGCACTCTACCTGATAGAGTTTGTATTAAAGATGGAGGAGCCGATGCTGTTTTGAATAATCTAACAAAAAATACTGATTTTTTATTTTCTAATAATATGGTATTTCAAGTCAAAGCGACACCTAGTTTTGATTTGCGTAAAGAAGTAGATAAGATTCATATCAGAGAACATATAAAGACTGGTGGAGCTTACGTATTATTCTGTAATAAATTACATTGTGAAGGATATAATGCTGTAATTAAGGAAAATGAATTTAAAGAACAAATAGTCGAAACGTTAAGTATCTCAGCAAAGAATGTTAATTTTAGATTATATGATCACTCTAAAATTGCTTCTTGGGTTGATAAATACTATCCAGTCAAAATATGGTTACTGCGTACTATCGGAGAATTTAAAGACATATTTGAGGATTTTGAAATTTGGCAACTTGATAGAAGTTTGCAAAATCCTCTAAAGACAAATAGCAACATAGAAAAGTCGATTAAAGATATAAGAGATATTATTTGCTCAAACTCAATCATTCGCATAGAAGGGCAGTCAGGTATTGGAAAAACGAGACAACTGTTGGAAGCTGTCCGAATGTGTAAAGATATTCAGGATTTAGTTTTATACACAAAACGTACGATAGACTGTTTTCAGGATATATGTAATGTTGTAAATTTTTTAATAAGAGAAAAGCAAGAGGCTTTTATTGTTTTAGATGACTGTCCTTTTGAGGAATTTACCAAAATTAAGGATATGTTGAACAGATTTCCTAACAATATAACCTTTGTTTCTTTGGATTATGAAACAGAAAATAATGAAAATAAAAAGTCATTGATTTCATACGAACGAATAAACTTGTTGGCTGCAGACAATGAAGTAATAGAAGCTATACTCAAAGACAAATATAAAAATGTTGATGAAACCTATCTACAACATTTGACAGAGTGGTGCGGTCATAATCCGAGAATGGCGATAATTTTAAATAATGGTTTTATGGATTTTTCACGTCAAAGTGAAGAACTTGAACGAATGATTAAACCGCACAGAATAGATGAAGCAACAAAAAATCTAAGCAATGTATTGGAAGTTTGTTCTCTTTTTAAAAATATTTATTATTCTCAAGAAGATGATAGTGAATTATTGAAATTAGCATCGCTTGCAGGACTATCAGAGGTTGAAACTATTAAATGTTTTAATAAATTGAAAAATACTTTAGGGGTTATACAAAAACGTTATGAGTATCATTATGTTATTCCCAAAATATTAGCTTTTAGAATGATTTTTTCATGGCTAGACGATAGTACATCAATCCAAAGAAACAAATTGAAGGAATTACCGGATAGAATGAAACAATCATGTTATGAGCAATTAGCGTGTCTAAATGAATACCCACAAATCAGATCATTAGCAGAAAAATTAATAGTCCCTTTTGCTGAAAGAGAGATGCTGAATTCTAAATTTGGTGCAGAATGTTTTTTAAGACTATCCAACATTGTCCCAGCTATCGCTTTAAGACAATTACAAGAAACATTTTCCAGCTTCTCTCATGATGATTATTTAAATTTGGAAAAGGGACGTAGAGCTATAGTGCGTAGTTTACAAGTTATAGCATTTCATAAAGAACATTTTAATGAAGCTGCTGAAATAATGTTATCATTAGCTGATGCTGAAAATGAAAATTGGGGCAATAATGCAACTGGCGAGTTTATAGGTTTTTTTAAATTATATTTGGGAGGAACAACTTGCCCAGCTATAAACAGGTTGCCAGTTATTAGAAGGACGCTCTCTAATAAAGAGGATATCAATAAAATAAGAATTTGCCTACAAGCTTTAGATAAAGCTCTAACATTTGGTCATTTTGTACGGAGTTCAGGACCAGAAAAACAAGGAGCTATAAAATTAGAAGATTGGAAACCTAAAACAACGTATGATGTACAAATATATGTAGCAGCTGTATTAGATATTCTGCAGAATATAATATACGATGAATCTTTTCCTTTAAGACAATATGCAAAAGATATTATAGGTCAAAATCTACGTATGGTTTTGCAGTATACAAATATTGATGATATCGTTTCTCGTTTGATTGGATTAGTAGAATTTGATGATTCTGGATGGGAAAAAGCTCGTATTTCATTAAATCATTTTTATAAATTTGATATAGATAAACTTGAAATCAACAGTGACGATATAAAGAAAATAGATAAATTGGATAATATTTTATCTCCACATAACTTAGCAGAAAAAATTCGTTCTTATATTATATCTAAAGCTAATTGGAACTTTTATCATGGTGAAAAAAGTGATGAAGAATTTGTAGATGAAAACGCTCAATTATTAATAAATGACGAGGATACATTGAAACTACTAATATCAGACTTGAATGAAAACAATAATTATCATATTTTTTTATTAGGAAAAAAATTGGCAGAATATCTTCCTGACGATAAAATCAAACAAATCATAGACAATTCTGTAGACACTATAAAATCAATACAGGAGACGAAACTTTTGAATGGTTGCAGTTTCTTATCTGGCTTATTAAGTGGTGTAAATGATGAAAAGTTAATTGATAATTATATAAAGACGTGGAACTCAACAAGAGAAACCGCAATTTTAATTTTAATGTCGTCCAGAGGATTAAAACGCAGCCATTTCCGTTATACACAATTGATTGATGTTATTAACAAATATGATTGGGATGAATATTTGTATTTTTATACACCTCTAGTTGGGAGATGTTCTTATATAGAAGAATATGAAGATGTATTTAATTTAGTTACTTCATTAGGGAAGAAAGATAATAAAGGTAGTTTGCAGGCTATAATTCAAATACTCCATAGTATTTTGTGTAATAACAAGGAAATACCCAAAATATTAATGCAAATAACATCCGATATAACGAATGATTGGATACTATTAAAACAAGTAGGTAATAATGGTCTCTATGAGTATGAATGTAAAGAGTTATGGAATTATTGTTATGACAATATGTCAGACGATAAAAAATATAGTACTTTATCTAAAATGTTACAACATTTAGCTGATAGAGATGAAAACGATACCTTTTTAAAATATTATGTAAGCGATTTAATTAAGGAAAAATTAGAGAAGCAGGATATCCTTACATTGCAAGCTATTTTTGACTATTGCTCTATGAATGACTATAATTTTATTTATTTTAATGTTTATTTATCTAATAACTTTGGGAGTAAGGAAAAATCATACATTGATAATTTTAGTTGGGATATTCTCAAGAGTTTTATAAATAAAAGTAAAGAATTTGGCCTTTTTGTTGCTAAGAACACTGCATTATTCGAAAAAGACAGTCTTAGTAATAATTTTAAAAACATTTTAAAAAATTATATAAATGATGAAGAAATGATGTCAGCTCTAAGAAGTAATATATATAACTTTTCCTGGACAGGAGAGGTTAGCAATTATTATCTCAAGGTAAAAAAGGTTCTTACTTCTTTTTCAGAAGGCTCTGATGATTGTATTAAAAATTGGATTGATGATACAATTAAAGAGTTAGATAACGATATAAAGCGAGAAAGAAGGAATGAAGAATTATTCAAATTAGGAATATTATAAAAGTATAGATAACTAAATGAATAGTGGTGCTTTATAAAAAGAGGTCCCAAAGGACCTCCCTTGTCACATATTTTTTCTCAGCCAATCAGACTGATTTTCTTTCAATCCCCTCCAAGCTCCCTGATTGCCAGATTTTGCTACAAGCAATTTGTCATTATAGTCAATATATTTAACTAAATGATTTCTTACTTCAGTAGCAGATAAAGAGGACTTAATTAACCAACAAGATTCTAACACATGTGCCCAAGTACCATAAGATTTTATGGCCTCGAATAATCTGTCGTAATTTTTGCCTGGAGCAATTAGATCGTAATTTATAATATATGTGTTCATTTATTTTCTTTCATAAATCTGGAGAAAAGGTCGGGCAACAAATTTGCTGCCCTTCCCAATTTATCTGCAAGGGACTAAAAAACGAAAAGCTTCCTTTCCGTAGGTTTCTGCATATAAAATTCGACCACATTTATGGTGAATTTTTTTTACAAAAATCCAACGAAATCCCTTTGGAGCAGGCTTTAATTGAGCCATTTGTTTTCTCCAAAAATGTTGTGTTTCCATTTTGGACTTGATTTTATAAAAAAACTGTATATAAAATTAGATTGTGATTTTAAGTAACTTTAATACAGTTATTTATAAAAGGCGGCAAGGTAATGGAAACAAAACCTTGTCGTCAAACTTTTAAAATGGAAGATCCTCTTCTTCAATATCTGATGGTACATAACCTTCCATTCGCGTTTTTATTAGAGCATAAACACCTTTTTTCCCTTCTACACTTTTAATTTTTGCATTTTTCTCTTTTGACATACTGTACAGTTTAACAGTTATTTGCCTTTTGGTCTTGCCTTCTTTATCAACTTCCTTAAATTTCCGATAATAGCCGACAGTTATTTCATCAATAGATAATTCACGTTGAGCTATCTCAAATAATTCTAAAATCCTAGTGGCAAAAGCATCAATATTAATCCCATCCTTAATTCTTTGTGGAAGGTCATCTATCGAAGATAAGTCAAATATGTCACTCATTTAATTTCTCCAAAAATTGCTTTTCATATGCTTAAAATATATCTATAATATATCATTGTCAAGATTTAAATCGGAGCTTGTTGTGAAATTTTTATATATTTTGCACATTTTTGCATATTTTTTTAATCAAAGTTTGCTAAATTATTTGTCTGCTTATTGTATTTTTTTAGATTTATTTAAATTATGTATTCGATTCAATTTAAAATACGAATCGAGATTTTCAATATTTCAGTTCGTAAGTTGCGAGGTTAGCATCACCAATACAAGCGGCAGGTATAAAAACCTGCCGTTTTGCTTTATTTTCCAAGCCTTTTCTTGAGTTCGAATGTTGTAAATTTGAAAATTGCGTTTTGGGAAGTTTTTCCGAACTCGTTTATGTTGATTTTTTTATTTATAACAAATTGTTACCAATACATCATTGTTTGGATAATCATATAAATTGGAATCATATTGCTGATTACTCACTTTGATGTATTTTGTTTCTCCGTAATTAATTTTTCCCAGCGCATGCGAAACATATCCACTTCCGTCTCTAGGGGCATAATAAGGAATTGAACCTTTGAGAGCAAACATTCTCACATATCCTCCCTTTTTATCTTTAGCTTCTCCTCCTGTCCAAAAATAGATGTGACTATCGTTTTCCCAAATATTCATAGCTTTCATAAGTGAATCGTTTCTATTACCATAAATGCTTGTTTCTGTTGTTTCCTTATTATATATTTTTTTTGCTAATTTATGTAGATCATTTCCTGTAGGTAGATTCTCAATGTGCCCGCAAGCTTTGGCTGCACCAGCTAGGTAATCATTGTCATAAGGACAATATTTTAAGCCGAGAGTTTCTTTATAAGAGAGGCATTCTTTTTGACTTAATGGAGTATATTCTACTTTTATGAAGTCTTTTGCATAAGCATGATTGATTAGGCCTATACTGATAATGCTTAGTATTTTTATGCTATTTTTAATCAAAGCAGTCTCCTAGTGATAATTATGATGCCTTTTGAACATATTATTTATTCATTAATATATCATTAAACAGTAGCTCGGAAATTGTGAGTTAAGCATCACCAATACAAACGGCAGGTATAAAAACCTGCCGTTTTTCTTTATTTTCCAAGCCTTTCAGCGAGTTCGAAAGTCGTATTTTCGAAAATTGCGTTTTGGGAAGTTTTTCCGAACTCTTTTATGATAAAGTCTTTATTTTTCAATTGGTTATTGATTGCAATTGAAAATACATCTAATTTAGGATATAATTGATACAGATTAACCATTTAAATAGGATATGCTGATGTCAGGTGATTTATTTTTGTATCATGGTTTTAGAAAATCAGAAGATGTTCGCATTGAAAATGCTAATATTCCTGTATCATGCCGGGGAGAAGGTGCCGGAGGACAGAGTGATGGATTTTATGTTTGGAATAATCTGGAAAAAGCAAAAGAGTATTTAGATGGATATAAATGTGATAATCCTGTTATCTGCAAAATTAAAGTACCGGAAGACGAGGTGAAATATCCTCAATGGCAAATTGATTATGAAGCTTTAGGAAACTTTACCGATACTGATTATGAAAAACAAAAACAGATGTGTACAAAGTTAGCAAAGTTATTTGTAAAATATAAGGCGGAACTTCCCGCGTCTTGTAATTATAAAGAAGATTTAAAAAATCTTGGCGAACATGGATTTGAATTGTTGTTTGCAAATGAGACAAAATATGGCGCCGTAAGAATTTTGATAGAACCTAATAAATCTAACGCCAGATTGGCATTGTATGAAGGAAATCTGTTGTATTCCGGTTGTGAACAAGCTCTTAATGATTATATGTGCACTCATTCTGACGGATATTTAAAGGAATACAATGAATTATTGAAAGAGGGCCTATCTTGTCATAATGTGGCATTTAAATATGTAGGAAACAAAGAATTAGAAGTTGTTGATATTTATGATGGCCTAGGCAATAAAAATACTGATTTAACCAAACAATTTTTACCGGAGAAAAAACAGCAGACTTTGCTTGCGTCAATGATTTTAAGGAATATGCATTCAAGAAAATAGCTCGGAAACTGTGAGTTAAGCATCACCAATACAAGCGGCAGGTATAAAAACCTGCCGTTTTGCTTTATTTACTAAGCCTTTCAGCGAGTTCGGATGTTATGTTTTCAAAAACATCAGTTTTGGGAAATTTTACGAACCATTGTGATAACAATGTAATAAAATCAGGCACTTAAGCAGTTGGAGCCCCGTTTGGTTGTGGTACGCATTTGACTTGGTTGATGTAATGACTTTTCACCAAAATTGGAAAGGAAATAGTCAAACATTTGCAAAATCTGCTGAGGTTCACACTTTATCCGGTTAATTATCTAACATCAAGTTTTTCCAATATTTTTTGACAATATTTATGTCTTATAAATACCGTATTTGTACATAATTTGTCAAATATTTTACATAAAATACAAAAATGCTTTACAAGTGAGTGAAAATGTGATATATATATAATTGTTAGGATATTATTATTAATTATTTTTATTTTTACTTTTACTTATGGAAAAGGTGATAAAGGTACAGAGCATGTTCGGTCACGAAATTATGGCTCTGTTGTTTGCTAAGAGTTTGTCTATGACCGTCGTTATTATCCCCAACAAGGATAATAAGGAAGAGTTTGAGGAGGAAGCTGTAAAGATTTACGATAACCTCTCGTTCTTCTACAAAAACATCAAACTCATACCTTTTGAAGAAAAGGAGAAATATGAGCAGGTGTCTTGGGACGTGATTAGCGAACTCAAGTCGGGTAAGCTTTCTGACGAGATATGGAACACATTCGCTAGCACGAAATTGACTCCTTGCAAAAGCACGTCGGATTTGCCAAAGTTTGAATCTTTGGACAATCTGAGCGGTACACCAAATATATTGGTTGTTCCGCAAAAGCTCATCTCTGATGGAGAGTGCGGTGTTTCGGCAGCTCAACAGTCTGTTAACCCAAACGTCTTCAATTTTTTGAAGACAGAGGATGCCAGATTGGTTTTAGGTCAGCACTTTAACAAAGTTGCAGACCTGGATATGGTCAAGGCGCTTGCCGAAGACTTTCAGATGTACGTTCCCGGAATGACCGAGGACGAGGAGGTCTTTGGAATCCGCGGCGTGAGACATTCTTTGTACTATAACATGTACAAAAAATTGTCTTGCAGTGTTGGCATCGCCGGCACCCACACGTGGTATATGCTGACGATGTTCCCGGAAATCCCTCAGGTCATTCTTTATAACAAGAATGGCGTTGAGAATTGGGAGGCAATTGCTGCCGCAGAGCGCAAAGCCGGACGAGAGATTTACGTTATTGGGTTCGATGAGCATACCGATATGGTAGAGCTCAGCAAGCAGGTGGAAGAAGCTTTCTTTTATCTGCTTTTTAGAACGGTCCTTAGTAATGTGGATTAAACTTCACCACTTGAAGTAAAATGGAAAGTCGCAACGTATGTTGCGACTTTTTTGTATATTTTTTCGGATTAGTTTATATGTTTACACATATAGTCCTCTGCCTTTCTTTAATTTCTATTTCGTCAGATATAATATCATTTTAAAGTTATTGCTTGCAAAATAAATAAAAGTGTTTTATGTATTTGAATGTTGCCGATTTAGCTCAGTTGGTAGAGCAACGCATTCGTAATGCGTGGGTCGTGTGTTCGAATCACATAATCGGCACCATTTTATTTTAAATTAAGACGCCTGAAAGAAAACCAGTTGTGCCCGATAAAGCTGAAAATCGTAATTACTCCGGTAACCAAAATATTGGCGTAAACCGCCGGAATTTGCAATATATCGACGCAGATATACATTAAGCCCAAGCCAATCGGCGCGGAAACCAGATAGACCGTGTAAAATTTAACAAATTCCGTAAGGTAATGTCCTTGGGTTTTAAATACAAAAAACTTATGGCAAAGATAAGCCTGCACTACGGCGATGAAGCCGACAATCAGGTTCAGCCACAGGTAATGGCGCTGTCCCAGCCATAGCACAGCAGCGGTATAAAGCCCGATGCTGAAAACCGTGTTCCAAATACCGACTAACAAAAAATGAAGACCCTTTTGTTTAAGGGCTTCCAAAAATTTATGTATCAGCAAGGTTAGCATAAACTTAAACTATCTTCTGTGGTGGTGATGATGATGGCGGTGGTCGGCTCTATCATAAACATAACCTCCGAGCATGGCGCCTGTAAAGCCGGCAATAGCCATAGTAGTCGTGGAATCATAGTAATAATTGCGCGGCAGCAGAGTTTCTCTGACCACAACCACCGGCGGAACCGGACGTGTAACAATCACTTGCTGCGGCGGCAAAGGTGCAGCCGTAACATATATCGGCTGGGTTTGTACCACAGGCAACGGAGCGGCGGCAGTTTGCACCGTCGTGTTTGGCAAAGTATAAATTTGTTGCTTTATATTGTTATTATCATCCATAATGATTATGGTGTCTGCTTGAGCATAGTTAACGTTTAAAGCGCATAATAACGATAAAAATAAAATTTTACGCATTTTCTTTATTCCTCCACAGCAAATATAATAGTTTTGTTTTGCCGTAAATTCAAGAATATAAATATACATCCAAGTATGTATATTTCAATTATTCTGCAATCTGCGCTTCATAAGTATAAACTATTTCGGCTTCTTCTTCGCTGTCGGAAGGTTCAATTTCACAAACCAGTAAAGTGTTTTCTTCTTGCAAATTATTGAAAATTTCGTCTTCAACGTCTTCAAGAGTGATAACATCGTTTTCGTTGCGGGAAAGCACAATATTGTGTTCGTTTGGGTTAAGCTGAACCTGCGGGTCTTCCGGAGCCGTATCGCGGGCGTAAAGCAGCAGCATAACGTCGTTTTCATCAGTAACCATAAAATCAAAGGTGTTAAAATCAGGCATTTTTTAGGTCCTTTTTTAAGTTGATATTAAAAATATTTTAGGATATTGAAGTTAAAATTTATCTAAAATTTGAGGTGAAAATGCACAAAATAACCGATTATGTTGTTAATTTGTTAAAATGGCCGGCGGCGCTGTATTTGCTGTTTTCCGTGCCGTCCCTTATTTTTGTTTACCGCTATTTTGATTTTTACACTTTCAAATTTTTAATGGTCGGCGCCGGTTTTGTTTTCTTTTGGGGAACCATATTTTTGTCCGGCTACACCACCCGCAACGCAATACAGGTAATTTCACATGAGCTGACACACACTTTTTTTGCTTATCTGACTTTGCATAATGCCGGGCGAATCCGCTTGAATCCGGATGGCAGCGGCGGTTCCATGCAATTAAACGGGCACGGCAACTGGCTGATTAGTTTGGCGCCGTATTTTTTTCCGCTGTTTGCATTTTTTTATATGCTGCTGATGCCGTATTTATTACGGGTTTCGGATAATAATTGGCTGGTTTACGCGATACTCGGATATTTTTTGGCATATCATTGGCTGGTGGTTTTGACGCAGGTTCATCCGCGGCAAACTGATTTAAGCCAAGTCGGGTTTGTTTTTTCCGGGATTGTGATTGTCGGTGCTAATTTGTTCAGCAACGGCATATTGCTGGCTTTTGCCAGCAAATCATGGGACGGAGTTTTTACCTTTTTGCGGTTGGTGCAAAAAATGAATGTTGAGCATGCGCAAAAAATTTGTGCTTTAGTAACTGCAAATTTCTAGTTCGGTTTTGTCAGCGTTAAATTTTACCTGAGCGCCTAGCGGCAAAACATAGCGGCTCGGAGTGTGCCCGAACTCAAAATCCTTGACACATGGAAAAGTTGTTCCGTGTAAAAAGTCTGCGAAACAGTCCTCTAAAGTTCCGTCTTCTTCGTCGCCGCTGCAATCGGTAAAATGACCGAAAATAATTCCGTTAAGCTCGTTAAAGTGCGGCTGCTGTTTGAGCTGCTGCAGCATTAAATCAATTTTGTGCAGTCGTTCGTGAATATCTTCCACCAGTAGAATTTTACCTCTTAAATCCGGAAAATACGGTGTTCCGGCAAGTTTCATCAGCACGCTTAAATTGCTGCATAAAAACGTTCCTTCAGCTTGTCCGGCCCGTAAAACCGTACCGGAGATTATTTTTTGCGGTTTGCCGGAAATTAAGGCGAGCAGGCTGTTTTTAACCAGCGAATCAAGGGAAGTTCCTCTAAAGTCATAAGTCGGTAAAAAACCGTTCCAGCTGACCACACCGGATTTTTGATACAGCGCCAGCATAAGCGCCGCATTGTCGCAAAATCCGATTAAAGGTTTGGGATTTGCTTTGATAAGCTCATAATCTATATAGGGTAAAATGCGGGCGGCACCGGCGGCGGCGCGCACACAAAAGACGGCTTTTATTTCCGGCTGAGAAAAAGCCAGATTAACATCAGAGGCACGTTCTTCATCCGTTCCGGCCATGTAGCGGCGGATATTGTAAAGGTGTGGTGCAAAAATCGGTTCCAAGCCTAAAGATTGTAAAAAATCCAAACCTTTTTGTATTTTTTCTTGGTTTCCGATTTGTCCTGACGGTGCAATCAGCGCGATTTTATCGCCTTTTTTTAGCTTTTCCATAATTTAGAGCCTTTCGAGAATTTGCTTGCATAAGTCGGTTAATGAATTGTCGCGGGCACCCATAATAACGATTCTGTCGCCAGGTTTCGCTTCTTTAATCAACAAATCGGCGGCATCTGTTTTATTATTTACAAAAAAAGCATTGGTTTTGCCCAGTTTGCGAGCGTAATCAATTAAATCTGCCGATGAAATGTCTTTGGTAACTGTTCCGCCGACAAAGAAAATTTCCGGCATAATCAAAACGTCAGCATCTTGCATATTTTTTACAAAACTTTCAATAATTTCTTTACCCATGGAACGCATAGGACCGAATCCGTGCGGCTGAAACATTATCAATAAGCGTCCTTTGTATTGGCGCAAAGCGCTGACAGAGGCGGTAATTTTATCGGGATTATGAGCAAAATCATCAATAACCGTAATGTCGTTTTTTTGCCCGATAACCTCCAGCCGGCGTTTGGTTCCGCTGAAGTTTTGCAAGATTTCCGCCGCTTTAAATTTATCAACACCGAAAACACTGCATACGGCAATCGCCGCCAAAGCGTTGGCAACATTGAACTGTCCGATGAGCTTGAGTGAAAACTTGCGTCCGTCCAATGAATATTCGGTTCCGTGCGGCAAAGGAGTTATATCTCCGGCAAAAAAATCGGCCTGAGGATTTTTTACGGAAAAAGTGATTTTGTTTTTATGGACAAGCCGGCGGCTGGTTTCATAGTCATCATTAACAATAAGCGCCTGAGCGGTGCGGTTGCTTAAATTTTGAAACAAAGCTATCAGCTCTTCAATGCTTTTATGGTCGTGAGATATATTGTTTACCAAGGAAACATACGGATTGTAAAGGTCGATACTGCCGTTGCTTTCATCGGCTTCAACCACGCAGATGTCGCCTTTATTATAAATTATATTCGGAATACCCGGGCGGTCTTCATAATCTCGCAGCAAGCCGCCGTTAATTAAGCACGGCTTTTTGCCGGCGCGGTCCAAAATATAGCCGACCATGGCGGCGGTGGTTGTTTTTCCGGAAGTTCCGCCGATGGCAATCCCGTATTTATAGCTGTGGAACACTTCGCTGAGCAACTGCGGACGGGTTTTTATGGGCACATTTTTTTCTTTTGCCGCTTTAATGTCGGGAATCGTGTCTTCAACGGCGGTGGAGGCGCAGACAAAATCTAAATCGGAAGCAATGCCCGAACCGTCTTGCGGATATATTTTTATACCCAGCTTTTCCAGCGCTTCTTTATTTTCCGAATCGCGATTTAAGTCAAAATTACGGTCGGAGCCCTGTACTTGGTTGCCGGATAGTTTTAAAATTTGAGCGAGTGAGCTCATTCCGCTGCCGGAAATTCCGCAAAAACTTATTTTTGCCATTGTTTCAGTCCTTCTAAATTATAAATCTTCAATAGTTTTGCTTAAAACGGTTTGTTGTTCACTATCCATTAAAGCAAAGTTTTTATAGTCAATCGAAATGGAACTTTTGCCGTCGCCGTCAACCGAAACGCCCAAAGTTACACCGATTTCGTCATTTTGAAAAGTTGCGTATAAAACGGCTTTGCCCTCTTGCAATTCTTTTAAGAAATTGTCGCCGCCGAGCGGATTTTGCTTGGTAACGGTGCGGACCTTTTTTTTATCGCCTTCGCCTTCAATCAGCTGTTCTTGATAGGTGTAGGGTTCAAAGTGTTCTTTAGCGTTACCGTATTTTTTTGACAGGGCTTCGTAATAACGGCGATACAGCGCCAAAACCTGCGAGGCTTGCGCGTCGTCGTCCAGTAAAGCACCTTGAGCGTAAATGCACCACAGTTTATTTTGCAATCCGAAAATAGCGGTTGTCAAAGCGAAAGTGTTGTTATTCTGCTGAGGGTTCAAAACCTGGAAAACATTTTTATAATCTTTGCGTTCAGCCGGTTTCAGTTCGAAACCAAGTTCTTGGATTTGCTCTTGAGTGGCCGCCCAATACAGTCCCATGGGCGCGGCTTGCAAAGAATCCCGCAATTTTTGCAAAACTTCTTCTTTTGTTTCCTGCTGTTCCGCCGGAGTTCCAATTTTTTCTAAGGATGGAGATATTTTTTGAATTTCTTCGGTTTTTACTTTTAGTTTTTTTAAGGATTTTATTTCATTCTGGCGCAGGTTCAAGATTTTGGGTTTTTGACTAAGTAGGGCTCGTGCCGTGTTTTGGGCTTTTTTTTCGGTTTCAACTCCGTCAATGTAATCGTCCAAATAATCGGTGGAAACGGCAGCTGTATCTTGCTTTTGCGCTGTTGCGTCGGCGGCTGCGGAATTTGCTTCCGGCGCGGCGGTTTCTTCATCACCTAAAAGGTCGACGGTTTGCGCCGGCGCCGCGGCTGTCTGATAAAAAAATGCGAGTGTAAAATATAAAAACAGCTTTTTCATAATTATCCCTTTGATAACCTTAAAAAAAAATTGAATACCAATCAGGTTTGCGCTATTCTAGCTCTGTAAATGCAAATAATTTGTTAAACACAGGTAAATTTATTACTGAAATGGAAAAAGACAATATACAAAATCTGTTATTGGAAACCGGACGGAAAATTGTGCAGGAAAAAGGCACAGAGGCTCTGACGGCGCGTAAATTGTCCGAAGCCTCCGGCTGTTCGGTGGGGGCGATTTATAACCAATTTTCCAATATGGATAATTTTGTGGTAATTCAAAATTATATGACGCTTGACGCGTTGTCGTCCCGTTTGGAAAAAGTTGCGGTAACGGATGACGCTTTTGCCGATATGAATGCTTTTTTGCGTGAATTTGTTAATTTTGTGATAGAAAATAAAAACCTGTGGTTTATGCTGCACAGCTTTCATCTGCGTAATAATAATCGGGCTTTTTCTTATTTTTATTTGCGTAAAGTGGTTAAAATTACCGGACTCATCAATAAACTGCTGATTCGTTTGGTACCGAATATGGAACGCCCGGAAAGAATTTTATCATCGCAGATTTTGTGGCTGACCTTATTTGCCTTGAGCTCGTTTTTAACTAAAGATATTTTGGATTCTTTTACCAAAGTGAATAAAGAAACTATATGTCAGCTGATGTTTAACACTTTTGTGGCCGGTCTTTCGGTTTTAGAAAAAAAATAGGCGGATAAATGGAGCAGGCGCAGGCATATTTGAACTCGGCCGATATGTTGAATTTTTTGGTTTCCAGTCGGTTTGTTCTGATTTTGCTGGTAATTGTTCTGTCATCGCTGAAACATTCGATATACCGCAATTTTTGGTTTTTTGTTTTTATAAATCTGCCGGGAACGGTTTTGCATGAATGCGCGCACTTTTTAGTGGGGTTGATTTTAAATGCTCGGCCCGTTGATTTTTCTTTGCTTCCGCGAAAAAAAGACGGATATTATAATTTGGGGCAGGTCAGTTTCTCCAATTTGCATTTTTATAACGCTTTGCCAACCGGTATGGCTCCGTTTTTACTTTTGATTTTTGCTTACTTTTTTGATAAGCATTTTTTCGATTTTGTGCAGTTAAACATTGTCAGCTATTTGTTTTATATTTTTTTGCTGACGCTTTTTATTGAACATTCTATGCCGTCTCAAGCCGATTTCAGGGTCGCTTTTGGGTCGGTTGCCGGAATATTGTTTTATTCTTTATTGATTGGTGCGGTTATTCTTCTGGCTTTTCTGCGTTAAGTTCTTTGTTTTGCATATCCGCTTTTATTTTGTTCAGTTCATTTTGAATTTCTGCGGAAGAGTCATAATCATCATCTTCATCAACCGAAAATTCCGAATTGTCCGAATTGTCCGGCTCAATTAAATTTTCCGGTTTGTTTTCGGTGTCTTCATCCGGCAGATATTCCATTTCCGCCATTGGTTTTTCAGCCGAATCTTTGGCAGTGGTTTGCGGAGTTTCTTCGGTTTTCAGCTCGGCAGAAGCCGCAGCCGTCAGGCTTGCGCGCGGAGCCATCGGCAAATTATCGCGTTCGGCGAGCTCTTGCTCGCTCATTAACGCCGAATCGTCAATTTTGGTGTTAAGGCACTGCAAAAGCCAAACATCGTAAATCGGATTTTCTAAAGCGTTAGTAGCGGGAGATGACGACAGCATCCAGCCTTTGAACAAATTAGTTTCCTCGCCTTTAGGGCTTTTATCGGCAATGTCTACAAAGGCAAAGTTTTCCGGCACTTCTTCGGCCGGGCGGGTTTTGCAGCTGCGCACCACAATGGAAAGCGAGCCAAAATTAATTTTGCCGCTGACCGGAACGTTTATTACTTTGACATGACCGGTAATTTTATCCATAGCCTGCATACGCGCCGTGTTCATGTCTATTTCGGCGGCTTCGGCTCCATATATGCAAAAAGCGAGGGCGGCGACGCCCGGTAATAATTTATTGGTTTTCATCTTTGCTTCCGTCATCTGTAACCATAAATATAATTTCACCGACCATATCTTCTATGGTTTTAAAGTCTTTTGTGTTGGCAAACGAATCGCCGGCTTTAAGGAATTCCGCTGATTTTCCTGGCTCAATTTTTACGAATTTATCGCCGACTAAACCATCGCTGACAATAGAAACCGTACTATCAATCGGTAGTTTAATGTCGGAAGATATGCTGAAAGTTACATCGGCCATGTAGTCATCATTGTTGAGCTTCTGCGAAGTTACCGTGCCGACCTTTATGCCGTTGATGCGTACATCTGAGCCAATACTCAAGCCTCCGACTTTCATAAATTCGGCTTTGAGCGGATAACCTTTAACCACCTGCAAATCGGATACGCGGTAGGCAAAAGCCAAAAACAGCAGGGCAACAACCAGCACAACTAAGCCCATAATGGTTTCAACAGGTTTTTTTCTCATTTTATTACTCCACACTTTCGGTTGTTTCTATGGTTTTCGGCTCTTCGGCCGGCGGGTAGGATTTTTTGCGCTTGGCCTTGCCTAAAGAAATAACGCGGTCAATCAATTCATCTAAAATCATGGCGTCCTGTGTATAGGAAAATTCGCCGTTAGGTTCAATATAATCTTCCGAGCCGCCCGGTTCTATTTCTATGTATTTATTTCCCATTATACCTGAGCTGACAATAGCGGCGCTGCTGTCGTCGGGAATTTGCACGTCGGCTTTAATCTGCAGGGTTAAAGTGGCGCGGAAATCATCATCCAAAACAGAGGACACAACTCTGCCAATGTCCAAACCGGACATGCGTACTTTGTTACCAACTACCAATCCGTCGGTACGGTTGAAGGTGGCAAAAATTTGATAGTCGGTGTCTTCGGTGCCTTTCCAAACGTTGCGTTGAAGTTTAAATAATAACATTCCTACTGCAAACAGGCAGATAACGCATAAACCTATCACAAAATTTTTTAATTCTTCTTTGCTGAAGTTATCCAAAACATTTCTCCGTTTTTGCCAATTTTGTTACATTATTACTCCAATAAAAACAATTTGTCATTAAAGTTTTTTCACAAAAGTTGAAAATATTTGTTAAAAATTAAAAAAATACGATTAAAATAGGCTGATATAATTTGAACAACGGAGCAGTTTTATGCTGATTATTGACAATATTTGCAAATATTTTGGAAAAATTAAAGCGGTTGACGCCGTTTCGTTAAAATTTGATAAAAACGAAGCAGTGGTTTTACTTGGTGAAAACGGAGCCGGTAAATCCACCTTATTTAAAATTGTAAGCGGATTTTCAGAGCCGGACAGCGGAGAGCTGTTGTTTGAAAATGAAAATATTAAAAACAATCGTATGAAATATTTGCAAAATATCGGTTATGTTCCGGAAATTTCCGCTTTGTATGGCGAAATGACAACACTGGAGTTTTTAGAGTTTTCGGCTGATTTAAAAAGAATGAGCGCGGAACAGAAATCTGAAAAGATAGAAAAAATGCTAAATTTGCTGGAATTGCGGAATGTGGCTTTTCAATCGTTGGGGACTTTATCAAAAGGCTATAAAAAAAGAGCAGAATTGGCTGCGGCTATGTTGTCGGAACCCAAAATTTTGCTGCTTGATGAACCGACGGAAGGATTGGATCCGGTGCAAAAAGAAAGTATGCGGCAAATAATTAAAAATTATGCCAAAAATAACTTGGTAATTATTTCAACCCACGCTTTGGAAGATGTTGACGCTTTGGCGCAAAGAGTACTGCTTATGCATAAAGGAAAAATGGTTGCGGATACAAAGTTTGCAAAGTTCAAAAAAACAGCGCCGGAAAGTTTGTTGGCGTCATTTAAAAAAATAACCGGAGAATAAAAAATGCAGCAGTTTACAGCCTTGTTTTTAAGAGAGTTTCGCAGTTATTTCCGTAATTTATCGGTATATTTTGTGCTGTTTGTGTATTTGTTTGCATCAATAGGAACGGCGTTTTATTTCGGTTCATATTTAGGTATGCACGATATGTCGCTGTATGCTCTTTTTTATGCGCAGCCGATTATTGCGGCGGTGCTGATACCGGTTTTAACCATGCGCAGCTGGGCGGAAGAATATCGCTCAGGTACTATAGAAAGTTTGCTAACGCAGCCGGTGTCTTTTTCTATTCTGGCGGCGGCTAAATTTTGCGCGGTCAGCACTTTGGGCGTTTTGGCAATGCTCGGACTGTTGCCGTTTATAATTTATTCCGCCGGCTGGCTGAATTTGGATTGGCAAAATATTATTACCAATGAGCTGGGACTGCTTTTTGTCATGCTGTTTTTCAGCGCGGCCGGAATTTTTATTTCCGCATTAACAAGTAATTTGATTTTGGCCTATTTGCTGAGTTTTTTCGGTTTGGCCGTGTGGGTGGCTTTGCCGTGTTTCGGCTTGTATGCCGTGTATAACAATTTTTTGTTTGCGGAAATCGGTGTTTCCGATGTTTTGTATTTTGTTTCGGTTACGGCCGTGTTTGTGTTTTTTAATATAATAGTGCTGTCTTTGCAGAGCAGCAGTCAAAAAAACAAATGGCAGAAAGCCGGCGTGTTTATGCTGATTTTGCTGGCGGGAGCGGCGTTTTTTAATATCGCATTGTCTAACTTTTTTGCCGGCAAGGCAGATTTTACCGCGGCTGAATTGTATACGCCGAAAAAACAAACCGTTGAGCTGCTGGATAATTTGCAAGATTCGGTAACGGTTGATGTTTTTGCGGCAAAAGATTATATTAACGCTAATTCCGATTATTTTCATTATCTGCAGCAAATTCAGCGTTTTTTGCGGCGGTATCAGCGTTTGAGCGGCGGTATTGTCAGTGTTAACATAACTTATGTAGAACCTTTTTCGGAACTGGAAGAAAAAGTGTTGGAAAAAGGTTTGTATTTTGAAACAAATGCCGGAGGCAGCCGCAACTATCTGGGAGCCGTGGTCAGGACTTCGGACGGCAAAGAAGCCGTGATAAAGCAATTTTTGCTGCAGCGTCAGCCGTGGCTGGAAAAAGATATTGACATGGCTTTGCTGAAAGTAACCGAACCGGAAAGAATTAAAAATGTCGGCGTATTTGTGGATAATATGCAAAATTTGGATGGTTTGCAGGAAATTTTGCTGAATTGGGAAAATGATTACAATGTGTTTAATATTTCGCCGTCAATGTATGAATTTTCTGATAAAGCGGATTTGTTGGTATTGATAAATCCTAAAAAAATTCCGACAGCGTTGCGTTACGGAATTGACCAATTTATTATGCGCGGCGGCCGGGTTGTTGTGTTTTTTGATTTCTTTACCGCCAGCCAGTCGGATTTGACCAACAGCGAAGATGTGCAGTTTGTCGACTTTTTGAATAATTGGCGGGTAAATTTAAAAACTATTGCCGCGGATGAAGGCAGATTAGAAAAAGTTTTCGGTTACAGTCCGCTCGGATTGCGCTTGAATAAGGCGTTTTTGTTTGAGGTCGATAATCCGGCAGTAAAGGTTGTGCCGTTTATTACAAACGAGAACGGTTTGGTCGGTGCGGTGCTGGAAGGTTCTTTCAGCTCTTTATACAGCAAAAATCCGTATGCCGAGACGGAATTGGCGTCGACAATGAAGCCGTTTTTAAAACAGTCGCTAAAAGCGGGCAAAGTCGCGGTAGTCGGAGATGTCGACTTTTTGGAAGCGGCTTTTTGGGCGGCGGAAAATTCTCCGGATGGTAATCCGTACAGCGTGATAGAAAAGAGCGGCAACGGCGCGGCGGCGAGAGCTTTGATTGATTATATGGCGGATAATCGGCTTTATGAACAGCTGCCGGTCGGCAATCAGCTTTTTAATGTCGACAGTATCGGTCAGCGGCTGATGAAAAATATTTACAGCCGACAGGAAGCCGCGTATAAAGTTTTGCAAAATAAAATTCAAGAACAAAAGCGTGTTTTGTTTGAGCAAAGCAACGAAAATGCCATACTTTATGAAGAACTGACAAAAGTTGGCACAGCCGGTAAGGAATTGGCGCAAAATGAAGAAAAGCTGCAAAGAATCGAATATAAAATGAAAAATGATTACAGTATTGCCACGGCAAAAATGATGATAATGCAGATTTTAATAATTCCGCTGCTGGAGGTTGTTGTTTTGTTTTTGTTGGCAAAGTTTTGCCGATTAAGGCATAATCGCCGATTAAAGGAGAAGTATAATGCCTAAAAAATATTTAATTATAAGTTTATGTGTTGCTTTGGGTATGCTGCTTTTAGCCGGATTTTCCGTGTGGTATGCAAAAATCCGCAGCGGATTGAATCGGCGCGGAGAGTATGTTTTTATGCAAACTAGGCAAAAAGCTGTGTTGCTGCAGCAGATAAAATTGACCACCGAAGCAACCGGAGAAATTCATATCTATGATAATAACGGCGAATGGCGAGTAAAAGAAGCGGCTGATTATTTTGCCGATGCCAAGCAGTTGGCGGCTTTTTATAAAATGATAAATAATTCGGTTATTATTGCCGTTGATGAAGTATCGAAAAGTAAGTTGGCGGCATACGGTTTGGACGATGAGCAGAAAACTTTGGTTGAAACTTTTGATGCTGAAGGCAATCTGTTGGATAGTGTAACATTGGGCGGTGGGTATGCCGACGGAGAATATAGATTTGCACAGTTGAAAGGCTATCCATATATTTATACCATTAGCGAAGTAGGGGAATTTTCCGGAGAAGCCGGAGCTTGGATGCCGTTTCCTTTATTGGAAATTTCAGCCGACCAAGTTGTCGGTATAACAATTTCCGACAGAACTTTTACGCTTCAGGAAATGCCGACGGCTCTTGCAAAATC
This sequence comes from uncultured Alphaproteobacteria bacterium, assembly GCA_934277545.1. Taxonomy (GTDB): domain Bacteria; phylum Pseudomonadota; class Alphaproteobacteria; order RF32; family CAG-239; genus RUG410. The sequence goes on along the minus strand of CAKQUG010000001.1, from coordinate 189,553 downwards.
TAAGAAATTCAGAGAATTTTCAGCCGCTCTTTTATATGTTGATTATAACGGTATAGCCTTAAAAAAGGATTTTGAAGATGACTTTTCAAAAATCGAGCCACGAAAGATAGCGGTGGAAACAGAAGTCGGTTTGGTTTACAATTTATCAATTTATAAAATTGCCGATGATGATTATTGGCTGGCGGTTAAATTAAGTACTTCAAGAATGCCTCTTAAAGAGGTGGTGCCGTTTGTGAAAAATAATCAAAAATATTTTGCCGATTGGGTGTTTAATTTGAATAGCGGACAGGGAAAGATATTGTATGATTTTAATTTTGTAAATTAAAAAAATTTTGACCTAAATTGTATTCAGGGGATTAAATAGATATTATAGGAGGATAAAAGTATGGCTAAAAAAGTTTTGATAATTTCAGGAAGTCCTCGGACTCGCGGTAATTCTGATATTTTGTGCGATGAATTTAAACGCGGGGCTTTAGAAACCGGCAATGAAGTGGAAAAAATCCGCCTGAGGGATAAAAAAATAAATTATTGCATGGGGTGCGGAGTTTGCAACGCTACCGGCAAATGCGTGCAAAAAGATGATATGGCAGAGCTTTTGCAAAAAATGATTGAAGCTGATGTTATTGTTTTGGCAACGCCGGTTTATTTTTATGCCATGAACGGACAGATGAAAACTTTTATTGACCGTACTGTTCCGCAGTATACAAAAATTTCTAATAAAGATTTTTATTTTATTGTTACGTCGGCTGACACAATACAAAAGCACTTGGAAAAAGTTGTTGAAGGCTTACGAGGCTTTGCTGTTGACTGTTTGGATAATACGTTTGAAAAAGGCGTTGTTTATGGTTTGGGCGCATGGCAGAAAGGCGAAATCGAACATAATCAGGAAGCAATGAGAACGGCTTACGAATTTGGTAAAAACGTCTGATTTGCCACTGATTTTTTCACTCTCTGTTTCGCTTTTTTGTTGTGAAACAGAGAGTTTTTGTGTTCATTCAAATCCCACATTGTTTTTTGGTATATTGCAGATGTACAGGGCGAATTTTATTAAAGAAAAACCGTCCTTATATACTAGGGACGGTTTTTAGCTTTTTAGTCAATCTTGGTAAAATTATTGCTTTCACTGTCATACTGCAAATGCAGAATTGAACAATTATCATAGCAAACATTTTCCAACTGATAACCACACTGCAAAGCACTGATAACTCCGGCGTGGCAAACAACACCTACATTGTTTTCGGCATTTTGAACAATTTTTTTCAAACACGCGTCAACACGTTTGAAAACATCATGCTTACATTCACCTTTCGGAAAATGTAAATCCCAGTTTTGCCAAGTCGGAAACAAAAGCTGCTGCTCAAATTTACGGCCGTATTTTTTCCGCACTTCGTCAAAAGTCAATCCTTCAGCTTCGCCGAAATTGATTTCGCGCAAACCGCTCATAATTTCAAAGCGAATGCCGGCGTAGTTGTCCATAATATACATACCTGTCTGCCATGCTCTGATAAGCGGCGAGCTGTATATTTTTTCCAATCCGAGATTTTTGACCTTTTCGGCAAGCTCTTTAGCTTGTTGCTTTCCGGTTTCGTTTAAGGCGTCGTTAATACTGACTCCCTGCCATTTTTGTGCCAGATTATGATTGGTCTGACCATGGCGAAAAATATAAATATCTTTCTTCATAATGATATGTAAATATATTTTTGGATACATACTCAAAAAAATAAAAGCTCCGTTTTGAACTAAAAACAGGAGCTTTTTACTTTAGCTAAAACAAAGCTGTTTTAGCGTCTTCAAGACTCAGCTCTTCCATTTCAGAAGCGGGAGACCATGTCCACAAGTCAAGCGGGTTTATTGCTTTGAAGCAATATTCCGAGGGGCAACTGTTACCGCCAAAAATTTTTTCAAGAGCTTCAGCATGTTCTAACGAGCCGACAAAATACGGGGTTTTATCCAGCGCAAACACTTCAAAGTATAAATCTTTTCGTGTTGCATATTGGTATACAACATCTCGTAAAACACATCCGTGACCGCCGCTGACAAAAAATATTGCGCCTATATTTTCTACATTGCGAAAATAAGATTTCAAACATTCTTTGACGTCGACAATTCTCTCTTTTTTAGTCTGTAAATCCATACGATTTGATTTAATTAAACAAAAATTCACAACATAATTTAAATATGGCTTATAATTAGCACCTTTTGTCGGCTTTTGCAAGTTTTTTTTGTCAAAAACCAATGTTTCAAAAAAAATGCTTGACCTAGAGTGTGCTCTAAGAATTATTATAGTTGCAGTGAAAGGATTGTAAAAATGCGTATGTGGATAATACTCTTTGTAATTTTGATATTTTCAACTCTTGCCGGTTTGGCATATTTAACCAGTCGTACGGCAAAATTTGCTTTTATGCTGAAATTAGCTGACGGTAGCACTAAGCTGCTTTATTTATACAGCTTTATTGCCGTATTGGCGGTTTTCGGTATGCTTTGCTATAGCCTAAACCTGATGAACGCCGTTATCGTGCTGCTGCATTTAATGATTTTTTGGCTTGTCAGCGATTTGATTTTCGGTATTGCTGAGCACTATCTGCCGCAGCCGTTTCAGTATTATTACGCCGGAATTACCGCTTTAGCGTTAACCATTATCACTTTAGGCGCCGGCTGTTTTTTAGATTATCATGCTTGGACAACCTATTATAATTTAGAAACGTCTAAAACCGACAAGCCGCTGCGCATTGTGCAATTTGCGGATTCTCATATCGGCACCACTTTTGATGGCGACGGTTTTGTAAAATATGTGGAATATATGCAGACGCTTAATCCGGATGCCGTGGTTATTGTCGGCGATTTTGTTGATGATGACACTATGCTTGCCGATATGCAAAAAGCCTGCGCAGCTTTAGGCAAACTTAAAACAACTTATGGCGTATACTTTGCTTTCGGTAACCATGACAAAGGCTATCACAGCCCCGAAAAACGCGGCTATTCCGGATATGACTTAATAAAAGAACTCCAAAAAAACAATGTAACGGTTTTGCAAGATGAAGCAGTGTTGATTGCTGATGATTACTATATTTTAGGCCGGCAGGACAGCTCGGAATTTTACCGCGGCGGTAAGCGTGAAAATATGAATACATTGGTAAAGAATTTGGATAAAAGCAAATACATTGTAGTTTTGGATCATCAGCCTAACGATTATAGAAATCAAGCCGCTTCAAAAGTTGATTTGGTGCTGTCGGGACATACTCACGGCGGTCAGCTTTGGCCTTTAAACAAAGTCGGAGAGTGGATTGGCGCCAATGATAAAACTTATGGATATGAACGTCGTGATTTGACGGATTTTATTGTAACATCAGGAATATCCGACTGGGCGATAAAATTCAAAACCGGAACAAAATCTGAAATTGTGGTTATAGATATAAATAAATAGAAATATCCGCTTAACAAAAAAGGACGGCTTAAAAAGCTGTCCTTTTTTGCTGTTAATTATATCAGTAAAAACTATTGCACATTACCGAACGGATTGATGTCTTTTTCATCAGGTGTGGCGCGCAAGTCAAACATATTGATGACAGGAACACAGATGAAAATTGATGAAAAAGTACCGATGATGATGCCGCTGGTGATAACAAAGGCAAAACTGCGCAACGCATCGCCGCCGAACACCAGCAAAGCCGCAGAGGCTAAGAATGTGGTTACACCGGTCAAAATCGTGCGGGAGAAAATGTCGTTGATACTTTTGTTCAGCAAATCGTATTGCGGCATTTTCTTATATTTTTGCAGGTTTTCACGCACACGGTCATAGGTTACCACGGTGTCGTTTACCGAATAACCGGCCAAAGTCAAAATAGCGGCAATGGTGGTTAAGCTGAAATCCAAGTGGAAAATGGAAACCAAACCGATAGTAATAATCAAGTCATGAAACAGACCGACCAAGGCTCCGACTGCAAATTTCCATTCAAAGCGGAACCAGATATACATACTGATAGCCAGCATGGCAAATACAGACGCCAACACGCCGGAAAGTTTCAGTTCATCACCGACTTGCGGACCAACCGATTCGATTCTTTCAAAAGTGAAATCATTGTCCAGCATTTCTTTGATTTGCTTTACGGCAACACGCTGGCTTTCTTCGTCTGCGTTATTGGCCTGGGCTCTAATCATCAGTTCATCTTGGGCGTCGCCGAAAGACTGCAAATTCAGTTCATCCAAATTTAATTTATCCAGCTCGCTACGGACTTTATCAACGTCTACCGGTCCGTTTTTGCTTTTTACTTCAATAAGCACGCCGCCGGAAAAGTCAATTCCGTAGTTAAAGCCGCGTACGGCAATACTGGCGATTGAAACGGCAAACAGTACGGCCGACAAAGTGTACGCCAGCTTGCGATAGCCTAAAAAATCAATGCTTGTATCTTTGATAATCCAACTAAATATTTTCATTTTTATTATCCTTATATCTTTAAAGTGGCAGTTTAGTCGGTTTAAATTTAGCCATCCAGGCTTCAACCAGCAAACGGCTTACGGTAACCGAGGTAAACATAGAGGTAATAATACCGATAATCAAAGTTACGGCAAAACCTCTGACCGGACCGCTGCCGAAATAAAACAGAACCAAACCGGCAACAACGGTTGTCAGGTTAGAGTCTACAATGGTGCGGTAGGCTTCGGTAAAGCCCAAAGTAATGGCGTCGCGGATGGAACGTCCTTTGTTTACTTCTTCGCGCATACGTTCAAAAATAAGAATATTGGCGTCAACGGCCATACCCATGGTCAAAATGATGCCGGCAATACCAGGCAAAGTTAAAGTTGTGCCGATAAAGCTCATAATGCCCAGCATTAAAACAATGTTCAATAAAACGGTAATATCTACCATAACACCAAACAAGCCGTATGCCATAACCATAAATACAACAACGGTAATCAATCCGACAATGGACGCGATAACGCCGTCATGAATGGAATCTGCGCCAAGACCTGCGCCGACGGTTCTTTCTTCCATAACTTCCAACGGAGCAGGCAATGCGCCGGAACGCAGCAGCAAAGCCAAATCGTTGGCTGATTTTGTGGTAAAGTTACCGGTAATAATACCGCTACCGCCGGTGATAGGACCTTGAATATTCGGAGCTGAAATTACTTCATTATCCAAAACAATCGCCAATCTTTCGCCGACATGGTTGCTGGTTACTTCGCCGAATTTTCGTCCGCCCAAGGTATTGAAACGGAAACTTACAACCGGCATGCCGTCAGAAAAAGAAACTCTGGCGTCGGTTAAGTTTTCACCGCCGACTACCGGTTTTTTAATAACCACATACTGTTCGCCTTCGGAACCGTTCATCACGCGGGAAGTCTTGCTGATTTTACCGCGTTTAGCTTGAGCGACGCTGGTTGTTTCGTCAACCAAATGGAAAGACATTTTAGCGGTTTTACCCAGCAAAATTTTTACGCTTTCCGGATTTTGTACGCCCGGAAGCTGTACCAAAATACGGTCGGTGCCTTGTCCCTGAATGCTCGGCTCTTTGGTGCCAAGTTCATCAATACGGCGGCGCACAATGCCGATAGATTGGTCAATTACCTGATACTTTAGTGCTGTAATTGCCTGTTCATTATAGGCAATGGTTACCAAACCTTCGCCGTTGGCATCTTCGCTTACTTCCAAACCTTGGTCGAGTTTGCGGAAAGCCTCTTTAGCTTTATCTCGGGCAGCATAGTCTGAAATTTTAACAAACACGCCCTTGTCTGAAGATTTTAAATCCTGATAGCGGATTTTGTGTTCACGCAAAGATTGGCGAACCGAATCTTCCAAGGTGCTCATTTTATCTTTAAGCACATCATCCATTTTAACCTGCAGCAGCAAACTCGAACCGCCTTGCAAGTCCAATCCCAAACTAATCGGCTGCCACCATTTCGGCAGATTTTGCTGATTCGGCATAATATTCGGAATCGCAAAAAACACACCGACCAGACAGATACCGATGATAATTAAAATTCTTTGCAGAGATAACTTATACATCTGTTCTTCCTTTTATTTTGTTTTTTTAGTTTTTGTTTTAGCAGGCTTGGTTTCGGCCTGTTTTGTTTCGGGAGTAACCACACCGTTAATGGTCATGCGTTCCACCACCACATTAACGCCGCCGGCAATTTCCACAGTAACTTCCGTTCCGTTAAGTTTTGTAACTTTACCGTAAATGCCGCCGCCGGTCAACACTCTGTCGCCGACTTTCAAATTTTCCGCCATAGCCGCATGTTCCTTAATTTTTTTGGTTTGCGGACGAATGAGAAAAAAATAGAAAATAACCAAGATTAAACCGAGCTGTGTTAATGTTACAGCCATAGAACCGCTTTGCATTCCGGCATTGCCTGCCGCGGCAAAAGCATCACTAATCAGCATATTTGTCTCCTTTCACATAATTTTATGCCACAGTTTTACATCAAATTATTGTGAGAAAAAACTAAAATTTCAAGTTATTAACGGAATTTTTAAGCGTTACGGAAGGTATGGGCGCGGATTAACGGCTTTTTTGCCGGAGCGTACTTCAAAATGCAACTGCGGAGTGGTAACGCTACCAGTGCTGCCGACGGTGGAAATTTTTTCGCCGCGCGAAACTTTCTGACCTTTTTTAACAAACAAGCGGTCGTTATGCGCATAAGCTGTTATCCAGCCGTCATTGTGTTTTATCAAAATCAAATTGCCGAAACCTTTAAGCTCGTTACCGGCATAGGCCACCGTGCCGGAATCCGCCGCCTTGACATTAGTTCCGAGCGTCGCTTTAATATTGATTCCGTCATTTTTGCGTCCGCTGCCTAAATTGCCGTATCCGGAAATAATCGTTCCTTTAACCGGCCAGTCAAATTTTGTTTTGCGGGCTTTCGGTGCTACATAACTGTCGGTTACGGGAGCTGATTTTGCCGGTGTGTAAGCGGTTTGAACGGAATTTGAAGCAGTAGTATGTGCGGCGGCGGAAACTGAAGAGTAATTTTGCGATGCGGCGTATGAACTTGTCGGCAGACTGCCTACCGATGCGGGCAGTGCTAATTTATCGCCTACATTCAAAGAATACGGGGTTTGTAAATTATTCACCCGGCTGAGAGAAGTTACATCCACATTATATTGCCGGGCAATGCTGTATAAAGTGTCGCCGCGCTGCACCGTGTGATATTGCTTTGCCGGCAGGTTCAAAACCTGTCCAACATGCAAAGTATAGGGAGCGTGCAGATTGTTGGCGTTAATCAGCTCTTTCAGCGGAACACCGGAGCGGCGGGAAATGCTGTATAAAGTGTCGCCGCGCTGCACAATTACGGAGTTTGATGAATTCCAACCATTCCAAATCCAACCGCGTCCGGCACAGCCGGTCAGACTGAATAAAAACAAGGCTATGTATAAAAACTTTTTCACTAATCTGCGCTCCGAATAACCTTATTTTTTATCTCTAGTTCCGATTCCGTAACGGTGAATCGCCAAGCTGTTGCTTAAATATTTGCGGGTGCGCGACAGCATATTTTCCGCCTCATCGTTGTTTTTGCGGCGTGCGTAATAAATGCAGACCATACCGGCGTTCACTTTGTCCACGTTTAATTTGCGGATGTTGCCGATTATCTTTTCCCACAGAATTTGAGTGAGCTCAGTAATTTTATCGTCATCAAACTGTTCTAAAATCATACCGAATTTTGTGTGTTCGAATCTGCCGATTTTCACGTCTTTTCCGGTACATTCTATGCAGGCGTCTGCTGCCAACCGCAGCATTTTATCGCCGGTTTCAAAGCTGAATCCTTTGTTAATGAAATTATATATATCCGCCAGCTCAACCACAATTAAAAGCAGCGGACGGTTATAGCGGTTGCAGATTTTAACGCGTTCGTCCAAATACTTATAAAAACTTTCGGCGTTCAGAATATCGCCGATAAGCTGGTCTTGCTCTTGTACCTGCTTCAGCTGCTTTTCTAAATTAAGCTGCTGTTTGAGCGGACGCCCCCAAAAGCTGATACCGCGGCAGTGCAGCAGTTCGTTTAAAATCGGGCGAGCCCGCAGCAATACCGGAATTTTGGTGCCGTCGGCTTTTTGCAAAACCTGTTCCGTAGAAATGATACGTTTTCTTTTTTTGAGCTGCCGGAAATTTTCTTCAAGCATTTCCCGGTTGGCCGGAACATCTTTAAGCAACGTGCCCAAAACGCTTTGACCGATTAAATCTTCACGCTTGAAACCGCCGTATTGCAAGGTGTCGCCGTTAACCTGAGTAATTTTCATATCTTTATCAACATTAAATTTAAGATAATAAGTATGCTGAGCCGGCGAGTTTTCCGATGTTGTCAGAATATTGCTTTCCTGCACGAGCTCTTTCATTTCATGCAGCTTAAAATGCAGTAAAATCACATATAACACTAAAGCAATAATCAGCCCTAAAAGTCCGTAAATCATTTTTATTCCTTTTCCACTACTTACTTGTTTAACGCAAATAAATAAATATTAAGTAAACAACTGTTGATTTTTTTGCAGGTTTTGCTTATGATGTGGCAGTTTTACAAAGCAAGAATAAAGGATTGTTCTGAAGTGGTGGAAAAACCGGAAATAGAAGACCTTAGCGGCAACAAGTATAAATACGGCTTTATAACGGATATTGAAGCCGATACCGCGCCTACGGGTTTGAACGAAAATATTATCCGCTTGATTTCGGCAAAAAAAAATGAACCGTATTGGCTTTTGGAACGTCGTTTAAAAGCCTATCGGCATTGGCTGACGATGGAGGAACCTTCATGGGCCAAGCTGGTATATGATAAAATAGATTACCAAAGTTTAAGCTACTATGCAGCTCCGGTGCAAAAAGCCAAACCGAAAAGTTTAGATGAAGTGGATAAAAATCTGCTGGATACATATAATCGTCTGGGTATTCCGCTTAAAGAACAGGAAGTCTTATCCGGTGTGGCTGTAGACGCCGTGTTTGACAGTGTTTCGGTTGCCACAACCTATCGCGCACGGCTGGCTGATAAAGGCATTATATTTTGCTCTATTTCCGAAGCTGTTAAAGAACATCCCGATTTAGTGCAAAAATATTTAGGTTCGGTTGTGCCGTACACCGATAACTTTTTTGCTTGCCTTAATTCGGCGGTGTTTACCGACGGCTCGTTTGTTTATATTCCCAAAGGCGTAACTTGTCCGATGGAACTTTCCACCTATTTCCGTATAAACGCCAAAAATACCGGTCAGTTTGAACGCACGCTTATAATAGCCGAAGACAACAGCTATGTTTCATATCTGGAAGGCTGCACCGCTCCGCAGCGTGATGAAAATCAACTACACGCCGCCATTGTTGAAATTGTGGTTTTGAATGACGCCGAAGTTAAATATTCCACCGTGCAGAACTGGTATCCGGGGGATAAAGACGGCAAAGGCGGCGTTTATAACTTTGTAACGAAGCGGGCGGCCTGCCGAGGACGCAATGCAAAAATTTCGTGGACACAAGTTGAAACCGGCTCGGCCGTAACCTGGAAATATCCGTCTTGCGTTTTGGAAGGGGATAATTCTTCCGGCGAGTTTTATTCGGTAGCCATTACAAATAACCGTCAACAAGCCGATACCGGTACTAAAATGATTCATATTGGTAAAAACACCACTTCTAAAATTATTTCCAAGGGAATTTCCGCCGGCTGTTCAAACCAAACTTACCGCGGTTTGGTTGCCGTATCCAAAACCGCCGACAATGCCCGCAACTATTCGCAATGCGACAGTTTGCTGATTGGTTCAACCTGTGGCTCGCATACCGTGCCATATATAACAAACCGCAATAAAACTGCCGTATTGGAACATGAGGCTACAACCTCCAAAATCAGCGATGAACAGCTGTTTTATTGTCAACAGCGCGGAATTTCCGAAGAAGAAGCAATCGGGCTTATTGTAAACGGTTTTTGTAAAGAAGTTATGCAGCATTTGCCGATGGAGTTTGCCATTGAGGCAGCAAAACTTATAAATATCAGCCTTGAAGGAGGCGTAGGATAAAGGATTTTACATGTCAGAAAAATTGTTGGAAGTTAAAAATTTATGCGCTCGCGTACCTGAAAAAGAAATAATCAAAGGTTTGAATTTGACGATTAACAAAGGCGAGGTTCACGCGCTTATGGGGCCGAACGGCGCCGGAAAATCAACGCTTTCGTATGTTTTGGCCGGCAAGCCTGACTACGAAGTAACAGCCGGCAGCGCCGAATTTAAAGGACAAAATTTATTGACCTTAAAACCGGAAGAACGTGCTTGGCTCGGTTTGTTTTTGAGTATGCAGGCGCCGGTGGCTATTTCAGGTGTCAGCTGCAGCAGTTTTTTGAAACACGCGGTAAATGCCAAGCGCAAAGCTATGAATTTAGAAGAGCTTGACGCTGCCGAATTTTTGAAACTTTTACGGGGTAAAGCCAAAGAACTGAATATCAGCGGAGAAATGTTAAAGCGTGAAATGAATGTCGGTTTTTCCGGCGGAGAAAAAAAACGCTTAGAGGCCTTGCAGATGAGTCTTTTGGAGCCTGATTTGGCTATATTAGATGAAACGGATTCCGGACTGGATGTTGACGCTATTAAAATTGTGGCGGAAAGTGTCAATCGCCTGCGCACCAAAGATACTTCCCTTTTGGTTATCACTCATCATGTTAAACTTTTGACTTATTTGCAGCCTGATTATGTCCATGTTTATGCCGACGGTCATATTATCTGCTCCGGCGATATGTCTTTGGCGCAAAAAATTGAAAATAACGGCTATACTCAGTTTATAAAGGCGGACTAAATGAGTTTGACACAACAACATATTGAACTTTGGGGCGAGGATATGCCATGGCTGGCAGGCTTGAGAGAAAAAGGTTTGTCCGCATTTACAAAACAAGGCTTACCTACCGCTAAAACCGAGGTTTGGAAATATTCTTATGTAAAAGAATCGGTTTTTAGTGATTTGGTTATTGATAACGATACGCACCATTGTCAATGCGGCGAAGAATGTCATTGCCATATTGCTGATGATTTGCCTTTTGCCGTGATTAGTGTTCATTTTTGCAATGGCAAACCTGACACAGAGCATACCGAACTGCCGCGGGGATTGGTTATAAAACCATTGGTTGAAGCTATTTATGATAAAGAAGCGCAGAAATACTTAAATAAATCATTTGATATGGAAAAGTTCCCTTTTGCCGCACTCAATACCGCTTATTTAGAGCAAGGTCTGATGATTGTGGCGGAACGCAATGCCTTAATCGAAAAACCGATTTTGCTTTCTTATCATTCGCATGGGCAAAATTTATGGCAAAACGTGCGGAATCTTATAGTGTTGGAAAGCGGCGCGCGACTGACTTTGCTGGAAGATTTTTCCGGCGATGATGAATTTTATTTTAATAATATTGTCAATGAAATATATATCGGCAACGAAGCGGTTTTAACGCATTATAAACGGGTTAAAGAGGCGAAGCCTGCACTGCATATTGCCTTGAACAGCGTAGTTGTCCGTCAAAACGGCAGATATAATGCTTTTTGCGCGCAAAGTGAATGTCGTTTAGCTCGCAGCGAATCGTATATACAACTGCAGCAAGAAGGCGCTGAGGCCAATGTAAACGGCGCATATCGCTTATATAATGACGGTCATTCCGATATAACGACAAATATTCGTCATCTGGCAGCGCACACATTTTCTAATCAGTTAGTTAAAGGTGTGCTGGACGGCAGTAGTCGCGGAGTTTTTCAAGGACAAATACACATTGCTCCAAACGCACAGCAGACAGAAGGCTATCAGCTGCACCGAGCTTTGCTTTTAAGCGATAATGCCGAAGTTGACTGTAAGCCTGAGCTGGAAATTTTTGCCGACGATGTAAAGTGTTCACACGGGGCAACCAGCGGCGATTTGGATAAAGAGCAGCTGTTTTATATGCAAACCAGAGGAATTGCCCTTGATGACGCCAAACAAATTTTGATTGAAGCGTATCTGAATGAAGTTTTGCTAAAGGTTGAAAACGAGCAAATCCGCAAATGGCTGAAAGAAGTATTGTAAGGTTAAAGATTATACCAATATATTAAAAAATTGCTGGGTTCATTTTCCTTGAAAATGTTGTTATCTTTGCAAATTTCGTTAATCCGTGAAACAGTCATATTTTTAAAGCATCTATCTTCATCTCTTTTAGAATCACATCTTCTATCGCCATAAAAATTTATGGAATTTTTTGTATTATAAAATTCAAGATACTCAATAATATCGTGATTTGATTTTGCCATTGTCATAAACATACGGCAAGACTCAAGGTTATTTTTGCTTATTTCATAGTGAATGCCGATATATCCTGTATCATGATTGTAAATGGCAATTTTATTTCCTAAAGAATCGATAATATAACAATCAAAATTGAATTTTTCACAATTTTCATTATTAAATTTTTTTGCTACCATTTTATCAGGTAATTCTCCTGTTGCTTGAAGTATTGGAAGTAAACTTAAAGCATATTGCGAACCATCGTTTATTTTTAATTGCTGACCATATTTTACAACCAAGTTAATTAAAGTATCCCATTCGCCTAAAGCCATATTCCAACGGTATGTTGACATCGCCTTGTTAAATCCAACCAGACCGCCTGCTGTCAGAATCGCAATAATGGCCAGCACGCCCAGCATTTCAATCATGCTCCTACCAACTTCGCCTTGTCTATTGTCATTGCTTCGTTTTACTCGTAATGACAATAGAACACGGGGCGGGGTTATATAATGACGCCAAGAATGGCGAGGGGAAAATTTGCTGATTTTATCGAAAAACTCTGTAAATACCTCTGCAGCGGCGAAAAAAGTGCCTCTAATTAGAGATATAGGATTTGCAGAGAGAGAGAGAGAGACCTTTTGTTTGCTTATTTTTCATCTTTCTTTCCTCATTTTTTATTAGTTATGTTTTTATTTTAGGTGCTCAAACTAAATATGTCAAATGTTAAATTGCAAATCTAGGATGAGGCTGGTTTTGTCAAAAGTGTGTAAAAATAACGACCGTTTAAATCGGACTTTAAAATAGCTTCTTTTCGTAAATTAACAAAGGTTGGGAGTTTTTGCAATAACTTTTTATAATTACGATATTTTTTGCTTGTTTTTAAGCATCTTCAGACATTTGTTCGGACTGTGTAAAAATAACGGTCGTTTTTTTTACACAACCAAGGAGGAATAACGTGTTGGAAGGTATAGAATTTTTAAGAAGAAATAGCAGGGGATTTAAAACCTTGTCCCATACTCTACCGTCATTGCGAGTGAAACGATGCAAAGACGATAGAGAAGGCGAGGTTGGGCGGTCAATGATAGAAATGCTCGGAGTGTTGGCGATTATTGCCGTGTTATCCGTTGCCGGAATTGCCGGATATTCAAAAGCCATGGAAAAGTGGAAGCATGATAAGTGGAAAGCCCAGATAACCGATTTAGTTTTTTCGGCCAAGGACGCTTATAAAAATGAAAGAAAATACGGTAATCCCGATGAAAATATTTTGCCGACTTTGCAACAAATCGGCGCTGTTCCGCAGAGTATGCTGGATAAAAATAATCGGGATATTTTCGGAAATTATGTATCTGTAAAAATTGAAATTACCGGGTTGGACAACGGTACGAACTTATATCGTTTCGCACTTTTTTTTAGAACAAAACCGTCGGATGCCGCTGAGAAAAATTGCCGCGAGTTATATGCTTTTTCTCAAGCCGACCCGGATGTGCATGCGGTAGTTAATTGGGCGGATTATTTCAGAGTCTGCGGTAAAAATGTTGAGGATGAGTATAAAAACAGGTACCCATGTTTTGAATATAATTTACAGCAAGTTGCTGAAAAATGCAAAATATGCAAAAAACAAGATTGCACGCTGATACTTTTATATAGAAATGAATAGTTTGCTTTTTTCTAAAATTTCAAGGCTTAACATCTTGACAAAATTTGAAAATTGTACTTTATAGAGGGCGGAAAGAATTAAAAAAAGAATCAGAGGAAAAGATGTTAAAAAAAATATGGGAAAGATTTAAGGCAGACTATACGCCTAAATCTGTTGAAGTTTTACGTAAAGGTTATAGCTTGGCGCTGTTCAAGCGCGATTGTATTTCAGGTTTGACGGTTAGTATTGTATCGTTGCCGCTTGCCATGGCGTTGGCAATCGCCAGCGGTCTGACTCCGGCTCAAGGTTTGTATACGGCTATTGTTGCCGGTTTTGTGATTGCCCTGATGGGTGGTTCTCGTTATCAAATCGGCGGACCGACAGGTGCTTTTGCTATTGTGGTTTTGGAGGTTTTGCAAAATTACGGCTATAATGGTTTAGTCGCTTCAATGATTCTGACCGGTATTTTGCTAATGGCCGCCGGTTTTATGAAACTGGGCAGCTATATTAAATATATTCCATATCCGGTAATTATTGGTTTTACGGCCGGTATCGGTTTAATCTTGATAACATCACAGGTTAAGGACTTTTTAGGCTTAACTCAGAATGATATTCCAAACGCGTTTTTACAGCGTTGGTATACTTATATCATCAGCATTCCGCAGACTAACTGGGCGGCAGCTTTTATTGGCTGTTTATCTTTGGCTTTGTATTTGGGAATTAAGAAATTTACGCCGAAAGTGCCGGTCTATTTGGCTATTTTGGTTGTTACCACCTTGGTTACATACTTTTTCAATTTACCGGTAGAAACAATCGGCAGTAAGTATGGCGATTTACCGAAAATGTTGCCTATGCCTGAATTTCCGGCGCTGAGTTTGGATTTATTCCGCTTGGTGTTTCCTAGTGCTTTGACGGTGGCTTTTTTGGCGGCGGTGGAATCGCTTTTGAGTGCTAAAGTGGTTGATAGTATGAGCGGTGATATGCATAATCCGAACGCCGAGTTGGTGGGCGAAGGTTTGGCAAATATTACCGCTGCGGCTTTCTTTGGTTTGCCGGCGACCGGTGCCATTGCCAGAACAGCAACTAACTATAAAGCAAACGCCTATTCTCCGGTTTCAGGAATGATGCAATCAGTATTTTTGCTGGGATTTATGTTTTGTTTGTCTCCGTTGGTTAAGTTTATTCCGTTGTCCAGTTTGGCGCTTATTTTGATTATGATTGGGTGGAATATGCTGAACTTAGATAAAATGCTGGGTTTGGTAAAATCTTTGCCGGGGGACAGATATACATTGCTGGTTACGGTAATTTTGACGGTGGTGGTAAATTTGAGCGCCGCTATTGCCGTGGGCTTTATTATGGCCGCAGTTATATTTATGCATCGTATGAGCAAAGAAATTGAACTTGCCAATATGGATAAGGTTTTGCCGGATACCGACTCTGAAGTAGCGCATGATTTGCATGAAAAAGGCATTGTGGTTGTTCGGGTTGCAGGTCCGCTGTTTTTTGGCGTGGTTACTCAAATCTCTGAGTTTTTCCGTCAGCTGGAAAAAAAGCCGAATGTGGTGATTATTCGGATGGGGCACGTTTCTATGATTGACGCCAGTGGGGCAAATTTGATTGTTGAGTTTATTGAAAAAATGCACAAAACACAGACTAAAGTGATTATTTCCAATATAAAAACCCAGCCGAAGCGCGTGCTGCACCAAGCATTTGCCAATGCGCATGTTCGTTTGTCTGATATTTCTACGGCATCTAACTATGAAAATGCCGTTAAAATGGCAAAACGCTATGTGAGCCGCAAAAATAAAGAATTGGCTGCCAAAGAAGCGGTTGCCGCGGCAGGTATCGCTGCCGAATAGAACTGTAGGATTGTTAAAAAAAGAGAGGCTTGCGGGCTTCTCTTTTTTTATTGCCAAAATAGAAAAAATATCGTATAATAAAGCTGTATCATATAAGTATTTTATTTAAAATTTTGCCAATTATTTTAGCCTTTTTCATAGTTTGATTGAGTTTTTCTCTTTTGACTTTGATTGCTTTAATGATTGCGAAATTTTAAATAATGTACTTTATTTAACCGGAGTATTCATTTAGAGAGGATTAGTTTAGGAGCGAACCTCATTAAAAAAAATCATATTATGAAGAAGTTTATGATTACATTGTTGATGGTGTTGGTATCTGTTGTTGCTTTTGCTACAGATGTTTACAAAGTTAAATTTGTAAAAATTGGCACCGGCGATCGTGGAACAGAAGTTATTTGTGAAGGTGGTAAAACTTTTTATGCCGCTTTGCGTGAATTTAAGATGAGAGCTTTCTTTAACACTCTTCGTTCCGGCGACATTGTCGAGGTTGAGGAGTATGAGAACCAAATTCTTGGTATCCGCAAGGTTGGTCATGAGCAGCCTACTACAATGACTAACGGCGTTATCGTGGAAAATGGTAACAGCTACGGCGGTTATTATGGCGGCGGTTACGGCAGTGCTTCTATCGAGACAAAGAATGTCGGTGTAGGTTATGATCCTTATACCGGTATTCATGTAAGAGTTAAGGGCAATTATGTTAACATTCCTGTTCGCATTAAGAGCAAGAAGGCTAACAACAGCGGCTATGCTACTAATAATGGCGTGGTTACCGCAAGTCCTGCAACTCAGGTGGTTAGAACCGTTAACGCAAATGATTTGTACAACAATTCATCTGCTGTTTCGGCTCCTGCCCGTACAACTCGTTCGAATGTGTCTGCCCCTGCAACCCGTTCAAACACATCAACCCGCAACTCTGCTTCAAGCGCAGAGGCTGTGAACGGTGTCAGAGTTTATTCAGGTTCTGTTGCCGGAATGTTCTAAAAAAATAAAACACTTTAACTGTAAGGTTAAAGTGTTTTATTTTTGATTTCAGTAAATTATTTTACTACTTTTCTGATTACTTTTTTACCGTCTTTGGTTTTGCTGTGAGCGGCTGAAATAACCAAAGCGTTTTCCAAATCTTTTTCAGTGCACAAGCCGATAGCAACCGGATTCTTCGGTTTCAGGTCAGCCATTTCCGAATGCTCGCCGTCACGAATTTTGGCAATGGTCGGTTTGGTGGTGCCGACAAGTTTGCAAATTTGCGAATCCATAATTTCCGGACAATGTTTCAAAATCCACAAAATAGCGGCCGGTTTGTCGCTGCGCTGAGACGGAGACAAAACTTTTTTAGCTTTGGCATTGCGCTCTTTAACATTTTTTTCCAGCACATTGGCAACCAATTCGGCTGTCGGGTCGGCCTCGCAGCGTTTGATTTCTTCCCAGCTCAGCTGACCGTTGTTGATAGGGCTTAAACCTTGAATGTTATAGGCAATATCGCCGTCGGCAATAGCTTGAATTTCCAATTCGTGAATTTCACAAAATTTGGCAATTTGATGAAATGTTAAGGTGGTGTTGTCTACCAACCATACAGCTGTCGCCTTTGGCATTAAAGGAGCAGTCATTATTCATATCCTTTCATAAATAAAACTTTTTTTCTTACAATAGACATTGTTGTTGTAAGATACAAGCAATTTTTTACTTTATAAACGCAAAAAGCCTGCAAAAAAAAGCAGGCTTTCAACGTAAATTTTCAAATTAGTTGCTAGATTTCAAACCGAAAGCACCAAATTTGCTGTTGAAACGACCAACACGGCCGCCTGTGTCTACAACGCGGCGGATACCTGTCCAAGCCGGATGAGATTTAGGGTCAATTTCCAGCAACATTTTTTCGCCGGCTTTACCCCAAGTAGATTTGGTTTTAACTTCAGTTCCATCTGTCATCACATAAGTAATTTCGTGATAATCAGGGTGAATTCCTTTTTTCATTTTTATCTCCAAATAAAATACTTTATATAGTTTTTACGCCTTTATACATTAAGCAAACAAAATACGCAAGTATTATTTTTACTGTTTTTTAAATTTTTTTGTTATTTTGCCAAAGTGTTAGCTGCTTTTTGACGCAATGCTTCGTTGGTGGCGATTAACGAGCCGCCAAACAAAACTTTGGTAAAGTCTTCGGAACGCACATCGGTTTCGCCCAAAGCCACAATATACCCTCCGGCTTCTTTAACCAAAAGCATACCGGCGGCAAGGGTTTGCGGTAAATTATCGGCAGAAACGACAATGTCCAACTTTCCGGCGGCTAAATAAGCCAAATCCAGCGAAACAGCGCCTTTTACCAATACGTTTTTGCTTAGACCTAAAGACTTGCGGAACAGTTCGGCGTCGGCGCCGCAGCCGATAAGGGCTTGTTCGGCAACTTTGGCGCCGGCAACACGCAAGCGCTCATGACTGCGGAAACCTTCTTTGAATGCGCCGCAACCTTTTTCGGCAAAAAACAATTCGTCATAAATCGGACTGTAAATCACGGCATCTACAACCACGCTGTTTTCCACCAAGGCGACCGAAATTGCAAAACTGCCGTTACCATGAGCAAAGTTTGCATAACCGTCAATCGGAGTAACCAAAAAATAGTTGCCGCTTGCCGGAACGGTGTCATCTTTTTTGCAGACAAAAGCGTAAGCCGGTTTTAATTTAGCCAGTTCTTCTTTAAGAGTTTTTTCTACTTTTTCGTAGGAACGCTGAGCAAAGCGGCCATCGTTGTGGCCGGATTGCAGATGTTCCAATTCGTTAAAATCGCGCGACAGGGCTATTGACGCTTTTTTTACGGCGTTAGCCATGGCGGTTAAAGCTGTTGAAATATAAGCCATTATTTTGCTCTTTCAACATAGTTTGCTTCGGATGTGCCGACAACAATTTTATCGCCGACACCGATAAACGGAGGAACGGTTGTGCGTACGCCGTTATCCAAAATAGCCGGTTTGTAGGAAGAAGAAACGGTTTGACCTTTAATTACAGGTTCGGTTTCAACCACTTCGCAAACAACTTGCAAAGGTAAGTCAACAGAAATAGGGCGACCGTCAATATAAGAAACTTTTACATTCATTCCGTCTGTCAAGAAAGGACGGGAATCACCCAGCAAATCGGAAGGCATTGTGAATTGTTCAAATGTTTCGGATTCCATAAAAGTTAAACCGGTAGAATCTTCAAACAAGAATTGGCAGTCTTTATCTTCCACCATCAATTTTTCTACGGTATCTTCGGTTCTGAAACGTTCGTTAGTTTTGGTTCCGGCTTCAACTTCTTTCATTTCCACCTGCATAAAAGCGCCGCCTTTACCCGGTTTAATGTGTACGGCTTTGGTAATAGTCCAAGGTTTGCCTTTATATTCAATAACCCAACCAATTCTAATTGCTCCAGCAAGTTGTTTCATATTTTATCTCCTATTTACAATGTTAAAAATGATTATTTATTTTTGATGTTTGCAACATAAACCAACATTTTTTATTTCGCAACAAAAATCGTATAGGCAGTGTCGCTTAAAATCACAAAATCAGCCGGCAAATTTGACACATCAATTTCATCTTCGGGTTGAACCGCGCTTTGAATTAAGAAAAATTCGCCATACCATTTCAGCAGTTCGGCATTGGCTGCGAATCCGTCTTTCCAAAAGCGGAATATAATGAAATCTGGCTCACATTCGCTGACCAACATGGCTTCGTGCCTGCGATTGCGGCAAATGACTCCCAGCAGGGCTTTTTTACATTTTGCTTTGATTTCTTTGATGTGCTTAGTCGGATTTTCATCTTTTGATGTGTCAATAATCAAGCCGTCGCCAAGTTTTTGCAAATATAAATCGGCGGCCTTTTCTCCGGAAATCAGCACCAATTTTTCAGCCGCTTTTGCTTTTGCGTAGAACTCTGCCATAAAACTTTGTGGCAGCGAATCGGGCAAAATAAAACATTGCAATTTAGAATCGGCGATAAGGTTGGTATTTTCCTGAGTAATTTTGATGATTAAGTTTTGCATTTTGATATTCTTTGTGTTAGCTATTAAATATATTGTCAAAAGTATATAACAATTTGAGATAAAGGAAAGTCTTTTTTACCATGGAAACAGAAAAAATGGAACAAAGCCAAAATTCTTTGAATCGCTTGAAAAAATCGGTGGATGAACTGATTGAAGTTGTGCATAAGCAACAAGCCGATTTTGCGCAAAAATTGCAGGCTGAACAAGGCAAGACCGCGTTAGAAAGCGCTAAAGCCGAAGTTTTAAGCAGCGAAAATGAAAAACTGAAAGCCGAATTGGAAGCCGCTAAAAATAATACGGAAAATGAAGCCCGTATGCAGCAAATGCAAAATGAAATTGAAAACAAGGCGGCTAAAATCGGCAATTTGCAAAATGAAGTGCAGAATCTGAATAACGCCATAGCGAATCGCAAAACCCAGCTGGAAGAACTGGAGGCTAAAAATAAAGAATTGCAAGAACAGCTGGAAGAAGCTAACGGTCGAGTTTTGACTTTAGAGCAGACAAGTTCCGCCGGCAGCAGTGAACTTGAAGAACTGAAAGAGCAACTGGCAGCCGAAACTTTACAGAAAGAAGATTTGGCGCAAAAATGTCAGGATTTTGAAGCTAAGCTGGCAGAAATGCAAACAACAATCAGCCAAACCTCGGAAAATATTGACGATGTGGTGGCCAGACTTGAAAAGGTGTTAGAAGAAAATGGGGCAAGTTACAATAACGATAGATAAGCGCGAATATGCCATTACCTGTGATGATGGCGAAGAAGCGCACATTATAAAACTTTCGCGAATCCTTGACGCTAAAGCAAAATTATTGTCGCAAAGTATTGGTTTGGTTAATGAAAATATGATGCTGGCTATGATTGGTTTGTTGCTGGCCGATGAAAATCAGGACTTGCGTACTAAAAACGGCGGCGTTTCCGATGATGAAATCAAGCAGCTGGACGCTGTCAACGCGCAAGCCATAGACAGCGAATCGCAAAGAATCCGCAGTTTGATTCAAAGCATTCAGGCGTTATAAAGTTGCGGTGGAAAACTGCGGAAAATTTAGTTTTTTAGGCTTGAATGTAAACTGTTTTTGCGTTAGTATACTTGTATAAATAAAGACTGTCTGATGCGTCATCACCGCATGTCTTTCCGGCCAACATTATTATTTAGGGAGCTGTCTCTGTCTAAATCGTGGTTTAGTTATATGGCACCCACCTTGTACAAGCGGTTCGGTAGAGAATGTTCTCGGATACGGTCAGACGGTCGCAGTTTTAGCGCCCCCCTTAACTGGGCGGCGTTTTTGTATTTTTTCAATATTAAGCAAGAATTTTGTTGTAGAATGCGGTTTACTTTTTTGCGTTACTTCCGTTTTAATAACTTGAATTTTTTAAAAAATCAGCTATATTATATAGCGTCAGCTTGCTGACTATGACACCAGAAGCCTTATGAAATAGGTACATTGGACCCGGGGGCAGTACCCGGCACCTCCACCAATTTTATGGGGGTGAACCAGGCTCGACAGTGTATAGTAAAGATATGTGTTGTGTTCGGTGAGATACCACCGTTATCGGTTCAAATTTAAATGAATGCAAATGATAATTTTGCACCGGTTGCTGTAGCTGCTTAATTAAGCTAAAGTAACAAACTTAAATTCTTTTACCTTTGGTTAGGCAAAAGTGGGGTCGGGGTCGCCCAGCAACAGAGAGACCCTTAATTTTGTTTTTTTAGGTGATAAAATGGTAAACTTTGTAGAAAAAATAGATTATGACGAACTCGTTGAAAAATCTTTGCGCAGTGTGGTTTATTATGCTCTGAAAATTGTTGAGACACAAGGTTTGCCCGGCGAGAATCATTTTTATATCACTTTTAAAACAAATTTTCCGGGAACAATAATTTCTAAAAATTTACAGGTTCAATATCCGGACACCATGACTATTGTGCTGCAGAATCAGTTTGAAAATCTGGTGGTGCGCCATAACAGTTTTTCGGTTGATTTGAGTTTCGGCGGTGTTCCGCAGACCATTACGATTCCGTTTGACGCCATAACTTATTTTGCCGACCCGTATGCTAAATTCGGGTTGAGCTTTACTTTGGACGAAGGCAACACGCCGACGGCCAATAATTCGGCAGATTTTCAACCGGCTGCTTCGGGGGACGCTCAAGTAATTTCTTTTGACAGCTACCGCAAAAAATAATGATAAAAAAATCCGTTGTAATTGCCGGCAGACATGCTACCAGTATTTGTTTGGAAAAAGAATTTTTTGAGGCTTTGCAAGTTATTGCCGATGAGCAGAACATCAGTTTGAACAAATTGATTACGCAAATTGACAATGAACGTACATCATCTAATTTGTGCAGTGCTATTCGCTTGTATGTTTTGAAATATTATCAACAAAAATCAGCTACGCCAAAATGAGCGGGTAAATATTACCATTACGGTAATCACTTCCAAACGTCCCAGGAGCATGGCAAAGCATAAAATATATTTTACGGGAGCTGAAAAAAAAGCAAAGTTTCCGCTTGGTCCGATTATTTCAACACTTCCGACACCGACGTTGGTCATACAGGCAACACTTGCCGCCAGTGAAGTGTTAAAATCTACTCCACACAGGCTGATGACAACTCCTATCAGCAGCATGCTTATAATAAATGAGAAAACATAGACGAACACAGATGTGATTACATTTTGTGTCGGATTAATGGTTCCGACTTTAAGCGGAATAATTCGGTTAGGTTCCACCATAGATAATATATATTTATGCAAATAAGCGTAAATTACCTGCCAGCGGAATATTTTAACTGAACCGCTGGTAGAGCCGGTGCAGCCTCCGCTTAAGGAAAGCAGCATAAACACGGCGCTGGTCCAAACGCCCCATTCCACAAAATTTACTGAAGAAAGTCCCGTTGTTGTCATCACCGAAATAACGCTGAAAAAACTGTATCTCAAACTTTGCGCCAAAGAATAATCAGATGTTGCAAACAAATAAAGACTGACAAATAAACCGCAATAAAAAACCGCTTTCAAAAAGACCGAAACTTGATAGTTTTTATTTGCTTCGCCGTGGCGGAACAGTAAAATGTAAAAGGTCAGCGGCAGCGAGCCGGTCAGCATAAAAAACATGATAACGACTTCAATGGAAACACTGTTAAACGCCGCCACCGAATTATTTTTTGTTGAAAATCCTCCGGTGCCGATTGACGCCATAGCATGATTGACTGCGTCAAACCAATCCATGCCGCACCAAAATAAAGACACGGTGCAGATTATGACAAGCGCGGTGTAAACAAAAACTATCCGCTTGGCAATATAGCTGAATTTCGGCATAAATTTATCGTTGGAATCGGAATTTTCGCGTTGGAAAATCCGCATGCCGCCAATTCCCAAAAACGGCAACAGAGCTACGGCAAAAATAACAATTCCCAAACCACCGAGAAAATTTAAAATCGACCGCCATAACAAAATAGAATGCGGCAGGCTTTCCACATCGGATAGCACGGTGGCTCCCGTTCCGGTAATTCCCGAAACAGTTTCAAAAAAAACATCGGCAAATTCATAATGACTATTTGAAAACAGAAAAGGCAATGTCGCAAAAACACCGACAATGCACCAGCTGACAGTCGTAACCAAATATGCCTGCTTCAGCGAAATTTTTTCTACTTTAGTGTAGTTTGCTAAAAACAAAGAGAGCCCCAAAAAAACGGTTATGACGGATGAGGGGACGAATGGTGATAAAACATCTTTATTTTCGGCAAAATCCAGGCTGGCTGGTACCAGCATAATTAAGCCTAGAATACTTAATATATAGCCGCTTATCATAAAAACAGGCTGCCACATTTGCTTTTTTCCTTATTGTAAAGCCACATTACGCGCCATTTTTTTATTTACCAGCGCTTTATTGATAAATTCGCCGTTTACAAAACAAAGCGCCGTTGCCGTTTGGTTATAGGTTTTTGCAACGATTTCACAGCGTACGATTTGCCCATCGGTTATTTGTTGCAAATAAGCGGCGGCTATTTCTTCGCTGTAAAAATTCGGGTCGGTGTATACGCCGTATAAAAACATAAACTTGCCGTCAATATACAAACTGTTAGCGCCGGCTATTTCAGCTTCGCCGAAAATCTGCTGCGGAGTTTTAAGATATTCCAAATGCAGATTGTCATTCTTTCGGTAATAGCCGTCTATGTTTTCAAAAGAATAACTTTGCGCGGGGTTTTCGGAATCTTCGGCGATAAAGTTATCCGGCGGAGTGATGTCAGTCTCGGTCTGAACTTTTGCTTCCGGTCTTTTTTCCTCGGGTTCAGTCAGTTCCAGCTCTTTATTATCAGCATTCAGCGGTTCATACTTCACTTTGTTAAATTTAATCGTATTCCAGTTAGGTGTCGGCTCTTTCTTTTCCGGTTTCAGAGCAGATGCCGGATGAACATTTCGCACGATTTCACCTAAAGAAGAACGTAATTCCGAAAGTTTTTCTTCTATTTTGTCAGTGGTTTGCTTTTTTATTATTGCCGCCTGCTGTACCGGTTCCGGCATTTTGTGCTGATATTTAAGCCACATATTACTTAGTTCGTGCCGATAAAAAGCCAGTAATACAACAATGGTTACGAAAGGATGACGCACAGGATATGTCAGTCCTAAATACAGCTTGTAAAGTAAATTGCTGAAACCTTTGGTTTTGATGTCATCCCATTCGTAATGAGGCATTTATTTTTCTCCGCTGTATTTTTGTTGCAGTTCGCCGGCTTTTTCCGGTGTAATGCGTTCAAACAAAGCCTCTCCGGCTTCAAAAGCATGCCCAGGTTTCAGCGCCGACATTTCTTTTTCTACATTAAAGTCTTTAAGTGATGGCAAATCTTTTGTGCTTAAGCCGAATTTGGTCATAATTTTTTCGGCGGTATCCGGCATAAACGGCGCACTTAAGGCAGCGTAAATGCGTACTAAATTCAAGCATAGGCGCAAAATAGTAGCGGCGCGGGTTTGGTCTTCTTTAATAACCATCCAAGGTTCTGTTGTGGAAATATAGTTATTTCCTTCAACCCAAATTGCCCGCAATTCCGCAGTTGCCTTTCTGAATTCCATTTCATTCAGGTATTTAAAATAATCATTAACACGGGTTTGCAAAACTTTAATCAGCTCTTTATCCTCGGCTTGCAATTCGCCGCCTTCCGGCACTTGAGCGCCCAGTTTAGAGGCTGTCATTTTCATTACACGCTGCGCAAAGTTACCCAAAACACCATTCAAATCTTTATTGACAGTATTTACAAAACTTTCAAATGTAAATGATGAATCTGAACTTTCCGGAGCATTAGCCATCAGCCAATAGCGCCAGTAATCGGCAGGAAACTCTTTAACCGCGTCTTCGGCAAACACGCCGCGATGCTCGGATTTAGAGAATTTTCCGCCTTCAAAAGTCAGATAGCTGAAGCCTTTTAAGAAATCTACCTTTGTCCAGTTTTCGCCCGTACCCAGCAAAGTTGCCGGAAAAGTGATAGAGTGATAAGGCACATTGTCTTTGCCCATAAACTCAACATAACGCACGTCTTTAGCATCCAGCCACCAATCTTTCCAATTACGTTCTGCCGGATTTTCGTCCGACCACTGCTTAGTAATACCGATATAGCCGATTGGCGCATCAAACCAAACATAAAATACTTTGTCTTCAAAACCAGGTTTATTAACCGGAAAGCCCCATTTCAAATCACGGGTAATGCAGCGCGGTTGCAAACCTTCTTTAACCCACTTTTTAGCAATGGAATAAGCTACATCCGGCCAAAAAGCCTCTTTAGTTTTAAGCCATTCCACTAATGTTGTTTCAATTTTCGGCAAGTTTAAAAACAGGTGTTTGGTTTCGCGCACTTCCAAATTTGTACTGCCGGAAATAGTGCTGCGCGGATTGATTAAATCTGTTGGTTCCAAAACTTTTGTACAGTTTTCGCATTGGTCGCCGCGGGCTTTTTCATAGCCGCAATGAGGGCAGGTTCCGGTAATGTAGCGGTCAGCCAAAAACATTTTATCGTCAACGGAATAAACCTGTTTCATAGTTCTTTCTTCAATAAAGCCGTTTTTATCCAACTGCGAAAAAATATGATAGGTCATTTCTTTGTTTTGTTCGCTGGAGGTGCGACCAAAGTAATCAAATGATAAGTTAAAATCTTTATATGTCTGAATATGACGGGCATGGTATTTATCGCAATATTCTTCCACCGGCATACCTTCTTTCAAAGCGCCGACTTCAGAGGCTGTACCGTGTTCGTCGTTTCCGCAAATATACAAAACTTCATTACCCGACATTCGCATATAACGGGCATAAACATCGGACGGCAGTAAGCAGCCGACCATGTGGCCAAGGTGCGGAATCCCGTTAATATACGGCAAAGCGGAAGTAATCAAAACTTTTGACATATTTACATTTCTCCTTAAAAGATATACAATAACAATTGTTTGGAGTTTACTCTATTTTGCTAAAATCTCAAGCAAAAAGACAAGATACGCTATTATTTTTTAGTCAACAAAAAATATCAAATTAGAAAAATCGAAGAAAATAAATTTTTAGGATATAACGGTCTTGGTGGTTATGATTTTCTTGTAAGTTTAACTTTTAATCTTTACTTTTCTTCAAGCTTCCTATAAAATGACAAATGAAAGCATGATAGTGCTTTTAGGGCGTCGAAAACCCTTTACAAAAACAGTCGTTATGCATAGCGACTTAAAACTTTATATGCCGATTTTCGCTTGAGCGGATGTCGGCTAAATAAGGTTTCGGCCAAATAAGCCGAGCCGTTTGTTTTTGTACGGTTTTCGAACATCCGCCCGCTTTGAAGCGGGTTTTGTTTTATGTGTAATTTCAGCTGGTTCGGAAATATGTGTAAGTTGTTTGAAAATGTTAAAAATAACCTTACCGGTACTAAGGTCAAGGTTACCGGGTTGCTTCACTTTGCTCGCAATGACGATAGAGTAAAAAGCGAGGTTTCTCAAGGTCGTTCTATGATTGAAATGTTGGGCGTGTTGGCGATTATCGGTGTACTAAGTGTCGGTGGAATCGCCGGATACTCCAAGGCTATGGATAAGTTTAAACTTAACCGGACAATTAACAACTATACGTATGTGGCGCAGAATCTTCTTGAACAGGCAGACAGTTTAGTAAAAGCGCCATCATCAAGTTTGACCGAAGTTTGTTTGGCAATGAATATTATTCCTTCGACCTGGCGTTTATCCCGCGTGACCAATATCGGAAAAGTTTTTGCCGACGATTTAGGTAATTCAGTTGATATTTTCAGGAGCGGAAAAAACTTATACTTGGAAATATATATGGACGGTATCAATTATAAATCGTCTTATTCAACTCAAGTTTGTTCGACCTTACTTAAGGATTTTGTTGTGCCTTTGCACGCTTCTTTAAAACAACTTCAATTTTGGAACGGAAATGTTCAAAGCTATTTTTATAATGGAGACAGCTATGCTTCCGAAGAATATAAATTTATAAAAGACATGAGTTTGACTGAAATGCAGCAAATGTGCCAAGGTTGTGAAATTCGTTGTTCAGTAGTTCTGACATTCAAAAATTAAACCGGCGGCTCGGGCAGATTGCGTCTGCAGTCCAAGCCGTCGGCACTTATCCGTTATTCAATGGCGTATATGTCTTTTACATACCAGCCGTTTTGTTCTTCCGGCTGAGCCAAAACATAAATTACGGTGCCTTGGCAAAGGCCGAACCAGCCGCCGTTACAAGAACTGTCAGTATGAATTTCAACCGTGTTGTTAAGCAAAACACGTTTATTTGTCAGTTTATAGCTGATTTCAGTCGGACGATCCAAGCCGGCGTCCTGCATAAAAATGAATTTCGGCAGGTTTAAGTTTTTACACATTTCTAAAGCCGGGTTGATGGTGCATTTTACGGCGTTTTCAACGGCGCAGAATTGTTCATCTTTTTCAATGCAATTTTCCGGCAGCGAATCTTTGGAAAAGGCAAAAACCGTATCCGGCAATTTAGCTTTGGCTTCAACCGGAACATTATTGGTAGCAGGTTCTTTTTCGGTCGTTTTAAACATTAACGAAAAACTGAATCCGACCAGCAGCAGCATTACGGCAATAACAACAATTTTTTTCAACATTATTTTTCCTCTCAACTAAAAATGATATTCAACATTAAGGCTGTATTCCATAGTCTGGTTCAGCATATCCAATTTATCAAAACTTACATGGCGGACAACTAAGCGAGTTTGCCAATGGTTATCTAAAGCGTATTTTATACCGCCGCCCAAACGATAGCCGTAACCGTGTTCGTTATGATGTTTGGCACCTTGTTGTTTTAAGTTAAAAACATATTCGCCCCAGCCGGCAGTTGCCATAAGCGAAAACTTTTGACTGCAGCCCAGCGGCAAATAGGCTGCTACATCCAGACCGTAGGCACGGAACGAGCTTTTCAGTTTATGCGGCGTTTGTCCGTTTTTGCGGCTTAAACTTTGGCTGAAAAAAACTTCTGTTCCGAAATATTTGCTGTAGTCCGAACCGACATAAACCGTTCCGCCGTTATATTCCGGGCGTAGTTTTCCGGCTTGAATTTTGCTGAAATCATATCCCATGCCGACATACGGAGTATATTTATAAGAATCCGCATAAACATTTCCGGCAATTAAAGTGCTGAAAGCCAAAAATGTTAAAACAAATGTAATTTTTTTCATTTATATTCCTTTTGATAGTATTTTATAGCAATATTATAATAGTTTTATCATAAAAATAAAGCAAATTTGTTGAGAAAAAAAGTTTTTTGTGATACTTTAATAAAAATGAGGATAAAGAAATGACGTATGAAAATTCACAAAGCGGACGCTCAATGATAGAAGTTATGGGCTATATGGCTGCGGTTATGGCGGTTGTGGCCGGTATCAGCAAGATAATAACAGGGGCTTATGCTGAGTATAAAATCAGCAAAGGCAGCATACAGCTGGCGGAACTTGCCGCGGCGATTGTCAAAAGCTCGACCATTTATGCGGGGTATGATGAGGTTGTTAAACAAATTAAAGGTGAAATGAAGGGAAATTCTGCTGATAAACTTAATGCCGAAGGGCGGAAATTGATTCCGACATCATATAAAGTTACCATCGGCACCGACGGAAAAGTTTCACTTAAAAACGTTTTCGGCGGAAATGTTACTATTTCTTTGCCCGACGCGAATAAATTTGCCATTACGTTTGAAGGTTTGACCCGCGAACAATGCGTGGAAATGGCTATGAAGGAATGGGAACAAAATAAAACCGTTGATTTGGACTCTATTGTTATAAATACAAAACATTACTGGTATTGGCCGATTTACACCTCAAGCACTCCGGGAACTTATCAGCTTCCGACAACTCGTTCCGCTTTAACCGGTAAAAGTGTTGACGATATGGGGCAATGCAATTTGGAAAAAGGTAATTCCATTATGTGGGTGTTTAACTAAGCGTTTTATGTGGTTAAATCAGAAAAGATGTTGAAGTTTTAACACAAAATTGCTAACTATTTAGAAAATAATTTTTATATAAGGAGATATTTTAATGACAGCTTCTATTGTTTTACCCCCGGATTACAAACCTTCCGAAGATGAAGAATATATGAATGACATGCAACTGGAATACTTCCGCCAGAAGCTGGAAAATTGGAAAAAATCTATTGTTTCACAATCGGTCGACACTCTGGAAGACTTGCGTCAAGGCGGATTGAATCAGCCGGATGAAATTGACCGCGCGTCTTTGGAAACTGATAAATCTTTGGATTTGCGTACAAAAGACCGTATTCGCAAACTTATTGCAAAAATTGATGAGGCTTTAGACCGTATAGAGGACGGCAGTTACGGTTATTGTGAAGAAACCGGCGAACCGATTGGCTTGGGCAGACTGGAAGCCAGACCGGTTGCGACTTTGTCGATTGAGGCGCAGGAGCGTCATGAACGCATGGAAAAAACATACGATGACGAGGCTTAATGCCCCATGGCTGAACAAGTAAAAGATTTTATTTTGGCCTCAGGCTCGCCGCAACGTATTGCTTTGTTGCGGCAAATTGCTTATGAACCGAAAAAAATTGCTCCGGCGGATATTTGCGAAGACTGTTTGCCGCATGAAGACCCGTTGCCGTATGTTAGGCGTATGGCGCTGCAAAAAGCGCAAAAAATCGCGGCGGAATATCCGAATGAAAATGTTTTGGCCTGCGACACCATTGTTGCCGTTGGTAAAAGAGTTTTGCATAAAGCTAAAAACGAAGAAGAGCAAACCAACGTGATGAACTTGCTGTCCGGTAAAACACACCGGGTTATCAGCTCGGTTTGCCTGATTAACAAACACGGCAAAATTTCACAAAAAACCGTAAGTTCAAAAATTTCTATGAAAACTCTGACGCCGGAAGAAATAAAAAGTTATGTACAAAGTTCGGACTGGCACGGCGTTTGCGGCTATCGTATAGACGGCCGCATTGCCGCGTATGTCAGCCGAATTTTAGGTTCTTACAGCGGAATAATCGGGCTTCCGCTCTATGAAACGCTTAATTTATTAAAAGGGGAGAATATCCGATGAAAGCAGAAAAAATTATATTTGACCGCAATGATGAAGCGGCCGGAATCGCTGTCTTTGACGAAAAATGCTTAATGGAAATTGACATTTTTAATGAAAACCGCGCGATTGAAGGCAATGTTTACCTCGGACGTATCAGCAAGAAAATCAGTTTGGCTAATGACCGTATAGGTTTTATGGTAAATATCGGCGACGGACACGAAGCCTTTTTAAATTCTTATGAACCGGTGCTGAAAGAAGCCAACATGAGCGAGGGGCAAAGTGTGGTAGTACAGGTGGCTCAAGAAAAAAGAGCTGAAAAAGGCGCTAAAGTCGTTCGCAATATTCAGCTGGCCGGAGCCTATTTGGTTTATTGTCCTTTTAAGTTTGATGTTGAAGCCTCTTATAAAATAGAAGATAGAGAAAAAGCCGACTCCTATAGAAAATTTGTGCTTGAGCACAGCCAAGGACAAGAAGGCTGGATTTTGCGCACAGCTTCGACCGAAGCAACCGAAAATCAGCTGCTTGAAGAAATGACAGCTTTGCGTGAAATTTATGAAAATATACGTAAAAAAGCCCGCACATTAAGTGCTCCGGCGGTTCTTTATACCAAAGAAAATCCGTTGTTTGAATATATCCGTCGCTACCATGACAGCTTAAAAGAAGTGGTGGTGGATTCTCCGAAACTGAAAGAACAGGTAGAGTCCTTGTTCGGCGGTACCGTAACTTTACAAAAAGAGGCGTTTGAGGAATATGGCGTTGACGACGCTATTGTCGAGGCTTTGAACCGCACCGTAAAATTGCCGCACGGAGGTAATCTGCATATTGAAGAAACCCGTGCTTTTGTGGCGATTGATGTTGACAGCGCCGGTAAACGCAGCGTCGGAGATTTGGATAGCTTGAACATTGAGGCAGCAAAAGAAATTGCTCGTCAAATTCGTCTGCGCAACTTGTCCGGTAAAATTATTATCGACTTTGCCGGTTCTTCTGAATATCGCTTTATGAAAAAAGTTCTTGAGGTCTTGGAAGAAGAGCTTGCTGATGATATATGTCATAGTCGGGTGTTGGGTTTGAGCCGTGCCGGTAATGTTGAAATTTTGCGTCAACGCCGTCGCCCGAGCTTGCGTGATTTATACACGGTAGAATGTCCAACCTGCAGCGGAACCGGACGCGTGGAGCCGTAAAACCATGGAAAATGTCATCAAAACACATAAATGTCCGATTTGCCATAAATTGTTCAGTGATGACAAATACATGCCGTTTTGCTCCAAACGGTGCGCCGATATAGACTTAGGGCGCTGGTTCAACGGAGACTATTCCGTTCCGCAAGAAACGCTTGATGAAATGGAAACCGAAGAACTTTATGAAGCATTGGAACAACAAAATGACGGACAAAACGAATAGCGGTCAGGCAAGTGTTACTCTGCACACGGACAACAACTGTCTGGCAATTTGTTTTGCCGGTGTTTTTCAGCAATTTGACGGTTCCGCGGTTTTAAACAGAATCCGCGGTGCCGTCAAAAAAAATCCGCAGTGTATTTATTTCAGTGCCGTAAATTTAGGTGCGTGGGATTCATCACTGCTGCTGATTATTTTTGACACCGTTAAGCAGGCTGAAAAACAAAATATAAAGACGAATCTCGAAAATCTGCCGCAAAATATTCAAGATTTAATCCGCTTGGCGTTTGAAGTCGATCGTTCGCCGGAAAAATCTAATGACAACAATTTGAATTTTATTGAGAATATCGGTTATAAAACTATCAATTTGGGCAAACTTTCGGCTAAAGTTCTGCATTTTTGCGGACAAACCTTCGGTGCTGTCGGGCGTCTTTTTGCCGCTGATACCATTATGCGTAAGACAGACTTTTTGGCGGCGTTGGAAGATTGCGGACCTAAGGCTTTGGGTATTGTCGCTTTAATCAGCTTTTTAGTCGGTTTGATTTTGGCGTTTGTCGGCGGCGTGCAGCTGCAGGAATTCGGAGCGCAAATATATATCGCCAGCTTGGTAACGATTGGTATGTGTCGGATTATGGGCGCAATTATGGTCGGGATTATTATGGCCGGTCGCACCGGCTCGTCATACGCTGCCGCCATCGGCACCATGCAGGTAAATGAGGAACTCGACGCGTTGGAAACCATGGGCTTGTCGCGTATAGACTTTTTAGTTTTGCCGCGGCTTTTAGCTTTGGTTATCGCTATGCCGATATTAACCATGCTGTCCGATTTTATGGGAATGGTCGGCGGAGCTTTTGTCGGCGTGGTGCTTATTGGTTTGCCGTATCAGGAATATTGGAAATATGCTTTTAACGCATTTCATTTTGGCAATTTTTTGGTTGGTTTGTTCCATAGTCTGTGTTTTGGTGTTATTATCGCTCTGTGTGGCTGCTATCAAGGTGTTAATTGCGGGCGTAATTCTGACAGCGTCGGTTTAGCCACAACTCGCTCGGTGGTTTGTGCGATTGTTTGGATGATTGTCGCCACCGGAATCATTACCGTTATTTGTCAGGAGCTTGATATATGACCGCAATGATAGAAGTAAAAGATTTAACCATGGGGTACGGCAGTTTTGTGTTACAGCAAAATGCGGATTTTACGGTTAATAAAGGCGATATTTTCATTATTATGGGCGGAAGCGGCTGCGGTAAAAGCAGTATGTTGCGGGTGTTGACCGGCTTATTGCCGCCGCTGAAAGGCGAAGTGATTATCGACGGCACAAATATCGCCAAAGCATCATCGGCTCAGCTGGATAATATACGCAAAAAGTCAGGAATTCTTTATCAAAGCGGCGCCTTGTTCAGCTCTATGACTTTGTCTGAAAACATTGCTTTGCCGTTGCAGCAATATTCAAGTTATTCGGCTGCAGAAATAAAAGAATTGGCTTCATTGAAATTATCACTTGTGGGGTTGGCCGGCTTTGATGACTTTTATCCGTCGGAAATCAGCGGCGGTATGAAAAAACGCGCCGGTTTGGCTCGGGCTTTGGCTCTTGACCCCGAAATTGTGTATTTTGACGAGCCGTCCGCGGGATTAGACCCTATCAGTTCGCGTAATTTAGATGATTTAATTATTGAAATAAACCGCAGTTTAGGTACTACAATCGTGGTTGTAACTCATGAATTGGCGTCTATTTTTGCCATTGGCACAAATTCAATTTTTTTAGACCCGAAAACTAAAAGCATTTTGGCTAAGGGGAATCCGCATGATATTTTGAAAAATCCGCCCAATCGGGAAGTTTTAGAATTTTTAACAAGAGGTAACGCAAATGCAAAAGAATGAAACATATAGAATAGTCGGACTTTTTGTTCTTACCGGTTTTTTAGTTTTTTCCGCCATAATTTTTCATTACGTCGGTAAAAAGTTCACTTCTGATGATTCTCAATATGTCGTTTTGTATTTTGAAGAATCTATCCAAGGATTGAATGTCGGTTCTTCGGTGGTATTTAAAGGGGTTGAAGTCGGACAAGTGGCTAAAATCAGTCTGATAACAAATTTGCAGAACGGTACTTTCAAAATGCCTGTATTTATTACCTTTAAGCAAAATCGCTCCTTTAAAATGAAAGACGGAAAAGAGGCCTCCGCACAAGAAATTTTACACACTTTAATAGAAAAAGGCTTGCGCGCCCGTTTAATAAGTTCCAATTATTTGACCGGACAGTTAATGATTGAGCTTGATATGGATCCGAGTGCTCCTGCTATTTTGCGAGGAACCGGCGCGCACATGGAGATTCCGACGGTTATTTCTTCTATCGGTATGATTTCTAAAGATTTGCAGGAAATTCCGTTTCGTGAAAATATGATGCAGCTTGGTAATCTGCTGAAAGAACTTGATGATAAATTGCCGCCGATTATGGAAAATTTGTATAACATTACGGCAAAAACAGATAAATTGCTGGATAGTCAAGCCGCGAGAGCCGAAAAAACAATTACCAACTTTAATGCCATGGTTGAACAAATGACCAAGGCCGGACGCTCAGTGCAGAATCTTGCTGACTATTTGGAGCGTCATCCGGAAGCAATGTTACAAGGTAAAAGGAGACCGAGATGAAAAAAGTTTTAGCTTACAGCCTGTTGTTTTTAACCGCCGCTTGTTGCTGGCGTTCGCCGGATTCAGCGTTTTATATGATGAACAGTCAGGGTTTGGAAACTGTATCTGAAAAACAGCTGAGCGTTGCCGTGCAAACCGTTAATGTTCCGGATTTGCTGGACAGACCGCAAATGGTAACCTATGATGCTGAATCTCAAAAAGTGAATATGCTGGAATTTAGCCGCTGGGGCGAGGCTCTGCCGGCCGTTTTACAGAATACCGTAACTAACGATTTAATCGCGTATCTGCCGAAATCATTTGTTAAAAGCGCGCGTTATGATACCGAAACTTTGCCATATAATGTTAAAATTGAAGTGAACAAAATAGAAGCCTATCGCGGAGACAAAGTTAAATTATCCGTGTGGTGGAATGTTCAAGACGGCAACGGCAATGTATTAAAACGCCGTCAGTCAACCTATGAAACAAAAGTAAAAGACAATACGATTGCCGAACTGGTAAAAGCTGAAAATGCCGCCGTACATCAGCTTAGCAAAGATATAGCTCTGACTTTAAGTAAAATGTGATTAAATGCGCTTGTCGCCGCAATGGCAATAAGCGCTAATCGGACAATTTTCGCATAACGGGCGCTGTGCTTTGCAGGTATAGCGTCCAAACAGCACCAGCCAGTGATTTGTGTTGATAATTAAATCTTTTGGCAAAACTTTTAGCAAGTCTTTTTCTACTTCCAGCGGAGTTTTGCCTTGGCTGAAGTCCAAGCGGTGAGAAATACGCATAACATGGGTGTCAACGGCCAAAGTCGGTTGCTTAAACCACACATTCATAACCACATTAGCGGTTTTGCGTCCAACTCCGGCAAGTGTAGTTAAAACATCACGGTCAGCAGGAACTTCTCCGCTGAACTCAGCAACAAGTTGTCGGCTCATTTCCATAATGTTTTTGGCTTTGTTATTATAGAGCCCGATGGTTTTAATGTAATCTTTGAGCTTATCAATTCCTAAATTCAACATTTTTTGCGGTGTGTCGGCAATTTTGAACAGAGCTTCCGTTGCCTTGTTTACGCCTTTATCCGTACTTTGCGCCGAGAGCATTACGGCCACCAGCAGAGTATACGGATTATGAAAATGCAATTCGCATTGCGGATTTGGGTTTTTCCGCTCAAAAATCCGCATAATTTCCAAAATTTCCGAAGTTTTACGCATTAAGCCTTTACACCTCCGGCACCGGCGGCTTTAGGGGCGTTTTCATCCAGCGGCCAGCGCGGACGAGGCTTGAAATCAAGCGGGCTGACACAGCCTTTACGGAATCGTTCCAAACCAGCCCAAGCTACCATAACGCCGTTGTCCGTGCAAAAACGAATCGGCGGAGCGGCAAATTCCAATCCGTGTTTTTCCGCCAGTTGATTTAATTTACTACGCAGGTAAGTGTTTGAAGCTACGCCGCCGGAGACCACCAGATGATGACCGTTAGGATATTTTTGTTTGAAATAGGTAATGGCTTTTTCTAATTTACGCACCAAACAATCGGTCGCCGTCATTTGAAAACAAGCGCATATATCGGCAACGTCTTCTTTAGGTAAAATGGCGTGTTCAATTTCTCCGTCAGGTGAATAAGATTCGATAATTTTACGCACAGCGGTTTTTAGTCCCGAAAACGATAAATTGCAATCGCCGGAATTTAAGAGCGGACGCGGCAGTGTAAAGCGGGAGTCATTACCCATGGCTGCCAGTTTTTCAATCATCGGACCTCCCGGATAACCCAGTCCCAGCATTTTTGCCACTTTGTCAAAAGCCTCGCCGGCGGCGTCATCAATGGTTGTGCCCAAGCGTTCATATTCGCCGACATCTTTAACCACCAAAATTTGACAATGTCCGCCCGAAACCAACAGCAGCAAATATGGAAATTCTACCGGATGAACCAAGCGGGCGCACAAAGCGTGTCCTTCCAAGTGGTTTACGGCGACAAAAGGTTTATTTAAAGCCAAAGCCAAAGCCTTTGCCGTCATTACTCCGACGACTACTCCGCCGATTAACCCCGGACCGGAGGAAGCGGCAATGGCGTCAACATCATTTAAAGAAATGTGCGCGCGTTCCAAACAAGTGCCGACAATATCGTCGACATGTTCCAAATGGGCGCGGGCGGCAATTTCTGGAACAACACCGCCGTAGCGTTTGTGTTCTTCCTGCGATTGCAACGCCTCGCCTAAAATTTCTTTTTCATCTGTTACCACGGCGGCGCCGGTATCATCACAGCTGCTTTCAATTCCCAAGACAATCATTTATTTATTCCACAATCTTTTTTGTTTATCATCTGTAAACTTTTTTTCGCTATAACTATATGAAATATAATCCGGTAATTTGTCAAGAAAAAGGATAGAGAAAATGGCTAAAATCGAAAAAAAAGAAGAATTTAAACCGGTTGAAACTTCAACGGCGGAAATTAAAACAAAACAAAAAAAGAAAAACAGTTACGCCGGAATTGCCGGTTTGGTCGTTTTGCTTTGCTGCGCAGGAGCCGTGGCTTATAATATTGAATTAACCAAGGCTTTGAATGAAGATTTAGCGTCCCAGCTTGTCGCTGATTACAATACGAAAATAAACAAATTGAATGCGCAAATCAAACAGCAGGAAAATTTAATTACCGCTTTAAGTCAGAATTTACCGGCAGAAAATATGCCGGCAACTCAAATTGAATTGTCGGAAGAACAGTTGCAGCAGCTTGCCGATAAAATTATTCCTCTCCTACCTCAACAGAATAGTTTGCAAGAAAATATTGCCGCGCCAGTGGTAAAAACTGCTGAAAAAAATGTTACCGCTCCCGAAGTATTGCTTGCTGCCGGAGCTTTAACCGTGCGAGGTTTGGCTGAAGACGGTTTGCCGTTTGATTATGAAACCGAAGTTTTGCAAATTTTGGCCGATGGTAATAATACGGCTTTAAATTATATCGCCGCTCTAAAAAAATATGCGGTTTCCGGCATTAAAGGGCGAGCCATGCTGATTAGCGAATTTAATAAAGTATATGCCGATTTGAGCCGTCCGCAAATAGAAAAAACAGTTAAGCCGGAAATTCAGGAAACTTGGGATGAAGCCTTGCTGCGCCGTCTCAAAGAGCTGGTGGAATTTAAAAAACGCGAAGAAAAGCCGGCTGTTGTTTTTCCGAAGACGCCGGACGAGGTTCATCAGCTGGTTAACAGCGGTGATTTTGCCGAAGCCTTGAACAAACTCAAAACCGACCGTAAATACAGTGATGTAAATTCTGCCGAGCTGAACTCTTGGATTTTGCAAACTCAAGATTATCTTGAATTTGAACATTCCATAAACGGGTTGATTATGAACTCTTTGGCAAATCTTCACTTAAAAGAAATGGAGCGCGCAAAATGAATATAGCGGAATTGCAAAAATGCTGGCAGCAAAAATACGGCTGTGTACCGAATCAACTGAAAAAAGTAAAAGAAGTTCATTCGGCGGCAACAGCTTTTAACACTAATATTGACGCGGTTTTAAAAATCAGCGGCAAGCGTTTGGCGGAGCTGATAAAAGACGTTAATTTAAGCGAAAGCGAATTTAACGGTCCGCGCGCTTTATTGGAAACACCGCAAGACGTAGTGCACGGTATAGCTAAATGTTTCAGCCGCGGCATTGCCGAAGAATGGATTAGCGACAATAAGTCGGTTTATGAATGGATGAGCCGGAATTTGGGGTATGACCGTCTGCAAATGGGCGGACAGGGGGGAATTGTCGCCAACGCTTTGGCTGTATTAGGTGTGCAGAACGTTTTTGTGCACACAAATTCACATCCGAAATTGCAGGCTCAGCAATTTTTGCCTTTAGATAATCTTTGGGGAATTGATGAAAACGGAGACGCCTGCCGCGCCGTTGATATTGACCGCGCAAAAGAAACGCCGCTTATCCATTGGATAATTGAATTTGACATCGGCGATACATTCACGGCTTGGGGCAAAGAATTTACCTGTCCGAAATCAAACCGTTTTATTGCCACCTATGACCCGGCCAACATTGATTTGGTTATCAATCAGGGGTTTGTAAAACATCTGTCGCGGCATGGGTATGATTATTTGGTGCTTTCGGGCTATCATAATTTGACGTCAAAACGCCGCGGAGTTGAATTGGTAAGCGATTCCGTTGCTTTGATAAAAGATTGGAAAAAGCACAATCCGCAAGGGATTATTCACTTAGAGCTGGCCTCTACTCAAGACAAAAAAGTGCGTGCCGCAATTATTGAAAAAATTGCTCCGCTTGCTGATTCTCTGGGGCTAAACGAACGTGAAGCGCTTGATGCTTTAGAAGTTATCAATCCGCAGAAATATGCGGAAACGGCGCATGAAGAATTAACCGCGCCCCGCTTGTTTGAAATTGTGCGGATTATCAAAGAAAACACCGGAGCTCCGCGCATTCAGTTGCACATGTTCGGATTATATATTACATTGCAAAATGCTGATTTTCGTATCACTCCGGAACAGAATCTGCGCGGAATGATGTTGGCTTCCACCGTTGCCGCCACTAAAGCCGGAACCGGAAAAATTGAAGAAAACGAAAAACTGCTATGGGCACACGGCAAAAAAGTTTCGGAAATCAGTCTTAATAATTTGCAGGAATTGGCGGAATATTTGCAAAAGCCTGAACTTGTGCAGACCGGAATTTGCCAATATGAAAACGGCAATGTCATTGCCGTTCCGACAATTTTGATTGAAAAGCCGCTGACTTTAGTCGGAATGGGCGATACAATTTCGTCAGTTTCGTTAATAGGGGCAAGATAATTAAAACACAAAAGTCGCAAAACAAATAAAAAAATGTCCTGAAAATGCTTAATTCAGGGCATTTTTGTTTGGGGACTCGTATAGATGTTGTAAAAATAAAAGCAGATAAATCAAAGTGTTAAGTTGTGTCAAGATTTAAATTTTCAGCGAATCGGATTATTTTTACTGGATTTTTTGAAAAATCAGTGTTATATGAGTCAGCGTTTAATCGTTCGTTAATGTTTTTTAAGGAATGGTTAAAAGTGTTTAACGCTGCTTGACTTGACTGCATTAAATTGCAAAAAACAGCCGAAATTCTTAAAAGACGGGACGCTGTTTGTCGGTGGAGTGGCATTATAGGATGACACCTTATCGTGTTTAATAAATTTTGTTTTTTGTTAGCCAGCGGGCTTGTGCTTTTCAGCAATGCAATTTACGCAAACGGGGACGCTGACTTACTGCCGGCAAAAGAGTTGGTTACCGATGGGGCTCTTTGTTCGATTGCCGCAAAAGAAGCTGGCAATGAATACGGCGTTAAATTTGATTTGCTGCAAACCATTTCAGCGGTGGAAAGCGGCAGATGGGATGATTTGCAAAACAGATATGTGGCTTGGCCGTGGACAGTTAATGTTAAAGGAAAAGGCTACTATTTTGCCTCGCGTGAAGATGCGGTGCGCGCTGTTAAAAAATTTCAGGCGCAGGGAATTGAAAGCATTGACGTGGGATGTATGCAAATCAATTTGAAATATCACGGAGAAGCATTTAATTCCGTTGATGAAGCGATTGATCCTTCCAATAATGTGAAATACAGCGCCAAATTTTTACGCACACTGTATAGCAAACACGGACAAAGTTGGAAGAAGGCCGCCAAACGTTATCATTCGGCAAATCCGCAAAAAGGCGAAGCCTATACCAAACGTTTGGAAACACGGTTTGAAAAATATAAAGTGGCGGGATTTGCCGCCGGAAACAATTTGTTTTAGTTTATGATGATAAATGCTGCTAAAATAAAGAAAGAGTATGTCGTAAAAAGCTATGAAGCCGATTGTCATGGCTTTTTACGATTACTCACTTTAATGAATGTGCTGCAAGACACGGCAATGGAAAGCGCCGATACTTTGGGATTCGGTTTGGAAAAATGTGTAAAGCAAGGCTTGACCTGGTTCGGTTCTGATTATTATTTGCAAATTGACAGTCTGCCGAAAATCGGCGAGCATTTTGTGATAGAGACCTGGCCGGCAGAAACAAAGCTGTGGGGCGCCATCCGCGATTTTTTGGTTTATGACGCCGAGGGCAAGGTTATTATCAAAGTCAGCAGTCAGTGGGTGCTGATAGATATTGCTAAAAAACGTCCGGCAATGCTCAGTAAATATTTTCCGGAATATACTCCGCTGAACGAACGCGCTTTGCCGGTGGATTTTATGAAAATAAAAGAGCCGGATTCTTTCGAGCGGGAAGATGAGTTTAAGGTGCGTTTTGACGACATAGACATTAACAATCATGTAAATAATTCCATTTATCCTTTATGGGCAAGCGAATGTACTGATGTAGATTTCAGGCTGACGCATGTTCCGGCGGAATTGGAAATAAATTTCAAAAAAAGTGCAGTCTATGGCGATAAAATTGCTGTTTTAACGGCTAGAAAGCAGAATGATACTTTTCATTCCATACGCGAATCCGATAAAACGACCGAATTGTCGCGCTGCCGGATTAAATGGCGTAAAATTACATTATAGTCAGTGGCAGCAGGGCTTTGCGCGGAGCAATGTTTTGTTTTAAAACGGCATGAAAAATCGGGTAGGCTCGCTCACATTCGGTAAGAGCAATGTTTATAACTTGCTGAAGTTTGCTGCTGAAGTTAAATTCGTCGGCGTCAATGAAAAGCGAGTGTTTGAAAACAGGCATTTTCATTTCTTCCCAATATGAAAAATATCCGACCCATAAATCTTCATTCAGCAAGGCCAGCAATTCAAAAATGCTGGGCAGATTTACGTTAACCGGCTCTAAGTTCAAAAGGCAGGAAATGTGCAGGCAATTCATATTTTCTTCCCAGGCGAAAAATAGCAACATGTTGTCCCATTTGCCGGCGACCTCGATTACAATTTCGTGCGAATTGCGGCGCTCTGTTGTATATTGCCGATTGGCAAACAGACATTCTATGTCGTCCAACGGGTTATATTTATATAATTTTTGCGCCAGCATGCCAAATCCTTTTGAAAAATACATCCTAAAATTGGCACATTAGTTCGGTAAAATACAATTAACTTTAGCAAGTTTTCCACTTTTTTATTTTTTTTTGATTTTATGAAAAAATAAATTGCCTTATATCAAAGAGATAAAAATTTAGGGTGTTCATAAATTTTTTAAAATGTGGATTATCTGATTTTTGTTAATATACTTTTAATCAATAATAAAAAACAGAGAGGTGTTATGACTGGTTTAGTATATCCGGAGATTTCTCCGATTATTTTTCAAGCGGGGCCGTTTGCTTTGCGTTGGTATTCCATGGCTTATTTAGTCGGAATTTTAGTGGCTTGGTGGCTGGCGGCTAAAAGAATAAAAAAATATCAAATCGCTTTGACTAAAAATAATTTAGAAGATATTGTTTTTTATTTTACCTTGGGAATTGTTTTAGGCGGACGTTTAGGGTATGTCTTGGCTTACGGTTCCGGTCAGTTTTGGCGCAATCCGTTGGAGATTTTTGCGGTTTGGCACGGCGGAATGTCGTTTCACGGCGGAATTGTCGGGGTGATTATCGCGATGTTGCTGGCAGCACATAAATTAAAGTTTCCGTTTTTGCGTATAACCGATTTAACGGCTCCGTTGGTTCCAATCGGTATATTTTTAGGGCGTTTGGCTAATTTTGTAAATGACGAATTGTGGGGGC
Source organism: uncultured Alphaproteobacteria bacterium (assembly GCA_934277545.1). Lineage (GTDB taxonomy): Bacteria > Pseudomonadota > Alphaproteobacteria > RF32 > CAG-239 > RUG410. The sequence goes on along the minus strand of CAKQUG010000001.1, from coordinate 147,669 downwards.
GGGTTACCAACGTGGCTTGGGCGGTGCGCTTTCCGCACGGAGGCTATTTACCGCGGCACCCGTCGCAGCTTTATGAAGCGTGTTTAGAAGGAATTTGCTTGTTTATAGTGTTAAACTTGCTGTGGCAAAACAAATGGTGCCGCGAGCGGAAAGGCTTTATTTCCGGAGCGTTCCTTTTCGGCTATGGATTGTGTCGCCTGTTCGTTGAGCAATTTAGGGAACCGGATGAGCAACTCGGCTTTTTGTGGGGCGGTCTAACCATGGGGCAGCTGCTTTCGCTGCCGGCTCTTGTCTGCGGATTGTATTTTATGCTTACCGCCAAGCCGCAGCAGGATTAGGCTTTGGTAACGATATTGCAGTTAAAGCGATAGGCTTTTTGCAATGAATTATGAGCTCTGGCGGTTACACTGCCGGCGTTTAAGTCCAGGCGCGTTTTTTCGGAAACGCTGACCGATATGGTTATTTTTATACTTTTGCCGTTAGAAAAAATGAACTCGGAAGCCGCTATGACATGGCGCACGTTTTCGGCATATTCCATAACGTGTTTGGCGTCTTCATTTTGAAATACCATAATCAATTCAGGCGTATTGGCATAACGATAAACTGAGATGTTGTATGGAAATTCAATAATGCGTTTTACCAGCATTTGCTCTAATTCGCGCATTTTTCGTTCGCCCAAAACTTTTTGCAGCTTGTCTCCGTTATCTATGCAGAATAGGCCGATAGTGTATTTATACTTAAATTTGTTGTTGTTGGCGCAAGATAAATAAGCGTTATAACTGCCGACGTTTTCTAAAACGTCGTAATTGTATTGGTGATAAAGGTCTAAAATTGTGGTGCAGCACAAAATTAAGGCAAAGCTCAAAAAGAAAGTGGTAGTTCCCGAGGCGGAACCGGAATACATCAAACCTAAAAACAAGCAGGTGTCGGCATATAAAAGTCCGGTGTTAAGATGAGTGTTCTTAAAGCTGATGTCAATGGCAATCGGTACCAGAACCAATATCCATAAAACGGCAGCTTCCAAAGGCATGGAACCGAAATTTATATCCGCATAGGGCAGCAGAGTTATAACGCTGCCGAAATGCTGAATAAAAGCCAGCTGTCCGAGCAGTGCAATTATAATCCAAAAGCTGCTGCGGCTTTGTAATTTCTGCGGTTTCAAAAAATAGAACACAAGCAGATTTAGCGGCGGCAAAAAGCAAATCCATAAATATTCAGAAGAAGAAATATATTCGAGGCCGTATTTGTTTTTACTCCAGTTGAGAAAAATATAGCAGATAACGCCGGTTAAAAAGCTGAAAAACGGTTTGGAATGATTAACCAGCGCCAGCACGGCAAGTCCGGCGGCGGAAACCGCATAAAAAGCCGTATGCACGGATAACGATGTTTCCGGCTCATACGGATTTTGTGCGTAAAATAAAATTAAGCCGGCGGCAAATAACAGCGCCGGTAAAAAAGAACTTTTTATGGTTGACATCACATATTTTATACTGCCGGATTCCATTGTTTTTTTACTCCTTTGTCCGGCAGTATAAAGCTAAAGGGTTTAAATTTTATTTATACATTTCAAAATAGAGCTGTCGCCGTAAGAATAAAAACGATAGCGCTCTTTAATGGCGTGGGCGTAGGCGGCTTTCATCCGTTCGGTTCCGGCAATGGCGCAGATAAGCATAAACAAGGTGGATTTCGGCAGGTGGAAATTAGTGATTATCATATCAATGATTTTAAACTTGTAGCCCGGAGTGATAAAAATGTCGGTTTCTCCGCAGAACGGATGTAGAACCCCGGTGCTGTCGGCGGCGCTTTCCAGCAGGCGGACCGAGGTCGTGCCGACAGCGATAATGCGGCGACCTTGCTTTTTGGCGTTGTTGATAATTTGACAAGCCTCCGGAGTAATCACTCCGTATTCGGCGTGCATTTTATGGTTTTCGGTGTCTTCGGTTTTTACCGGCAAAAAAGTACCGGCGCCCACATGCAAAGTTAAAAACACGCGTTTTACACCCATGTCGTCAATTTCTTTAAGCAAACGGTCGGTAAAATGCAAGCCGGCGGTCGGAGCGGCAACCGCGCCTTCATGCTTGGCATACACGGTTTGATAGTCTTCTTTGTCGTTATAGGGATTCCATAAGCCGGCAAGAGGCTTGTCGCGCTTGATATACGGCGGCAAAGGCATGGAACCGTATTGTTCCAGCTTTTTGCCTAAGTCGTCGGCGGAACAGGTAAAGCGGATTTTTACTCCGTCTTCATCATCTTTTTGCAGTACTTCGGCGCTGAAATCGGAATTTTCGGCAGATATTTCCGCTGTGTAGAAATGAATAATATCTCCGATATGCAGTCTTTTGGCGTTTTTAATAAAAGCCCACCAGCTGATACCGTCGTCCGGGTGATACAGCGTTACTTCCACCAATGCTTCGCCGCGCTGACCATAAAGACGAGCCGGAATTACTTTAGTGTCGTTAAAAACTAAAACATCATCAGGGCGCAAAATTTTCGGCAAGTCATAAAAATGGCGGTCGTATACGGCGTTTTCTTCCGATAAATCCAAAAGGCGGGAACTGTCGCGCGGGTCGGCAGGTTTTTTGGCTATTAAATCTTTATCCAAATCAAAATCAAAAATATCAACTTTCATCTTATTTTCTTGTCCTCATTTTGCGTTTGCATTGCATATCTTGTAATATATGCCGGAACTAAACGCAAGCGCTTTTTTGCTAAATATTTGACAATATTTGTTCTATTTGTCAAGTCGAAACGATAATGGCTGTTTTATGGCATAAATGTGTAGATTTTTTTGCTTTTTTTGCAAATTTTTGACAAAAAAGATATTGCAATCATGGCTAAAATAGTGTATAGTCGCACTATAAATTGAGTTAATATGTCTGACAAGGAGTTAATGACAATGGCTAAAGATATGACGGTAGAAGACGCAGTCCGCTTGATAAAAGAAAGTTATGAATTCGGTAGTGCGTTTGATGAGGCGGTGGCTTATTTGAAAGAGCATGACGCCGAAAATGAAGTTTTGGTACCGTTTAGAGACGAGCAATCGCTGGCTAAAATTAAAAAAGCCCGCGCTAAGGCTTATTTGCAGCAGGCATTGGCAGATGAAGAATATAACGAGCGTATGGACGAGGCTTTAAAACTTTTGAAAGAAGACAAAGATGTTCAAAATGAAGCCGCTGACGAACAGGAAGTTTTTGATAGAGAAAATCATCTTGAAATGCAAGATGAGGCCGCTGTTTTACGCAATACAAAAAAAATCGGCGAAATAGCAGATGATTTTGAAAAAGACCAAGCTAATGTCGATGAACTTAACGTTATAAAAGAAAAAGTTGATGTGATTGACGACTCCGGTCAAACACTGACTGCCGACGAAGCGCAAAAATATTGGGATTCTTTGCTGGAATCTGCAAAACAGCAGGCAGTTATGCTGCGTGCCGGCGATTCTAAATTCTTTATGAAAAAAAAAGAAGAAAAACGTCAGACTTTAAATCGCGATATTAAAGACTTTTGGGCTATCGCCTTGGCTCAAGGCGTTGCCGGAAGCGCTATGGACACTCCTAAGGAAAAACAGGTCAATCCGGAAAGCAAAGACTATGCGAAATATGTAAAATCGCAAGCCGTAAAAGCTGAAAACGCCTTGAACGATTTGTTCGGGCAAAACAACAAAGTTAAAGTTAAGACCGATTTCTTTTTGCATAATGCCGTAGAAACATCTAAAAAATTGGCGTCCTATGCTCATCGCTGGTTGCAGAAGGGCTTTAAAAAAGTGGCGTCGGTGTTCGGCAAACGTCGCGAAGACCATGATTCTAAGATGAAAAAACTGTTCGGCAAAGCCTATGAAGTTAAACAAGCTGCCGTTGAACATATCAAAAACAATAAATGGCGTGTGATTGCCGATACGGCCGCTACCGGTATTGTTGCTTTGTCGGCAAGTTCCGGCTTGGCTCTTCCTGTAATTGCCGGATACGCGGCATATTCCGCTGCCGGCTCTTGGGTATGGCCTTTGGTTGAAAAGAAAACCAAAGCAGTCCGCGAAGCCAAAAAGGCCGGAAAAGATGCCGGTGAATGGACCGGATTTAAAGGTTTGAAAAAAGCATTTGCCGCAATTAAAAGCGATGAAAAAGAATATAAAAGATATAAAAACAGAGCTTATACAGGAACTGGATTCGGTATTGCCGGTGCCGGTTTGGTTGCGGGAATGGGTGTAACTTCGGGTTGGGTGGCCGATAAAGCAGGCGTTGCCACGGCGCGTATGGTTTCTACGGTGGTTCGTTCGTTAGGTTCTTTGACCAACCAGGGTTTGAACTATCGTGATGTGAAAAAAGACTTTAAGGCAGACCCGTCAGCAGAAAACAGAGCTAAGTTAAAACAAGCTAAGTTCAGCTTGGGTTTGGGCAGTGTTATTGCTTTAGCCGGAAACTTCTTGAGTTTTACCCATGCAGAAAAAGCTAACGCCGCAGAAAATTCCGGCAGCTTTATGGATAAAGTAAAAGGTATGTTTTCAAGAAACGAATCGGCAGATTCCGCAAACGTTGTTTCTGCCGACACGGCAAAAGCTGAAGTTTTGGCCGGCAACGGCGCAGCAAATAAATTGAGCAAAGTCGCAGTTAACACTGTAGACGCTGCCGATGCTGCCGACGCTGTAGCGGTTGTTCCGACTGAATATAATGCTGCAATGGGAATCAGCGAATCGCACTGGGAAGAAATGCAACGTAAATTGCCGGGTATTTTTGAAAATCACGCTAAAATTTTTGGCAAAGAAAATATTGACGCGCAGAATATGTGGCAGGAAACTTATCAAAATTTGGATAATGCCATGAAAACGAATCCGGAATATTTCGGCAATCTTACCAAAGAACAAGTTTTGTATAAATATATGAAGCTGATTGAAACCACTGAGCAGGCTTCTGTCGGTCCGAAAGGATTATTGGTTACAAAATTGGATGAAAACGGTTTGCCTATGTATAACGGAAAAGAAAGAACCGAAGTTATGCGCGCAATGAATGACATTATTTTGTGCGGCAAAAAAACTAAGGTTCCGGCCGCTAAAATCGGTCAAATGCTGGACTATGTTGATGAAAAAAGAGGCGGATATATCGGGCCTGACGCTAATCGCGGCATGACAAACAATCGCTATGTGGGCGGTCGCATGAAATGCGGCGACGATTATCAAAACGCTTGGGAACGCGCGGCGCGTAAGGTTGCGGCACATCGTCAGCATGTTGCTCCGCTGCCGGTTGTCGAAGTTGAACCGGCGCCAGTACCTGAAAAACAACCGATTCCTGCTGAAGAAGTTGTGGTAAACGAGGCTCCTGCCAAACAGCCTGTTCATGTTAGCGAAGAGGTTGTTAACGAAACGCCGGCACAAAGAACAGTTGTGATTAACGAAGGTGCCACCGATGGCAACCTTGATGTGAATAGCAACAAAGTTCGCGGCAGAAGTAGGAGTTTTACCACTCGCAGCAACGAGAGATAGGATGGAAACTCTTCTAATGGCTTTCTGCGGGTAAGATTCTTTCTTATGTACCAGTTTGTACATCGCGAAAAAATCTTACTTTGCATTAAGTTCATTATCCGAGTATTCAAAAGTTTGTACCGGTTGTTGGAAATAGCAGCCGGTATTTTTGTTTGAAAATGTCGCATTTAAGTAAAACAGCCAAAATTGTCAAATAATAAAGTCTGATAATAAAAAATCCCGTTTCAGAATTGAAACAGGATTTTTTTACTTATGATTTTTTATCCATTGGCAGCTCATCATCATTTTCGTCTGTATGCCAATAGCTTATTGCTAACAGTGCCAACATGACGATTATTCCGGCATTGCGTGCAGTCTGATGCTCAAAAGCTGTCTCAATTTCGTTTTTTCCGACTTTGCCTTCCATAAAGCGCGGGTGAGGATTATTTTCGGTAACAAATGCCGTAACCACGCTGTCTTTTTTGGGATAAACCCAAGAACCTTGGTCGGAAAACACACGCTCAACAGTGTACTTTCGGTGATTGATTTCCACATAAAACGAATCTGAGCCGACTGCAAAATTTTTTTGTTGAATAACGCCTTTTGCCACAACTTGCGGATTATAGTCACTGCGTCCGAAATACTTAGAGCCGCAATAGAGGGCGACAATCATCATTAAAAAGAATAATACTTTGCGCATAGTAAGAAATATAATTATAAAATTTGAGTTTTTCTTCTAACATATTTTTTTGTTGTTGCCAAGTGCTTTTTGCCAAAATTTTACTTATTGACAAATGCCGGCAGTGTGCATAAAATACAAGCAGTAAAAATATTATTATAGAATCTTATGAGAAACAGCAGTATTTTTAAGTTAGGTGTTTTTTTCTATTTTGCCGGCGTTGCCGCTGCAATTTTTATAGGGACGGCAATGTATAAACAACCTGGTTTCACGGAAATATTCTTTCCGTTTCCGGTGGTTTTGATAACAGTTTTAAGCCTTTTGTTCTGTGCAATTTTTGCCGGTAAAGCGGTTTATCCTCTGTTACAGTTTTATCAGTATAAGTTGTTTTGGCAAAGAGAATGGGGTAATTTGTGCGAGGCTGATTACAAGCGTAAACTTGCCATAGCCGAAAACATACGAAATGTTTTTGTTTGCACGCTGTATTTGTCGTGTTGGGCAATTTATCCGTTGTTGCTTTTCGGAGTGGCGTATTTGTGTGTAAACAAATATGTTTTGAATTTATATCCGAAAGACTTCTAAAATAAAAACTCTCTTTCTTTGCGGAAGGAGAGTTTTTTTTGTTGCTTTTTAATAAAATCAGGCTATACATTGCATAATTCAACAAAATATAAAAGGACTTGATTATGAAAAAAGTATATCTTTTGGCAACTGCTTTGCTTTTGAGCGCTTGCGAAAATATTTCTCAATATACTACGGTTTCGGCGGACGCGACTCCGCGTCAAAAAATGCAGGCCTGCATGTTGAATGAAGCGAATAACCGCCTTTATAACGGTACATTGTTTGTTAACACCGTCAGCGAGACTTCTAAAGACATTACCAACACCTGCTTGCGTAAATTAGCTTTGCAAGCTGCCGGAATCAGCGAAGAATCGCAAACCGCCGCCGTAAATATCATCAATAATTTGAAAACGCTTAGCGGAAAATAGTTTTTAGCAAGCCTCTGTGAAAAACAGAGGCTGTTTTATAAAATTGCGTTTGACAAGCGCAAAAATCTGATTATTATACACAATATCAAAAGCAGTTCCGTGGTGAAACGGTTATCACGTATCCTTGACATGGATGAGTCTGCAGTTCAACTCTGCGCGGAACTACCAGTTTTTTCAGTTCCGTGGTGAAACGGTTATCACATATCCTTCACATGGATGGGTCTGCAGTTCAACTCTGCGCGGAACTACCAATTTTCGTTTATATTCAAAATGTTAGCCAAATCTATTACCAAAGTAATATATCCCATTGCTTATTGCAAATCATAAAATTTTATGTTATTAAGGAAAATGAAAGAATTAAGCAGTATGTTAACTGCCAGCGGAACTTAGGAGGTTCCTGCAAAATATAATTAAAAATTGAGCTTAGGAGGCTCATAACATATTTTTTTAGGAGAAAAATAATGAGAGTAAATGAATCTGGTCGTTCCATGATTGAAATGCTGGGCGTATTGGCTATTATCGGTGTATTGTCCGTTGGTGGTATTGCCGGCTATTCAAAAGCTATGAACAAATTTAAGACCAACAAAGTTGCCGACAACGTTTCTATGATTGTTGCCAACGTAAAAACCTTGTATGCACAACAGAACACATACGATGGATTGAACAACGGTACTGCCGTTTCTATGGGTGTAATTCCTGATGAATTGGGTACTGTTTATAGTGGTTCAGGTAATTCTGCTACAGCTACTTTGACCAATGCTTTTAACGGTCGTGTATTTATTAAACAGTCCAACAGCACAACAGCATCTCCTGCTGATGGCAAAGCATTCATTATTGAATTCAACAACTTGTCTCGTGAAGCTTGCATCACTTTAGCTACCAATGACTGGGGTTCTGGTTATTCTTCAGGTTTAATTGCTATACGTGCTGCCGGTACATCTTCTTCTACCACTGCAACAGCTATGAACACAGCTTTGGATAATGTTATGATTGGTAATGCCGGTTCTTCTGCTGCTGGTGCCAGCACAACAGCTGATGGTGGTTCGGCTATCGCTACTCCGGGCGGTTCTACTTTGTCCGTTCCAATGTCTGTGGTTCAAGCTGCTCAGGCTTGTGGCTGCATTAAAGGTAACAACTGCTCTATTCAATGGAAATATTACTGATTTTCCGGCAGTTTGGTTGCAAAAATCCCGCCATGTCCCCTTGGCGGGATTTTTTTGTTGCAGAGTATTGACAAAAATAATAAAAAGTCTATCATCCATTCAGTTTTTAAATTATTATGGTTATAAAATTTGAGTATTATGAGCAAGATTCTTAAAGAGCAATTATTAGAAAAAGTTCAGACATTGTGTCCGGAATGCAGTGTTGAAATAAAAGAAATTAACTGTTCGGACGGTGCACTGCTGCTGTTAATCATTAAAGACGAAACAGAGGCGGTGGATATTGATGATTGGGCTATCAATCATGTTTATCCTCTGCATTTCAAAATTTCATGCTTGCTGGAAAATTCTAATGCAATGCACGACACGCGAATGCTGTTTTGCCGCAAGAACTATTTTGTGTTGTATTCGCCGGAAGTGTGGTTCAGTCCTTTCCGCGGTTTTAACGGCTTGCAATACAGCAGTTGGTATGGTAAAGGACGCAGCAGTCATATTGTGGCCGAAGCCTGCGATATTGAAGAAGTTATCGACTATCTGCTGGCTAAAACCGAAAGATTTTAGCGGTTAATTGTTTATTTGCCGGATAAAAGCGACTTTTGTTAAAACACTCCGCCGGAGCTTAGGCTTTCAGAGAGTGTTTTTTGTTTTTAAATATTTGTACTTTAGTACTGATATGTTAAAAAAATGCGAAATTTTTAACATATTGGAATTTGCTTTGTAAATTTACCGCTATTACACTGTAACAAACAGTTGTAGAATTTAACGTAACTTTAGGCTATTGTATATACTATGTTATTTATTTGTAATGGACTGAATAGGGTAACTTGTTGTGCTTTCGGAATATTTTTTTTATTATTTAATATTTGACAAACTGCTTTGTTAATTCTATATAATTATTTGAGTATTTGATTAAATGAGGTAAAGAATATGAAAGAAACTAAATCTCTTAGAGGAAGAGTTAATGATAATGAACCAAATCCGGTAGATGTTCACGTTGGTAACAGAATCCGTCTGCGCCGTACGATTTTGCACATCACTCAGCAGCAAATGGCTGAAATGCTTGGATTAACTTTTCAACAAATACAAAAATATGAAAAAGGCATGAACCGCGTCGGAGCCAGCAGACTATGGGATATTAGTCGCGTTTTGGAAGTTCCGATGGGCTTTTTCTTTGAAGATATGAACGAAGAAGTTGTTAAAAACAGCCCTCGTATGTTGAATAAAAATCAAAGTGAAAAGAATTATTACTTTGAAGAAGACCGTCGTTCTTTTGACGATGACCCGATGAAAAGAAAAGAAACACTTGAATTGGTTCGCGCTTATTACAAAATTCCAAATCGGTCTATTGCCAGAAACTTGTTTACATTGATGGTGGCATTGTCAAAATCTAACAGTAATTTGGCTATGGCTGAAAAAGACGCTGCTGATGACAACAAGTTCTAATCGGCAGTTTGAGCAAAGCGATAAGCCGAAATTTTTCGGCAGACGCAAAGGAAGAACAATCCGCAAGGCAAAAAGTTTTCTGCTGGAAGACTTTTTGCCTCGGCTTTTGTTGAACGCTTCCGAAAAAATTGATTTAAATAAAAGTTTTAATTCTCCGAAACAGCGCTATGCTATGGAAATTGGTTTTGGTGACGGCAGCCATTTGGCGGCTATTGCTAAAAGTCAGCCGGAAACCGGCTTTGTCGGTGTTGAGGTTTATAAGAACGGTGTGGCGAATTTGCTGTCTTTAATTACCGGTGTAAAAGAAGGCAATGAAGCGGACTTGGCGCGCGAGGTTTCTTTAGAGTCGGGACGGGACGATAATATTCGGATTTTTGACGATGATGTTCGTTTGTTGTTTTCGGCATTGCCTGACGCTTGTTTTGATAAAATTTATTTGCTGTTTCCTGACCCGTGGCCAAAGAAAAAACATGAAGGCCGCCGCTTTGTTAATCCTGATAATTTGCGGGAATTGGCTCGTTTGCTGAAAAAAGGCGGTATTTTGCAAATTGCCACTGATCACGCTGTTTATAAAGGTTGGGTTTTGCATACCTTGGCTAAAGATAAAAACTTTTTGTGGACGGCAAAATGTTCGGATGACTGGCGTCAGCCTCCTGCCGATTGGTTTGAAACCAAATACCAGCGCAAAGCGGTGCGGGAAGGGCGTAAGCCGGTATTTTTCGAGTATCAAATAATTTAGATTACTCCGACATTTCTGTTAAGGTTTCGTGTAAGGTGGTGCTGTCCGGGGCGTAGGCGTAATTTTGGTCGCGCCGTGCCAGGTTATGCAGATATAACAATGAAAAAAGCCGCACGGCCGGAGTTAAACCCAAATTGGAAATGCGGCTGTTATTTATCAAATTTATCAGCTGGTCTCTTTTCAAGTTTTCACGAATGCAAATTCGATTCAAAATATACCATTCCGAAGAAGTCAGCCGCATACTGGTTTTATGTTCGTTCAAAAAAATTATTCGGTTCTGCATAGTTATCATTGGAAACTCCGGTAACTGTAAAATGGTTGTATTTTCTGTAATATAAACTAACAAGATATAATTTGCAATCAAAAAGTTTTTATTTACTCTGTTTCATCTGATTTTATAATAATCAGAATATATTTTAACGGCTTATACAGATAATTAGCTGCGTTTTAGACTCGGAATAGACTCAATTAGAAGATTCTGTCATTTTTTTTAAAATTTGTGCATTTTTTGCTTGCAAAGGTGGGTGGGTTATGGTATATAAGCGCTACAACAATTGTTTTGAGGGGGTTGCCCCGCAGCGAAGCAAATATAAAATATAAGGCAAACCTTTGTTGCGAAAGCGTTTGCGTAATGTAACAAATTTAGATGGCAGATAACCATTATGGTGATTTTTGCCGTTTAGCTATAGGAAAAGTATAAAAATGGATACACAAAACATTAGAATCCGCTTGAAGGCTTTTGACCATAGATTGCTTGACCTCTCTACAGCAGAGATTGTGCATACAGCCAAAAGAACAGGCGCTAACGTCAGAGGTCCGATTCCTCTGCCAAACAGAATCGAGAAGTTTACGGTAAACCGTTCTCCGCACGTAGATAAAAAATCTCGTGAGCAGTTTGAAATCCGTACTCACAAAAGACTTCTGGATATTGTTGATCCGACACCGCAAACAGTTGATGCTTTGATGAAACTGGATTTGGCTGCCGGTGTTAATGTTGAAATTAAATTGTAATTTAATGTTGGCGCTTTTATTGAAAAAGTTGTCAACCTATTAAGAAAAGGAAAAAATAATAATGCGTACGGGTCTAATCGCAAAAAAATTAGGAATGTCCCGCATTTTTGAAGCAGACGGAACTCATGTTCCTGTAACTGTTTTGAGCGTAGACGGCTTGCAGGTTGTTAATGTAAAAACAGCTGAAAAAGACGGCTACAATGCAGTTCAGCTTGGTACTGGCGCTATTAAAGCCAAAAATGTAACCAAGCCTATGAAAGGATATTTTGCAAAGGCTAATGTTGAGCCGAAGAAAAAGCTGAGCGAATTCAGAGTTTCTGAAGATTGTTTGCTTTCTGTCGGCGATGAATTATCAGTAGAACACTTTGTTGCCGGTCAGTATGTAGACGTTTGTGCTACTTCTATCGGTAAAGGCTTTGCCGGTGTTATGAAACGTCATAACTTTGCCGGTTTGGAAGCATCTCACGGTGTATCAATTTCTCACCGTTCTCATGGTTCTACCGGTCAAAGACAAGATCCGGGTAAAGTTTTTAAAGGCAAAAAAATGGCCGGTCACTTGGGTGCTGAACGCGTTACCGTTCAAAACTTGAAAGTTGTGGCTATTGATGCTGCCAGAGGCCTGATTATGGTTAAAGGCGGTGTACCTGGCTCTGAAAACACTTGGGTAAGAGTTACTGATGCCGTTAAAAAACCGGCTAACGCCTCTGTTCCAATGCCTGCAGGATTGAAAAAAGTTGATGAACCTGTTGCAGCGGCTGAAACTCCGGCTGAAAATGCTTAATGAAGTGTAAGGAATAATAAAAATGAAACAGGACATCTTAAATTTAGAAAATAAAAATGTCGGCTCTATTGAACTTAACGACTCCATTTATGGCTTGGAAGTTCGCGCTGATATTTTACAACGCGTTGTAAACTGGCAGTTGGCCAGATTGCAAAGCGGCAATCACGCTACCAAAGGTCGTTCCGATGTGGCTTTGACAGCTGCTAAACCTTTCAAACAAAAAGGTTCTGGTAATGCTCGTCAGGGTTCTCGCAAAGGCGCTCAATTCAGAAAAGGTGGCGTTGTATTTGGTCCGGTTGTTAGAGATCACTCTTTCGATTTGACTAAAAAATTCAGAAAACTTGGTCTGAAAACTGCTTTATCTGCAAAAGCAAAAGCAGGCAACCTTGTTGTTATTGACGAAGCAAAGCTGTCAGCTCCTAAGACAAAAGATTTACAAGCTAAATTGAACGCTTGCGGTCTGACAAACTGCCTCTTCATTGACGGTAAGGAAGTAGATGTTAACTTTGCTTTGGCAAGCCGTAATATTGCCGGAATCGATATTCTGCCAACAATCGGCGCCAACGTATATGACATCTTGAAAAAGGACAAATTGGTATTGACAAAAGATGCAGTAAGTTGCTTAGAGGAGAGATTAAATGGTTAAGAGCAAATCAAACAATGTAACTGCAGAAATGTATGATACATTGGTTCGTCCGGTAATTACCGAAAAATCTATGGTTTCTTCGGAAGCTGGAAAAGTGGTATTCATGGTACCTTTATCAGCTACGAAAGACGATGTTAAAGCTGCTGTAGAAGCCATCTTTAACGTTAAAGTTAATAAGGTAAATACAATTAAACAATTCGGTAAAGTAAAGAGCTTTAGAGGTCATCAGGGCGTTCGTTCTGATTACAAAAAAGCTATCATTACTCTTGCCGACGGTCAAAACATTGATGTTACTACAGGAATTTAGTTATGGCTTTGAATACATTTAAGCCCACTTCTGCAGGTCGTCGCCAACTTGTACTCGTTGATAAAAGCGAATTGTACAAAGGTAAGCCTGAGAAGAGTTTAACAAAAGGTCTGAATAAGACCGGTGGGCGTGATAACTATGGTCACGTTACAAGTCGTCGTATCGGTGGCGGACACAAACGCAGCTACCGTGTGATTGACTTCAAACGTAATAAATTTGATTGTGAGGCTACTGTTGAGAGAATCGAGTATGATCCTAACCGTACTGCATTTATCGCTTTGGTAAATTACAGCGACGGTGAAAAGGCTTATATCTTGGCTCCGCAACGTTTGAAAGCCGGTGATAAAATTGTTTCTGCTGAAAAAGCAGATATTAAACCGGGTAATGCTATGCCTCTGAAGAATATGCCGGTTGGTACTATTGTGCACAACGTTGAACTGCGCTCAGGCAAAGGCGGACAATTAGTTCGTTCTGCCGGATGCTATGCTCAAGTTGTTGGTAAAGATGCCGGTTATGTTCAATTAAAATTAAACTCTGGCGAATTGAGAATCGTTCGTGAAGAATGCTTGGCTACCGTTGGTGCGGTTTCCAATCCAGATAATCAGAACGTTTCACTTAGTAAAGCCGGTCGCGCACGTTGGATGGGTATGAGACCTGTTTCCCGCGGTGTTGCTATGAACCCGGTTGATCACCCGCTCGGTGGTGGTGAAGGTAGAACTTCCGGTGGCCGTCATCCGGTTACACCTTGGGGTAAACCTACTAAGGGCGCTAAAACTCGTTCTAACAAAAAGACAGATCGCTTTATTATGAGATCTCGTCATGATAACAAAAACTAATAAGGAGAAAAGCTAATGACACGTTCCGTATGGAAAGGACCTTTTGTTGATGGCTATCTTCTGAAGAAAGCTGATGCTGCCAGAGCTTCTAGCCGTAATGAAGTGATTAAAATTTGGTCTCGTCGTTCTACTATGTTGCCGCAATTTGTCGGCTTGACATTCGGCGTACACAATGGTCACAAATTTATTCCGGTTTTGGTTACCGAAGATATGGTTGGTCACAAGTTCGGTGAATTTGCTCCAACTCGTACATTCTTTGGCCACACCAAAGCTGATACAACTGCAAAGAGAGGTTAATTATGGCTAAATTGAATGAAAAACAAGCTATGGCTGTTTGCCGCTCTATTCGCACAAGTCCGCGTAAATTGAACTTGATTGCTCAATCTATCCGTGGTTTGGGTGTTGAAAAAGCAGTTGCAGAACTGAGCTTTTCTAAGAAGAGAATCGCAAAAGTTGCATTGGGTTTGTTGCAATCTGCAATTTCCAATGCTGAAAATAATCATAATTTGAATATCGACAAGCTCGTAGTCAGCGAAGCTTATGTCGGTAAAGGTATTGTAATGAAACGTATGAGTGCACGCGGTCGCGGTAGAGGCGCAAGAATCTTGAAGCCGTTCTCAAGCATGACCGTTGTTGTAGCAGAGCGTGGGGAGTAAGCAGATGGGACAGAAAGTAAATCCTACAAGTCTTCGTTTGGGTGTAAACCGCACTTGGGACTCTCGTTGGTATGCTGATGACAAGTTTACTGACTATCTCCACGAAGATCTGAAAATTCAAAAATTCTTGGGTGAAAAATTGGCTCAAGCAGGTGTTAGCCGCATTGTGATTGAACGTCCGGCTAAAAAAGCAAGAGTTACCATTCACTCTGCCAGACCAGGTGTTGTTATTGGCAAAAAGGGTCAGGATATTGAAAATTTGAGAAAAGATATTCAAAAATTGACTGATTCTGAAGTTCAATTAAACATCGTTGAAGTTAGAAAACCTGAGCTTGATGCGAAGTTGGTTGCTGACTCTGTAGCTCAACAGTTGGAACGTCGTGTTTCTTTCCGTAGAGCAATGAAAAGAGTTATGCAGTCTGCTCTTCGTTTGGGTGCAGAAGGTATCAAAGTTAGCTGTAGCGGTCGTTTGGGCGGTGCTGAAATCGCCAGAACAGAACACTACCGCGAAGGTCGCGTGCCTTTGCACACACTTCGTGCGGACATTGATTATGCAACCTCTACAGCTCATACCACTTATGGTGCTTGCGGCGTAAAAGTTTGGATTTATAAAGGCGAAATCATGAGCCACGATCCAATGGCGCAAGATAAAAAGTTGGCTGAACAAAAATAATAACAAGAGGTTAGAATAAAATGTTAAGTCCAAAACGTTTAAAGTTCCACAAACAGCATAAAGGTCGTATTCACGGCTTGGCTAAAGGTGGATCAGAATTAAGTTTCGGTTCATATGGATTGAAAGCTCTTACTCCTGAACGCGTAACCGCTCGTCAGATTGAAGCTGCACGTCGCGCTATTACTCGTGAAATGAAAAGAGCCGGAAGAGTATGGATTAGAATTTTCCCAGACGTTCCAGTATCTGATAAACCTGCTGAAGTTCGTATGGGTAAAGGTAAAGGTGCTATCGAATTTTGGGTAGCAAGAGTTAAACCAGGCCGTATTATGTTTGAAATCGGCGGCGTACCTGAAGAAGTTGCTCGCAAAGCGTTTGAATTGGGTGCTGCAAAATTGCCGGTAAAGAGCAAATTCGTAAAACGTTTGAACTCTGATGCCATTGAAGGAGAAGCATAATGGTTAAAACTAAAGATTTACGCGCTATGACTAATGACCAGTTGGAAGAAAAATTGGTTGCCGACAAAAAAGAGCAATTCAATTTGAGAATTCAACAGTCAACCGGCCAGCTGCAAAACACTTCTAATATGAAGAAAGTTCGCCGCGAAGTAGCAAAAATCAACACGCTCCTTGCTGAGCGCAAGAAGAATAGTTAGGAGAAAGAATATGCCTAAGAGAATTCTTCAAGGTGTTGTTGTAAGTGATAAACAGGATAAAACAGTTGTTGTTAGTGTAGAACGTCAAGTTATGCACCCTGTTTACAAGAAAATCGTGAAAAAAAGTAAAAAATTTGCTGCTCACGATGAAAACAATCAGTGCAAGGTTGGCGATAGAGTGTCTATTCAAGAATGCCGCCCTATCTCTAAAAACAAATCTTGGACTGTCATTTCTGATAACGCCTAGTAAATGAAGGAATAAAAAAATGATACAAATGCAAACCAACCTAGATGTTGCTGATAATTCTGGAGCACGCCAGGTGCAGTGCATAAAGGTTCTTGGTGGTTCCAAGAGAATGACTGCTTCTGTCGGTGATGTTATCGTTGTAGCTGTACAAGATGCTTTACCGAAAGGGCACGTTAAAAAAGGTGATGTTCATAAGGCTGTTATCGTAAGAACTGCCAGCGACATCAGACGCAAAGACGGTAGTGTTATCCGCTTTGACAGCAACGCAGCTGTTTTGATTAACAAAGACGGCGAGCCAATCGGCACACGTATCTTTGGCCCTGTAACCAGAGAGCTGCGCGCTAAAAAATTTATGAAAATCATTTCATTAGCACCGGAGGTATTGTAGTATGCCTAAAATGAAAATTAAAAAGAACGATACTGTAATTGTTTTGTCGGGTGACGACAAAGGCAAAATCGGCGTCGTAAAACAAGCAATGCCTAAGGAAAACAAGGTAATTGTAGAAGGCGTAAATTTGGTAAAACGCCACACTAAACCTTCTCAGACCAATCCTGGCGGAATTGTAACAAAAGAGGCTGCCATTAACGTATCTAACGTTGCCATTGCTAAAGACGGCAAAGCAACAAAAGTTGGCTACAAAGTTGTTGATGGTAAAAAAGTACGTTTTGCACGTAAATCCGGTGACGTAATCGATTAATAGGGGAAAATTTTATGACAAATTTTGAAACATTATATAACGACGTCATAAAGAAATCTCTTGTGGAAAAATTCGGTTACAAGAACCCACATGAGATTCCTAAGCTGACAAAAATCGTTTTGAATATGGGTATCGGCGATGCTGTTACCGATAAGAAAAAAGTAACGACCGCTATGGAAGAATTGGCTTTAATCGCCGGTCAACAACCAGTTATGACTAAAGCCCGCAAATCAATCGCTACCTTCAAATTGCGTGAAGGTATGCCGATTGGCTGCAAAGTAACTTTGCGTTCTGACAGAATGTACGAATTTTTGGAAAGACTGGTTAACATGGCTTTGCCGCGAATCAGAGACTTCCACGGAATTAACGGCAAGAACTTTGACGGCAAAGGTAACTTCGCTTTCGGTATTAAAGAACAGATAATCTTCCCTGAAATCAACTATGAAAAAGTTGACGAAGTTAGAGGATTGGATGTTGTTATTTGTACAACAGCTAAGACAGATGAAGAAGCTAAATTCTTGCTGACTTCATTCAACCTGCCTTACAAGAAATAAGCGGAGATTTTACTATGTCAAAAACAAGTTCAGTTTATAGAAACTTGAAAAGAGTAAAGATGGCAGAGAAGTATGCTAATCGCCGTCAAAAACAAAAAGCAATCGCAATGGATAAAAGCGTTTCTCCGGAAGAGAGAATGCAAGCTCAATTCGCATTGCAAAAGTTTCCTAAAAATTCTGCAAGATGCCGTATTAGAAATCGTTGCAAAATTACAGGACGTTCACGTAGTTATTACAGAAAATTTGGCCTGAGCCGTGTTGAATTGAGAGATTTGGCAAGCTTTGGTAAAATTCCTGGTTTAGTAAAATCAAGCTGGTAAGAAGGGAGAATGATATCATGTCTATGAGTGATCCTTTGGGCGATATGCTCGCACGCATTAAAAACGCACAAAGAGCTAAGAAGAGTGATGTTGTATCACCTGCTTCTCGCTTGCGTGAAAATGTGTTAGAAGTTTTGAAAAGAGAAGGCTACATCGCCGGTTATGAAAAAACCAATGTACGCCCTGGTATTGATGAACTTCGTATTCAATTAAAGTACTACGAAGGTAGTGCAGTTATTACTGAAATTTACCGTGTATCTACACCGGGTCGCCGCGTTTATTCAAGCGTTAAAGACCTGCCAAGAGTTTACAACGGCCTCGGTATTTCTATCATTTCTACACCAATGGGTGTTATGAGTGATAATGAAGCCCGCAAGGCAAACGTTGGCGGTGAAGTTTTGTGCCAAGTATTCTAAGGAGAAAATGGAATGTCAAGAGTTGGTAAATATCCTGTTGTTGTTCCTGCTGGCGTAGAATTAACCATCAATAACAACGTTGTAACCGCAAAAGGTAAATTAGGCGAACTTCATTTTGCCTTTGATGACAGCCATATTTCAGCTAAGCTGGAAGACGGTAAAGTTGTTGTCACACCACATTCTTTGAGCTTGACAGCCAGAGCATTGTGGGGTACAACCCGCGCTCAAATCCAATCTATTGTGAAAGGTGTGAGCGAAGGTTTTACTAAAGATATGGAACTTGTCGGCGTGGGTTATAAAGCCCGTGTTGAAGGCAAAAACTTAGTTTTGTCTTTAGGCTTTTCGCATGATGTGGTTTTCCCTGCACCGGAAGGTGTGAAAATCACTTGCGAGTCTCCGACACAAATTAAAATCTTTGGTGCTGACAAACAGTTGGTTGGCCAAGTTGCCGCTGAATTGCGTAAATACAGAAAACCTGAACCTTATAAAGGTAAAGGCGTGAAGTATGCAGGCGAAGCTGTTCGTCGTAAAGAAGGTAAGAAGAAATAAGGAATAATTCGATGAATACACCAAGAAATTTGTTTGAGAGAAGAAAGGCTCGTGTTAGAACTGCTATCAAAGCAGCTGCAAACGGCAAATTGAGACTGTCTGTTTTCCGCAGCGGCAAGCATATCTATGCACAAATCATTGACGATGTAAAAGGCTCTACAGTTGCTTCAGCATCTACTTTAGATAAAGAAGTTAGAGCTAACATCAAAAAATCTTCTACAGTTGAAGCTGCTGGCTTCATTGGTAAATTAATTGCTGAAAGAGCAACAAAATCAGGTATTTCCGAAGTGGTTTTTGACCGCGGCGGTTATATCTATCACGGTCGCGTAAAAGCCTTGGCCGACGCTGCTCGCGAAGCTGGTCTGAAATTCTAGGAGAGAAAGATGGTACAATCTACAGATCGTCATAATTCTAAAAAAGAAGTAAAAGATGAATTGGTTGAAAAACTGGTTCATGTAAACCGTGTTGCTAAAACAGTTAAAGGCGGCCGCACAATGTCATTTGCTGCAGTTGTCGTTGTAGGTGACCAAAAAGGCCGTATCGGATTTGGTTCCGGAAAAGCCGCTGAGGTTCCTGAAGCAATTGTTAAAGCAACTAATGAAGCCAAAAAGAATATGATTCGTATTCCGCTTCGTGAAGGCAGAACTTTGCATCACGATGTGGCTGGCCGCTTTGGCGCCGGTAAAGTTGTTTTGAGAACAGCTCCTGCCGGTACCGGTGTGATTGCCGGTGGTCCTATGCGTGCAGTGTTTGAAGTTTTGGGCGTACAAGACGTTGTTGCTAAATCATTGGGTTCCAACAACCCTTACAATATGATTAAAGCTACATTTGCTGCTTTGCAAGCAATCAACTCTCCGAGAATGGTTGCTACAAAACGCGGCAAAAAAGTTGGCGATATCGTTAGCCGCCGTGAAAACACTGCTGGTAAAGAAGTGAAAGAGGAGGCATAATCTATGGCTGCTAAAAAAACTATTAAAGTTACCAGAACAGGTAGCACAATCGGCCGCCCGGCTATTCAAGAAACTCACTTGAAAAGTTTGGGATTGACCAAAACCGGCCGCATTGTTGAAGTAGAAGATACTCCGGCTATTCGCGGTTTGATTAAAAAAGTGGCTCACTTGGTAAAAGTAGAAGAATAGTGAGAGTGCTGGGAGAGTAAATTTACTCTCTCGGCAAACTCCGAGATTTGTTCTGTTGAACTAAGTATTAACTATAAGGTAAAAAAAATGAAACTGAATGAATTAAAAGATAACGAAGGTGCGACAAAAAATCGTAAACGCGTTGGTCGTGGTATCGGTTCCGGTAAAGGCAAAACCTGCGGTTTAGGCCACAAAGGTCAAAAAGCTCGTTCCGGCGGTGCTAAATGTGGTTTTGAAGGCGGTCAAATGCCTTTATACCGTCAGTTGCCTAAACATGGCTTTAAAAATCCGTTTGCAAAGACTTATGCCGTTGTAAACTTGGATACTATTCAAAAAGCTATTGATGCCGGCAAATTGGACGCTAAAAACATCAACGTTGAATCTTTGTTGAACTCTAATGTTGTTTCTAAGCAGTTGGACGGCATTCGCTTGCTTGCTCGCGGTGCAGTTACCAGCAGCATCAACATTACTGTTGACTCTGCTTCTAAATCAGCTGTTGAAGCTGTTGAAAAAGCAGGCGGCAAAGTTAGCTTTGTTGCAGCAAAATAATTAACGTTATTTGCTAAAATCATTAAAAATCCCCGTTCTGATGAATGGGGATTTTCTATTTTTTCCCTTTACTTTTGCGCTCTCTTTGTTTAATATTTTAGCCGGATAAACAATGGTTTGTCTGGGGTGTGGTAACCTCTCAACTAGCGTCTTGTGTAAAGACGATAATTTTGCATGCTTTCTGGTTTTGACTGGAAGGCAGTAAAATATATTATGCAATATACTGCACCATCTAGTTGTGGTTACCAACTTCCAGTCGCTTTTATGGCGGCTTTTTTGTTGTAATATAAAAATGACAGGAAGTTGAAATGAAAAATAATTTGGAAAGAAATTTAAAGTCAGATAAATTTAAAATCTATTCCTCAGGGAGCAAGGTTGCATCGGGGCGTTCAATGGTAGAAATGCTTGGTGTGCTGGCCATTATTGCCGTGTTGTCTGTTGGCGGTATTGCTGGGTATTCAAAAGCAATGCAGCAATGGAAACTGAATAAATGGAAAGCGCAAATTACTGACATAATCTTTGCACTTAAAGATGTTTATAAAAATGAAAAAAATTTTGGTAGTAATGGTGCGAATCTTTTGCCTGTTTTAAAAGAAATCGGAGCTGTTCCGCAAGGTATGCTGGATGAAAATAATAAAGATTTATTTGGAAATACTTTATCAATAAATATTCGGGCTGATAGGTTGGCAGATGGTTCTATATTACAGCGTTTTGCTGCATATTTTTCTACTCTGCCATCGGCAACGGCCGAGCAAAACTGCCGTGAACTTTATTCTTTTACGCAAACAGACCCTGATGTGCATACAGTGGTTAATTGGGCTAACGGATACCGTACTTGCGGTAAATATGTGGAAGATGCGTATAAGCAAGTATTGCCTTGTTATGAATATAATATGCAGGAAGTTGCAGAAAAGTGTAAAGTTTGCAAAGAACATTCGTGTACTTTGATTCTTTTGTATAGAAATAACTAAAATATCTAACGAAAATAAAACTCCGCAACAGCCTCTGTTGCGGCGAAAAAATGCCTCTAATTAGAGATATAGGATTTGCAGAGAGAGAGAGAGACCTTTTGTTTGCTTATTTTTCATCTTTCTTTCCTCATTTTTTGCTAATTTCTATACTCATTTTAAGCATACTAATCGCGTATGTCAAACAATAAATTACAAACGCCGGATATGGGAAAAATTGCCGAATATCTAAAACTAATGTGATTAGAATTTTTGATTAAGTTTTAAAAATAATCTGTAAGTTATAGCGATATTTGTTTGGGTCTTTATCGTTATAAAAGTAGCATATTTCTTTTATATCGTTAATTGTTAGTCTGCTGATACATTTGCTGTTTTTAGAGCAATAATTGTTTCCGTAAATTATATAATAAGGAATGCCGCTACCACCATTTGGTTGCCGATATAGCTGCCAAATATCGTTCCTGAAACTTTTAGCTGTTTCGACCAAGGCTTGGCAAGCTAATGAACTCTTTTTATCATTGTAAAAAACAAAGATAAAACCGAAATGATTAAAAGATGAACCGGTTCGATTGTCATGATAAACAACAATTCTGTGTCCGAATTCATCTTCCATATACTGGCTGTCCACCCTTTTAAATTCAGCCGGTAGCATATTCATTGCTGAAAAAATCTCAGGATAATTCTGCGTCCAACCGCCCTTTTCATAGGCTAATGACTCTTTGACCTGCAGAAAATTAGATAATAATTCGGCGACACCTTCTCGGTATCGGTTCAGCTTATACATCGTCATAGCTTTGGAGTATCCGGCAAGTCCGGCAACAGACAACACGGCAATAATGGCCAGAACGCCCAGCATTTCTATCATGCTTCTGCCGAATTGATTGTTTTTCATAACAACTTCCTCTCAGTTAAAAATTGGTAATAAAAAAGCCGCCTTGAATAAAGCGACTGGAAGTTGGAAACCATTGCATAAGAAATAGTGTAGCATATTAGCTATTGCGAATATAGCTTATTTTGCTACCTTCCAGTCATCGGACCAGAAGGTAAACTTAATTATCGTCTGTTTTTTACAGACGCTTATGCAAGGGGTTTCCACACCCCAGACAGACTATTGCCTATCCGATTATAATTTTAACTAAAGATAATCATAAAGTAAAGATGATTTTCTGAAATTTGCAAAAATGCAAAAAAAAACCGCCCTTTTGGCGGCTATTTTTGGCAGAGTACATAGTGCAATCCATGGACTAATTTTTAATCTTTAGACGCTATTTTTGTACGAGTATTCATTGCGACCTGAAAGAGTTTTTCTCTAAATGCTTTTCCATTTTCTCTCATAGTTTCAAATGCCTTAGCAGCTTTAGAAGCCATAACTTCATCACCATCTAATACCAAACTTTCAATTGATGGTAGAGGAACAAAAGCCCCATCTTGTTGCAACGAATTTTTTATTCCATTTTCCAAAATTGTTTTAGCAAAATAGGCCATCATTCTTCCTTCTTTTGTTTGGCTTTTATCTTTATACTGAACATTGTTATGCTCATCTGAATTAATCATAAAAGGACCTTCTCCCTCAATCCATTCATACTTTTGCTTAATCAAAAATAAGTTACCTTGTTTTCCGGCAAAAAAACACGGCTTTAAATCAAACCACCTATTTTGCTCTATTTTATATATATTTTGATTTTCCTCTGCAACAAAACGACGACGTTCTTCAGCTTTTCTACTTTCTATATATCTGTCAAAAAAATTATTTTTTAGAGGTGTATTACTATCATATACTGATTTAAAACTAACAAACTGAGATTTTGAAACTCCTAAAGCGCATGCCGGAGCATGAGCAACAACCAACAACTGTGATTGTATTTTCTTCCGCTCATCATTATTATAACCAATTAATGTCATAGCTTCTTGCATTTTTTCTTCCAGCTTTAAAGCCGTATAGCCGCCATGACAATGAGCTACAATATTCAATTTTCTTATTCTTTGACAAGCCTCTTCGGTAGATAGCTTACCTTTTCCGTTATGCAAAGTTATTCTCGGCAAAATAACCTTTTTAAATAAATCATCCACATATGTAGGATTATATTCTTCCTCTGTTGCTTTTGATAGGATTTTATCAATATCCTCATTACTACTTAAAACCTCAGTGCGATGCTTAATTTGGGAAACTTTTCTGGCGATTGCTTGTTTATGCCCCTCAAAATTATATGTAACACTATAAACAGGAATAGAAGGATCTACATCCGCCAATATTTCATCTTTGATAATTTTAGCATATCCGTTAGCAGCCTTATCAGTTGTTGCTCCGTCTCCCCCCAAATAAAGTACACATACTTCATCTGCGGGTATATTATTAACTTTTGCATATCCATAAGGATTATCATCCGTTTTTTGCGTCCTTAAACCAATCTCAATACAAGACATTTGAATACTCACTTCTATATTACAAAATATTGTACATTATACTTCAATATATCCCGAAAGGCAATAGGATTCAAACCGCATTAACTACTTGTAAAATAAGGAATTTCGTCTGGGATAGTCCGTGTAACCAGCGGAAAACAGCCTCATTTAGCACACCTTACACGGACTCGATTAAGTGCTTGATATATAAAGAAAAAAGACGCTTTTCAGCGCCTTCATCTTGAGTGGCAGGGGCAGTAAGATTGGCTTCGCCGCCACTACACTCATTCGCTAACGCTCACCGGCATACTTGCGTCTGCCTTTCGTTTGTGGTCGAACCACTTTGTCGTGAGTTCTCCTCAACCGCCCCAAAATGCAAAAAAAAACCGCCCTTTCGGCGGCTATTTTTGGCAGGGGCAGTAAGATTGGCTTCGCCGCCACAGCGCTCATTCGCTAACGCTCACCGGCATACTTGCGTCTGCCTTTCGTTTGTGGTCGAACCACTTTGTCGTGAGTTCTCCTCAACCGCCCCAAAATGCAAAAAAAACCGCCCTTTCGGCGGCTATTTTTGGCAGGGGCAGTAAGATTCGAACTCACGACACTCGGTTTTGGAGACCGATGCTCTACCAACTGAGCTATACCCCTATAACACTTGTTTTTTTACAATGTCCTGATATTAAATACACAGTTTTATTGCAAAAAGCAAGCATTTTTTTGTAGAAAAATATTTTTTGCACAAATATCATGTTTACATAAACGGCAGGGGGTAGATTGTACCGCCGTCTTTTACAAGTTTGCCCTCACTGCGTTTCAGATTATAGTCGGAGTCTTTGCCTAAATCTTTGTCATAAATATCGCGGTAGTTACCGAATAAAGAAATAACTTCTTTTACCCAGTGCGGTTTTACTTTCAAATCAAGCCACAGTTGTTCATCATCGCCCAATAAATTGCGAATTTCAGGATTATCGTTAGAAGAATAAAAGTTAAGATTTTGCACATTTATGTCATATTTTTCGGCCACGAATAATGCGTTAAACACCCATTTCAGCGCTAAGCGCAATTCGGCGTTATCTCGTTGTACATAAGCGTAAACCGGATGCAATGCAATTTGCTGCGGTAGAATTTTAGCGTTGGTTCCCGGTAAATCGCGCAAAATACCGTGCAACATCAGGCCGCTGGCAGTCATCATTTGACAACGATTTAATAAAAAGGCTTCTTTTGCTTCTTTTAAGGTGTTGAAAGTTAAATAACGCATACCAAGATTATTATCCCAATTATAGTCGTCAAAATTTTTGTAATAATCAGAATCCGTGGAAATGCAAATTTTTTTGCCTTTATATTCGTTCAAATCTTCCGGCGCGTCTTTGTGTACCATTAGCATTTGGTGGTCATAATAGAGAAAACCGGCACTTAAAGCCTGGCGAGATATTTCGGTTTTGGCAGAATAGGCGCCGCCGCTTAACATTACATCTATGCGGTTTTCATCAAGCGCGCGCTGCATATTTTTGGGCGAAACGTTGACCATCTGAATTTTTTTATTGTCGCCCAACAGCGCTTGAGCAATAACTCGGCATAAATCGGCGTCAATTCCGTTCCATACACCGTCTTCTTTATAGGCATAGGATTTAATGCTCATATCGCTGCCGCAACGGACTTTGTTATTCCACACAATTTGCTCAATCGGACTGCGCTGTTGCTGAACCTGCGGCGCTAACGGATGATAATAGACAGGTTCCTGATAATAAACCTGCTCTTGAAATTGCGGAACCTGCTGAGCTTGCGCCAACATCGGTAAAAAGGAGGCGAAAATGCCGAATATAGAAAATATTTTCATCTTATTAACCATTTTTGTGTTAATCTGCATTTGTAAATGTATTTTAAAGGATACAAAACAAAGATGAAAGTTTTATTAAGACTTATATTTTTTTTGCTGCTGACCTGGTCTGTTTCGGCCGAGGCGACAGAAAAAATAGGCGTGAAAGAAGCTGAAAATTGGGCGAATCATAAGGGAAATCAAATTTTGCAAATTCTTGCCGATACAAATTTAGAGCGTAAATATAAAGCTCTGGATGAAATTTTTTATAAAGATATAGACCTTGATAATGCCGCAAAATTTGCTGTCGGTAAATATTGGCGAAAAATGTCGTCGGAACAACAAAAACAATATGTGCCGTTGTTTAAACAATATATCAACAGTATTTACAAAGGTTATCCGTTGAATTTTGGAGAAGGCGAAGTTTCTTTCAGTGTGGCAAAAGTTTTGCCGTCTAAAAGCGGAGTCGATGTTTGGTGTGTTATCAAACTAAAAGCCCTGCAGCAGGTTACCGGACAGGAACAAAGCGGCTTTAATGTTTTGTTTGCGTTGGTAAAAAACGGCGGCGTCCTTCAGGTGCGTGATTTGAAAATAGGCGAAAGCAGTTTGCTTTTAGCTTTTAGAGACCGATTTTATAAAATGATATATAATGATAACGATGAAGAAATTGACTGGTTTTTGGAAGATTTGCAAACAATAACCGCAGACAATGAAGAAAAAAATCAACAAAACTTAGATTCCGGCGCATTTTAGGGTTGAAATCGACAAACAACCTTTATATGATACGCAAAGATTTTAAATAATTTGCGCAAAAAATATTATAGGAAAATAAATGTCTGAAATAAAAGTAAGATTCGCACCAAGCCCTACCGGCTTTATGCACATCGGCAACACCAGAACCGCTTTATTTAACTGGCTGTTGGCCAAAAAACTCGGCGGAAAATTTATGCTGAGAATTGATGACACCGACCGTTTGCGTTCTAAAAAAGAGTATGAAGACGCAATGCGGGAAAGTTTGATTTGGCTCGGTTTTGAATGGAACGAAGAAGCTCGTCAATCCGCTCGCTTTGACCGCTATAACGAAGTAACCAAAAAACTTATGGCAGAGGGTAGAATTTATGCCTGCTATGAAACTCCGGAAGAATTGGAGATTAAGCGCAAACGCGCCATGGCCAAGGGACAGGCTCCGGTTTATGACCGTCAGGCTTTGCACTACACAGCCGAGGATTTAGCCAAATTCAAAGCCGAAGGACGCAAACCGCACTATCGTTTTAAGCTGCTGGACGGTGTAATTGAATGGAATGACATTGTGCGCGGACATTGCCGCTATGAGGCTGAAAAACTCAGCGACCCGATTATCATTCGTGAAGACGGCAGCTATTTGTATCACTTGCCTTCTTGCATTGATGACAGCGATTTTGGTATTACTCATATTGTACGCGGCGAAGACCACACTACCAACACAGCCTCGCAAATTCAGATGTTTGAGGCTATTGGCGGTAAAGTTCCGACTTTTGCCCACCTGCCGCTATTGACCGGCACCGAAGGTAAACTTTCTAAACGTTTGGGCAGCTTAGGTGTGCGTGAATTGAAAGCCGAAGGCGTTGAAGCTATGGCAATTTGCTCATTTTTGGCAAAACTTGGAACATCTGATGCCATAGAGCCTTATCATTCTTTAGACGAATTGGCAGAATCTTTGGATTTTTCAAAGCTCGGACGCTCACAACCTAAATTTGATGAAGAAGAATTAAAGCATTTCAATACTAAAGTTGTTCGCTCGATGCCGTATTCTTTGGTAAAAGACCGTATTGACGCAGATGAAACATTTTGGAATAATGTTCGTGCCAACTTAAATGTTGTTGATGATGTAAAAGTTTGGGAAGATATTTGCCACAAAGAGGTTACTCCGATTATTGAAGATAAATTTTTAACTGATTTAGCGGCGGAATTATTGCCGGCTGAACCATGGAATGAAAGTACATTCAATGAATGGATGTCAATACTTAAAGCTCAAAGCGGCAAAAAAGGACGCGAGCTGTTTCATCCGGTACGCAAAGCGCTTACAGCTTTGGACAACGGTCCGGAACTAAAAACTTTGCTGCCGTTAATCGGTTATGAAAAAGCAAAAAAACGTTTATTGGGGCAAAAAGCCTAAATCTTATAAAAAAACAGGAGGATAAAATGCCGGAAATATATTTGCACAATACATTAAAACAGCGTAAGGATAAATTTGTTCCGATTGAGGCTGATAATGTGCGTATGTATGTCTGTGGTCCGACTGTTTACGATAAAGCTCATTTAGGCAACGCCAAAACTCCTGTTGTCTATGATGTTTTATATCGTCTGTTGTGTTATGTTTACGGTAAGGAACACGTTACCTATGTTTCTAACATTACCGATGTTGATGATAAAATTTTGAACAAGCACAAAGAAACCGGTAAATCTATTCGTGAAATTACCGAGCAGACTTATAACTGGTACATTGACGATATGAAAAAATTAAACGTTTTATCGCCGAATTATCGTCCGCGGGCAACAGAGTATATTCCGGAAATGATAAAATTGGTAGAACTGCTGTTGAAAAACGGTCATGCCTATATCGCCGATAAACAGGTTTTATTTGATGTGGATTCTATGCCGAATTACGGCTTTTTATCCGGTCGCTCAATGAAAGAAATGGTTGCCGGCGCCCGAGTGGAAATTGCCGATTATAAAAAGAATCCGGCGGACTTTATTTTGTGGAAGCCGTCTGATGCCGATCAGCCGGGATGGGACAGTCCTTGGGGATATGGTCGTCCGGGCTGGCATTTGGAATGTTCGGCCATGAGTTCTAAGTTGCTGGGTAATGATTTTGATATTCACGGCGGTGGTTCGGATTTGATTTTTCCGCACCACGAAAATGAGTGTGCGCAGTCTTGCTGTGCCTACCCTGGAACACGTTTTGCTCACTATTGGGTGCATACCGGTATGCTGATGATTAACGGCGTAAAAATGTCTAAATCGTTAGGCAATTTTTACACTGTTGATGAAATATTGGCTAAATATCCGGCCGAAGCCTTGCGTCTGCTGTTTTTGACTACCCACTATCATCAGCCGTTTAACTTTACATTTGAAGGCTTGGAACAGGCTAAAAACATTTTGGATAAATTTTATAACGCCTTGCTGAAAAACGCCGATATACCGGTAGAAAAAGTTGAACCAAGCGAAAAGCTGATAGCTGCGTTATGTGATGATTTGAACACACCGTTGGCCTTGTCATATTTGCACGAAACTTTGGGTAATTTGAATAAAGCCGAAACCAGAGAAGAGCGCGTAAAATATAAATCCGAACTTTTAGCTAACGCTTATATGTTGGGTTTATTGTATAACGATGCTGAAAGCTGGTTTAAAGGAACTACCGACGCTGAAGACACAGAAATAGAAGCATTGATAGCAAAACGCGCCGAAGCCAAAAAGAACAAAGACTGGGCAACTGCCGATGCTATCCGCAACGAACTGAAGGAACGCGGAATTGTTTTGGAAGACAGTCCGACAGGTACAACATGGAAAAAATTGTAAAAACATATTTCCGCTGAAGTCTGGTACTTCGGCGGTTTTTTGTTTATAGATATTTCTTTTGAACCCTATTGTAATATTGTTGAAAATATGCTTTAATTAAATAAAAATATATGGGAGTTAAAATTATGCGCAAAATGATTGATATAGATTTCGGTTCATCTCGCTATAACGAACTGGTTGAGCTACGTTATAAAATTTTATTGGAACCGCTGGGCTTAAAGTTTTTGGATTCGTTTCGCGCTAAAGAAGCCAATTATTTGCATATCGGCTGTATAGAGCAGTTAGACGACAAACTTGTCGGCGGACTGATTTTGGCTCCGTTGGATAACGAGCGTATTCGCTTAATGCAAGTGGCGGTCGATACGGTTTATCGTGGAGAAGGTGTGGGGCGTGAATTGGTTAAATATGCCGAAAAACGTGCCAAAGAAGCCGGATATAGTCAAATAATTATGCACGCTATGCTTTCGGTTGTCGGTTTTTATGAAAAATTGGGCTATCATTCCGAGGGAGATATTTTTGATGAACAAGGTATAACTTTCTTGAAAATGGTAAAGGATTTGTAATATGCCATCTAAAAAAAGCCTGATTTCCAACTATTTTAAACATCGTTTTTTTGAAAGGTATGATATTGCCGGCAATGATTTGTCGGTTTTGGCTTTACAAAAGTTGAAAGAAAATCTTTCGGAAACAGAATTTGAACCATATCAAAACTTAGATACGGCTACAAATGCTTTGGTTGATTTGATTTCTGAAGATGAAGAACGCGACGGAACTCCGGCTGATGAAAAAGTCATTACGGATTATGAAAAATTAGCAGATGATAAAAGTTTGTCCCGCAATGTCAGAGCGGAAATGTATAATCTTGTTTTAATCGGACGTGAGAAATTTATGTATAGTAACACCGCATATTTAAATACTATGAATAAGCGGTTGTCTCTTTTGAATAAAAATAATATTTCTGATTTAAGACACGCGGCGATGTTGATTAAACAGCACTCATTTGGTGTTTTATACAGCTTGAAACATAGACTTTTGTCTGTTGTCAGAAATAAACTTTCAGAGAATGACTACCCTGACAAGCAAGAAGGGGCAGTGCTGAAAAAAATGTCGGCTGAAGAGAAAAAACAGCACCGTATTTCATTGGCGCGTCAAAAAGTTGCCGATATAGACAAGCGCTTAAAAGAAAATTTATCTCCTGATGAAAGAACCGAGCTTTTGCAGCAAAAGCTGGATATGTTAGGCAACTGCGGTTTGGGGCGCTTAAAAACCTGCCGCGCTAAATTATCCGTGTATCAAGAATTGGAATATCTTTCTGTTGTCGGCAATGATTTTGAAGCGGCGGACTTTTATGCGCGCGAACAAAAAAATCAGAGCAATGTAGAAAATAATATATTCAAATACATTCGTTTGCGTTCTAAAGGTCGGCCTTTTTAATTGTCCAAATACATCGGGCTTTGCTTATAGTTTTTGATTAAATATTTCAGCAGCACGCCGATGATGGCTGCGCACGGCACAGCGATTATCATTCCCAGTAAGCCTAAAAGCACTCCGCCGGCAAGCAAAGCAAACATTACCCAAACCGGGTGCAGGCCAATGTTTTCGCCCACCAGTTTCGGGGTTAAAAAGTTTCCTTCAAAAAATTGTCCGATACCGAATACAATCAAAACCGCTATAATTTTCGGCATAGTACCATATTGAGTGATGACCAAAGCCATTGCCATTAAGAAGCCTGATATGCTGCCGACATAGGGGATAAACGAGATAATACCGGCTAAAAAGCCGACAAATACACCCATTTCCAAGCCGACCAGCCACAATCCTAAAGAATAGTAGCTTCCCAAACACAGGCAAACCAACGCTTGTCCTCTTAAATAGCCGGAAATTATGCGATTTACTTCATGTATGCCGTCCAGCACCGCCTGTTTATGTTTTTGCGGTACCAATCCTTGAATTTTTGCCGTAAACAAATGCCAATCGCGCAGCATATAAAACGCCACGACCGGAGAGATAAGCAATAAAGACAGTACATTGATAAAAGCAAAACCGTTGCTGACAACACTTTGCAGAACTTTGCCCAAAATTTTGAGATAGTTAGCCATGTTTTCTTGCAGTACATTTTCAACATTACCGTAATTAAAGCCGAAGTGCGTTTTTATTTCGCCAAGAATAGGCATCAATCTTTGAGCAAAAGAGCGTGCGTATTCAGGAAGTTTTGCCGCGTATTCCGCTGTCTGAGAAACTACGGCGCTGCAAAGCAGAATCAGCAGCGGCAGCAAAATCAGCAAAGAAATACCCATAACAACAGTTGTGGCAACCGTGCGCGAGGTACTGCCGTTTTTAGAAATTTTACTGACAAGCGGATCTAAAAAATAGGCCAACACAATACCGACTACAAACGGCAGCAGAACAGAGCGCAGGGCATATAAAAAGCCGCCGCAAATTAAAAACACGCACAAAAACAGCATATAGCGCTGAGTATCAATATTTTTCTTTGCCATTATTTTACCTTAAAATATAAAAGTTATTATTAGCTTCATAGCTTAAGCCAAGTTCTTGAAAAGAGCTAAGCAGGTCATCTTGTGAACCGTTATAGTTTATGCTGAAACTAACCTTGCCGCCGCCCAAACTTTTGGTATCGATACTGTCTACCTGCGGCAAAGCAGTGATTGCGGCGCTTTTCGTCAGCCATTCTTTCATATTTCCGTATTCATAAACCGCGTTCATAATTCCGCCTGCTTCGGTGCCTTTTTCGTTTTCCGCCTCCCGTTCCATGTTGGAAATGAACATCACGCTTTTTTCAACGGCTTTATCAAATATGTTTTCTTCGCCGTCGTTATATACCGAAAAGCTGTTTTCGCTTTTGTTTTTTTCATTTTTGACGGTTACTTTCAAATCGCCGTTTTCCAAGGACTCGGCATAAATTACATACACTCTGTCCGAACCGAAACGGTTGGAAATTTCGTTATATAAAGAAGAATCCATATAAAGCGCGTTTTCCGCCGTTAAATTTTCCAGGTCTTCAAAACGTGCGTCGGCAGTTTGCACTTCCATGGTGCCGAATTTTATAAGTCCTTTGCTGCGCCAGTTCATTCTCCAGGCGTTGGCGTTTTCCCAAAGCAGCGGCGCGGTACGCGGCGCGGTTTTATAAACCGGGATAACCAAAAGGTTGATTGTTTCGGCCTCAATCATGCCGTTTTCCGCTAAATAATCTTTTAGAAGCGGCTCATTTATCTGTACGGTTAAAACGGCTTTATATTTGGTGCCACCGGCTTTTTCGTCAGCTACGCTGACTGATTGCACAAAATGCAGAATTTCATCATCGCTTAAACTTTTCAGACTTTCAACATTCTCTGCCGAAGTCAACTGATTTGCAACATCTAAAAAGCCTTGGCGCTGCGCTTCCTGCATGGCTTTGTCTTTGGCCTTTACCGAATTTTCGGCTTCAACTTCAACCGGAATCTGCGCTTCAAAACTGACTTTAGCCAAAGCAGGGAAAGCCAGCAGCATTGCCATAACCCAAACAACTATCCTTTTCATTAAAAAATCTCCTTGAGTCTTTTTTCTTAACATAGTATAGCTGAAACAAAAATGCAAAACTTTTATAAAACTTAATCTAATTTTAAAAGATAAGCGTTTAAGTAAAGATAATAAATTTTTAATATATCAAAGGACGTTTGTAATGATAAAAAGCACATACATCAAAAGCCTGCTGGAACGGGCAAAAAAAGATTTGAAAACTATTGTACTTCCGGAAGGCGAAGATGAGCGTGTTTTGGCTGCCGCCCACATGATTACCGCTGAAAAAGCGGCTAAAGTCATTATTTTGGGCGATGTGGCAAAAATTAAAGAATTTTATGCCCAAAAAGGCTGGGATTTAACCGATATTGAATTGATAAAGCCTGAAGAAGATTCTCGTCTTTCCGAATATACGGAATTACTTTATAATCTGCGCAAAGAAAAAGGTCTGAGCCGAGAAGACGCCGCTAAACTGGCTTTGAATTATAACTATTTCGGAACATTGATGATTAAATCAGGTCATGCCGACGGTATGGTTTCTGGCGCCAATCACTCTACTGCCGACACGGTTCGTCCGGCTTTGCAGATTATTAAATCAGCTAAAAAAGGCTGCAGCGTTTCTTCTTTCTTTATCATACTATCCAATGACAAGCCTTATGTTTTGTCTGACTGCGGCATTATCATTGAACCGACTGACAAAGAATTAGCCGATATTGCTTTAAACGCCGCCGAAACCGCTATTCATTTCGGTATAGAGCCGTCAATCGCCATGCTTTCATATTCTACCAAAGGTTCAGGCAAGGGCGACAGTGTAGACAAAGTTGTGCGTGCCACAAAAATGGTACAAGAAGCGTTGCAAACCGAAGAATACAAAAATTTAGGTATAGAAGTTGACGGTGAACTGCAAGCCGATGCCGCTTTGGATTCGGTTGTTGCCGCTAAAAAAGCTCCGGGCAGCCATGTTGCCGGTCATGCCCGCGTCTTGATTTTCCCTAACTTGGAGGCCGGAAATATCGGCTACAAACTATTACAGCGTCTTGGAGGCTGTGAAGCATACGGACCAATTTTACAAGGATTAAATGCTCCGGTTAATGATTTGTCTCGCGGCTGCTTTGCCGAAGACGTTGTCGGCGCAATCGCCATTACCTGTATTCAAGCTCAAAAATAAAGGATTAAGCTATGGAAAAAATTTTAGTTATAAACTGTGGTTCATCTTCTCTTAAATTTCAGCTCTATAACGTTGATAACGGAAATTATAATGTTATTTCCAAAGGTATTGCCGAGCGAATCGGACAAGTTAATTCAATTCTAAAATATCAGCATACAGGTTCTGATAAAAAAGAAGAATTGATAAATATGCCGACTCACGCCGAGGCGATTAAAGACGTTTTGAAATGCTTGCTGAACGGCGCTTTGCAAAATCTGGAAGAATTGAGCGCGG
The DNA here is from genome assembly GCA_934277545.1 of uncultured Alphaproteobacteria bacterium. GTDB lineage: Bacteria > Pseudomonadota > Alphaproteobacteria > RF32 > CAG-239 > RUG410. The sequence continues at coordinate 113,474 of CAKQUG010000001.1, read as the reverse complement.
TTGGTCATCGCATTGTGCAGGGCGGCGATATATTCAAAGGTTCGGTTTTAATTACAGATGAAGTTATAGAACAAATCGCCGGCTTATCTGATTTGGCGCCATTGCACAATCCGGCTCACGTTTTGGGAATTAAAGCTGTTAAGTCCGCTTTGCCAAACATTCCGCAAGTGGCGGTGTTTGACACTTCATTCCATCAGACAATGCCGCCTGAAGCCTATCGTTATGCTTTGCCTGAAGACCAATATGTGCGCAACAAAATCCGCCGCTATGGTTTTCACGGAACTTCACATAAGTATGTTTCAGAGCGCTGTGCCGAGTTGATTGGTAAAAAAGGCAAAATAATCACCTGCCACATGGGCAACGGTGCTTCTATTTCCGCCATTGATAACGGTGTTTGCGTTGATACATCTATGGGCTTTACTCCGCTTGCCGGTACGATTATGGGGACTCGTTGCGGCGATGTTGATCCTTATATTCCGCTTTATATTGAAAAGAAAGACGGTTTAAGCGCTCATGAAGTCAATGAAATGATGAACAAGCAAAGCGGTATGCTGGCTTTGTGCGGATATTCCGACAACCGTGATATTGAAGCCGGCTATTTAAGCGGAAACGAAAAATGTATTTTAGCCACGAAAACATACGTTCATGCTTTGCTGAAATATATCGGTGCTTATATTGCCGTGTTGGGCGGAGTAGACGCCATTGTGTTTACGGCCGGTGTTGGCGAACACGGTGTTATTATTCGTCAGCTGGTTATGGAACATCTTTCTTATTTAGGTATCAAACCTGATTATGAAAACAACAAACTGCACGCAACAGAAATTATGATTTCCACTCCGGATTCAAAGGTTAAAGTTTTTGTTATTCCGACTGATGAAGAAATGGTTATTGCTCAAGACACTATGCGCTTAGCCATACATAAATAGACATCTTGCAGTGTGTAGGACTATTAAAAAGGAGGCTGTAACGCCTCCTTAATTTTATTTATTGAAATCGTAAATATCCGAACCGTCATCAGGTAAAATCGACGCGGTGTTTTCTATGGTTTGAACCGGTAGTGGTTTGCAGACTTCTAAATAGTTTACGGCATAACCGGTAAGAGCCAGCGCGGCAATCGGCAATACGACTTTTTCAAACGGAAAATGTGCGTGTCCGCCGTTTTTGGCTTTCATCCATTGATAAAATACCGAGCTGTAAGTCAATACAGTAGCACCAAGCAAAGTGCAGAACAAAAACGGGTCAAGATAAAATACTAAAATCGGTTTAGGAGTATAAGTCAAATCTTTGATATAAACACCGGCAATCATAGAGATAGACAGCGCAATCAGAATAGGGTTGCGAAAAGCAAAATTCCAGCCTTTTTTATCAAACCACAAAATTGTCCAGTAGCCGATAAGCATTAGCAACGCTCCCGCCCAAACAGCAATTACGCCGTCATCGACGCCTAAATTACGGGCAACTTCCAAACCGACGGCCACGCCTACCGTGCAAACGGCGCAAGCCGGATTGGCATAACTTGGTAAAGTATAAAATATGGCGGCAAAAATAGCCAAGCAGAAAAGCAACATTTTAATTCTCCTTTGTTTTTTTCTTACCATAAGGAATTTGACAGATAAATCAACATATTTTTGTAAACGTTCAAAAGAAAACCGTCGACAGTGATGTCGACGGCAAAGGAGAAACAAATCATAAAATATAGCTATCCGTTAACCACGGCGCGACGTTGAGCCATTAAGAGCGCTGTTTTAGGCAAACTGTTATCATATTCAGCCGGATGTTTTTTCTTAAAATCTTCCTTAAATTTTTTAGGAGAGCCAAAGCCTTCCTGACGATAGGTATTGGCAACCATTGCCAGCATGCCATCGGTTGAAACGTCTTTTCCGGCAATCGCATTGAATTTAGCAATAGAAGCACTCATTTTAACAGCAGATTCACTGTCCGGTAAATTACGATTTTTTAAGCCGCGCTTAGAATGAGAATGCTTAATAACGGCGCTTGCCAAGTCTAATAGTCTCTCTTTATCTTTTGCAGCGCTGTCAAGCAGCTTTATAAATTGCTGACCGGCAGTAATTTTTTTCTTTTCAGGCATATCACACCTCCGTTTTCATAATTATATTTTATGCTTTCAGCATATCATAAAAACGAAAGTCGTGCAACAGATTTTTTTAGTGGTTTCGTTCAATAATAAAACGAGCAAGTTCTTGTAAAACTTCAGCTTTTTTGCCAAAAATTTTGATTTCTTCAATGGCTTCATCCGTTAGTTTGCCGGCTAATTTTTTAGCCTCGGCCACACCGAAACGGCTGACAATCGTGAACTTATTTTGAGTAACATCTTTATTCAGAGTTTTACCGACTAACGTTTGGTCGCCTTCAAGGTCTAAAATGTCATCACTGATTTGAAAAGTTTGACCGATTTTTCGGGAATAGCTGATTAGAGTCTGTCGTTGTTCCAATGGGGCTTGCCCCAATACGGCACCGGCTTCGCAGGCATAGCGCAACAGACGTCCGGTTTTCATTTCTTCTAAGCGGGCGATAATGTTTTCATCGCCTTGGTCAGTTCCGGTCGGCACAGCATATAAATCCAGAGTTTGTCCGGCGACCATGCCACCAAAAGCTCCTGCCGCGTCCGAAAGAAGCTGAACCAAAGTCAAACGAATTTCAGGGTGGATTTCCAATGCTGTCGAAAGCACTCTAAAGGCATAGGTTAAAAGTCCGTCGCCGGCCAAAATCGCGGTAGCCTCGTCAAATTTTTTGTGGCAGGTCGGATTGCCTCTGCGCAAATCATCATTGTCCATGGCCGGTAAATCGTCATGAATCAGCGAATAAGTATGCAGCATTTCCAAAGACGCCGCCGCCGGTAATGCGGTTTTATAATCAACATCAAACAAAGCGGCGCACTGACACAATAAAAACGGACGCAGGCGCTTGCCGCCGTTCAGCAGCGAATAGCTCATAGCTTCCGCTACGCGTTTTTCCGCTCCGTCAGGTAACGGAAAATATTGCGGCAAATCAGCATTAAAACGTGCCAAAAATTCGCTTAAACTTTGTTTGAGTTCTGTCATTATTCTTCAACCTTATCTAAAGGTTCCGTAGAAACGGTGCCTTCCGGCGATACATTTATTTTTTCTATTTTCAACTGCGCGGCTTTAAGTTTTTCTTCGCAGAATTTTTTTAAGGCCGTGGCTTTTTCATAGGCTTCTACAGCGTCATCAAGTTTGATTTTTCCGCCTTCAAGCTCGCGCACAATGCTTTCCAGCTGAACAAGCGCGTCTTCAAAGCTCAATTTGCTTAAATCTGTATCTTTCATTTTTTTCTCCATTTGCAAACAGCTTAGCTTATTGTTTTATTTTTACAACGAGATTTTGCGACTTATTAAGCTATTTATCACAAAAAGCCGTGCTTATGATTTATAGGAAAACATCATGAAAGGTGCTATATTAAAATTGCTATGAATTTTCATAGTTTTATTCCTGACAAAAACAAGTCTGCCGCTTTCGGGCGGCAGGCTTTGACTGTGCTTGACTGTAAAGAAAATCGGGTATATACTGCGCTGAGTTAATTAAACAAGGAGTTTGTAATGACAAAAATTTCATGGCGTCCCGGAACATTGATGGCGCCGCTGCCGCCGGTTTTGATTTCTTGCGGCACAATGGAAAATCCAAATGTAATGACGGCGGCATGGACCGGAATTTTATGCAGCGACCCGACATTGGTATATGTTTCGCTGCGTCCGTCGCGCTACAGCCATGAAATTATCAGTCAAACTAAAGAATTTGTTATCAATTTGCCGACTGTCGCATTGGCTAAGCAGGTCGATATGTGCGGCGTTAAAAGCGGGCGCACGGTAAATAAGTTTGAGCTGACCGGCTTAACCGCCGCCCCATGTTCCAAGGTTGCCGCCCCGCAAGTTGCCGAATCTCCGATTTCTTTGGAATGCCGCGTGCTGGAGATTAAAAAACTGGGAACAGAAACTCGGCTGGCAACGCATGATATGTTTTTGGCCGAAGTTTTAGCGGTAAATGTGGACGATAAATATATTGACGAAAACAACGCCTTGCATTTGGAAAAAGCCGGTTTGCTGGCGTATGCTCACGGATTTTATTATGCGTTGGGCGAGCAGCTGGGCAAATTCGGCTGGTCGGTGGAAAAAGACACAACCAAGCGAAAGCGGGCTGAAAAGGAAAAGGCCGAAAAACCAGAAAAGAAAAAAAATTTTTCCAAACAGAGCGATTTTAAACGCAAAGACTTCAAACATAAAAATTTTAAGCGCGGCGATAAAGAAGATAAAAAAGATTTTAAGCCGCGCCGCCGTAAATTCGGCGAATCGAAAGAATTTAAGGCTGAGGAGCGAAAGACATTTAAACGCGGAAGCTCGGAACATAAGCCGTTCAAAAAAAGAAAACCGGCAGAATATAAACCGGTTGAACGCAAAATCCCTCGCAAAACTTTAACATTTAAAAAATAGGTGATGTATGGCGGATAAGAAGGTTGATTTTACGGTTAATTATAAAAATTTATCGGTATATGATGAATTTAATGCCGACAAATTGCAATATCCGCTGATTCTTTCTATTCCGCACAGCGGCACGGTTTTTCCGCCCGAATTTTTGAAAAATGTGCGTTTTGATGAAAAAATTTTACGCCGTAATGAAGATTTGCTGGTTGATGAATTGCTGCGCGGGGCGATTGATAAAGGTCTGACCGCGCTGAAAATGAATTTAAGCCGCACTTTTGTTGATTTGAATCGAGACAGATTAGAGCTGGATCCGACAATGTTCTATAATTATCCTAAAGAAAAGGATATTTTATATGACAAGCATTGCCGTGTCGGTTTGGGTGTAATTCACCGTATTAACTTTAAGCGGGAAAATCTTTATGACGGACAGCTTGATTATAATGAAGTTGAGGCGCGTTTGCACAATGTTTTTGACGTGTATCACAGCCGCTTGCAGCAGCTTATAAGTAAGAGCCTGAAAAAGTTTGGTTTTTGCGTGGTGTTGGATTGCCATTCCATGCCTTCAAAAATTTGCTCAATTATTGACGACCGTTCCGGAATAGATGTTTGTTTGGGTAATTTGTTCAGTCAAAGCTGTCCGCAGGAATACAGTGATTTTCTGGCGTTGCAGTTTTGGGATTATAATTATAATGTGCAAGAAAATTGTCCGTATTCCGGCGCCTATATCACGTTTAATTATTGTCAGCCCAAGCGCAAAATGTATACGCTGCAGTTGGAACTTAACCGCGCTCTTTATGCAGATGAGGCAAATTTGTGTAAAAATGATAAGTTTGATGAAGTCAGCGAGGAAGTCTCCTCTGCAATCGTCAACTTTGCCGAATATTTGAAACGAGTATAAATTTTAGGCGTTGCCGGTATGTCCGTTAAATATATTTTTACTTTACAATCCGCCGGTGTGGAACAGTTTGTCGTATTTATAAACCGAGCCGTTCGGAATTGACCAGCTGAAATCTTTTTCCATGGCGGCACGCTGCATTTTGTGCATAGTTTTAGGCGCGGTGTAAAAACAGCGGATAGCTCGTTCCAGCGTTTCAAAATAAGCATTGATGTTATTTTTCAGGTGTTGTGCCGGCAAATTCGGACCATAAACCCGATTGCCGTCGGCAAAAAATACTTCGGTTCTGAAACCGTCAACTCCGTCTTGAATTGTGTCAACCAAACCGCCGGTGGAGGTGGCAATCGGCAGACTGCCTTTAGCCATGGCTTCCATTTGTGTCAGTCCGCAAGGTTCAAAATAAGACGGCATAAGATAAAAATCGGCAGCCAACTGCACGGAATAAGCAAATTGGTCGTTATAGCCGTGAAAAACAAAAATACGTTTGGCAAATTCACGATAAATTTGTTTGGTGTTGTCTTTTAACGCCATTAAATCGTGGAATAAATCTTTATTGCCGGCCCCGCCCAGCACAAAAATCGGAAAATCCTGCGGTGAATTTTTGTATTTGTCCGACATTCGTAAAATAGCGTTTAAGGCAATGTCATAGCCTTTTTGTTCAACCAAACGGCTGGTCATACAAATAAAAGGTATGTTTTCGGCTTCGTGTAAAGCGGAAGAAATATCGTCAAATTTATAGGTGTCTATCATCGGAATTACTTTTTGCCGATAATTTTCATCGGTGGCCAGCCGCGACAATAATTTGATACATTCCTTTTTGTTGTGCAATTTGTTTTGCAAAGAATTTTCGTTGTAAACTTTGAATTGCGTGTCGCTGAAATAGTTGTTAATCAGTTCAATTTTTTTAGCATTCGGTGAAATCAGCTTTTTTTCATAGCCGTTGACAATTCCGAAAAAAGTGCGGCAATTTTTACGAATTTTCAGAATATCACGAAAATCAAAACCAAAACTTTTTTCGCGCGATACTTCTTCCATATAGTTTTTGGAAACTGTTATAATGCGGTCGGCAAGGTGCATATTGCAAGCTGCCTGATTATAAGTATCGCCGACTAATAAGGTGTTGGAAGTGCGCGGATTGCTGTTTTTTATGGCTTTAGCGTTTTTCAGAACCAAAGAAGCTAAATCTTCATACAGCGAATTAAGAATTTTTGATGTGTTGTTATAGTCCCAGCCCTGATAGCCCATGTGGTGGGCAATGTGAATAACCGGAATGTTTTTTAAGCTGTCGGCAATATCCGAGGCAAGGCGTCCGGCATATACTTTTGCCAAAGTCAGATATTTGGTTAAGCCGGAAATGGCGCCGCTGTGCCAATCGTTGGCAATAAGAATGTTCGGCAGACTTATGTCTTTTATTTGGCTTAGGGCTATATTTTCAAGCAGACAGTAGACGGCTTTGGAAAGAAAAGCAAAGCGCTCTACTTCATCAATATGCAGATGATTCAACACATAGCAGCCGCTTTGGCCGGACGGATTTTCCGCTGCCGGGTCAATGGAAAAAAAGCGCTCGTTATGTAAAAACAGATAATCAGCGCCGTTCAGGCTGCCTTTGTATACTTCAACTTTGAAATGGCAAAAACGGTTGCGGCTGCCCAAAAACGGAACTTTAACCGTGCAGAGTTTTTTTACCTTAATTTCTTTGCCTTCGGCACCGCGGTAAATATCATTCTCAAACGTACATTTTTTGCGTCCGGTGTTGCCGAGATACATTGGGGTGATAATGGTGATGCTGTTATTTTGAGCGGCAAAAACCTGATTGTAATTTTCCGGAAGTTCCGACGCCACCATGCCAAGTCCTCCGCATTTCATAAAAGTCGCGGTTTCGGCAGTAATCATCCAAGCGTGAATTTGTTTATTTTCCGGCCAGCATTTAGCGGTTAAGCATTGCTGTTTCGCCATATTTTGCATTTGTTGCAAAATCGGGTCGCTCGGCACGGTGTAATTTATGCTGAATTTTTTTTTGTTAAAATTCGTCGGCAAAAAGGCAAACGTTGGGGCAGAGCTTGAATAAAGATTAACCTTGGACATCACAATTTCTTTCTAAATATAATATACTTTATGATATATCACTAAAAAATGTAACCTTCAACAGAAAACGGACTTATACTCTTGACTTGTTTACGATTAACCACTAAGTTCTATATAGATATTATCCAAACAAAATTAAAGAGGATGTTGTAATGACCGATAAAAAAGAAAATATGTCCGCAGAAACAGAAAATGAAAAAGAACAGATCGCTGCGGAAGAAAATTCTGAAAATGTGCAAAACTCAGAAGGTAAAGACGAATTAAGCCGCCTTAAAGAAGAAAATCAAAAACTGAAAGATTCTTTTTTGCGCGCATACGCCGAAGCCGAAAATACTAAAAAACGTTGTCAGCAGGAAATTGAAAAAAATTCTAAATATGCGATTTCGTCTTTTGCCAAAGAATTACTGGGTGTTGCCGATAATTTACAGCGGGCTTTAAGTGCTACCGACGATGAAACCAAACAACGGTGCGAGGCTTTTATTAAAGGTGTGGAATTGACGCAAAACGAGCTGACTAAAGTTTTCGGCAAGTTTGGAATTAAAAAAATGGAAAGCATGAATAAGGTTTTTGACCCGAATTTTGAACGCGTGGTGCAAGAGGTTGAAGATAAAGAAAAACCTGCCGGCACCATTATTGCCGAACTGCAATCCGGTTATACTTTGAATGATCGCATTTTGCGCGAAGCCATGGTGGTTGTAACCAAAGGCGGAAAGCAAGCGGCTAAAAAAGAAGATAAATAATAAAAATTCGACAAATATCCGTAAATAAATGCTGAAAAATAAAAAGTCCGTATTTTTACGGATTTTTTTGTTTGACGCGGCAAAATAAATGGTATATTTAACAGATTATTATTTATTACTGAAAAAATGGCGTTATAATCTTGCGCATGAAAATATTGAACGTTTATATTTTTAAGCAGATTTTTATAGGTTTTCTGCTGGTTTGTTTCTCTCTGCTGGCCATGTTGTGGCTGACGCAGTCGCTTAAGTTTGTGGAAATGGTTACCAGGCAAGGGTTGCCGGTGTATTTGTTTGCCGAAATGACTTCTCTTTTAATGCCGCGAATTTTTAATATATTATCGCCGGTGGCGGTTTTTGTTACGGTGCTGTTTGTTTATAACCGCTTAATAGCCGACCGAGAATTGGTGGTTATGCAGTCGGCCGGTATCAGTCCGTGGAATAATGCCAAAGCCGCGGTTGCGGTGGGTGTCATTTTGGCTTTATTTAATGTGTTTGTAATGAATTGGGGAATTCCTTGGTCAGAGTCTAAATTTCGCGACTTGGAATGGCGGGTTAAAAATAATTTGACGCAAATGGTTTTTCGCGAAGGCGAGTTTACCAGTTTGAAAAACGGTATAACAGTGTTTGTTAATAAACATGAAGATGACGGTTCCGTCAGCGGTATTTTTGTAAGTGATGAAAGCAAGCCGGATGTAAAAGTTACATTAACCGCCGAAAAGGGGCGCTTAATCCAAACCGAAAAAGGCCCTCGGATTTTATTTATTAACGGTGTGCGGCAAGAAATTAACACCAAGGACTATAAGTTCAGCACGCTTTCGTTTTCTCGCTATTCGGCGGAATTTAACAATGTGGAAAGTAAAAAGAAAAAAAGTCGGACAGTGCGTGAGCGTTCTATTTGGGATTTGCTTAATGCGGAAAATGATGAATCTTTAGATGCTCCGGCCCAACGAAAAAGTATTGTGGAAGGACATCGTCGTATTTTGTATCCGATGTATAATTTGCTTTTTGCTTTAATGGCGTGCGTCGGGCTTTTAGTTTGCAACTTTAATCGCCGCGGTCAAACTAAAATCATCAGCACAGAAGTTTTGTGCATGATTATTGTTTTAGGCGGAGATTTGGCGTTAACCAATTTGTGCGGCCGTTCGCTTTTGTTGCTGCCGGTTTTATATTTGAATTGCTTATTACCGTTTGCAATTTGTTTATATATGCTGTTTTTTTATAATCCGTTTTATTTTCGTCGCTTTAGGGCAAAGGAGAACCATGAAAATCTGTCGTAGTTTGGGCCTGAAATTGTTATTGCCGGCTGCACTGTTGTGTGGCGAGCAGGCTTTTGCCGTTAACGAAGCCGGAGAAATACAGCGTAAAGAGAATAAAACCCCTCACGCGGCAATGGAGGTCTCTCACAATATCACAAACATTCAATTTGCCGAGGATAGTAATATTGAAGGGCAAAATGCCATAAACTTCAGCGCCGATGAACTGACTAATGATGAAAAAAACGGCTTGATTACCGCTAAGGGCGAGGTGGAAATTTTTTATAGCGGTATGCGCTTGCAAACTGACAAATTAGTTTATGACCAAAATAAAGATTTGGTAACGGCTCAGGGAAATGTGCGTCTATATTCGTCCGACGGTTCTATTGTTTACAGCGATAAGGTGGAACTATCCGAACAAATGACTACCGGAGAAATGCAGCATATAAAAGTTTTGCTCAAAGATGAATCTCATGTTTTTGCCGAAAGTTTCAAGAAGAAAAATAATCACAAAAAACAGTTGACTTACGCCACATATACACCGTGTGATATGTGTGATGCTCAGTCACCGCTGTGGTCTATCAGTGCTCGCAAGGTTCAGCATGATGAAGAAAGCCAAAATGTGCACTATAACGACGCTTTTATAAAAATTAAAAATGTGCCGATATTTTATACGCCGTTTTTTTCGCATCCTGACCCGAGTGTGAAACGCCGTTCCGGATTTTTGGCACCGACCATGGGAAGCTCCAACTATTTGGGAGCGGTTATTCAGCCTCGCTATTTTTGGGCGGTAAACGACCAGACCAACGTGATTTTTTCTCCGATATATTCTTCGGATAAAGGTATGGTTTGGGGCGGCAGCTATCAGCAATATTTTTACAGCGCCGACACGGACATTGCCGGAAGTTATTTAAAAGACGGCAAGGACGGACGTCCGCAGCATCGCGGCAATATTTTTGCTAAAGGGCGCTATGACATCAACGATTTGTGGCGGATGAAATATGACTGGAAATATGTTTCCGACTATATTTATTTGAAAGAGCTGAGCCTGCCTTATCAGGATGACGCCTGGCTGACTTCAAATGTCAGTTTTGAGCGTTTCAGCGGGCGTGATTACGCGTCGGTTGAGGCTTATTACTATGAAATTTTAAGCTATAATTTACGTCGCAGCAATGAAAATCAGTTCCGAGAGATAAACAACCGCAAACCGACGGTGGCTCCGCTTGTGGATGTGGAAATGTATTCTGACCCGAGCTCTATCGGCTCATATTTCAAAAACGAATTTAACAGCGCTTCGATTTATCATACGGACGGTAAAAGCACGCAGCGCTTAACTTCCATAAATGCCTGGGAATTGCCGTTTACAACTTCGTTCGGCGAAAAATATCGTTTTTCGGCATCTTTAAAATCCGACGCCTATTATGTGAACCGCTATCAATATTTGCCAAATGACCGCTATAGCGGAACAGTTACCAGATTTTTCCCTCAGGCCGGCGTGGAATGGCGCTTGCCGTTTGTTCGCGCCAACGAGGCTTCGCGGCAGATTATTGAGCCGGTTGTGGTGGGCGTGCTGGCTCCGAAAGGTGGAAATAAAGCCGATAAAATTCCGAATGAGGATAGTGAAGACGTTTATTTTGACGATACAAACGTTTTGGATTTAGATAGATACGCCGGATATGACCGTAATGATACGGGAAGCCGAGTCAGTTATGGTTTACGCTGGAGCTCGTACGGTGATATTATCGGACGTACGTCGGCGTTTATTGCCCAAAGCTATGAACAGGATAAAGACAGCAGCTTTACGCAAAGCCTGGACAGTGATTATGATTCTAAATTCAGTGATTACGTCGGACGCATTAACGCCGAACCGAACGAATATTTGAGCTTAAACTATCGTTTCCGTCTGGATAAAGATTCGCTTGACGCTAAATACAGCGAGTTGGGTGCGGGTTTCGGACCGTCATTTTTGCGGGCGTACACTTCATACATCTTTTTACAGGGCAATACCTATTACAACCAGTTGTATTCGGAACGTAAAGAATTATATACTTCTTTGAGCTCGGAGCTTTCACAATTCTGGTCGGTCAGCGTCTATAATTTGCAGGATTTGACAGAAAACAGCCGCGGTTCGCTGGAGCATGGCGGCAGTGTGATTTATGAAGACGAATGTCTGAAATGGGTTACAACAGTCAAAAAATATAACAGCAGCAATCCGGATTTGAAAAACAGCTATGAGTTCGGCACAACATTCTATCTGAAAACAATCGGCAGTTTCGGGTCTTGATAAGGGGATAAACAATGAAAAAACTGGTTTTGACTTTAAGTATTTTAGGCGGATTGGCAGGCAGTGCTTTTGCTCAGGAAATGAATTTGCAGGATTTGGACAGTCAGGCGCGTATGGAGCGCCCGAATACCAATTCTATTATGTTTCGCCGCAACGCCGACCAATATCGTCAGCTGAGCGACGAGGAAAAGGCCGATATTGCCGCGCGCCGCGAACAAGCCCGCAAAATACGTTTGCAGCAAGAAGAGTATGCGCGTAAAAAAGCTATGGAAGAAGCTCGCCGCCGCGCCATGGAAGAGGCACAGAGAGAGGCGGAACGGCGCCGTGCCGAAGCCTTAAAGCCGATTACTCTTTATGAAAACAAACTTAAAATCTATGCGTTGGTTAACGGGGAAGTGATTACCAGCAGCGATATGCAAAGCCGGATTAACGCCTTTATTTTGATGACCGGTATTCCGTATAATCAGCAAACAAAAGCCATGATTACCGGAAAAGTTTTGCAGTCGGCGATAGATGAAAAATTAAAAATACAAGAGGCGGAAAAAAATAAGATAAAAATAAGCCAAAAAGAAATAGACAAGGCTTTGCGCAAGTTTGAACAAAACAATAATATGCCGGCCGGACAGCTTAAAAAAGTTTTGAACGAGGCTAAAGTCAGCGTAAAGGTTTGGAGCACGCAGATTGAGGCGGATTTGGCTTGGCAAAAGCTGATTGCTCAAAAAGGCTATAATGAAGTCAATATCGGCGAATCGGACATAAACAAAGCGTTGAAGGAAATTAAAAAAGACCAGTCCAAGCAAAAATTTATGGTTTCGGAAATTGTAATTGATAAAAAAGATGCCAAGGATTTGGGACAGCTGGTTGAAAATTTGCGCCATGACCCGCGGTTTGAACTGTATGCCATGCAGTTTTCTCAAAGTCCGAGCGCAGCAAACGGCGGCCGTCTCGGCTGGATAAGCAAAGGCAAGCTGCCGGCGGTTTTGGAAAACTCTATTCTGAAAATGAAAGACGGTGATGTTTCCGACCCGATTGCTTTCGGTAAAGATTTTTATATTTTCAAAATGGAAAAAGTTTTTAATCCGGCGTTGGATAAATCGGAAATGCCGTCGCGACAGGAAGTGAAAAACTTTTTGGAAAATAAAAAATTGGAAGAATATTCCAACCGCTATATTAAAAACCTGCGCAGCCGCGCTTTGATTGAAAAGAAAGTATAATGAGCGAACTGCCTTCTTTACGCGAAACTGTCGATAATCACGGCTTAATGGCAAAAAAAGCCTTGGGGCAGAATTTTTTGCTTGACCAAAATATTACCGATAAAATTATTCGCAGCTCTTTAGAAGCGCGCGGTTTGACGAATTTTTCGGCAGAAGACGTGTTTGAAATCGGTCCCGGACCGGGAGGTTTGACACGAGCGGTTTTGAAAAATAATCCGCATAGTTTGACCGTAATAGAAATGGATGAGCGCTGCATAGAAATTATGCGGGAATTGCAAGAAGTTTATGGCGATAAACTGCATATTGTGAACGGCGACGCTTTAAAGTTTGATTTTACAAAGCCTGTCGGTGCTGCAAAAAGTGTTGTCAGCAATTTGCCGTATCATATTTCTGTGCCGCTATTGCTGGGATTTTTACAAAACATGCAGCAGTTTAACAGTCTTACGCTAATGTTTCAAAAAGAGGTGGCCGAAAGAATTTGCGCCGAGCCGAACAATAAAAATTACGGACGTTTGTCGGTGGTGGCACAGCTGGTCTGCAAGGTTAAACTGCTGTTTCATTTGAATCCGAATTGTTTTGTGCCGGCGCCTAAAATTTGGTCTTCGGTGCTGCTGTTTACACCGCAGGAAAACATACCGTCGACGGAAGAGCTGGCAAAGCTGGAAAAAATTACTGAGGCGGCGTTCGGGCAGCGTCGTAAAATGATTCGCCAAAGTTTGAAAGGCTTTGCCAATTTAGAGAAAGCCTGCGAATATGCCGGAGTGGCTCTGACTGACCGCGCTGAAAATATCACACCGGAACAATATTTAATTTTAGCAAAAAATCTTTAGTTAACCTCTTGTCTTTTATTAAAATTTTAATATTTTTTACTTAGCTTATAAAAGGTTAAAACTTTTTAGGATAGCTCAATATGCACACAATTCATACGCTGATTTTAGACTTGACGCTTATAACGATTTACGCGGCGATAGTTACACTGTTGTTTAAAAAGCTGAAACAGCCGACCGTCTTGGGCTATATTTTAGCCGGAATTTTAGCCGGACCGTATTTTGATTTGCTGCCCACCGTTACCGACCGGGAAAATTTAAGTTTGTGGGCGGACATCGGCGTGATATTTTTGTTGTTCGGCTTGGGGTTGGAATTCAGCTTTAAAAAGATGATAAATGTCGGCAAGGCCGTGATGATAACCGCCAACGCCAATATTTTATTTATGCTGTTTTTGGGCTATAACACCGGACTGCTTTTAGGCTGGACGACCATGGACAGCTTTTTTCTGGGCAGTATGATTTCCATGTCGTCAACTACGATTATTATTAAAGCGTTTGATGATTTGAATATTAAAAAGCAAAGGTTTACCGATTTGGTTTTCGGCGTGTTGGTGGTGGAAGATTTAGTCGGAATTTTGTTGCTGGTGCTGCTGCCAACAATCGCGCTGGGGTCAACCATTGACGGCGAGGCTTTGCTTTTCAGCACCGGAAAATTAGTTTTGTTTTTGGTTTTATGCTTTGTCGCCGGAATTTATTTGGTGCCGACAATGCTTAAAAAAATTGACAGTTTTTTAAATGACGAGCAGTTGCTGCTGGTGATGATTGCCATGTGTTTCGGAATGGTGGCGCTGGCAAATTATTCCGGTTTTTCTTCGGCTTTGGGTGCGTTTATTATGGGGTCGATTTTAGCGGAAACTACGTTGATTGAGCGAATTGAAAAAACCATAAAGCCGCTGAAAGACTTTTTCGGCGCCGTCTTTTTTGTTTCGGTCGGCATGATGGTTAATCCGGCAATGTTTTGGGAATATGCTTTTCCGATTTGTGTGATTACTTTTATTGTGATGGCGGGCAAAGTCGCATTTTCCTGCTTTGGTTTTATTGTTTCGGGGCAGCCGCTGAAAACTTCGGTGCTGGGCGCATTTTCTTTGGCACAAGTCGGAGAATTTGCCTTTATTATCGCCAGCCTGGGCATGAGCTTGGGAGTGCTGCACAAGCAAGTGTATCCGATTATTGTGGCGGTGTCGGTTATTACAACTTTCTTTACGCCGATGATGATAAAATTTGCCGAGCCGATGTTTAATGTGATTAAGCGCTATCTGCCTGAAAAATGGCAGGCATTTCTGGCGCAGCATGTGGTGGGGCAAAAAGAGAGCAAAAGCGAAGAACGTTTATGGAATATGCTGCTTAAAAATTATTTACTGCGTTTGATTTTGTTTATTATGATAAACTATGCGGTAATCGGTTTTGCCAACTATTTTGTGCGTCCGTGGGTGCACCAATATTTACCGAACATGGCGGCGCGCGCCGTGGTAACCGTTATTACGTTGTTGCTGATGTCTCCGTTTTTAAAAGCGTTAATCGGTTGGGAAACTGTTTTACCGGTGTTTTTTGCCGAAAAAATGCGTCCGTTGTCCGAAATATCACAAAAATTATGCAAGTTTTATTTTTGTAAAAATAAAGTGGTGCAAAAGGTTAAAGATACTTTGAATGTCTGTGAAACCGAAAATTTGAAAAATCTGTTTGTTTCAAATAATCAGGTGGCAACGGTTTACTATAAACTATGGAAAGCTAAAAAGGCTAATCGTTTGCCGTTGCTGTTTTTAACCAGTTTCAGAATGTTGATTGTCTGCTTTTTTATTATGACGGTAGTGCACCAATTTTTAACCGAAAACAGCAAAGTGATTTTCGGGTTGGTGATTATTTCATTGGTTATGCTATCGCAATCACGCTGGCTTTTTGAACAATATATGAAAATAGAAAAGCAATTCTTGGATAATTTAAACGGCAGAAATTCTGTTCAAAATTCCGAACCAAAAGAAGCGGAAAAAGAAAAACAGAATTGAATATAGATTATTTTTTTATTACTCTTTGGGACTGTTTAAGTTGGAAATTTGTCAAAAGTGTGTAAAAAAAACGACCGTTTAAATCGGACTTTAAAATAGCTTCTTTTTGTAAATTAACAAAGGTTGCGAGTTTTTGCAATAACTTTTTATAATTACGAGATTTTTCGCTGATTTTTAAGCATTTTCAGCCGGTTGTTCGGACTGTGTAAAAATAACGGTCGTTATTTTTACACAGTCAAGGAGGAACAACGTGTTGAAAGGTATAGAATTTTTAAGAAGAAAGAGCTGGGGATTTAACACTTCGCCTCATTCTCTATCGTCATTGCGAGTGAAACGAAGCAATCCCTTAACCTCGCCCCATGCGGGAGAGGGATTGCACCGCCCTTGGTGCCACAAGATCCTAGGTACAAGACCTAGGATGACTGGTGGCGGAGGCGCAAATTCCTCTGGGCGGTCAATGATAGAAATGCTGGGGGTGTTGGCGATTATCGCTGTGTTATCCGTTGGTGGCATTGCCGGTTATTCCAAGGCTATGTTGATGTGGCGTTCTAATATTCAAAAAAATATGTTAACAGAAATAATTACCAATATGATTAAAATAAGACCAAATTTAAACAAAACACAAGCGATTAGCGATATAACGCCAGTCTTTGATGCAATGGGTGAATTACCGGAGGGGACTACATATCAAAACGGCTATATTTATGATAAAGACGGAAATAGGGTGGACATATTTTATGGTCTGCAAACACTTAATTATAGCGATGGACACAAAACAGAGGCATTTATATATGTGGTTAGGTTTTGGTTTATGTCAAATGAAAAAAGGTTAACTCCATCAGCAAAAGTATATTGCCGTAATTTAGTGGAGGCTGCTCAAAGTGTGGTCAGTGAAATTCAGCAGATTTTATTTATTCAAACGGATTCTAAAGGCGAGTTTGGTTCAAGTAGCATATCATTATTTAATAAAAATAGTTTAAGAAATGCAACATTAAATGAGATAAATCAAAAGTGTGAAATTACTATGAAAGAAGGTGGCAGTTCACGTTTTACACTCTATATAAATCCTTATTGACAGTATTTTAATAAAGCAAAACACCTCGTTTGAAAAACGAGGTGTTTGCCGGAGTTAAAAAAATTAAATATCCAAGTTTTGTACTTTTAGAGCGTTTTCTTGAATAAATTCTTTACGAGGTTCAACAACATCGCCCATCAAAGTAGAAAATGCTTCATCGGCTTCTTCAATACTGTCAATTTTAACTTGCAGCAAAGAACGAGCTTCCGGATCCAAAGTTGTTTCCCACAGCTGTTCAGGATTCATTTCTCCCAAACCTTTATAGCGTTGGATAGAAATGCCTTTTTTACCGGCAGCTGTAACGGCGTTCATCAAACTAACCGGACCGTCTACGCGCTTTTCGCCCAAAGCCTTGGTGGTCAGCTTAGAAGATTGGGCAAAGTTTTTGGTTAAAAACTCATGCATATCGTTCAAGACTTTACCTTCCGGACTTTCTAAAATATTCGCGCCGATAACGTGCTCTTCTTTCACACCGCGCAGAACGCGATAGAACACCACGCTACCTTCTTCATTAAGTTCGGCTTTCCAACCGCGGTCATATTCGGCTTCCAGAGTATCCAAGCGCTGTGCCATTTTATTCAATTCGGCTTGCAATGCGGCTTTGTCTTTCAAAATTTCCGGATTAAACAAACCGCGGATAGCCATTTGCTCAACAATTTTTTCCGGAGCTTTTAAGGTTAGGGCTTTAATCATACTGTTGGCGCGTTTTGTGCTTTCTACAAAAGCAATCAAATCTTGTCCAATCAAGCGTTCGCCGTTAGCCGTTTCCAACGAACCGTCATCGCAGCCGCCGTGAATAAGGTAATCTTCCATTTCGCGGTCGTCTTTGATGTAGATGATAGAGTTGCCGCGTTTAGCTTTATAAAGAGGCGGCTGAGCAATGTAAATATAGCCGCGGCGGATAAGCTCCGGCATTTGACGATAGAAGAAGGTCAGCAACAAAGTTCTGATGTGCGCGCCGTCGACATCGGCATCGGTCATGATAATGATTTTGTGATAGCGGCATTTATCGGCGTCAAAGTCATCGCGGCCGATACCTGTCCCAAACGCGGTAATCATCATACCGATTTCCGCCGAACTCAGCATACGGTCAAAACGAGCGCGCTCAACATTCAAAATTTTACCGCGTAACGGCATAATAGCTTGGTTTTTACGGTCGCGTCCCTGTTTTGCAGAACCGCCGGCCGAATCTCCCTCCACTATGAATACTTCTGATAACGCCGGGTCTTTTTCTGAGCAATCTGCCAGTTTACCAGGGAGTGAGGCGATGTCTAAAACACCCTTGCGACGGGTTAGTTCACGAGCCTTGCGAGCGGCTTCACGAGCGGATGCAGCCTCCACAATTTTACCGACAATAATTTTAGCTTCGGTCGGATGTTCGTCCAACCATTCCTTGAGTTTGTCGCCTACGGTGTTTTCCACCACCGGACGAACCTCGGAAGAAACCAATTTATCTTTGGTTTGTGAAGAAAACTTAGGGTCAGGCGCCTTAACCGACAAAACGCAGGTCAAGCCTTCACGCATATCTTCACCGGTGATAATGTTCTTATCTTTTTTCAGCAGACCGTTTTCCATAATGTAGTTGTTGATGGTGCGGGTAAGCGCGCCGCGGAAACCGGCCAAGTGCGTGCCGCCGTCTTTTTGCGGAATGTTGTTGGTAAAGCAAAGCATGGTTTCGTTATAAGCGTTAGTCCACTGCAAAGCTGCGTCAACTACAATACCGTTGTTTTCGCCGCTTACTGCGATAATGTTTTCGTGCAGAGGCGCTTTAGATTTGTTCAAGTGGCTGACAAACGCCGACAAACCGCCTTCATAGTGAAAATCCAATTCTTTCGGTTCGGCGCCGCGGTTGTCTATCAAACGCAAATATACGCCAGAGTTTAAAAAAGCTTTTTCACGAATAGAACGTTCCAAGGTTTCAAAATTAAATTCAACTTGTGTAAAGGTTTTCGGCGACGGCAAGAAAGTTACTTCCGTACCATGGCGATTCGGTGCGTCGGCCACAACGTGAACGTGCTCTACCACATTGCCGTCGGCAAAGCTGGCTTCATATTCTTTATCGTTACGCCAAATTCGCAGTTTCAGCCAAGTAGACAGAGCATTTACTACCGAAACGCCCACACCGTGCAAACCACCGGAAACTTTATAGGAGTTGTTGTCAAATTTACCGCCGGAGTGCAATTCGGTCATAATAACTTCGGCAGCGGAAATTCCTTCTTCCTTGTGCGTATCAACAGGCATGCCGCGACCGTTATCGCGGATAGTTGCCGAACCATCAGGATTAAGAATAACCAAAGTTTTATCACAATATCCGGCCAGCGCTTCATCAATGGCGTTGTCCAGCACTTCATAAATCATGTGGTGCAGACCCGAGCCGTCGTCGGTATCGCCGATATACATTCCGGGACGTTTGCGCACAGCGTCCAAACCGCGCAAAACTTTGATGGAGTCGGCGTTATATTCCTGTTCACTTTTCAAGTATTCTTCTTCTGTTAATTCAGTCATTGAAAATCCTCTTAAAATCTAATTTTTTCACATAGCGAAAATATAGCGCAAACCTCCAAAATTACCAAGCGGAAAATGAAAGTTATAAGCAGAAAAACAGTTAAAAACTGACTTGATTTTTCTTTTTTACGGAGTTACACTGAATTTGTAAATTTAATTATTTTGCGTATGAAGAATTATGTTATTTTAATCGGTTTGACGGCCGTAGCATTGATTTTGGCCGCAGTTGAGTATTTTTGCGGATGTCCGTTTGAATTCAGAAGCTGCGAATTTATTGGCGGAATTTTGGTGTTGCTAATCGGTTTACTGTGGACTTCTCGTTTCAATCGCAAAAAAGCTCGTCTGTTTTTTGCTTTTGTCGGCGGAATGGTGCTTATTTGCGCGGTAAATGTCGGCATTAACGCCGTGTATTTGTTTAAACTGCTGCTGAACGCTTTTCCAAATATGGACGGCGGAGTTTTGGTGCTTTTAACCTTAATCATGGCGGTTTATGTACCGTTTGTGTATATCGGTGCAATTTTTGTGTATTTGTACTATTTTTGCGATTTACGCGAAGTGTTCAGACAAATACAACGCTATGACTGAAAATTAAAAAGGGAAATTCTGTAAAAAGAGTTTCCTTTTTTTGTGCGGTTAAGCCAAAATTCCGAGCAGATTTGAAAAAAACATCTTGCATTTGCGGCGGATAGTTTGTATAAACTTCTAAAAAGACAAACTTTTAATTAAAAGGTATTTGAAATGGCAAGAGTTACTGTTGAAGATTGTATTGATAAAATTCCGAACCGTTATGATTTGGTGATGGTTGCAGCTCAGAGAGCCCGCGATATTTCATCTGGCGCACCGCTTTGCGTTGACCGCGACAATGATAAAAATTCGGTTGTGGCTTTGCGTGAAATTGCTGAAAACAAAGTAAGTATTGAAGATTTGCAAAAGTCTTTGGTTATGGGACAGCAAAAATATGTTGAAGTTGAAGAGCCTGAAGATGAAGAAGTTGAAATTTTGGCGGCTGAAAAAGAACTGGCTGACATGGACGGACAATTTTCAAGCGATATGATTAGTGATGAAGATTTGAACGACAATATGCAGGTTCACGGCGGTGATGATGACGATGATTTGAATTTGGATTCCGATACCGCGGATATTGATTTTGACGACGATGCCGACTTGGGCGACGACGCCTTGGACGACGGCATGGATGACGACGATTTATAATTTTCGCTAAAAAAAATTAACATTTCATAAAGCAAAACGTATTATATAATTAAGTATGTTTTGCTTTTTTTGTATTTTGAAACAGGATAATGACCAATGCTGAGACAATATGAACTGGTAGATTTAGTTAAGTCATACGACCCGTACGCCGATGAAGACGCACTTAACCGCGCCTATGTTTTTGCCTTAAAAAAACACGGTTCTCAGCTGCGAACTTCGGGCGATCCGTATTATTCGCACCCGATTGAAGTTGCCGGTATTCTCACAAAATTTAAACTTGACAGCTCTTCAATCATCGCTGCTTTGCTGCACGATACGGTAGAAGACACCGATACCACGCTTGATGAAATCCGTAATTTATTCGGCGACCAAGTGGCTCAGCTGGTAGACGGTTTAACCAAATTGGCCATGATAGAGCAAAAATCGGGTTCCAGTAAACAAGCTGAAAATTTCCGTAAGTTGCTTTTAGCTATGTCCGAAGACATCCGCGTGCTGCTGATTAAACTGGCCGACCGTTTGCATAATATGCGCACACTGCATTTTTGCCCGCCGGAAAAGCGAGCTCGTATTGCCAAAGAAACTTTGGATATTTACGCGCCGTTGGCCGAGCGTATCGGTATGCAGGAAGTTAAAGAAGAAATGGATGAAATCGCTTTTGCCGAACTTTATAAAGATGCGCATGATTCCATTGTCGCTCGATTGAACTTTTTGCGCGAGCAAGGCAATGACATTGTTCCAAAGATTATCAAACAGCTGGAAAAAGATATGACCGATAACGGCGTGCACTGCACCATTACCGGTCGTGAAAAATCGCCATATTCGATTTGGCGCAAAATGCAGTTGAAAAACGCTTCTTTCGAGCAGCTTTCCGATATTATGGCGTTTCGTATCTGCGTTGACACCGTGGCGGACTGCTATCAGGCGTTGGGTATTATTCACAGCAAATATCACATGGTGCCGCGCCGTTTTAAGGATTATATTTCCACCCCAAAACCAAACGGTTATCAATCTTTGCACACCGGTGTAATCGGTCCTTATGATGTACGGATTGAAGTGCAAATCCGCACATACGAAATGCACGAAGTTAATGAAAAAGGTGTGGCGGCGCACTGGGCGTATAAACAGGGACAGCGCACCGAGGGTAAAAACTTTCGCTGGATACGCGAGCTGTTGGAAATTTTGGATCAGGCGCAAAATCCTGATGAGTTTTTGGAAAACACCAAACTTGAAATGTATAACGACCAAGTTTTTTGCTTTACTCCCAAAGGTGATTTAATCGGACTGCCGGTTGGTTCAACACCGGTGGACTTTGCTTATGCCGTGCACTCTAATGTTGGCGATACCTGCGTCGGCGCTAAAATTAACGGAGAAATCAAGCCGTTGCGCACCATTTTGCAAAACGGCGACCAAGTGGAAGTTTTAACCGCAAAAAATCAACATCCGTCTTTGGAATGGGACAGATTTGTGGTTACCGGAAAGGCTAAAGCCGCAATCCGCCGCTATGTCCGTATCAATAAACGCGAGCAGTTTATTACACTGGGCAAGGAAATTTTAGAAAAGCTGTTTAAGCAGGAAGAACAGGAGTTTACCGAAAAAGGTTTGGTCAATGTTCTTTCTAATTTTGAAGCCGAAACAGTGGACGATATTTATGCCAAAGTCGGCGAAGGCTTAGTTACAGGCTGGGACGTTCTGCGCGCTGTGCATCCGGCATATAAGCAGTCAAAATTGGAAAAAATGGTTAATTCCATCAAGCTGCCGGTTTTCAAAAAAGAGCAAACTAAAAAAGATGCTCTTAAAATCCGTGGTTTGATAGATGGCATGGCCGTGCATTTTGCCGGTTGCTGCCACCCGGTTCCGGGCGACAGAATCGTCGGTATTGTTACTACCGGCAAAGGCGTAACCGTACATACTTTGGATTGTCCGTCGCTTAAAAATTATGAAAAAGAACCGGAACGCTGGTTGGATATTGATTGGGGGACCGATGCCGAAAATGAAAAGCATACCGCGCGTTTGAAACTAATGATTAGCAACGAGCCGGGAGCGTTGGCTGATGTGGCGAATATTGTGGCAAAAGCAAATTCAAATATTATGAACCTCAATATTACCTATCGCACTTTAAGCTATTTTGAAATTTTGCTGGATATAGAAGTTAAAAACGTGGAACAGCTGAATAATTTGGTTACGGCTTTGAAGGCGGCAAAATCAATCAGCTATGTTTCGCGAGCCAATAAATAAGGATAATTGCCATGATATTAGGATTGGGCTGTGATATTGTTAATGTTGAGCGAATCGCCAAATCTCCTGAATTTTTGGAGCGTTTTAAACAAAAAATCATGGGGGCGGAAGAACTTGAGGAGCTGGATTTTCGCGGTGATATAACTTATAAGGAACTGGCTTGCCGTTTGGCAAAAGCCTATGCCGCCAAAGAGGCTTTTGTCAAAGCGTTGGGCACCGGTTTCAGAGACGGTATATTTATGCGGGATATTCAAATTTTGCACACGGATTTAGGCAAGCCGGAACTTTTAATTAGCGGCAGAGCTTTTACATATTTGCAAAAACTCAGTGTTACAGCGCAGACTTTTGTTTCGCTGAGTGATGACTATCCGTTTGCTCAAGCGGTGGTGATTATTGAAAAATAAGATTCTCTTGACTTGTTGGACAAAAAAGTGCATAATGTGGGTAATATCAACAAGGAATTTGCGTCATGGAAAAAAATTATTCACCGGAAATCAAAAAACTTTTGCAAGATATAAAAGCAGTACTTACAAAAGTTAATCAAGAACAAGCTCAAAAGCGCGAAGGAATAAAAAAAGCTGAATATATTGTCCACGGTACACACGTTGATGAACAAGATTTTAAGGATATTTATTCCAAAAAACATCCGGAGGTAAAACTCGGCGATGCTGAAATGATGTTGCCGGCTTTTCCGAAAGAAACACAAAATGAATTGGACGCAATCAAAGAGTTGCAACAGAAATTTGTTGATGGCTATAGAGAAAATCACCCTGAAACGGCAGGCAAAGAGACTTATGAAGTTTTGATGGAAGCCGGTTATCCGATGGGGGCAGATTTGCAAAAAGAGTTGGGTGTACCGGAACGTGTTTTTGGTATTCCAGCTAAAACTGATGACAACAATCAACCTGTTTTTGATGAAAAAGGCGTGCCTGTTCCGCAAGACGGCAGCTATGCTTACGCATTAAAGAAATGCAGTTACAGCATAAATTTCAGTGAAGAGAATCATCCGATTTTAATAGGCAGTGAAACACGTTTTGCCGGTTTTGAAAGCGGAGCTAAAAAAGGACACATTTTTATCTTGGATGGCGAGAATTTTAAGCCTGAAATTGATAAACAGGGAAATATTACTGAATATACCGCGGCCGGAGATGTTAAAGTTGTTCATCATCAAGAAGTTACTCCTAAAGATGTTATGCAACATAACGGTCAGCTTATTATGTTTAAGTCAGAAGAAGATTATGATAGATGGTCGGCTAAAGTGAGTTTTGATTTTAGAATAAAAAATGGTTCTGAAAGAATGGAGTCGCTGGCTGAAGAAATCAGAGCCGGGCGAGCGACTTATATAAACGCTACAAATCGTGGAGAAAAGCCGTTGCTTAAATCTTTGGAAACAGCCCAAGTGCAAAGAACCGTGTTAGAACGCCTTGCCGGCTGTCATGATAAAATTGTCGCTAAGAAGACTGTAAACGAATCTGTTGCAAAAAGCTCAGATAATAATAAGCGGCAAGTTAACAGAGCAATTTTAACAAAATCAGCTGTAAGAGAATAGGTTTGATTTTTAAGCAAAAAAAATGAAATGATATTAAAAGTTGTTTTACCATCATATACATTGCAAATATTATGCAATAAATTAAAAACGACGGGATTTCTCCCGCCGCTTCAAAGAATATGTTTCAAAGAAACTAAATTTCTAAAATTTCATCAATTTTGTGACTGACAGCGTCTATGGTGCCGGTGCCGTCAACTGTACGCAACAGCCCGCGTTTTTCAAAAAACGGAATTGTCGGATATGTCAAAAGACGGTAGTTAACCAAACGATTTTGCACGGTGGCGCGGTTATCATCCTTGCGTCGGCCGAACTCAGTTCCGCCGCAGACATCGCATACGCCGTAAACTTTTGGCTTTTGGAATTTATCGTGGTAACCAGCGCCGCATTTCAGGCAGGAATAACGTCCTAAAATACGCTCCATAATGATTTCATCTGGTACTTGAATTTCTAATACGCAGGTTAATTTAATGCCTTTTTCGGCAAGCAGGCTTTCTAAAATTTCCGCTTGCGGCAAGGTGCGCGGAAAACCGTCTAAAATAAAACCGTGTTCGCAATCCGGTTGACCGATACGATTGCGCACCATTTCAATAATCATTTCATCTGTGGCAAACTCGCCGCGGTCTAACAGTGCTTTCAAATCACGCCCTAAGGGAGTATCCTGTGCGGCATACTCCCTTAACATTTCACCTGTTGACAAGTGGCAGATGTGCGTTTTTTCTTTCAAAATTCGAGCTTGCGTCCCTTTACCGCACCCCGGAGCGCCGGTAAATACGACATAAAGTCCTTTTTTTGTTTCAGACATTAACGTCCTTTCCTTTTAACTAATGCGGCTTTTTTCAAAAGCCCCTCATATTGATAAGCAATCAGATGAGATTGAATTTGACCGACAAAGTCCATAGTAACCTGTACCACGATAAGCAGGGTTGTGCCGCCCAAAACAAACGGTACGCCGACTTTGCTAATCAGCAGTTCAGGCAAAATGCAGAGGCATACCAAGTAAATGGAAGCAATAACCGTTAAGCGGGTAATTACATAATCCAAATATTCGGCAGTGTTTTTGCCCGGACGGATACCGGCAATAAAGCCGCCGTGTTTCTTTAAGTTATCTGCTGTTTCTTGCGGATTAAATACTACTGAAGTATAGAAAAACGTAAAGAACAGAATCAAGAACGCATACAAGCCTAAATACACCGGCTGACCGTGTCCCAGCATTTGACTCAGACTTTGCACCCAAGACGGACCTTTTTCGGCCGACAGATTGGCGATAGTAATAGGCAACAGCAGCAAAGAGCTGGCAAAAATCGGCGGAATAACGCCTGTCGGGTTGATTTTCAGCGGCAAGTGAGAGCTTTCGGCTGCCATCATGCGCATACCCATTTGACGCTTTGGATATTGAATAATGATTTTTCTTTGCGCTCTTTCCACAAATACAATCACATAAATTAAAGCCAAAGCCATAGCCAGCAGCATTATAATTGTGGTAATAGACATTTGACCGGCACGACCCAATTCAAAAGTTTGAGCCAAAGCGTTCGGAATGTTGGCGACAATACCAACGGTAATGATTAAAGAAGAACCGTTGCCGACGCCGCGTTGGGTAATTTGGTCGCCCAGCCATACAATGAACATTGTACCGCCAACTAATGACACAATGGTGGAGAATCTGAAGGCAAAACTGTCAATCATTACGGCAGAAGAACCATTAGCGCCGGAAACGCTTTCCAAACCGACGGCAATACCATAGCCTTGAATAATGGTAATCAGCACAGTCAAGCATTTTGTATAGTGGGTAATCTTGCGATGTCCGGCTTCACCTTCTTTTTTTAGAGCCATTAAAGACGGAATAACAGATTGTCCCAGCTGAACGATAATGGAAGCAGAGATGTACGGCATAATGTTCAGAGCAAAAATTGTCATACGCTCTAACGCACCGCCGGAAAACATATTGAACATACCCAAAATACCGCCCTGATTACGGCTAAACATTTCCGCCAAAACGCTCGGGTTAATACCCGGAAGCGGAATATATGTTCCCAAACGGAAAATAATCAAAGCCCAAACCGTAAACCAAAGTCTTTTCTTCAGTTCGTCAGCTTTGCTAAAGGCAGACATATCTATATTTGCCGCCATTTTTTCTGCTAATGATACCATTTTTTCATCCTTAAAATTTTAAAAACAAATCATAGGGTTATAAAAACCCATTTGGTCTTAATGTAATACACAAAAATAAATTTTTTGCAACAAATTTATCTTTATCCTCAATTTTTATGTGGTTTTCTGCCGATATGATGAGATTGCATTAAAAACTCCAAACAGTTACGGCGCATTTATGCTCTTTGCCGCAATCACATCCCGAAGTGGCGTTAGCCAACGGCATTTGTTTGTCGGTGCAGGTTGCATATTTGGTTTTAGTTTCGCATTTCGGAGTTGTTGAATGCTCGAAATTTTTTACGGCGCTTTTCATGGTGTCGGTGTCGGCTGCGGCAATCAGACCAATTCTTTTTTCACCCCAGTTTTTTGCCATAATTTGCAGGCAGGTTTCTTTAGGTAAAGAATAGTAGGTAATTAAAAAGTCGGTTTCGGCAGTGTGTTTGGTAGAGGACAGCGTTTTGCCAGTGCCGACTTCAACACTGCCGCCAAAAGGGTGATTAAGCACTATATCGCTGTTTTTTTCGGTCATCATTTCTTCCGGAAACAGTTTCATTTTTTTTGCTGCTTTGGTGCTTAGGCCTTTATAGGAACCGTGTTGACGCAAACCAAGATTTTTTACATTGGCGATAATTGTGGAAATTTGCTCAATGCATTGATTGGTTTTGTAGCTTTCCATTGCTTTGGAAAATCCGGCAATACCGCTGACGGACAGCACGCCGATAATGGCCAGCACGCCCAGCATTTCTATCATGCTTCGTCCGCTCTCCGGCATTTTGTTTTTTAACAACGTGTAATTCATAATATCCTCCATAGTTTTTTAGTATTTTTTAGCATAAAGAGCGCGGCTGCGTCAAGAGGGTATATAACTCAAGTTATAGATTATTTTTAAGGAAATTTAAGAAATTAAAGTGTAAAATACCTCTAATTGAATTTTCAAAAAAAAGTTCATGATGAAATTATTTTTCAGGAGAAAAACTATGATAGCTAAAACAAACGATACCGGCCGTTCTATGATTGAAATGTTGGGCGTGCTGGCCATTATCGGCGTGCTGTCCGTCAGCGGTATTGCCGGCTATTCCAAGGCTATGACTAAATATAAAATAACTAAACTTACCGATAATATCGCGATGATTGTAACCAATATCCGTACCAGATATGCGCAGCAAAATGACTTTGATGGGCTTAACAATGAAAATGCCGTTTCTATCGGTTTGGTTCCGGATGAAATGGTAAAATATAAAGATGACGGAACTTTGGAAGGGATTATCAATTCTTATAACGGTAAAGTATGGATAAGCGCTGCCAAAGCCAGCAAAACTGATACCGATAAAAAGGCTTTTATTGTTTCGTTTAATGGTTTGTCCAAAGAAGCCTGCATTGCTTTGGCTACTAACGATTGGGGTTCCGGCTATTCTTCCGGCATTATTGCCCTGCGCGCTGACAGCGGTTCGCTGGGTACTTCTGATGCAGATGCGGAAGAAATTATGGAAAATGATAATTATAATGCCGGATGTGATGGTGCTGTTTCTCCGTATGTGGCTTGTCCCGGCGGAAAAACTCTTTCAATTCCAATGCCTCCGGCGACGGCGACTTTGGCTTGCGGCTGCAAAAGCAACGAGTGCGCGGTTATTTTTAAATATCACTGATTAAACAGAGAGTTACGAGTTTAAAGCCTTTGATGAAAGTCAAAGGCTTTAATTTTCAGTTATGAGTTTTGAATTTGTGCAGTGGTGGAAAATATAAAAGCACCAAAGACTTGCGCCTTTGGTGCCGTAACAAACAAAACTGAAAGGAAGTCGTTTGTTTTTATCCTGAAATTTTCTCAACCTGAGAGAATTCCAATTCTACCGGGGTATAACGTCCGAAAATGGAAACCGAAACTTTTAAACGGTTCTTTTCGGTGTCAATATCTTCGACAATACCCACAAAAGAGGCAAATGGACCGTCAATTACACGGATTTGTTCACCTGTTTCAAAGTTTACATTAGTCTGCGGGCGTTCCAAGCCTTCTTGAACCTGGTTCATAATTTTTTGAACTTCGGCGTCGGTAATCGGTTGCGGCTTGTTACGGCTGCCTAAGAAACCGCTGACTCTCGGAGTGTTTTTTACCACCAGCCAGGTTTCGTCGGTCAATTCCATTTTAACCAAAATGTAACCTGGGAAAAATTTATGTTCGGCGTTTACTTTAGCGCCTTTGCGGATTTCCACCACATTTTCGGTTGGAACGAAAACTTCAAGAATTTTGTCGTCCATTTTTTTTAAGGTTGCTTGTTCTCTTAATGATTCGGCAACTTTCTTTTCCGAACCGGAATAAACATTTACAACATACCAACGAGCAGTCATTAGTTAAACTCCTATCCTAACATCAAAATTTTATCTACGCCCCAGGCCAAAACGGCGTCCACTACAAAGAAAAACACCGTGGCGATTGCCACTAAGGTAACAACCATGGCACAAGTCGGCACTACTTCTTTTTTGGTAGGCCAGGTAACTTTTTTAACTTCCTGCTTAACCTGACGCAGAAACTGAATTGGACTAATACTCATTTCAAACCTTTTCAAACTTAAATTGACAGAGTGCGCGAACACACTCCAGCTTATTGCCGCTAACATATTAAATTATTTGTTATCTGTCAATAAGATAATTGCAGTTTTCTCACTATTAAAAATTCAGAGGCAAAGCGGCCGCCGTTATAGTTCTTTGCGGGCGGAAAGGGCAAGCTGGATAGTGCCGTCATCCATATAATCCAGTTCGGCGCCAAGCGGAATGCCTTGCGCCAAAGTGGTAACTTTTACCGGAAATTCTTTCAGTCTGGACAAGAGATAGTGAGCCGTTATTTGACCGTCTATGGTTGCCGGCAAGGCCAAAATAATTTCTTTTATTGTGCCGTCGGATAAACGCGAAAACAAGCCTTCAATATTTAAATCGTCCGGCGTAACGCCGTCCAGAGCCGAAAGAATACCGCCTAAAACATGATATTGCCCGCGATAAAGCCCGACGCGCTCCATAGCCCATAAGTCGGCGACATCCTGCACTACGCACACTGTTTCGCGGTCGCGGGCGGAATCTCGGCAAACAGAGCATGGTTCGGCTGTGTCAAAATTGCCGCAAACCGGACATTTTTTGACATTATCGGCCACTTCTTGCAGCGCTGCAATCAGCGGCAGCATAGTTGTTTCTTTCTTTTTCAAAAGCTGGAGCACAATGCGTCTGGCCGAACGTGAGCCCAAAGCCGGAAGTTTGGCAATGATTTTAGTCAGCTTTTCAATTTCTTTACCTTGCACGACTATGCCTCAAATCTTAAAACGGAAGTTTTAATCCGCCCAAACCTATGCCATTTGTGGCTTCTTTCATGCCGTCTTCCATCATGGCGTCAATTTTTTGATGAGCGTCGTTGTAGGCGGCTAAAATTAAATCTTCTAAAACATCAACTTCTTCAGCATTCATCAGAGATTTGTCAATACTGATTTTTTTCATTTCGGATTTGCCGTTCAGTACTACTTTAACCAAATTTCCGCCGCTGACGCCTTCTTTTTCTTCTTGCGCCAACTTGGCTTGAGTTTCTTGCATTTTGCGTTGCATTTGCTGAGCTTGTTTCATAATTCCTTGAATGTTTAACATTTAATTATCCTCTTCTTCATAAGTTTCAGAATTTTCTTCCGGAATAATAAAATCAGCCGCTTCTTCGTTTTCGGCGTCTTCAACCGCTTTCCGGATAACGGTTTCTATTTTAGCACCGTTAAATTCGCTAAGTATAGCTTTTACTAACGGATATTCAGAGATATTTTTCTTGTCCCGCTCAAGTTCTTTGGTTTCTTTATAAGCTAAAGTTTCGCCCAGCGGCTCGTAATCTATGTCTATAACCCAGGAAGCGCCGGTTTCTTTGGCTAAGAACTTACGCAGGTTAGCGATTAAATCCTTGTCGGCCTTTTCCGAAAGCGCTATGTGCATTCGACCGGCGGCAAATTCTTTAAACGACATATCGTTTTTGACAGCGTAAAGCAGCAGCATTTGCCGTTTGGCATTTAAAAGTTTGGCTAAGTCTTCCGGATTTGAAAGCTCAAAACCGTTGTCTTCGGTTAATTCCGAAGCAATATGTGTTTCGGAAATCGCTGCGGCAGTTGTTGTAGTTAATGCAATTTTATTTGGGGCTGCGGCTTTATTCAGTCCGGATTTTTTTTTTAATTCCTTCAGCAGGTCTGCAGGAGTCGGCATGTTGGCGGAATAGGTTATACGCATCAGTATCATTTCCAGCGCGTCTATTTGCACATTGGCGTATTGCAGCTCGCTGATACCCTTTATTAACATCTGCCAAATCTTGGAAAGAATCGCTATCGGCGCCGCATTCAGTTTTTTGCACATTTCTCTGTCATTTTCGCTGATAGACGAATCGTTAATGTAATCCGGCAGAATTTTGACTTTTGCCAAAAGGTGAGTTATATCCACTAAATCCTGAATAACCAGCATCGGAGTGGCACCGTCGGTATAGAGCTGATGTAAAATCTGCAGCACTTCGGCAATATTGCCTTCCAGCAATTTTTCATACAGAGTGAATGTTTGCTGCCTGTCAGCCAAACCCAGCATATTTTTAACCGTGTTTGCATCAATTTTGCCGTTGCCGAGAACAATGGCCTGGTCAAGCATGGAAAGTCCGTCGCGTGCAGAACCGTCTGCCGCACGAGCTACGGCGTGCAAGGCTTCGTCTTCGGCTTCAATGTTTTCGGCGGTCAGAACTTTATGAAATAATTTTACCAAAGTTTCAATGCTGATGCGCTGCAAATCAAAGCGCTGGCAGCGCGATAAAATAGTAACCGGAACTTTGCGGATTTCGGTGGTGGCAAATATAAACATTACATGTGCCGGCGGTTCTTCCAGGGTTTTCAGCAAAGCATTGAACGCGCTTTTAGAAAGCATGTGAACTTCGTCGATGATATATACCTTATAACGAGCCATTGTCGGTTTATAGCGCACGCCGTCAAGAATTTCACGCATATCATCAACACCGGTTTTGGATGCGGCATCAAGTTCTATCACATCAATATGTCTGTCGGCGGCAATGGCTTTGCAGTTTTCACATTCTCCGCAAGGATGAATCGTCGGTCCTCCTTTGCCGTCCGTTCCGGTGCAGTTTATGGCACGGGCTATCAAACGTGCGGTAGTAGTTTTTCCTACTCCTCGGATACCGGTTAAGATATAAGCGTGGTGCAGGCGGTTATTTTGAATGGCGTTAGTCAATGTTTGCACCAGCGCATCTTGTCCAAGCAAATCTTCAAAAGTTTGCGGACGATATTTGCGCGCTAAAGCGACATATTGATTGTTGTTATCAGCCATTCTTTTCAAAACTCATCAAGGAGAAGGGACTCAGACCTTGTAGTAACCGTTACGGCTGCTTTCTTCCGAACCTGACCGAGTTGGCGGCTTTTCAACCCTGAGCCCTTCATCTAAAAATACCTCTTTATAATGGGCATATTTCCATATTTTGCAAGCAAAAAAATCAACTTATTGCATGTTTAATAAAATTTGACGCAGTTCATCAGTGTTTTTGCCGTAAATCTGCGGCAAGTAAAAGTCAGTAACGCCGCTTTGCGCATAAGCCGGATTGGCCGAATAAAACTTATTGCTTGCCGGTTCCAATATTTGAGGACCGTTAGCCGTAACTTTTACTATATCAAGCCCATGTTCGTTTTTACCGTTGGTGAAAATTCTGAAAGCTCCGCTCATACCATAAAAACCGTCCAAAGATGTTATGGCTTCTTTCAGGTAGTCTTTATCCTTGCGTGATAAGGCTGAGGCCAAAGCAATAGCGTCATAAGCAAAAATGCTTAAATCATTGGAACGTTGATTGAACATTTCATAATATTTTTGCTTATAGCGTGCCAAACGCGGCATAGACATAGCCGGATAAACCGCGCCGTACAGTTCGGTTTCTTTGCTCAGGTTGGTGTTGCCCCAAACCGAAGTGCCTAAGAATAAAACTTCCGGAGCTGAAACATCATAGTAGCTGAACATGGAAGTTATTGCTTTTAAGCGGTTACCGAATTCAGGCACCAATAAAGCGTCAAAATCCAAAGGTGCGATTTCTTCCTCTGTCTTTTCTTCTACTTTTTTGTCGTTATGTTTTGTTTTTTGCTGAGAGGCGGCAACTCGCGCCGAGCCGGTAATTTGCGCGGCAAGATTGGTAAAGTCCATACTGTCAGGAGCATAAAAGCCTGCTTTTACAATAGAAGCGCCATGCAGTTGCGCCGCGTTCATGGCAGCTTTAAACATATTGATTCCGCTTTGATTATCAGGTAATACAATCGCTATTTTGAGGTGTCCTTTAGATACGGAATAACGTATAGTGCGTTCAATTTGTTCTTCGTTTAACAACCCCATAGTATAGACGCCGTCTTGCAAAACGTTTGGTGCGGTGGAAAAAGAAATAACCGGAATTTCCTTATTTTTGGCAGTATCGCTGATGGCGGCAACTTCTTCGCCCAGTAACGGGCCTATAATTAAATCGCTTTTAGCGTTGATGGCATTTTCAACCGCCACGCGGGCACCGCTTGTCGTGCCTTTGGTGTCATAAAATTGCACAAGCAGATTATTATTGTTTAAGTCGCCAACAGCCATCATGGCGGCATTTTTCATATTTTGTCCCATATCGCCGACTTTGCCGCTTAGAGGCAAAAGCATGGCAACTCTAAAACTTTCGGCATTACCCAAATCCACATGAGAATAATCAGTCATATCAACAGTGTTTTGAGGCAGGCTGTTTTGATAATTAAAAGTTTGTTGCGGCATAGGTTCGGAATGTTGGAGCAAACTGCAGCCGGCAAGGACAAACGATAAAAGTAGGGCGTTTATTTTTTTTAACACTTGCATTTTTCCTCAAAATATAAAACAATACTTAAAGTAATAATGCTTAAACTTGTTTTTGTAAAGTGAATTTGATGTTAAAAAGCGGCCTTTATTTAATTTCTACCCCTATCGGAAATTTGCAGGATATTTCACAGCGGGCTTTAGATGTGTTGAACGAAGCTCCGATTGTTGCTTGTGAAGACACCAGAATGACAAAAAAACTCTTTTCATTGCTGGGGTTGCCGTTGCATAAAAAGTTTATTACCTATCAGGATCATAATGAAGAGCAGCAGGCACAGCAGTTAATTGATATAATTAACGAAGGCAACGCCATGGCATTGGTCAGCGATGCCGGTGCGCCTTTGATTTCCGACCCCGGTTACAAGCTGGTGAGTAAGTGCCGAGAGCAGGGCGTTTATGTTACGGCGGTTCCGGGGGCGTGCGCGGTTATCACGGCTCTACAGCTATCCGGTTTGCCGACAAATCGCTTTTTATTTGCCGGATTTATTCCGAACAAAGACAAGGCGAGGGCGGATTTGTTTAATGAATTGAAAAACATTAACAGTACGCTGATTTTTTATGAAACGGCACCGCGTTTGTTAAAGACTTTGGAACAGGCGGCGGAAATTTTCGGCGGACGCAAAATTTCGGTTATCCGCGAGCTGACTAAAATGTATGAAGAAGTGCAGACGGGCAGTTTTAATGTGGTACAAGCTCATTTTGAAGAAAACGAGCCCAAAGGCGAATTTGTGTTTATTGTTTCGCCGCCGGAAGAACCTCAATATACGATTGCCGACGTTCGGGAACTGTTGGTAAAACGCTTGCAGGAAACTTCTCTGAAATCGGCGGTTAAAGAATTGTCTGAGCAATTCGGCTTAAATAAAAATAAAGTGTACGCTTTGGCGTTAGAGTTGAAAAATGAATAGTTACCGCAGCGGTAAATGGGCGGAATTTTTAGCGCGTTTGTATTTGCGGCTGCATGGTTATCGGATTGTGGCAAAAAATATTGTTGTCGGCCGCGGAACAACCGCCGGCGAGATAGATATTATTGCCCGCAAAGACAAGTGTTTGGTCTTTGTTGAGGTAAAAAAGCGCCGCACTTTAGATGAGGCTGCGTATGCAATTACGGTCAAACAACGGCAGCGACTGATTAGAGGCGCCGCGGTTTTTGTTGGTAATCAGACACAATATAGTGGCTATGATATTCGCTTTGACGCCGTGTTGGTCAAGCTGCCGTTTTCAATAAGACATTTGCAAAACGCTTGGATTTCTTAATTACAAGCCGGCGAATCTGGCAATTTTTTGCCTCATGGTTTGCGGCAAATGAGCAAGGTTTATGTGTTTTTGAATCAATGAAGTGTCATAATCGGTTTTGGTGCGAATCTGATAACGCAATTCTATCCCCGTGCCGGCGGTATAATTGTTTTCCGGCAAAAAACTTTTTACTTTGATAAAAGGCGCCTGATGGTCTTGCAGCATTTGCACCGGATTGCGCAAAATATTTTCTTGCTTAAAAGTACGGATATAGCTGTTGCCGATAAAACCTTGTTCGGTTAAAAGCGGAGTTAACTCCATTTCACAATTATGCGCGTCATAGGCAAACGGCACTGAGCGCCAAAATTTGTGGAATTGGGCGTTTTTTATCACGTCTTGCGAGAAGGCCATGCAATAGCTGTGGAGATGAAAATGACTTTCATAGTCGGAAGTGGCACTCCAAAAGTCATAACCTTTGCGTTCCATGGAACGGAAAAAATCTTCTAAATTATATAAGGGACCGTAGACGCTGTCGTTGCATAAAATAAGTTCGTCATATTGCTTTAATTTTTCCCAGCCCAGTTTGGTAATCATATATTGCCAACAACCAAAATCTTTGAGCGGCATACGCTGCGAATAAAACATTTGTGTATACGGCGCGATTTTGAACATTTCGTCAGGCGGAAAATGTCCGTTACCCATAAAATATACCTCGCTGATTTTGGAAAGTTCCTTAATTAAATAAACCACATAGTCTTGGATTTTGTTTTCTTTATCATAACCGGCAAATAAACAAATACGTCGCATTTTATCTTCCTTTCAAATTGTGTGTGCATAAAGATAGTGATGTTAAAGCAAATTAAAAGGGGAAGGTAAAAATAAATCTGTGGTTGAGGTGGCAATAGGACTTGAAAAATAAAATTTGGTATGTTAATTATAAAAATGATGTGAATTTTGGAGAAAAATAATGATTGAAATGCCGGAAAATCTGGTGGAAATGGCCTTGAAGACTATGGGCGACCGCTGGAAAGTGATGATTATTCAAGAATTGATGGACGGCACCAAACGCTTTGGAGAAATCAAAAAAGAGCTTGGCGATATAACACAAAAGGTTTTGACCTCTAATTTGCGTGCGTTGGAAGAAAAAGGAATTTTAATCCGTACCGTATATGCGCAAATTCCGCCGAGAGTTGAATATACACTGACTAATTTGGGTTATAATTTAAAGCCGGTGCTTGATTCTATGCGTGCTTGGGCCGAAGAATATTATAATCAGAATATGAAACATTTGCTGCCGGATATGGCGTAAGATTAAACATATTGAATAAAAGCAAAGCCTCGATAACAAAATACGTTGTCGGGGTTTTGCTTTTATGTGAAGTGCAAACAAACTCATGCGGGAGTTTAGACATCAAAAGTTTTAAAACAAAAAAAACTGCCTTGCGGCAGCTATTTAAGTGGTGGGCGCTGAGAGGCTCGAACTCCCGACCCTCTCGGTGTAAACGAGATGCTCTTCCAGCTGAGCTAAGCGCCCATCTCATCAACAAAAGTGTTTATACACGCTAAAAAAATAAAAAGCAAGCATTTTTTTTAATTTTTTTTGTTTTTTATTTGAAAATGGTGTCAACTATTTGTTATATCGACTAAATTTTTTATACTATTTTAGTTAGATAACCTGCTTTTTTGAAAAAAAATCATTATTTTTTCTCTTTACATTTAAAATATGTGCGTTATAACTCACCAGTATTTTAAAAAGATTTGATGACGAAAAAGAGGTAAAAAAGATGACTAATGATTTAACAACCGGTAATCCGCTGACTTTGATTATAAAATTTGCAATTCCGCTTTTGCTGGGCAACCTCTTTTTACAAATATATCAAATTTCCGATATGGTGATTGTCGGACGTCTGCTGGGTACGGAAACATTGGCGGCGGTCGGCAGTTCGGCGCCTATTTATATGGTATTTTTAATGATTGCTTTTGGTTTTACCGGCGGTTTGACTGTGGTTACGGCGCAGCGTTTCGGCGCGCGCGATGGAGACGGCGTACAGCGTTCAGTTTTTCATAGTTTGCTGGCTGCGCTTGTTTTGAGCGTGCTTATGACATTGGTATTGATTTTCAGTTTGAAGCCTTTGCTGCATATAATGAATGTTCCGGCGGCAATTTTTGACAATGCTTATAAATTTATGTATGTGCTTTCGCTCAGCGCGGTGATGATTGTTACTTTTAACTTGTTTTCCGGCTTTATCCGGGCACTGGGAGACAGTAAAACTCCTCTGTATTTTTTGGTTTTTTCATCATTGATAAATATTGTTCTGAACTTTGTTTTTATCAATAATTTTAAGTGGGGTGTAGTCGGTTCGGCATTAGGTACTTTGGTGGCTAATACAATTTCGGTGGTTTTATGCTATATGTATATGTGGAAAAAGTTTCCGTTATTGCGGTTGGAACGTCGTTTTATGACATTTAACCGGCAGATTATGCGCGACCATCTGAATATTGCCGTGCCAATGGCATTGCAGTTTTCCATTTTGTCTTTTAGTATCTTAATTGTGCAAAGTGTCTGCAATTCGTTCGGACCATCGGTTATCGCAGCTTTTGCCGCTGCTTTGCGTATTGAGCAAGTGGCAACTCAGCCGCTGATGGCTATCGGTTTGGCAATGGCAACTTTTTCAGCGCAGAACTGGGGTGCGAATCTGCTTTCGCGTATTCGCCGCGGGGCAAAGTATGCGTTTTTGATTTCTACCGGATTAAGCGTATTCGGCTTTATTTTAATGCGTGAAGTCGGTGAAAATATGATTGGCATATTTGTAAATGATGGCAATACCGATATTATTACTATCGGTAAAGAATATTTGGTTATCAGCACGCAGTTTTACTTTTTCTTGGGATTGATTTTTGTGTTCCGCAACACCGTGCAGGGTATGGGGAAGCCGATTGTGCCGTTTATTTCAAGCATTATCGAGCTTTCGACTCGTATTTTTGCCGCCATTTATTTGGCAAAAATCATGGGGTATACCGGTATATTTTATGCCAGCGCCATTTCTTGGACGGCTGCCGGTTTGTTTGTAACAGCGGGATACTTCTTTTATATTAACAAATTCAGCAAAGACACCATGCGTTGGAAAATGGGGGCAATTAAACAGCATTTGCGTGAAACCGGTCCGGTAGATTAACCGAGCTGTTCGGCTAATTTCTGCGCCGCAGCTTTTCCAGAAGCAACGGCTTCAACTGCGGTTGAGCCTCCGGTTGCACAATCTCCGGCATAGACTATTTGCAGATTGTTCAGCTTTTCTTCTTTGCAGCTGCTGCCTAAAGCCAAAATAATCAGAGAAAAATCCGGGCGAGGAGTTTCGGTGTTTGGAATATCTTCCAGTTTTCCAGCGATGTTAAAGCGAGTTTTAACAGTGCAGGCAGTCAAATTATTATCGGCTTGCTTTTGAATTTTACTGACGCGCGTCATGGTGGTTATGTTGATTTCATTATCTATCAGTTCGGCGTAATCATCAAGTCCCATGCGCATATCGCTCAAACGGCGGCGTACAAACATCTCAACGATTCCGCCTTGTCGTTTGGCGGTTAAAGCGCAGTCAAGCGCCACTTCGCCGCCGCCGACAATCGCCACATTGCCGTTTACTGCATATTTTCCTGGTTCTTGCAAGTAGTCGGTATAGGGTACGCAAAATTCTTCGCCGGCAATTCCCAATGTGCGGCAATTTTGTTCGCCGACTGCGATGATAATTCCGTCAAATCCCTGAGCAAGCAAAGATGTATAGTCTGTTATCTGTGTATTGAGTTTGAGTTCAAAGTTCGGATTTTGAATAAATTTGCACCAATCTGCCGAAATAGCATCACGAGGCAAACGCTCGGCTGGAATAAGATTTAGAGCGCCGCCGATTTGTTTGTTCTTTTCAAAAACGGTTACGGAAAAACCATGGCTTAACAGTTCGTATGCCGCACCCATGCCGGCCGGACCGGAGCCGATAACGGCTATTTTTTTGCCGTTGTTTTTAACCTCTTTAATAGAAAACGTGTTTTCGGCGCGGGCTTTTTGCATGATTGCCGCTTGAACAGCCGGAATTTTTATGGCTTTATCTAAATTTGCACGAATACAAGCCTTTTGGCAGAATTTATCGGGGCAAATCAAACCGCAGGTTTGCGCCAACGGATTTTGCGTCTCTATCAATTCGGCGGCTTTTTGCCAGTCTCCGGCTTTGGCTGCCGCAATAAAATCGCACGGCGAGCAATGTACGGGGCAGGCTTTTTGACAAGGTTTGGCCGCGCAATGCAGACATTTTTCCAATTCGGTTTTCAGCTGAGCCGGTTTTAAAACACGTTTATTCATTTTCGTTCCTTTCTGTTGAAAGTATTAAAGCATAAAAAAGAGTAAAAAAACACCTAATATTTTGGTTTTTCAGATTGTATTTAAGAAAAAAGTCTGTATTATAAACATAAATAAGTCAAATCTACGGAATATAATTAAGAAAAATGAAAAATTGGCTCAAAAATTTATTGAAATCAGAAAAAAGTGAAGCAATTATCGGCTGGATTGCTTATTATTACCTTAAATTTGTGGGGTTGACAACACGTTGGAAGGTCAGCGGAGTTAAAGAAACATACGAATTGTTAGATAAATACGGCAGTATGATTGTCATAGGCTGGCACGGCAGAACGCTGGAGATGCCGTATTTTTGGAATAAATCACGCACGTTGAACGCTTTGGTTTCGCCGCACCGCGACGGCAGACTTATCGTGAATATTTTAAAAAAATTCGGTATAGGCAACATCAGCGGCTCTACCAATAAAAATTCTACCGAAGCAGCGCTGGAGCTGATGCGTAATTTACAGCAAAACAACAGTATCGCCATTATTCCTGACGGTCCGCGCGGACCGGGGATGAAATTGACCATGAGCCCGCTTTTTTATGCCCAAAAATCAGGCAAGCCGATTATCGGTATAACTTACAGCATTGCCGGCGCCAAAGTTATTGAAAAAAGCTGGGATAGAATGTTGGTGCCGTTGCCGTTTCATAAAGGAATTTATTGTATAACCGAGCCGTTTTTTGTTCCGGCGGAAGCAACTGCCGACGAGCTGGAAAAATTGCGGCAAAAAATTGAAACAACACTTAACGAACTGACATGGAATTTGGACAGAGAAATGGGGATTCCTTATATTCCTCAAGGCACTGTCGCTAAAAAAAGCCGCAAACAATTACATTCAGAAAAAAATTTAGAAAAAAATAAAGCAGAGGAAAAATAAATGTTTATCGGAATTTATAATACTTTAGTTCGCACTCTTTATCCTTTGGTTATCCGCCGTTATATTGAAAAACGTAAAAAAATTGGTAAAGAAGATGTTAAACGTTTTAATGAACGAGTAGGGCGTCCTACCAAACCGCGTCCGGCCGGACGTTTGATTTGGTTGCACGGTGCGTCAGTGGGAGAATCCATTTCCATGCTGCCGCTGATTAACCGTCTGCTGGAACTGTATCCAGACGCTCATGTAATGGTTACGACGGGTACTACCACGTCGGCCGAAGTTATGGCCAAACGCTTACCGGAAAGAGCTTTCCATCAATATTTACCGATTGACAATCCGGTGTTTGCCGCGCGTTTTGTTCGTCATTGGCAACCGACAATCGCTCTTTGGTTTGAGTCGGAATTTTGGCCGGCTATGCTTTCAACAATTAAACGCCGCAATATTCCGCTTATTTTGATAAACGGGCGTATTTCCAATAAATCTTTTAAGCGTTGGCAGCAATTTGATTTTGTCATTAAAGAAATTTTGGATTGTTTTACGGCTTGTTTGGGGCAGTCGGAAGAAGATGCGTACCGCTTGCGTGTTTTGGGCGCTAAAGACGCGATGTGTCTTGGTAACTTGAAATATGCAGGGTTGCCGATTCCGGTTGATGAAGATGCAAAAAAAGAAATCCAAACAAAAATCGGCGAGCGCCCGGTTTGGTTGGTCAGTTCAACTCATAATGATGAAGAAACAAAAATCGGCCGTTATTTAAAAGAACTTATTGCCAAGCATCCGGGGTTGCTGACGATTATTGCGCCGCGCCACCCGAACAGAGGCGGAGAAATCCGCGATACGCTGCGTGATAGATTCCAACTTAAAACGGCTTTGCGTTCGGCCGGTGAAAAAATTATGCCTGAAACAGATGTTTATATTGCCGATACCATCGGAGAAATGGGGATTTGGTATGAACTTTGTCCGATTGTTTTTATCGGTGGCTCATTGATTCCGCACGGCGGTCAAAACTTTATGGAACCGTCTCGTTGCCGAGACGCGGTAATTGTGGGACCGCACATGCACAATTTTACAGATGCCATGAATAGGGCAAAGCGCGCTGACGGAATTATTCAGGTTGATGAAACTGTTGAATTGATTGATATGGTTGACCAGCTGTTAAGCAATAAAGAACTTTTAGAGGCAGAACGCAGTTT
Source organism: uncultured Alphaproteobacteria bacterium (assembly GCA_934277545.1). Taxonomy (GTDB): domain Bacteria; phylum Pseudomonadota; class Alphaproteobacteria; order RF32; family CAG-239; genus RUG410. The sequence continues at coordinate 72,447 of CAKQUG010000001.1, read as the reverse complement.
AGCTTATAATTGGGCTACGAGCGAAGCTAAGGTTTTGGATGGTATAGCCGAGAAAATTCAAGGGTATATGGAAAATGAAAACACCTAAATATTGGCAATCCAATTCGTTGATTTCTAAATTATTATATCCGATAGGTGCTGTTTACGGTGTGCTGACGCAGGCTCGTTTAAGGTTTGTAAAACCGAAAAAAGCGGAAATTCCGGTAATTTGCGTGGGTAATATTACTGCCGGCGGCACCGGTAAAACACCGGTTTCCATATCTATTGCCAAAATTCTTGATTTGGAATTGCGGCATCCGTATTTTGTTACCCGTGGTTATGGCGGATGTTTGCAAAACGTGATTGTTAACAATAAAAAACATTCTGCAGCCGAAGTCGGGGACGAGCCTTTGCTATTATCTCATCAAGCTCCGGTAGTGGTAAATGCAGACAGATATGCCGGTGCAAAATTGGCCGTTAAAAACGGCGCTGATGTTATAATCATGGATGATGGTTTTCAAAATCCGACGCTTTATAAAAATTTATCGTTTTTAGTGTTTGACGGTAATTATGGTATAGGTAACGGTAAAATTATTCCGGCCGGACCATTGCGAGAGACTTTTCAAAATGGTGTGAAGCGTGCCGATGCGTTAATAATTTTAGGCAAAGATAAGCATGATTTGGCGGCAAAAAGCGGATTACCGGTATTTTTCGGGCATACGGAAGCGGTGCAGACTTGTACGATTGAAAATCCCAATGTGCTTGCGTTTGCGGGAATCGGACACCCGCAAAAGTTTTATCATACTTTGAGTCAGCAGGGATTCAATGTGGTGGAAACCATTGACTTTCCCGACCACCATTTTTATAGCCGCGCAGAACTTGAAAAAATTTTGGAAAAGGCAAAAAACTTGGGAGCCGAAGTTTATACAACCAGTAAAGATTATGTCAAAATTCCGCATATTTTACAAAAAGAGATAAAAGTGCTTGAAGTCGCTGTAGTTTGGGATGAGCCGGAAAAACTTGCTGATTTTATACGCAAAAAAATTACAGACTGAGACTTGACAAAAAATGCTTTGTGTGAAACAATAAAGTTCTTAATTGTATTTTATTGTTTTACTATTTAATTTTAAATAATTATGAATAAGGACGTTTTGAAACAATATCTTCTTAATAAAGAAGATTTGTGGCAGTACATTTTTACAACAATGTTTTTGCAAGAGCAAGGCTTGTTGTTGTCTGACTTGAACGAAAAGCCGTTTAAGGCAGTTACCTGTCTTAAATTTTGCAACACGTTCGGAGAGCAAGAAGAGCTCTGGAATTTGGCAGAGGCTGTTGATGAATATTTTGAAGATATTGCTCAATCGCTGGACTTAATCTGTCAAACAAAATCTGTTCCATGGCAATATGATTTTGTGGAAATTATCTCTAAACTTTGCAAAATAGAGATAAAGCAAGATTTGCTGTTTACATCTATTATAACAGCCTATTGCTGGGGATTAGCCTTGCCGGACGGTGCGCTTCTTGATATTATTCAAAAGCTGGATGAACGTTATGCCGCTTTGCATGTTTCGCTTTATGAAAAAGAAAAAAAGCTGAAACGCAACTTGCTGCTGACGTTGGAATGTTTTTATGGCCGCAAGCTGAATAACGCTGCCGACAGTTACGCTTTTCGCGAGTTGTTAGAAGCATTTTTGCCGGCATCAGGTTATAACGGTATGTTGCAGGCGTTAAAATTATCGACAACAGATGAAATAAAACTGACAGAAGAAGAAAATTGTTGTTTGGCTTTTTCATATTGTTCGCCGTATTTTGATGACGAAGTCAATTTGAAACGTAATATTTTACCGCAAAGCAGTGTATATGCGCGAGTTCACGAGTTTATGCACGATATGCGCAATTTGCAGGCAGCCCAAAAACTGCAGGCGATTGAGGACGAGGAATACGAAAAACTGGAAGACGCTTCGGTGTATGTTGACCCGTCGGAAAATTGCATTATCAACGTTCATTTAGACGACGTGCTATATGCTAATGTGTATATTAAGCGTGAAAAGGCAAATGATTTATCCAATTATCCGGGGGATTTTTTGGTTTTGCGTAAAAACTTTTTATATACGATAGAGTTCGTGGAAGATTTTTCAGAAATTCCCGCATTGCAAGAATTTGTTAAAGAAGTGAAAGATTCTCGCCGGAATTTGTTGATGTTGGAGCAAAAACTGCAAACATTGCCTTTGGAGTTAACGCCGGAACGGAAGAAATATTTAGACAAACGAGCCGCGCTAAAAGAATTTCTGACTTCTTGTTATTGCGTTCTTGAGCTTTAATGTAAAATTGAGCAAAAATCCTGACTACTCTTGCGAGTGTCGGGATTTTTGCTTTTTATACATATTCATCTTATATAGTAAGAGATGTCTCAAAGCCTTATTTTTGGTACCGGTCATTCTATGCCTTGTGCATAGAATCTTGTAGCAACGAGCATCTAATTCAGTCAATAAATTAGCCTTATTATTCAAAATGATTATGCTCATACAAGATTCCAGGTACAAGACCTGGAATGACAAATACTAGAGACGCAAAAAAGCATTCATCATAACGTTTTTAAATACCCAAAAAAAGCGGGGTGGATTTATCCCCGCTTTTTTTGTATGCTTGTTTATGTGCGCCTCCATTTTTAATGTCATTCTTCGGCGCCTCATGCCGCTTAATAGGCTGAGGCAGTTTCGGAGAATCCATAACTTTGTTGCTGTAAGCAACGCTTATTTATACACATATTTTGTCATATAAATCAAGCCAATCTGGGTTCATTTTAGCAATCAAGGACAGTTTGTATTTTCTGCTTGAATGTTTGACTTTTTTCTCTCGTTCAATAGCGGTTACAGCGTCTTCATAAATTTCATAATAAACGAGCATGTGTATATGGTATCGTTTTGAAAATCCTTCTATCAATTCATTTCTATGCTCATAGGCTCGACGCACTAAATTATTGGTAACACCGGAATATAGCGTTCCATTTCTTTTGCTTGCAATAAGATATACATACATTGTTTTCATAAGGAAAAACTACCATATTTCATTAACGAGAGTCAATAAATATTGACATTGCCTGCGCAATGACATTATGGATTCTCCAGCATGGCACAGCCTGCTGGGTGTGCCGCTGAAGAATGACGTCTAGAGGAAAGGCGTTTCAAATCAAAAAAAGCGGGGATTTCTCCCCGCTTTTTTTAGGTATTTACATAACTTCCTTAAGGAAAAATGTTTATTTTAATTTACAAGTATAATGTACACTATTCATCGTTCCACCAGAATTGATAGTCCAAGATACCTTATATTCATCACCTTCTGTAAAAGAAATTTTTTTGCAAGTTCCTCTACCATCACTATGGTACATACTGTCATTCAAGTTGACATTTGGTCCAACAAATTCATATCCGTCTAAATAAAACGTTGCATGAGTTGGCATGTTATTACCCATTGTTCCACAAAGGTAATATGTGTCGGCTGAATATTGACTGCCACATTTTGTAATATCTATAACCTTATTTCCGTTTACATCTGATGCATAGCTATTACCATCAGATAGAAGTATCAAATAAGCAGAAATACTGGATTCTTTACAGTTCCCATGATTATCACAACAAGAGACGGTGCCATTATTTATGGTACGAATATAGAAGCCCTTTTTCTTAAATTCATAACAATCTCCTGATACTGTTTTTTGACATGAGCCCTGCAAAGTGATATTGTAATAGCACCCCTGCGGTTGTGTAGTGCGAGAATTTAAGCAGGCTGTCTCGGTTGAATAATATCCTAAAGATTCACAGGTTTTATAGCAACCTTCGGAAATCTTGCAGCCAGAGTTTGTGCCACTTCTGCACTCTTCTATGGTATCGTATGATCCTTGATCTGTATCGCAACCACATGTTCCCCACTCGGTACCTTTAACTTCAAAATCCTTATTATATGCAAAGCTTACGCAGCCATTTGGCATAAATTTTTTAGAACCATAACATTTTTGCTTAGGAATTCCTTCGCAGAGTGTTTTATATTTTGTTACTCCATTAGGTGTTGTACAGCTTGCGGAGGCATTGCTTATTCTGTTGTATATAGGCATAACGTTACCTTCGCCGTTTTCTGTTCTAATGGATTTTACTTGTGATAGATGTATCCAACAACATGTGCCTTTTTTACATCTATAACCATCGTCTAGATTACCTTTCTCTCCACAAGTATTACTTGTTGTTGCCAGTGTATACTCATAAGTACATGTTGGCTCTTTTGCTTTGCAAGATTTTGACGTAGAATCATACACATAGCCGTCTTTGCATTTATATTTTGTTGGTTGGTCGCAGCCGGGGTTACAGGTTTCTACATTATTTGATTTGTCGGATAATGTATCTTCTGTATAGTCAACATACTCTCTCGCTCAGCTCAGCAACTCAAAAATTAGGAAATTTTAATATGGTATTTTAAGCGGTTTGTTACAGTTTTATGAAAAAAATACAGGTTTTGCAAATAAACATTGAAAGAACTAACGCTATAGTTTATACTAAAATAGACAGGAATACTATGTCTGAAAAACGCGAGTTTTGAAGATAAAATTGCAATTTTATAGAGGAGAATGTCATGTGTAACTGTATTCTATGGGTAAGGCGCCGACTGTTGGCCTTGCTTTTGATTATAGGATGTATGGCGGTTTCAGCCACAGCATCCGCAACAGTGTGTTTTCTGCCGGATGCGGAAGACTGCGGTTTAAGCAGTGCCTCGGACGGCAATAATGTTTGCGACGGCTCAACTACTTATGCATCACTAACTGATTGTAATAACAGCATAACATTAAATAACAATAGCCAATATTGTGAAAAAGATGGTGCCTGCTATCGCCGATATTGCAAATATCCGACCCAATCAGATTGTGAAGCCGGCGTTAAAGATTATACACATAAATATGACCATTTTTTCTGCGTATATGACTCAAGCACCAGTTGCTATGATTTGCAAAATACGCCATGTATAGAAAAAACCACAAAAACCGGCTGCGACGGCTATAAACTTGACGCTCCTACAGAAGGTAAAACTTGCGGTTCCTGCTCACAACGTGTTGTTACGGAAACTTGCTCTGCAGAAGGACTTCCAGGCGAAACAGATGAATATAAAACTGTTTACGACTGTGTAGAACCTAAGTATCAGCAAATTGGCTGTGATAGCTTTGATAAAACAGAAACAGAGAAAAATACTCTGGAAGCTGCGCCAAATAATTATCATTGCACTTCATGCACAAAAACAAACCAAAAGCAAGATTATGAAGGACATTGGAATGATTATGGCAAAGGCGATACCATGTACAAATGTACACCAACCTGTGCAACTTATGGTTTGGTAACAAGCTGTTCTCAGGGTTCTGGCGAAGCCGGAACAATAGCATTTGTTGAAGATACTAAAGGTCGAACAAACTATGACGGAAAAAAATGCGGTACTTGCGGATGTACGCCGAAGCCGTGCACGGGTTACGACTATACAGAAGATACATTATCCGACAAATCAAATAATGTAGAAACCTGTAACCCTGGCTGCGACCAACCAACAAAATATAAATGCAAAGACGGCTATGCGTATGATTCTAAGTCAAAATCTTGTAAAGTAAAAGACCAGAACGATGGTAAAACCTATTATGTTACAGTATATGAAAATATTACATTTGGTATTTATGGTTCAGATAAGAATTGTAGCTTACTCATAAACGGAAAAATAAAATATCCAAATACCAAAGGCGACACATTTATGGATGATGTTTATTTTGGTGCTAAATTAGCAGGATATGCTGATTATAAGGACGAAGGATCAGATGGAGAAGATAGATATACCGATAGCGAAAAAACCTATACAAAGAGTATGCAAAATTCTTTAAGCGGTAGTAATAGTGAAGCAGTATACGATGTAAAAGGAGGCACTCCATCCGCTATAGGTTCTCCATTGCCTTGTCTATATCAAGATTTATATTTTAGTGAAAATAAGGTATACATTTCTCGCAACGGTTCAAAATATTGGGTTGGATTTGAGCAAGGAAGTAATTTGTATACAAGTAATAATGAAATAGAAAAAAACTACAGTGGTGGCGACAGATGTAAAACTATATCTAAAAACGGTTCATCTAGAACTATTTGCATAAAATATGAAACCACAAATAATCAGAATAAAACTGTAACATTTGCATTTGCCACTAATTGTCCAAAAGCCACTCACAGTAATATGTTTGGCGTTATTATAACCGCTCCTGATGGTCAAAAATATACTATAGGCGAATGTACTTCTTCTCAAACAGGAGATACAAGTTATTGTAAAAGTTCTATATCTGATAGTATAAAACTTCCATATCAACAAACCGGTTCTTACAATTTACAATTTGGCTGTGTTGGTATGTGTGGTGGACGTATATATAACGCTGCAATTTATATGAGTAGTTATAATGGTCTTATAAGCAATACTCTACTTAATGATGCTATTTCTGAAAATTCATATTCATTTGCTCCAACCGCTGAAATGACCTATAAAGTTATAGCAGATTGCGAACAGGTGGAAATAGATACTTGTACTGGAGGAAACGTTTATATGGCAAGCGGTTCAAAACAAAGTGAATATTGTGCAATGGCTCAGATTATATGTCCGGACCATTATCAATCTTATACAATGTGTACTAAATGAAACATATTTACTAACTTAACCCAAAAAGATACCCGCCGGAAAAATCGGCGGGTATCTGATTGCTAAAATTTTAGATTTTTATATTACATTTCTCCTTAATTTTAATTACAAGACGCGTCGCAAGATGCTGTAAACCAACTTGGGTGTGAAGTAAACGTTCCATATAAATCATTAGGCTTTGCTTGATTTTCTGATTTAATTGAACCGCTTGTTTATGTGCGCCTCCATTTTTAATGTCATTCTTCGGCGCCTCATGCCGCTTAATAGGCTGAGGCAGTTCCGGAGAATCCATAACTTTGTTGCTGTAAGCGACGCTTATTTATACACATATTTTGTCATATAAATCAAGCCAATCTGGGTTCATTTTAGTAATCAAGGATAGTTTGTATTTTCTGCTTGAATGTTTGATTTTTTTCTCTCGTTCAATAGCGGTTACAGCGTCTTCATAAATTTCATAATAAACGAGCATGTGTATATGGTATCGTTTTGAAAATCCTTCTATCAATTCATTTCTATGCTCATAGGCTCGACGCACTAAATTATTGGTAACACCGGAATATAGCGTTCCATTTCTTTTGCTTGCAATAAGATATACATACATTGTTTTCATAAGGAAAAACTACCATATTTCATTAACGAGAGTCAATAAATATTGACATTGCCTGCGCAATGACATTATGGATTCTCCAGCATGGCACAGCCTGCTGGGTGTGCCGCTGAAGAATGACGTCTAGAGGAAAGGCGTTTCAAATCAAAAAAAGCGGGGATAAATCCACCCCGCTTTTTTGTACGTTAAACACTAAAGATATATCAATCAAAAGAAGGCATCAGCGCACACTTCCAAGTATCCCGGTCGTTAGAGCCACTTCCAGTCCATCCTTGGAAAATACTATACTCTTTACCTGCCGCAAAAGTGGCTGTATAACAAGATGTCTGTTTAACACCTTCTTGAGATGTTTCACATCCTTCGTTTACAGCTGAACCATTGTATGGAAAGTCCCAACATTTGAATCTTGAACCATTCTCAGATATTGACAGGTTGATAATATAAACAATTCCTGGTTGATTTCTATATAAACATACTTGGTATGTTCCCGCCGGGTAAGTAACACCTTTTGAGGTTATTTTATCAACGGTTTCGCCATTTATGTCTTTAGCTTCACGCATCCCTTGTTTTAAATAGAGGCGCATTGAAACACTTGTAGATGCTGAATTACTGTAATTTTGAGTACAATGGTATCTTCCCTCATTTTGAGCATAGATTGTAAAGCCTTTTGGTTTACAAGTACCACACTGTGTAGTTCCGTCGACATCTTTGCTACCACTGACAGGAGAAAAGATTTCATTTTCCGAACAATCAACTTTGGTTTTATAGCCTTTTTGTTTGCAGGTAAAGCCTTCCACATATTTGATTATATAATTACCATTTTCATGTGTTCTATTCTTCAATGCTGATTGAAACTTTCCAGACCCTACAGCATATAAATCAACAGAATCTACCAAAGTGCTTCCAACATAGGTTTCAATTTTGGCTGTACTAGAAGATAGTAGTTGTGAATTAGCATAACCGCATGAACTTTCGTATGTAGTTTCAACACCTTCTTTAACAACAACAGTCGAATCAACCTTATATTTAGTCGTGCAAGTTTTTCCCGGATATGTTTTCATAATAACATTACTTGAAGGGGTAGTATAGAATTTTACTGTTCTATAATAGTAATCATTTGGATCCGCGTCTAGGTGTGTTCCGATAGATCCAGTTGTGTCTACAAAATTGATTGTAATAGTTGTTTTTTCCAGCTCAAGTTTTTTACATGATTTTGTAGTTTTATCATAGAGGTACATCGGTTTACACATCCATTTGGTTGGTTGACCGCAACCAGGATTGCAGCTTATCGCATTAGTTTTGTCAGATAAGTCATTTTCTGTATAGTTGTAAATATCACCGCAATTCGTCGGTGTACAATCTTTTTTGCAAGATTTAGATGTTTCGTCGTAGGTGTAGCCGTCTTTGCATTTATATTTTGTTGGTTGGTCGCAGCCAGGGTTACAGGTTTCTACATTATTTGATTTGTCGGATAATGTATCTTCTGTATAGTTAACATACTCTCTCGCTCAGCTCAGCAACTCAAAAATTAGGAAATTTTAATCACTTAAAATTTATATAAAATATTATAACTCTCTGAAAATCTGCAGAAAAAAGATATAAAAATAAGGAAATATACATATAAAGAGCAAAGCAATCCGTAAAATTCCACAAAAATATATAAAATGGCTGCATGGAAACAAAAAATCCTGACACTCGCAAAAGTTGTCAGGATTTTTATCCTTAAATTTATTTCAAATGGCAAAAAATAATCCGCCGATATTGTCGGCGGAGTTATTTTTTATATTTTAGAAGTGTTCATCACAACGTTTAATCAACTCTTCAATATTTTCAGGTGGCCAACCCGGTGTTTCCATACCAAGGTGGATACCCATTTTAGCCAATACTTCTTTGATTTCATTCAAAGATTTACGACCAAAGTTCGGAGTGCGCAGCATTTCTGCTTCGGTTTTTTGAACCAAATCACCAATATAGATGATATTGTCGTTTTTCAGGCAGTTAGCCGAACGAACAGACAATTCAAGCTCATCAACCTTACGCAATAAGTTGCGGTTAAACGGTAATTCTTCGTGAACATCTTCGGATTCGCTTTCCGGTTCGTCAAAGTTAATAAACGGTTTTAATTGGTCTTGCAAAATACGAGCTGCCAAGGCAACTGCATCTTCCGGAGATACTACACCGTTTGTTTCAACATTCATAGTCAATTTATCATAGTCGGTAATTTGACCTACACGAGTGTTTTCTACTTTGTAAGAAACTTTGGTAACCGGAGAATAAATAGCGTCAACGGCAATCAAACCGATAGGAGCATCAGCAGATTTGCTGTTATAAGCAGGAACATAGCCTTTACCGGTGGTAACCGTTAATTCCATATTGATTTTTGCACCGGCGTCTAATGTGCAAATCACATGTTCCGGATTCATAATTTCAACGTCATGACCGGTTTCAATCATAGCTGCAGTAACCACGCAAGGGCCTTCAGCTTTTAATGTCATTGTTTTTGCGCTGTCAGAGTGTACGGCAACAGCCAGCTCTTTAATGTTCAACACAATATCCGTAACGTCTTCGCGAACGCCAGGAATTACAGAAAATTCATGCAGAACACCGTCAATTTTAATGGCGGAAACAGCACCGCCTTGCAATGAGGACAGTAAAACTCTTCTCAACGCGTTACCTAAAGTTAAGCCGAAGCCTCTTTCTAAAGGTTCAACCACTATTTTTGCTTTATGAGTAGCTTCATCTTGAGTTACCTGCAAATTAGTTGGTTTAATAAGTTCTTGCCAATTCTTTTGAATCACCGGTTTTGTCCTTTTCTTGATAAGTTATATATAGATATAAAAAAACACGGCAACAGGCCTTGAGTAAAGGCCTGTGCCAAAATAATAACTAGACGCGACGTCTTTTTCTCAGACGGCAACCATTATGTGGAATTGGGGTTACATCACGAATTGTTGTGATTGTAAAACCGATTACCTGTAATGCGCGGATTGCAGATTCTCTGCCTGACCCCGGACCTTTAACTTCTACTTCCAAAGTTTTCATACCGTTTTCCTGAGCTTTTTTACCGGCTTCTTCAGCGGCAACCTGAGCTGCATAAGGGGTAGATTTTCTAGAACCTTTAAAACCTTGTGCGCCTGCAGTAGACCAAGACACAGTGTTACCTTGAGCGTCCGTAATTGTAACTCTTGTGTTGTTGAAAGAAGAATCAACGTGAGCTACACCGGAAGTGATATTCTTTTTTTCTTTTTTCTTTTTCAGAATTGCTTTAGCCATTTGCACTTACCTCACTTATTTCTTCTTATTCGCAACGGTTTTACGTTTACCTTTACGGGTACGAGCATTTTGTTTTGTGCTCTGACCGCGAACAGGCAGACCTTTACGATGTCTCAAACCACGATAGCAACCTAAATCCATCAATCTTTTGATGTTGGTACCAACTTCACGGCGCAATTCGCCTTCTACAAGGTATCCGTTGTCGATTACTTCGCGGATTTTCATGATTTCTTCATCAGAAAGCTGACTAACACGACGGTTCATGTCAATTCCTGACTTTGCGCAAATATCTTGAGCAGATTTTCTACCAATACCAAAGATATAGGTCAATGCGACTTCAATTCTTTTGGCACTTGGAATGTTTACACCAGCTATACGAGCCAAATTTAATCTCCATTTACTTTCAATTAACTATTACATTCAAAAAGTTGATCACCACTTTTCAAAATTAAGCGGATTATAGGCGTGATATTTTTCAGAGTCAACCCCTTTTCTGCACTTTGTATGATTTTTTTGCATAAAATCAATAGGCAATTTTTAAGTATTGATAAAATTGCGGCTTAAAATCAGGTTACGCCTCTTGCAAATTGACAAAAATTATGCTAATATAGGCACAATTAAAAATATTATTATGGAAATCTTTTATTGCAATTATTGTCGCGAAAATAAGAGCTTTCCAAGTATTAACATTAAAATTCCGTTTATTATGAAGAAGTTTTTATTTTTCGTTGTGTTTGTATTTGTTTCTGTTCTGGCAAACGCTCAGACATTTGTTCAGGTTAAAAATTTTGCGAAGAAGCACAGTTCTTTTTCCGCATACGGTGTTGACGGTTCTTCCACATTCATCAGCGCTGAACAGTATCTTGAGCTTAAGGACAACGGCGTAGGGGACTATAAAATAGTTTCTTACAAAGGTAAAGATGCCAAGTCGTCTTTCAGCGGTGTTGTTTCTAACAAGGAGTATACCCGCGAGTTGCTTCAGGTGGATTCAACTTTTGTTGCGGCAGACGGTGTGGAGGTGGTTTTTACCAATGGTAAAAGCTATCGCGCCAAGTCGCTTCTTTGGGCTGATGTGCTGAAAGGTCAGAATGTTGTTCATGTCGTTATCAAAAGTTCGGTAAGAAATTTTGAGCGGTATGAAGCGCTGGAGTCTGCTCCTTCTGATTTTGTAGAAAATCTCGGATTGCAGGCAAAGGCGGGAACAAAGCAAACTTCTTTGGCTAAAACTGCAGCAGATGTAAAGTCTGCAGTAGTTAAGGTTAAGGACAAGGTTGAGGAGAAGTTCGAAAAGTTCATTGAACCTCAAGAAACTCCAAAGACCACTGTATATTCCGCCGGTGGCTTTAAGTTTATCGAAGAATAGCAAAAAAAATACCTGTTTTTCTCTTTTTTTGAGAGAATGCAGGTATTTTTTTGTTGCTATGTGTCAGAAATGTGTTATACTGAAATAGTTTTCAGTATTATTTTATTAACTTAAAATTATTTTAGTATGATGAGCATTATTTTTTCAAAGCACACTGAGAAGAGTAGAGAGTTTTTCAATAAGATGCGTCAGCCTATTGCCGCCGGAATCCACGCCATCATAGATGTAGCCGGAGTTCTGTCGGATGATACTAAAACAGGAACACCTGACGACCGTTATCCGTTTTAGCTCTCAAGTTTAAAAAGTAAGACCGTGACTTTATTTAATAAAGTCGGTCTTTATTTTTTTTAAATGTGATTTTTATTTTTCTAAATCTTTGACTATATCTTCCGTGATTTTTTTGCCATCGCCAAACAGCATAACGGTGTTTGGAGCATAAAACAGCGGATTGTCGATTCCGGAATATCCAGGTGCCAGGGAGCGTTTTACGAAAAACACGGTTTTGGCCTTGGTTACTTCCAGGATAGGCATGCCGTATAAAGGCGAGTTTTCATCGGTTTGGGCCAGTGGATTTGTTATGTCGTTGGCACCGATTACATATACCGCATCAGCTGTTTCAAAATCTTGGTTAATATCTTCCATGGCATAAATCCGCTCATAGGGAATTTGAGCTTCAGCCAGCAAAACATTGATATGTCCGGGCATACGTCCGGCCACAGGATGAACCGCATAGCGCACTTCTACACCATATTTTTCGGTCAAAATATTATCCATATTCTTTAAGGCAATTTGAGCGTGCGCCGCAGCCATGCCGAATCCGGGAACGATGATGACTTTACGGGAGTTTGCCATAATAAAGGCTGCTTCTTCGACAGAGCCGGTTCGCACCAGTCCGGTTGAGGTATTTTCTTTTTCAATGTTTTTATGGTTTGGCCAAATAATTTTCAAAAGTGAGCGATTCATTGATTTGCTCATAACATAGGATAAAATTGTACCGCTGGCGCCGACCAAAGAACCGGTTATTATCAGCAGTAAATCTCCGGAAAGCAAGCCAACCAGCACAACGGCCCAGCCGGAAAGCGAGTTTAGTATTGAAATAATTACGGGCATATCCGCGCCGCCAATCGGCATGGTGCCGCAAACGCCTATAAGCAACGCCAATATCATAATTCCGGCAAAACCTTGGTGGGTTTGCACAAAGTAGACGGTGTTGATAAGCAGTAAAATTTCTAAGACAATGCTAAGCCATTTGAACCAATTTATATTGCGGCGCAGCCAGCCGTGCAGTTTGGCAAAAGCCACCATGGAGCCGCTGAATGTCGTTAAACCGATAATCACGCACAGCGCTTCTAAGATAGTTTCTTTAGGATGCTTGAACGGACAGCAGATAATCAGTGCCGATGCCAAGCCGCCGACGCCGTTTAGTAAAGCTACCATTTGCGGTAAAGTGGAAAGTTGGACTCTCAGCGCAAACAAAATGCCGACTCCGGCACCGGCGAATAAAGCCAGCAAAATCCATAATGCGTTGTTATATATATTTAATGTCATGCAGGTTAAAAGTGCAATTCCGACTGAAACCGAAGCAATGTGATAACCGCGCACAACCCTTGACGGGGCTGACAGGCAGTCTATAGCCGTAACCATTAAAAAAGCGGATAGCAAATACAGTAGAGAGCTAATCATTGTTTTTGTTCTCCTTTTTCTTAAAAAGTTCCAGCATGCGGATAGTTACCGCTAAGCCGCCGAATAAATTTATCGCTGCTAAAAAAATTGCGCATAAACTTATGGCAAGTACTTTAGAATCGGTTGTATGCCCGGCAATGATGATTGCTCCCAAAAGAGTTAAGCCACTGATAGCGTTTGTGGCGCTCATTAGCGGCGCGTGCAGTGATGGAGAAACACGCCATACCGTGAAGTAGCCTAAAAAAGCTGATAAGATAAAAATTGTCAGTAAATAAATGTCGTCCATTTTATTTCTCCGCTTGTGTCCATAGAATTTGTGACCAAACTTCTTTGTCTTTTTTTATCGCGTCAAAACGTTTGATGAAATTATAAACATTGCGCGAATGTAACATACTGGCAGATTCCGTTACATCTGAAGCTAAATGCGAGTCTGACAGCAGTTTATAGTGTTCATTATCCAACAAACGTCCGTCAATGCCGGTTTCAACATTTCCGCCGGCCATGTCTAAGACCACGGCTCCGCGCGGCAATATTTGCAACTGCTGTTTAGACAGCACCTGCGGCACTTTTTCACTAAGTACTGAAACCGCGGTAATTACAATGTCGATGTTTGGTAAAATCTTGTTAATTTCTTCCGGTTGAGATGAAATGAAATGCGCTCCGAGCGATTTTACCTGTTCTTCCGCTTCGGGACGGATGTCGCTTCCCCAAACCTGCGCCCCCATGCGTTGCAGAGTGGCCATGGCCTGCAATCCTGAAACTCCTGAGCCGATAACCAGTGCTTTTAACGGTATGAGCGTGCCGGCGGCGGTTATCATCATCGGCACGGATTTTGTTTGCATATCCATGGTTAACAGCGCCGCTTTGTAACCCGCTAAGTTATGTTGGGACGAAAGTGTGTCAATATCCTGTACCCGGGATAATCGTGGCAGTCTTTCTAAAGCCAAAGCGTTAATTTTATATTTTTGCCAAATCGCTAAAAGTTCGGGATGTTTGTAGCTTTCAAAATGCGCTAATATCCATAAATCTTCGTGTAAATAAGCATATTCATCTTCTTTGGGCGCCCAAATTTTGGCCATAAATTCAGATTTTGCATAAACTTCTTCGGCGGAGTTAAGCATAGTTGCACCGGCGTTGACATATTGTTCATTGCTGAAACCAGCTCTTTCTCCGGCTCCGACTTCGGCAAATACCTGATGTCCGTCGGCAATAAGTTGCTTCACGGTTTGGGGAATAACTGCAACTCTATATTCCCAAGCCGGCCGCTCTTTTACAAATCCAACAATCATTATCCCCTCATAAAAATGCTTGCATTACAGCTTTATTCCTTTTATATAATAAGCAAAATTAAAAAGCAAAGGAAATATAGCCAAATGGTCAGGTTATGGGATTTGTTCAGCATATTTTTCAAAATGGGAATTTTTACTTTTGGCGGCGGATATGCCATGCTGCCGATTTTGAAAAGCGAAGCTGTTGAAAAAAGAAAATGGATTAGCGAAGAAGAACTCTTGAATTATTATTCAATCGGGCAGTGCACGCCAGGAATTATCGCTGTGAACGCCGCATCGTTTATCGGCTATCAGCTTCGTGGTTTCTGGGGCATGATTTTGGCGACTCTCGGGGTGATTTCTCCGTCGATAATGATTATTCTGCTGGTGGCAATGTTGTTGCGGCAATATATGGACAATCAATATGTGCAGTGGGCGTTTGACGGCATTCGCGTCAGTGTGATTGCTTTGATTATAGACACGGTTATCGGCATGTGGAAAAAAGGTATTTGCAATTTCCGCGATTATCTTGTTTTCGGCTTGGCCGCGGCACTGTTGCTGTTTTTTAATTTGTCAGCTGTGGTGATTGTGGTGCTGGCTGCAGCCGGTGCTTTTATTCCGAATTTTACGAGGAAAAAATGACATATTTGATTTTAGCTTTTGAGTTTTTCAAAATCGGTTTGTTCGCCGTGGGCGGCGGATTGGTTACCGTGCCTTTTTTATATGACTTGACCGAACAATATGACTGGTTTACCGCCAAAGAACTGACGGATATGATTGCCGTTTCGCAGTCAACTCCGGGACCGGTTGGTATAAACATGGCAACATACGCCGGATATAAGGCCGCCGGAGTTTTCGGCAGTTTGTTGGCGACTTTGAGTTTGGTTACGCCGTCGGTGATTGTAGTTTATCTTATTTCTAAAATTTTAACCAAGTGGAAAGATAATCCGAATGTTATGCGGATTTTGGGCGGAATCCGTCCGGCGGTGCTGGCGCTGATTTTGTTTGCCGGCTGGGATATTGCAAAAGAATCGATTATTGATTATCAGACTGCCGGACTGCTGGCGGTGTTGGTTATTGCTATGCGGTTTTATAAAAAAAGCGCTATTTTTTACATAATTATTTCTGCCGTCGCCGGGTTGATTTTTCATGTGTAACAGCTTGAAATTTGCGCGGATAAAGTATAGAGTTAAAAACAAACAAATTTAGAAAGGTTAAAAAATGAGCGAGCAAGATACAGTTTATGATGTGGTTGGAATTGGCAACGCTATTGTTGATGTGTTGGCAAAAGTCGGCGACACTTTTTTGAAAGAAAGGAATTTAACTAAGGGGTGTATGACCTTGGTTGAGGCTGCCGACGCCGGTAAAATTTATAATGATATTATCCCGGAGCGTGAAGTTTCCGGCGGTTCTGCCGCCAACACCGTCGCCGGAATGGCTTCGCTCGGTGCCGATTGCGCTTTTATCGGCAAAGTTCATGATGATGAGCTGGGGCAGGTTTTTAAACGCGACATCGGCGCTGCCGGTATTGATTGCTTTACCAATCCGCTGGAAGAAGGACCGGCGACAGGACGCAGTATTGTGTTGGTAACGCCGGATGCTCAGCGTTCAATGTTTACATATTTGGGTGCTTCACGCAAACTTTCGGTAGATGATATTGATGAAAAACTTATCAGCGAGTCTAAAATAATTTTTATAGAGGGATATTTGTGGGACGAGCCGATGGCGCATGAAGCTGTGCTTAAAGCCTGCGAGTTGGCGCATAAACACGGGCGCGAAGTGGCATTTACGGTTTCTGACCGCTATTGTGTTTCATCACACCGCGACCACATGCTGGATTTAATTCAAAATCACGTGGATTTGCTTTTTGCTAATGAAATGGAGTTGAAAGCTCTGTTCGAGACTGATGATTTTTCAGCCGCCTTGGATTTGGTTAAGCCAATGGTGAAAATCGCTGCCATTACCAGAGATTCCCGCGGTTCGGTAGTGGTAAACGGCAGAGTTAAGATTTTTGTGGAAGCCGAGCCTGTACAACCGGAAACGGTTGTGGATTCAACCGGCGCCGGAGATTTATATGCTGCCGGATTTTTGTTTGGCCTGGTTAATAAACGCAGCCTTGGAACCTGCGCGATGATAGGCAGTATTGCCGCATCGGAAATTATCAGCCATTACGGCGCTCGCCCCGAAGTTTCTTTACGCGGTTTTGTTCGCAACAAATTGTTGCAATACGGTAAGAGGTTTTAGTTTTAAGCGGCGGTAATTCCGCCAACGGATAGCATTTCTATCATAATCCTACCAGCCTCGCTTTTTGTTCTATTATAGAGCAAAGCGAGGTTTTCTGAAGACAATAAAAACCGCCGAACTTTTTGAATACGGCGGTTTTTAAGATAAATTATAAAAAATTATTGAGCGTTAATCAAAGTAATTTCTACACGGCGGTTTTGCGCTTTGCCTTCCGCTGTTGCATTAGAGGCAATCGGATTAGCAGCCCCGGCTCCGTAAGAGTTGATACGGCTACCCTGTACTCCGCGCAAAGCCAAATAGTTGGCAACTGCAGCGGCGCGGCGTTCAGATAGCGGCTGATTGATTTTATCATTGCCGGTGCTGTCGGTGTAGCCGATAACCTGCAATCTGGTTTTATCATATTCTTTTGCCACCAAGGCTACAGAATCTAAGACGCTGTTGGCAGAAGTTTTAATAACAGATTCGTTAGTGTTGAAAGTAATGCTGTTTGGCATAATCAAGCGAATATTGTCGCCGTCGCGGGCAACCTGCACGCCGGTTCCGGTTAATTTTTGGCGCAGTTTGCTGGCCTGAATATCCATATAACCACCGGTAGCCGCACCGGTTGCACCACCGATTCCGGCACCAATCAAAGCACCTTTTTTGCCACCGATTAAAGCGCCGATTCCGGCTCCGGCAGCAGCGCCGATGCCTGTGCCCCACGCGGTTTTAGCAACTTTGCTTTCTCCGGTATAAGGGTCGGTGGCGCAAGCAGACATAAAACATAT
This sequence comes from uncultured Alphaproteobacteria bacterium, assembly GCA_934277545.1. Taxonomy (GTDB): domain Bacteria; phylum Pseudomonadota; class Alphaproteobacteria; order RF32; family CAG-239; genus RUG410. Next base: position 54,564 of record CAKQUG010000001.1, on the reverse strand, counting down.
AGCAACCAAACTTAAAATTATTTTTTTCATTTTTATCTCCTTAAAAATTAGCGATACGAGCCAAAGCCTCTTCTACTTTAGCCTTGTTTTCTAAGGCTTCTGCCTGACGGCGTTTTTCTTCGGCAACCACAGCTGCCGGAGCTTTAGCCACAAAACTTTCATTATTCAGCTTACGGCTGTAGCCTTCCAAGTTTTTATTTAATGTTTCCAATTCTTTTTGTAAACGTGCGCGCTCTGCCTCAAAATCAACAACACCTTTCAGCGGAATCAAAATTGCGGCTTCGCGACTGACGGTCTGTACCATATCTTTGGTAACTTCTCTATTTTCTAAAGCCTCAAGTTCTTCCAAACGAGCCAATTTGCAAATCAAAGCTTTTTGACGTTCCACCGCAGTCAAAGTTTCAGCAACAGCATCTTTTACATACGCATGCAGCTTAGCGCCTGCCGGCAAGTTCATTGATGAACGCAAAGAACGAATTGCCGAAATAATATCTATAGCACGGTCAATTTCATTTTTATCAGCAGCGTTTACATTTTCGTCTGCCGGCCATGCAGCGTGAATCAGCTTGCCGGAACGGGCGGTCAGATTATCCCACAATTCTTCGGTAATAAACGGCATAAACGGATGCAGCATTATCAAAATTCTATCCAAAGTCCAAGCAGTTACCGCACGAATTTCTTTAATTTCCGCAACATTTTCGCCATAAAAAATTGGCTTAATCAGTTCAATATACCAATCACAGAATGTCCCCCAAACAAATTGGTAAACTGCATTTGCCGCGTCGGAAAAACGGAAGTTGTTAAGATTTTCGGTAACTTCGGCAGCGGCTTCTTTGGCCTTTGCCATAATCCATTTACTGATTTCAAGTTTAGCCGATGTTACATCAAAGTCTTTAACCGAATAACATTCGTTCATTTCGCAGAAACGAGCAGCGTTCCACAATTTTGTGGCAAAGTTGCGATAACCTTGAATACGCGAATCAGACAAATTGATGTCGCGGCCTTGTGTTTCCATGGCTGCCATAAAGAAGCGTAAAGCGTCAGCGCCGTATTTTTCGATTGTATCCATCGGGTCAACGGTGTTGCCTTTAGACTTGCTCATTTTACGGCCTTGCTCGTCGCGTACCAAACCATGAATATAGCATTTTTTGAACGGTACGCGTTTCATCATATACATACTCATCATCATCATGCGGGCAACCCAGAAGAAAATGATGTCAAAACCGGTAACCAAAACCGAAGTCGGATAAAAGGTCTTTAAAAATTCGGTTTCATCAGGCCAGCCCATAGTTGAAAAAGCCCACAAACCGGAAGAAAACCAGGTATCCAGCACATCGGTTTCACGAGTCAATTCAACCTCTTTGCCATAGTGCTTGGTTGCGGCTGCTTTAGCATCTTCTTCATTTTCTTCGCAGAAAATTTCGCCGTCCGGACCATACCAAATCGGCATTTGATGTCCCCACCAAAGTTGTCGTGAAATACACCACGGCTGAATATTGCGCATCCATTCAAAATAGGTTTTTTCATAACTCTTCGGTACAAATTGCATATCGCCGTCTTCTACGGCTTTAATAGCGGCAACGGCCAATTTAGGGGCATCTACAAACCATTGGTCGGTCATTAAAGGCTCAATAACCACGCCGCTACGGTCGCCATACGGAATAACCATCGGGTGATCTTCAATTTTATCCATCAATCCCAACTCGGTCAATTTTTCAATCGTTTTAGCACGGGCTTCCATAGTGGTTAAACCGGCATACGGAGTGTTTTCGTTCATTGTCGCATCAGGATTCAAAACGTTAATCATCGGCAGATTATGACGTTTTCCAACTTCAAAGTCGTTAAAGTCGTGCGCCGGAGTAATTTTTACGGCACCTGTGCCTTTTTCCGGATCGGCATGGTCATCGCCGACAATCGGAATCACGCGGTTGATAATAGGAATAATGCAGTTTTTGCCAATTAAATGAGCCAGTTTCGGATTATTTTTGGAAACAGCAACTGCGGTATCGCCGAACATTGTTTCAGGACGAGTGGTGGCAATATGGATATATTCGCCTTCTGTTCCTTCAATCGGATATTTATAGTAATACATTTTGCCGACAGTTTCTTTTTGCACCACTTCCAAATCAGAAACAGCGGTACCAAGTTTAGGGTCCCAGTTAACCAGTTTTTTGGCCTTAAAAATCAAGCCGTCTTTATACAGCGAAACAAAAATTTTACGCACGGCACGAGAAAGTCCTTCGTCCATAGTAAAACGCTCACGGCTCCAGTCGCAGGAAGCGCCCAAACGACGCAGTTGGCGGCAAATTGTTCCGCCGGATTGTTTACGCCATTCCCAAACTTTTTCAATAAACTTTTCACGTCCTAAATCGTGGCGGGTAATTCCTTCTTTAGCCAAATTACGTTCTACCACCATTTGTGTGGCAATGCCGGCATGGTCTGTTCCAGGTTGCCATAAAACTTTTTTGCCAAGCATACGATTATAGCGGATTAAAATATCCTGCAAAGTGTCGTCCAACGCGTGTCCCATGTGTAAAACTCCGGTTACATTCGGTGGAGGAATCACTATAGAAAACGCTTCTTTTTTACTTCTCATATCCGGCTTGAAATCGCCGTCGGTTTCCCATTTTTCATAAATTTTTTCTTCAAAATCTTTTGGATTATAGTTCTTTTCTAACATTGTTTATTATTCCGTTTTTTTACGTTATATTTCTAAAAGTATTGTTTTCAAAAAAAATCGGGTAGGAAAATAAGCCGCTAGGCCAAACTATTTTCCTTTACTCGCACTCGGTCGGATTGATTGTCATTAGACTCGGCCATGTTTGTTTTGACAGCGCGTTTTGCAAAATAAGCCTGATATTTTTTCATAATTTTTTTGGCTACGTCGTTAAAACTCCAAACACCAAGTTGATACGGAATGTCCTCACGTTTTACCATCATGTTTTTGGATAATTCAAAAATCTCATCCTGTTCTTTGAGAGTGTCGGAAAAAACAGGCTCTTTTTTTTGATTTTCCGTTCTGAATTGTTCAAAATATTTACGCTGTTCTTTGTCAATAATCGCTTCGCGAATCGACTTTAAAATAGCATCTATATTGTCATCATCAGATTTTGCCATAAAATTATGCCTCAAGTTAAAATTAAAACCTGAGGCATATTAGCAAAATTTATTTTGTTTGGCAATAGCTTTGCTTTATTTATCAATGGATAATGTAAGCCATTTACCTTTGGTGTTTTTATAATTAGCTTCAGCGTCGTAGTAATTAACTTTCAGTGCCAATTTTTTGGCGGTCAATTTACCCATTGACTGCATAAGCTGCAAACCGGAAACATAGTAGTCGTGCAAGGCTTTTACTTCATTAACCTGTGAAGTTAACAATGTTTGATAAGCGTTTAACACGTCCAAAACCGTGCGGTTGCCGAGAGCTTCCTCTTTTTGAGTGCCTTCCAATGCAATGGCAGAGGCTTTTACCTGAGCTTGAATGGAAGTGATGTTAGATTTGTTGGCCTGCATAGACTGCCAATAACTGGTAACTCCGGCCACAACAGCGCGTTCTGCTTCTAAAACGCCTTCCTGAGCCTGCCATTTTTGATATTTGCTTTTGCGGATTTTAGCTCTGGTTGCGCCACCGGTATACAATGGAACATTCATGTCCAAAGAATACTGAGTGCTTGTGGTGCTTGGATTTTTTTCCATATTATGGTTTGACTGTGTTGTTTTTCCGCTGGCGGCGGTAAATGTAACTTCAGGCAATAAAGCGCCTTTGTTGCTGCTTACATTGTATGAAGCCGAATCCAGTTGTTTTTTGGCAGACAGCAAAGAATAATTATTGCCGCGCGCATAGTTCATGGCTTCGTCAAAACGTGTAGGAAACATTTTGGTTATGGAGGCAGGATTTTGCAAATTCTTTGGTTCTTTGCCTACCATCTGCAAATATGTGGCTTTAGAAATTGCCAAATTACCTTCGGCGGAAATTACATCTGATTGAGCTTGCGCATAGCTGGCGCGAGATTGAGCGACATCAGTGCGAGTAACTTCGCCAACGTCAAAGCGAGCTAAAGTTTCATCCAGTTGTTTTTTCAGCAAACGTTCATTATTTTTTTGCAGACGGACAATAGCTTCATCGCGCATAACGTCTAAATAGGCTGTTGAAGCGCCGAGTAAAACAGATTGTTCAACAGCATATAAATCCTGAATACCGGCTTTAGCGGCGGAATCAGCTGCTTTTACGGCATTATAAGTGGAAAATCCGTTGAATACCGGCTGAGTAACACTTCCCGTATAACCTTTTTGATATCCGTCTACAGTGCTGTTTCCGGTTTGTCTGACGTGAGTATCCGAATAGTTGCCGTTTACTCCGATTGTCGGGCGAAAGCCGGAACGGGCGGCGGCGGCGTCTTCATTGGTCGCACCGCTGGCAGCGCGCTGACCGTGCAAAGTAGGGTTGCTGTTATAGGCTTCGCTCATAGCCTCGTAAATTGTATCTGCGTTTGCGTTAACGCTAATCAAAGCGCTTAACGAAACTGCTAAAAGTAACTTTTTATTCATTGCTATCACTCTGTATAAATTCCTTATTTTCACATTTTTAGCTATAAAGCCAAAAAAATTAAAAATCAAACAATATCTTCTTTTCGGAAATAAAAATGTTATATTGTTAAGTAATTTTCAATCTATTTCGGCTAGTGTCCGGTATAAAAAGGTATGTTAAAAATTATGGGAGATAAAACTGTGGTAACAGAAAATAAAAGTGTTATGGATGAAATTGACCGCGCTCGATTGAAACTTTCTATTGAGCATTATGCAAAATATTTTATCGGCAAGCGAAATTGCGAGCTGACCAAAGACGAGGCGTTTAAAGTCGTGGCTTTGGCGGTGCGCGAGTTTGCCATGGACAGGATGTATGACACCATTGCCCGCTATAATGAGCATGGCACAAAGCGCATATATTATCTGTCTATTGAATATTTAATAGGTCGTTCATTGGAAAATAACCTTTATAACCTTGGGCTTTATGATATTTTAAAAGACATAAAAATTGAGGGTTTCCCTGATTTTTCATTAAATGATATTTTTGATGCCGAATATGACCCGGCTTTGGGTAACGGCGGTTTGGGCCGTTTGGCGGCCTGCTATATGGACTCTATGGCATCGTTGGGTATTCCGGGCTTTGGCTACGGAATTAACTATGAATACGGCTTGTTTAAGCAAAAGTTTGAAAACGGCTATCAGGTTGAACAGGCTGATAACTGGCTGGGGGAAGATTCTCCGTGGCAGTTTGCCCGTGCCGACCGCACCGTTACCATTCCAATCGGCGGTAACGTGGAAATGTATAATAAACCGGACGGAAAAGTCAGCTATGTTTGGGCGAACACCCACACTTTATATGGCGTGCCGTATGATTTTCCGGTTGTCGGCTATAACGGCAAATCGGTTAATTATCTGCGTTTGTTTTCTGCCAAAACTGATGATGAGTTGGATTTGAACATCTTTAACAGCGGCGGCTATATCGAAGCCGTGCGGGATAAAATCCGTACGGAAACAATTTCTAAGGTTTTGTATCCGTCTGACAACATTGAACAAGGTAAAGAGCTGCGTTTGACACAGCAATATTTCTTTGTTTCTTGCGCAATTCAGGATATTATTCGTCGCTTTATGGAAAAAAGCAATGATTTCAAGAAAATGCCGGACTATGTCTGCATTCAGTTAAACGATACTCATCCGGCTTTGGCTATTGTGGAAATGATGCGTCAACTTATGGATGTTTACGGACAGGAATGGGACGACTCATGGGAAATTGTTACTAAAATTTTTGCCTATACCAATCATACCTTGTTGCCGGAAGCCTTAGAAAAATGGAGCAGCTCGATTATTCGCCGCTTTTTACCGCGCCATTTGCAGATTATTTATGAAATCAATCGTCGCTTTATGGAATTTGCCCGCAGCCGTTTTGGCGAAGATTCTTACAAACTTGGCAAAGTTTCGATTGTGGACGGCGAGGGCGATAATCAGGTTATCCGCATGGCCAACCTCTCTATTGTCGGTTCGTTTTCAATAAATGGTGTGGCTAAATTGCACTCCGAATTGGTAAAGCATTCTTTGGTTCCTGAATTTTACGAATTGTGGCCGGAAAAATTCACAAACGTAACCAACGGCGTAACACCTCGCCGCTGGATGCTGCGTGCCAACCACGATTTAGCAAATCTTATTTCTGACAAAATCGGAACATCGTGGATTACTGATTTGGAACAACTGCGCAATATTGAAAAATATTCAGAAGACAAGGCGTTTTTAAAAGACTTTTTGAAAATTAAAAGCGAAAATAAAAAACGTTTGGCGCAAAAGGTATATCGTGCAACCCGCATAATGGTTGATCCGAACAGCATGTATATTGTGCACGCTAAGCGTATTCACGAATATAAACGTCAGCTGATGACTATTTTGCAGGTTATCGGCGATTATTTGGCGATTACCCGCGACAATGTTCGTCCGATTACACCGAAAACCTATATTTTTGCCGGCAAGGCGGCTCCGTCTTATACTTTTGCCAAACTTATCATTAAATTGATAAACAACGTGGCTGAAGTGGTTAATAATGACGAGCGGGTTAATGAATTTTTGAAGGTAGTGTTTATTCCTGACTATAAAGTTTCGGTTGCCGAATATTTAATTCCGGCCGCCGACGTGAGCTGTCAGGTTTCTACTGCCGGCTTTGAAGCCTCCGGTACCAGCAATATGAAATTTGCCTTAAACGGTGCTTTGACAATCGGAACATACGATGGGGCTAACATTGAAATTCGTGAAGAAGTAGGCGAAGAAAATTTCTATCTGTTCGGTTTGACCGACGAACAAGTGCGCGGCAAACGCATGACCTACAATCCGCGCGAATTGTATGAAAAATCAGACTACATCAAACGTATTCTGAATGCCGTAAATTCAAGTATGTTCTGCGAAAAAGACTATCCGCAGTTATTCCGCCCGATTTTTGATACTTTGCTCGGCAGCGACTACTACTTTATTTTGGCGGATATAGAAGCGTTTAATAATGCAGTGCACCAAGCCGAACGCGACTATAACGACAAAGAGAAGTGGGCAAAAAAGGCTTTGGTCAATGTGGCGAGAATCGGTAATTTCTCCAGCGACCGCGCGGTTATGGAATATGCCGACAGAATATGGCACATTAAACCGGTGGTTGATGAAAAATAGTTTCATCAGGCAAATATCCCCGTTATAGCAAATAACGGGGATATGTTTGTAATGATTTTTTATCTTTACAACTCATAAATTTAGAGATAGATGCTCCTTTTTAACACTCATCTTCTTAAAAGGCAAGAACACAAAACATTTTTCACAAAGCATTTGCTTTGACAAAATATTTTTGCTATAATTGCCAAGAGAATTTTACGAAAGAAGATTGTTTTGAAAGTACGCGACATCTACATAACTTGTGAAAATGGTCTTGAAGCTGTTACACCTTTGGCAGTTCAAGGGATTTCAGAAATGATGGCTTGTTTTCCTAAATATGAAAAAATGTATCCGGTAAGTAATTTGAAAAATTGGCAAAGCGATAATGCGTTGGTCATTCGTGACGGACAAACATTCTTAGAACCTTATGAAAGCGTCAGATGGTATATTGAACGAGCTAAACTGCAAGCTAAATTAGATAACCGGTATGAACGCGGACAAATTTGCCTAAACACACTAATGAACGATTTAGCAAATGACCCGTATCGCCAAAAAATTCCTCAGCTTTCAATTTTGTTGGTAAAACACGATTTATACGCCAGACAAGGCGACAACTCTTTACTCAACTATGCTTTGGGTATAGGTAGCGAAAACGGTTTTTGCGTTGTGTCAACAGCGCGTTTTTTAGATGAAAACGGATATCTGAAACAAGAAGAATTCAAAACTGTTTTGATGCACGAATTTGGTCACGTTATCGGGCTTACGCCTTCTAATCGCAGAAATTCGGAAGAAAATCTTGGCACTCATTGTCTTGATGAATCCTGCATTATGCAGCAACGTGCCAATGGCGACTTTAGAGATGTGACGCGAATGCGTATGGCCATGAAAGAAAATAACTTACCGCCTATTTGCGATGATTGCATTGAGGCTGGAAATAAATATTTTAAAAATGATTTAACTCGGCATTTTTTAATGCAAAGGCAAAATGATACTTATCATGACAGATAGATATGGCTCCGACCATTAAATAATCAAAGTCGAATATCAGTTAATAGAAGATGACGCTTTTTCTGTTTTCAGATTGTAGAGCCACGTTTGCTTATCCATAAACTTATAAATATCTTTTATAACAACCGAATTGTCAGCATTAAAGCGCAGTCGCAGTAATCTTTTTTAGTTATCTTTTACGGCAGGCGGCGTTTTTAACCAGAATATCGCATAAATCTGCGAAAGATATTCCCAAATATTTAGCCTGTTCCGGCACTAATGAAAGCGCCGTCATTCCCGGGTTGGTGTTGATTTCCAGTAAAACGACTCCGTCTTTTTTATTATATCGAAAGTCGCAGCGGGCAACCGAGCGGCAGCCTAAGGCCTTGTAAACGGTTTCGGTGTAACGCTTACAGGTTTCTGCAATGTCTTCGGGAAGCTCGGCCGGCAGAATGTGATGTGTTTTGCCGGTGGTGTATTTTGCCTGATAGTCATAAAAAGCACAGTCGGTTTTAAGTTCGGTAATTACTTTAGCTGTGCCGTTTAGACACATAACGGTTAGTTCGCGACCGGCAATGTATTGTTCTATCAAAAGAGGCAAGTTTGAATCTGTATAGGTTACGTTTTTTTCTTCTTCGGCATTGTGAACGATATAAACTCCGACACTGGAGCCGTCGCACACCGGTTTAACTACATAGGGATATGGAACTTTTGTGCCGTTTTGCAAATAAGCGGCGGCGGTTGTTTTTTCTCCTTGCGCCACTTTAACGCCGGCGGCAGAGGCCAGTAGCTTAGTCAGGTATTTATCCATACCCAGAGCCGAGGCTTTTAAGCCGGAGTGGGTGTAAGGAATTTGCAGCATATCGAGCAGGCCTTGAATTTCTCCGTCTTCACCCCAGTTGCCGTATAAACCGTTGTAAACCACATCCGGCTTTTCGGTTTTCAGAATATCTAAAAAAGTCCAAACATCAGTTAAGTTGTGTTCTATAACAGTATAGCCTTTGCTTTTTAAGGCAGCGGCAATGTCGTTCTTTGAGGATAAACTAACTTCACGTTCAGCAGAAAATCCGCCGTAAACCAGTAAAACTTTTTCAGACATAATTTTTTCCTTTATAATCTTAAAATTTCTGTTATTGTAGGTAAAATTGTTTAATGAATGGCTAAAATGAAAAACGGACTTTTAATATTTTTATCTGTATTGATGTGGTGTGCAGAAGTGCAGGCGCTGGAGGTTAAGCATTATATGCAAACAACCATCGGGCTGTTTGATGCTTGTGAAGAAACATTCAGCTACGCTTTTTATCAGGATAAAGACTATGATATTAAAACTTCGGTTTCCACCAGCGGAACGTTTGGCGTGTTGTATCCGTTTACGGCAACATATCACAGCGTCGGAACATATAATAAATCCGGTTTTAAGCCGCAAGATTATTACTATGAAACGCAAACCCGTTTTACGCATCGTTCAAAAGAAATTGTATATAAAGACGGAGTGCCGCAATATCGGGTCAGTGTTAAAAATGAACGCAAGCGCAAAGATGAAATAAAAACCAATCCGCAATATCCGTATTCAGGCGACTTGCTTTCGGTGTTTGGCGAGCTGGCGCAAAAGATTATTAAAAAAGGTAATTGTGATTTGGAACAATATTCGTTCAACGGTAAAAAATATGCCAAATCGACAGTGAAAACGCTGAAAAAGGAGAAAATAAAAACGGACTATTTTGCCGGAAAGGCGTTGAAATGCCGATATAAACAAGAAATTTTAGAAGATACCGATGCCGGTTTTTTACTCAATCAAGACGAGCCGATTTATTTTTGGGTGCTGAGAGATGAAAAAACTAAGGCGTGGTTTGTGGCAAAGATTTTGATAGAAAACACACCGTTCGGCAAATTGCAGGCGGTAACAACAAATATAGAGGTAAAACCATGAAAAAAGCAGAATTACTTTTGCCGGCCGGTTCGCTGGTAAAATTGAAAACAGCGTTATTATACGGAGCCGATGCGGTTTATGCCGGAACACCGGATATGAGCCTGCGCACGCAGTCTAAATTTTCGCTGGAAGATTTAAAAGAAGGAATCGACTTTGTACATCAGAAAGGTAAAAAAATCTACCTGACCTTAAATCTATATATCCATAATGAAGAAGCTGCCAAATTGCCTCAATTTGTTAAAACTTTGCAAGAGCTGAAACCGGATGGAGTTTTGGTGGCAGACCCCGGGGTGTTTTATTATTTAAAAGAAAACGCGCCGGAGTTGAAACGTTTTGTTTCTACCCAAGCCAATATCTGTTCGGGGCAAACAGTGAAATTTTGGCAGTCAATGGGGGCAAGTCTGTGCGTTTTGGGACGTGAAGTTACATTTGCGGAAATGGCTGAAATACGTGAGCAATGTCCGGATGTGCTGCTGGAATGTTTTGTCCATGGCGCTATGTGTATGTCTTATTCCGGACGCTGCCTGATTTCCAACTTTATGGCTGACCGCAGTGCTAATAAGGGAAAATGCGCACATTGCTGCCGTTGGCACTATAAAATGCACTTACGTTTGAAAGATGGCACAATTAAAGAGCTGGAAATAAATCAGGATAACGCCAAGGCCTTTGAATTTTTGCTGGAAGAAGAGTTTAGACCGGGGGAATATTATGAAATTGTTGAAGATGAACACGGCGGTTATTTGCTAAATTCCAAAGATATGTGTTTGATGCCGCGTTTGAACGATATTTTGGGAATCGGTATGGACTCATTGAAAGTAGAAGGCCGCAACAAAACGGAATATTACGCCGGAACAGTAGCACGAGCTTATCGCAAGGCGATTGATGATTATTATGCGAATCCGCAGGATTGGGATTATAAGAAATATATGGACGATTTATATACACTGCAGAATCGCGGCTATTGCTTAGGTTTTCACGACGGTAAGTTGACTAATATCAGCCAAAATTACGAATATACCCGTACGCTCGGCGAATGGCTGTTTGCCGGTTCGATTGTGGAATGGCAGGGCGAAGATGCTATTTTTGAAGTGCGTAATTATATTAACAGCGGTGAGTTTATTGACTTTTTGATTCCAAATACCCTGGAAAATTTGCGTTTGACTTTGACGGAATTTGAAGACGCCGACAGCGGAGAAGTTACTTCGAGAGTTTCGGCTGGGCAGGGCAAAAAAATCCGCATTCGTCCTGCACAGTGGAATTTGCCGATAGCAGAGGTTAAAGCCAAGTTGCCGCAATATGTTATTGCCCGCAAGTTACAGGGGTTATCCGGTGAAAATGCTGAAATGTATGAGCGCAAGCGTCAGGAATTTTCGCAGTTAATTAACCAAGAGGATAAATAAAATATGCGAAAGAATCCGGTTTTGGTTATTGCCGGACCGACGGCTTCCGGTAAGTCCGCCTTGGCGGCGCAGGCAGCGCACGACTTAAACGGCGTGGTGCTAAACTGTGATTCTATGCAGATTTATAAAGATATTCCGATTATTGCCGCCGCGCCGACAGAAGCTGAAAAAAAATTGGCGGAACACCGTCTGTTTGAAATTTATGATTGCGCTAAACGCGGCAATGTGGTGGATTGGCTGAATTTATGTGTAGCGGAAATTCGTAAACTGTGGGCGGAAAATCGACTGCCGGTAGTGGTCGGCGGAACCGGATTTTATGTTGAAGCGTTGCTGAAAGGCGTAACGCCGATACCGGAAACGCCGAAAGAAATTCGGGAATGTCTGCAGGTTCGCTTGGCGCAAGACGGACTCGAAAATTTATATGCCGAATTGCAGCAAAAAGATGAAGAAATTGCCGCCAAGCTGAATCAAAATGATAAAACCAGAATTATCCGCGCTTTGGAAGTGATTGAAGCAACCGGAATTAAGGTGTCGGAGTGGTATAAAAAGCCGCTTGTTCAAAAACTGCCGGAAGCGAATTTTATAACCGTGAAAATTATGCCGTCTTTGGATGTGATTGCCGAGCGCTGCTGTCTGCGGCTTGATAAAATGGTTAATGATGCAGGTGTTTTGTCGGAAATCGAGCAGCTGCTGAAACGCGGCGTCGCCGAGGATATGCCGGCAATGAAAGCTCTGGGAGTTCCGGAACTGAGTTTGTTTATAAAAGGGCAAATGCCGCTTGAAGAATCATTGAATTTAGCAAAACTGCATACCAGGCAATATGCCAAGCGGCAGCGGACCTGGCTTAAAAATAAAATGCCGGCGGATATTGTTTTGGAAAATGTCTATGAAGGTCAAAAAGACTATTTACAACAGATTTTCAATGTTATAAACCTGTGAACAAGTCTGTTAACAATAATATAAACTCTTGCACATTGTATTGTTTAGTTATAAAAAATAAACAATGTTAAATTATGGAGATAAACACGAATGTTTGCAAAATTGATGGGAATGCTGTCCAGCGATATGGCGATTGACTTGGGTACCGCGAATACTTTGGTTTATGTGCGCGACCGAGGAGTTGTTTTGAATGAGCCGTCGGTGGTGGCAATTGAAGAATATAAAGGCCGTAAGCAGGTTTTGGCGGTGGGTAACGAGGCTAAACAAATGCTGGGGCGCACGCCGGGCAATATTCAGGCTATCCGCCCGTTGAAAGACGGTGTGATTGCCGATTTTGAAATTGCCGAAGAAATGATAAAGTATTTTATTTGCAAAGTGCATAATCGTCGTGCTTTTGCTTCTCCGTTGATTGTTATTTGTGTGCCGTCCGGTTCAACCGCCGTGGAACGCCGCGCTATTCAGGAATCGGCAGAATATGCGGGCGCCCGCAAAGTTTGGTTGATTGAAGAGCCTATGGCTGCGGCTATCGGCGCCGGTCTGCCGGTTACAGAGCCGACAGGCAGCATGGTGGTTGATATAGGCGGCGGCACAACCGAAGTTGCCGTACTGTCTTTGGGCGGTATTGTATATTCGCGCTCTATCCGCGTGGGCGGAGATAAAATGGACAGCGCTATTGTTAACTACATTCGCCGCAACAAAAATCTGCTGGTAGGTGAAAGCAGCGCCGAAAAAATTAAAAAAGAAATCGGTTCGGCTTGTCCGCCGGAAAAAGGCGAAGGCCGCACGGTGGAAATTAAAGGACGTGATTTGGTGAACGGCGTGCCGAAGGAAATCGTGGTTACCGAAAGACAGGTTGCCGAAAGTTTGGTAGAACCGGTTTCAGACATTGTGGAAGCTGTTAAAGTGGCTTTGGAAAATACCGCGCCGGAATTGGCTGCCGATATTGTTGACAAAGGAATTGTTTTGACCGGCGGCGGCGCTTTGCTGGCAAATTTAGACCAAGTTTTGCGCAATGCAACCGGCTTGCCGGTATCTATTGCCGAAGAACCTTTAGCCTGCGTGGCAAAAGGCTGTGGCAAGGCTTTAGATCAGGTTAACAAACTCAAAAGCGCATTGTCTAATATGGGTTAAATAAACAAGGATTAAAAAATGAAACGGCGCGGTATATTGCTTATCCGAATAGGCGAAATTAAAACGTTACTGCGCCGTTTTTTTATTTTTATTTTGTTTGTCAGCGCCCTTTTGCTTATATTGCTGAGTAAAGTTGACAGTGTGGTTGTTGATATGGCAAATAGGGCTGTAATGAATGTTACCGGACCGGTTATGCAAGTGGTGGAGTTGCCGTCCAGGCTGCTTCATCGGATTTATACCTATTTTTATGACATCAGCCATATTTATGAAGATAACCGTGTTTTGCAGGTAGAAAATAAACAAATGTTGATGCTGCAAAATAAAGTTCGCACTTTGGAAGTGGAAAATCAGCTTTTGGAGCGCTTGCTTAATTATGTTCCTCCGGCAGATGCAACTTTTATGAGTGCTAAAATTATTGCCGAATCCGGGGACGGATTTACACATGCGTTGTTGGTTTATGTCGGCGATGAAGCAGTGCAAAAAGGGCAAATTGTTTTGGGTGATGAAAGCGTTATCGGACGCATTGATAAAGTCAGCGGACATTATGCCAAAGTAATTTTGGTAACGGACATCAACTCAAAGATTCCGGTGGTAATAGAGCGCACAAGGGTGCGCGGAATTTTGAGCGGCAACAATACCGCTTTGCCGCAGCTGATGTTTACTCGATCAACCTCGGATATTCAGGAAGGCGATGTGGTCGTAACTTCCGGTGTGGGCGGAATGTTTCCGTCCGGTTTACCGATAGGTTTTGTAAATTCGATAAAAAACGGCGTGATAGATGTTGAAACAATGGCGGACATCAGTAGAGTCGAATATGTCCGCATAGTGGATTACGGACTTTCAGCCGAAAGCGAAAACTTGAGCGATTTTTTGGAAAACGATAATAATGCACAATAATTTCAAAGAAAAAATGCGCTTGTTCTTTCGCCACCGGATTCCTCTGGTGGCGACGCTGATTTTATTGTTTTTGTTCTATGTGCCGATAAACTCGCTGGAACTTAATTATTTTCGCCCCGAAGTCGGCGTTATCTGCGTTTATTATTGGACTTTGAAACGCGGTTATATGTTTAGTTATATTTCGGCTTTTGTCGTGGGTTTTTTAATGGATATTTACAGCTCGACGCCTTTAGGAATAAACATTTTGATGATGATGCTTTTAGTGTTTGCCGCAACAATGCTGGCTCGCTATTTTAAAGCGGCCTCTTTTGTCAGCGGTTGGCTGGTGTTTGCATTGGCCGGATTGATTTTGACTTTGGTTAAGTGGCTGTTTATTTCCGTTTATTTCAGCCGTTTTGTACCGATGACGGAAATTATGGTTAATTTGCTTTCAACCGTGATGTTTTATCCGTTGGTGGCGTATATAAATATGTGGGTGCAAAACAATCTGTTGCCGCAGGAGCGTATCAATGAATAGAAACGGCGAAAAAAGCAGAGTTGTGGAACGGCGCACGCTGGTGGTTATTTTGTTTAATCTGCTGGCGTTTGCAATAATTGCGGCTCGGTTATATTTTTTACAGGTCAAAGAGGCCGACAAGTATAAAATGATGTCGGATGAAAATCGCATTTCCACTCGTTTTATGGTGCCGCCAAGAGGTTTGATTTATGATCGCAACGGTAAAATTATTGCCAAGAACGAACAGGATTTTCAGGCGTTGCTGGTGGCGGAACAAACACCGGATATTGAAGAAACGTTGGCTAATTTTAAAAGGATTATTCCGCTGAGTGAAAGCGAAGAACAAAAAATCCGTAAAGATTTGAAAAATAAACGCCGCTTTATTCCGATAAAATTAAAAGATAATTTAGATTGGAACGAAGTGTCCAAAATTTTACTGCACGCGCCGGATTTGCCGGGGGTGGAAATTGACGAAGGCTTGAGCCGCTATTATCCGTATGCCGATATATATGCACATGTTTTGGGCTATGTCGGTCCGGTTTCGGATAAAGATAAAAAAGACAATCCGCTGTATATGGTTCCTGGTTTTAAAATCGGTAAATCGGGGCTTGAACGCTATTTTGACTATAAACTGCAAGGCCAGGGCGGAACAATTAAGCTGGAAGTTAACGCCTATGGTCGGGTAATGAATGAAATAGAGCGCAACAACGGCGAAGAAGGTGAGAGTCTGACTTTAACTTTGGACGCTCGTTTGCAGCAGGCGGCGTATGAGGCGTTTGGAGAAGAAAGCGGCGCAGCGGTGGTTTTGAATGTGCGCACCGGCGAAATTTTAGCGCTGGTTTCCACTCCGTCTTTTGACCCGAATTTATTTACAAACGGTATCAGCTATAAGCATTGGAACGCTTTGCTGAATAATGAGCGTACGCCTTTGGTTAATAAGGCAGTTTCCGGACAATATTCTCCAGGGTCAACGTTTAAGGTGGTGGTGGCACTGGCAGCGCTTGAAGCAGGAGTTATAGATTTGAATACCAGATTTACCTGCAGCGGCGGTTTGGATGTCGGCAATATTCGTTTTCACTGCTGGAGGCATTCGGGGCACGGCAGTTTAAATGTGGTGGAAGCGCTGAAACATTCATGTGATATTTTCTTTTATGAAACCGCGATGAAGCTGGGTATTGATAAAATTCATGACATGGCGGTAAAGCTCGGAATGGGTAATGTGCTGGAAGTGGGGCTGGATAATGAAAAAGCCGGAATTATTCCGACAAAGGCGTGGAAAAAAGCCCGTTTCGGTACCTCGTGGACACACGGCGATGCTGCAAATTCGGGAATTGGGCAGGGCTATGTTTTGGTTACGCCGCTGCAGCTTGCCACAATGCTGGCGCGGGTGGTTAACGGCGGCTATGCGGTGCAGCCGACATTTATTAAACCGACTGAGAAAGAGCTGGCAAAAATAAAGCGTTTGGACATCTCTACCAAAAATATAGAAATTGTTAAACGCGGTATGTTTGAAGTGGTAAACGGTGCCGGCGGTACAGCCGGTCGTGCCCGCTTTAATATTAACGGTGTAATGATGGGCGGTAAAACCGGAACCACGCAGGTACGCCGTATTTCGATGAAAGAGCGCAGCAGCGGAATTCTGCGTGATGAGCAGCTGCCGTGGCGGCTGCGGAATCATGCGTTGTTTATCGGTTTTACGCCGGTGGATAATCCGCGTTATGCTGTGGCTGTGGTTGTGGAGCACGGTTCGTCCGGTTCCGGTGTGGCGGCGCCGATTGCCAGCAAAATTTTACAAAAAGCATTGCAGTTGGATATTAAATAGGTGAAAAAATGTATAATTTGGGTTACGGCGGAAGAAATTTGAGCTTTAAAGACAAAGTGTTGAAACTCAGCTTTTGGTATATTCTGCTGATTGCGTTGCTGGCCGGTATCGGAACTATGACTTTGTATTCGGCGGCAAACGGAAACTGGGAGCCGTGGGCAGTGCGCCATATCAGCCGTTTCGGCGTTGCCTTGCTGGTTATGTTCGGTTTGGCCATGATTGATATTCGCTATTACTATCAATGTGCTTACGCTTTTTATTTTGTAACACTGTTTTTGCTGTTTGTTGTGGAAATTACCGGACATATCGGAATGGGGGCGCAGCGCTGGATAAATTTGGGATTATTTAAAATTCAACCATCGGAGTTAATGAAGATTGGTATGGTTTTGTTTTTGGCGCGTTATTTCAGTACCACAACATTGCAGAATATTCGGACTATCCGCGGTATTTTGATTCCGGCAGTAATGACGGTGCTGCCGGTGGGACTGATTTGTCTGCAGCCGGATTTGGGTACGGCGCTGATGCTGCTGTTTACGGCAACAATTATGCTGTTTGTGGTGGGAGTGCAGTGGTGGAAATTTGCTTTAGTCGGTGCTGCCAGTGGGGCATTGCTGCCGGTTGCCTGGAATTTTTTGCATGAATATCAGCAAAACCGGGTACTGACTTTCTTAAATCCGGAAAGAGATCCGCTCGGCGCCGGTTATCATATTATTCAGTCTAAAATTGCCTTCGGTTCGGGCGGCATTTTCGGAAAAGGATTTTTGCACGGTACGCAGACTCACTTAAATTTTTTGCCGGAAAAACATACGGACTTTATTTTTACGATGTTTTCCGAAGAATTCGGTATGGTCGGTAGTTTGACTTTGGTTTTATTGAATATTTTTGTGATTGCGCTCGGCTATCTGTTTGCTTTCAGAATTAACAATTATTTTGCCAAACTGGTGGTTATCGGCTTGAATACAAACTATTTTTTGTATGTGTTTATTAACATTGCCATGGTTATGGGAGTGTTGCCGGTGGTGGGAATTCCTTTGCCGCTTATTTCATACGGCGGTACGGTTATGTTTTCCATTATGTCGAGTTTCGGCATTATTCTTTGCATGAAAGTTAATCAGGACAACAATATAAATTTTGCCGCCGAAGACTGAGCAGCGGCGGCAGAACTATAAAATATTTCAGGCGATTTCACGATTGCCGGCTAATTTAAGTGTGGTCGGAATTGATTTAAGCACAGCTTGATGATGACATTTACCGTCTTTTGTCAGGTCTATCATATTTTCTTTGGCTAAATTCATATCGCGTGAAATAACCAGCGCCTGTACATCTTGCGGAAGCTGTTTTACCAACTCGGAATTAGGGTTTATACGCTCGCCGTTCGGGTTGCGGTACGGCACGTTATGAATACAGCAGACCACCATAAACATTTGCCGTAATTCCGCCGACATCGGGTGGTGCGAATCCGCGGTGTAGTTGCTTAAATCCAAGCCGATTTTACCCTTTTCAGCACGCTCGACAATTTCATTCACTTTTTGCGACAAGTTTTCGGCTTTGCCTTTGTTGTCAGCGTCAATCAGGCGCCGCAGCTGAATTTTCAGCGGAATACTGGCACGCAGATAATCGTCGCGTTCGCTGATCGGAATATCGTGCAAAATGGTTTGCGACAAGGTGTCTAAAACATCTTCTTTAAAGTGCGACAGTTTAGCTTGCACCGGTCTGGTCTTTAAGTAGGCAAGCAAATGTCCGCGATGGTTGGAAGACTCAATTTTTTGCATTAGGTCAACTACTTGCGGGGTAAAATCTTCTTTTTTGATTTTGCCTTTATTATATTCACTGAACAAGTGAATCAACATTTTTTCCGGTTGTCCGTCACACCAATCTTTTTTGATTGTTTTTACGTCATCTTCACGAGATTGCAACCAAGCCGCTTTTTCTTTTTTGTTCATTGTACCGGCAAGAGCTTTGTCTTTTAAGGCTTCACGGAACAAATGATGTGCCGACAACTCGTAGGCGGCTTGTTTGCTGTAGCCTGCCGTTAAGGCTGTGGTAAATGCAACGGCGGCAACAATCATCTCCGGAGACGGAGGAGGAGGTAAGTCGTCAAACTTTTCTTCATCCGGTTTAGGAGGTTTTTTGCCGGTTGCAATGTCTTTTAAAATTTGTTCCTTGCCTTCGGCGGCAAGCTGCAAAATTTCTTGCGGAACTCTGCCGTTGAAAGTGTCGCGGATAGAGGCCGGAACCTTAATCCATATACTGAACTTGTGGCTGTAATCATTATAGATTCGGCTCAAACTTTCGGGTTTGACGTCATCAGAGTTCGCCAAAATGTAGTCGGTCGGAGCATAGACTTTCAAAAAGTCTAAAAAGTCGTTATCAAATCCATTCATGGCGTATCTCCTTTAGTTAAAAGTTGTTAACCGTTGGTTTTTCCGAATTTTTGTTTTATTGCCGCCAGGGTGTTCGGTTGAAGCTGTGATTGATAGTTTTTGAGCTCATCGCCTTTAAGAGCTTCAATCTTTTTGCCGTTTTTGTCTTTGACTTCAACACCTTCAGGCAACATACCCAAGCGCGCGGCATGCTGTTGCAGGCGTTCTTCAACTTTAGCACGGTGTGTGTCAAGCTGTTCTTTAGTCATCAAACTTTCTGCCTGGTCTCTTTGCTGTTCGCGGAAAATGGTATTTGTGTCTTTTTGCTGCTGAGTTTCCAGTTTTACAGTATCATGAGCAATATCTTTGTCGCGATTTTCCGACAATCCCGCTTTTACCAAATCAGCGGCTTCTTTCATAATCGCATTAGCGTTTTTTACGTCTTCCTCGGTGCCTTTTTCTCCGGCGACGATTTGCGGTTTACCGTCTTGACCTTTTTGAATGGCGATTTTTCCGTCCTGCTTCATCTGTTCAAAGTTTTTCCTGATTTCAGAAATTTTTTGAATATCAGCTTTGGTTTTGTCAGAAAGCTGTGGTTCTTCGACATGCTTTTCTTCTTGCTTTTCCGCACCGGTATTGGCGTTTGTTTTATCTTTATTTTTAGAGGCTGCGTAGTAATCTTGAACTTGTTTTATTTGTTCGGCGGAAAGTCCGCATTTAGCCAGCTCGTCCATGTCGATTTCGGTCGGTACGGCTCCTTGCATTTTATTGCCGTTCAAAACACAGGCGGCATATAAACGGGTGGCTACTTCTTTGGAAGCGTTGTCTGGAAATTCTATCGGACGGCCTTTGTTGTCAGGCTCTTTCAGCATGGTGTCAAACACTTTAAATCCGGCGTCGGCCGAAACGGTTACATCGTTTGGCGAGCTGTAATGAATTTCGGCGTTTTCCAGTTTGGCTGCAAAAACCTGCTTGTTTTCAGGTTCTATTTGTTCATAGCCCTGAATTTTGCCGTCAGCGGCAAGTTTTGCGTAGTATTCGGCTTTTTTCTTAACCCAATCAGGTTCTTTTTCGTCACTATTTTCATCAGTTTTAGGAGTGCCGATGTGAACGCCTAAAGCTGTTGTTTTATTATCAGGCTTTGCGTCATTCGTATTTTCTTCGCCGTCTTTTCCGGCTGTTTTATTTTCATTTGCGTCAGTAGTTTTTTCCGTGTCCGGTTTTTCTTTATTTTTGTCCTTTTCCTCGGTATTATCCGGATGTTCTTTGCCGGCGTTTTCTACTGCTTTTTTATAGTCTTCTTCTGAAGTTATTTTGGTCGGATCAATATTATGAGCTTTACAAAATTCTTTTTGCTCATCAGTCAATTCATATTTGTTTTCATCACTCATGTTATTGTCCTTTCGTTGGTCTTTTTTAGGTTGTTTTTCTTTTTTCTTTTGCGGTTCTAAAAAAATATCGCGTTTAGAAATTCTTTCAAGTCTTTTTTTCAGTTCTTCGGCAAACTCTGAGGTCTCGTCGGCAGATTTAGGGTTGCGGATAAATTCTCCGTAATCTCCCAAAGTGCGCAGTAAATTCTTTTCGGCTTTAGAGGGAAGATATTTGCCGTCAACCAGACTGCCTTTTTCCATTTTATCTATATATTCACCGATTTTTTGCATTATGTCGGCAGAGCCAAGGTCTTGGCTGTCGACTTGGTTTATTTCCGGCTTAATTCCCAAAGTGTTATAGAGGTGTGCGGCTTGAATTTTTTTCCATAATTTTTTATCACTGCGGATTTGGCTTTCAGCGGCGGCAAGAGTTTCTTCTTTATAATCGTTCAGCTCGGCTCCGAAAGAAATAAGCGCATTAGCTTTGGCCGCCTGCCAGCCGTCAACTTCTCCGGAAGCGGTTTGAATTTTTTGCTTTTTATATTCAGCAACTTTCTTTTCAAAATCTTCTTTGCTGTTATAAAAGCGCCAAGGCTGTTTCAGCTCTTTTAAGGCTTGGGCTTCAAAAGGATTGGGAATGTATTTTTTGGCTTTTTCGGAAGACTTAACCATCTTTTTTCTCCTCTATATGTCTAAATTATAACATGACTTTTATATTTTGTCTATAGTTTTGTGCGTAAATCGGCTGCCGAGTTTTGCGTATAAACTTAAAAAAACTTTGATATTTGCAAAACAGTGTGATAATTTAAGCGAAGTTTATAAAAGTTTTTTTAATACGGAGAAAATTAACAATGTCGGGTAACGCCAGATATAACGGAAAAGAATCGTTTGCCGAATGGCAAAAAGAATGGCAGCTGGAAGACAGATATAACTTCCGCTCCATTGAGGCTAAATGGCAAAAAATTTGGAATGATGAAAAAGCCTATAAAGTTGAAATAGACCATTCAAAACCAAAGTTTTATGCTTTGGTCGAGTTTCCGTATCCGTCAGGCGCCGGCTTGCATGTGGGACATCCGCGTTCTTATACGGCGCTGGATGTGGTTTCGCGCAAAAAGAGAATGCAGGGCTTTAATGTTTTGTATCCGATGGGGTTTGACGCATTTGGTCTGCCGGCTGAAAATTACGCTATCAAAACCGGTGTGCATCCGGCAATTTCTACCAAGCAAAATATAGAAAACTTTACCCGTCAGTTAAAATCAATCGGCTTCAGTTTTGATTGGGACAGAAGTTTTGCTACTTGCGATCCGGAATATTATAAATGGACGCAATGGATGTTTATTCAACTGTGGAAACACGGCTTGGCTTATAAATCAAAAATGGCGATTAACTGGTGTCCTTCTTGTAAAGTCGGGTTGGCTAACGAAGAAGTTGTCAACGGTTGCTGCGAGCGTTGCGGCGCGCCGGTGGTTCGCCGTGATAAAGAGCAATGGATGGTGGCTATTACCAAATATGCCGACAGACTTATCGACGATTTGAAAGAAGTTGATTTTATCGACCGCGTGCGTTCTACACAAATCAACTGGATTGGTCGTTCCGAGGGTGCAGAACTGAGCTTTGAGCTGACGGATAACAATGGTAATTCTTTAGGCAAAAAAATGGTGGTTTACACCACACGCCCGGATACGACTTTCGGTGTAACTTATACGGTTATGGCTCCGGAGCATGAATTTGTCAAAGAACTGATGAACCGTTTTGAAAATGCTGCCGAAGTGCAGAACTATATTGATGAAGCAGCTAAAAAATCTGAGCTGCAACGCACGGCAGACACCACTAAAACCGGTGTGGAACTAAAAGGCATTAAAGCGAAAAATCCGTTTACCGGCAAATTGATTCCGGTGTTTATTTCCGATTATGTTTTGACCGGTTACGGCACCGGCGCCATTATGGCGGTTCCGGCGCACGACCAGCGCGACTATGATTTTGCCAAAGTGTTTAATTTGCCGATTGTTCAGGTTTTGGATGGCGGCGACATCAGCGAAAAAGCCTGGGAAGAAGACGGTAAACATATCAATTCCGGTTTCTTGGACGGTATGGATAAAAAAGAAGCTATGTCGGCAGCAATTAAATATGCCGAAGAAAAAGGTTTCGGCAAGGCTAAAGTTAACTTCAAACTGCGCGACTGGGTATTCTCCCGCCAACGCTATTGGGGTGAACCTATTCCGATGGTTTATTGCGAACATTGCGGCTGGCAGCCGATTCCGGAAGACCAGTTACCTCTGAAATTGCCTGATGTACCGGATTATCGTCCGAATGATAACGGCGACTCTCCGTTGGCTAATGCGACCGAGTGGGTAAAAACAACTTGTCCGTGCTGCGGCGGTCCGGCTCGCCGTGAAACCGACGTAATGCCGAACTGGGCCGGTTCTTCTTGGTATTTCCTGCGTTATTGCGACCCGCACAACGACAAGGAATTTGCCTCTAAAGAAGCCTTGGATTATTGGATGAATGTGGACTGGTATAACGGCGGTATGGAACACACCACACTGCACTTGCTGTATTCTCGTTTTTGGCATAAATTCTTGTATGACTGCGGTTATGTGCCAATGCCTGAACCATATCACAAGCGTACATCTCATGGTATGATTTTGGCGTCTAACGGCGAAAAAATGTCTAAATCCCGTGGCAATGTTGTAAACCCTGATGATATTGTATCTACTTATGGTGCCGATACTTTCCGTTTGTATGAAATGTTTATCGGACCGTTTGACCAAGTGGCAATGTGGTCGGAAGAAAGTTTGAACGGTGTATATCGTTTTGTCAGCAAAGTGTATGCTTTGTTTAAGAAAATGTCAAAAGAAGCTAAGCCGACAGCTGGCGATTTACGGGCTATGCACAAGTGCATTTTGGAAGTTACCGAACGTGTTGATACCATGAAATTTAATACCGCGGTTTCATCATTGATGATTTATGTTAACTATTTGTCTGATATGGCGCAAATTCCGGCGGAAATGTATGAAACTTTGATTAAGCTGCTTAGTCCGTTTACTCCGCATCTGGCCGAAGAAATGTGGGCGCGTTTGGGGTACGATACTTTGGTTATTACCGAGACCTGGCCGGAAGGCGACGCTAAATTAGCAGAAGATAACATGGTTACCATGGGCGTGCAGATGAACGGTAAAATGCGCGGCACTATCTCGGTTGCCAAAGACGCTGCCCGCGAAGATGTTGAAAAAGCCGCATTGGCTTTGGAAAATGTGGCCCGTCAGCTTGAAGGGCAGAATGTGAAAAAAGTTATTGTTGTACCGAATAGGATTGTAAACATTGTTGTATAGAACAAAAATATTTATGGTTTTGGCGGCGGTTTGCGGACTTACCGCCTGCGGATTTGAGCCGTTGTACGTGGAAAAAACATCGGGCAACGATTTGTGGTATTATAACAACAAATTTGACACCGACATTGTGCGTGAAATGGCGCAAATAAAAATCGAAAGCGTATCCGATCGTATCGGACAGATGATTAAAAATGAACTTATGGATACTTTTAATCCGCATGGAACACCAAAATGCGCTAAATACTTTTTGAAAATTCAGCCGGTTAGTTCCGAGGCTGTTCAGCAAGCGTTGCGTGATGACATTACCGCAACCCGCGAAAAAGTGAAATATACCGTGTCTTATTCGCTGTGGGATAAAGATAACGGACAATTAGTCAGCGGTTCAAGCTGGGTTTATTTGAGTTATGACTTGTTGGATAATCCGTATTCAACAACAATGGATAAAAAGAAAGTGGAAAAAGACGGCGCCAAAATTATTGCCAATGACATATCTTTGCGAATCGGTGCATATTTCCATTCCGTAAAAACAAAGCGTGGTAACCCGAATGAATTTTAAGCAGGCGCAGCTTGAGAGTTTTTGTAAAAATCCGAATCCCGAAGTTAAATGCGTGATTTTGTTTGGCAGCAACGAGGGAACAATTTCTATGCTGCAAAAAAAATGCGCCGAAGCTGTGTGCGGGGATGTGCAGGACGCTTTTCGCTATGCCTCGTTGGAAATGAGTGAAATTTCCAAAGATGGTCAGGAAATTTATGCCGAATATTACGCGCAGTCGCTGATGGGCGGTCGGCGTGCCGTGGTGGTTAAAAACGCCGATAATAATTTGGCTGCGATTTTGAAAAATATGATACCGGATACCAAGTCGGATAATTTGCTGATTGTTTGTTCATCTTCGCTTAATACAAAATCGTCGCTGATAACTTGGGCAAAAGATCGAGCGGATGTGATTATTGTCGGCTGCTATGAAGATAGAGAAGAAAATATTGCCGAATCCGCGGCTGCACTTTTGAGAGCGCAAGGATTGATTTTTGACACGGCGACTCTGCAGGTTTTATGTGCGCGTTTGTCGCCGGACAGGAAAGTCAACCAAAGCGAAATTGAAAAACTGGCAATGTATTTGGGCGAACGTAAAAATGTTTCGATTGCTGATGTAAAAGCGGCGGTCAGCGATGTTTCCGGCGCTAACTATGAAGATTTTTGCTATTATACGGCCGGCGGCGAGGTAATGAAAGCCTGTTCGATGTTTGACCGTTTGCTGAAAGAAGGTGAAGAACCGGCGACAATTATTCGGCAACTTACTTATCACTTTAACAAAATATTGAATTGCGCGGCTCAGTTAGAAAACGGCAGGTCAGTCGATGAGGTTGTAAAATCATTGCGTCCGCCGTTGATGTTTTATCGAAAAAATTCTTTTACTTATCAGCTTAGAATTTGGACGCGCGAACGCTTGCTTGGTGTGTTATCTATGCTTTATGATTGTGAACGTGATTGTAAAACCACTAATTTGCCGGCAGAGCAGGCGGCATCGTATTGTGTTATGCGTATATCCAGTGCAGCCAGAAAGCTCTCAGCACAACGCGCCTAACAGCACATCTAAAGGCAACTTACGTTCATTCAGAAAATTCATGTATTCCTATGTATACTAGGATTTTCTTCAGAACCAGAGTTGCTTTTATCTGCACCATTATTCGCATTGCTTGGTAAAGTAGATGTTTTGGTACACGTCGCTTAAAAATCCCGGCGCATTAAGCTCATTTTCTTAGCTTTCTTTTAATTTATAATGGCTTTCTGCTTTCTTTCTTCGTGTTTGGTAAAAGACTATTTAAATCTTGACAAAAATTTAGAAAAATGTACACTTAAAATGTTATTTTATCTTTATGTTTCATTATTAAAATTATTTAAAAATGAGTAGTAGACATTCTTTATCGCTAATAGAAGGATTCTATTGGGCGATTGCCGGTGTTGCATTTTTTGTCAGTTTTATCGCTGTCGGAATGTGGTCAACACTGTTTATGTTTGTTTTTTGGATAATCTGTGTGGCGGTTTCTCGTTCTGAGGTGCCAGAGGTTGCTGATTATTCCGATAGTGCAGTATTGCTTTTCGGATATATGGCTGTATTTGGCTATACCGGTTCATTTTTACTGGGTTTGGGGTTTGTGTTAATTTGGGCGTTGATGATTTTATTGAAACTCAAGTTTCATCATATACCTGACCAGCTGTCCTGTTTGGCGGTACTTATCTTAGGAATGATTATATTCCTTTTGGTATGGCTTGCCGGTTATCGCGGTAATAATGCCAAACACAAAGAGTTGTATGCGTATTATCAAAACAGAATTGGATATTTACGAGGTACTGAAACGCCGCGAAATATGGAGATATTGCAAAATCCTTTTCTTTTTGAGCATACAATAGATTCCTTGAAAACAGGGGTAAAAAGCAAAATTGAAGAAGTACAGATTGAAACCGACAGTTTGCAAAATGAACTTATTTTTTTGCAAAACAGTGGCAAAAATCAAATGTTAACAATAAAGCGCGTTTGGTTGAATAGCGATGTTGCGCCATGGACGTATCAGGCTTATACTTCAATTCATTTGTCAGCACATTCCGGTCTATTTTCCAGTTCGGCAAATTTACGGATAAACGGAAACGCAAAATATGTCGGAGACAATCGTTTTGATTATGTCAACATAGTTTTTTCTGATAACTCGTTTCATCAGTTTAAGGTAAAAGATGCGCCGGAATGGCTGTTGGCAAAAAAAGGCGATTTGGTTGAAGTCGATAACGGTAAGTTTGTACCACTATTTAAAAAGTAAAAATTATGAAAAAGTTTTTTATTATTTTAAGTATTTTCAGTGTTTCGTTTTTGTTTTGTTTAATCGGTTATTCGTTTTATTTGAAGCCGTTGTATGCTGAAAAATATGCGAATAAAGTTCCTTTTGAGCTTAATCGAAAAGTTTCGTTTTTAGCAGGTAAAGATTTGGAAAAAGTGTTGCCTGATCAAACGATGAATAACAAGTCGCAAATAGACGAACAAGAATACCAAATTTTTCTTTATAGGGAATATTTGATTAGGCTGAGTGAAAGTAATTTAGAACTTGGCGTAGCTAAGGAAAGATTGTCAAGCTATATAGCCTGCCAGAAAGAACTGTTCGGCACAAAACCGAAAACGGAAATACTGCAGATAAAGCGAACCGCATCATTGTATGTGATGAATAATCCAGCTTATTATAATCGTGATATAGTGAATAATAAAATCACCGAGAAAGGGCAGGGCGCAGACAATGAAAATATTTATGTACTTTATTTGAGCGATGGAACAATTATTAAAGCCAGTCCGCGCAATAAACCACAGTGGCTGGGAACAAAAGTCGGCGAAAAGGTGCGTAAAACAACGGCAAAAGAAGCTGTTTTGCATGGCAATACTTACAAGGTTGAAACAGTGGTAAAATACAGTCCGCTGTATGAATAAACAGAAAAAGAGTTCACTTTAACAGGTGGGCTCTTTTTTGTTTTGGCAGAAATTCAGTTATATCAGGTTAAATATTGTTCGCCGTTAATCATCAGAATTTGAACGACCGGCGAATCGGCAGATAATGTGTAAAAAGATTTTCCTCGGTTTTTTGCAAGATTGCAGTTGCTAAAACGGCTTGTCAAGTTTATAAATAAAGTATGAGAGACAGTGTTTTGATATATTGTGATTACGGCTGCGCCGATGTTAATGCGTTGGCGGAAGAGCTGCGCACCTATTTTGAACCGCGCGGCTGCAAGGTTGATTTTGTGGACGCTAATGACATAATTTATCGTAACCGGCTGAATGATAAAGTGCTGGCGTTGTTTATGCCCGGGGGTGCAAGTACGCCGTATCGCCACAAGCTGAAAGTTCGTGGTAATGAAAAAATCCGCAAGTTTGTGCGGGAAGGCGGTGTATATTACGGTATTTGCGCCGGAGCTTATTATGCCTGCAAGCAAACCGAGTTTGAAAAAGATTTGCCGCAATCGCGCATTGTTGCGGAATATGAATTGGATTTGTTAAACGCCAAAGCGATAGGGTCTTTGTATAAGGAACTGAATATAGAGCCGTTTGCCAAAAATCCGGCGTCGGCAGCCGCAGTGGAGCTTTTTGATGAAAACGGCGATATAGTTTCGGTCCATTATCATGGCGGTCCTTATTTTGAATTGAATGAAGCGGAAAATGTTGAAATTTTAGCTCGTTATAATTTGGAGGGATTTAAACCGGCTGTTGTTTTGCAGCAATATGGCAAGGGGAAAGTGATTCTTTCCGGCGTACATTATGAAGACAGAGGCGAGGTATTGGCGAAAACATCTGCTTTTTATGAGACCGCAAAAACGTTGATGAAAAATGAAACTGAACGGCAAGTTTTTTTTAATCGTTTGATGAAGTTGAGCGGAAGATGATTTTTTTGTCAAAAAAATGTTGCGAAAGATATTTTGTCTGCTATAATGAAAAAGTAAACTTTATTATTAACAAATTTTTTTAATGATTATGGTTAAATCTTTGTCTGAAAATGAAAAAGCGACTAAGTCTGCTTTGGAGGCGTTTATTTCGTCTATAACAATTTCTCAGGATTGGACTGATGATATTTACGAATTGCCGGTTTGTGCGCGTATGCCTTTGTTGATGTTGTATCAAACGTGCAATAAAAACAGCGAAAACAAAAAGAAGTGTTATTTTTTGTTGAAGCTGTGTCAGCTGGTTGTTAAAGTATATACTCACAAATGTCCTAAAAACACCGAAAACGAAATGGATGTTTTTGTGGGCAGTTTGGTTTGCAATTCGGTTAAATTGCCTAAAAATGTTCCGTGGAACATGATTGAGCCTCATTTTAAAAATGCGGCCGAAAGCGGAGAGAAAAGTGCGCAATTTATTTTAAGCTATCGTGCTGAGATTATGGGAGAAGTTGAGAATACTTTTCCAGGTTTGCCGTCTCATGATTTGGCCGACTATTTGACATCTGCCTGCGTGGAGTTGTTGGGGGATTATGCCTCGGATATGGCCGTATTGTATGACCATATTGAAAAAAATGCTAACGGTAGACGAATATATTCCGATAATCGTGAGTATATTAAGCACCGTACGGAGTTTAAAATGCTGCGCCGCGGTAATGTGTCAGGGGTTGAATGGCCTTCGCAAAAAGTTCAAGACAAATTTTTCCAGCCTTATTGGGGCTAAAATTAAAAAAATCCTGTTCCACTTTTGGGGATGGGATTTTTTTTGTACAAAATTCTTGCTATTTGGCAAATGTGTTATATAATTGATTTGTATTTGTATTATTCATTTTAAATTATTAGTTATGGAACATATTAAACATTTTGCCGAGACCAATTTTGACGACAAACTGAAATCAATGATTGAAGATTGTGTCGGCAGTACAAAGCTCTGTGTTTATGAGGTCGAAAAGATTATTTTGCCGATGCCGATTTGTGCCAGAGCTCCGCTTTTAGCCTTGTATTTTACAAAGGTTCGCGGAATTGTTAAAGATTATTCGGTTGAATTGAGCCGATTTGTGATGCTGGTAAAGCTGTTTCAGACTGCTGTGCGGATTTATGAACGTCATGTGCTTTACGGAGCGTCAAATCGCTTTATCGGAACTGACCGTTTTGACAATCAAAATGTTAAACAGTTGATTGAGAATCTTAAAATACGTCAACAAACCAATACCTTTAAATTGGATTCGGTCATAGACAACGATCCTTATTACAAAGAGGTTTTGTTTGATGTGCGGAATGTTAATTGTCGTCTGAAAGCGACAATATCTGATTATTTTGTGAAAAAAGTCATACAGCTTGTGGCTTTGTATGCTCGCGATGTGCAAATATTTTATGCGCATCAATCGGCAACTATGGTGTGTGAAGAGCAGTATTATAAACAAACTTGGATAAAATATAAGCTGCTGACCATCAAAAGTTTGTTTTTCTTAAATGATTTGGCAGAAGAAGAATTCGCTGAGTTTTTTGAAAATTACAGCTTACGCTGATTAAAATAAATCCCCGTTTCTGAAAAAAGAATCGGGGATTTACTTTTTAGAATCCAAAATCTTAATAAAACTTTACATTGTTAATTATTTGAAAAAAATTTTTTATATGTTATCGCTCTGTTTTTACGGAGTGTTTCATGTTGCATTATGTATTTTGTGTGAACAAAAATAGAACAGTTAATAAAATGCTAAAAAATACCATTGAAACCCATAAATTACCATGTTATACCATAAATAAGAATTAACCCGAAAGGAATCTGACATGAGAAAAGTTTTTCTCTTTATGGATACCATAACCAACAAAGTAGACGCGAAAGGTCGCGTTTCTTTGCCGTCAGATTATCGCGCAATCGTTAAGGAATTATCAACGGAGATTGTTTGCTATCGCAGCTTGAGCGCTCCGTGTATTGAAGGTTGTTTGGAAGACACTTTGGATAAACTTGCCACGGAAATTGAAAATTCCACCGATTTCTTTTCGGAAACCCAGGATAATTTAACTAATTTAATTTTCGGCGATGCCAAGCGCTTTCCGTTTGACAGCACCGGGCGAATCGTTTTAACCGAAAAACTTTTACAGCATGCCGGAATTACCGACACCGCGGTGTTTGTCGGCAAAGGCCGCAAATTTCAAATTTGGAATCCGGAAAATTGGGCAAAAGAAGAAGCCCGTATCCGTGCCGAAGTAATGAAAAACCGTCCGGTTTTGAAACAAAACAGGGAGGCGGAATAATGGCGGAGTTTAAGCAAAAGCATATTCCGGTGATGCTGCGTGAAGTTTTGGCTGCCTTAAAGCCTCAGAAAGGCGAAGTTTATGTTGATGCTACTTTCGGTAACGGCGGATACAGCAAAGCCATTTTAGAGGCGGCAAATTGTAAAGTTATTGCTTTAGACCGCGACCCGACAGTAAAAATCCGCGTTAATGAAATGAAAAATATGTACGGCGAACGTTTTGAGTTTAGAGCCGGGCAATTCGGCGATTTTGCCGATTTGGTGCCGGAAAGAATTAACGGAGCCGTTTTTGATATCGGGGTTTCTTCTATGCAGCTGGACGAGGCGGAACGCGGTTTTTCGTTCAGTAAAGAAGGTGCTTTGGATATGCGGATGTCGCAAAGCGGAATGTCGGCTAAAGACATTGTCAACGGCTATGGCGAAGAAGAACTTGCCGACTTGATTTATCAATACGGTGAAGAACGCAAATCACGGCAGATTGCCAAGCAGATTGTTGAATATCGTCGAGACAAAGAAATTGAAACCACCACGGAATTGGCGGAAATTATCTATAAAGTAATTCATAAAAAATTTGGAGAAATTGACCCGGCAACCCGTACTTTTCAGGCTTTGCGTATTGCGGTTAATGATGAATTGGGAGAGCTTTCGCTCGGATTGAGCGGAGCTGCCGGCCGTTTGCAAAAAGGCGGGCGTTTGGTGGTGGTGGACTTTCATTCTTTGGAAGACCGAATCGTAAAAATGTTTTTTAAAGAAAACGGCGGACGCAAGGTACGGGTTTCAAAATATGCGCCGGAGCTGGTGCAGGATGAACATTTGTTTGCCGAAGTTTCTAAAGTTATTGCGCCGACAGCGGAAGAGTGCGGACAGAATCCGCGGGCGCGTTCGGCTAAATTAAGATATGCAATAAGGGGATAGCAATGGGTAGTATCAAAACGGCAATGGTTGTTTTATGGTTGACATTGACTTTATTCGTGGCAGTGGCGCAGTCTGTGCTTAAAAACAGAGTGCAGGGGCTGGAGCGCCGTTTGGACACCATTAACGAAAATATCCAGAAAGATATTCGTGATATTCATATTTTGAAAGCCGAATGGAGCTTTAATAATTCGCCGGAACGTTTGAAAAAATTAGCATACGAACAATTATCTTTAGAAAAAGCTAAACCTGAACAAATTATTAACTATTCTGCTTTACACTTCAATTATGAAGATGACACATCGGCAAGCGGACGTGCGGTGCCGAACAGGAAAGGTTTGACAACTTTGGTCAAAGCAGAGGTTAAAAAGAAGTAGCTATGCAGTTTAATGTAAGTTTTTCTAAACGGAAAAAGACCGAGCAATTTTATCTCCCCGGACAAGAGATAAAATTTTCGCACGGCTTTATTTCGCAGAAAAACTTCAGCGCCGAGGGCGACAGCGTTTCAATGTGCCGCAACCGCATTTGGTGGACAATGGCGGCATTTGCTTTGTTTTATTGCATTTTAGGCGCGCGGGTTACCTATGTTTGTTTGGGCAACGGCATCAATATTGACACGGCGATTGCCGCCGACGGAATAGAAGAACAGGAAGTTCTGCACTTAAAAAATCCGGTAAAACGCGCCGATGTCATGGACAGAAACGGCGAAATAATCGCAACTTCGCTGCCGACGGCTAATCTTTCGGCCAGACCGCCGTTGATAAAAAATCCGGAAGAAGTCGCCGAAAAATTAAGCGAGATTTTCCCGGACGTTTCCTATGAGCGTTTTTTAGACTTGTTGAGCCGGCATAAAAAATTTGTGTATTTAAAGCGTAATTTGTCGCCGTCGCAGCAAAGTCAGGTAAATGCTTTGGGGGTGCCGGGGCTGGAATTTGAAAATTGCGAAAAGCGAATCTACCCGCATAATAATTTGTTTGCGCATATTTTGGGCAACACCAATGTTGACAACCAAGGCATATCGGGTTTGGAGCGTTTTATGGACGAGCGTTTGACCACTTCGACAAAGCCGGTAAAACTTTCGGTTGACATGGGAATTCAAAACACAATCCGCGAAGAGCTGATTGCCGGTATGAAGCATTTTATGGCGGAAGGAGCTGCCGCGATTTTGATGAATGTTAACACCGGGCAGATTGTGGCCATGATTTCCGTGCCTGATTTTAACCCGAATGACAACATAAAAGTGGCGGACAGGGCTATGTTCAATTTTGCCACCAAAGGTGTATATGAAGCCGGTTCGGTGTTCAAAGTGTTTAACACGGCAATGTGTTTGGACAGCGGTAAGATAGATGTTAATAGCCGCTTTGACACTTCTAAGCCGGTGTATTTCGGACGCTATCGGGTTTCAGACCCGCACGGCTCGCATAAAATGCTGACACCGGAAGATATTTTGGTGGAGTCGTCTAATATCGGTTCCACGTTGGAAGTTATGCAGGTCGGCAAACAATATCAGCGTTCTTTTTTCCAAAAAATAAATATGGATAAGGCTTTGAGTGATTTGGAAGTAACTGAAACCGCTAAGCCGTTATTTTTGTCGGAAAAACGCTGGACCGAACATTCTATGGCAACCATAAGTTTCGGATATGGAATTTCGACAACACCGTTGCATATTATTACGGCGTTTTCGGCAGTGGTGAACGGCGGAATTTATCACGAACCGACCTTGCTGGCCGAACCTAAAGACAAGGGACGCCGGGTTGTTTCTAATGAAACATCTGAAAAAATGCGTTCGTTGCTGCGAGCCGTGGTGGTGCGCGGAACCGGACGCCGCGCCAATGTGGAAGGCTATCAGGTGTTTGGCAAAACCGGTACCGCCGACAAGCTGGTTAACGGCAGATACGACCATAAAAAAAGCATATCCACTTTTATTTCCGGTTTTCCTGCCTCTAATCCTAAATATGCACTGCTGGTGGTGTTTGACGACCCTAAAGGCCTGAAAGAAACCTGGAATCATACCGAAGCCGGGTGGAATGCCGTGCCGACCGCCAAAAATATTATTACCGCGGTGGCTCCTCAGCTGAATATTAAAGTGGATTTTGATTTGGAAAAGCAAAAAAATATTGTAGATGCCGCCTATAAAAAGAAAAATTAACGTTTTTTTTCGGATTGAAATGTCATTCCAGCGGTTGGTTTGTAAAAATAATACACAAATTTTGTAAATATTCGCATTTTTTTTATTTTTGTTATTGAAAAATTTACAAATATTTCATACATTACCTAATGTATTAGTTGTTATGCAATTAAATAATGTTTGTAGAAATGCAAACAAAAATGTAAAAAACCATATGGAGAAAATAAAATGAAAAAACTTTTAAGTTTGTTCTGCGCACTTGTTGCTTTGTCAGGCTGCTCTACTTTTGGTGCTGACGGTGGCTTGTTCAGCGGTGCTGACTGCGAATCCAGATTAGCTCGTGATTTTGTTGAAAACACAACAGACACAGTATTCTTCGCATTTGACAGCTCTTCTTTGTCTGCAGAAGCTCAGGCAGCTTTGGATACTCAAGTTGCTTGGTTGAAGAAACATGACGATGTAAACGTTATTGTTCAAGGTCACTGCGATGACAGAGGTACTCGTGAATACAACATGGCTTTGGGTGAACGCCGTGCCAATGCTGTAAAACAATACTTGGTATCTCAAGGCATTGAAGAAAGCAGAATTTCTACAATTTCTTACGGTAAAGAAAGACCGGCTGTTTTGGGTAACAACGAAGCTGCTTGGGCTCAGAACCGTCGTGCGATTACAGTTGTTAGCGCAGCTGAATAATCTGACAGTTTGATTACCAGATAAAAAGGCACTGCCGAATCGGCGGTGTCTTTTTTTGTGTGTTGCGCCTATTTATAGAATAAACTTGACAAAACCGTTTGTTTTGCTTATGGTCAGCATATTTAGTAATTATTTATGTACAATTTAATTTATGGATTATGGAAACAAAATGTGAAACTCTTTCTTCTGATATGGTTTTGGAAGAAATGAAGATGTGGTATGACAACGGTTGCAGAAAGTATGCAGACTATGAAACGTTGTGGCAGATGTTCCGCACTGTTGTTGCCTCAAGCGGTTATGGCTCTTCCGAATTTGGCGGTCCGGTTTGGTTGATGGATTTCAGCCTGGCGAATCTTAAAAAACTTTTTCCGGGTAATCCGTGGCTGGAGGCTATGGAGAATGATAAAATCAAGAATGGCGCCAGTGGAAAAGCTCTAAGTCTTGGTAAATTTTCTGAGTGGTTTAAGTTCCGCGCGGAAAGTATGACTAAATTTTTAGGTCTAGGCAATGTTATCATTAAATATGAGACTGTTGCCGGCGAAGCTGTTATCTTGTATGGCTGGGGTGTTTTTTTGGATGCTGTGGAAAGTTTTGTTAACGGCAAGGTAGAACGCCTTAGTTTCGGGTTGATGATGAAGTGGAATTTCTCTTTGCGCGAAAGCGAGGCTGTGCGTAAAGGCAAGTTCTTTACTTGTTTGAATACCACTTCAATGGTCAAAAAATATCCGGGAGCTTCATGCGAGGCTGACGATGTTAAACACAGCGATGTTTTCGGCGATTGTTATCGCTTAAAACATTTCAGTTTGACAGAAGGCTATGTTGTTCCCGAGACTGTGCCTGAAAAAATTTTGGTGCTGGTCATCAATGATTTAATGGAGGGCATGGCTAATGGATATGGCAGTCAGCTTGACCATGACGGTTTGATTTGTCCGTATCCGCGGATTAAGTATGACAAATACCTTGAAGGTATAGGCGGATGCGGCCATCACTTTAAGACGACAACCGATGTGTTCCGTTGGAGAAGAAAAGACTTCGCCATCGAGGAAATCAAAGTCGAATTGCCGGAGATTGATGAAAAATACGGCGAATTTTGGCATCGTCAGTTCCCGCCAAAACAAAATTGGCGCGAACTGAAAGACTAAATGTTCGTTTGTATATTGTTAAAAAAGACTGCTTTTTTGCAGTCTTTTTTTGTACTTGTACTAAGATAAAAAATATTCTATAAATAGGCTATGTTTAGAATTTTTAGGAGGCGTTTTATGAAATCAGCAGCTTATTCTTTATTGCTTGGCGGTTTGTTGTTAGCTGTTCCGGCAATGGCTAATTCGGATATGCAGAAAGAAATAGATGATTTGCGTGAAGATTTAATGGTATTGCAGCGGCAAATTTATCGCGGAGTCGGCAATTCAACCGAATCTTCAAAATCGGCGGCAGTTACTCAGGATCAAGCCGCGGCCGGAAACGTTCAAGTTAAAATCGGTGAATATGATGAGGTTATCCGCAAAGTTAATGGCCGCATGGATACTTTGGAATATCAGGTTAAGCAACTTGATAGTAAACTGGATAAAATAAATCGCGATATGGAAATTCGTTTTAAAATTTTAGAAGGGCGGCCGGTACCGGCTAATTTGAGTACTCCGTTACCGGCAATTCCGGCTACATACGAAGCAAAAGTTGCTTCCGGCGCTTCTAAGGCTGTTACCGGAGACGGTATTCAGGGCGATGATTTAGCGCCTATAGCCGGTTCTAATGTTGCTGCTCCGAAAAATGCGGAAACAAGCAATAATGTTGACGGCGTTCCGCAGCCGTTAATTGCTGATGACGCTAAACCGGTTGTAACCTCTCAGCCGAAATCAGCTGATGAAATTTATGCCAACGGCATGGAGGCGCTGAACGGCGGTTTGTATGATGAAGCGGAAATGGCTTTTCAGCAAATTTTAACTCAGTATCCGAATGATAAACTTGCCGGCAATGCCCAGTATTGGATTGGCGAAGTGTATTTCAAGCAGGGTAACTATAACAAGGCCAAAGTGGCATTTAAGAATGGTTATGAAAAATATCACAGTGGTAATAAAGCGCCGGATAGTTTGTTTAAACTTGGTTTGACCTTTAAAGCCAATAAAGAAAACAAAAACGCTTGTGTTGTGCTTTCCAGCTTTGGAGCGGAATTTCCTAAAGCTAATGCCGATTTGGCAAAGCGAGTGAAAGCCGAGGCCTCTAAACTCGGGTGCAAATAGTGGAAGAACTTTTTGCTAAATATGGAATAAAAGACAAAGTTATTGCTGTCGGAGTTTCCGGCGGGGCTGATTCTTTGGCTTTGGTTTTGCAGGCTGCGGAAGAGTTAGCCGTTTTCGGGCGGAAGGTAGTGGCGTTGACTGTTGACCATGGCTTGCGTCCAACGTCACGTATGGAAGCGGAATATGTGTCCGGTTTAATGCAAAAATATGGTATTGAACACCATATTTTAACTTGGGTTGGCGAAAAACCACAGACAGGCGTTGAAGAGTTGGCCAGGCAGGCGAGGTATGCGCTTATTGCTGATTGGTGCAGGCAAAATGGGGTAAGGGTTTTGCTGACAGCTCATCATGCTAAAGACCAAGCCGAAACATTTTTAATGCGCTTGCAGCGTGGCAGCGGTTTGGAGGGACTTTGCGGAATTCGTGAATACAGCGTGCGCGACGGATTAGTAATTTTACGCCCGTTACTGAAAGTATTTCCCGAAAATTTAAGGCTTTATTTGCAAAAGCGCAAAATTGAGTGGATAGAAGACGAATCTAATGCCGATACCAGATTTTTACGCGGAAAAATTCGGCAGTTTTTACCGGAATTGACAACGCAAACCGGAATTGACACGGCGAAAATATGCAATGCCGTCCGCAATTTGCAAAGCGCCGAAGATTATATTGAGCAGCAGTTGGATTTGCTGTTGGCGGATGAAGTGTTATGGGATTTTGACACGGTCTGCCGTTTTGAATATACCAAATATTTAAGCTGGCACAAAGAAATGAAATTCCGAGTACTGGCGCGTTTATGCCGCCGCGATTATATTCCCCGGGCGGAAAGCGTTATGCAGCTGCGCGACGCTTTGAATGTGCTGCCGTTCAAAGGAGCCACGCTGGGCGGTAAGGAATTTATTTTAGCGTATGGTTTTGTGTGGGTAATACCTGAACAAAATACTAAAAGGACGGAAACCCGCAAGCAATGGGAAGAATTGGTAAAGCAACATCCTCTGTATAAAAATGTGAAAATGCCGTATAAAGCTAAATTGGCTATATTAAATAAAGTTGGAGCAAAAAAAGATGGTCTATGATAATTTGTTGGAAATTGCCGATAATTTTGAAGTGTTTTTGTTTGACGCTTACGGAGTTTTTTGGGGCGGAAACGGATTTTTCCCGAACAGCAAAGAGATTATGCAAAAATTGATGACAGCCGGCAAAACCGTGGCAGTGGTTTCAAACGCCACGTTAATGCACGAAGATATTGTTGCTTCGTATCAGCGCAAGGATTTGCTTGAGGGCAGGGACTATACGTTTATGGTCAGTTCCGGTGAGGTGCTGCGTCGTGATTTATTGAACAAAAAACTTAAATTTGCCGGCTGTCGGAAACCGCGCAAAGTTTATAACATTGGGGCAAAAAACGAAAAGATGTTTGCCGGAACGATTTATCAGTCAGTCGAGACTCCGGAGGAAGCTGATTTTGTTTATTGCGGCGTACCTTTTTTAACTGCGGCCGAGGCGGCGGAATATTCAGGGTATGCAGCTGATTTTTTGCCGGTTAAAGCCGATGAAAGCGGAAAAATCGTTTTATGGGACAGCGTGATTGAAAAGCCTTTTGAAAAAATTGTCGACAGAGCTGCTGCGCTTGGTTTGCCGGCTCTGAATGCTAATCCCGACTATGTGGCGCAGGAAGGTCATCCGTTGGCAAAAGATAAGTCGTCGCATTTTGTGGTGCGTAACGGAACTTTGGCTAAAATGCTGCGTGAGCGCGGATTAGAAGTTTTAGAATACGGCAAACCGCATGCCAATATATATGAATATGTGTTTGAAAAATTGACATATCAGGGAAAAATGTGCGCAAAATCAAAAATATGTATGATTGGCGATACGGTGCGTACAGATGTTAAAGGCGCGATAAATTCCGGCATTGTTCCGGTTCTTTGCGTTAAAACCGGAGTTACGTCGTTGGAACTTTCTAAGGGGAATACGGTTAAAAACCTTTGCGAAAGCGAAAATATTGATGTACAACAGGTAATAGAGATTAACAGCGTCGGAGGAATGTGATGGCGTTTGAATTAGTGCCGGGATTGGCGGCAAAAGATTATGTGGCTGATTTGAAATTATGCCGCGTTCTGTTTGAAGATAATAAATATTATCCGTGGATTTTTTTGGTGCCGATGAAAGAAAACACCAAAAATATGACAAATTTAAGTATGGACGAGCGTTTTCAGCTGATGCGGGAAATTGCGTTGGCCGAAAAAGTTATGATGTCGCTGTTTCCGTGCGACCAAGATAATGTGGCAATGATTGGTAATATGACGCCGCAGCTGCATGTGCATGTGGTTTGCCGTAAAAAAGGCGATCCGGATTGGCCGGGAACAGTGTGGAATTCTGCCAGAGCTAAATATGAACCGGCAGAAAAAGAAAAAATTATTGCAAAAATTCGCCAAGCTATAAGTGAAGAAATGCAAAATCCGCTTTATCAAATTTCTAAATAAAGGATATAAAAAATGAGTAGAGTAATTACCTTAATGCCGGTCAGATTGGCCGCAACCAGACTTCCGAACAAGCCTTTGCGCGTGATTAACGGCAAAACAATGGTGCAGCGTGTTTATGAAAATGTGAAAAAGGCGCTGGATACGGATATTGCTATTGCTGCCGGCGACCAAGCCATTGTCGACGAGTGCAAAAAGTTTGGCGCGACCGCGATTTTAACCGACCCGAATTTGCCGAGCGGAACCGATAGAATCGCCGCCGCTTTGAATGTACTTGACCCGGACGGCAGTAAATATGACATTGTGGTGGATTTTCAGGGGGATAACATCAATGTTGACCCGAAAGTTACACTGCCATTGGTAGAAATGGTTGAGCGTACCGGCTGCGATATTGCCACCTGCGGCATGCTGATTAAGTCTGAAGAAGATAAGAACAATCCGAATGTGGTAAAAATAATTATGGGCTTGAAAGACGGTGAAAAAGAAGCTCGCTGTCTGTATTTTACCCGCGCGACGGCGCCGTATACCCGCAATCCGGAAAAATGTCCGAACCAAGACTTATATTATCACATCGGTATTTATGTGTTTAAAGCAGCTTCTTTGCATAAAATGGTTTCATTGCCGACCGGTGTGTTGGAAAAACGCGAGGCTTTGGAACAACTGCGCGCTTTGGAAAATGGTATGGAAGTCCGCGCTATGCTGGTTGACAACATTAAACTTGTTCCGGAAGCTCCGGCGGATATAAATACGGAAGAGGATCTTGTAAACGCCCTTCCATATATTAAGTAGGAACCTCTTTTAAGGGCTTTCTGTCGGCAAGATTTTCCTTATGTACTAATTTGTAGACTGCGACAAAATCTTACTTTGCATTAAGCTCATTATCCGAGTTTCCGGGAATAGAATAAAAACAGCGAGAGAGAAAATTCACATACTTTTGTGTATGCTAAAATTTTCTCTCTTTTGGTTTTACTGGTATTTGTAGGGAAGGTATTACTTTTGACAACAACAATGCCACATAACCAAAGAAAATTGTATAGAAAATAACAATATATGGTTTGAATATATCCGTAGTTGTGACATTAGGCACAACATTTAAAATGCCTATATTCAGGATTTTTGTTTGCCTTTTCTTATTTTATTGTTACAAAATTGATGTTAGTAATATTTACATTATTGTTTCTTGTTGGAACAAGCAAGAGCCAAAATATTTGAAAGTTACCAATTAAATGAAACTTTACCATTACGCACCAAAAGAAAACACCGTAAAAGAAATGAGCAACGAGATTGTCTTTCGCAAACACTTTTGTGTTTGCTCACAACCTGCCGCGCTCAGTCCGAATATGCGAACTCAAGGTTACTTGGTCTAAATAAATAATTGCATAATAAAAACGAGATATTCACTAATAATTGATCATTCCTAGATAATAAATGGTAATAAATATGATCCTTCGCACACATATTCATTAAAATGGTAAAATTTTATAACTAATTTGATCATTTACACATTTTTTAGGGTAACCTCGCAATAATATTGGGGTAGTTTCACAATATGATTATTTTATAACATGTTGAAATTTAGCTATATTCTATATTAAATATTATTAAAATTAATAGGTACCTCGCAAAAATTGAATTTTACCTCGCAATTGTCTATCGGCCGATAAACATGAAGTTAGGTAAATTGCTAACCGCAAAGAGCATTAGATTAGTACTTAATCATAATCTTTTTTACATACACCTAGGTTGTTTTGCTGAAAGGTACACAATGCGTCAAAAACTGTCGCAATATACTTTTATAATATAAACGTTTTGAATGAATGGTTTATTATAGGAGCAGAAAATGAGCGATGTTGTCAGACCGAACAATCATATTTCCACAATTATGAAAGAATATGTGAAAGAACTGGAGTTTAAATATCAAAATCCAGGGGAATTATGCGGCATTTCTACCGGTTATGATTGTTTGGATTATAAATTGGACGGGCTTAAATCCGGGGAAGTGACGATTATCGGCGGTCGGCCGGCGATGGGAAAAACAGCTCTGGCCGCCAATTTGTCCTATAATATTGCCGCCGGCTTCTATTTCAAACATCAGCAAAATCCTGCAGATGATAAGTGCGTTGTATATATCGGTTTGGAACTTGCGCCGAAATTGTTTGCAAACAGGCTTCTTTCTTTGCAGACAGCAATACCAACGTATAAATTGCGTCTTGCCGAGGATTTAGAAAAAAATTTTGATAAAATTTGCAAAGCCGAACGCGCTTTTAGAGAATTGCCGATTTATTATCTGGCCGATATATTTGAGGTCGATGGCATTGAAAAAGAGTTGCAAAAGATAGAAAAACAAGTCGGTTGCGTGATTATTGACTATCTGCAACTCTTGGGAGAAGAATATCAAGCAAAAGAGGATTACAGTTTAATCGTGTTACAACTTAAATCTTTGGCGGTTAAACTCGGCATACCGATTGTGGTACTTTCACAATTAAAACGTGATTTGGAAAGCCGAGCCGATAAACATCCGCTTATAAGTGATATCCGCGGATATGCATGCAATCAAAATGCGGCAGATAATATTCTGTTTTTGTATCGCGAAAACTACTATATCAAATTTGCCGAGCCGACAAAACATAAAAAGGAAACCGAGGAACATTATCAAAAACGTGTGCGGCAGTGGCAAAAACGTTGCGACGAAACAGAAAACATTTGTGAAATTATCATCGCCCGCAATTCCGGTGGCTTTTGCGGCATAATTAAACTGCATTTCGATTGGGCCACCGGACTGTTTTGGGAGGAGAAAAGAGCATGACATACTCTGCTCCGAAAGTAGGAATATTTTGGTTGATACCAACAAAACAAAATGGGCAAAT
The DNA here is from genome assembly GCA_934277545.1 of uncultured Alphaproteobacteria bacterium. Taxonomy (GTDB): domain Bacteria; phylum Pseudomonadota; class Alphaproteobacteria; order RF32; family CAG-239; genus RUG410. The sequence continues at coordinate 12,681 of CAKQUG010000001.1, read as the reverse complement.
GTTGGTTTATTTTGCGCAAGATCTAAATAAGGTAAATCTCGTTGATATATATTATGATTCAACGTTTGAACATATTAAATGTTGGCAGAAAGTTTTGCAAAAATATCCCGAATTAGAAACCGCGCCTTACGAAAAATATCCGCGCGGACGTATAACTTTTATTTCCAAAGACGTCGGTAAGAGCGGAACTTTTAAGCTGATGGCTGACAAAAAGATTTTGGCGCAGGCATTTTATGTGCAAAAACTCAAAGAAATCTATCATATCAGCCCTTTTTACAAGCTGGATATTCTGCTTGATTTGCACTACCGAACAATGTAAAATGTAACATAAACCTAAGTTAGGAGAAACTAAATGAATAAAAAAGTCGAAATGCCTTATGAAGCATGGCAACAACAAAAGTGTGATCCGGAAAATAAAAGCAATTATCGCTATGTGCTTTCAGCCAAAGTTATTGAAACCTCAACACCGGAGAAACCTCTGGTCGTTGTGGGGATAAACCCGAGTACGGCAGATGATAAAAATAAAGATGCGACGATTATTCGGGTGGAGAAACTGGCAAAAGCAAATGGTTATAGTCGTTTTGTTATGGTGAACGTATATCCGCAACGCGCTACAGATGCTACCGAATTGCCGAGAAATTCAAATGAAGAACCGAAGCAGATAAACGAAAATATCGAAAAAATTTATGCATGTATCAAAAATTCACCCTGTCGTGATATTTTGCTGGCGTACGGTACTCATATTGAGGACAGGAAGTATTTTGCGGAATGTCTGAAACAAATAATAAAACGCATTGAAAATCTGCAGCCTCATTATAAATATATTGCAAAAACCAAGTATGGTCATCCTTGTCACCCACTTTTTCCGTACTGTTGCAAAACATATCCGCCGATACGCTCCGATGATGATACGTCCTATAAAATTCGCGATTTTACAGATATCGATGAGTATTTGAAGAGTTTGTAGCCTTTATTTTGTATTGGCATACTTATACAGCACATCCATCAATAACACCATAGCGTAGGTATCCTGTCCGCAATATTTGAGCAAATCGGCAAACATTTGCCTACTTTCTTCTTCGGTTTGGTAGCCGTTTAAGAATGCTAAGTATTTGGTCATCGCATCACCGCCATTGGCGATATTCATACCTTTATAAGATAAATCCGAAAATGCCGGTAATACGTATTTAATCGAAGCAGAACTGTTTTGTTTCGGGCTGTATAAATAACGGTTTCTGAACGGTATCAGCTGGTCGACAACTCGCTCATTAATGGCCAGAATATCATCTCTTAAATCCGGAAACAATGCGGCTAATTCTTTATTGCGTGATTTTTCAAATTGCTGATTATACACCACAACAGAACCTTTTTTACCGCAATTTTTAACCAACGCTTCGGCTAAACTACGTCGTGGATCAGATTGTTCTTGGTGTAAAAATTCTATATGTTCCAGTTTTCCATGCGGTTCTTTTTGAATATGGAGCGAAAATTGAAACGGTACTTGTGAATATGGTGATGTATTATCAAACATTGGTATGGCAGGCATTACCGTTTCATAATCCAAGTAATAAAGCGGATATTCCAAACTGTTAAGCCATTTCTTAATATTTTCTTTTTCAACGTGGATTTTATCGTTTAAGAAACAGTCACAATCTATCAGTTGCTTATCGGTTGTACAATATTCAAGCGGCAAATCCTTAATATCGTATGAGTGAGTACTGTTATAAAACGCATCTGCCTTATCGGCGCGGAGTAAATCAAAAATGGAATACGGCGGCACATATTTGCCGCAATAACCGTAAAACGGGCATTCGGAACAGCTTGAATGAAGTGGTATTTCCGGCTCATCCGGCATTGTTTGATATGACAGCATGCCTTTAACATACATCTCAACTTCAGATTTTTTCTGCAACACGGCATCGGTAACGTCATCTTCGGCAAATAATTGCTTAACATCAAGCGCGCCGTAGCGAACATAGTCGCTGTTAAGGTGCAACACTTTGCAACGCTTAACCGAATAACCGGCGTTTTCAAACACATATTTTTGAAAAGCCAAATCGTCAATATAATAGTCTTTAACGGAACTTGCCGACTTTATCTCTATCAAATCCCATGCGTCGTCGTTTTTAACCAGAATATCAATCCGGCAGAAACACCCGTTCGGCAACTTGGCAAATGCCTCGAGCAATATATCATGCTTTTCGCTTAATTCTTTGGTTAAAACCGAGCCGTTTTCGACATCCCATGTTTCAGCGTCAACCATAATACCACCGGGATAAAAATCGCGAGCCAAATCCTGCACCCGATTACCGATATCAAATGTGGCCAGAGTTGCCTCATCATACTCCGGCATTATTTCCTTGCGATTTTTCTTCAGCCACAGTGCTTTTACACAATCTAAACCCATTAAATAATCAGATTTTGACAGGTACATAAGACAATCCTCTCGTTCTTTCTTCTATTCTATACACTATTTATTAAATTTTATTTTATAATCTGATTGCGACAGATTGTGACGGATACAACACATAAATTCACGTTCGGAGATTGGATATGGCAAATTATGAGAAAATGTATGACTTGTTTGATTTTGCTTTTGCAATGCAGAAATCGAGCGATGGATTGTCGCTTGATGACATTCAGCAAAAATATAAGGTTTCTCGCCGCACTGCCGAACGTATGCGTGATGCGCTGTTGAATTATTTCCCGCAAATGGAAGAAGTTGAAACAGGAGAGCGTACGAAACGTTGGCGCATTACTCAAAGAAGCTTAAACAGTTTTATTTCTTTTTTTGCAGAAGAATTATTTTCCTTCGATAACTTCTTTAATTTGTTCATTCCGAGCATCTAAACGATTCATTATATTGCGGTAAAATATCCACCAATTATCCGCGGTTAAGAGAACATTATTCCTATTGCCAAAATCATAATCATCTAATGGTTGATTATTTAGTAAATTCAGAACTTGTCCGTCTTTTACCCAGTTTTGCTTTTTATCATAACTCTTATTCAGACAAAAGAACTCGGTGTATTTTTCAAAACTACCAAACATATTATCAAAGAAGAGAGAATCTCTTTTAATTTCAGAGAATAACGGATTATAATTAATATCATCTTCTGATTTGTCTTTATTCTTAAAATACCTTCTGAAACACTCTAACGTTAGGTCAAATCGATCGTCTGTAATCCCTGTTCCCCGGCTTTGATTTATTGATTGAGGATGTCTGGGAAATAAAACAAAGCCACCTATAGTGTTAGCTTTTTGTGTATACAACCATATAAATTTTTTCCAGTTTGATTTGTAAGACTTTTCATCATATTTACGTAATTTTTTTGTATATACATCAAGTCCTTTTATTTCTTCCAAAATGTCAATATATTGTTTTTGCTTTGTATTGTTTCTTAATTTTTCCATTAAATTTTGTTTTTTTATTGTATGCCAGTATATGTTCATTACCGAGTCGCTACCTAGACGAATACTACTATTTGCGTTAGATAAAACCCTTGAATATTGTCCGCCTACACTTTTCTTATTGTTATACTTGTAATCAGAATTATTTCTTAATTCAGGGATATTAGGAAATTTTAATCTTTGAACATTCCATAAGTCCTCATGAGAATTATATAATTGATACCCATACCAGTCAGGATCAGGCAATCCTTTTTCAGAATAATAAATTCCGCCAAAGTCATTGCCTCCCCAATCTCTTAGATTTTCCCAAAAGCCTATGCAATCATCAGCAAAACATAATTTTATAAATTCTTCTGCTGGACAATTTTCTACATCATTACTCATCGTCCTATCTCCTTTATATCATCAAAATGATATTTGATTATTTTTGGCTTGTCAACGCGTTTGTAGTCCTTTTTCCGCGTCAACCAACAGCCCTAATTTTCACTTTAAATATTTCGTCTGTCATTGTCTTTATCCGTGTTTGGGTTATAAAATTTTATAAAAACAATAAAACACAAATACACGCCAAATTATGACGTGTTTCATTATGGTATAAAAATAACTTGCCAAGTATATAGTTCATAGTTTGGTAATTTTAAAACTATAAAATTATAAAAAATGATGCTATTTTCCCCGATTTTATGATAAAAAATTGCTTTTTTAACTGGACATTCGTTCATTTCCAAGCATTGGTTGTGTTGTAACGAAAGGAATAGCCATGAAAATGTGCAAATATGAGTATATCCAGCCGAGTAACCGAACAAACTTTGTGATGGTTTATTATCACGCCGGCAGAACCTTGACTCAAATTGAAACGATATTAAAACGGACATACGGGAATCCGCTACCGATAAAGTCGCAGGACCATTTATTTCGTATAAGGCACAAGCTGGAACAAATGGTCGCCCGCTACAAACAATGCGAGAGTGAACTAAAGAACAAACGTCAAAAGAAAAAATGACATTTTGTTTAATTTATTGTGATAAAAGGGAATGTCGGGTAAATTTAATTTCACCTAAAATATCTTCACCCTGATGGTGTTCTAAACCCATAATACAAATTCTCTCATTATCGACAATGCTTTTATCAAACAAATTGTAGTGTTTTTCCGGGATCTTATTTACATCATCAAAATCCATCGAAGCTATGGCACCAGAAATATAATCTGGAACCCGAACTAGTTCATCAAAAATCTCTTTGTTATATTCTTTTCCGCCCTAAAATCCATATACTTCATTATCATAAATTCTTTTGTTTAGTAAGTTTGAATACCCTAAACGCACGAGTTCATTTACAATGCCATCCTGAAAATCTGTTATTTTATCTCTATCCGGTACCCACATAATATGCTTGGCTTTTGCTTTTATTAATAGAAATTCTAATATTGCAGACATAATATGTGCAGTAATACTGACATTAGACAGCGTTTTCAAATCAATTTCTTTCCGATTGAGATAATTTCTCATTTTCTTCATTTTATGGATAAATTCTTCTTTTTTAGCTGACGGCCAATTTTCCATATGTTTAATTGTTTTATCCAGAACTTGTTTACTTCCCTCCAGCGTAAAAACATCATTTTTATTTTTAATTATTAAATGCCACCGAGAAAAAATAAGGAGCCTCTTTAATATAGTTAATAGCTTTTTCCGAAAGATTCTTAAAATCCTTAATATCTTTAGATAAATGCCTTTTTATTTCATAATTTAGCATCTGAGGCGGAACAAAAGGAAAAATTGTAAAAGTCATGACATCATTAGGTTTATCTTTATCATCAAGACAATAATCACTAACAATATACCAAGAATCTACACGCTTAAAATTCTGTTGAAACTTTTTCCATTTTTCAACAAAATCAGGAAAATGGCTGGATAGGATTGTTTTTCTATTCATGTCTTTACCAAGTATGTTTGTTATATTATATACTTAGGTTTTATTTCTAAAAATAACAAGATTTATAGCTTCAAATGTTCTAAAAACGCCTGACAGCCTTCGTAAATATCCCAGTAGCTCTCATCAAAATTGCCGGTATACCACGGGTCGCGAATGTTGCGCGGGTTGTTCGTATAATCAAGCGTATTTACGAAATTTCAAAAGACAAAGACATCGTGGTTTTGATTATTACGGCGACGAGATTGGTTTGATTTTTTGTAAAAAAATCTGCGCCGCTGCGTCGGCTTTGTGTGGCGATACTCCCGTCTCGCTAAGCCTCCTTGTCAAACACGCTTTCTTGGGGCAACGAGATTGTCCTTCGCTTTCGCTCAAGACGTTCGTCGCTTATCAGCTACGCTGACCGACATACTTACGTCTATCGGCAGCTCCTCACCGAACACGCTTTCTCGCGTGTTCGCACTCGCTTACTTCGTTCTTTAAAATAGAAAAAGCGGTGATAAACACCGCTTTTTCTATTTTAGTGGTCGGGGCAACGAGATTCGAACACGCGACATCTTGGTCCCAAACCAAGCGCTCTACCAGGCTGAGCTATGCCCCGTCAACCGATTTAGTTATTACAACATATTTTTCTATATTGCAAGCACTTTTTTATTTTTTTCTGAATTTTGTAAACTAAAAAACGGAAAATTGACAAACATAATAAAAAGGCCGCACATTCTTATTGTACGGCTTTTTAGTAAAAACATAAAACTAAATTAAAGCGTCGCTGTTAAAATAGTCAATTTTCATGGCTTTACGCACATCGGCTAAAGTTTCTGCAGCTTTTGCCTCTGCAACTGCGCTGCCATGTTTCAAAATTTCAACCACTTCCGGTATTTTCTGTTCCCAAACTTTACGGCGGGTACGAATAGGCTCCAGCTCGGTTTGTAAAACATTGTTCAAAAACTTTTTGACTTTAACATCGCCCAAGCCACCACGCTGATAGTGGGCTTTCAGTTCATCCAAACTTTGATATTCCGGTAAAAATTCGGCAAAATGTTCCGGCTTGCTGAAAGCGTCCAAATATATAAACACCGGATTACCTTCAACCTGTCCCGGGTCTTCCACACGCAAATGGTTAGGGTCCGTAAACATTGACATAACTTTTTTGCGAATGTCTTCAGCTTCGTCCGAAAGATAGATGCAGTTTCCGATAGACTTACTCATCTTGGCTTTACCGTCAATTCCCGGTAAACGCAAACACGCTTTATTAGACGGCAAAACAATTTTTGGCTCAACCAGTGTTTCTCCGTAAATATTGTTAAACTTATTAACAATTTCGCGACATTGTTCTAACATTGGTTCTTGGTCTTCTCCGGCCGGAACATCGGTTGCTTTAAATGCCGTAATATCGGCGGCCTGGCTTATCGGATAGCAAAAAAAGCCTACGGGGATGCTGGTTTCAAAATTCTTTTGTTTTATTTCTGTTTTAACCGTCGGATTACGTTGTAAACGGGATACCGTAACTAAATTTTGATAATAAAACGATAATTCAGTCAGTTGAGGCACCATAGATTGAATAAATATTGTAGATTTTTCGGGGTCAATACCGCATCCCAAATAATCGAGTGCCACTTGCAAAATATTTTGACGCACTTTTTCCGGATGTTCTGCATTATCCGTCAGTGCCTGGGCATCGGCAATCATAATATTTATTTCATCATACAGTCCTGAGTTTTGCAATTTTACACGTTCGGAAAGCGAGCCGACATAGTGTCCGACATGCAGCCTTCCGGTCGGTCTGTCGCCGGTTAAAATAATCTTTTTCATTTTTTTCTCCATTTTATATATTAACTCTTTTGTAGCACTCGTATTTTCAAAAGGCAAGAGAGTATGGAGTTTTCCGCAAATAAAAAATACTCCGGAGCACAAAGCAGCCGGAGTATTTTTTTAATTAAGCAAAGATGTTAATTGTTTTGTTTTCAAATTATAAGACAGCAGGTGCTTACCTAAAAAACCGTCAACACCTTTTTGCCGCAGCACTATAACCACGGAATTTTCGTTGTTATAGTGCGGACGTATGTCTTCCAAAACATAGCCGTGCCTATCCAAATATAGGTGTGTTAAAATTGGTGAAAACGGAGTTTTCCGACAATCAAAAAGTTCCGTTTCTCCACGCTTTTTACCGATAAAGACCAAACCGCGGCAGTGCATAAACGGATTTCCGAGGTCATCATTTACCCAATCGACAATGACATTGCCGTGCTGATTTTGTAAACGGAATAACTTTTTTATTTTACCATCTTTGTGTTCTTGAACAGAAACCAAAAACAGCGAAGTGTCCTCAATTTTTTCCACTCTGCCGGCCGGTTTTTGGGTTAAAGCCCAAACACAAACGGCACTAACGGCAATCAACACCAAAATAATAGCTGATTGAAAATTCTTCATTTTGAAAAACAGTTAAAATAATTTAATAATAATGGAACATTGTGTTTATCTGTAACATATTTTTTTGTCGATTGCAATTGACTTTTAATAATTTTATTTGTATATCAACTAGGGAATTTTTATAAATAAACAATAAATACGGTTATTCTTATGGTGCATGAAGTTTTATTAAAATTTTTGAAACCGTTGTATAAGATTTATTTTTATCGCCGTCATTGCTGTATTTTGTGTACAGGATTGCAGATTTTCTTTATTTATAAAAAATTTCCGCACCAAAGCAAAATTTATATTTATTCTGAGGAAATATAAAAAAAGGCTCCGTTTTCACGCGGAACCTTTCAGAATGTTCAAGACTAAACTTATTTGCTCAACTGAGCAGCAACTTCAGCGGCAAAATCTTCTTCTTTTTTCTGCAAACCATCACCAAGTTTGAAGAATACAAAATCAGCCAATTTGATGTCGGTACCACATTCTTTGGCGGTATCGGCAACAATGTCTTTGATTTTTTTGTCCGGATCCATAATGAATGCTTGTTCTTCCAAAACAACTTCTTCATAGAATTTACGAATACGGCCTTCAACCATTTTTTCAATAATGTTTGCAGGTTTGCCGGAAGCCTTTGCCTGTTCGGCAAAAATAGATTTTTCATGCTCAACAGCTTCAGGTGCTACGCCGGCAATGTTCAAAGCGATAGGTGCTGTAGCGGCAATGTGCATTGCAATATGTTTGCCCAGCTCTTCCAATTTTGCTTTATCTGCAGTAGATTCTAAAGCAACCAAAACGCCGATTTTGCCCAAACCGTTGCGAACAGCATTGTGAGTGTATGAACAAACAACACCGTTGTTTACGCTGATAACTTTAGCGCGGCGCAAGTTCATATTTTCACCGATTTTAGCAATCATATCTGTCAAACGTTCGCCAAAAGTTTTGGAGCCTGCGCATTTAGGGCAAACAAAAGCCTTCATGGCTTCAACATCGCCGTTGCAATGCAAAGCAACTTTAGCTGCGTCTTCAACATATTCTTGGAAAATTTCATTTTTAGCAACGAAGTCTGTTTCAGAGTTTACTTCAACAGCGGCGCCTTTATTGCCGTCTACGGCAACAGCAACCAAACCTTCTGCGGCAACACGGCTAGATTTTTTTGCAGCCGAAGCCAAACCTTTTTTGCGCAACCAGTCAACAGCTTGTTCCATATCGCCGTTAGCTTCAACCAATGCTTTTTTACAATCCAACATACCGGCACCGGTAGTTTCTCTCAATTCTTTAACCATAGCGGCTGTAATATCTGCCATAATTTAAATTCCTCTAATATAGTAGTGTATAATCTCAGATTTTATGAGGCGCGGCAATCAAAAATCAACCGCCGCGCCGTTTTTTAATTTTTCCTGCAAAGAAGCGCTTGCTTATTCAGCAGCAGATTCTGCTTTTTTGCGAGAAGCTCTTTTCTTTGGAGCAGCTTTTTCTTCTGCTTCAACAGTTTCAGCGTCAGAAACTTCTAAGCCTTTAGCTTCCATTTCTGCCTGAACACCGTCCAAAACAGCGTCAGAAACCAAATCACAATAGAATTGGATAGCGCGAATAGCGTCATCGTTACCCGGAACCGGGAATTCTACTTCATTAGGGTTAGCGTTAGTATCAACAATACCAACAACAGGAATACCCAATTTTTTAGCTTCTTTAATAGCCAAAGATTCTTTTGGAGTATCAATCACGAACAACATATCCGGTTGACCGCCCATATCTTTAATACCATCCAAAGTAACAGCTAATTTTTCGCGTTCTTTTTTCAGGTTCATAACTTCTTTTTTGGTATACCCTTCGTAAGCGTTGTTAGCTTCCATTTCGTTGAGCTTGTTCAAACGAGAAATTGATTTGTAAACAGTTTTCCAGTTTGTCAGCATACCGCCCAACCAACGATAGTTAACATAATATTGACCACAACGGCCGGCGCTTTCTTTAACAATGTCTTGAGCCTGACGTTTTGTGGCAACAAACAAAACTTTACCGCCGTTGGCAGCAACATCGCGAACAGCATTCAAAGCATTGTAAAGCATAGGGTAAGTTTTTTGCAAATCGATAATGTGAATATTATCTTTTTTTCCGTAGATAAACGGAGCCATTTGCGGATTCCAGCGACGGGCATGGTGACCAAAGTGTACGCCGGCTTCAACCATTTGGCGCAAAGTAAAAGTAGGAAGTGTCATATTTTTATATCCTTTATTTTCCGGTTAAACCTCCGCAGACTTCGGCTTTTGACAGCACCGGAGCGAATGAATAAACTCTTCCGCCTGTCTGCGTGTGAAATTACAAAACCGCACCATTGCGGCTTCGGGGCTATTTTTAGCATAACCCTATAAATTTGCAAGTATTTTTTTCAAAATTTTGCTATTTTTTAATAAAAGGTAAATTTTTGTTTATGGATTGGGGTTTTTGCTTGTTTTTTGTGCCGAAGTTTTGTAGTTTCTCTATAATTTAATAAAGTGTTTTGAGGTAAAAATGACAGATTTGTTTGACTCGTCCACAGCGCCGACAAAAACTGAATATTCGGCGCAAGATATTGAAGTGCTTGAAGGCTTGGAGCCGGTTCGCCATCGTCCCGGAATGTATATCGGCGGCACCGATATTCAAGCCATGCACCATTTGGTGGCCGAGATTTTGGATAACTCCATGGACGAGGCTGTTGCCGGTTTTGCCAATCATATTGATGTAACAATGAACGCCGACGGCTCTGTTACCATTGCCGATAACGGACGCGGCATTCCGGTGGACGAACACCCTAAATACCCGGGAAAATCGGCGCTTGAAGTTATTTTGACCACACTGCATTCCGGCGGCAAATTTGGCGGCGGTGCCTATAAAGTTTCCGGTGGTTTGCACGGCGTCGGTTTGTCGGTTGTTAATGCTTTGTCCGAAAAATTGGTGGTTGAAGTTGCTCGCGATAAAAAACTTTATCGGCAGGAATATTCAAAAGGAAGACCTTTGACGGCGCTGGAATTTATAAGTAATTGTCCAAATCGCCGCGGTACTTCTATCACATTTAAGCCTGATGCCGAAATTTTTGAGGGTAACAACAAATTTATAGTCAACCGCATTTATCGTATGGCACGCTCTAAAGCCTTTTTATTTAAGGGCATTAAAATCAACTGGAGTTGCGCACCGGAATTGATTGCCAGCGGCGAATCCACTCCGCAAAAAGCCGAATTACACTATCCGAATGGTTTGGCCGATTTTTTGAATATTCAAATCGGCGAACGCAGCACCATTAACCGCACGGCGTTTGTCGGCGAATCGGATTTATCCAACAATGAAGGGCGTGTGGAATGGGCCATCACTTGGCCGGTAGATGAAAACGGATTTTCTTATTCATACTGCAACACCGTTATCACTCCGGAAGGCGGTACGCATGAAACAGGTTTTCGCGCCGCACTGCTCAGAGGCTTGAAAGAATACGGCGAAATGGCAGGTTTCAAAAAAATTGCCACTGCTACCGCCGAAGATTTTTTAAGCAACGCTTGTCTGATGCTTTCGGTATTTATTACCGATCCGCAATTTCAGGGACAAACCAAAGATAAATTAACTTCTACCAAGGCGATTCGTTTGGTAGAAACCGCTGTAAAAGATTCGTTTGACCATTGGCTTTCTTCTGATGTGGAAAACGCCAAGGCTTTGATAGAATATGTTTTGGATAGAGCCGAAGCCCGCAAAAAGAAAAAAGAAGAAAAAGTTCAAAATCGCAAGGCGCCGACTAAAAAACTGCGCCTACCGGGCAAACTTGCCGACTGTTCGCAAGCTGCGGCCGAAAATACCGAAATATTTATTGTGGAGGGTGATTCCGCCGGCGGTTCAGCCAAACAGGGGCGCGATAGAGTTACGCAAGCTATTTTGCCTTTGCGCGGTAAAATTCTGAACGTGGCCAGCGCCTCTTTGGAACGTATCTCGCAAAACCAAGAAATTAAGGATATGATTGAAGCCTTAGGTTGCGGCGTTAAAGACAACTATAATGAAGACAATCTGCGCTATGAAAAAATCATTATCATGACCGATGCCGACGTGGACGGCGCACATATTACCTCTTTGCTGATGACCTTTTTCTATCAGCACATGCCGAAACTGATTGAAAACGGACATCTGTATATTGCAACTCCGCCTTTGTATAAAATTGTCGCCGGCGGCAAAAACTATTATGCTTTGGACGACGAAGAAAAAGATAAGATTTTGACTAAGGTCGTAAAAGGTAACACAAAGCCGGATATAAGCCGCTTTAAAGGTTTGGGTGAGATGAGCCCGCTGCAGCTGAAAGAAACGACTATGGATAAAAACAATCGTATTTTGCTGCGCGTGGTAATTCCAAACACTTCAACCGAAGAGGGCAGGGCGGAAGATTTTGAAACCCGCCGTCAGGTTGAACGTTTGATGGGAAAAGATCCGGAACAGCGTTTCCGTTTTATTATTGAACGCGCTAAGTTTGTAGATAATTTGGATATTTGACAGGCTTTAAGGCTTTACCCAATTCGTTGGCCGTATCCAGCAAACTTATGTAATAAATTTGTCTTATTATTGCATAAGTGGCGATTCATACAAGATACTCTGAATAAATCCGAGAATGACTGGTACAGGGAACGGTGGTTTGGTGTCTGTTGGGACACATTTACCCCTCACCAGACACTCTGTGTCGACCTCTTCTACAAGTGGCGAGGTTGTATAATGACACCCGAAAAGACGATGGAACAATTTTCTGATTTTATCGAAAAACTCTGCAAATACTTTTATAGCGGCAAAAAATGCCTTCTTTCCTCATTTTTTTTAATTGATACGTTTATCATAACAAAACTTAATAGTATATGCAAAATATTAAATTGTAAACGCAGGGTAGGGATGTTTTGTCAAAAGTGTGTAAAAAAAACGACCGTT